>NZ_BCTN01000015.1 GCF_001571305.1 Erwinia persicina NBRC 102418 | reverse complement strand
TCCGCTGTCGATTACCAAAGTTGACCCGCCAGTGGCGGGTCAGCGCATTTTCCCTGAGGCGCAGGTGCGCACCGTTCTGCACATGATGGAAAGCGTAGCGCTCCCGGGCGGCGGTGGCGTGAAAGCCGCGATCAAGGGATACCGCATTGCTATTAAAACGGGTACGGCCAAGAAAGTCGGACCGGATGGTAAATACGTCAATAAATACATTGCTTACACGGCGGGCGTCGCACCGGCAAGCAACCCTCGTTTTGCACTGGTGGTGGTCATTAACGATCCTCAGGCAGGCAAATATTATGGTGGTGCGGTTTCCGCGCCGGTATTTGGCGCCATCATGGGCGGCGTACTGCGCACCATGAACGTTGAACCGGATGCGTTACCGACTCCCGTCAGTGACAAGAACGAGATGGTAACTAACAAGAATGAGGGACCGAGTGACCGATCGTAATCTGCGCGACCTGTTGGCACCGTGGGTGCCTGGCGCACCGGAGCTTCCGCTGCGTGACATGACCCTGGACAGCCGCCTTGCGGCGTCGGGCGACCTGTTTGTGGCGATTAAAGGCCATGCGGCCGACGGGCGCCGTTTTATTCCCCAGGCGATTGCTCAGGGCGTGGCGGCAGTGATTGCCGAAGCGGAAGGTGAGGCGGAAGACGGGCAGATTGTGCAGATGCACGGTGTACCGGTGATTTACCTTGCCCAGCTTTCTCAGCGCTTATCTGCGCTGGCCGGACGTTTTTATCAGCAGCCGGGCGAAAAACTTAAGCTGATTGGCGTGACCGGAACCAACGGAAAAACCACCATCACCCAACTGCTGGCGCAGTGGGCCCAGTTGCTGGGTGAAACCGGTGCAGTCATGGGCACGGTCGGTAACGGCGTGTACGGCCATCTGGCTCCCGCAGAAAATACCACCGGTTCTGCGGTCGATGTACAGCACCTGCTGGCCTCGCTGGTCAGCAAGGGCGCGACGCTGGCAGCCATGGAAGTCTCCTCTCACGGTCTGGTACAGCACCGTGTGGCAGCCCTGCCATTTGCCGCGGCTGCCTTTACCAACCTCAGCCGCGATCACCTTGATTACCACGGTGATATGGCGCGTTATGAAGCCGCGAAATGGCTGCTGTTCTCAGAGCATCAGGTGGGTCAGGCCATTATTAATGCTGATGACGAAGTGGGACGCCGCTGGCTGGAAAATCTGCCAGACGCCGTGGCCGTCAGCATGGAAAACAACATTAACCCCGCCTGCCACGGGCGCTGGCTGAAAGCCACTGAAGTGCAGTATCACGATGGGGGGGCTTCGGTTCGCTTTGACTCCAGCTGGGGGCCAGGTGAGATCGACAGTCGTCTGATGGGGGCCTTCAACGTCAGTAACCTGCTGGTCGCGCTGGCAACCCTGCTTTCTCTGGACTATCCGCTGGCTGCCGTAACGGCTACGGCCAGCCAGCTGCTGCCGGTCACCGGACGCATGGAGGTCTTTACTGCCCCGGGTAAGCCCACCGTGGTGGTCGATTATGCACATACGCCGGATGCGCTGGAAAAAGCGCTGGCGGCCGCACGCCTGCACTGTAAAGGTCAGCTGTGGTGTGTGTTTGGCTGCGGCGGAGACCGTGACAAAGGTAAACGCCCGCTGATGGGGGCGATTGCTGAACAGTTTGCTGACGTTGTGGTGATCACCGACGACAACCCGCGAAGTGAAGATCCGGCCGCGATTGTGGCCGATATCCTCAGCGGATTTCTTGATGCAGGCCGTGCCCGCGTAGTGATGGGACGTGCGCAAGCGGTCACTAACGCCGTTATGCAGGCACAGGAAGGCGACATCGTGCTGGTAGCAGGCAAAGGCCATGAAGATTACCAGATCATCGGCAATCAGCGCTTCGACTACTCCGACCGGGTCACCGTCGCACGTCTGTTGGGGGTGCTGGCATGATCACATTCACCCTTAGCCAGCTGGCAGACATCACCGGCGGTACGCTGTACGGCGGTGATCGGGCGATAGAGGCTGTGACCACCGATACCCGCAAAGTCACCGCCGGCTGCCTGTTTATTGCCCTGAAAGGTGAGCGTTTCGATGCGCATGACTTTGTGGCTGATGCGCTGACGGCCGGCTCGCTTGCGCTGTTAGTAAGTAAGCACTTACCCGTGGCCGTGCCGCAGGTGGTGGTGGCCGACACCCGTATTGCACTGGGACAACTGGCAGGCTGGGTGCGTCAGCAGTCTGGCGCACGCGTGGTCGCCCTGACTGGTTCTTCGGGCAAGACCTCAGTCAAAGAGATGACCGCCGCTATCCTGCGTCAATGTGGCGAGACCTTGTATACCGCCGGTAACCTCAATAACGATATCGGTGTGCCTTTAACGCTGTTGCGCCTGACGAAAGAGCACCGGTATGCGGTGATCGAACTCGGGGCTAATCATCAGGGCGAAATCGCTTACACCACCGAACTGACCCGACCAGAAACGGCGCTGGTGAATAACCTCGCGGCGGCCCATCTGGAAGGCTTTGGCTCGCTGGCTGGCGTGGCGAAAGCCAAAGGGGAAATTTTTAACGGTCTGCCGCTGCACGGTACCGCCATTATTAACAGCGACAGCAATGACTGGCCGCACTGGCAGCCTGTGCTGCACGGGAAAACCGTCTGGCGCTTTTCACCAGAGCAGCAGTCAGACAGTGATTTTTACGCCTCAGACGTCACATTCTCCCCCCAGGGGACGCATTTTATGCTGCATTCACCACAGGGGAATGTGGCCATCACGCTGCCGCTACCGGGGCGGCATAACATCGCTAATGCCCTTGCCGCCAGCGCGCTGGCACTGTCCGTCGGTGCACCATTAAGTGCGATACAGGAAGGCTTGAGCCAGCTTAAAGCCGTACCGGGGCGTCTGTTCCCGGTCGCGCTCGGCGCAGAGAAGTTACTGCTGGACGACAGTTACAACGCCAACGTCGGCTCGATGACGGCGGCCGCGCAGGTGCTGGCCGAAATGCCGGGTTACCGCGTGATGATCGTCGGTGATATGGGCGAGTTAGGCGATGAAGCTGTCGAGTGCCACCGTCAGGTGGGCGCGGCTATCCATGCCGCTGGCGTTGACAAGGTATTAAGCGTGGGCTCACTCAGCCAGAGCATCTCTGATGCCAGCGGCGTCGGTGAGCATTTCCACGACAAGGCGGCACTCAGCGCCCGCGCGCTGGCATTGCTGTCAGAACATCCACAGATTACCGTTTTGGTTAAAGGTTCGCGCAGTGCCGCGATGGAGCAGGTAGTGCACACCTTACAGGAGAAAGGCGCATGTTAGTCTGGCTGGCCGAGCATCTGGTCGCATTTTATTCCGGCTTTAACGTCTTTTCGTATCTGACGTTTCGCGCCATTGTCAGCCTGCTGACCGCGCTATTTATCTCCCTGTGGATGGGGCCGCGTATGATCGCCCGCCTGCAGGAAATGTCCTTTGGCCAGGTCGTGCGTAATGACGGCCCGGAATCGCATTTCAGCAAGCGCGGCACGCCGACGATGGGGGGGATTATGATCCTTACCTCCATCACTATTTCGGTGCTGCTGTGGGCCTATCCTTCTAATCCTTATGTCTGGTGCGTGCTGTTCGTGCTGCTGGGCTATGGTGCCGTCGGCTTTGTGGATGATTACCGCAAAGTGGTGCGTAAAGATACCAAAGGACTGATTGCCCGCTGGAAATACTTCTGGCAGTCCGTGATTGCCCTGGCGGCGGCCTTTGCAATGTACATGATTGGCAAAGACACGCCGGCAACCGAGCTGGTGGTACCGTTCTTTAAAGATGTGATGCCGCAGCTGGGCCTGCTTTATCTGCTGCTGGCGTACTTTGTGATTGTGGGCACCAGTAATGCCGTTAACCTGACCGATGGCCTGGACGGGCTGGCGATTATGCCAACCGTGTTTGTTGCCGCAGGCTTTGCCCTGGTCGCCTGGGCGACAGGTAACGTTAAGTTTGCTGAGTATCTGCATATCCCCTATCTGCGCCACGCCGGTGAGCTGGTGATCGTCTGTACGGCTATCGTCGGGGCTGGTCTGGGATTCCTGTGGTTTAACACCTACCCGGCGCAGGTCTTCATGGGCGATGTCGGCTCACTGGCGCTGGGTGGCGCACTGGGTACCATTGCCGTGCTGCTGCGTCAGGAGTTTCTGCTGGTGATCATGGGCGGGGTATTCGTGGTCGAAACCCTGTCGGTGATCCTGCAGGTAGGTTCGTTCAAATTGCGGGGCCAGCGTATTTTCCGCATGGCGCCCATCCACCACCACTATGAGCTTAAAGGCTGGCCAGAACCGCGCGTCATTGTGCGCTTCTGGATTATTTCACTGATGCTGGTGCTGATTGGCCTGGCAACACTGAAGGTGCGTTAACTATGGCTGACTATCAGGGTAAAAAAGTGGTCATTATCGGGTTGGGGCTGACCGGCCTCTCCTGTGTTGATTTCTTTGTCACCCGTGGCGTGACGCCGCGCGTGATGGATACCCGTGTCGTGCCGCCGGGGCTGGAGAAGCTGCCGGAAAATGTTGAGCGCTGGCTGGGATCGTTAAATGACGACTGGCTGCAGAACGCCGATCTGATTGTTGCCAGCCCCGGCATGGCGCTGGCACATCCTTCGCTGATGGCTGCGGCAGATGCGGGCGTGGAGATCGTGGGCGATATCGAACTGTTCTGCCGTGAAGCCCAGGCTCCCATCGTCGCCATCACCGGTTCCAATGGTAAAAGCACCGTTACCACGCTGGTGGGCGAAATGGCTAAGGCCGCCGGCTGGCAGGTGGGCGTGGGAGGCAATATTGGCCTGCCGGCGTTGATGTTGCTGGATAATCCCGCGCAGCTTTATGTACTCGAACTCTCCAGCTTTCAGCTGGAAACCACGCACAGCCTGCAGGCCGCAGCGGCAACCATCCTGAATGTCACCGAAGATCATATGGATCGCTATCCGCTGGGGATGCAGCAGTACCGGGCAGCCAAGTTGCGCGTGTATGAAAACGCGGTGGTCTGCGTGGTGAACGCCGATGATGCGATGACCATGCCGGTGCGCGGTGCCGATAAACGCTGCGTCAGCTTTGGGGCCGATGTGGGTGACTATCACCTTAACCACCAGCAGGGCAGTACCTGGCTGCGGGTCAAGGGTGAGAAAGTCCTGAACACCGCTGAGATGAATCTCGTTGGCCAGCACAACTATACCAATGCGCTGGCGGCGCTGGCACTGGCCGATGCCGTTGGCCTGCCGCGTGCAAGCAGCCTGAAAGCGCTGACAACATTTGGCGGTTTGCCGCATCGTTTCCAGCTGGTTCACGAGCATAACGGCGTGCGCTGGATTAATGATTCGAAAGCCACCAACGTTGGCAGCACGGAAGCCGCGCTTAATGGCTTACAGGTAAAGGGTACGCTCTGGCTGTTGCTGGGCGGGGACGGTAAGTCGGCTGATTTCAGCTCCCTGGCTCGCTATCTGCAGGGCGAGCGTATCCGTACCTACTGTTTTGGCCGCGACCGCGAGGCGCTGGCAGCATTACGTCCGGAGATTGCTGTTCAGACCGAAACCATGGCAGAAGCCGTGCAGCAGATAGCTGCCCAGGTTCAGCCTGGTGACCTGGTGCTGCTGTCGCCTGCCTGCGCCAGCCTCGATCAGTTCAAAAACTTTGAGCAGCGTGGCGATCTGTTTGCTCAACTGGCGCGGGAGGCTGACTGATGCGTTTCCCTGGTCTGAGCCTTGCCGGCGGCCTGTCCGAGCGGCTGAAATCCTGGGTGATGGGGTCGCGAGAGAGTGATACGAGCTCGATCGTCCTCTATGACCGCACTCTGCTGTGGCTGACCTTCGGTCTGGCCATTCTCGGGTTTGTGATGGTGACCTCGGCCTCGATGCCGGTGGGGCAGCGTCTGAATGATGACCCGTTCTATTTTGCCAAGCGTGATGCGTTTTACATCCTGCTGGCGGTGGGGATGGCGCTGGTGACCCTGCGTGTGCCTATGGATTTCTGGCAGCGCTACAGCAACATCATGCTGATGGGAACGATAGTGATGCTGCTTATCGTGCTGGTGGTGGGCAGTTCGGTTAACGGGGCATCACGCTGGATCGCCCTCGGGCCGCTGCGTATTCAGCCAGCAGAGTTATCCAAGCTGTCGCTGTTTTGCTATCTCGCCAGCTATCTGGTGCGCAAGGTCGAGGAAGTGCGTAATAACTTCTGGGGCTTCTGTAAGCCGATGGGGGTGATGGTGGTTCTGGCGGTATTACTGCTGGCCCAGCCCGATCTGGGTACGGTGGTGGTGCTGTTTGTCACCACGCTGGCCATGCTGTTTCTTGCCGGGGCCAAGCTGTGGCAGTTTCTGGCGATTATCGGCTCCGGTATTTTTGCCGTCTGTTTGCTGATTGTCGCTGAACCTTATCGTATGCGACGTGTCACTTCTTTCTGGAATCCGTGGGAAGATCCGTTCGGCAGCGGTTACCAGTTAACCCAATCGTTAATGGCCTTTGGCCGAGGCGAGTTCTGGGGGCAGGGATTGGGAAATTCCGTGCAAAAACTGGAATATTTACCGGAAGCACACACCGATTTTATCTTCTCGATTATCGGTGAAGAACTGGGTTATATCGGTGTGGTTTTAGCGCTGTTAATGGTATTCTTCGTCGCTTTTCGCGCGATGTCCATCGGACGTCGTGCATTAGAGCTCGATCAGCGCTTTTCGGGCTTTCTCGCCTGCTCAATCGGTGTCTGGTTTAGCTTCCAGGCGCTGGTGAACGTCGGCGCCGCAGCGGGCATGTTACCGACCAAAGGTCTGACACTGCCGCTGATCAGTTACGGGGGGTCGAGCCTGATTATCATGTCGACCGCCATCGTATTTTTGTTACGTATAGATTATGAAACGCGTCTGGCGAAAGCGCAGGCGTTTAGCAGAGGGTAGTTGATGTCGATGACGGGTAAGCGACTGATGGTGATGGCCGGCGGAACGGGGGGACATGTCTTCCCAGGCCTGGCGGTCGCACACCATCTGATGGCGCAGGGCTGGCAGGTTCGCTGGCTGGGAACCGCTGACCGGATGGAAGCGGATTTAGTCCCGAAACACGGCATTGACATTGATTTTATCCAGATCAGCGGGCTGCGTGGCAAAGGGATGAAAGCGCTGGCGGCCTCGCCGCTGCGTATTTTCAATGCCTGGCGCCAGGCACGGGCCATTATGAAAGCCTGGAAGCCGGACGTCGTACTGGGAATGGGCGGCTATGTTTCCGGCCCGGGCGGCCTGGCCGCCTGGAGCTGCGGGATCCCGGTGGTGCTGCATGAACAGAACGGTATTGCTGGCTTAACGAACAAATGGCTGGCGAAGATCGCCACTAAAGTGATGCAGGCGTTTCCTGGTGCATTTCCCAACGCCGACGTCGTGGGTAACCCGGTACGTACCGATGTACTGGCCCTGCCGTTACCGGCAGTGCGGTTAGCGGGAAGAGACGGCCCCACGCGGGTTCTGGTGATTGGTGGCAGCCAGGGGGCTCGTGTGCTGAACCAGACGATGCCGCAGGTGGCAGAGTTACTGGGCGAGGGCGTCAGCCTGTGGCACCAGGTGGGTAAGGGCGCGCTGGAAGCGGTTAATCAGCACTATGCCCGTGTGAACCAGACGCAGCATCGGGTGTCGGAATTTATCGATGACATGGCCAGCGCCTATGCCTGGGCAGATGTCGTGGTCTGCCGCTCCGGTGCGCTGACGGTCAGTGAGGTGGCGGCAGCAGGACTCCCCGCGATCTTCGTGCCATTCCAGCACAAAGACCGCCAGCAGTACTGGAATGCCCTGCCACTGGAACAGGCCGGGGCGGCCAAAATTTTTGAGCAGCCGCAGTTCACCGCGGAAGGTGTCGCTGCGATGCTGACCCGCTGGGATCGTGCAACGCTATTGCAGATGGCAGAAAAAGCCCGCGCGGTGGCGATCCCGGATGCAACAGAGCGTGTCGCGGCCGAAGTCAGTAAAGCGGCAAAATGATTTTCCAGGGATCAGGTGAGCCTGATCCAGAACTGTCGGGTTCAGGGATGCCTGAACCACAGCAACACAGGTAAGAGATGAATACACAGCAACTGGCAAAACTGCGTTCTATCGTGCCCGAGATGCGTCGCGTCCGGCACATTCACTTTGTTGGCATCGGTGGTGCCGGCATGGGCGGTATTGCCGAAGTGTTAGCGAATGAAGGGTATGAAATCAGCGGTTCTGATCTGGCACCGAACGCGGTGACACAGCATCTCGCGCAGCTGGGGGCGACCATTTACTTTAACCATCGCCCGGAAAACGTGAGTAATGCCAGTGTGGTGGTGGTTTCCACCGCGGTCTCCCAGGATAACCCGGAAGTGGTTGCTGCGCGTGAAGCACGTATTCCGGTGATCCGCCGCGCAGAGATGCTGGCTGAACTGATGCGTTTCCGTCACGGCATTGCCGTTGCCGGTACACACGGTAAAACGACGACCACGGCGATGGTATCGAGCATTTATGCTGAAGGCGGTCTGGATCCGACGTTTGTGAATGGCGGTCTGGTCAAGGCGGCGGGGACCCATGCACGCCTGGGCAGCAGTCGCTACCTGATTGCAGAAGCCGATGAGAGCGATGCGTCGTTCCTGCATCTGCAACCCATGGTTGCCATTGTGACGAATATCGAAGCCGATCATATGGATACCTACCAGGGCGACTTCGAAAATCTGAAGCAGACATTTATCAATTTCCTGCACAATTTGCCGTTTTACGGTCGCGCTGTGCTTTGTGTGGATGATGCGGTGATCCGCGATCTTATCCCGCGCGTAGGTCGTCAGATCACCACGTACGGGTTCAGTGACGATGCCGATGTGCGCGTAGAGAACTATGAGCAGCGTGGCGCACAGGGTCACTTTACTCTGGTGCGTCATGATAAACCGCTAATGCACGTCACGCTCAATGCACCAGGCCGTCATAATGCGCTGAATGCAGCGGCAGCGGTGGCGGTGGCGACCGAAGAGAATATTGATGATGAAGATATTCTCAGTGCGCTTTTGAGTTTCCAGGGCACCGGGCGTCGTTTCGACTTCCTTGGTGAGTACCCGCTGGCTGAGGTGAATGGTCAGGGTGGTACTGCGATGCTGGTGGATGATTACGGCCACCATCCGACGGAAGTTGACGTCACCATTAAAGCTGCCCGGGCAGGCTGGCCGGAAAAAAATCTGGTGATGATTTTCCAGCCGCATCGCTACACCCGCACCCGCGATCTGTACGACGATTTCGCTAACGTGCTGTCACAGGTCGATGTGTTGCTGATGCTGGACGTGTATGCCGCCGGTGAGTCACCGATCCCGGGCGCAGACAGCCGCTCTCTGTGCCGGACCATTCGTGGCCGGGGCAAGGTTGACCCTATCCTGGTCTCTGACCATGATGCGGTTCTGGAAATGCTGTTGCCAAAACTTTCTGGCAACGACCTGATTCTGGTGCAGGGGGCGGGCAACGTCGGCCGTATAGCCCGTACTCTGGCGGACCAAAAGTTACAACTGCAGACGAATAAAGAGGAACATCATGGCTGAGAAAGTAGCGGTATTGCTGGGTGGAACCTCCGCAGAACGTGACGTATCACTGTTGTCGGGTGCTGCGGTACTGAAAGGCCTGCAGGAAGCGGGCATTGATGCACATCCGGTCGACACGCGTGATTTCCCGGTGATGCGTTTGAAAGAAGAGGGCTTTGCGAAAGCCTTTATCGCCCTTCACGGCCGTGGCGGTGAAGATGGCACGCTGCAGGGCGTTCTGGACTATCTGGCGATCCCTTACACCGGCAGCGGCGTGATGGCTTCGGCGATCACCATGGACAAACTGCGCAGCAAATATCTGTGGCAGGGCTGTGGCTTACCGGTGTCACCTTTTGTGGCGCTGACGCGCCAGCAGATGGATGACGGTCTGACGCCTGACGTGCTGGCCAGTATTGATGCGCTGGGCCTGCCGCTGTTCGTTAAGCCGAGTCGTGAAGGCTCCAGCGTGGGCATCTCACGGGTGAATGAGGCTTATCAGTTCCCGGCGGCGCTGGACGAAGCGTTTCGCCACGACGATGAAGTGCTGGTGGAAGCGTTTCTTAGCGGGCCAGAGTATACCGTTGGCGTGATTGGCGACGATATTCTGCCGTCTATTCGCATTCAGACCGCCAGTGAGTTTTATGACTATGAAGCCAAATATATTTCTGATGATACCCAGTACTTCTGTCCATCAGGATTGAGTGCCGGACAGGAAGCAGAATTAAGCGAACTGGTGATCGCCGCATGGCGTGCGCTGGGTTGCAGCGGCTGGGGTCGTGTGGATGTGATGATGGGAGAGGACGGGCGCTTTTATCTGCTGGAGGTCAATACGTCTCCGGGGATGACCAGCCACAGTCTGGTGCCAATGGCGGCCAGGCAGGCAGGGATGAACTTCTCTCAGCTGGTGGCACGCATTCTGGAACTGGCCGACTGATATGTCTCAGGCTGCTTTGAATGTCCGTAACCGTGAAGCGCAGGAAAAAGCGCGTACCGGTCGAAGTAACGGCTCGCGTCTGGCAGGCATTGTTTTCCTGCTGATGGTGATCGGCGTGATGCTGGCCGGAGGGTTAGTGGTGCTGAAATGGATGAACGATGCTTCCCGTCTGCCGCTGTCAAAGCTGGTGGTGACGGGACAGACGCACTACACCACTAACGATGACATCCGTCAGGCGATTTTATCGCTCGGCGAACCCGGTACCTTTATGTCGCAGGACGTCGACATTATTCAGCAGCAGATTGAGCGCCTGCCGTGGATCCAGCAGGTAAGTGTACGCAAGCAGTGGCCAGACGAATTAAAGATCCATCTGGTGGAGTATGTCCCGGTTGCACGCTGGAATGATGTGCACATGGTTGATGCTGAAGGGAAATCGTTCAGCGTCCCGGCCAGTCACCTCGGCAAAGAAGTGATGCCGATGCTGTATGGCCCGGAGGGCAGCGAGTCCGAAGTGTTAACCGGCTTTCACCAGATGAGTAACGTACTGGCGGCCAGCAAATTGAAACTGAAAGCGGCGTCCATGACCGCACGGCGTTCGTGGCAACTGGTGTTAGATAATGACATCCGGCTTGAACTGGGGCGTAACGAAGATATGAAGCGGCTGCAGCGCTTCATCGAATTATACCCCACCCTGCAACAGCAGGCACAGACGGACAACAAGGTCATCACCTACGTCGATCTGCGCTACGACTCTGGCGCAGGGGTAGGATGGGCACCGGCCCCCATAGCGGCCGCTGACAGTAATCAGCAACAGCAACAGACTCAGGCACAGGCTAAACAACAATGATCAAGTCGACGGACAGAAAACTGGTAGTTGGACTCGAGATAGGCACCGCGAAGGTCGCCGCCCTGGTAGGGGAAGTTCTGCCTGATGGCATGGTTAATATTATCGGGGTGGGCAGCTGTCCGTCCCGCGGGATGGATAAAGGCGGTGTTAACGACCTGGAATCGGTAGTGAAATGCGTACAGCGCGCTATCGATCAGGCCGAACTGATGGCTGACTGTCAGATTTCCTCGGTTTACCTTGCATTATCGGGCAAACATATCAGCTGTCAGAACGAAATAGGGATGGTTCCTATTTCCGAAGAAGAAGTGACACAGGAAGATGTGGAGAACGTGGTACATACCGCTAAATCCGTCCGTGTTCGTGATGAACACCGCATCCTCCATGTTATTCCGCAAGAATATGCGATCGACTATCAGGAAGGGATCAAAAATCCGGTCGGTTTATCCGGTGTACGTATGCAGGCGAAAGTACACCTGATTACCTGTCACAACGATATGGCGAAAAACATCGTTAAAGCGGTTGAGCGTTGTGGCCTGAAAGTGGATCAGCTTATTTTCGCCGGGCTGGCATCCAGCTTTGCGGTACTGACTGAAGATGAACGTGAGCTGGGCGTGTGTGTGGTTGACGTCGGGGGCGGCACGATGGATATCGCTGTCTACACCGGCGGCGCGCTGCGCCATACCAAAGTGATTCCGTATGCGGGCAACGTGGTTACCAGCGATATCGCCTATGCTTTCGGCACACCGCCGACAGATGCTGAAGCGATTAAAGTGCGTCATGGCTGTGCGCTGGGATCGATTGTCGGTAAAGACGAAAACGTTGAAGTACCGAGTGTAGGCGGTCGTCCGCCTCGCAGCCTGCAACGTCAGACGCTGGCTGAAGTCATTGAGCCCCGTTATACCGAACTGCTTAATCTGGTGAATGACGAAATTCTGCAGTTGCAGGAACAGCTTCGCCAGCAGGGCGTTAAACATCATCTCGCGGCGGGTATCGTACTGACCGGCGGCGCGGCACAAATTGAAGGATTGGCGGCTTGCGCCCAGCGTGTATTTCACACGCAGGTACGTATCGGACAGCCGCTGAATATTACTGGATTAACGGATTACGCGCAGGAACCTTACTACTCCACAGCGGTAGGTTTATTGCACTACGGAAAAGAATCTCACCTTAACGGTGAGGCAGAAGTAGAAAAAAGAGCCTCAGTGGGTAATTGGTTCAAGAAAATCAACAGCTGGCTGAGAAAAGAGTTTTAATTTTTACCAAAGGGGATCATGCTATACCTGAGCAAGTTTATGTTGCGGGTATCGTTATTAGTGATCTCCAGGCGAACAGGCACATAACGGAGAGAAATTATGTTTGAACCTATGGAATTAACCAATGACGCGGTGATTAAAGTCATCGGCGTCGGTGGCGGCGGTGGCAACGCCGTTGAGCACATGGTGCGTGAGCGTATCGAAGGCGTTGAGTTCTTCGCGGTAAACACTGACGCTCAGGCACTGCGTAAAACAGCAGTGGGCCAGACCATTCAGATCGGTAATGGCATTACTAAAGGCCTCGGCGCGGGTGCGAACCCGGAAGTGGGCCGAAACTCTGCTGAAGAAGATCGAGAAGCCCTGCGTCAGGCACTGGAAGGTGCAGACATGGTATTTATCGCCGCAGGTATGGGCGGTGGAACCGGAACGGGTGCAGCACCCGTCGTGGCTGAAGTGGCCAAAGAACTGGGTATCCTGACCGTTGCCGTGGTGACAAAGCCTTTCAACTTTGAAGGCAAGAAGCGCATGGCATTTGCCGAGCAGGGTATCGCCGAGCTGTCTAAGCACGTTGATTCACTGATCACCATCCCAAATGACAAGCTGCTGAAAGTGCTGGGTCGCGGTATTTCACTGCTGGACGCCTTCGGTGCAGCGAACGACGTGTTGAAAGGTGCAGTACAGGGTATCGCTGAACTGATCACCCGTCCGGGCCTGATGAACGTCGACTTTGCTGACGTGCGCACCGTAATGTCCGAAATGGGTTATGCGATGATGGGCTCCGGTGTGGCTTGTGGCGAAGACCGTGCCGAAGAAGCGGCTGAAATGGCCATCTCAAGCCCGCTGCTGGAAGATATTGACCTGTCTGGCGCGCGTGGCGTACTGGTTAACATCACTGCTGGCTTCGATCTGCGTCTGGATGAGTTTGAAACCGTGGGTAACACTATCCGTGCTTTCGCTTCGGATAACGCCACCGTAGTTATCGGTACGTCGCTGGATCCGGAAATGAATGACGAACTGCGCGTCACCGTCGTGGCAACCGGTATCGGTATGGATAAGCGTCCTGAGATCACCCTGGTGACCAGTAAGCAAACAACACAGCCGTTGATGGATAATCGTTATCAGCAGCACGGTATGGCACCGCTGCCGCAGGAGCAAAAACCTGCTGCGAAAGTGGTGAATGATCCGGGTGCACAAACGAACAAAGAGCCTGACTATCTGGATATTCCAGCCTTCCTGCGTAAGCAGGCAGACTAAGAATAACCCGAGAAATTGGGATTCTGCGCTCTTTGTGTTAAACTGTTCGCCCTTCAGTGGAGTAAACTGATGGTCGGATGGCTAATTTTTGCGAGATAATGCGATGATCAAACAACGGACTTTAAAACGTATTGTTCAGACGACTGGCGTCGGTTTACACACCGGCAAAAAAGTCACGCTGACGTTACGCCCTGCGCCGGCTAATACCGGGGTCATCTATCGTCGCACTGACTTGAATCCACCGGTTGATTTCCCGGCTGATGCCAAATCCGTGCGTGATACCATGCTCTGTACTTGCCTGGTTAATGAGCATGACGTACGTATTTCGACAGTTGAACACCTGAATGCTGCCCTTGCGGGTCTTGGCATCGATAATATTGTGGTGGAAGTGAACGCGCCTGAAATTCCGATTATGGATGGCAGCGCCGCACCCTTTATCTATCTGCTGATGGATGCCGGCATTGAAGAGCTGAACAGCGCCAAGAAATTTGTGCGTATCAAACAGCCTGTCCGGGTTGAAGATGGTGACAAATGGGCAGAGCTTTCGCCGCATAATGGTTTTACTTTGGACTTCACCATTGATTTTAACCATCCGGCAATCGACTCAAGCTCTCAGCGTTATAGCATGGACTTCTCTGCCGAAGCCTTTGCTCGACAGATCAGTCGTGCCCGTACGTTTGGCTTTATGCGCGACATCGAAGCGTTGCAGTCCCGTGGCCTGTGCCTGGGTGGCAGCTTCGATTGTGCAATCGTGGTGGACGACTACCGCGTGCTGAACGAAGATGGTCTGCGCTTTGAAGATGAATTCGTTCGTCACAAAATGCTGGATGCTATCGGTGACCTGTATATGTGTGGCCACAACATTATTGGTGCGTTTACCGCATTCAAATCGGGTCATGCATTGAACAATAAGCTGTTGCAGGCTGTTCTTGCGAAGCAGGAAGCCTGGGAATGGGCAACGTTTGAAGACGAAGCTGCACTCCCGGTGAAATTCAAGGCACCCAATCTGGTTCTGGCGTAAGCCTGGATCTACTTATTACGACTGGTTGAGCTGGTACTCTCTCCGGCCAGTGAGGCCAGTCGTTCTAATATCTTCTTCAGTTTTTCCGGGCTCTGGCTCGCGACACTCCGCAAAATCTCTGCACTTTGCTCACTGATCTGTCTTAACGGCGGTTTCTCTGCGTCTTTTGCTCGAGTGCTGTTTTCTTGCACAGATTCCTGCCCTTTTGCAGCCAGCGAAGGATTTATCCTGATGTCGATTGACGTCAATGATGGTAATATTTGCGCACGTAAAGCTGACAGCAGGCTGGATTGTTCATAGCGTAAGCGCATCAACCAGCTGGCATTAGCCGTTTCGATGACCAGAATCCCCTGACGGAAGTTTGCCACACGGCACCAGGGATGCAGTTGAGCAGGAATAATGCCCTGTACTGCACGATTCAGTTTATTCAGGGCAATAGCACGCTGCTGCACGTTTTGCAGTACGCTCTGCTCCTGAGCCATATCGAAAAAACTTTCAAGTGATTGTGGGCGACTATCTCGCATAACAAGCTCCGGCGGAACACAGTGATCGGTATTCTTAATCGTTGGCGACAATTTGGCAGACGCTATTTCTGGCCGCATCTCCTGTTGGGGATGGTCGCGGCGAGCCTTGGCCTGCCTCATGCGTCAGCGCACGATCGCACTACCTTAGCAGAAACCTCTTCACGAAGCCTGGATATTGGCACCGCCGCGCGCTTCGACAGCCTGGCCCTTATTGATACCGCCCGGCGTCCATCATTTAGCGTAGATTACTGGCACCAGCATGCCATCCGTACGGTCATCCGTCACCTGTCCTTCACGCTGACGCCCTCTGCTTCACCTGCCGCTGTTGCTGAACAGCCGCTTCAGGCGCACAAGCTGGCCTTACTGGACACGCTGAATGCCCTGCTGACTCACGAGGCGAAACCGCCGGTCATTATTCGCTATACGGCACAACGTCAGGTTGAAGCTGCTCCCCATCATCAAACCGGCCTGTGGCTGGCTCAGGTTCAGGGTATTCGTGCCGGACCGTTCTCATCTCTTAATTCATAACAATAGCGTCTGTTTAAAATCGAACATTAAGCGTCCATCGTTCAAGGCGGTGGCAGAGAGAAATTATTTATTATGTTAACTAAAATATTAACCAAAGTTTTTGGTAGTAGTAACGACCGCACACTGCGCCGCATGCGTAAGACTGTTGAAACGATCAACAAGATGGAGCCGGATTTCGAGAAGCTGTCTGACGATGAGCTGAAAGCGAAAACCGTTGAGTTCCGCGCACGCCTGGAGAAAGGCGAAGAGCTGGAAAGCCTGATCCCGGAGGCATTTGCCACGGTGCGTGAGGCCAGCAAACGCGTATTCGGCATGCGTCACTTCGACGTGCAGCTGCTTGGTGGTATGGTGCTGAACGATCGCTGCATCGCGGAAATGCGTACCGGTGAAGGTAAAACCCTGACGGCAACCCTGCCGGCTTACCTCAATGCGTTGAGTGGCCAGGGCGTACACGTGGTGACCGTCAACGACTATCTGGCCCAGCGTGATGCGGAAAATAACCGCGCGCTGTTTGAGTTCCTTGGTCTGAGCATCGGTATCAACCTGCCGGGCATGCCAGCACCGGCAAAGCGCGCCGCGTATGCTGCTGATATCACCTACGGCACCAATAATGAATACGGCTTTGACTACCTGCGCGACAACATGGCGTTCAGCCCGGAAGATCGTGTACAGCGCAAACTGAACTATGCGCTGGTGGATGAAGTTGACTCCATTTTGATCGATGAAGCCCGTACGCCACTGATCATCTCTGGCCCGGCAGAAGACAGCTCTGAGCTGTATATCCAGGTCAACAAAATCATCCCGAACCTGATCCGTCAGGAAAAAGAAGATTCCGACAGCTTCCAGGGCGAAGGCCACTTCTCGGTGGATGAGAAATCGCGCCAGGTTCACCTGACCGAACGCGGCCTGGTTGCCGTTGAAGAACTGATGGTCAGCGAAGGCATTATGGCGGAAGGTGAGTCCCTCTACTCGCCGGGCAACATTATGATGATGCACCACGTGACGGCGGCGCTGCGCGCGCATGTGCTGTTTACGCGTGATGTGGACTACATTGTGAAAGACGGTGAAGTGATTATCGTTGACGAACATACCGGGCGTACCATGCAGGGCCGCCGCTGGTCTGATGGTCTGCACCAGGCCGTAGAAGCGAAAGAGGGCGTGGAAATCCAGAACGAGAACCAGACGCTGGCCTCGATAACTTTCCAGAACTATTTCCGTCTGTATAACAAACTGGCCGGGATGACCGGTACCGCCGATACCGAGGCATTCGAGTTCAGCTCAATCTACAAGCTGGACACTATCGTAGTACCGACCAACCGTCCGATGGTGCGTAAGGATCTGCCCGATCTGGTCTATATGACGGAAATGGAGAAGATCGGTGCGATCATCGAAGACATCCGTGAGCGTACCGCTAACGGCCAGCCCGTTCTGGTCGGTACCATTTCGATTGAAAAATCAGAAGTGGTATCCGAAGAGCTGACTAAGGCAGGCATCAGGCACGAAGTTCTGAACGCCAAGTTCCATGCCCGCGAGGCTGATATCGTCTCGCAGGCGGGCCAGCCTTCTGCCGTGACTATCGCCACCAACATGGCTGGCCGTGGTACGGATATCGTGCTGGGCGGCAGCTGGCAGTCAGAGATTGCTGCGATTGAAAATCCGACCGCTGAACAGATCGAAGCGATCAAAAGCGCGTGGAAGATCCGCCACGATGCCGTACTGGCTTCCGGTGGTTTGCATATCATCGGTACTGAGCGTCATGAATCTCGTCGTATCGATAATCAGCTGCGCGGCCGTTCGGGTCGTCAGGGTGATAACGGTTCATCCCGTTTCTACCTGTCGATGGAAGATGCGCTGATGCGTATTTTTGCCTCGGATCGTGTCACTAATATGATGCGTAAGCTGGGTATGAAGCCGGGCGAAGCGATAGAGCACCCGTGGGTGACTAAAGCCATTGCCAACGCGCAGCGTAAAGTAGAAAGCCGTAACTTCGATATTCGTAAGCAGTTGCTGGAGTATGATGACGTAGCCAGCGATCAGCGCCGCGCGATTTATTCACAGCGTAATGAATTGCTGGACGTGTCTGATGTGTCAGAAACCATCTCCAGTATTCGCGATGACGTTTTCAAAACGACTATCGACAGCTACATTCCACCGCAGTCACTGGAAGAAATGTGGGATGTTGAAGGGCTGCAGGAACGCCTGAGCAACGATTTCGACCTCAACCTGCCGATCAAAGAGTGGCTGGATAAAGAGCCCGATCTGCATGAAGAGACGCTGCGTGACCGCATCATGGATGAGGCCAAACAGCAGTATCAGCGCAAAGAAGAAGTCGTTGGTGTGGAAATGATGCGCAACTTCGAGAAAGGCGTCATGCTGCAGACGCTGGACTCTCTGTGGAAAGAGCACCTGGCCGCAATGGATTATCTGCGTCAGGGCATTCATCTGCGCGGCTATGCACAGAAGGATCCTAAGCAGGAGTACAAACGTGAGTCCTTTGCCATGTTTGCCGCCATGCTGGAGTCACTGAAGTATGAAGTGATCAGCACCCTGAGCAAGGTGCAGGTGCGGATGCCGGAAGAAATTGAACAGATGGAAGAACAGCGTCGTCTGGAAGCAGAACACCTGGCACAGCAGCAGCAGCTGAGCCACGTCGATGCAGAAACGGAAGCCGCAGCGTCTCTTTCCTCGCAAACCGGCGAGCGTAAAGTGGGCCGCAACGATCTCTGCCCATGTGGTTCAGGTAAAAAATACAAGCAGTGCCACGGTCGCCTGGCGTAATCAGCCACCGACATCTGCATCAGGGCCGGAGATCCTCCGGCCCTTTTTTTATCGGTTTTGCCAGATAAACAATAACCAGATGGCGATGCTCAATGCCGGACCAAAAGGGACCGGAGCTGAGAGCGGTCGCCTGAGCCACAGCCGCGCCACTGTAAACGTCATCAATCCTCCCAGTGACGCCAGCAACAGCACAGCGGGGAGTGCCTGCCAGCCCAGCCATACTCCACCCGCCGCCAGCAGCTTCGCATCGCCTCTGCCCAGCCCCTCTTCGCCGGACAGTGATTTGTAGATCCACGCCAGCCCCCTGAAGACGCTGTAGCCTGTTGCGGCACCGGCCACGCCCTGCGCCAGGGTCACCGAAGGCACTATTCCGCCGAGATGACAGAACAGACCCAGCCACAGCAGCGAGAGCGTGAGACAGTCTGGCAGCAGGAAGTGCATGCCGTCGATAAGCGCCAGAGCCAGCAGCCACCAGCCCAGCAGTAGCGCCGCCACCAGCAACGGTCCTGCAGGCAGGAGAGAAGCTGTCAGCAGCGTCAGCAGCAGCGTCATGGCTTCCGTGGCAGGATATTGCCGCGATATGGGCTCCCGGCACCAGCGGCAGCGCCCCCGCAATATTATCCAGCTCACCAGCGGAATGTTGTCGCCCGGCATCAGTGCTTTTTCACACCGGGGACAGAACGAACCGGGAAACCACAGGCTGACGCGGCGCGGGGCATTTCCCTGTAAAATCAGTGGCACGCGGTAAATAATGACGTTGAGCAGACTTCCCACGCAGACCCCGACGAGTCCCAGCAATGCCCGGTAAATCCATTCCGATACAGCATCCATTCTCTGTCACCTTCCGTTATCCCTAATTCGGCGACTATAGCGCGGCAGGCAGAAAGAGGCGCTGGGGAGATGGCATTTGCATCACGTTACATTTCAGCGATGCGGTGAGGCTCGATCTTTCCGAACTTGCGTTGATAACACCTTGTCATCCAGGGACAAGGCTGGAATAGTGGCGGAAAAATACATCAGTGAAGTGAGGATATGATGAAACATCTGCAAGTCGCAGTGGGTATTATTCGCAGGGATGGCGACATTTTTTTAGCGCAGCGTTCAGCAAGTTCGTACATGGCGAACCGCTGGGAGTTCCCGGGGGGCAAGATAGAAGCAGACGAAACACCCGTGCAGGCGTTGAAGCGTGAGTTGCTGGAGGAAACTGGCATCGAAGTCGTCAACGCGACCCCCTATGATACGGTGGATCACACCTATGACGATCTGCGCGTCACGCTGCATTTTTTTATCGTCGACGGCTGGAAGGGAGAACCGTACGGGCGTGAAGGGCAACCTCAGCGCTGGGTTCCTCAGCAGGAGTTGCAGGCGGAAGAGTTTCCCCCTGCCAACGTCGATATCGTTGCCCGTCTGAAAGCCAGCGCTTAAGCGTTAGCCCGCTTACTCGCGATCGAAAGGCTGCTCGCTCCATTCATCGCTGTCGGTCTGGTCGCCGCTGCTGGGGATGCGTTTCTCCTCAGCGGCCCACTCACCAAGGTCGATTAGCTGGCAGCGCTTGCTGCAGAAGGGCCTCCAGGCGCTCAGTTCATCCCAGATAACCTGCTTGCGGCAGGTCGGGCAGTTCACTACGGTGACATCATTCATAACTCTTCCCTTAACAACAGGCCAGCTCGAAGTCGAAGCGGGCAGGTACCTCACCGCGCTCGCTGTCGAGCGGCAGAAAACGGATGGCATAGCGGCTCTTATGGCCGGAAATTTGTGGGTAGAGCGCATCATCCAGTCGGAGCTGCATCCGCAACAGGTCTGCACCTTCCGCATTATCCTGGAAGAAGCCATTCAGGCTGGTGTGGTTGCGGAAGATCCCTGACTGCCGAATCAGATCGAGAATCATCGTCAGTGCATCCTGTATCGGGGCTAACGAATTTATCCATGTGGTGACCTGCTGATCACGCAGCGACTGGTCAATATGCAACCAGATATGCAGCGTCGGCAGATCGAAACTGCAGCATCCCCCCGGGATACTCAGACGCTGGCGGACCAGCCCGATCAGACGCTCTTCCCGCAGAGCCTGGCCGGTCCTGGGGGCGGCCATTAACGCAGCGCCACACTGCTTGAGTTCGCCTCGCAGCATATTAATGCGTGACATATCAACGCCGGGAACGTCTGCCCATCCCAGCAGTTTTTGCTGCTGGCGTTCCAGCTCTTTTAATATCTCCGTGCGCAGCTCACCACGTTCAAAGACATCCAGCAGTTCAGCGGCATTGCGAAAAAAGGTCAGGGCACCAAGGTGGTCGACAATTTTCTGACTGGCCGTCAGCTGTTTAAGTAAAAATTCAATACGCAGCCAGGTGCGCATTTTTTCATTCAGAGGGTGCTCAAAGAGAACGGTTGTGCTCATACAGTTAATCCCGATAGGCTGCCGCCGCCAGCGCCAGATAACGCTGATGGAGTGCGGCAACGTGCGCGATCACCGTTTCAGGCGATCCGCCGTTATCAATAATGTCATCTGCTACTGCCAGGCGCGCTTCGCGCGTCGCCTGCGCCGCAAGAATATTTTCCGCCTGTTCGCGACTGATATTGTCACGACGCATGGTGCGGTTCAGCTGCGTTTCCCGGTCAACATCCACGACCAGAACCCGGTCTGCAAGATGCTGTAAGTTATTTTCTACCAGCAGGGGAACGACCCACAAACACCACGCTGAACGACTTAATGCTAACTGTTGTTGGGTTGCAGCGTGGATAAGCGGGTGTAACAAATTATCAATCCAGCGCTTTTCCTGCGGTGAACTGAAGATTTTCTGGCGTAAGACGGCCCGGTTTAACGCGCCATCCGGATGCAGAACCTCATCGCCGTAGCGGGCATGGATGACATCCAGAACAGGTTGTCCCTTTTCAACGACCTGGCGAGCGATGACATCGGCATCGACAACATCCACACCCAGCCCGGCAAAGGCATTTGCAATGGTGCTTTTCCCGCTGCCGATACCACCGGTCAGCGCCACGATATAGCGCATAGGACTCAACTCTCAGTGCCTTGATGAAATGTTTTTACGCCGTATACACCGTTTTGCGATACAGGTCACAAGACAAATTCACAGATAAATTTATCAGATTGTAACGTAATTAAAGTCAATTTCGCAGTCTTGTCGGCGCGTTTTTAGCGCGTATGATAGCGTCACTGGAGCTGGCACTCAGCTTGTGACAACAAGCGTAGCTCGTCAGGTGCATCACTGCATCAACGCCATCAACCAGGAAATTTGTTATGCGTATCGAAGAAGATATTAAGTTGGGCTTCAAAGATGTTCTAATCCGGCCAAAGCGTTCCACGCTGCAAAGCCGTTCTCAGGTTGAGCTGGAGCGTCAGTTTACCTTCAAACATTCAGGCATCGCCTGGTCTGGTGTACCCATTATTGCAGCCAATATGGATACCGTCGGTACCTTCAGCATGGCGCAGGCGCTGGCCTCGTTCGATATTCTCACTGCAGTACATAAACATTACAGCGTTGAGCAGTGGCGGGCGTTCGTTGAGCGCTCCACACCGGAGGTGCTTCAGCATGTGATGGTATCTACCGGAACCTCTGAGGCAGACTTCCTCAAGCTGCAGCAGATTCTGGCACTGTCCCCGGCGCTGCATTTTATCTGCATCGACGTAGCGAACGGTTACTCCGAGCACTTTGTCGCCTTCCTGCGGCGTGCCCGCGAAGCCTGCCCGGGTAAAACTATTTGTGCCGGTAACGTGGTGACCGGGGAAATGGTTGAGGAACTGATCCTCTCCGGGGCCGATATTGTCAAAGTGGGCATCGGGCCGGGTTCGGTCTGCACTACCCGGGTGAAAACCGGTGTGGGCTACCCGCAGCTCTCTGCCGTAATTGAATGTGCCGATGCGGCACACGGCCTTGGCGGCCAGATCGTCAGCGACGGCGGCTGCTCGGTACCCGGCGATGTTGCGAAGGCCTTCGGCGGCGGCGCTGATTTTGTCATGCTCGGCGGGATGCTGGCAGCTCACGATGAATGTGAGGGGACGGTCGTCGAAGAAGAGGGCGAAAAGTTTATGCTGTTCTATGGCATGAGCTCAGAGTCAGCGATGAAGCGTCATGTTGGTGGCGTGGCACAGTACCGTGCTGCGGAAGGAAAAACCGTTAAGCTGCCGGTGCGCGGGCCGGTCGAACTCACCGCCCTGGATATTTTGGGTGGCCTGCGTTCAGCCTGTACCTATGTTGGTGCCGAAAGGCTGAAAGAGCTGACCAAGCGCACGACGTTTATCCGCGTTAACGAGCAGGAAAACCGCGTTTTTAACCGCTAAACTGGCCTACCTCGCCCTCTCGGGCGGGGTAGGTTTACCCCAGCGCATCACCCAGGCGAAATACGGGCAGATACATTGCCACCACCAGCGTACCGACAATCCCCCCAATCACTACCATCATCAACGGTTCCAGCGCCGCCGCGAGCGTGTCTGCCAGTTGGTGGGTGCGTTGTTCATGCCAGTTTGCCAGCCTGAATAGCAGCGTATCCAGCGAACCTGACTCTTCACCGACCTTCACTAACTGGTAACAGAGAGGCGTAAACAACGCATGCGATTTCAGTGCCTGATGCAGGGGATTTCCGGCCTCAATGTGGCGCCGTAATTCACCTATAGCCTCGCGCCAGATCAGGGGTGACAGCGTCTTTTCCACAGCCTGCAGGCTCTGAAGTAACGTCAGACCCGCCCGCTGGGTCAGAGACAGAGTGGTAAAAATCTGGCTTAACAGGCTGCCCTGACAAAGCGTCGAGACCAGGGGAAAACGAAGCAGTAAACGCTGCTCAACGCGCTGCCAGCGCAGAGACGTCCTGCGACGGTGCCTCCAGATGAGTGCGGCAACGGCAACACTGACGATCATCACCAGTGCCTGCTGCTGCAGAAATTGTGAAAAAGCGATAACAGCAGTGGTAAAGGCGGGCAGGGGGGCGTTGAACGTATCGTAGATAGCGACAAACTCTGGCAGCACAAAGACCAGCATCCCGAGGCTGACCAGCACTGCCACCGCGAGAATAAACAGGGGATAGCGCAGGGCTTTTTTCACTTTCATCTGTAACTGTTGCTGTCGTTCCTGCTGATTTGCCAGCTGCAGGCAGCATTCATCCAGTTCACCGGTCAGTTCACCAATATGAATTAGCGCCGGATAAAGCGGCGGAAAGACGTCAGGCCATTGTCCTAACGCTGCCGAAAAAGGCTCTCCAGCAGAAATGCTCTGCTGGAGGCCTGAAAGCAGCGCCTGCCAGCCAGGTTCAGGATGATCCTCTGCCAGTAACTGTAAGCATCCTGACAGGGCTATTCCCGCCTTCAGTAAAGTGGATAACTGACGCACAAAGGCTGTTTTTTGCGCCCATTTCCAGTGTCGGGGAGCATAGCGGCGGACGCGAGAGATCTTCAGCGGTAGCTGACCGGCGATCGCCAGCTCACTGGAAATTTGCCGCGGGCTGGTGGCAAAACTATGACCCTGATGAAGTCCCCCTTCATCGTCGACCGCCTGCCAGCGATAAAGAGAGCGCTCATTCATTGCTGCCTCCTGCCACCCGGGTCAGCTCTTCCAGGGTAGTATCACCACGATTGACGCAGTGTAGCCCTTCAACAAACAGGGAATTGAGTCCCTGTTGTCGGGCAATGTCTGCCAGTTCTTCCGGATGAGCCGATCTCGCCAGGGCATTCTGTAGTCGTGCACCGATCGGCAGCAATTCAAATAAAGGCAGACGCCCATAAAAACCAGAAAAACAGTGTTCACAGCCCACCGCGCGCCAGTTTTGCACGGTTCCGGGCCAGACCGCCGGGGGAAAATGGGCCGTCGCCTCGGCGGGCTGACGACAGTGGGGGCACAGCCGTCGCACCAGTCGTTGAGCAATAACCAGTTTCAACGCCGAGGCCAGCAGGTAGCCCGGAACGCCCATCTGTGCCAGGCGGATCAGCGTTTCGGTCGTGGAGTTAGTATGCAGGGTGGAGAGCACCAGATGTCCGGTCTGGGCTGCCTTAACCGCAATCTCAGCGGTTTCTCCGTCACGGATTTCTCCGATCATGATGACATCCGGGTCCTGGCGCAGCAGCGCGCGCAGGACGCGGTGAAAATCCAGGCCTGCCCGGGGATGAATCTGAGTCTGATTGATCCCTGCCAGCGGGATCTCGATTGGATCCTCGACGCTGCATAAATTACGTGTGGCGGCATTCAGCCAGCTCAGGCCACTGTAGAGTGTGAATGTCTTACCGCTCCCGGTGGGCCCGGTTACCAGGACCATGCCCTGTGGTCTGGATAATGCCTCCCGGTAACGTTTCAAATGATGGGCTGGCATTCCGAGGTTTTCCAGTGCAATAGCCCGGGTATCACTCTGCAGTAGCCGTATAACCGCTTTCTCACCAAAACGTGTCGGCAGCGTCGATAGTCGAAAGGATTCGCTGGTACCGTTGAGCAACAGTGAGAACTGCCCATCCTGTGGCACCCTGCGCTCAGCAATATCCAGCCCCGCGAGGATCTTTAACCGGGCGATCAGCGGAGCGCTATTGTCCTGGCCTGCCGCAGGCAGGCTCTGCAGAACGCCGTCAACGCGCAGGCGAACGCGCAGACCATATTCCTGAGGTTCAATATGAATATCCGAGGCGCGTTTCTGCAGCGCCTGGGCGAGCAGCATATCAATTTTGTCTACCGCCGATCCCGCGGGTTCTTGCTGGCTTTCCGTTGATCCCTGCGCAGAGTGGTCCTTGCTTCGGGTAAACTGCTCTATGCGTGCCTGTGGCCAGCATTCAACATCAATGGCGCTGTGGGTGGCAAAGCGCAGAGCTGCCATCATCTCATGGGGGGGCGTCTCCGCCGTGGCAATACGCAGCCGCTGTGTGCTGTAGTCGATGATAATGGCGCCGTGCTGCTGGCAGATGGCCTCTAGCGCACGCTGAGTCTCTGCGGTCATGGTATCTGTTCCTCCTCATCAAAACGGAATACGTCCTGACAGGCTTTCTTCAGACTTTCGTTTCCACTGGTACAACTGCGTTGCCAGCTTATCTGCCCATCGTTGTTATCCCACTGCGGTGTGAGTTTGACGCTCAAACCCTGCAGGCTTTCCTGGCCGGTAAGCGTTATCACCCCTGCATTAGTCGTCAGCGCGGAAACATAACGTGAGGTACGTTCAGCAGGCACCCCGTTACTCCCGGCACTGCAATTTCCACTGCCCCCACGTTCTATCGCGCACAGTTCCACCGCGGTTTTAAACGGCATGGCCGTCTGGAGCATATCGGTGAGTGCCGCTTTTTGCAGATAGCCCTGATAAGCAGGCAGCCCAATGGCGCTGAGAATGGCGATAATAGCGATAACAATCATCAGTTCGATCAGGGTAAAGCCCCGCTGGTGAATCATGACAAACCTCCTTGTGTGATGAGGCTGGCACCCTAATTCAACGGGAAATAGGTGACCAGCGGCAAACAGCGGAGTTCAGAGGTGCGCCGTAAAGTGTTTTGGTAAGTTGCACCTGGGCTGACAGGCGCTGGAAGCGACGTCGCAAAATCCTATTACGGGCAGAAAAAAGGCCAGCGCGGTTGGCTGGCCTGGGGTAAAACGGTGGGGTTGGCGGGTACGGTGCCTGTCAGGCGCCGTTACCTTTAGCGAAAGCGCATCGACAGATCGAGGGCATGCACATGTTTGGTCAGGGCTCCCACAGAAATGTAGTCCACGCCGGTTTCGGCAAAGGTTCGCAGCGTTTGATCGGTGACATTTCCCGAGACTTCCAGCAACGCCCGGCCGTCGCTGATTTTCACCGCTTCACGCATCTGCCCGACAGTGAAGTTATCCAGCATCACGATGTCTGCTCCGGCCTGCAGCGCCTGCTCCAGTTCATCCAGCGACTCGACTTCCACCTCTACCGGCACGTCAGGACGGAGCCAGAAGGCCTTTTCGACGGCTTTGGCGATAGAACCGCAGGCGATGATATGGTTTTCTTTGATCAGAAACGCATCCGAAAGGCCCAGGCGGTGGTTAGCCCCGCCGCCGCACAGCACCGCATATTTCAGCGCCGTACGCAGCCCTGGCAGGGTTTTACGCGTATCCAGCAGCTGCGTGCGGGTGCCTTCCAGCAGGGCGACATAGCGGCTGACTTCCGTTGCCACGCCAGAGAGCGTCTGGACAAAGTTCAGTGCGGTACGTTCAGCGGTGAGGATCACCGGGGCAGGGCCGTTAACCTCAAACAGCGTCTGATCGGCGGCGATCGTATCACCGTCATCAACGTGCCAGACAATCTGCACTTTGTCCCCCAGTTGAATAAACACTTCCTCCACCCAGCGCTTACCGCAGAAAATACCCGGTTCACGCGTAATCACCACGGCGTGAGAGACAGTATCGGCAGACAGCAGACTGGCGGTGATGTCCTGGCAGAGGTCAATTTCACCCCCCAGGTCTTCACGCAGTGCCTGGGCGACGCCAGGCGGAATATCGTCTTCAATACGGCCCATTAATTCAGCGCGACGGCTGTCCGGATCGTAACGGCGGGATGTCATGATCAAACTCCGAAAGGTCGGATAACAGAGGCTGACATGCTAGCGTGTTTATACCGCCCATACCAGCGGCCGCCGCCGGATTACGCGATGTGTAGCGGCAGCGAGATGTGCCCGACCCGGTAGCATTCGGCGCTATTCACATCACTAAACGGCAGTGGGCTTATCTGAAAGGTTAAATGCCGCCAGGTTTGTACATCCCATGCAAGGATCTGACTGACAGGAGCAGCGTGTTCTACGATCGCTGGCGTGTAATGTATGAGTTCTGTGTAGGGGGTTATGGGGGTAATAATACGCCTGGCAAAACCGGCGTTTGCCAGTTCCGCCGCCGGTTGATAGTGCAGGACCAGCCAGCTGTCGATCTGCGGCCAGCCATAATCCTGAGTCAGCCGCTGAAACCCACTGCTGGTGAGAAAGCGCGTCATGCTGTCACTGTCCTGCCAGAGATAAAAAGGCGCATACAGCGGATCGGAAGAACGTTGTGGGCCGCTATCGTCAGCGTAGCAATAGGCTTTCAGAAGCAGGCCAGGGAAACCATCAAGCCGGTGGCCATTTTCGCAGATGCGGTTGGTGATGATTGCCATGTCATAGTCACTGGGCAGGCGAAAACGATATTGCATGGCGATCATAATGTATTCTCCGCTGGCCAGTGAAAAGCGTTACCGCAGGCGAAAGACCAGTCCTCAGGCTGAGTAAAACTCAGCGTGACCATGACATCTTCCGGGCGTACCGCAAGCTCGCTGGAGAGCCGATGCGCCAGATGATGATAAAACTGCTGTTTTTGCTCCACCGATCGGGGCCTGCCTGCAGTGATATGAAACCAGATAAAACCCTCTGATCGCGGGCCGCCAAGATAATGGCGTGGGAACACCCGCTGTTCTGGCGCATATTCGTCCAGCAGTTGAAAGCAGTCGTCCGGTGGGACGTCGAAAAAATCCACCAGCGTAAGGTGCAGGATTTCTGACAGGCTGGTGCGAAAGTCTGACGTTGTTCCGACAGGCAGGGCAATTCGGCTAAAAGGCATCGTTTACTCCTGAAGGCTGTTGTCGGATTTTGGCAGCAGACTAAGTGCAGATACGGCTGCAGGCCAGCCGCAATAGAACGCCAGATGGGTCATGACTTCGGCCAGTTCGGGATTGCTGATGCCATGTGTTCGGGCGAAATCCAGATGCCAGGGTAACTGCTGGTGGCGGCCGAGCGCAATTAACGCGGCCACGGTAATCAGGCTGCGTTCACGTTTGTTTAATTCGCTACGCTGCCAGATCGTGCCAAAAAGAGTCTGTTCTGTAATGGCGGCAAGCACAGGGGACACGCTGGCCAGACTGTCACGGTCGAGCGGTGCTGTCATGAGGCTGTTCCTTTTTTGTGGGAGAAGACAGCAGCATAGAACGCAAAAATAGTTTATAAAATCGCATATATTCGTATCGATAATCCCGAAAAACAGGATGATTAATGCAGCCGTTTAAACGTATGACTTTCGATCTGGATGCGTTACGCGCGTTTGTGCTCGGGATTGAGCTGGGGAGTTTTGCTCAGGCCGCCGAACGGTTGAGTCGCTCGACCTCCGCCGTCAGTGCACAGCTAAAAAAACTGGAGCAGCAAACAGGGCTGCCGTTGTTACAGAAGGCCGGGCGGCGGCTGGCACTGACGGATAACGGCGAGCTGCTGATGGCTTACGGCAGGCGATTGCTGGCGCTCAATGACGAGGCCTTCAGTGCGCTGTCCGGGCGGGATATTGCCGGCAGCGTGCGCATAGGGTTGCAGGAAGATTTTGGCGAGACCTTGCTGCCGGAACTGCTGGGCCAGTTTTCGCGGGCGCATCCGCTGATACAGGTTTCTGCACGCATTGGCCGTAACAGTGAATTACTGCAGGGGATACGTCAGGGTGAGCTGGACCTGGCATTGTGCTGGCAGGGGGAGGACTCATCGCGCTTTACGCAGCCGCTACCGGCAGCCGCACTGTGCTGGATAGGACGTGAAGGGTTTCAGCTGGCACAATGGTTAGAGCAGGGTGAGGCGTTGCCGCTGCTGCTGTTTGATGCTCCCTGCCAGATGCGCACCCGGGCAATTGATACCCTGGATCATGCCGCCATACCGTGGCGGGTAGCCTTCACCAGCAGAAGCCTGAGTGGCCTCTGGGCCGCGGCCTCCGCCGGATTGGGCGTGACCTTACGCACTGAGTTTGGGCTTCCGCTGGGGCTTCAGGTTTTACATCATCCGCTGCTGCCGCCGGTCGGGGATTTGGGCATGGCGCTGCTTCAGGGGCAGGAGATATTACCGCCTGCCGCCGCACGCCTGCGCGCGATATTGATGGCGCAGCTGGCCCAGGTATTCCCTCAGGCCAGTCTGGCTACAGAGGCATGATTTTACCGCTATACAGTACTGGCCCCGTGGGTTGTCCGGTCGGGGAACCGCCGCGCGGCTCAAGGCTGATCGCCAGCGTCGGTAGTTGGGCCAGTTGGAGTGTTGTCACGTCAACGCGCTGACGCTCCCGCTCTGTCACCAGTCCCAGAGACTGCGGTTTCTCGCCAGGCGGGATGAGCCAGAGCTGCAGGCTGCGGTCTGGCTGAATGGCCGAGGCATTGACGGCTTCCACCATCAGCTGCGTTTTATCCGGGCTGAGGCTGACGACCCAGGATCCCTGCTGACTGTCACCATTGAGTACCGCGATAGCCTGCTGGGCAGGGGGCACGGTGAACTGGGTATAGAGCAGCGCTCCGGCAAAGGAGGCGGCGAGAACCCAGCCAAGCCATGGCCAGCGCGGTCGTTGTGCGGGGGGATTATCGGCGGGCAGCCCACGGGCAATCCGCTGCCAGACGGCTTCCGGCGGGGGAACCGGAGTCACCCGCTGGTCAAGTTCAGCCAGAGAGTGTTGCCAGCGGCTGACTTCTGCCGCCAGTTCAGGCTCCTGTGACAGGCGGCGGGCAAAACGCTGGCGTGCGGCACCGCGCAGCGTGCCAAGGGCAAATTCTGCGGCCAGTGCTGAGTCAAAATCGCGTCTGCTTTTCATATGCCCACACACTCTTTCAGTTGAGTTAATGCACGGCGGATCCAGCTTTTAATGGTTCCCGCAGGTTGTTCCAGGTGCAGCGCAATTTCGCTGTGTGACAGCCCCTGATAGTACGCCAGCGTGATGCTCTGGCGCTGTTCAGACGACAGCTGTGTCATGCAGTCTGTCAGCCTGCGTGATTCTGATCCTGAAGGGAACGCATCCCCGGAGTGCGGCATGGCGAAAAGGTCGTCATCCTCTTCCAGAGCGTCAACACGGTTATCCTGCAGGCGCAGATAATCAATCGCGCGGTTACGCACAATGTTGGTCAACCAGGTTTTCGGGGCGCTGAGTGCAGGATCAAAGTGGCCAGCACGCTGCCAGACGACAAGGAAACTGTCATGCAGCACCTCTTCTGCCCAGTCGCGACGGCGTAACATACGCAGTGCAATAGCAAAAAGATAAGGTGAATAACGGCGGTAGGTCGCCTCAAATGCCTGTTTATCGCCGGCCGCGATGGCCTTCATAAATAAAATCTGGCTATCTGTTACGTCGTCCGTCATGAAGCATCCTGAAAAAAGAGGTGCGGAAGGAGTGTGAAAAAAACCTGCTGCACCAATTGTATACCCTTTATTTTAACATCAGCGGGTATATTTATTTTTTCCCGAGTGTTGGCACACGATGGATTAAGGCATCAGTACCGTATCAATAACATCAATCACGCCATTTTTTTGCTGCACATCATAGGTGCTGATATTGGCGACGTTGCCTTTATCATCTTTTAGCTGAATATTGTGGGGGCCATTCATCATCAGCCACAGAGGGGCACCGTTAACGGTTTTCAGCTCAGCGCTGCCGTTCCCCTGCTTAATCTTTTTCATCAGGGCTTTCATATCATATTTTCCGGCGACCACATGATAGGTCAGCACGCTGGTCAGCGTCGCTTTGTTTTCCGGTTTCAGCAGATTATCCACGGTGCCTGCGGGCAATTTAGCAAAGGCGGCGTTGGTCGGTGCGAAGACGGTGAACGGCCCAGGGCCTTGCAGCGTATCCGCCAGGCCTGCGGCTTTTACGGCAGCGACCAGCGTGGTGTGATCTTTCGAATTGAGGGCATTCTCAACGATATTATGGGAAGGGTACATAGCAGCCCCACCTACCATCACGGTATTCTGGGACATCTCCGCCATTGATGCGGCACTGAACAGCACTGAAGCACACAGGGCGGTGCGGATGAGCGTTTTCATGATGAGTTCCTTAGCGTAAGAGAAGGCGTTTTTGCCTCACAGAGTTATCTACGGATGAAGAGGGAAATCGGATGCAAAAAAATGAAAATAATTTTTGTCCTCTAAAAAGACCAGATTGATAAGTTTGATTAAGCAGAAAAAAATCATGTTAATCTGCGGGAGTCAGAACACAGGAGAAGTGGTATGCAGTTGCAAGATGGGTGGATTGCGGGAGTGCGACATGTGCCGTCGCCGCATATGAATCAGCGACCTGATGATGAATCACCTTCACTACTGGTGATCCACAATATCAGTCTGCCGCCCGGTGAATTTGGCGGCCCATGGATCGACGACTTGTTTACCGGACAGCTTGATCCCACCCTTCACCCGTACTTTGCTGATATCAGTCATTTGCAGGTCTCGGCACACTGTTTAATTCGTCGTGATGGTGAAATCGTGCAGTACGTCCCTTTTCATCTGCGTGCATGGCACGCTGGCGTATCCAGTTATCAGGGCCGTGAAGCCTGTAATGATTTTTCGGTAGGCATTGAACTGGAAGGGACGGACACGCTGCCCTATACCGATGCGCAATATCAGTCGCTGTGTGCGGTGACGGCGTTGCTGGTAGAGCACTATCCCGCGATGGCACAGCAGATCACCGGTCACAGTGATATCGCGCCTGAACGTAAAACTGACCCGGGCCCCTCTTTTGACTGGGCACGTTATTACGCCGAACTTGAGCACGCGGGAGTGAAAGTATGACGTTATTCAGTCTGTTACTGGTTCTGGGATGGGAACGACTGTTTAAAATGGGGGAGCACTGGCAACTCGACCATCATTTGATGCCGCTATTTCGTGCCCGCCGTCATTTCTCTCTGATTCGTACGCTACTGATGACCGTGCTGATCATGGCGGCGGTTGCCCTGTGTCTGCTGGCGCTGAAAGGGCTGTTTTTTGGCGTGCCTAAACTGTTGTTCTGGATATTAATTGGCCTGTTGTGCATCGGGGCGGGGTCGGTACGACTGCATTATCATGCCTATCTGAAAGCCGCCAGCCACAATGACAGTGATGCGCACCAGGCGATGATTGAAGAGTTAACGCTGATCCATGGTGTGCCTGCGGAGTGCAGCGAGCGTGAGTTTCTTTCCGCGCTACAAAATGCACTCCTGTGGATTAACTACCGGTTTTACCTGGCGCCGCTGTTCTGGTTTGTGGTCGGTGGGCCATGGGGTCCTGTGCTGCTGGTCGGCTATGCGTTTCTGCGAGCCTGGCAGAGCTGGCTTGCACGTCAGCAGAATCCGCTCGAGCGGGCACAGTCAGGCGTGGATGCTATCCTGCACTGGGTAGACTGGATCCCGGTACGGCTGGTTGGCGTAGCGTATGCCCTGTTGGGCCACGGGGAGCGAGCGCTGCCTGCATGGTTCGCCTCGCTGGGCGATCGCCATACGCCACAGTACCAGGTGCTGACTCAACTAGCCCAGTTCTCGCTGGCGCGCGATCCCCACCTCGATAAGGTGGAGACCCCGCGCATCGCGGTTGCACTGGCGAAAAAGGTCTCGCTGATGATCGTGGTGGTGGTGGCGCTACTGACTATTTATGGCACGCTGGTCTGACAGCGAGTCTGCCGGGGGCGTGCCAAACTGTGGCATGCCGCTGGTATCCCAGCTGAAGGTCTTTATGCGTGTATGGCGGTTAGGATCGTACAGCGGGTCCCCTTCAATTTCGGTGTAGTTACGGGCGTGGTAGACCAGCACGTCCTCGCCGTTTTCACCCGTGGTAAAACTGTTGTGCCCGGGACCATACTGGTGGTTTTCCCAGCTGGTGGTAAAGACCGGCGCGGCGGATTTTTGCCAGTTTTCTGCCTGTAGCGGATCCGCTTCAGCATCAATCCATAGCAATCCCATGCAGTAGTTTTCATCGGTGGCGCTGGCAGAATAACTGACAAACAGCCGCTGGCCGTGGCGTATAACTGCAGGGCCTTCATTCACGCTAAAACCGGCGCACTCCCATTCATACTGTGGACGACTGAGCATCACCGGGTAGCCTTTGATCTGCCACGGGGTGGCCAGCTCGGCCAGATAGAGGTTGGAATTTCCGGGAATAGCCGGATCTTTCTGCGCCCACAGATACCAGTTTTTCCCCTGATGAACGAAGTGGGTGGCATCCAGCGCGAAGCTGTCGATGGGGGTCAGAATCTGCCCGCGCTCAATCCACTCTCCACTAAGCGGGTCGGCATCATCACAGGTGAGAGCAAACATCCGGTGCTGGAACAGGCCCTGTTTGATCTCCTTTGACGGCGCGGCAGCAAAATAGATCACCCACTGCCCGTCAATCAGATGCAGTTCGGGTGCCCATATTAATGCACTCATCGGGCCACGATCGGGCTTGTGCCAGACGACTGCCGCCCGGGCCTCTGCCAGTCCGGCCAGCGTGGTGGCGCAGCGGATCTCCAGCCGGTCATACTCTGGCACCGAGGCGATAAAGTAGTAGCTTCCCTGATGGCGCAGAATAAACGGGTCGGCGCGCTGTTCGATTAAGGGGTTAGGCCAATGGCTCATCGTACGGCTCCTTGTGGTTTTGTTTTCAGCTCTTTGCTGTCGTGGTAATCGTTCAGTTCCTGATAGTTGGTGCGGCGCTGCTCCAGATCGCGCTGGATTTGCAGCATGAGCGTACGGTCCACCTTCAGCAGACGCACCACGCCCGCAGTGATCAGATAACCCACCGCCGGGATCACGGTAAACAGCAGGACGATGCCGTTTAAAGCGGCCGGGCTCTGTTGTTTCGCCCCGGCGTTATAGCCGTACCAGGAGAGCAGGAAGCCAACCATTGCTCCTGCCACTGCCAGCCCGACTTTCAGGAAGAACAGGTTGCCGGAGAAACTGATGCCGGTGATACGTTTGCCGGTTTTCCACTCCCCGTAGTCATCCACATCGGCCATCAGCGACCAGTGCAGTGGTGACGGGATCTGATGCAGAATATTCAGCAGGAAGTACATGACCAGCACCAGCATGGTGGCCTGCGGGTCGAGGAAGTAGAACCCACCCGAGAAGATCGCCAGCGCAATATTGGTCCAGAAGAAGACTTTCAGTTTACACCAGCGGTCGGTCAGAACCTTTGCCAGCGTACTGCCGACCATCATGCCAACCACACCCAGGCTGATAAACAGCGTGGCAAAGTGGGTCGACTGCTGCATCACCCAGGTGACGTAGTACATGGTGGCGGCCATGCGGATAAAGCCGGGGCAGACGTTGCAGAAGGTCAGCAGCAAAATACGCACCCACTGATCGTTCTTCCACACGTCCCGCAGATCCCCCTTCAGGTCGTCATGAGTGGGGACGGCCGGATGAATACGTTCGCGCACCGTGGCAAAGCAGAACAAAAACATCATCAGGGCGACCAGCGCCATCACGCCCATGGCCATCTGGTAGCCGCGCGCCTTATTGTCACCGCCAAACCAGTCTGCCAGCGGCAGCAGCGTCAGCGAGAGGATCAGCGTGGCGACGCCAACCATCACAAAGCGGTACGACTGGCAGGAGACACGCTCACCCGGGTCACTGGTGATCACCCCGCCCAGCGAGCAGTAAGGAATATTGATCGCCGTATAGGTCAGGGACATCAGGAAGTAGGTGGCGAATGCCCAGATTACCTTGCTGTTATAGGTCCAGTCTGGCGTGGTGAACATCAGTACGCTGAACAGCACGTAGGGCAGGGAGATCCACAGCAGCCATGGGCGGAACCGCCCCCAACGACTCTGAGTGCGGTCGGCAATCGCGCCCATAATCGGATCCGTCACGGCATCGATGACCCTGACCGACAGCAGCAGAACCCCGACCAGCGCCGGGGCAAGGCCGAAGACGTCAGTGTAGAAATAGTTAAGAAAAAGCATGATGGCACCGCCGATCATATTGCATCCGGCATCGCCCATCCCGTAACCAATTTTTTCTCTGACTGAGAGCCTGGTGCTCTTCATGGATTATTCTCCCGCGTATCATTTGTGATCGAGAGTATTCACGCTTATCGTGCGCAGTGCGCAGGTGCAAAACGTCGCAGAGATGGACAAAATGCCTGGGGAGGGGAAAGTGTGAGGCAGATAACAATTCGGCCAGCTCAGGCTGGCCGAATCAGAAGCGACGGTGATGATTATCCGCGCTGAGTACGGTTTTTCACCCAATAGCCGACAGCGAGGATCAGTACCCAAACCGGGATCAGCCAGACGGAGATTGCCATGCCTGGGGTAATTGCCATCAGCACCAGGATGCCGGCCAGGAATAACAGGCAGACCCAGTTACCCAGCGGGTAGAACAGGGCCGGGAAGCGGGTTTTAATCCCCTGCTGATCCTTCTTACGGCGGAATTTCATGTGTGCCAGGCTAATCATCGCCCAGTTGATGACCAGAGCAGAAACCACCAGCGCCATCAGCAGGCCAAAGGCTTCACCGGGCATCAGGTAGTTCAGCAGCACGCACAGGGCGGTGGCCACCGCGGAGAACAGGATAGAGATTACCGGCACACCGCGACCGTCCACTTTCAACAGTGCTTTCGGGGCGTTGCCCTGCTGCGCCAGGCCAAACAGCATACGGCTGTTACAGTAAACACAGCTGTTGTACACCGACAGCGCCGCCGTCAGGATCACGACGTTAAGGGCGTTGGCCACCAGCGCATCACCCAACTCGTGGAAAATCAATACAAACGGGCTGGTGTCAGCGGTGACGCGCGTCCACGGCATCAGGGAGAGCAGTACTGCCAGTGAGCCGACATAGAAAATCAGGATACGGTAGATCACCTGGTTGGTGGCTTTGGGAATGCTGGTTTCCGGATTATCGGCTTCTGCCGCCGTGATACCAACAAGCTCCAGACCACCGAAAGAGAACATAATGATGGCCATCATCATGATCAGGCCACTAAAGCCATTAGGCAGGAAGCCACCCTGTTCCCACAGATTGCGCACACTGGCCTGCGGACCACCGGTACCACTAAACAGTAACCAGCCACCAAACAGGATCATGGCAATCACCGCAACGACTTTGATTATGGCGAACCAGAACTCCATTTCACCAAACACTTTCACATTAGTGAGGTTGATTGCGTTGATCAGCACAAAGAAGACGGCAGCAGACATCCAGGTCGGGATGTCGGGATACCAGAACTGGATATATTTGCCCACCGCGGTCAGTTCCGCCATGGCGACCAGCACATACAAGACCCAGTAGTTCCAGCCGGAAGCGAAACCGGCGAAATTGCCCCAGTATTTATAGGCGAAGTGGCTGAAGCTGCCTGCAACAGGCTCTTCCACTACCATTTCGCCCAACTGGCGCATAATCAGGAAGGCGATAAAACCGGCGATGGCATAGCCAAGTATCACGCCGGGGCCTGCGGATTGAATCACCGATGCACTGCCCAGAAACAGGCCAGTACCTACGGCACCGCCTAATGCAATCAGCTGGATGTGGCGGTTTTTCAGACCACGCTTCAGCGTTTCGCCCTGCTGTTGTTCCATAGAAACCTCGTACTTATTATTTTTTAATGTATTAAAAACTTTACGCTGTCGTGTAAGCGAAAATAGGGCAAAACCTATCCTGGCGAAGAGAATAGTGTTAAGTGACCGCTAATGCACTCGCTTTTGCTTTCTGTGCGAAAGTATGCCCAAAAAATCAACGATCGCTCTCAGTTTTATGATTCTCATTTTCTGTCACAAATCAGCAAGAATGACGAATAACATTCTCTTATGGTGATGTCGTTATTTATCAACTAACTCGCTGCCGTCTTTCGAAAAAGTGACGAAATTTAACATTTCTACTGCGGATAAATGGCTGTTGGATTTCGTCCTTAGGCTATGATTGTGAACGAGACGAGAGTCTGGTTTAGGCGGGTTGCCATATGGACATCAGGTGAATACTTTGTTACTTTACGGGCTCCTTTTTGCAATTGGTATTACCAATTTACTCCGGCAAATCGTAAAGAAGGGATGATGGCCTACAGCAAGATCCGCCAACCGAAGCTCTCTGATGCTATCGAACAGCAGCTTGAGTCCCTGATTATGGAGGGAACACTGCGCCCGGGAGAGAAATTGCTGCCTGAGCGAGAGCTGGCTGTGCAGTTTGACGTGTCCCGTCCTTCTCTGCGTGAAGCGATACAGCGCCTGGAAGCCAAAGGTCTCTTACTCCGCCGTCAGGGGGGGGGAACCTTCGTCCAGACCCATTTGTGGAAAACCCTGAGCGATCCGCTCGTAGAATTAGTGGCCGGCCATCCTGAATCCCAGTTCGACCTGTTAGAAACACGTCATGCCCTGGAAGGGATTGCCGCCTATTATGCCGCACTGCGCGGCACTGACGAAGATCTGGTCCGTATTCGCGACTGCCACCTGCAGATTCAGACCGCTCAGCAAAGCGGCGATCTCGATGCAGAAGCTGATGCGGTGATGCAATATCAGATTGCTGTCACAGAAGCGGCTCATAATGTGGTGCTTTTACATCTTCTCCGCAGCATGGGCCCAATGCTTGAACAGAACGTCAGACAGAACTTTGAATTGCTCTACTCGCGTCGTGAGATGCTGGAGAAAGTAAGTAGCCACCGCGCCAGTATTTTTGAGGCGATTGTGGCACGTGAGCCCGAGCAGGCACGCGAAGCTTCACACCGCCACCTGGCGTTTATCGAGGAAATATTGCTGGACAGAAGTCGGGAGCAAAGTCGTAGAGAGCGCTCCCTGAGACGTTTACAGCAACGTAAGGACTAACGCGTAAATATAACGCGGCACGTACCTGCAAAGGTATAAACGACGGGCCTGTCTCTTTGTGTTTTGAAGTGAACCAGAGCACAAAGAGACAGGCTCCAGACAATTCAACGTAATTAGACACAGATAAGGAATACCCCCCATGTCAGAACGTTTAAATAATGACGTGGATCCGATCGAAACTCGCGACTGGTTAGAAGCGATCGAATCGGTCATCCGTGAAGAAGGTGTTGAGCGCGCACAGTATCTGATTGACCAGGTGTTGAGCGGCGCACGTAAAGGCGGCGTGAAAGTGGCTGCCGGTACGGGAGCCAGTAACTACATTAACTCTATTGCCGTTGAAGATGAGCCGGAGTACCCGGGCAACACGTCTTTAGAGCGTCGTATCCGTTCCGCTATTCGCTGGAACGCCATCATGACCGTTCTGCGTGCGTCAAAGAAAGATATGGATCTGGGTGGCCACATGTCCTCCTTCCAGTCTTCTGCCACCGTGTATGAAGTGTGCTTTAACCACTTCTTCCGTGCGCGCACCGAAAAAGACGGCGGCGATCTGGTTTACTTCCAGGGCCATATCTCGCCGGGCGTGTACGCCCGTGCCTTCCTGGAAGGTCGCCTGACCGAAGACCAGATGAACAATTTCCGCCAGGAAGTTGACGGTAAAGGCCTGTCCTCTTACCCGCACCCTAAACTGATGCCTAACTTCTGGCAGTTCCCGACCGTATCCATGGGTCTGGGTCCACTGGGCGCGATCTATCAGGCTAAATTCCTGAAATATCTGGAACACCGTGGCCTGAAAGATACATCTCAGCAGACCGTTTATGCCTTCCTGGGCGACGGTGAGATGGATGAGCCAGAATCTAAAGGGGCGATCACCATCGCGACCCGTGAAAAACTGGATAATCTGGTCTTCATCATCAACTGTAACTTGCAGCGTCTGGATGGCCCGGTCACCGGTAACGGCAAGATCATTAACGAGCTTGACGGCATCTTTGGTGGCGCTGGCTGGGAAGTGATCAAAGTTATCTGGGGCGGACGTTGGGACGAACTGCTGCGTAAAGACACCAGCGGTAAACTGATCCAACTGATGAACGAAACCGTTGACGGTGACTATCAGACCTTTAAATCCCGCAACGGTGCCTATGTTCGCGAGCACTTCTTCGGCAAATATCCGGAAACCGCAGCGCTGGTTAAAGATATGACCGACGACGAGATCTGGTCTCTGAACCGTGGTGGTCACGATCCGAAGAAAGTCTTCGCCGCACTGAAAAAAGCGCAGGATACCAAAGGCAAACCGGTAGTGATCCTGGCACATACCATCAAAGGCTATGGTATGGGCGAGACTGCAGAAGGCAAAAACATCGCGCACCAGGTCAAGAAAATGAACATGGATGGCGTACGCTACATCCGCGATCGTTTCAACGTACCGGTCAGTGATGAAGCCATTGAAAAACTGCCGTATGTGACCTTCGAAAAAGGCTCTGAAGAGTACAACTACCTGCACGGCCAGCGCGAAAAACTGGGCGGCTACCTGCCAACCCGTGAAGCGAAATTCAGCGAGAAGCTGGATATGCCGGTGCTGGAAGATTTCCGCGCGCTGCTGGATGAGCAGAACAAAGAGATCTCGACCACTATCGCCTTCGTGCGTGCCCTGAACGTGATGCTGAAAAACCCGTCGATCAAAGATCGTCTGGTGCCAATCATCGCCGATGAAGCGCGTACCTTCGGTATGGAAGGTCTGTTCCGCCAGATCGGTATCTACAGTCCGAATGGCCAGCAGTACACGCCGCAGGACCGTGAGCAGGTTGCTTACTATAAAGAAGATGAAAAAGGACAGATCCTGCAGGAAGGGATTAACGAACTGGGTGCAGGCGCATCGTGGCTGGCGGCGGCAACGTCTTACAGCACCAACAATCTGCCAATGATCCCGTTCTACATCTACTACTCCATGTTTGGTTTCCAGCGTATCGGCGACCTGTGCTGGGCAGCAGGCGACCAGCAGGCACGCGGCTTCCTGGTGGGCGGAACCTCCGGTCGTACCACACTGAACGGTGAAGGTCTGCAGCACGAAGATGGTCACAGCCACATTCAGTCTCTGACTATCCCGAACTGTATTTCTTACGATCCGGCTTACGCTTATGAAGTTGCTGTCATCATGCATGACGGTCTGGTACGTATGTACGGCGAAGCGCAGGAAAATGTGTACTACTACATCACCACGCTGAACGAAAACTACCATATGCCAGCGATGCCGGCCGGTGCAGAAGAGGGTATCCGTAAAGGTATCTATAAACTGGACAGCAAAGAAGGCAGCAAAGGTAAAGTTCAGCTGCTGGGTTCAGGTTCTATCCTGCGTCACGTCCGTGAAGCTGCCGATATCCTGGCGAAAGACTACGGTGTAGGTTCTGACATCTACAGCGTGACCTCCTTCACCGAACTGGCCCGTGATGGTCAGGACTGTGAGCGCTGGAACATGCTGCACCCAACGTCAGAGCCTCGCGTGCCGTACATCGCTCAGGTGATGAACGATGCCCCTGCCGTGGCATCAACCGACTACATGAAACTGTTCGCCGAGCAGGTTCGCAGCTACATCCCTGCCAGCGACTATCGCGTGCTGGGTACTGACGGCTTCGGTCGTTCAGACAGCCGTGAGAATCTGCGTCACCACTTCGAAGTGGACGCATCTTACGTGGTGGTTGCCGCCCTGGGTGAACTGGCTAAACGTGGCGAAATCGACAAAAAAGTGGTGGCTGATGCCATCGTTAAGTTCGAGATCGATGCTGATAAAGTTAACCCACGCCTGGCATAAGAGGTAATAGAGTAATGGCTATCGAAATTAATGTCCCGGACATCGGTTCAGACGAAGTTGAAGTCACCGAGATTCTGGTCAAAGTGGGCGACACTGTTGAAGTTGAGCAGTCACTGCTGGTGGTTGAGGGTGATAAAGCTTCAATGGAAGTACCTTCCCCACAGGCTGGCGTCGTCAAAGAGATCAAAGTGGCTACCGGCGATAAAGTCGAAACCGGCAAACTGATCATGATCTTCGAAGCGGAAGGCGGTGCAGCTGCACCGGCAGCGGCCGAAGAGAAGAAAGAAGAAGCGGCTCCGGCCGCGCCTGCAGCGGCCCCGGCGGCCAGCGCAGCGAAAGAGGTTAACGTACCGGATATCGGCGGCGACGAAGTAGAAGTCACTGAGATCATGGTTAAAGTCGGCGACAAAGTTGAAGCTGAACAGTCGATCCTCACCGTTGAAGGCGATAAAGCCTCAATGGAAGTGCCCGCACCATTTGCGGGTACGGTTAAAGAGATCAAAATCGCCACGGGCGATAAAGTCAGCACCGGTTCTCTGGTGATGGTGTTTGAGGTAGAGGGGGCTGCACCAGCGGCCGCACCTGCCCAGAGCACTGAGGCTGCTGCTCCGGCTCCGGCTAAACAGGAAGAGAAGGCGGCCCCGGCTGCGGCTCCTGCTAAAGCGGAAGCCAAGTCAGAGTTCGCAGAGAACGACGCTTACGTTCATGCCACACCGGTGATCCGCCGTCTGGCACGTGAATTTGGTGTCAACCTGGCGAAAGTCAAAGGCACCGGGCGTAAAGGCCGTATTCTGAAAGAAGACGTGCAGAGTTACGTTAAAGACGCGGTGAAACGTGCTGAAGCCCCTGCTGCCGCGGGTGGTGGTCTGCCTGGCATGCTGCCATGGCCGAAAGTGGACTTCAGCAAGTTCGGCGAAGTCGAAGAAGTGGAACTGGGCCGCATCCAGAAAATCTCTGGTGCTAACCTGAGCCGCAACTGGGTGATGATCCCTCATGTGACTCACTTCGACAAAACCGACATCACCGAGCTGGAAGCATTCCGCAAGCAGCAAAATGCTGAAGCAGAGAAGCGTAAGCTGGATGTGAAGTTCACCCCGGTGGTGTTCATCATGAAAGCGGTGGCGGCGGCGCTGGAGCAGATGCCACGCTTCAACAGCTCACTGTCTGAAGATGCACAGAAACTGACGCTGAAGAAATACATCAACATCGGTGTGGCGGTAGATACGCCAAACGGTCTGGTGGTTCCGGTGTTCAAAGATGTGAATAAGAAAGGCATCACGGAACTGTCTCGCGAACTGATGGCTATCTCCAAAAAAGCGCGTGATGGCAAGCTGACCGCTGGCGAAATGCAGGGCGGTTGCTTCACCATCTCCAGCCTGGGCGGTATCGGGACAACCCACTTTGCGCCGATCGTGAATGCGCCGGAAGTGGCTATCCTCGGTGTTTCCAAGTCTGCGATTGAGCCGGTCTGGAATGGCAAAGAGTTCACGCCGCGTCTGATGATGCCAATGTCGCTCTCCTTCGACCACCGGGTTATCGACGGTGCTGATGGTGCGCGCTTCATTACCATTATCAATAACGCACTGGCCGACATTCGCCGTCTGGTGATGTAACCATGAAGAAGGCCGGCGGAAGCCGGCCTTCTTGTAAGTTGTTGTAGTGATTCGTGGCACCGCGGTTTGCAGTTTATTAACAATTCTGTAAACTCTTGCGGTGAACGCGTCCCGGTGGAAGAAGGACGTTGAAAAATCTATCCAAAATAATTGGAGCTGTATCAAGGCGGCAAGTGAGTGAATCCTGATGAGCTTACATAAGTCAGTGATTCGGGTGAGCGAGCGTAGCCAACACAGATGCAGATTCAAGTATGAAGGGGATAAGCTCTGACCCGCCGGACAATCAAATAAGAGGTCATGATGAGTACAGAAATTAAAACTCAGGTCGTGGTACTTGGGGCAGGCCCTGCAGGTTACTCTGCAGCCTTCCGTGCAGCGGATCTTGGTCTGGAGACCGTGATCGTTGAGCGTTACAGCACCCTCGGTGGTGTTTGTCTGAATGTTGGCTGTATCCCTTCTAAAGCCCTGCTGCACGTGGCGAAGGTGATTGAAGAAGCCAAAGCGCTGGAAGCACACGGTATCGTGTTCGGTAAGCCACAGACTGATGTGAATAAGATCCGCAGCTGGAAAGAGAAAGTGATCACCCAGCTGACCGGTGGTCTGGCCGGTATGGCAAAAGGCCGTAAAGTGAGCGTGGTGAACGGCCTGGGTAAATTTACCGGCGCGAACACCCTGGAAGTGACAGCAGAAGACGGTTCTAAAACCGTTATCACGTTTGAAAACGCTGTCATCGCCGCGGGCTCCCGTCCGATTGAACTGCCCTTTATTCCACATGAAGATCCACGCGTCTGGGATTCTACCGATGCGCTGGAGCTGAAAGAAGTACCAGAGCGTCTGCTGGTCATGGGCGGCGGCATCATCGGTCTGGAAATGGGTACCGTGTATCACGCACTGGGTTCGCAGATCGACGTGGTCGAAATGTTTGACCAGGTGATCCCGGCGGCTGACAAAGATGTGGTGAAGGTCTTCACCAAGCGCATCTCTAAGCAGTTCAACCTGATGCTGGAAACCAAAGTGACTGCAGTAGAAGCCAAAGAAGATGGCATCTACGTTACGATGGAAGGCAAAAAAGCCCCTTCAGAACCACAGCGTTACGATGCGGTGCTGGTGGCAATTGGCCGCGTACCGAATGGTAAAGGTCTGGATGCAGGCAAAGCCGGCGTGGAAGTGGACGATCGCGGGTTTATCCGTGTCGACAAGCAGATGCGTACCAACGTGCCGCACATCTATGCTATCGGTGATATCGTCGGTCAGCCAATGCTGGCACATAAAGGCGTGCATGAAGGCCACGTGGCAGCAGAAGTGATCTCGGGCCTGAAGCACTACTTCGACCCGAAAGTGATCCCATCGATTGCCTATACTGAGCCGGAAGTTGCCTGGGTCGGTCTGACCGAGAAAGAAGCGAAAGAGAAAGGCATCAGCTATGAAACGTCCACCTTCCCGTGGGCAGCATCAGGCCGTGCTATCGCTTCCGACTGTGCAGACGGTATGACCAAGCTGATCTTCGACAAAACCACTCACCGCGTCATCGGTGGTGCCATTGTCGGAACCAACGGCGGCGAACTGCTGGGTGAAATCGGTCTGGCTATCGAGATGGGTTGTGATGCTGAAGATCTGGCACTGACCATCCACGCTCACCCAACCCTGCACGAATCGGTTGGTCTGGCGGCGGAAATCTTTGAAGGCAGCATCACCGACCTGCCAAATCCGAAAGCGAAAAAGAAATAATTCGCCATAAGGTTTAAATAACGGCTCCTGCGGGGGCCGTTTTGCTGTCTGTCTCTCCGTAAAAAACCGCGCAGAGTGCCACAAAATCGCGTATCTTTGCTGGCAATTTCTGACCGGTCATAAGGCTCGTTGTGTCCAGTAAAGTTGCCCTGATCACCGGTGCCTCACGCGGTATCGGCCACCATCTTGCCCGCCATTTTTATGCTGCGGGTTATCATCTGATTTTAATCGCGCGGGATGCCCGTGCGCTGAACGCCTTAGCCAGCACCTTCGATCCTGCCCGTGTGCAGACGCTGGCGCTCGACGTGTGTGATTATCCTGCCATTGCACAGCAGGTGCCGCAGGCGCTGGCCGTGAGCGGGCAACTTGATGTGCTGGTTAACGCCGCCGGCATCTTTCGCGCCGGCTCAACGCAGACCTCGTTGTCTGATTTCAGCGCGCTGCTTGCCACTAACGTGACCGCTATCCACCATCTTTGCCAGCTTTGCACTCCCTGGCTGTTGAAATCCGCCGGGGGGCGCATCTTTAATCTTGCCTCCGTCAGTGGCGTACAGCCTTACGGCAGCGTTGCCAGCTATGCCGCCAGCAAACACGCGCTGGTCGGCTACAGCCGTTCGATTGCCCGTGAGCTGGGCGCACAGGGCATTAAAGTGACCACGCTGTGCCCCGATGTCGTAGACACCGATATGGCACAGGGTTCGGGCCTGACAGCCGACGAGATGCTGAGTACCGACGACCTCTGTCGCGCCGTGGACTTTGTGATGTCGTTGTCTCCTGCTGCAGTGGTGGAGCAACTGACCATTGGGCGGCAGTACCGTCCGCGTCAGCCCGTCTGAACCAGGAGGTATTATGCTGGAACTGAAAGGGGTATCGCATGCTTACGGCGAACGGAAAGTCCTCGATAACATTAATTTGCAACTCACGGAAAAACGCATTGGCATTGTCGGCAGCAATGGCTGTGGCAAAAGCACTTTTGCCCGCCTGCTGAACGGCCTGTTATTACCCCAACAGGGGGAGGTGCTGGTCGACGGGCTGAATACCCGTCAGCAGGGGAAAGCGGTGCGGCGGAAGGTTGGGTTTGTGTTCCAGAACCCGGACAACCAGATTGTTTTCCCGGTAGTGGAGGAAGATCTCGCCTTCGGGATGAAAAACCTCGGACTGTCGAAACAGGTGATCCGCGAACGTACCGATGCGGCGCTGGCGCGCTACGATATGCAGGACCTGCGTCAGCATCCCGCCCACCTCCTTAGCGGTGGACAGAAGCAGCTGCTGGCTATCTCTGGCGTGCTGGTCATGGAGCCGGAATATATCGTTTTCGATGAACCGACCACGCTGCTCGATCTGCGCAACAAGCGGCGTATTGCACAGGCGATTGCCGATCTCGACCAGACGGCTATCGTGGTGTCACACGATCTGGAATTTTTGCAGGATTTTGACCGCGTACTGGTCTTTGACCGCGGTCAGGTGGTGATTGATGACCTGCCTCACATAGCATTGAAAGAGTATGTCAGGATGATGTCATGATGTTGAGTGATTATATTCCGGGACATTCGATCATACATCGCTTGCCGCCGGGAATGAAGATCCTCACCCTGGCGCTGCTGGGCACGCTGCTGTTTATCTTCCCGCGCCTGGAAACATCGCTGGTCGCCCTGCTGCTGGTGGGGCTGTGCTACCCGCTGGCGCGTATTTCACCACGCATCATGCTGCTGCAGCTCAAGCCGCTGCTGTGGGTGCTGGCACTGTTGTTCGCCGTACAGTGGTGGATGGTCAGCTGGCAGTCGGGTGTGCTGGTGATTTCCCGGCTGGCGGCGCTGCTATTGATGGCGGCACTGGTGACGCTGACGACCCGTACCACGGCGATGATTGACGCGCTGGAGAAAGGCCTTTTCTGGCTGCGCTATATGCGAATCAACCCGGCAAAAGTCAGCCTGGCGCTGTCCCTGGCGATGCGCTTTATTCCGGTACTGGCGGCCATCGTGGCTGAAGTGCGTGAAGCGCAAAAAGCTCGGGGACTGGATCGCAGTGTCATTGCCATTGCTATCCCGGTGATCGTCCGTACCCTGAAGATGGCCGATGATATTGCAGCGGCGCTGGAAGCCCGCGCCTGGGACCCCAAACTGCGCCCTGAGCGTAACGATGCTGAGAAAGTGAGAGGATCTTAATGTCCACCCGAGATATTGTTTATATTGCGCTTTTCGCCGCGATCACCGCTGCGCTGGGCTTGCTCCCGGCATTCAGCCTGCCGGTGATTGCGGTGCCGATCACCGCCCAGACCTTAGGCCCCATGCTGGCGGGGGCGATTGCCGGTGCCAGGCGTGGCGCGCTGGCGATGGTGTTGTTTGTCGTGCTGGTGGCAGTTGGCCTGCCACTGCTGGCGGGAGGCCGTGGCGGTCTGGGGATCTTCTTTGGCCCGAGCGGGGGCTTTCTTCTGGCGTGGCCGCTGGCGGCGCTGCTGATAGGTTATCTCTACCAGCGCTTCCTGCGCTCGCTGACGGCGGTCAGGGAAGGGCTGATCCTGACACTGGGGGGCGTCGTGGTGATTTACTCTGCGGGCATTCCGTGGATTGCCGTGATGGCCGGGTTACCCCTTAAGCAGGCCGCGCTGGGCTCACTGGGTTTCCTGCCGGGGGATATGGTGAAGGTGGTGCTGGCGGTGCTGATTGTCCGTGCCGTGCGCCGGGCGTACCCCACGTTAGACTGAGCCACAGGCAGTTGAAGAGGCCGATCGTCTTTTCGGTCGGCCCTGATTACAGCTATTCCGCCTCAGAGCCGCAGTAAAATTTTCCCTTTCAGCTCGCCGGACTGCACGTCTCTGACCGCTTTATCGATCTCCTCCAGCGCATATTCGGCCACTATATCGGTGGCAATTACACCGTCGCGGATCAGCGTCATCACTTCATTAATCCTGCGCTGTACCAGCGCCTTATCATGATGATGTACCCATAACCGCAGATGGAAGTTGGAAAAACGAATATCCGGACGGCTGCGCCAGAAGGTGGCCGGTATCGGCTGGCCGGACAGCAGGCCGTAGTGGATAAACTGCCCGCCCGGCATCAGCGCCTGTGCCAGCGTCAGCGACGCTTCACCGCCAATGCAGTCGAGGATGGCTGCTGCCCCCCCCTGACGGGCAATGGCGGCCAGCGCCTGCGGGTACGTCTCCGCACTGCTGTTCAACACCTGCTCGGTGGTACAGCCGCGAAACAGGCCGAGGTTTTCAGCTTTTCGTACGATGGCGATCGGCGTCAGCCCCAGGTGGTTGGCGATGCGGATCAGCATTTTGCCGATGGCCGAATTGGCCGCATTGATAATAATCCGCATCCCCGGTGAGCGCTGAAGCGCTTCTGTCAGCATCAGCAGCGCGGTCATCGGGTTAACATAGCTGGTTGCCGCCTGCTGGTCGGTGACAAAGTCAGGCAGGGTAAAGCACCACTGCGGATCGCTGTCTTTATAGTGTTGCCACGCGCCCATGCTGCCTACCGGCAGAACACGCTGACCAACGCGCAGGCTGGGATCGTCGCTCTGGCTGATCCGCCCCATGCCCTCAAAACCGGGCACAAAGGGCAGGGCGATACGCGACCGATAGGCTCCGGAAATCGTAATAATATCGGAGGGGTTGATAGTGGCGAATGCCATTTTAACCCGGACCTGGCCTGCGGCTAAGGGCGGCAGAGCCTGTTGTTCAAGCTGCATAACGTGACTGATATTGCCGAACTCCCGGACGAGGGCTCTGGTGAATAAAGTCTCTTTCATGGTATATTTTCTTTCGTGTTGTCCGGTTGACAGGTTTATGATTTTTATGCAGGAACAGTATAATAGCGAAGCATTTCGCGTATCAATGCGCGATATAGATTTAAACGGTCACGTGCATAATTCAGTCTATTTAGATTATTGTGAAGATGCCGTTGTTAATGCGTTCCGCCGCGCTGATATTCTGCCCCTGTTTCGGCCGCACACGGCGGGCGTTGCCTACCATGTGAAAAAATGCGAAGCCACATTCTTTTATCCTCTGTCGGTGGATGATGTGGTGTTACCGCAGGTGTTGATTGAAAAAATCGGCAACAGCAGTTTAATTTTCACTATCCGCTTAATGCTGGAAGATAACACCACGTTGAGTGCCGAAGGGAAATTAGTCTGGGTGTGCGTGGATCTTTCGGATAATAAACCCTGCCTAATCCCCGATGAAGCGCGTCAGGCGCTGATGCAACATTTGCCGTTTGCCGGAGACTGAGTGTTATGCCGGTACATGACAAAGTAAAATATCATGCGGAAAACCACCCCGCGCGGATCGCTGTGAATATCGCCGGTGCCACCCTGAGCTGGCAGCAGCTGTGGCAGAGCGCACAGGCGTTGTACCAGACCCTTCCCCGGGACCCGCGTGCCAGCGGCAGCCGTATTATCGCTATCGCGGCCGGTAATGACATTACCTTTCCCGTTGCCTGGCTGGCCGCCAGCGCCCAGCCTTTTACTGCCGCCATTATTGACCCGCAGGCCCCCGCAGCACAGCTGAATGACATCCTGCACAGCCTGAATCCGGCACTCCTGTTGTTACGTCCCGGGGATGAGGCGCTGGAAGCGCTGGCCGATCGTTTGTCGGTTCGCTGGCAGGTGATTGGCGATGGGCAACGTCACGCAAACGTCCCGGACGATGCCGCTTTTAGCGACGGGATGCAGGCTGAGACACCGTTCTTAATTAACTTCACCTCGGGCACCACCAGCCTGCCGAAAGCCTTTATCCGTTCGCGGCGATCCTGGCGGGCCAGCCTGGAGAATGGTGAGGCGATCTTTGGCCTGCAGGGAGCCCCTTCGACGCTGTTTCCCGGCCCACTTTCAAACGGCATTGGACTGTATTGCCTGAACGAAACGCTGTACTCGGGGGGCACGTTTTACAGCCCCGGCCGGTGGCAACCGGAATCCGTACTGGCGCTGATCGCCCGGCAGCAGATTGAACGGCTGGTGGTCGTGCCCACGATGATCGCCGGATTTGCGCGCGCGGTGGGGGCCGCAGCCTGCCCCAGCCTGCGCCGTCTGGTCAGTGCCGGCGCGAAACTGGAAATGAACCACTATCGCCAGGCGCGGGCGCTGTTTCCTGCAGCCCGGATACAGGAGTATTACGGGGCTTCGGAACTTGGCTTTATCGCCGTGTCCACGCCTGATGAGGCAGATATAGGCGCTTCGCTGGCCGCGGTCGGGCAGGCTTTTCCCGGTGTGCACATCAGCATCCGTAATGATGACGGTGAGCGACTGCCGCATAATCAGCCCGGAACCATTTATATCCACAGTGAGCAAATTATTGACCGGTATTTATGGGGGGATGACAGCAATGCGTTCGTGAAACAGGGAGCCCTGGCGACGGTTGGGGATATCGGTTATCTGGATGAAAAATACCGTCTGCATGTGATTGGCCGCCGGGGAAATATGATCCTTAGCGGTGGGAATAATATTTATCTTGCCGAAATAGAGTCAGCGATTAAATCGCTGCCTGGCATTATTGAAGCGGTGGTGATTGCCGTTGATGATGAGGATGCAGGCAAAAAGATGGTCGCTATCGTTGAAGCGTCTGCGGACGATCTGCGACTGCTCCCCCAACGCTGTCGTGACGTACTGGCAAAATATAAACAGCCCCGCCATTTTTATCATATTACGCACTGGCCGCTGACGGCGGCCGGAAAAATCAAACGCGCCGAGCTGGAAAAAAGGATCGCACAACATGGCAGTAGCACAGAGCTTACTGAGTTATCAGCCTGACGATGACGCGCAGCCGGTCATTGTGGCGGCCCGGCGCACGCCCGTTGGCCGGGCCTACGGTGTCTTTGCCGGCGTAACGATGGAAAATCTGCTGATGCCGCTTTTTGAGCAGATTACTGAACTGCTACCGCCGGGGTTTACCCCTGTTGATGAAGTCATCATCGGCAACGCGACCGGTGGCGGCGGCAATATTGCCCGCCTGGCGGCGCTGGCGGCGGGATTGCCGCTCTCCGTTCCAGCGGTGACGGTGGATCGCCAGTGTGGCTCCGGGCTGGAAGCGGTGATCCAGGCCTGTCGGCTGGTGCAGGCCCGGGCGGGGGAGTGTTATCTGGCGGGGGGCGTCGAAAGCGTCAGTACCGCCCCGTGGCGGGTGGAAAAGCCCACCTCGCTGAAGCAGATGCCGCGTTTTTACGGCCGCGCGCAGTTTTCCCCGGACGATATCGGTGACCCTGAAATGGGTATCGCGGCGGAAAACGTGGCGCGCCAGTGTGGTATCAGCCGTGAACGACAGGATCAGTTTGCCCTGCGCAGCCATCAGCGCGCGCTGGCCGCCCAACAGCAGGGTGCGTTCCGACAGGAAATCGTACCGGTCAGCGTGAAAGGCCAGTGGGTGGCGGTGGACGAGTGCCCGCGCGCCAACACATCGCTGGAGAAACTGGCGGCGCTGCCCCCGGCGTTTGTCGCCGGAGGGACGGTGACGGCGGGCAACTGTTGCCCGCTCAATGACGGTGCATCGTTACTGCTGGTGATGAGCCGTCGTAAAGCACGTGAGTGCGGTTTCACCCGGGGGCTGCTTTTTGCCGATGCCTGTAGTGCCGGCGTCGACCCTAATCTGCTTGGCCTCGGGCCGGTACCCGCGACGCAAAAATTGCTGGCCCGCCAGCCCGGCCTGACCACCCGCCACATCGCGTTGATTGAATTTAACGAAGCCTTTGCCGCCCAGGTGCTGGGATCGCTTGATGCGCTGGGCATTGATGAGCAGCGTATTAACTTACAGGGCGGAGCGATTGCACTGGGTCATCCTTACGGTGCCTCCGGCGCAATCATGGTCACGCGACTGTTCAGCCAGCTGCTGGCGGAGCCAGACGGAGACGGCTTTGGCCTGGCCATGCTGGGCATCGCCGGGGGCCTGGGGTTAAGCGCGTTATTCCAGGCTGTATCGCTCTGAAGTCGCGCTATTTGCCTGTCCACAGCGGCCTGCGCTGCTCAGTAAAGGCACGCTGGCCTTCCTGAAAGTCTTCACTCTGCTGCAGTTGCGCTAACTCGGCCATGCTCTGCTGGCTGAGATCGACTGCCAGCGCCTGTCTGAGCAGCGCATTACAGGCCTGAACGGCCAGCGGTGCGTTGCGGTTCAGGCGGGCTGCGAGTGCCAGTGCGCTCTCCAGCAGATCTTCTGCCGGGGTAACCTGATAAAACAGACCCAGCGCGTGGGCACGTGTAGCGTCAACAGGCTCACCCGTTAAGAGCATTTCCCGGGCCAGGTTGGCAGGCAGTCGCGTCGCCAGCTGGCCGATCCCCCCACCCAGCGGTAACAGGCCGTGTTTAACTTCCGGCAGGGCGATTTTTACCTGGTCTGTGGCCACGATAAAATCACACTCCAGCGCCAGCTCAAGCCCCCCGCCAAAGGCATGACCGTTCAGGGCGGCCACCCAAATTTTTCGTCGGGGCAGATGCTGTAGCGGATTAAAGCCGCCCTGTGAGTTAAGCAGCGCTTTACCGCCATCTGTAAAGGCCTCCTGCAAATCGGCTCCGCCGCAAAACACGGTGCCGCTGCCGGTCAGCAGCACGGTGCGGATATCGGGCTGTTGTTCGCACCAGTTAAGGCACTGTTCAAGCTCCGCAATCATCACGGCATTGTAGGCGTTACCGGCAGTAGGACGGTTCAATGTCAGGCGCGCCACGTGTGCGGTCGGGCGGTCACAGCGGATCAGTTGGGTGTTAGGTTGCGGGGTATTCATAGCGGCTCGCAGCGGTTCAGCAGGGGAGGGCGAGTGTATCACGTCACGAGTTCACGGGTCAGGCACAGACAGCGCTGTCCATTAACGATTTAAAATAAATAAGAAATCCCCGCGATAATTTAATTTTCAGTTCTTTCTGATGTGGCATGAATATTGATTACCAGCGGGTTTTTCACCTTTCAGGATAATAATATCGCCCGTTATTACTGACAAATGCCGATAATATCATCAGATCGCTTCATTATGTGAGCTGGCGCTCCCTTTAATACTGATAATAATCACATGTTATTAAAAACAGTATTGACTCTGTTTTTTAAAGCAGTAGATTAGATTCCACAGCAGGCGAATATTACCCGGCTGTGATGCAGTAAAGAGTCATGAATATAGATGCGATGAAGGCCACGAAGTATTTTAGTTTGGGAAGGTTGTCGTAAGTGTCAGGTTTATTTTACTTACTTCAACGATGCTTTAAGGCCATGCAGTCAGTTGCAAAATCGCAGGATGGGAACGTAACGCGACGACATAAGGCTATGTTTTACCGATGCAAGCAAGTCTGGAGGTTGTGACGTTTGCTACTTAGTCACAACAGAAGTCGAGCCACGTATCAAAGAGTCTACGTCGCGATGGGTGTGTACTTGTTTAAACCGCCATGTCTGTTGACTGGCATGATGATGTTAACTGTCATTTATGGAGGTAAGCTAGAATTTTAGTCACTAATACTGTCCGTAATAAACACGTACATTCAACGAAGTATTAATAGCAGTAAAACTTGTTAAGTTCGTTAATGTTAAAATTTGAGTTAGCAGTAACCTAAAAGCCCTGGCGATGTTCGTCAGGGCTTTTATCATTTGACCTCTGAAGCGGTTTTTCCATTAGCTTGCTTTTTACCCTGTCCTCGGCGCTTTTCACTGACAGCAATGTCTGCATAAAGTTCCAAAAATATAAGTGAAATGAATCCTTGCTTGTTCAGGCGTATCCGGTCTACTATGTTTGCATCGGTTTGGAATACAGACCTTATGAAAGCAGTTTTAGTAAAGCAGTCCTCAGTACAAGTGTTATCACAGATATCCCTTCATCGAGAGCCTCCTCCTAAGTGCCCATAAGATAAATTCTGATGAACAGGCCATGTTCGCCACATAAAGTGGCTCAAAAATGAATAGGAAATATTATGTCTAACAAAATGACTGGTTTAGTAAAATGGTTTAACGCTGATAAAGGCTTCGGTTTTATCACTCCTGCAGACGGCAGCAAAGATGTATTCGTACATTTCTCTGCAATCCAGAGCAGCGATTTCAAAACCTTAGATGAAGGCCAGAAAGTGGAGTTCTCTATCGAGAACGGCGCTAAAGGTCCATCAGCAGTAAACGTTGTCGCGCTGTAATTCGCGATAACCTCACTGACAAAGACGATCGCGATGACGGCATAACAGCCCGAGCAGTGCAGCGTCAGTGATAAAAAAGCCGCCATGTGCGGCTTTTTTTGTTTTTGTCCCCACCCCCCAGTGCTTCTCTGTCCCCCCGGTTTGCCCCCCTGATAAGTTATTGAACGACGCGTTATAATAAGCTGCATTTATTTCCACACCGACAGGCGGGAGATGGCTTTGCGGAACATACGCTGTTTTTTGTTCCAGCATGAAGAATAACCGGCAGAATCGACATGATTAGGTAGTGAAAGCCGCTGGAAAAGTGCTTTTTTGCCCATGAAAACGATCAGGCTAATGATGTTGCTTTTTTGTAAACGGATTAACATGCAGCCGAAATCCTGCTATGCTGGCCCTCGCGGAACCGGGCACCATACCCTACACATGGATTGTTCCACTTTAAGGTGGACCAGGTAGCCCGGGATGCCAAATACAATGAGAGCGAGGAGAACGTCGTGCTAGAAGAATACCGTAAGCACGTTGCCGAGCGTGCTGCCCAGGGGATTGTTCCAAAACCGTTAGATGCTTCCCAAATGGCCGCGCTGGTTGAACTGCTAAAAGCCCCTCCAGCGGGTGAAGAAGAATTTCTGTCCGACCTGTTAATCAATCGAGTGCCGCCGGGCGTTGACGAAGCCGCCTATGTAAAAGCCGGTTTCCTGGCTGCCGTCGCAAAAGGCGAAACAACCTCTCCTCTGGTGACTCCTGAACTGGCCGTTAAGCTACTGGGTACCATGCAGGGTGGCTACAACATCCATGCGCTGATTGACGCGCTTGACGATGAAAAGCTGGCACCGATTGCCGCTGAAGCGCTGTCCCACACGCTGCTGATGTTCGACAACTTCTATGATGTTGAAGAAAAATCCAAAGCCGGTAACCCGCACGCGAAAAAAATCATCCAGTCCTGGGCGGATGCCGAGTGGTTCCTGAAGCGCCCTAAACTGGCAGAAAAAATCACCGTCACCGTGTTTAAAGTGACCGGCGAAACCAATACCGACGACCTCTCTCCGGCGCCGGATGCATGGTCTCGCCCGGATATTCCACTGCATGCGCTGGCGATGTTGAAAAACGCCCGTGAAGGCATCGAACCCGATGATGCCGGTAACGTTGGCCCGATCAAACAGATTAAAGCATTACAGGCTAAAGGCTTCCCGCTGACCTATGTCGGTGACGTGGTCGGTACCGGTTCTTCGCGTAAATCTGCCACCAACTCGGTGCTGTGGTTTATGGGCGACGACATTCCTTACGTGCCGAACAAGAAAGGCGGCGGCGTCTGCCTCGGCGGTAAAATCGCGCCTATCTTCTTCAACACCATGGAAGATGCGGGCGCACTACCGATTGAAGTGGATGTTGACCGCCTGAATATGGGCGATGTCATCGACATCTACCCGTATAAAGGTGAAGTCCGCAATCATGATACCGGTGAAGTGCTGGCTAACTTCGAGCTGAAAACCAATGTACTGTTGGATGAAGTGCGTGCCGGTGGCCGTATCCCGCTGATCATTGGCCGTGGCCTGACCACGAAAGCCCGCGAATCTCTTAATCTGCCGCATAGCGATGTGTTCGAGCAGGCGAAAGACGTGGCAGCCAGCACCCGTGGTTTCTCACTGGCGCAGAAAATGGTGGGCCGTGCCTGTGGCGTGAACGGGGTTCGCCCTGGTGCTTACTGCGAGCCCAAAATGACCTCGGTTGGCTCCCAGGACACTACCGGTCCCATGACCCGTGATGAGCTGAAAGACCTGGCCTGTCTGGGCTTCTCAGCCGATTTGGTGATGCAGTCCTTCTGCCATACCGCCGCCTATCCGAAGCCGGTTGACGTCACTACACACCATACGCTGCCTGACTTCATCATGAACCGCGGTGGCGTGTCGCTGCGTCCGGGCGATGGCATTATCCACAGCTGGCTGAACCGTATGCTGCTGCCGGATACCGTCGGCACTGGCGGTGACTCCCACACCCGTTTCCCGATCGGTATTTCCTTCCCGGCGGGTTCAGGTCTGGTGGCCTTTGCCGCCGCGACCGGTGTGATGCCGCTGGATATGCCTGAATCTGTGCTGGTGCGCTTTAAAGGCAAAATGCAGCCAGGTATCACCCTGCGCGATCTGGTGCATGCGATCCCGCTGTATGCAATTAAAGCGGGTCTGCTGACCGTCGAGAAGAAAGGGAAGAAAAACATCTTCTCCGGACGTATTCTGGAAATTGAAGGTCTGCCGGATCTCAAAGTTGAGCAGGCCTTTGAGCTGTCAGATGCGTCCGCTGAACGTTCTGCAGCGGGTTGCTCGATCAAGTTGAGTAAAGATCCGATTATCGAGTATCTGAACTCTAACATCGTGCTGCTGAAGTGGATGATCTCAGAAGGTTACGGCGATCGTCGTACGCTCGAGCGCCGTATTCAGGGCATGGAAAAATGGCTGGCCGATCCACAACTGCTGGAAGGCGATGCGGATGCGGAATATGCGGCAGTGATCGATATCGATCTGGCCGATATTAAAGAGCCGATCCTGTGTGCGCCGAACGATCCGGATGATGCCCGTCTGCTGTCTGACGTGCAGGGTACAAAAATCGACGAAGTCTTTATCGGTTCCTGCATGACGAACATCGGTCACTTCCGTGCCGCCGGCAAACTGCTGGATGCGCATAAAGGCCAGCTGCCAACCCGTCTGTGGGTGGCTCCGCCCACCAAGATGGATGCGGCACAGCTGACTGAAGAAGGTTACTACAGCGTGTTCGGTAAGAGCGGTGCGCGTATCGAGATCCCTGGCTGTTCGCTGTGCATGGGGAACCAGGCGCGCGTGGCCGATGGGGCGACAGTGGTATCGACGTCAACGCGTAACTTCCCTAACCGTCTGGGCACCGGCGCTAACGTCTATCTGGCTTCTGCCGAACTGTCAGCGGTCGCTTCACTGCTGGGTAAACTGCCTACGCCGGAAGAGTATCTGACGTTTATGGATCAGGTGGATAAAACCGCCGTTGATACCTATCGTTACCTGAACTTTGACCAGCTGAGTCAGTACACCGACAAAGCCGACGGTGTGATTTTCCAGACGGCAGTTTAAGCGTCAGTCTGTATTGAACAAACCGGGCCCAGTGCCCGGTTTTTTTATGCCTGCGTAAAACCGCTGCTTTTCCCGCGCCGTGCTGCGATAATGCGCGCCAAAGCTCAGTATTGTCGCGGCAGGCGCGCAAAATGGGGTTAAGCAGGCAGGCCGGGAGGAAGGCGCGATGGAATATGAATTTTTAAGAGACATTACCGGTGGTGTGAAGGTGCGCATGACGATGGGTCACGAGGCCGTCGGCCACTGGTTTAATGATGAGGTGAACGAAAACCTGGCGCTGCTGGATGACGTTGAAGCGGCCATCGCAGAGGTGAAAGGTAGCGTCCGTCAGTGGCAGCGCGTGGGCAGTGAATATACCCTGCTGCTGGATGAAGAAGAAGTGATGATCCGCTCAAACCAGCTCGGTTTTGAAGGCGACGAGATGGAAGAGGGCATGAACTATTACGATGAAGAGAGCCTGGCGTTCTGCGGCGTAGAGGATTTTCTTGCGGTGATTGCCGCCTACCGGGCGTTCCTGCAGGGGCGTTAAGCGGAAAAAGAGGTCGGGCCGATCGACGATCGACCCGCACCAGTCCGCTATCGCTAAACAGGGGGCATCCCCCCTTACTGCGTTTTTAACCCCACAGAGGGAATATTGCGGCCGTAATAAATCTCACGCATCTCCTTCCACAGCAGGTCGGTAATACGTTTGTGTTCCTGCGGACTGAGATCGGACGGTTTGGTATTAAACAGATAGTGTTTCAGGTCGAACTCTTTCAACATCATTTTGGTGTGGAAGATATTTTCCTGATACACATTCACATCCATCAGGTCGTACATCGATTTCATATCGTCTGACATGAAATTCTGGATGGAGTTAATCTCATGATCGATAAAGTGTTTCACCCCGTTGACGTCGCGGGTGAAGCCACGCACGCGATAATCGATAGTAACAATATCGGACTCAAGCTGGTGAATTAAGTAGTTCAGCGCTTTCAGCGGCGAAATGACCCCACAGGTCGACACTTCAATGTCCGCGCGGAAGGTACACAGGCCGCCTTCAGGATGGCTTTCCGGGTAGGTATGGACGCAGATATGGCTCTTGTCGAGGTGAGCGACCACGGAATTCGGCAGCGGGCCGGGATGTTCGGAGGTATCGATGTCGCGCGGGTCGATCGGTTCTTCACTGACCAGAATCGTCACGCTGGCACCCTGAGGCTCATAATCCTGACGTGCGATGTTGAGCACGTTAGCACCGATAATCGAGCAGGTTTCGCTCAGAATTTCAGTCAGGCGGTTGGCATTATACTGCTCATCAATGTATGCAATATATCCGTCGCGTTCAGCATCCGTGTTGGCGTAACAGATATCATAGATACAAAAACTCAGGCTTTTCGTCAGGTTGTTGAAGCCATGTAGTTTAAGCTTTTGCAATTTCACTCACCCCCTTAAAATGCCCGGCTAGTCAGCCAGCGCATTCAACAGATATTGTGGCAGGGCAAAGCTGCCAGTGTGGATCGCCGGATTATAATAACGGCAGGTCAGACCCGCGTCGGCAAAGCGTGAAGCAATGGTCGCGGTTTCAAGCTGGCGAAGCGCCGGATTATCGCTTGCCCAGGCAAAGGTCATAATGCCGCCGTAATAGGTCGGGATTGCCGCCTGGTAGAAGCTGACATCCTCAAAATAGTGGCTGAGTTTGCGATGACTGTTAACCGCTTCATCCTGCTGCAGGAAACAGACGCCATTCTGCGCCACGAAAATGCCATCCTGATTCAGGCAGCGGTGGCAACCCTCGTAAAAGTCTGAAGTAAACAGACTTTCACCCGGCCCGATGGGGTCGGTACAGTCTGAAATAATGACATCGAATTTTTCGCGGGTCTGCTTAACGAAGTTCACACCATCATCGATGACCAGCGTAAAGCGCGGATCATTATAAGCGCCCTGGCTGTGGTTGGGCAGATGTTCCTTACAGAAGGTCACGACGCCTTCATCGATTTCGACCATGGTGATCTGTTCGATATTTTTATGGCGGCTCACTTCACGCAGCATGGCCCCATCTCCGCCACCGATGATCAGAACGCGTTTAGGTGCGCCATGTGCCAACAGGGGAACGTGAGTCATCATTTCGTGATAAATAAACTCATCGCGCTCGGTGGTTTGTACCACACCGTCAAGCGCCATTACGCGACCCAGTGCCGCATTTTCGAAGATGATCAGATCCTGATGCCCGGTCTGCTCGCGATACAGTACCTTATCGACAGTAAAATACTGCCCGAAGCCGGTATGAAGCGTTTCATACCACATTTCATTATCGCTCATGGTCGGTTTTCCTCCTCATAGACTCTGCGTCATTCAGGTTTCAGCCAGGCGGCACCCCGGTGAACACTGTGTGAACGGGGTGCGGTTGCCTGACCTGTGCCGGCCGGGATAACGAGGCCGGCCTGTGCGTCCCGACAGCAAGGCGGTCGCGGACATCCCGCGCCCCGGCAACTGAAAAACGGGTATCACAGCCGTAAAAAATGGGCCAGTATCATAGCTATTTATGACCGTGGTTGCACGGTCAAATCAGCGGCAGCAGGAGGATGAGTATGGTCGATTACTTCACGTAGGCAAGCAGACTCAGTGAATCACGAGCCAGAGATTTGCATTTGGTATCGTTCGGGACGGCAATGCCGCTGAGGTCGCGGTAACTGTCTTCCCCTAATGCTTTCATATTGAAGCTGTTGTAATTGGTCAGATCCCAACGATTCTGTTGTGCAAAAAAGACCAGCGCGCGGCGGATTTGGCCGTCGGGAAGTTCCTGGTAACCACAATCATTTTTCAGATAAACAAATACAGCGGTTAAATCTGCCAAATCTTCTGCTTCCGATTCGCTCAGTGCGAAGCTGGTGGAGGAGAAGCCAAACAGCCCTAACAGCAACAGAGCCTTGATGCTTTTCTTCATGATTTTTCTCATACGTGTGCAATAAGCAGACGTTAGCACAGTTCACGCCGGGTGCCAGCCACTTTTGCGGCAGAAAAATCCTGAAGCACCCGATGCACCGTCGTTTTACGGACTTGACCTTCCCGCTGGGGCAGGGTTTATGCTGCGGATAACACTCACCCCGGTGACTGAAAAATCCCGGGGATATCGACATCTGACAAAAGGAATGGATGATGCAACGTCGTGATTTTCTTAAATTAAGCGCTGCCGTTGGCGCAGCCAGCGCGCTGCCACTGTGGAGCCGTTCATTAATGGCGGCGGAACAGCGCCCGCTGCTGCCTGTGCCCGCGTTACTGACTGCTGATGCCCGCAGTGAAATTACCCTGACTGCGCAGGCAGGCACCAGCCAGTGGCGGGGCAAAAAGGTTTCCACCTGGGGCTATAACGGCAGCCTGCTGGGCCCGGCTATTCAGCTGGAGCGCGGCAAAGAGATCAACATCAACATCTATAACCGGTTGCCGGAAGCCACCACCGTACACTGGCACGGTCTGGAATTGCCGGGCAATGTCGATGGCGGGCCACAGGCGCGTATTGAGCCGGGTAAAAAGCGCCGCGTCACCTTTACCCCGGATCAACCTGCAGCGACCTGCTGGTTCCATCCACATCAGCATGGACGTACCGGCTATCAGGTGGCGCAGGGGCTGGCCGGGCTGGTGCTGATTAACGATCCGGAGAGCGGCAAACTGCGGCTGCCCACCCTGTGGGGCGTGGATGATATTCCTGTCGTCTTACAGGATAAACGCCTGAGTGCTGACGGCAGCCAGATTGACTACCAACTGGATGTGATGAGTGCCGCTGTGGGCTGGTTTGGCGATACGATGCTGACCAACGGAGCTATTTATCCACAGACAGCGGCACCGCGCGGCTGGTTACGCCTGCGACTGCTCAACGGCTGTAACGCCCGCTCGCTTAACCTGACCACCAGCGACCAGCGTCCCATGTATGTGATCGCCAGCGACGGTGGGCTGCTGGCTGAACCGGTGGCGGTCACCGAACTGCCGATGATGCCGGGCGAACGCTTCGAAGTGCTGGTAGACACCTCCGATGGTAAAGCATTTGATCTGCAAACCCTGCCCGTGCGGCAGATGGGAATGACGGTGGAGCCCTTCGATCATCCGCTGCCGGTGCTGTCGATCAATCCCCTGCGGGTGCTGGCCAGCGGCATGCTACCCGATAAGCTGGTGGATCTGCCTGCGGTCCCGCCCACAGAAGGGCTGAACACCCGCTGGCTGCAGCTGATGATGGATCCTGAGCTGGACCGTCTTGGCATGGCAGCTATGATGGAAAAATACGGCCATAGCTCAATGGCGGGTATGAAGATGGATGCCCACGACAGCGACAAAGCAGCTGATACGAACAAGATGGCGATGGCAGGGCACCATAATATGCCCGGTATGGGCCACGAGAAAATGGCGGGAATGGCACATGATAAGCCGTCCGGTGCTTACGATTTCCATGAGGCGAACAAGATTAACGGTGTTGCGTTTAACATGGATAAGCCATCGTTTGCAGTGAAGCAGGGAGCCTTCGAGAAATGGACCGTTTCCGGCGAAGGCGACATGATGCTGCATCCGTTCCATATTCATGGCACCCAGTTCCGTATTCTCTCTGAAAACGGCAAACCTCCTGCGGCCCACCGCAGCGGCTGGAAAGACACGGTGCGTGTCGAAGGCTGGCGCAGTGAGGTACTGGTGCGCTTTAATCATCAGGCCGACGCCGCCAATGCCTATATGGCCCACTGCCACCTGCTGGAGCATGAAGACACCGGCATGATGCTCGGCTTCACCGTGGCGTAATCTCCGGCACGGCAGACCCTTTTTTTGAACCGATTTTTATCTTACTGATTATTAACAGTATTTAAGTAAGGTAAGAAAAAAGGGTTTTGCCCGAACCTCGTGATAAAAGTTAAGGAAGTCAACGGGGTCGTGACGTAAGCTAACGGTTCACTGCCGTACAGGCAGCTTAGAAATATCGCCACCGGCACACTGACTTTAGTTAACAGTTCACTGCCGTACAGGCAGCTTAGAAACTCGTCTCTGGCTCGTCTCCGCGTATCTGCCAGTTCACTGCCGTACAGGCAGCTTAGAAAACAGGGTGACCAGTTAGCGTGAAAGCGAGGGGGAACGCCTTTCAGGGAGTGTCCGGGGAAGAGAAATTTCGCAGGGGCCGATCAGCGATCGACCCGCGACCTTACCGCGAGAGCGTTACGCCAGCGACAGCCGTACGTCCTCGATTAAATCCTCTTTATTCTCTATGCCAATCGACAGGCGAATGGTGGAGGAGGTGATGCCGAAACGGTTGCGTACTTCGATCGGTACGCCGGAGTGGGTGGTACTGGCAGGATGGCTGGCAAGGGATTCGGTGCCGCCGAGGCTGACCGCCAGTTTAAACAGCTGCAGAGTGTTGAGGAAGCGGAATGCCGCCGCCTCACCGCCGCGAATATCAAACGAGAACGTCGAGCCGGCACCGCTGCACTGGGTGCTGAACACTCTGCCTGCGGCAGAGGCCGGGTCAAGGAACGGCAGGTAGTGCACCTTTTCCACCTGTGGATGGCTTTGCAGGAAGGCAGCCACCGCGGCGGCATTATCGTTGGCGCGCTCCATACGCAGCGCCAGCGTCTCCAGAGAACGGCCGATCATCCAGCTGGAATGCGGATCAAGCTGGGTGCCGATGGCGCTGCGCAGGGCCTTCACCTGACGAATTAACGCCTTGCTGCCCATGGCTGCGCCGGCAATCAGGTCGGAATGGCCGCCGACATACTTCGTCAGCGAGTAGAGCGAGATATCGGCCCCGTGTTCGGTCGGCCGTGAAAAGACCGGGCCAAGCAGGGTGTTATCACAGGCGATAATCGGGCGATGCTGCTGCTGGCGTTCAATGTGGTCGGCCACACGCTTCACCAGCGCAATATCGACCAGGCTGTTAGTGGGGTTGGCCGGGGACTCAATCAGGATCACCGATACCCGACCCAGCGTCATCGCTTCCTCTGCAGCGGCCTGGACTCCCTGTTCATCCACACCGTCAGCAAACCCGAGCGTCGAGACACCCAGGTTGCGAAAGGTTTTACTCAGCAGCGTCTCCGTACCGCCGTACAGCGGCTGGGAGTGCAGGATGGTATCGCCCGGTTTGACAAACGCCAGCAGGGTGGTGGAGATGGCCGACATGCCGGAAGAGAACAGTGCCGCGCTGTCGGTACGCTCATAGATCGCCAGGCGGTCTTCCACAATCTCACTGTTCGGGTGATTAAAGCGCGAATACACCAGCCCGTTGCCTTCGCCGGCAGGCGGTTCACGGCGGCCGGAAACGTAGTCAAAGAAGTCGCGACCCTCTTCTGCGCTGTTAAACACAAAAGTCGACGTGAGAAATACCGGCGGTTTCACCGCGCCCTCTGACAGTGACGGATCATAGCCATAGTTAAGCATCTGGGTTTCAGGGTGCAGCTCGCGCGTGCCGATGTGTGTTTTTTTAGAATGTGAGGAAGGCATGAGGACTCCGGCCGTCAGGCATAGGATCTATTATTGTTGCGCATAAACTAGCATGAGGCAGGGTGCCGCCATAAATGCCTAAACGCTCTATGGTTAAATCAAAATGCCATATGAAATTCGGCTATCTGAACGTATAGCAGTCTATATGTCTGCTTTGTGCAGCAGGAAAATCCGTTGCGCAACGGTGAGCGAAGCCGTAGCGAAGTGTGATAAACTTCACCGCTTTCCCTGAGCAATCGACGAACCGCTACCTATGAAACATACCGTTGAAGTGATGATCTCCGAAGCTGAGATCAAATCCCGCGTTGCCGAACTCGGCAGACAAATCAGTGACCACTACCGTGACAGCGGCAGCGAGATGGTGCTGGTTGGCCTGCTGCGCGGCTCGTTTATGTTTATGGCCGACCTGTGCCGCACGATTGAGGTGTCGCACGAAGTCGACTTTATGACGGCCTCCAGCTATGGCAACGGCACCTCAAGCTCCCGTGACGTGAAAATCCTGAAAGATCTGGATGAGGATATCCGTGGCAAAGACGTGTTAATTGTTGAAGATATTATTGATTCAGGTAACACCCTGAGCAAAGTGCGGGAAATTTTCCGTCTGCGCGGGCCGAAGTCACTGGCGATCTGTACGCTGCTGGATAAACCTTCGCGTCGTGAAGTTGATGTGCCGGTTGAGTATGTGGGCTTTGCCATCCCTGACGAATTTGTCGTGGGTTATGGGATTGATTACGCCCAGCGTTATCGTCATCTGCCCTATGTGGGTAAAGTGGTGATGCTGGACGAGTAACCCGTAAGGTGTAGGCACAGCACAATCGACTAAGGCCGGGTTCTCCGGCCTGATATACCATATCTCGCCTGGTCGTGATCCCGCACGCTGCCTGTCATTATGCCGCGTGAGGGGGCTGGCGCGGCCGCCAGAACAGGCGGCTTACGGGTTGAGGTCCGGGTCGTTCAGCAGATTGGCAATACCGTGGCGGTAGCGCTGCTCAAGGATTTCGCGACTGGCAGAACTGACGCCCAGATCGCGCAGATAACCGTCCTGGATGCCGTAGACCCAGCCATGAATATTGACCTTTTGTCCGCGTTTCCATGCTGACTGCATCACCGTCGAGTGACCCAGGTTATATACCTGCTCAATGACGTTGATTTCACACAGTTTATCGAAACGTTTTTCGGGCGGCAGTTCACCCAGTAACGAACTATGCTTGTACCACAAATCGCGAATATGCAGCAGCCAGTTATCGATCAGGCCCAGCTCAGGATTTTCGACGGCGGCCTGAACGCCCCCGCAGCCATAGTGGCCACAGATAATGATGTGCTCAACTTCCAGCACCTCTACCGCGTACTGCACCACTGACAGGCAGTTCAAATCGGTGTGGATCACCAGGTTGGCAACATTGCGATGGACGAACAGTTCACCCGGTTCCAGCCCGGTCAGGCGCTCGGCAGGTACCCGGCTGTCAGAACAGCCAATCCACAGAAAACGGGGTTTTTGCGCCAGAGAAAGGCGCTCAAAGAAGCCGGGGTCTTCCTCTTTCAGCAACCGTGACCACTGGCGATTGTTGCTGATAAGGGTATCAATGTCTTTCATAATGGTGTCGACCCGTTGCTCAAAATGCGATGCAGTAATATAGGGCAATGCGGCACGATTGAAAATCACAAACAAGAAACCTCAACAGAACAGGGCACTCTTTAACCTATGACTTATGCACTGGAGCTTGAAAAGCTGACCAAAACCTACGCAGGTGGGGTACAGGCGCTAAAAGGAATCGATCTCACGGTTGAAGCCGGTGATTTCTATGCGTTGCTGGGGCCAAACGGCGCCGGTAAGTCCACCACTATTGGCATCATCAGTTCGCTGGTCAATAAAACCGCCGGAAAGGTGCGGGTGTTTGGCTATGACCTGCAGCAGGACGTGGTGAATGCCAAGCGTCAGCTGGGCCTGGTGCCGCAGGAGTTCAACTTTAACCAGTTTGAAACCGTGCTGCAGATCGTGGTCAGCCAGGCCGGGCTGTACGGCGTGGAAAAAATCGAGGCGCAAAAACGGGCTGAAAAGTATCTGAAACAGCTCGATCTGTGGGAAAAACGTAACGAACGTGCACGGATGCTCTCCGGCGGCATGAAGCGTCGCCTGATGATTGCCCGTGCGCTGATGCATGAGCCAAAGCTACTGATCCTTGATGAACCCACCGCCGGGGTGGATATCGAACTGCGTCGCTCCATGTGGACCTTCCTGCAGGAGCTGAATGCACAGGGCACCACCATTATCCTGACCACCCACTATCTGGAAGAAGCCGAGATGCTGTGCCGCAATATCGGCATTATTCAGCGTGGGGAGCTGGTCGAAAACACCTCAATGAAAGGCCTGCTTTCCAAATTGAAATCAGAAACTTTTATTCTCGACCTCGCGCCGAAAAGCCCGCTGCCAAAGCTGGAAGGGTTTAAATATCGCCTGGCGGATACCTCAACGCTGGAAGTCGAAGTGCTGCGCGAGCAGGGCCTGAACAGCGTGTTCAGCCAGCTCAGCCATCAGGGGGTGCAGGTGCTCAGTATGCGCAATAAAGCGAACCGTCTTGAGGAGTTATTTGTGGACCTGGTTAACGGTCACAGTGGAGATAAAGCATGACACATTTGTATTGGGTGGCGCTGAAAAGCATCTGGGGTAAAGAAGTGAACCGCTTTGCCCGCATCTGGATCCAGACGCTGGTCCCGCCGGTGATCACCATGACGCTCTATTTTATTATCTTCGGTAACCTTATTGGTTCACGCATTGGTGAAATGCACGGCTTCAGCTATATGCAGTTTATCGTGCCGGGCCTGATTATGATGGCGGTGATCACCAACGCCTATGCCAACGTAGCCTCTTCCTTCTTTAGCGCCAAGTTCCAGCGCAACATTGAAGAGCTGCTGGTGGCCCCGGTGCCAACGCATGTGATTATCGCCGGCTATGTCGGCGGCGGTGTGGCGCGTGGGATTTGTGTGGGCGTGCTGGTCACGGCTATTTCGCTGTTCTTCGTCCCGTTTCAGGTTCATTCGTGGCTGATGGTGGCGGTGACGCTGCTGCTGACGGCGATCCTGTTCTCGCTGGCGGGCCTGCTGAACGCCGTGTTTGCCCGTACCTTCGACGATATCAGCCTGATCCCGACCTTCGTGCTGACGCCGCTGACCTATTTAGGGGGCGTGTTCTATTCACTGACCCTGCTGCCGCCGGTGTGGCAGATGGTGTCTAAGCTGAACCCTATTGTGTATATGATCAGCGGCTTCCGCTACGGGTTCCTGGGGATTCATGACGTACCGCTGGCGTTTACGCTGGGCGTGCTGGTGGCGTTTATCGTGGTCTTTTACGCGCTGGTGTGGGTGTTGATTCAGCGTGGGCGTGGATTACGGACCTGATTAAAACTGTTTTATCGGGTTGACCGGAAAAGAAGGTCAACCCCCTACCTGTAACGCAGGGGCCGATCGTTGTGACCGATCGGCCCTTTTTTTTTTACGCGACCTGAACCGGCACGGCTTTCGCCACGCGTTTCATCTGGTTGTCGCCCTCAAAATAGGCCACTTTTGGCTGCCACTCCCGCGCCTCGGCGTCGGACATCTGCACGTAAGAGCAGATAATCAGCAAATCGCCTTCGCAGGCGCAGCGCGCGGCCGCCCCGTTAACCGAAATGATTTTTGAGCCCCGTTCAGCCGCGATCGCATAGGTTGAAAAGCGCTGGCCGTTGTTCACATTATAAATATCAATCGCTTCATATTGCAGAATGCCGGAAGCGTCGAGGAAATCCTGGTCGATGGCGCAGGACCCTTCATAATTCAGGTCAGCCTGAGTCACTTTGACCCGGTGAAGTTTGCCCTGCAACATAGTACGGTTCATAAATAATCACTCTGCAGTCAATTCAAAAAATCGGTCGACAGTATTGCCTGAGCGGGCGCGTCTGTCTACTGGGTCAGATCAACCTGCTGGTTATCAATCAGACGCGCTTTGCCCAGCCACGCGGCCATCAGGATCACCGCGCGCCGGCTGTCGACATTCAGCGGCAGCAGCGTCTCGGCATCGACAATCGCCAGACCATCAGGCTGAAGCCCCCGCTCGCTGAGGGTGCTTTCTGCCTCATCGATCAGGGTTTCGATGTGACGCTCGCCCTGGCTGAGTTTGCCGGCGATATCCTGCATGACCTGGCTGAGGACGGGGGCAATCTTACGCTCTGCGGCGGTGAGGTAGCCATTGCGTGAACTGAGCGCCAGGCCATCTTTAGCGCGCACGGTCGGCACGCCGACGATATCAATATCGTAGCCCATATCCACCACCATTTTGCGGATCAGCGCCAGCTGCTGATAATCTTTCTCGCCGAAGCAGGCAAGATCGGGCTGGACCAGGTTAAACAGCTTGCTGACGATGGTGGAAACCCCCCGGAAGTGGCCGGGCCGACTGGCCCCTTCCAGCAGGGTGGACAGGACGGGAACGTCAACAAAGGTCTGCTCACTCAGGCCCAGCGGATAAACGTCGCCGGGGGCCGGAGAGAAGACCAGGTCAACGCCACGACGGTTCAGCTTTTCGCAGTCCTCCTGCAGCGTGCGCGGATAGCGCGCCAGGTCATCGGCGCGTTCGAACTGCATCGGGTTAACGAAAATCGACACCACGACAATATCCGCACGCTCACGCGCTTCATCGACCAGTGTCATGTGCCCGTCGTGCAGGTTGCCCATAGTAGGAACCAGCGCAATACGTTTGCCATCCTGACGCCAGCGACGGACTTCGCGGCGCAGCATGGGCAGCGTTTCAATAATCAGCACGGACTTTCTCCTCGGTTACTGGAAACTGTGTTCTGCAGCCGGATAACGTCCGTCTGCCACTTCTGCCACATACTGACGCACTGCGGCACGGATTTCGCCCGCTTCCGCGAGGAAGTTTTTGGCGAATTTTGGAATATGGCCCCCGGTAATACCAAAGGCATCATGCATCACCAGAATTTGCCCGTCGGTGACGTTACCGGCACCAATGCCAATGGTCGGTACCGTCAGCGCATCGGTAATGCGCTGTGCCAGTGCCACCGGCACGCACTCCAGCACCAGCAGCTGCATGCCAGCGGCTTCCAGCGCCAGTGCGTCTTCCAGCAGACGGTCAGCAGCAGCGCTGTCACGCCCCTGCACCTTATACCCGCCGAAAATATTGACCGACTGCGGCGTCAGGCCCAGGTGGCCACAGACGGGTACGGCGCGCTCGGTTAACTGCCTGACCGTCTCTGCCAGCCATTTGCCGCCTTCCAGTTTGACCATATTGGCCCCGGCACGCATCAGCTGCGCCGCGTTGTCAAAGGTTTGCTCCGGAGTGGCATAACTCATAAAAGGCAGGTCAGCGAGTAGCAGGGCTGCCGGGCTGCCGCGTCGCACCGCCTGCGTATGGTAGACAATATCGGCGACGGTGACCGGCAGCGTGGAGTCGTGGCCCTGCACCACCATCCCCAGTGAATCCCCGACCAGCATGACCTCAATGCCTTCATCGGCAAAGAGTTTAGCGAAACTGAAATCGTACGCGGTGATCGAAGCGAATTTTCGCCCCTGTTGTTTCCACTGGTGCAGGGTAGAGACAGTTGTCGGTTTCATCATTTCACCTTAAGAAAACTGAGTTGGCGTATCTTAAAGGAAGGGAAGGGCAGTGCAAAGGGGGGATAACGGGCGGGTTACCAGCGGGAGATAGCCCCGGTATCAAGCCGGGCAAGGATATCGGCCAGCCGCGTGCCGTCCGGCAGGCACAGCGCCGGAGCAATCTCCAGCAGCGGCAACAGCATAAATGCGCGGTTGAGCATATCGTAGTGCGGTACTGTCAGACGTGGCGTACTCAGCGTCTGCTCACCAAACAGCATGATATCCAGATCGAGGGTGCGCGGCCCCCAGCGGTGGGCTTTACGCACGCGTCCCTGCTCCAGCTCAATACGCTGGGTATGGTTCAGCAGGGTTTCGGCGTCCAGACGGGTATCCAGCGCCACGGCAGCATTGAGAAAATCAGGCTGATCCGGTGGGCCGTAGGGGGGCGTGCGGTAAAGCGACGAGGTGGCAACCAGCGTGGTATCAGGTATGGCCGCCAGCGCATGCAGTGCAGAGTGCACCTGATGCAACGGGTCGGCCAGATTACTGCCCAGTGCCAGATAGACGCGGATCATGCGTCGTTATTTTGGTCACGGCGTGGTGCGCCCGGCACGCGTTTGCGCGGACGGCGGGTGCGACGGCGCGGAACCGGATCGTCACCCAGGGTGTTGAGCATGGTTTTCTGCTGCGGCGGTGCAGACACCTGGAATTCACTCCACCAGGTAGTAAGACGCTGCAGCTCGTGGTTTTTTTCCACTTCGGCACGCAGGGCCAGCAGGTCGTAGGCGGCGCGGAACTTAGGATGCTCCATCAGCTTCCAGGCGCGTTTGCCGTGGCGACGTGACAGGCGAAGCTGCAGCGTCCAGATATCACGCACCAGGGTGGTAATTCGTTTCGGGATGGCCAGAGAACGGCAGGCTTCATCCAGCACGTCGTTCATCGACAGCGCAAAGGCGTCGTAGTAGGCAAGCCCGCTCTCCTGGGCAATTTTCTGCGCGGCTTCAAGCTGCGGGTACCAGAACATGGCGGCAAACAGGAACGCCGGGTTAACACGCATCTGATTGTGGATGCGGTTATCGGTATTTTTCAGCACCTGCAGGATCATCCGCTCCATATTACTGTCACCCTGTTCGGTAAAGTAACGGGTGAGGATCGGGAACAGCGGCTGGAACAGCTGATATTCGCGCAGTTTCAGATAGGTGCTGTGACCGTAGCCCGCCTGCAACAGTTTCAGGGTTTCCTCAAACAGGCGCGCGGGCGGGATATCATTCAGCAGGGTCGCCAGACGTGGGATGGGTTCACCGGTTTCAGCTGCGATGCTCATATCCAGCTTGGCGGCAAAGCGCACCACGCGCAGCATACGCACGGGATCTTCGCGATAGCGAGTTTCCGGGTCACCGATCATGCGGATAATACCTTGCTGCAGATCGCTCAGTCCCCCGACATAATCGCGCACCGTAAAATCGGCCACGCTGTAGTAGAGGCTGTTGATGGTCAGGTCACGCCGCTGTGCGTCATCTTCAATCGAGCCAAAGATGTTATCCCGCAGCAGCATTCCGTTCTGGCCGCGCTGTGAACTGTTACGGTCTTCGGTCACTGGCTGTTCGGCTTCGTGGTGACCACGGAAGGTGGCAACTTCAATGATCTCTGGGCCAAACATCACGTGTGCCAGGCGGAAACGGCGGCCGACCAGGCGACAGTTACGGAACAGCTTACGCATCTGGTCCGGGGTGGCGTTGGTGGTCACATCGAAATCTTTCGGTTTTTTACCCAGCAGCAAATCGCGCACGCCACCGCCGACCAGATAGGCTTCATAGCCGGCTTTGTTCAGGCGATACAGCACCTTGAGGGCATTTTCACTGATGTCCTTGCGTGAGATATTATGGGCGTCACGCGGAACGACGGCCATCTGACGCACTTCCTCGATTACGGTAGGCGCCACCACCTCACGACTGAGGACTTTACGGCAAAAATTAGCAACTCGGGTAAAAATGGGACACCTCGATAGTGACAATGAAATCTGGTCGGTAAAAACAGCGGCTAATCATAGCTCAGAGTGAACCGTTTGAGAATGCCGAAGTCGCCGTATGCGCCAGCCTTGCATCATTAATTGGAATATTTGCGCACGCCCAGTGAGCGATCGCCTGTTGTAACAGCTTTTCAGTGGTCAGATCCTGCCAGCCTGTCGGCACCGGCTGACCGAGAAAACGCAGGGCTTCCACCAGCGGCGGGCGGGGATCGCCGCCGGGAAGGGCGGGAGCATGATTTTGTTTGGACAGTTTGTTGCCATCGTGATTCAGCACCAGCGGCAAATGCAGATGTCGGGGGATATCCCAGCCAAGCAGATGGTACAGCGTCATCTGGCGCACGGTCGGTTCGATAAGGTCCGCACCGCGCACGATCTCGGTGATCCCCTGAAAATGATCATCGACCACCACCGCCAGGTTATAAGCAAACAGTCCGTCACGGCGGTGGATAATAAAATCTTCATGGGCCAGCTGCGGGTCAGCCTTGACCCTGCCGCGCACGCCATCCTCAAACGCCGTCACAGGATGATCGACGTTAAGCCGCACGGCTGCCCGCTCCGGGCCGTGGCCCAGCGTGCGACAATGGCCGTCATAGTGCCCTCCGGCCTGCTGAATGCGGCGGCGGGTACAGGTACAGTAGTAGCTGAGGCCCTGCTGTTGCAGGTCATTAAGCACCGCGCGATAAGCATCGTGGCGCTGAGACTGCCACAGCACCTCGCCGTCCCATTCCAGGCCGTAATGATCTAACTGATGCAGAATACGCGTGGCGGCGCCGGGGACTTCACGAGGGGGATCAATATCTTCAATGCGCACGCGCCAGAGACCTTTTTCAGCACGAGCCTGAAGGTAACTGCCTAAAGCCGCTATTAAAGAACCGAAATGCAGGTCGCCGGACGGGGAAGGGGCGAAACGCCCAATATACGATGATGACATAATAGAAAAGATCGGCAGTGAAGCGGAAACGGGAGCCGTTTCCAGCTCCACTGCACAATCAATGCGCCGTTAACCGGCCATTTGTTTTTCGCGGATTTCCGCCAGCGTTTTGCAGTCAATACAAAGATCAGCAGTAGGACGCGCTTCAAGGCGACGAATACCGATTTCAACGCCACAGGATTCACAGTAGCCAAAATCGTCATCGAGCACTTTCTTCAGCGTCTTCTCGATCTTTTTGATCAGCTTGCGCTCACGGTCGCGGTTGCGCAGTTCAAGACTAAACTCTTCTTCCTGAGTGGCGCGGTCAGCGGGATCCGGGAAGTTAGCGGCTTCATCTTGCATGTGCGAAACAGTGCGATCCACTTCATCCCGAAGCTGGTTGCGCCAGGCTTCAAGGATTTTCTTGAAGTGCTCCAGCTGGGCTTCGTTCATATACTCTTCGCCTGGCTTCTCTTGGTACGGCTCCACCCCAGCGATGGCGAGAATACTCAGGGACGATGTTTTACGGTTTTGCCCTTCTTGCATGTTGTTTCTCCTGGATAACACGCACTACACCCTTCATCTTTAAGCTGCAGGGCGTTGGCAGCTACCCTGCAACCCGACATATTCGGGTATCGATCCCACGGTGGGGAAAAAAACAGGCCGCTATAAATAACAGAAGCGGTCAAGGTTAGCAATTATTCCTGAACATGACTTGACAAGCCTGTGAGGAAAAGCGTATTTAGCGCGCGCCCTGTTCATTCATCCGGCACCGCAACAGCATCAGTTTCCTGTATTGACTCAGTCACTTAATGCCCGCTGGGTGGCCGTATAAAAGCAAACCGCGCTACATTTTACAACTCCACCGTCAGGGGCCTGTGCAGGCGGATCCCCTCCGGTGATAACTGCGCCTTATAGCAGAGTAGTTCAACCCCGCTCTGTTGTGCCTGTGCCAGTAGTTCCGCGTAGCGTGCATCAATATGACGCGCCGGGGAAACGTCCTCAATCCCCGAATGCAGAACGGCGAAGAACAGTACCGCCCGATGGCCAGATTGCGCTATTTGTATCAGTTCGCGCAAATGCTTCTGGCCACGCTCGGTCACCGCATCCGGAAAATACCCTTTACCCTGCTGTAACAGCGTCACGGATTTGACTTCAATATAGCAGTTACTGCGATTATCTGCCTGTAACAGGAAGTCAATGCGGCTGTTTTCACTACCGTATTTTACTTCCGGTAACAGCGTATCGTATCCGGATAACTCCGGAATCGTCGCGGCGGTAAGTGCTTCCCGCACCAGGGCATTAGCGCGCAGGGTGTTGACGCAGATCCAGTGTCCCTCCTGGGTTCTCGTCAGTTCCCAGCTGTGCGGATATTTCCGCGTCAGACTGACCGATGTTGAATACCACACGATGTCACCCGGCGTGGCGCAACCGGTCATGGCACCGGTGTTCGCACAGTGGATGGTCAGGGCTTCTCCTTCCGGTGTGACAATATCTGCCAGAAAGCGCTTATAGCGTTTAACCAGCGTCGCTGACTGCAGTCCGGGACTAAACTCCATAGGAATTCCTTATCGTCATTTTCCGCCCGTTAACTCCTGCTGGCGTGGCGTGACACTATTCACACGACACGCCGACGGGCAGTGACCCGAAAATTACGCGGCTTCAGCAGTACAGACTGCGTAGCGTTGCGCATTGATATGACAGGCAGATGACGGGGAACGCAAGGCGGTAAACACCTGCGGCCCCCCGGTCAATCTGCCCCGGAGGATGCTACAATGCCCGCAAGAATTAGACCATGCTGTTATGGAGCAAAAACGTGAGTTTATTACCGGTCAGTGCCGTGCTACCCGAGCTGTTAGCGGCATTGCAGACGTCATCGCAGGTGTTACTGGCCGCGCCCACCGGGGCGGGAAAATCCACCTGGCTCCCGCTACAGATCCTGCAGCAGGCCGGATTTGACGGGCGGATCCTGCTGCTCGAACCCCGCAGGCTGGCCGCACGCAATGTGGCACAGCGGCTGGCTGAGCTGCTGGGTGAGGAACCCGGCGAAACCGTGGGCTACCGTATGCGCGGCGAAAGCCGCTGCGGCAAAAATACCCGGCTGGAGGTCGTCACCGAAGGTATTCTGACGCGGATGCTGCAGCAGGATCCGATGCTTGATGGCGTATCGCTGGTGATCCTTGATGAGTTCCACGAGCGCAGCCTGCAGGGAGACCTGGCGCTGGCGCTGTTGCTTGACGTTCAGGGCGGCCTGCGTGATGACCTGAACGTGCTGATTATGTCCGCAACGCTGGATAATTCACGGCTGCGGGACTGGCTGCCGCAGGCCCCCTTAATCAGTTCAGAGGGACGTTCATTCCCGGTGGAGCGTCGTTATCAGCCGCTGGCAAGCCACCTGCGTTTTGAGGAGGCGGTTGCCCGCCAGGCCAGTCAGCTTTTGCGTGAAGAGTCAGGTTCAATGCTGCTGTTCCTGCCCGGTGTGGCGGAAATCCAGCGCGTGCAAACGCAGCTTGCGGAAAGGGTGGACGGTGATGTTGACCTCTGTCCGCTGTACGGTGCGCTGACACTGGCCGAACAGCGCCGGGCGATCCTGCCTGCGCCCGCCGGGCGGCGTAAAGTGGTGCTGGCAACGAATATTGCCGAAACCAGCCTGACGATTGAGGGTATCCGTCTGGTGGTGGACAGTGCCCAGGAGCGCAGCGCGCAGTTTGATGTGCGCAGCGGGGTGACCTGCCTGCAAACCCAGCGCGTCAGCCAGGCATCAATGACCCAGCGTGCCGGACGCGCCGGGCGTCTTGAACCCGGCATCTGTGTTCATCTGCTGGCAAAGGAGCAGGCTGAACGCGCCGCCGCGCACAGCGACCCGGAGATCCTCCACAGCGATCTTGCCTCCCTGTGGCTCGATCTCCTGCAGTGGGGCTGCCAGGAGGCGGGCCAGCTGCGGTGGCTGGATGCGCCGCCCGCTGCCGGGATCGCGGCAGCGCGGCAGTTGCTGTTGCAACTGGGTGCGACGGACGATACCGGCAGGCTGACGACCGGTGGCCGTAAAATGGTCGCGCTGGGCAGTGAGCCGCGCTTTGCGGCCCTGCTGATGGCCGCCGGTAATGATGCCGGTGCGGTGGCGACGGCGGCGGAGCTGGTGGCAATACTGGAGGATCCGGTACGCGGCAGTGCCGACCTGCGCGACAGCTTCCATCGCCGTCTGCCGCAGTGGCAACGTCGCGCCCGTCAGCTGCAACAGCGACTGAACATCAGCGGCGGACGGCCGGATGAAGATCTGATTGCGCCGCTGCTGGCGGCGGCATTTCCCGACCGTATCGCCCGGCGTCGGGGGGTAGACGGACGCTATCAGTTAGCCAACGGGAGCGGAGCCTCGCTGGATCGTGAGGACGGTTTAACCCGCTATGAGTGGCTGATTGCCCCGGCGCTGCTGCAGGGAAGTGGGCAACCCGACGCACGTATTTTACAGGCGCTGCCACTGGATATCGACAGGCTGATCAGCCAGCGGCCCGGGCTGGTACAGCAGCAGACGGAAGTTGAGTGGGATGAAGAAAAAGGCACGCTGCGCGCCTGGCGACGGGAGCAGATTGGTCAACTGGTGCTGAAATCCCAGCCGCTGGCAAAACCTGCCGAAGATGAACTGCACGCCGCCATGCTGCGCTGGGTGCGCAGTAAGGGCCTGTCGGTGCTGAACTGGACGCCGCAGTCAGAGCAGCTCCGGGTGCGGCTGCGCTGCGCTGCGCAGTGGCTGGCGGAAGGGGAGTGGCCCGATATGCAGGATAGCGCGCTGCTGGCAACGCTGGAACAGTGGCTGCTGCCGGCCATGCGGGGCATCCGGGATGGCAAAGGGCTGCGTCAGCTTGATCTCACCAGCGCCCTGTTACAACGGCTGACCTGGGCGCAGCGCCAGCAACTGGACAGCCTGTTGCCCACCCACTATGTGGTGCCCACCGGCAGCCGTCTGCCAATTCAGTACGATCGGGACAAGCCCCCGGCGCTGGCGGTACGTCTGCAGGAGATGTACGGTGAGGCGAAAAACCCCTGCGTGGCCAACGGACGCGTGCCGCTGGTGCTGGAGCTGTTATCCCCGGCACACCGTCCCCTGCAGATCACCCGCGACCTGGCGGCCTTCTGGTCGGGGGCCTATCGGGAAGTCCAGAAAGAGATGAAAGGGCGCTATCCCAAACACCTCTGGCCGGACGATCCTGCCAACACCGCACCCACCAGCCGGGTGAAAAGATTTGCTTCCCCGGGAAATGGGAAGTGACAACACTTTTAATCGTAACAATTTAAAAAACGATATTAGGTATCCCGCTGACAAGGCTTGTTTTTTTCTGCGCTGGCCGGCGGGTGATAAAAAAATCAAGGTTAAGCCTGCCGGTAATAAATGGTATTCTGTCGCGCTTTAGCAGGGGGAGTAAGGTGTCAGTGCGATGACGGTGCGTCATCTTCCGACAACCCCTGCGTGTCGGCCAGAGGCTTTCAGAAGGTTCTGGTTCCGCAATTGCCGTCGTGCAACGAGAGTAGTCGGCCTGGCCGACGCCTTCCCCTGGAGAAATAGAAGACATGTCTGACGATCGCGAACCTATCGGGCGAAAAGGAAAACAGCCCCAGCCTGCGCGTAATAAAGCGGGGCGTGGTCGCCGTAAGGAAGAAGAATACGATGACTATGATGATCAGGATGAAGAAGAGGTAACCCCGATGCCACGTAAAGGAAAAGGACGCGCTGCGCGCAAGAAAAGAGGCTGGTTAGGCTTACTGTTTAAGCTTTTCCTGATCTTCGCAGTGGTGATGGCCATTTATGGTTTCTACCTTGATTCCCAGATCCGCAGCCGCATTGATGGCAAAGTCTGGCAGCTTCCTGCGACGGTCTACGGCCGTATGGTCAGCCTTGAGCCCGGCATGTCTTACAATAAAAAAGAGATGATTGCCCTGCTGGAAGGCACACAGTATCGCGAAGTGACGCGTATGACGCGTCCGGGCGAATTTACCGTCCAGGCCAACAGCATTGAGATGATCCGCCGCCCGTTTGATTTCCCGGACAGCAAAGAGGGGCAGATCCGCGCCCGCCTGACCTTCAGCGGCGATGAGCTGATGGACATTAAAAATCTCGATAACGGACGCAGCTTCGGCTTCTTCCGCCTCGACCCGCGCCTGATCACCATGCTGCAGTCACCTAACGGTGAACAGCGGCTGTTTGTACCACGCGCCGGGTTCCCTGACCTGCTGGTGGATACCCTGGTGGCGACGGAAGATCGTCATTTCTATCAGCACGACGGTATCAGCCTCTATTCGATTGGCCGTGCCTTCCTCGCCAACATCACCGCCGGACGCGCTGTGCAGGGTGGCAGTACGCTGACGCAGCAGCTGGTGAAGAACCTGTTCCTGACCAACGAGCGTTCTCTGTGGCGTAAGGCTAATGAAGCCTATATGGCGCTGATTATGGATGCGCGTTACAGCAAAGATCGCATTCTGGAGCTGTACCTGAATGAGGTGTATCTCGGCCAGGCCGGTAACGATCAGATCCGTGGTTTCCCGCTGGCCAGCCTGTACTACTTTGGTCGTCCGGTGGACGAACTGAGCCTCGATCAGCAGGCCCTGCTGGTGGGGATGGTGAAAGGTGCCTCCCTGTACAACCCGTGGCGTAACCCTAAGCTGTCGCTGGAGCGTCGTAACCTGGTGCTGCGCCTGTTGCAGCAGCAAAAGGTTATCGACCAGGAGCTGTACGATATGCTGAGCGCCCGTCCGCTGGGCGTGCAGCCAAAAGGGGGCGTGATTACTCCGCAGCCGGCGTTTATGCAGATGGTGCGTAACGAGCTGCAGGCGAAACTCGGTGACAAAGTGAAGGATCTCTCCGGGGTGAAAATCTTCACCACGCTGGATTCGGTGTCACAGGATGCCGCGGAGAAGTCAGTAGAAGAGGGCATCCCGGCGCTGCGTAAACAGCGCGGCGTTAACGATCTGGAAACCGCGATGGTGGTGGTCGACCGCTTCAGCGGCGAAGTCCGCGCGATGGTGGGCGGTGCCGATCCGCAGTTCGCCGGTTACAACCGCGCGCTGCAGGCGCGTCGTTCCATTGGCTCGCTGGCCAAACCGGCGACCTATCTGACGGCGCTCAGTCAGCCGGATACCTACCGTCTGAATACCTGGATTGCGGATAATCCGATCGCGCTGAAGCAGCCGAACGGGCAGGTGTGGAAGCCGCAGAACGATGACCACCGTTTCAGCGGCCAGGTGATGCTTGTCGACGCGCTGACTAACTCGATGAACGTACCGACGGTTAATCTGGGCATGACGCTGGGTCTGCCGCAGGTAGTCGATACCTGGACTAAGCTGGGCGTGCCGAAAGATCAGCTTCACCCGGTACCGGCCATGCTGCTGGGTGCGCTGAACCTGACCCCGGTGGAAGTGGCTCAGGCGTTCCAGACCATTGCCAGCGGCGGCAGCCGTGCGCCACTGTCGGCACTGCGTTCCGTGATTGCCGAAGATGGCAGCGTGCTGTATCAGAGCTTCCCACAGGCCGAGCGTGCGGTTCCGGCGCAGGCGGCTTATCTGACGCTGTATACCATGCAGCAGGTCGCCGATCACGGCACCGCACGTGCCCTGGGCGCGAAGTTCCCGAAAGCGCACCTGGCGGGTAAAACCGGGACCACTAACAACCTGGTGGACAGCTGGTTTGCCGGTATTGATGGCAAAGAGGTGGCGATCACCTGGATTGGTCGTGATAACAACCAGCCTACCAAGCTGTACGGTGCCAGCGGTGCGATGCAGCTCTATCGCCGCTATCTGGAGAATCAGGCCCCGATGCCGCTGATGCTCACGCCACCGGAAGATATCTCGCCGATGAACGTGGACTCCGCCGGTAACTTTGTGTGCGGCAGCGCCAGCAGCAGCTGGCGTAGTCTGCCGGTGTGGACCACTGATGCGAATGCGTTGTGCCAGCAGCAGCAACAGCAGGTTCAGCAGCAACAACAGATGTTGCAGCAGCAGAATCAGCAAAATCCGCAGACTCAGCAGGGACAGCCCGGCCAGCAAAATGAGCAAAAGGATGCTGACGGTGTGGCTGGCTGGATCAAGGATATGTTCGGCCAGTAAGGTCAGTGCTGAATGAAAAAGCCGGGAAACCGGCTTTTTTTTCGCCTGAATCAGGGGGATTTATTAACTATTACGTTTAAAGCTTCGGCGTTAAAGCTTTTGATTTTACATGCTAAATTTCCCTAAATTTCCAGATAGCACCATAAAATAAGATCCGGATCTCTTTTTTGACGGTAATGCTCAGCAAGGATAAGGGCGCTGATTAATTTAAAAGGATCTTAAAAATGAAACACACCATTCTGTTTTCCAGCCTTCTGTTGGGGGGCGTACTGCTCGCTAACATCCCGGCTCAGGCCAAAACCGGCGAGGGATTTACGCCGTTTCATTCTGCCGCCGGTGCGGTAAACAGCCAGTATTATCTGCCGCCTCCGCCGGCCAAAAATGATCCCGCCTTTGCGCTTGATAAAGCAGCCTATCAGGCGGGATACGCAATGAAAGGTACGCCGCGCTGGCAGCAGGCCACGGAGGATGCGCGACTGGACGCGGCCAGTATCGCCAAAACCTTTTCTCCCGCGCTGGGCATGACACTGAGTGAGGCCCAGACACCCGCGACCTGGGCAATGTTAAAGAACCTGCTGTTGATGGGGGGAACCTACGCGCCTGACGGTGCGAAAGAATATTATATGCGCACGCGTCCTTTTGTCGTTTTTGGTCACCATACCTGCCAGCCCGGTGACGAGGCGGCGCTGCGTAAAAATGGTTCATACCCCTCCGGCCACACCACCTATGGAACCCTGCTCGGGCTGGTGCTGGCAGAGGCGAAGCCGGAACGTGCACAGGAACTGGCCAGGCGAGCCTGGGAGTTTGGCCAGAGCCGGGTCATCTGCGGTGCGCACTGGCAGAGTGACGTCAATGCGGGACGCTACGTCGGGGCCGTAGAGTTTGCCCGCCTGCAAACCCTGCCCGCCTTTATGACGGCATTAAAAGAAGTAAAACAGGAGCTTAATCGCTAATTCTTTCTGCCAGGCCAAAACCCATCCTCTTTTTTTGCCGGGAAATGACCTTTCCCGGCAGTCGAAAATCATGCATTTTTAAGCGATCAGGCCAATGCCCGTGCGGGTTGTGTGGCCAGTTGTGCGGGGCATTTTTCCTTGCAGAGCAGGCTTTGTTTCGCATATTATCCGGCCGTTATAATAATAATTATCGTTTCGTTTCACATTCAACAATCTTTTTTCAGAGAAATGCTAAATGGCCAATCTGCGCGATTTATCCACTGATTTTAACCACGCGAAAACAGCAAAACGGCAGCTGGCGGTGCTTGTCGCTCTGTCTCTTACCAGCGGAACCGCCTTTGCCGCCGAACAGACCATTAACGTCACAGCCACCGCCGGCAGCGAACCGCAGGAAAGTGCCTGGGGTCCGGCTCCGACGATTGCGGCAAAACACAGCGCCACCGGCACCAAGACCGACACGCCTATTGAGAAAAACCCGCAGTCAGTGTCGATCATTACCAGCCAGGAAATGCAGACACACCAGCCTTTATCAGTGAAAGAAGCGCTGGGCTATACCACCGGGGTGATGGTGGGTAACCGCGGTGCGTCGAACGTGATTGATGCCTTATCCATCCGCGGTTTTAGTGAGACAAATACCAATCAGTATCTCAATGGGCTGAAACTACAGGGTGACAATTACTCAGAGTTTGCGGTTGATCCCTATTTCCTGGAGCGCGTTGAGCTGATGCGCGGCCCGACATCCGTGCTGTATGGGAAAAGTAATCCCGGCGGCATCGTATCCATGGTGAGTAAGCGTCCGACCACCGAATCTTTACGTGAGGTTCAGTTCCAGATGGGCACTGATAACCTGTTTTCAACAGGTTTTGACTTTGGCGGTGCACTGGATAATAACGGCGAATTCTCTTATCGCCTGACAGGCCTGGCACGCAGTGCTGATGCGCAGCAGCAGATGAATAAAGAGAAGCGTTATACCGTTGCTCCTTCTTTCAGCTGGCAGCCCGATGAGAACACCAACTTTACTTTCCTCAGCTACTTCCAGAATGAACCGGAAACCGGCTATTACGGATGGTTGCCGCGTGAAGGCACGGTCGTCCCGATTACCGACGCCAACGGCAATCAGCACAAGCTGCCAAGGGACTTTGATGAAGGCGAAGACAGCAACAAGATTTCGCGAAACACCAAAATGGTCGGCTACAGTTTTGACCATGCCTTTAATGATACCTGGACCGTGCGCCAGAACCTGCGTTACGCCCAGATGCGCACCCATTACCTGAGCATTTATGGCAACGGCCTGAATACCGTCAATAACACCATCGATCGAGGTTACGCGCACTCTCAGGAGAAGCTGAATCAGTTTGCCGTCGACACCCAGGCGCAGGCTAAATTTGCTACGGGTCAGGTGGATCACACGCTGCTGATGGGCGTGGATTATCAGCGTTCACGCAACGATATCGATGCTATTTTTGGCGCAGCTGCCCCGCTGGATGCATTGAATCCGGTGTACGGCAACGATCAGCCAACCCTGTTGTATAACCCGTATCAGTACCTGAACAAGCAGGAACAGACCGGTCTTTACGCGCAGGATCAGATGGAGTGGGACCGCTGGGTGTTAACCCTGGGCGGGCGCTATGACTATCTCACCATGTCAGCATTCGATCGCAACGCCAGTGAAAACAAAACCCACGATCAGGCCTTTACCTGGCGCGGTGGGGTGAACTATGTCTTCGATAACGGCATCGCCCCTTATTTCAGCTACAGTGAGTCGTTTATTCCTAACAGCGGCACCACTCTGGGTGGAGAAACCTTTACGCCCTCACGCGCCAAACAGTATGAAGCCGGCGTGAAATATGTGCCGAAAGATCGCCCGATCGTGCTGACCGGGGCGATTTACCAGTTGACCAAAAACAATAACCTGATGGGTGACCCGGCGGCACCGCTGTTCAGCGTACAGGGCGGGGAAATTCGCTCACGTGGTTTCGAGTTTGAAGCTAAAGCTGCGGTGAATGCCAACATCAATGTGACGGCGTCCTACAGTTATACCGATGCGGAATACACTGAAGACAACTATCTGCGTGGCAAAACGCCGGTGCAGGTGCCTAAGCATATGGCGTCCCTGTGGGGCGATTACACCTTCAATGAGACGGCACTCTCCGGCCTGACGCTGGGAACCGGGCTGCGCTATGTGGGTGAAAGCAAGGGGCTGTATCGCCATCAGGACAGCAACGGCGATAAGCAGGACCAAAACTTCGACGTCGCAGGCTATACGCTGGTTGATGCCGCGGTGAAATATGATCTGGGGCGGTTCGGCCTGCCAGGTTCTTCCATTGGCATCAATGTTAATAACCTGTTTGACCGTAATTATGTTGCCAGCTGCTACCGTGAGCACGCCTGCTACTGGGGCGCGGAGCGCCAGATTGTCGGCACGGCCACCTTCCGTTTCTAAATGTCTAACCGGGTGCGGTTCACCGCACCCGCCAATCAGAAGATCACCATGCAACAGCACTCCACCGAAACGACCTTCAGCCTGGACCGTGTCAGCTTTAGCGTGCCAGGCCGCACCCTGTTACAGCCGCTGTCGCTGGCCTTTCCCGCCGGGAAAGTCTGTGGCCTGATCGGCCATAATGGTTCCGGAAAATCGACCCTGCTGAAAATGCTGGGGCGCCATCACGCGGCATCGTCAGGGCAGGTACTGCTTAACGATCGGCCTGTGGCCAGCTGGCAGAGCAAGGCATTTGCGCGCGAAGTCGCCTATCTGCCACAGCAACTGCCTGCGGCGGAAGGTATGACGGTACGTGAGCTGGTGGCGGTGGGGCGCTACCCCTGGCACGGCGCGCTGGGCCGTTTCGGCGTGGACGATCGGGAGCGGGTCGAAGAGGCGATCGCCCTGGTCGGGCTGAAACCTTTTGCCCAGCGGCTGGTGGATAGCCTGTCCGGGGGAGAACGTCAGCGTGCGTGGATCGCCATGCTGGTGGCGCAAAACAGCCGCTGCCTGCTGCTGGATGAACCCACCTCTGCGCTGGATATCGCCCATCAGGTAGACGTGCTGGCGCTGATCCAGCGTCTCAGCCGTGAACGCGGCCTGACGGTGATTGCGGTGCTGCACGATATCAATATGGCGGCGCGTTACTGCGACCATCTGGTCGCGCTGCGCGGCGGGGAAATGATTGCCCAGGGCGGGCCGGAGGCGATCATGACCGGGAGCGTGCTGGAACAGATTTATGGTATTCCGATGGGGATTTTGCCGCATCCGCAAGGTGGAGCGCCGGTGAGTTTTGTTTATTAAATATGGGATGTTGTGATGCCGGATATTTTGCGTCGCCGTCTGCTGACGGCACTGGCCTTTTCCCCCCTGCTGGCACAGTTTCCCCTTATGGCCCATGCCTCGGGTGAGCAGCGCATTATTGCGCTGGAATGGTTACCGCTGGAGCTGCTGATGGCCCTTGGCGTGATCCCTGCAGGGGCTGCCGAACTGAATGGTTATCGGCAGTGGGTGGGTGAGCCTGTTCTGCCCGCATCGGTGGTGGATGTCGGGCTGCGTACCGAACCCAATCTTGAACTGATTACCCAGATGAAACCGACGCTGATCCTCTATTCCCAGGGGTACGGTCCGGATCCGTCACGCTTTATGCGTATAGCACCGGGGCTGGGTTTCACCTTTAACGAGGGGGGAACGGGCAAGCCGCTGACCAGCGCGCGTCGCTCGCTGATGGTACTGGCGAAACACATTGGCCGGGTTCCCCAGGCGGTGGCGCACCTGGCCGATCTGGATAGTCAGATGGCACGACTGAAAAATAAACTGGCCCATCGTCCGCCGCGCCCACTGCTGTTGCTGTCCATTGTTGACCCGCGCCATGTGATCGTTTTCACCGCCAACGGACTGTTCCAGGAAGTGCTGGATAATCTGGGGCTGGAAAACGCCTGGAAAGCAGAAAGTACTTTCTGGGGGAGCGTGATTGTGGGCATTGAAAGACTGGCCGATTTGGGCGATGTCGATGCAATCGGCTTTGAGCACGATAATCAGGCGATTGTTGACGAGGTCACCTCGACGGCGCTCTGGCAATCGCTGCCGTTTGTCCGTAGCGGCCGTTTTAAAGCCATGCCCCGGGTATGGTTCTATGGGGCCACACTGTCAGCCATGCAGCTGATTGACAGCCTTGACCATGCACTGGAGGTGAAATGATGCGTCATTCTCGTTTGCCGCTCCTGCTGCCTGTCGTGCTGTTTGCTGCGGCACTGGCCCTGACACTGGTCAATCTGCAGCAGCGCCTGCCGCATCAACTCTGGCTGACGGCGCTCCTGACCCCGGATAACAATCGTATTGAACAGATGGTGTTTCACTACAGCCTGATGCCGCGCCTGACGCTGTCACTGCTGGCAGGGGCGGGGCTGGGGCTGGTCGGTCTGCTGTTTCAACAGGTGCTGCGCAATCCGCTGGCCGAACCGGCGACTCTGGGCGTGGCCAGCGGGGCCCAACTGGGGTTGACCGTGGTTACGCTGTGGGGCGTCGCGGGTGGCATGGTTACGCAGCAACTGGCAGCCATGACGGGAGCGGTGCTGGTAGGGATCGTCGTCTTTGGCGTCGCCTGGGGTAAACGCATGTCGCCGGTCACGCTGATACTGGCAGGGCTGGTGGTGTCGCTGTACTGCGGTGCGGTGAACCAGATCTTCGCCATCTTCAATCACGATCAGCTGCAGAATATGTTTCTGTGGAGCAGCGGTTCGCTGAATCAGATGGACTGGAGTAACGTGGCGTTCCTCTGGCCGCGTCTGCTGGGTGGACTGTTGCTGACCCTGCTGCTGCTGCGTCCGATGACCCTGATGGGCCTGGACGATGGTGTGGCAAAGAATCTGGGCCTGGCCCTTTCGCTGGCGCGCATCGGCGTGCTGGCACTGGCGATTTTAATCAGCGCCTCGCTGGTCAATGCGGTGGGTATTATCGGTTTTGTCGGGCTGTTTTCGCCGCTGCTGGCGAAGATGCTGGGCTTCCGTCGTTTGATCAGCCGTCTGATGCTGGCCCCGATCATCGGCGCACTGCTGTTGTGGCTGGCGGATCAGACGGTGCTGTGGCTGACTCCCCATATGGGTGAGATCTCCACCGGGACGGTGACCGCCGTCATCGGTGCGCCGCTGCTGTTGTGGCTGCTGCCACGCCTGCGAACCGGCTCTGTTCCACCGGCGATGGATCAGGGAGATCGGGTGCCTTCCGAGCGGCAGAACCTGCTGTGGTGGGCGGCGATCGGTGGCGGCGTCCTGCTGCTGCTGATGGCGGTGGCGTTAAGCTTTGGCCGCGATGCGCATGGCTGGGTGTGGGCCAGCGGTGAACTGTGGCAGCAGCTGTTACCGTGGCGCTGGCCGCGGATGGTGGCAGCGATGGCGACCGGAATGATGCTGGGCGTCGCGGGCTGTGTTGTACAGCGGCTGACCGGTAATCCGATGGCCAGCCCTGAAGTGCTGGGGATCAGCTCCGGTGCGGCCTTTGGCGTGGTGGTGATGCTGTTTATCGTGCCGGGCGATGCCTTTGGCTGGCTGCTGCCTGCGGGCAGCCTGGGCGCCGCGCTGACCCTGCTGGTGATCTCGGTGGCCGCCGGGCGTGGCGGTTTCTCCCCAGAGCGGATGCTGCTGGCAGGGATGGCTCTGAGTACCGCCTTTACCACGCTGATGATGCTGCTGCTGGCCAGCGGCGATCCGCGTATGGCGAATCTGCTGACGTGGATTTCCGGGTCAACCTATAACATTGACGTCCTGCAGGCGAAGCGCACGCTGATCATCATGGGGGTTCTGCTGGCGCTGGTGCCGCTGTGTCGCCGCTGGCTGACCATACTGCCGCTGGGTGGCGCGACCGCCCGGGCGGTCGGGATCGCGCTGACGCCCTCGCGGCTGGCGCTGCTGCTGCTGGCCGCCGTGCTGACCGCTGCGGCGACGCTGACTATCGGCCCACTGAGCTTTGTCGGGCTGATGGCGCCGCATATTGCACGGATGCTCGGTTTCCGCCGGGCCTTACCGCAGCAGGTGATGGCCGCGCTGCTGGGAGGCGGAGTGATGGTGGCGGCTGACTGGTGTGGAAGGATGCTGGCTTTCCCGGATCAGATCCCGGCTGGGCTGCTGGCGACCTTTATCGGCGCGCCGTACTTTGTCTATCTGCTGCGCAAGGTGTAAAAAAGGGCCGACCGGAAAAGGCCGACCCTGCGGGTGATTTACGGCAAGGCAAGGCCGGGCCGGGCAACGTTTTTGCCCGGCCCGTTATTCCGCTTTACAGCTTTGCAAAGCTGCGGCGTGCGGCATCAATCGTGCGCTGAATATCTTCCGGGCTGTGTGCCAGTGACATAAAGCCCGCTTCAAAGGCCGAGGGTGCCAGATAGACGCCCTCTTCCAGCATCAGATGGAAGAAACGCTTGAAGCGCTCCACGTCGCACTTCGTCACATCTGCATAGCAGGTGACGCTTTCCGCATCGGTAAAGAACAGCCCGAACATGCCGCCAACATGGTTAACCACGAAGGGAATTTTTTCCGCTTTTGCCGCTGCCAGCAGGCCGTCGGCCAGCTGCGTGGTCAGACGCGTCAGCGCCTCATGCGTGCCCGGGCGGGCCACTTCGGTCAGACAGGCAAAGCCGGCCGCCATCGCAATCGGATTGCCGGACAGCGTACCGGCCTGATAGACCGGCCCGGTAGGGGAGAGCGCGTCCATCACTTCGCGGCGGCCACCAAAGGCACCGACCGGCATCCCGCCGCCGATGATTTTACCGAGGCAGGTCAGATCGGGCTTAACGCCATAGTGAGCCTGAGCGCCAGCGAGCGCCACGCGGAAGCCGGTCATGACTTCATCGATAATCAGCAGGGCGCCAAACTCGTCGCACAGTGCACGCAGGCCAGGCAGGAACGATGGCAGCGGTGGGATGCAGTTCATGTTGCCCGCAACCGGCTCCACGATGATACAGGCGATCTCTTCCGGGTACTGCTCAAAGGCGGCGCGTACCGTCGTGAGATCGTTGTAGGTGCAGGTGAGGGTGTGTTTAGCAAAATCGGCCGGAACGCCCGGGGAGTTTGGCTGGCCCAGCGTCAGTGCGCCTGACCCTGCCTTGACCAGCAGGCAGTCAGCGTGGCCGTGGTAGCAGCCTTCAAACTTAATAATTTTGTCGCGATGGGTGAAACCTCTCGCCAGGCGAATCGCGCTCATGGTGGCTTCGGTGCCGGAGTTGACCATACGAACGGTATCCATGGTGGGGACCAGTTCGGTCACCAGCGCCGCCATTTTGACTTCCATCTCCGTCGGTGCACCGAAGCTCAGGCCGCGCTCGGCCGCTTCAATCACCGCGTGACGGATGGCGGGATGATTATGGCCCAGCACCATCGGGCCCCACGAGCCGACATAGTCGATGTAGGCTTTGCCATCCACATCGTACAGCAGGGCACCGTCAGCACGTTCGATAAACAGTGGCACGCCGCCAACGCCGTTAAAGGCTCGCACCGGTGAGTTTACGCCACCGGGAATTAACTGCTGCGCCTGAGCGTACAGGTTTTCAGACTTACTCATGGAACCACTCCTGATCATTCATGGAAAAACCCGTCTATTCTAAGGGAACTTGGCGGAGCAGCCAAAGGCTGATGCTGGTTATGACACGATTAGAGAGAATTAAAGCGCGGGTGTTCATGGCGGGAACGGTTAGTATATTGACCCATCTTTACCCTGAAATGAACGAACGATGAAACAGCAATCGACTTCTACCGATGAGCTCAACGTGGTGCCTGTGCGTCGCGGTGATTTTCTGCGTCTGCTGCTGCGGCGTGATAAAACCCCACTGACCATTCTGGTCATGGCGGGTATGGTTGGCACGCTGACCGGCCTGGTTGGGGTGGCGTTTGAAAAGGCAGTAAATCGAATCATTTTCCTGCGAACCAGCGGAGTGCTCGCCTTCGAAGGCCAGCCGCTGGTCATGATCGTGCTGGCCTTTTTCGCCTCAGCCCTGCTGGCCGCAGGCGGCTATTACCTGGTACGGCGTTTTGCGCCCGAAGCGGCGGGGTCGGGTATCCCTGAAATTGAAGGTGCGCTGGAGGAGCTGCGTCCGGTGCGCTGGTGGCGGGTGATCCCGGTGAAATTTATCGGCGGCATGGGCACGCTGGGGGCCGGAATGGTACTCGGGCGCGAGGGGCCGACGGTGCAGCTGGGGGGGAATATCGGCCGGATGCTGCTGGATATCTTCCGCATGAAAAGTACCGAGGCCCGCCATTCGCTGCTGGCGACCGGTGCGGCGGCGGGTCTGTCGGCGGCCTTTAACGCGCCGCTGGCCGGGATACTGTTTATTATTGAAGAGATGCGTTTGCAGTTCCGCTACAGCCTGATTTCCATTAAGGCGGTGTTCGTTGGTGTGATTATGTCGAGCATCGTGTTCCGTATTTTTAACGGGGAACACGCGGTGATTGAAATTGGCCGCCTCGCCGATGCGCCGGTGAATACGCTGTGGCTCTATCTGCTGCTCGGGATGATATTTGGCGTCGTGGGCGTGGCGTTTAATCAGTTTATTTTCCGTATCCAGGATCTGTTTCAGCGTCTGCATGGTGGTCGTTTAAGCAAGGTACTGCTGGTGGGGGCCTTACTGGGGGGCGGATGCGGAGTGCTGGGCCTGCTGTTACCGGCGGCTGCCGGGGGCGGTTCCAGCCTGATCCCGCTGGCGGCGGCGGGCAATTTCTCCATTGGGATGCTGCTGTTTCTGTTTATTGTCCGGCTGGCCACCACGCTACTCTGTTTTTGTTCTGGCGCGCCCGGCGGTATTTTTGCCCCGATGCTGGCGCTGGGCACGCTGCTGGGCACGGCATTTGGTCTCTGTGCGGCCGCCTGGCTGCCGGACTATCATCTGCAGGCTGCGACGTTTGCCATCGCCGGTATGGGCGCGCTGTTTGCCGCTTCCGTCCGTGCCCCGCTTACCGGCATCGTTCTGGTGCTGGAGATGACGGACAACTATCAGTTGATCCTGCCGATGATCATTACCTGCCTGGGGGCGACGCTGCTGGCCCAGTTTCTCGGTGGGCAACCCTTGTATTCTTCTCTGCTTGCCCGCACCTTAGCGAAGCAGCAGCAGCGTGAAAACGAAGCCGTTACCGCACAGGGTGGTACAGCCTGAACTTGATTGCGATGGCAGTGTGTTAGATAATGACATTAATTATGGTCGAATTGTGACCTGTCAGGCACCGGCCTGTACGTATACTGGAGTGACCTATGAGCGACGAAGTAGTCCTGCCCCTGCAATTTACTGAAGCCGCGGCGAGTAAAGTCAAAAACCTGATTTCGGATGAGGATAACCCGGATCTGAAACTGCGCGTTTATATCACCGGCGGTGGTTGTAGCGGGTTCCAGTACGGTTTTACCTTCGACGATAAGATTAACGATGGGGATATGACCATTGAGAAATCGGGCGTTGCGCTGGTCGTGGATCCGATGAGTCTGCAATACCTGGTGGGTGGCGCAGTCGATTATACCGAAGGCCTGGAAGGATCGCGCTTTATCGTGACCAACCCGAATGCCAAGACCACCTGTGGATGTGGTTCTTCATTTAGCATTTAACCGGCCTGCAAAATAAAAATGCTTCCCGTTACCGGGAAGCATTTTTTTTACCCAAAATAATGCAGGTTCTCTCGTGCGACTGACGCATTTGTAACCTGTCGTTGGATGGGTAAATTACCATTCGACGGTAACTAACCTTGCCTCCTGACGATTCACCCCATCGCGCGTAATAACACTTTGCGTGATTTTAGGCTGTGCATCAGGCTGCGATCCACACGCAATGCCGGGCAGGCGGGAAGCAGAAAGGGTGCTCCCGTCTACACTGCACTGTGAGTAGATAGTTAATTTCACCCCAATGCTGCCGGTGGTTGAGGCAGCAAAGACGTGACCCGTCATCATTAGCCCGAGGGCCAGATAAAGGGTTTTCATGGTGCTATTTCCTGGTATAAAACAGGGCAAAATACCCTGATAAAAAACGAACGAAAAATCGCCGTTACACTTAGTTAACGGCAGCCAGCGCCGGATCTTTACTCACCTTTTGCGGTGATTATGAGCGTGATGGAAGAGGGACTGTGGCTAATTCGCTGCACAATTTTTGTGCGGCGAGAATCATACGTGGTCCTGCACGACTTATCCAGTCATCATTAATGGCCACGATCGGCACGGTGAGTTGGGGTTGCCAGAACTGCGCAATCTGACGGGCATGAGCGCTGTCGCCGGGCGTCACCACGGCGGCGGGCTGGCGTAATAATACCTGCTCACGGCTGACCTGTGGCCAGGGCGCTGACGCCGTGGCAAAAATATTTTCCCCCTTGCACAGGCGCAAGACCTCATCCTGCAGGGTATGGCCCGATGCGGTAAAGAGGGGACTGAGGCCAAACTGTAAAAATACGCGCTTCACCGGCTGTGACCGGTAACGCTGCCGTAGCGTATCAAACTGCGCCTGGAGCGCCGCTGCGGCCTGTTCGGCCTGTAACGGGCGCGGACTGTACGCGGCCAGCTGCCGCAGACTGTCTGTTAATTGCGCAATCGAGTCCGGTGCCAGCCAGACCACGCGGATGCCCAGTGCCTGGAGCTGATCGGCCTGGCGCTGCGGTGTCCCCCCCTGCCACGCAATGACCACGTCAGGCTTCAGCCTGAGCAGTTTTTCGATATTGATCCCCTGCCAGTTAGCCACCTGTTCGATATGCTGTGCGGCCGGCGGAAAATCAGAGTAAGCGCTGACACCAACGGGGATGATCCCGGCAGCAAAGGCCAGTTCAGTGATGTTGGGAGCCAGGGTAACCACCCGGGGGGCGGCCTGAACTGTGGCGGCACAGGCCAGCCACAGCAGAACCAGACACCGGAGGTGTTTAGCCACGGGCAAGGTGAGTCAGTAAGGTTTCGACCATCAGGGAGGACTGCCGGGCAGCCACCACGAGGAACTCGTCGAAGCTCAGATGGGACGCCTGATCCGCCACGTCGGAGATCGCACGAACGACGACAAACGGGGTGCCAAACTGATGGCAAACATGGCCGATTGCCGTCGCTTCCATCTCCACTGCGATCGCCTGCGGGAAGGTGGTGCGAATGCGCGCCAGCGGCGCAGCGCCGTTGATAAAGGCATCGCCGCTGACGACCAGGCCACGCACAGCGTTCAGGTTGAGTTCACCGATACACTGTTCAGCCGCCGCAATCAATTTTTCATCTGCCTTGAAGGCGGCCGGGCAGCCTGCCATCTGACCCGGCTCATAGCCGAAGGCGGTCACATCGGCATCGTGATAGCGCACTTCATCGGAAACCACGATATCGCCCACCGTCAACGTCGGGGCAAGACCGCCAGCAGAACCGGTATTGATCACAAAATCCGGTTTGCACAGCTCCAGCAGTAGGGTGGTGCCCAGCGCGGCTGAGACTTTACCGATGCCGGATTTCAGCAGGGCGATTTCGACACCGTTCAGCGTACCCGTGTAAATTTCACAGCCTGCCAGCGTCAGGGTCTGACGGTTTTCAATTTTGTCACGCAGGAGCGTCACTTCCTGTTCCATTGCGCCAATAATGCCTGCTTTCATAGGGATACTCTCTGAATTAGTGGAATTTGCCATTCATTTCAGCGCATAGTCTATCATGGCAGCTCAAGAGAAATAATCCGCTAATCGGTACTGCGATAATCACGGCGTCGTAAACCAGAGGGAATAAGGTATGACCGGGATCGACTTCCGCAAAAAGATTAACTGGCAGCGTCTGTTTCGCCCTTATCAGGGGCCGAAGAATGAACATGAAATCCTGCGTATTTTTGAAAGCGATCGCGGGCGTATCATTAATTCGGCGGCTATCCGCCGCTTGCAGCAAAAAACCCAGGTCTTCCCGCTGGAGCGGAACGCTGCGGTGCGTACCCGGCTAACCCATTCGCTGGAGGTGCAGCAGGTGGGGCGTTATATCGCCAAGGAGGTCCTGACGCGTCTGCAGGAGATGGGGCAGCTTGAACCGCTGGGGCTGAAGGAGCTGACCGCCCCCTTTGAAAGCATTGTTGAGATGGCCTGCCTGATGCACGACATTGGTAATCCGCCGTTTGGTCACTTTGGCGAATCGGCGATTAATGACTGGTTCCGTCAGCAGCTGGATGCCGACTGGGTACCGGATGGTGGACGGGATGACCGCTGTGTGCCTTCGGTGCTGCATCAGCGCGATGACGGGCTTAACGAATTACGCCGGAAAGTGCGTCAGGATCTCTCTCATTTTGAAGGGAATGCCCAGGCGATCCGCATGGTGCATACCCTGATGAAGATGAATCTCACCTGGGCACAGGTGGGCTGCATTTTAAAATATACCCGACCGGCCTGGCATAACGGGCCCGTTCCCGCCAGCCACAGTTATTTAATGAAAAAACCGGGCTATTATCTGGCGGAAGAGGAATATATCGCCCGGCTGCGAGAGCAATTACACCTTGAGCCGCACTGCCGCTTTCCTCTGACTTATATTATGGAAGCCGCTGACGATATTTCCTATTGCGTGGCGGACCTGGAAGATGCAGTCGAAAAAAATATTTTTAGTGTTGAACAGTTATATCAGCACTTATTTCAGCTCTGGCCTGGTCATCAGGAAGACGATCTTTTTGCTACCGTGGTCACCCGCGCGCTGGAAAAGTCGCGTAATCCGCGCACCGCGCTGTGCAGCGAAGATCAGTTTTTCATGTATTTACGCGTCAACACGGTGGCTGAGCTGGTTCCTCATGCGGCCAGCCGCTTTATCGATCATCTGACGGACGTGTATCACGGTGAATTTAACGAGGCACTACTGGAAGACGGTAGCCCACACAGTCAGCTACTGGAAGTGTTTAAAAAAGTCGCGTTCCGTCATGTATTTAACCATCCTGAGGTCGAACAGTTGGAGCTGCAAGGCTATCGGGTGATCAGCGGACTGCTGGAAATTTACCGGCCGCTGTTGCTGCTTTCACAGGCCGAATTTAGTGAACTGACGGCGAAGGATTATTTAAAAGGCTACCCTATTGAAACCCGTCTTTTTCATAAACTGTCGACACGTTTTCGTCTTGCCTATACGGAGGCGGTTGCGTCACTGGATAACCATCCGCAAGAGAGCGCGATCTGGGAATACTATTATCGCGTACGGCTGTTACAGGATTACATCAGTGGCATGACCGATCAATATGCATGGGATGAGTACCGACGCCTGATGGCGGTGGAATAGCGGTGATAAGCGCTAAGAATTGTAAAGACGTACAATACTTTTTTACTATTACTTTATGTTTAAACATGAACTTAGCGTTAAAAAATTAATCTCAATATCACAACGACAACCACAGCAATGGTTACTTCACTGAATTATCTTGAGAATCCGACCAATGAAAAAAACAACGTTAGTTTTGAGCGCGCTGGCTCTGAGCCTGGGCCTGGCATTGAACCCGTTAGCTGCCAGTGCTGCGGAAACGGCCTCTTCCTCTTCCACTCAGCCATTGCCGAGTCTGGCCCCCATGCTGGAAACGGTGATGCCGTCAGTCGTCAGCATCAATGTTGAAGGGAGCACCACGGTACGCACGCCGCGTATGTCTCAGCAGTTCCAGCAATTCTTTGGCGGCAACTCGCCTTTCTGCCAGGAGGGGTCTCCCTTCCTGGGTTCCCCAATGTGCCAGGGTGGCGGGCCTGAAGGCAACGGAAATGGGGGCGCTGACCAGCAGCAAACCTTCCGCGCGTTGGGTTCAGGTGTGGTTATCGATGCCGCGAAAGGCTATGTGGTCACCAACAACCACGTAGTCGATAACGCCACCAAAATTCAGGTGCAGTTAAGCGATGGTCGTCATTATGATGCGAAAGTGATTGGTAAAGATCCGCGGTCAGATATTGCGCTCATCCAGTTGAAGGATGCGAAAAATCTGACGGCGATTAAGATTGCTGACTCCGATAATCTGCGCGTCGGTGACTATACGGTAGCGATCGGCAACCCGTATGGCCTGGGTGAAACCGTGACCTCAGGTATTGTGTCTGCACTCGGCCGCAGCGGTCTGAATGTGGAAAATTACGAAAACTTTATCCAGACTGATGCCGCTATCAACCGGGGTAACTCCGGGGGCGCGCTGGTCAATCTCAAGGGTGAACTGATCGGGATTAACACCGCCATTCTGGCACCGGACGGCGGCAACATCGGCATTGGCTTTGCCATCCCGAGTAATATGGTGAAAAACCTGACTTCGCAGATGGTCGAGTATGGCCAGGTGAAACGCGGTGAATTGGGTATTATGGGGACCGAACTGAACTCTGAACTGGCGAAAGCGATGAAAGTCGATGCCCAGCGCGGTGCTTTCGTCAGCCAGGTATTGCCGAAGTCCTCAGCGGCTCAGGCCGGGATTAAAGCCGGCGATGTCATTGTCTCTATCAATAATAAACCGATCTCCAGTTTTGCAGCCCTTCGCGCAGAGGTTGGTTCATTGCCGGTCGGCACGAAAATGGAACTTGGCCTGATCCGTGACGGTAAGCCAATGAGCGTCAATGTGGCACTGCAGCAGAGTAGTGCGGATAAAGTCGATTCCGGTACCATCTATAACGGTATCGAAGGGGCAGACCTCAGCAACTACGATGTGAAAGGCAATAAGGGCGTGAAAGTCGACAATGTGAAACCTGGCTCTGCGGCTGCGCGGATTGGCCTGAAGAAAGATGATGTGATCCTGGGTGTGAATCAGCAGCCGATCGCGAATCTGGGTGAGTTGCGTAAAATCCTCGACACCAAACCCTCGGTGCTGGCGCTGAATATTCAGCGTGGGGATGCCAGTATTTATCTGTTGATGCAGTAATGACTAAAAAAGGGGGGATCTGAAAAACGGTCTCCCCGGCGTGTCGGTCAGAAAAGACCCGCCACAATAAAAAAAGGGTGGCCCGTATTCGGGCCACCCTTTTTTATATCACGGTGGAAATTAACGACCGTTACGGGTCAGTTTATCCAGATCCGATTCAATTTCAGCGATTTTGTGAGAAACAACGCTTTCCAGATGACGCAGATCATCAAGGATTTTACGTTTCAAATCGACTTCGACCTGGTCACGCTGGCAAATCTGGTCAAGCTCATCAATCACATAGCGCAGATTCGGGCTGATTTCCTGGACTTCTTTGTAGCCCTGGCTGGCATTATCGGCGACCACGGTTTTACGCTGACGCGGATATTTGAATTTCACGCTTTTGGCAAAAAACTCGCCTTTGTCTTTACGGAAGTAGATTTTCAGGATGTCATTATTAGCTTCCTGACGCAGGCTGTAACGGTCGATATCTTCAGGTGAAGAGATACCCAACCCTTTAAGATTGTCGTACATAGCATTTTCCTTTTGGGAGACTATCGATCCAGATGCGATCAGAGTCGTCGCTATCCGTCAAACGGCAAAGGATCGGTTAATTTAAGAACAATGATTTTCTGGCGCGGATTATACGCCTGGATTGCGCACAATAGCATCACTTGTTTCGTAAGGTGAAAGAGGTAGTCGTCGGTGGAAGTGGAAAGATAGCTTTACGGGCCACTGGCATGGCCCGTGCGACGATTAGTCGATGGTACGCAGCAGTTCGTTGATACCGGTTTTACCCAGGGTTTTAGCATCCACTTTTTTCACGATGACCGCACAGTACAGGCTGTAAGTCCCGTCTTTTGACGGCAGGTTTCCTGATACCACGACGGATCCCGCAGGAACGCGGCCGTAATGCACTTCACCGGTTTCACGGTCGAAGATTTTGGTGCTCTGGCCAATGTAGACACCCATTGAGATCACCGAACCCTCTTCGACGATCACGCCTTCTACGATTTCTGAACGTGCACCAATAAAGCAGTTGTCTTCGATGATGGTTGGGTTAGCCTGAAGAGGCTCCAGCACGCCACCGATACCCACGCCGCCCGACAGGTGCACATTTTTACCAATCTGCGCACAGGAGCCGACGGTGGCCCAGGTATCCACCATTGAACCTTCATCAACGTAGGCACCAATGTTGACATACGAGGGCATCAGCACGGTATTACGCGCGATGAACGCGCCCTGACGAACGGCTGCCGGTGGCACCACGCGGAAGCCTTCTTTTTTGAAGCGCGCGTCATCATAATCGGCAAATTTCATCGGAACTTTGTCGTAATAGCGGCTTTCTGCGCCTTCCATGACCTGATTATCGTTGATACGGAATGACAGCAGTACCGCCTTTTTCAGCCACTGGTGAGTGACCCACTCGCCATTAATCTTCTCGGCCACACGCAGAGCACCGCTATCCAGCAGGGCGATGGTCTGATTGACGGCATCACGCGTTGCGCTGTCGGCGTTCGCCGGGGTAATGTCTGCACGGCGCTCAAAGGCGGCCTCAATAACACTCTGTAACTGTTGCATAAATCATCTCTTCCTGGTTTTGCCGTGCGCTTTAGAACGAAAACGATTCCGCTGCAGCAGGATCCCGCGCCGGCACGGTTAAAAAGTCAATCTGGGTCACACTTTATCGTTTGGATTAAGGGCCTCTGTCAACCGTTGTTGCAGCCGTTCGCGCAAATCGGCATCTAATGCGCGCCGATCGTTGTTGGCCAGAATAAATAAATCCTCCACGCGTTCACCAATGGTGCTGATGCGCGCACCGTGCAGCGACACGTTTAAATCTGCAAAGACTTCTCCCACCCGCGCCAGCAAACCGGGCTGATCGAGCGCCACTAATTCCAGATACGTTCGTCTGTCAGTGTGTGTGGGTAAAAAGTTTACCGCCGTATCCACATTGAAATGCTTCAGGCGGGCGGACTGGCGTCGGGTGCGTGGCGGATGCCAGCTGGTCTGACAGATCGCCTGTTCCAGCGCCTGGCGGGTCATCTCATGACGATCGGTTGCCAGCGGGCTGCCGTCCGGTTCCAGCACGATAAAGGTGTCCATGGCCATGCCGTCACGGCTGGTAAAGATCTGCGCGTCATGCACGCTCAGGTTTCGCCGGTCCAGCTCTCCCGCCACGGCCGCAAACAGATACGGGCGATCCGGGCTCCAGATAAAGATTTCCGTGCCGCCGCGCGTCGCCTGCGGGCTGACCAGGATTAGCGGCTGTGTCAGGTCATGATTCATCAGATGACGGGCGTGCCACGCCAGCTGGTTTGGCGTGTGGCGCAGGAAATAGTCGGCGCGACAGCGGCCCCAGATGCTGTGCAATGCTTCCTCATCGATGTTATCCATGCGCAGCAGGGCGAGGGCCTGCAGACGATGATGACGCACGCGTTCGCGCAGATCCGGACTGTTTTCCATGCCGCGGCGCAGCTGCTTTTCGGTGGCGAAGAACAGTTCACGTAACAGACTCTGTTTCCAGCTGTTCCACAGCGTTTCATTGGTGGCGCAGATGTCGGCCACGGTAAGGCAGACCAGATAACGCAGACGATTCTCATTCTGCATCACTTCGGCAAACTGCTGAATTTCGGTGGGGTCCTGAATATCGCGTCGCTGGGCGGTCACCGACATCAGCAGATGATGACGCACCAGCCAGGCCACCAGTTGCGTTTCACGCGAGTTGAGGCCGTGCATCTCGGCAAACTCCAGCGCATCCTGCGCCCCAAGGATGGAGTGATCGCCGCCGCGACCTTTAGCGATATCGTGAAACAGGGCCGCCATCAGCAGCAATTCCAGCTGTGGCAGGCGGGGCCAGAGCTCAACGCACAGCGGATGGCGGGGGCGGGTGCGCTCGTCGGCAAAACTTTCCAGCTTCTGCAATACGCGGATCGTATGCTCATCTACCGTATAGGCGTGGAACAGGTCGAACTGCATCTGGCCGACGATATTGCTCCACTGTGGCATATAGGCCCACAGTACGCTGTGACGATGCATCGGCACCAAAGCCCGGCTGACGGCACCCGGATGACGCAGAATCGACAGGAACAGCGTCCGCGCCTCAGGAATGGTACACAGTGGCTGTTTCAGGTGACGGCGGGCATGGCGCAGGTGGCGCAGGGTGGTGGAATAGATGCCGGTAATTTTTGGCGTGCGCACCATGGTATAAAACATGCGCATAATCGATTCCGGCTGCCGCGCAAACAGCGTTTCATCGCGCAGATCGATCAGCGTACCGCGCAGCTGAAACTCATCATCCAGCGGTCGGGGTTTCTCGTCCGTCGGCAACGCCAGAATTGCCTCATCGAACAGCTGTAACAGCATCTGATTCAGCTCGCTGACGCGGCGGGTGACGCGGAAAAAATCCTTCATCATTCGTTCGACGGGCTCGTTGCCTTCACCCTGATAGTTCAGGCGTTGTGCGACATTCAACTGACGATCGAACAGCAGGCGGTTGTCGTAGCGGGGGAGGGTAAGGTGCAGGGCGAAGCGAATGCGCCACAGCATACTTTGGCATTCGTTAAGTTCATTTCGCTCAGCCTCGGTCAGAAAACCAAAACCCACCATTTCGTCCAGTGAGGTGGCACCGAAGTGGCGGCGGGCCACCCACAGCAGAGTATGAATATCGCGCAGGCCACCGGGGCTGCTTTTAATATCCGGCTCAAGGTTGTAGCTGGTGCCGTGGTAGCGCTGGTGGCGCTCCTGCTGCTCTTCAATTTTAGCCGCGAAGAAACGATCGGAAGGCCAGAAGCCGTCACTGAAGACGTTTTTTTGCAGCTCAAGGAACAGCGCCAGGTCGCCGGTCAGCATCCGTGATTCAATCAGGTTAGTGGACACCGTCAGGTCTGAAAGCCCTTCCAGCAGACACTCTTCCAGGGTACGCACGCTGTGGCCAACTTCCAGTTTCAAATCCCACATCAGGGTCAGTAATTCGCTGGTACGGCGGGCATCATCCTCTGACAGCGGTTGGCGGCTGAGGATAAGAACATCGATGTCTGAAAGAGGATGCAGCTCACCCCGGCCGTAGCCCCCAACGGCTACCAGGGCGATCCCCTCTTTTTCCGGGAAGCCAAAGAAGCGCCAGAGGCGCCTGAGCAGGCGGTCAATAAACAGCGTACGCGCATCAATCAGGGTTTCCGCATCCTGCCCGGCGTCAAAGGCCGTGGCGAGATGCTGTTGGAACACATCCAGATGATGCCTGAGCGTGTCGCGGTTAAGTTCCGCATCTTCCCAGCGGCGTGGTGCTTTGGTGAGTTTTTTCAGGATACTGGCTTCCGTCACGTCTTTGTTCATTTCACCGCTCCACCAGGGATCTGCTCGTGTGCCCATAAAAAAAGCCGGCATTTGCCGGCTTGATATGCTGATTGCGGGAGGACCGAATGAAACAGGTCACTCCCTGCACATTATTCTGCGACCAGAATCGCCGGAATGGTGTCATCTTTACGCAGCGTCATAATTTCGCAGCCGTTTTCGGTTACCACAATAGTGTGTTCGTACTGTGCGGACAAGCTGCGGTCTTTGGTTTTTACCGTCCAGCCATCTTTCATGCTGCGGATGCGGTAATCACCGGCATTGACCATCGGCTCGATGGTGAAAGCCATCCCCGCCTGTAACACTACGCCGCCATCATCGGCATCGTAATGCAGCACCTGCGGCTCTTCATGGAAGCCTTTGCCGATGCCGTGGCCGCAGTATTCACGAACCACGGAGAAGTCCTGCGCCTCAACAAATTTCTGGATCTCACGACCGAGGGTGCGCAGACGAATGCCTGGCTTCACCATACGCAGGGCCAGATAGAGGCTCTCCTGCGTGACGCGGCACAGACGCTCACCCTGAATGGTCGGCTTACCGACCATAAACATGGTGGACGTGTCGCCGTGATACTCATCTTTGATCACGGTAACGTCAATATTGACGATATCGCCGTCTTTAAGGATTTTGTCATCGCTCGGGATACCGTGACACACCACTTCGTTAACGGAGATACATACCGACTTAGGGAAACCGTGATAGCCCAGGCTGGCGGAGACGGCGTGCTGCTTATTCACGATATGGTCGTGGCACAGGCGATCCAGCTCACCCGTACTGATGCCGGGCTTAACGTGTTCTTCGATCATCTCAAGCACTTCAGCAGCCAGACGGCCAGCCACACGCATTTTTTCGATTTCTTCAGGGGTTTTAATTGAAATAGCCATTCATCAGGTCCGAATTTGTCGTCATGTTCGACAATAATAAAGAAAGTGCTGTAATGGTATCAGCCTGCCCGGATGCTGCCAATGCAGTTTGTGGCGTCACCCGACCGGGGAGGGGGGAGCCGCTTTCCTGTTCGCACTAAAAAGGTAACAAATATTGGCTACCCTGGCTGGTTTATGGTATAAAGCGCGCCGACGATTCTCTGTTCGGTGAGTTTCATCGCCAGGCTCAGAAACGCATAAATCTCACTATGTGTAAATAACACACACGTATCGACACCTACGCCGGGGTGCCTTGCTGGTTCGAAAGAGTCGATGGGTCGGTTGTACGGGATACGTGGAGGCTTAACCCCAAACTATATCTATAGAGGTAATCATGGCAACTGTTTCCATGCGCGACATGCTCAAGGCCGGTGTACACTTCGGTCACCAGACCCGTTACTGGAACCCGAAAATGAAGCCATTCATCTTCGGCGCACGTAACAAAGTTCACATCATCAACCTTGAGAAAACTGTACCAATGTTCAACGAAGCCCTGGCTGAGTTGAGCAAGATCTCTTCCCGTAAAGGTAAGATCCTGTTCGTTGGTACCAAGCGCGCTGCAAGCGAAGCGGTAAAAGAGCACGCTCTGAGCTGCGACCAGTTCTTCGTTAATCACCGCTGGTTGGGTGGTATGCTGACTAACTGGAAAACTGTTCGTCAGTCAATCAAACGTCTGAAAGACCTGGAAATCCAGTCTCAGGACGGCACTTTCGACAAACTGACCAAGAAAGAAGCACTGATGCGCGCTCGTGAACTGGCCAAGCTGGAAAACAGCCTGGGTGGTATCAAAGACATGGGCGGCCTGCCAGACGCACTGTTTGTTGTTGATGCAGATCACGAACACATCGCTATCAAAGAAGCAAACAACCTGGGTATCCCAGTGTTTTCTATCGTTGATACCAACTCTGATCCAGACGGCGTAGACTTCATTATCCCAGGTAATGACGATGCAATCCGTGCTGTTAGCCTGTACCTGACTGCAGTGGCTACCACTGTACGTGAAGGTCGCTCGCAGGACCTGGCTCAGCAGGCAGAAGAAACCTTCGCTGAAGCTGAGTAATAAGGTTTGCTCTTTAGAGAGCCCTTGTACATCAGATGTGAATCTGTAAGGAAGGGGCCTTGATTGGCCCCTTTATTTTTTCGACTTCGCTTTGCTGAATGTCATATTTATCCGCTAGCTTTCACGTTGCAGGAAAGAGGGCCACTGAGGGCCGTTCAGACGCTGACATCCGTTAGTGACTGGCGGGACCGAAGACAGCCAGCGTATCTGCGGCCTGGAAGATGAAGGAAAATTCAGCGGGGCAGAATGTTTCTCCCGAGACCTGGCATCTGTAGCGAACGCCATTACTGGCCCACTGACAGATGCACGCTAACCGAGGATTAGAGAATGGCTGATATTACCGCTGCTCTGGTAAAAGAACTGCGCGAGCGCACTGGCGCTGGCATGATGGATTGTAAAAAAGCACTGACCGAAGCCAATGGCGACATCGAGCTGGCGATCGAGAACATGCGTAAATCTGGCGCGATCAAAGCCGCTAAAAAAGCAGGCAACGTTGCTGCTGATGGCGTGATCAAAACCAAAATCGACGGCAACTACGGTGTGATTCTGGAAGTAAACTGCCAGACTGACTTCGTTGCTAAAGACTCTGGTTTCCAGGCCTTCGCTGACAAAGTGCTGGACGCGGCTGTTGCCGGCAAAATCACTGACGTTGATGTGCTGAAAGCACAGTTCGAAGAAGAGCGCGTTGCACTGGTTGCTAAAATCGGTGAAAACATCAACATCCGTCGTGTGTCTTCTCTGGAAGGCGACGTGCTGGGTTCATACCTGCACGGTGCGCGTATCGGTGTTCTGATCGCGGCTAAAAGCGCTGACGAAGAGCTGGTTAAGCAGCTGGCAATGCACGTTGCTGCCAGCAAGCCAGAATTTGTTAAGCCTGAAGATGTGTCTGCTGAAGTGGTAGAGAAAGAGTACCAGGTTCAGCTGGACATCGCCATGCAGTCTGGCAAGCCGAAAGAAATCGCAGAGAAAATGGTTGAAGGCCGTATGAAGAAATTCACCGGTGAAGTTTCTCTGACTGGTCAGCCTTTCGTTATTGACCCAAGCAAAACTGTGGGCCAGCTGCTGAAAGAAAAAAATGCAGACGTGACCAACTTCATCCGCTTTGAAGTGGGCGAAGGCATTGAGAAAGCTGAGACAGATTTCGCGGCAGAAGTTGCAGCGATGTCCAAGCAGTCTTAATTGCTTAAGAAGAACCGCCTGATGGCGGTTCTTTTTTGCCTGTCTTTCGACAGCGCATTTTCAGTCTCATCCCAATAGTATTTCTCTGATGCTTTTAGGATGATACCGCACACAGTTAACACCCCTTTTCGACGATATCTTCCAGGAAAAATACCATGGCGACCAATGCAAAACCCGTATATCAACGTATCCTGCTTAAACTGAGTGGCGAAGCACTGCAAGGTGCTGAAGGCTTCGGTATCGATGCCAGCGTGCTGGATCGTATGGCTCAGGAAGTGAAAGAACTGGTAGAGCTGGGCATTCAGGTAGGTGTGGTCATCGGCGGGGGGAATTTGTTCCGTGGTGCGGGCCTGGCTCAGGCCGGGATGAATCGCGTTGTTGGCGACCATATGGGGATGCTGGCGACCGTGATGAATGGCCTGGCGATGCGTGATGCGCTGCATCGTGCTTATGTCAACGCCCGTCTGATGTCAGCTATTCCACTGAATGGCGTGTGTGATAATTACAGCTGGGCAGAGGCCATTAGTCTGCTGCGTAACAACCGCGTGGTGATTTTCTCTGCCGGTACCGGTAACCCGTTCTTTACCACTGACTCCGCAGCCTGCCTGCGCGGCATCGAAATCGAAGCCGACGTGGTGCTGAAAGCCACCAAAGTGGACGGTGTGTACTCTTCCGATCCGGTGAAGAATCCGGATGCTGTCCTGCACGATCAGCTGACCTATACTGAAGTGCTGGATAAAGAACTGAAAGTGATGGACCTGGCCGCCTTTACCCTGGCGCGTGACCATTCACTGCCTATCCGTGTGTTCAATATGAACAAGCCGGGCGCACTGCGCCGCGTAGTGATGGGCGAAAAAGAAGGCACGCTGATTACGCATTAATATCAGTCTGCGGTTAAAAGGGTTAAAATAAGGTATATTCTGTCTGTCAGGATTATCTTTACATGTATTTGAACGGCTTCTGGCGATGCCAGAGGCTGGTGGATCAAACAGATTCCAAGGGTTCCCACGTGATTAACGACATCAAGAAAGATGCAGAAACGCGCATGGATAAATGCGTCGAGGCATTCAAAAACCATATCAGCAAAATCCGCACTGGCCGTGCGTCGCCGAGCATTCTCGACGGCATCATGGTGGATTATTACGGTTCAGCGACCCCGCTGCGTCAGTTGGCCAGCGTGACGGTGGAAGATTCCCGTACGCTGAAAATCAACGTTTTTGACCGTTCAATCAGCGCAGCCGTTGAGAAAGCGATTATGTCTTCTGACCTGGGTCTGAACCCTATGTCAGCGGGCACTGATATTCGCGTTCCGCTCCCCGCACTGACTGAAGAGCGTCGTAAAGACCTGATCAAAATCGTGCGCGGTGAAGCCGAGCAGGGCCGTGTGTCTGTGCGTAACGTTCGTCGTGACGCTAACGACAAGGTAAAAGCGCTGCTGAAAGACAAAGAGATCAGCGAAGACGACGATCGTCGCTCTCAGGAAGACGTGCAGAAAATGACCGACGTGTTTATCAAGAAAATTGATAGCGCGCTGGCTGAGAAAGAAGCGGAGCTGATGGATTTCTGATCCATCTTCATCCTGGTAAACGCCGCACAGATCAGCCGTTCAAATGAAGGGCTGATCTGGCGGCGTTTTGCGTTTGTTAACTTTCCCGGCAGTCGCTGTTTTTCTTCTGAGCGGGTTTACGCAGAGCAATCTCATGAAGCAATTGACCATCCTCGGATCGACCGGATCCATCGGCACCAGCACGCTGGGCGTGGTGCGTGCTAATCCCCATCTGTTCGCCATTAAAGCCCTGGTTGCCGGGCGTAACGTCGAACTGATGGTTGAGCAGTGTCTGGAATTCCGCCCAGCCTATGCCGCCATGTCCGACCCTCAGGCGGCCGACGCGCTGCGTCTTCGTCTGAAAGATCTGCAGGTGGACACCGAGGTACTCAGCGGAGATCAGGCGGCTTGTGACCTTGCTGCTCTGGACGATGTGGATCAGGTCATGGCGGCGATTGTGGGTGCGGCAGGATTATTACCTACCCTGGCCGCAATTCGCGCAGGAAAACAGGTCTTACTGGCGAATAAAGAGTCGCTTGTCACTTGCGGCCGCCTTTTCCTGGAGGCCGTCAGCGCCTCGAAAGCGCAGCTGTTACCTATCGACAGCGAGCACAACGCCATTTTTCAGAGTTTGCCTGCTTCCCTCCAGCAGCAGTTAGGGTACGCTTCTCTCGAAGATAATGGCATTGACAGCATTATCCTTACGGGGTCGGGTGGCCCGTTCCGTGACACACCACTGGCAGAATTAAGTCTTATGACGCCGGATCAGGCGTGTGCACATCCGAACTGGTCGATGGGGAGAAAAATCTCTGTCGACTCGGCCACCATGATGAATAAAGGCCTGGAATATATCGAAGCCCGCTGGCTGTTTAATGCGACCGATGCGCAGATGGAAGTGGTTCTGCATCCTCAGTCTGTGATCCATTCGATGGTGCGCTATCGGGATGGCAGCGTGATTGCTCAACTGGGTTCGCCGGATATGCGGACCCCCATCGCGCATGCAATGGCGTGGCCGCAGCGAGTGACCTCAGGTGCTCAACCGCTTGATTTCACGCGCATGTCGGCCCTGACCTTTGCTGAACCTGACTTTGCGCGCTACCCCTGCCTGAAGCTGGCCATTGATGCCAGTATTGCGGGGCAGGCGGCGACCACGACGCTGAATGCGGCAAATGAAATCGCCGTCGAGGCGTTCCTCGGTTCAGCGATCCGCTTCACCGATATTGCGGCATTAAATGTTGCAGTACTGGAGACGTTATCTTGTCAGGAGCCTCAGAGCGTTGACGAGGTTATTGCTGTTGACCATGAAGCCCGTGCCGCTGCACGCGCTTTACTGCCCCGTTTTGCCGCGGGTCGGGTCAGCGCGATTTAACGCGTCGCCATTTGTGAGCGCTGGGCGGAGGTGGTATAGTCTTGCCCCACCGTTCCGGTATCACGGGGTGATTTAGCGGTTAAACTTGCGCAATCGCACGCTATATACGCCGGGCAGGTGAGATATTTCAGAAGCCGTTGCATACCCAAAGTCGTTGGTGCTGAAGTCAGGCGGCAGGTGCAGGAACGTTCGGATGCTTAAGCAGTTAAGTGGCCGGGGTGAATGCGGCAGCCGCTGCGGTAGCAGCTTCAAATATGAAGGGTATATTTCTGAATAAGGAAATAGTTACGCATTATGTCGTCCGAAAATAAATTACAAACCGATGACCAGCAGGGGACAGGCCCCCGCCATGTGGCCATCATTATGGATGGCAACGGCCGCTGGGCTAAAAACCAGGGCAAGCTGCGTATTTCTGGTCATAAAGCGGGAGTGAAATCCGTACGGCGCGCCGTAAGTTTCGCGGTCAGTAATAAACTTGATGCGCTCACGCTTTATGCCTTTAGTAGTGAAAACTGGAATCGTCCTCATCAGGAAGTTCTGGCGCTGATGGAATTGTTCGTCTGGGCACTCGACAGTGAAGTAAAAAGTCTGCACAAGCATAATGTCCGGTTGAAAATTATCGGTGATATCAGTCGATTTAACTCCCGTCTCCAGGAGCGTATTCGCCGTGCTGAGGAACTTACTCAACAAAATAATGGACTAACACTCAACATTGCTGCGAATTATGGCGGACGTTGGGATATTATCCATGGAGTCAGAAAAATAGCAGAACAGGTACAAGAGGGGCTTCTTCGTCCGGACCAGATCGAAGAAGAGACGCTTCATCCTTATCTCTGCCTGAATGAACTGGCACCTGTGGATCTCGTAATAAGGACCGGGGGAGAGCATCGGATTAGTAACTTCCTGCTTTGGCAAGTTGCCTATGCAGAGTTTTGGTTTACCGATACTCTTTGGCCTGATTTTGATGAACAAGTTTTTGAAGGTGCACTGAATGCGTTTGCACAACGAGAGCGTCGGTTTGGCGGCGCAGCACCCGGCGGCGCCTGAGCGCACTGGGGGTAATCTTTGCTGAAGTCTCGCCTGATTACCGCGTTTATATTGATACCTATCGTCATTGCAGCCCTCTTTTTGCTGCCGCCGCTAGGGTTTGCCATCACTATTTTAGCGATCTGCATGCTGGCCGCATGGGAATGGGGCCAGTTTGCTGGCTTTGCTGCGCGCTCACAGCGCGTCTGGCTGGCTTTGCTCTGCGGCCTGCTGCTGGCCTTTATGCTGTTTACGCTCCCGGCTTACCAGCATTCTGTGCATCTGCCTCAGATTGGCGGTGCCCTTTGGGTATCGCTGGGGTGGTGGATGGTGGCACTGCTTCTGGTTCTTTCCTATCCCGGTTCTGCCACATTCTGGCGCCATTCACGCGTACTACGTCTGATCTTTGGTTTGCTGACCATTGTCCCGTTCTTCTGGGGAATGCTGGCCCTGCGTCAGTATCACTATGACGTTGACCACTATGCCGGTGCCTGGTGGCTGCTGTACGTGATGTTCCTCGTCTGGGGAGCCGATTCCGGGGCTTATATGTTCGGTAAACTGTTTGGCAAGCATAAGCTGGCGCCGAAGGTTTCACCGGGCAAGACCTGGGAAGGTTTCTTTGGTGGGTTGGTCACCTCGGCGTTAATTTCCTGGCTGTTCAGCGTGATTGCTCCGCTGCAGGTACCGCTATCGACACTGCTGATTTGCTCCATTATCGCTGCTCTGGCGTCGGTGCTGGGGGATTTAACCGAAAGCATGTTCAAACGCGAAGCCGGCATTAAAGACAGCGGCAGCTTAATCCCTGGTCACGGCGGTATTCTTGACCGTATTGACAGCCTCACGGCCGCCGTTCCGGTGTTTGCCTGCCTGTTATTGCTGGTCTTTGGGACGCTGTAGGGAAACATTATGTTGAGCATACTCTGGAGTTTTGCTGCCTTTATCGTTGCGCTGGGGATTTTAATCACCGTGCATGAATTCGGCCATTTTTGGGTCGCCCGCCGCTGCGGTGTGAAAGTCGAGCGCTTCTCTATTGGTTTTGGTAAAGCACTGTGGCGACGCCGTGACAAGCAGGGCACAGAGTATGTTATCGCGCTCATCCCGCTGGGCGGTTACGTCAAGATGCTCGACGAACGCGTCGAAAGCGTACCGCCTGAACTTCGTCATCAGTCCTTTAACAACAAAACGGTTCTGCAACGTGCCGCGATTGTCAGTGCCGGCCCTGTCGCGAATTTCATCTTCGCTATTTTTGCTTACTGGCTGGTCTTTATCATCGGCGTTCCCGGTGTTCGCCCCGTTGTTGGCGAAATAGTGAGCGGTTCACCCGCCGCTGAAGCTCAAATTACCCCAGGTACGGAACTTAAAGCCGTTGACGGTATCGAAACGCCTGATTGGGATGCTGTGCGAATGGCACTGGTAGCGAAGATTGGCGATAAAAACACCATCTTCACGGTGGCGCCCTTTGGCAGTGAAAAAACCAGTGATAAGACGGTGAATTTACAGGGCTGGCAGTTTGAGCCCGATAAGCAGGATCCGGTCACATCATTGGGCATTCAGCCCCGGGGTCCTCAGATCGAATCGGTACTGGCGCAGGTGCAAAAAGACTCCGCAGCAAGTCGAGCGGGTTTGCAAGCAGGCGACAGGATCGTTAAAGTCGATGGCCAGCCTTTGGAACAGTGGCAAAATTTTGTGGCGACTGTTCGTGAAAACCCAGGCAACCAAATAGCAATTGAGGTGGAAAGGCAGGGCAGCACGGTCGATTTGACGCTGACGCCAGACGTTAATCCACACAACAAGGCGGAAGGGTTTGCGGGCATCATACCGCGCATTATTCCGCTACCTGAAGAGTACAGAACGGTGCGCCAGTATGGCCCGTTTGCGGCAATCGGCGAGGCCAGTGCGAAAACCTGGCAACTGATGAAGCTGACGGTAAGTATGTTAGGCAAACTGATTGTCGGTGATGTGAAGTTGAACAATCTCAGCGGGCCGATTTCTATCGCCCAGGGTGCTGGGATGTCAGCGGAATATGGTTTGATCTACTACCTGATGTTCCTCGCTCTGATTAGCGTGAACCTTGGGATAATCAACCTGTTCCCACTGCCGGTGTTAGATGGTGGTCATCTGCTGTTCCTGTTGATTGAGAAGATCAAAGGAGGGCAGGTTTCCGAGCGAGTTCAGGACTTCAGTTATCGTATCGGCTCGATTGTGCTGGTGCTGTTAATGGGGCTTGCGCTATTCAATGATTTCTCAAGGCTATAGTTTGCCAGTCGGCAAGCTGTTCGTGAGAACCAGTTAGGAAGAATGCATAAAAACGATGGCGATGAAAAAGTTGCTCATAGCGTCGCTGCTGTTTAGCAGCGTAACCGTATACGGTGCAGACGGATTCGTAGTGAATGATATTCATTTCGAAGGCCTGCAGCGAGTCGCCGTCGGTGCGGCATTGCTCAGTATGCCTGTTCGCGTTGGAGACACTGTCTCTGATGAAGATCTCAGTAACACCATTCGTGCACTGTTTGCGACCGGGAATTTCGAAGATGTTCAGGTCCTGCGCGACGGCAATACGCTGATCGTCCAGGTGAAAGAACGTCCGACGATTGCCAGCATCACTTTCTCCGGTAACAAAGCGGTGAAAGAGGATATGCTGAAGCAGAACCTGGAAGCCTCTGGCGTGCGCGTAGGCGAAGCACTGGATCGCACCACCATCTCCTCGATTGAGAAAGGGCTGGAAGACTTTTACTACAGCGTCGGTAAATACAGCGCCAGTGTGAAAGCGGTGGTCACGCCACTGCCACGTAACCGTGTTGACCTGAAGCTGGTCTTCACCGAGGGCGTGTCCGCTAAGATCCAGCAGATCAACATCGTGGGTAACAAAGCGTACAGCTCCGATGAACTGATCTCGCGCTTCCAGTTGCGTGATGAAGTGCCATGGTGGAACGTGGTGGGCGACCGTAAATACCAGAAACAGAAACTGGCCGGTGACCTTGAAACCCTGCGCAGCTTCTATCTGGACCGCGGTTATGCAAGATTCAATATCGATTCGACTCAGGTCAGCCTGACGCCGGATAAAAAAGGTATCTACATCACCGTTAACATTAACGAAGGCGATCAATACAAGCTTTCTGGTGTGGCGGTCAGCGGAAATCTTGCTGGACACTCAGCGGAAATTGAAACCCTGAGCAAAGTCACGCCGGGCGAACTGTATAACGGTTCCAAAGTGACCCGCATTGAAGATGATATCAAGAAGCTGCTGGGCCGTTATGGCTATGCGTACCCACGCGTGCAGACGCAGCCTGAAATCGATGACGCTAACAAAACCGTTAAACTGCGTATTAACGTTGATGCGGGTAACCGTTTCTACGTGCGCAAAGTCCGTTTCGAAGGGAATGACACCTCGAAAGATTCCGTTCTGCGCCGCGAAATGCGTCAGATGGAAGGGGCATGGCTGGGCAGCGATTTGGTTGAGCAGGGCAAAGAGCGTCTGAACCGTCTGGGTTATTTTGAAACCGTCGATACAGAAACTCAGCGTGTTCCGGGCTCACCGGACCAGGTTGACGTCGTCTATAAGGTGAAAGAACGTAACACCGGTACGCTGAACTTTGGCGTCGGTTACGGCACCGAAAGTGGGGTCAGCTTCCAGGTGGGGGTGACTCAGGATAACTGGCTGGGTACCGGTAACACCGTTGGCATCAGCGGCACCAAGAATGACTACCAGACCTATGCTGAGTTCTCACTGACCGATCCGTACTTCACGGTCGACGGTGTCAGCCTGGGCGGGCGCGTTTTCTACAACGACTTTAAAGCGGATGATGCCGACCTGTCTGACTACACCAACAAAAGTTATGGTGTAGACGGCACGCTGGGCTTCCCGGTGAATGAGAACAACACGCTGCGCGTGGGACTGGGCTATGTACATAACAGCCTGTCTAACATGCAGCCGCAGATCGCCATGTGGCGTTACCTGCGATCTGTCGGGCAGAATCCGAGCCTTTCCGGTGACGAAGATTACTCTGCAGATGATTTCACCTTTAACTATGGCTGGACGTACAACACCCTTGACCGTGGGTTCTTCCCAACCTCGGGTAACCGTACCAACCTGAACGGTAAGGTGACCATCCCGGGTTCTGATAACGCCTTCTATAAAGCGACGCTGGATACGCAGCAGTATCTGCCGCTGAATCAGGATCGCACCTGGGTACTCCTGGGTCGTGGACGCGTAGGCTATGGTGATGGGCTGAGCGGCAAAGAGATGCCGTTCTATGAGAACTTCTATGCCGGTGGCTCCAGTACCGTTCGTGGTTTCCGTTCCAATAACATTGGTCCTAAAGCCGCCTACCTGAACAACGGTTCTTCTGATTGTTCAGGAAGTGATGTGAATCGTGTCTGTAATTCTGATGATGCTATCGGTGGTAACGCCATGGCTGTTGCCAGTGCAGAGCTGATCACCCCGACGCCGTTCCTGAGTGAGAAGTATGCGAACTCAGTACGTACGTCGCTGTTTGTGGATGCAGGTACGGTGTGGGATACCAAGTGGGAAAATACGGCAGCAACGCGTGCGGCAGGTATTCCAGACTATAGCGATCCAAGCAACATCCGCATGTCAGCCGGTCTGGCACTGCAGTGGATGTCACCTCTGGGGCCGCTGGTGTTCTCCTACGCCCAGCCGTTCAAAAAGTATGATGGAGATAAGGCCGAACAGTTCCAATTTAACATTGGTAAAACCTGGTAATTCGGACCTGCATGGAAGCACAGCAAGAGAGTATCGCGCTTACTGCGATGTCTGAGACACCAATGTAAGCGCAACCTATGTGTCCGTGACACAAACGTTGATGGTAAGGAGTTTTATAGTGAAAAAGTTGTTGTGTGCCGCAGGTCTGGGTATTGCTCTGGCGGTTTCCGCTGGTGCTCAGGCTGCTGATAAAATTGCAGTGGTGAACGTTTCCAGCATTTTCCAACAGTTACCAGCGCGTGCGACCGTTGCGAAACAACTGGAGAACGAGTTCAAAGGCCGTGCAACTGAGTTGCAGGGTATGGAACGCGATCTGCAAACTAAAATGCAGCGTCTGCAGCGTGACGGCTCTACCATGAAGGCGTCTGAACGTAGCCGCATGGAAAAAGACGTGATGGCGCAGCGTGAAGCGTTTTCAACCAAAGCGCAGGCTTTCGAGCAGGACAATCGCCGTCGTCAGATGGAAGAGCGTAACAAAATCCTGAGCCGCATTCAGGATGCCGTGCAGAAAGTGGCAGATAGCGAAGGTTACGACGTCGTTATCGACCAGAATGCGGTTGCCTACGCTGCTAAATCTAAAGACATCACCGCTGATGTTCTGAAACAGGTTAAATAAGTCATGTCTTCAATTCGACTGGCTGATTTAGCCCAGCAGTTGGATGCAGAATTGCACGGAGATGGCGATATCGCCATCTCCGGCATTGCTTCTATGCAATCCGCCCAACATGGTCAGATCACGTTTCTATCAAACAGCCGTTACCGCGAGCAGCTCGCAGCCTGTCAGGCTTCAGCCGTGGTGCTCACTGAAGCGGATCTGGAATTTTTCCCTGGCGCTGCGCTGGTGGTTAAAAACCCGTATCTGACCTACGCCCGTATGGCCCAGTTGCTGGATACCACACCGCAACCGGCTAACCATATTGCTCCCGGCGCGGTAATTGATCCCAGCGCACAGCTAGGTCAACACGTTTCGATCGGTGCGAATGCAGTGATCGAATCTGACGTGATCCTCGGTGATAATGTGGTCATCGGCGCGGGATGTTTCATCGGTAAAAAAACCAAAATTGGTGCCGGGACACGTCTTTGGGCCAATGTTTCTGTCTATCACGAAGTCGAAATCGGTTCTGACTGTCTGATTCAGTCCGGTACGGTAATTGGTTCTGATGGCTTCGGTTACGCTAATGATCGCGGCAACTGGGTGAAAATCCCGCAGTTGGGCACGGTGATTATTGGCGATCGTGTAGAGATTGGTGCTTGTACCACCATTGATCGCGGTGCTCTCGATAACACCCAAATAGGGAATGGTGTTATCATAGATAACCAATGCCAGATTGCACACAATGTGGTGATTGGCGACAATACCGCAGTGGCTGGTGGTGTTATCATGGCTGGTAGTCTGAAAATTGGTCGCTACTGTATGATTGGTGGCGCCAGCGTGATTAATGGTCATATGGAAATTTGTGACAAAGTTACCGTCACAGGGATGGGAATGGTGATGAGGCCAATCACTGAACCTGGAGTATACTCCTCCGGGATTCCGCTACAGCCCAATAAAACCTGGCGCAAAACGGCAGCCCTGGTGATGAACATCGATGAAATAAGCAAACGCTTAAAAGCCATCGAACGCAAGGTCGGTAAAGACGACTAAGCACGTTAACACCAAGCTGCGCCGCTTTCATAAATAGAATAGGCGAAAGCGTAAGCGTACAGATATAATTTGCGGCCTGCAGACGATTGGATGATCGTTGCGGGCCGTGTCATTGATGCCATCAGAATTTTTAGGACAGGAAGAGTATTTTGACTACTGAAACTCATACTCTGAAGATTGAAGAGATTATTGAACTTTTACCGCACCGTTACCCGTTCTTGCTGGTTGACCGCGTGATTGAGTTTGAAGAAAACAAGTTTCTGCGTGCGGTAAAAAACGTCTCGGTTAACGAACCGTTTTTCCAGGGCCACTTCCCTGGTAAACCGATTTTCCCCGGTGTGCTGATTCTGGAAGCAATGGCACAGGCTACGGGTATTCTGGCGTTTAAAAGCGTTGGGAAACTTGAGCCGGGCGAACTGTACTACTTTGCCGGCATCGACGACGCGCGCTTCAAGCGCCCCGTTGTGCCTGGCGACCAAATGATCATGGAAGTCACTTTCGAGAAAACCCGCCGTGGTGTGACGCGCTTTAAAGGTGTGGCCACCGTAGACGGTAAAATTGTCTGCGAAGCAACGATGATGTGTGCTCGCAGCCGGGAGGCTTAATTCGTGATTGATAGCACCGCCGTAATTCACCCCAGCTCGATCGTAGAAGAAGGCGCCGTGATTGGCGCTGGTGTCCAGATTGGCCCGTTTTGCACGGTCGGTGCGAACGTTTCGATTGGCGAAGGCACGGTTCTGAAGTCTCACGTAGTGGTCAATGGTCATACCGTTATTGGTAAAGACAATACTATCTACCAGTTCGCTTCGATTGGTGAAGCGAACCAGGATCTGAAATACGCGGGTGAACCGACACGAGTTGAGATCGGCGACCGTAACCGTATCCGTGAAAGCGTCACTATCCATCGTGGTACGGCGCAGTCCGGTGGCTTGACGAAAGTGGGTGATGACAATCTTCTGATGGTCAACGCCCATGTTGCGCACGACTGTGTTGTGGGAAGTCACTGCATTCTCGCGAATAACGCCACTCTGGCCGGCCACGTGACGGTTGACGACCATGCCATAATTGGTGGTATGACGGCGGTGCATCAGTTCTGTATTATCGGTGCTCATGTCATGGTGGGCGGATGCTCCGGTGTTGCGCAGGATGTTCCTCCTTACGTGATTGCTCAGGGTAACCATGCGACACCGTTTGGGATTAACCTGGTGGGGCTGAAGCGTCGTGGTTTCAGCAAAGATGCGCTGCATGCGATTACCGCTGCGTACAAGCTGTTGTACCGCAGTGGAAAAACGCTGGATGAAGTGAAGCCGGAGATCGCTGAGATCGCCCAGGCGCATCCGGAAGTGCAGCCGTTTTACGACTTCTTTTCCCGCTCTACAAGGGGTCTGATTCGTTAACTCATGCCAAAGCATCCCTTAACGATTGCCCTTGTCGCCGGAGAAACCTCCGGCGATATTCTTGGTGCCGGTCTTATCCGTGCGCTGAAAGAAAAGCATCCTGACGCCCGTTTTGTCGGCGTGGCGGGACCGCTGATGCAGGCCGAAGGCTGTGAAGCCTGGTATGAGATGGAAGAACTGGCGGTGATGGGCATTGTTGAGGTGCTGGGCCGTTTGCGTCGCCTGTTGCATATCCGCCGTGACCTCACCCGCCGCTTTACTACGCTCAGGCCCGATGTCTTTGTCGGTATTGATGCGCCAGATTTTAATATCACCCTTGAAGGTAAGCTGAAACAGCAGGGCATCCGCACGATCCACTACGTCAGCCCCTCTGTCTGGGCCTGGCGGCAGAACCGCGTGTTTAAGATTGGCCGCTCGACAGACCTGGTGCTGGCCTTCCTGCCGTTTGAAAAAGCGTTTTACGATCGTTTCAACGTGCCGTGCCGCTTTATTGGTCATACGATGGCCGATGCCATGCCGATTGAACCGGATAAACAGGCCGCCCGGCGTGAGCTCGGTATTGCCCCGGATGCGCTGTGTCTGGCGCTGCTGCCCGGCAGTCGCGGGGCCGAAGTGGAAATGCTGAGTGCCGATTTCCTGCGAACAGCGGTACTACTGCGGGCTAAATACCCGGCACTGGAAATTGTCGTGCCGCTGGTAAACCCGCGTCGTCGCGAACAGTTTGAGAAAATCAAAGCCGAAGTGGCTCCTGATTTAATTATGCACCTGCTGGATGGAAAAGGGCGGGCCGCCATGGTGGCCAGCGATGCGGCACTGCTGGCGTCCGGCACCGCCGCGCTGGAGTGTATGCTGGCAAAATGTCCTATGGTGGTTGGCTACCGAATGAAGCCGTTCACCTTCTGGCTGGCGAAGCGCCTGGTGAAAACGGAGTATGTCTCGCTGCCTAACCTGCTGGCGGGACGTGAGCTGGTGAAAGAGCTGCTGCAGGATGAGTGTCAGCCTGAGCGGCTTGCCGCCGCGCTGGAGCCGTTGCTGGCTGCAGGTGAAACCCGCGATACGCTGCTGGCGACCTTTGCTGAACTGCATCATCAGATCCGCTGGAACGCCGATGAGCAGGCTGCTGCGGCTGTACTGGAGCTGTGCCCATGAATGAATTTATCTATCCCAACGCCACGCTGATTGCCGGTGTTGATGAAGTGGGGCGTGGCCCCCTGGTGGGCGCGGTGGTTACAGCAGCGGTGATCCTCGATCCGGCCCGGCCGATTGCCGGCCTTGCCGACTCTAAAAAGCTGTCGGAAAAACGCCGTCTGGCATTGTTTGATGAGATCACCGAGAAAGCGTTAAGCTGGAGCCTGGGACGCGCTGAACCGGAAGAAATCGACCAGCTTAATATCCTTCATGCCACCATGCTGGCGATGCAGCGTGCCGTGGCAGGACTGCATCTGACGCCGGACTTTGTGCTGATAGATGGCAACCGCTGCCCGGTCCTGACCATGCCCAGTCAGGCCGTGGTTAAAGGCGATAGCCTGGTGCGCGAGATCAGCGCCGCGTCGATCGTTGCGAAAGTGACGCGCGACCGTGAAATGACCGAGCTGGACCGGCTTTACCCTGAATATGGCTTTGCCCAGCACAAAGGTTACCCGACCGCTCTGCATATGGAAAAACTGGCGCGGTTTGGCGCGACGCCACTGCACCGCCGCAGTTTTGCTCCTGTGCGTAACGCGCTGCTGGATGCCGACGTCAGCGCAACGGTTGTCCGTACGCTGTAATTTTTATCCCTGGTTTTAACGGAATCTCAGATGGCCGAACCTCGTTTTATTCATTTACGCGTTCACAGTGACTACTCCATGATCGATGGGCTAGCGAAAACTGGCCCGTTGGTGAAAAACGCGGCAAAAATGGGGATGCCGGCCATCGGCATCACTGACTTCACGAACCTGTGCGGGCTGGTGAAATTCTACGGTACCGCTCACAGCCAGGGTATCAAGCCCATTATCGGTGCCGATTTCAACGTCAGCAGCGAAGCCATGGGGGACGAGCTGTCTCAAATCACCGTACTGGCGGCTGATAATGAAGGCTATCAGAACCTGACGCTGCTGATTTCCCGCGCTTACCAACGGGGTTATGGTCCCGCAGGCCCGACAATCGATCGTGACTGGCTGGTAGAACATCAGCAGGGCATCATCCTGCTGTCCGGTGGGCGCCGTGGTGATGTCGGCAAAATGTTGCTGCGCGGTAATACGGCACAGGTGACCGAGTGTCTGGCCTTTTATCAGTACCATTTTCCCGACCGCTATTATCTGGAACTGATCCGTACGGGCCGTCAGGATGAAGAGACGTATCTCCACGCGGCGGTAGAGCTGGCGATCGCGCAGGGCGTGCCGGTGGTGGCGACTAACGAAGTCTGTTTCCTGACGGAAGCGGAATTTGATGCTCATGAAATTCGCGTGGCCATTCACGACGGCTTTACCCTCGACGATCCTAAACGTCCCCGCAACTACAGCCCGCAGCAGTACATGCGTAGTGAAGAGGAGATGTGCGAGCTGTTCTTGGACATTCCGGAAGCGCTGGAAAATAGCGTGGAAATTGCCCGTCGTTGCAACGTCACCATCCGTCTGGGTGAGTATTTCCTGCCTCAGTTCCCCACCGGTGAGATGACCACAGAAGATTTTCTGGTGGCAAAATCAAAAGAAGGGCTTGAGGAACGTCTGGCGTTCCTGTTCCCGGATGAGAAGGTTCGCGCCGAGCGCCGCGGTGAATATGACGAACGTCTGGACATTGAACTGACGGTGATTAACCAGATGGGGTTCCCTGGTTACTTCCTGATCGTCATGGAATTCATCCAGTGGTCGAAGGATAACGATGTCCCGGTGGGCCCGGGACGTGGATCGGGTGCGGGCTCGCTGGTGGCCTATGCGCTGAAAATCACTGACCTCGACCCGCTGGAATTCGATCTGCTGTTTGAACGATTCCTCAACCCTGAACGTGTTTCAATGCCTGACTTTGATGTCGATTTCTGCATGGAAAAACGCGACCTGGTGATTGAGCACGTGGCAGAAATGTACGGGCGTCAGGCCGTATCGCAGATCATTACCTTCGGTACGATGGCCGCCAAAGCGGTGATCCGCGACGTAGGGCGCGTGCTTGGCCATCCTTATGGTTTTGTCGATCGCATCTCTAAACTGGTGCCGCCCGACCCGGGGATGACGCTGGAAAAGGCCTTTGCCGCCGAACCTCAGCTGCCTGAAATTTATGAAGCAGATGAAGAAGTTAAGGCACTGATTGATATGGCGCGCATCCTGGAAGGGGTGACGCGTAATGCCGGTAAACACGCCGGGGGCGTGGTCATCGCGCCGACCAAAATTACCGACTTCGCGCCGCTGTACTGCGACGAGAATGGCAACCATCCGGTTACGCAGTTTGATAAGAACGACGTGGAATATGCCGGCCTGGTGAAGTTTGACTTCCTGGGCCTGCGCACCCTGACGATCATTGACTGGGCGCTGGCGATGATTAACGCCCGCCGCGAAAAGCAGGGTGAGCCGCCGATCGATATCGCGGCAATTCCGCTTGAAGATAAAAAAAGTTTCGATATGCTGCAACGCTCGGAGACTACTGCGGTCTTCCAGCTTGAATCACGCGGCATGAAAGACCTGATCAAACGCCTGAAGCCAGACTGCTTTGAGGATATGATTGCACTGGTCGCCCTGTTCCGCCCCGGCCCGCTGCAGTCCGGCATGGTGGATAACTTTATTGACCGTAAACACGGGCGTGAAGAGATCTCCTATCCGGATATTCAGTGGCAGCATGAGTCCCTGAAGCCTGTGCTGGAACCGACCTATGGCATCATCCTCTATCAGGAACAGGTGATGCAGATAGCCCAGGTGCTGGCGGGATACAGCCTCGGCGGTGCCGATATGCTGCGTCGTGCAATGGGTAAAAAGAACCCGGTCGAGATGGCCAAGCAACGCGGCGGCTTTGAAGACGGTGCGAAATCGCGCGGCATCGACGGTGAGCTGGCGATTAAAATTTTTGACCTGGTGGAGAAATTCGCCGGCTACGGGTTTAACAAGTCTCACTCCGCCGCCTATGCGCTGGTTTCCTACCAGACGCTGTGGCTGAAGGCGCACTATCCGGCTGAATTTATGGCGGCGGTCATGACCGCTGATATGGATAATACTGAGAAAGTGGTTGGCCTGGTTGATGAGTGCTGGCGGATGGGGCTGAAGGTGCTGCCGCCGGATATTAACTCCGGACAGTATCAGTTCCACGTTAACGATGCGGGTGAAATCGTTTACGGTATTGGCGCGATCAAAGGTGTGGGTGAAGGTCCGATCGAAGCGATCATTGAAGCCCGTAACGAAGGTGGCTATTTCCGCGAACTGTTTGACCTGTGCGCCCGCACTGATACGAAGAAGCTGAATAAGCGGGTGCTGGAAAAGCTGATTATGTCCGGTGCCTTTGATCGCCTCGGCCCGCACCGCGCGGCACTGATGAGTGCGCTACCGGATGCACTGAAAGCGGCCGATCAGCATGCGAAAGCGGAAGCCATCGGCCAGGCCGACATGTTTGGCGTGCTGGCCGAAGCCCCGGAACAGGTTGAGAAGTCTTACTCGGATGTCACTCCCTGGCCGGAACAGATCCAGCTGGATGGCGAAAGGGAAACGTTAGGGCTTTACTTAACGGGTCACCCAATCAACCAGTACCTGAAAGAAATTGAGCGCTATGTCGGTGGACTGCGCCTGAAAGACATGCACCCGACCGAGCGTGGTAAGATGACCACGGCTGCCGGTCTGGTGGTGGCGGCCCGTGTGATGGTAACAAAACGCGGTAACCGTATTGGCATCTGCACGCTGGATGACCGTTCTGGTCGTCTGGAAGTGATGTTGTTTACAGATGCGTTAGATAAGTTCCAGCATATGCTGGAGAAGGACCGTATCCTGATCGTCAGTGGGCAGGTCAGCTTCGATGACTTCAACGGCGGGCTTAAAATGATGGCCCGCGATATGATGGACATCGATGAAGCACGTGAAAAATATGCACGCGGGCTTGCTATCTCGCTGACGGACAGGCAAATTGATGACCAGCTTTTGAACCGTCTCCGTCAATCCCTGGAACCCCATCGTTCGGGGACAATTCCGGTACATCTCTACTATCAGAGAGAGGATGCGCGGGCGAAGTTGCGCTTTGGTGCAACCTGGCGCGTGTCGCCGAGCGATCGTTTGCTGAACGATCTGCGATCGTTGATAGGATCGGAGCAGGTGGAACTGGAGTTTGACTAAAACAGGATTATTATGAGTCTTAATTACCTGGATTTCGAACAGCCAATCGCAGAACTTGAAGCGAAGATTGATTCGCTTAAGTCGGTTGGCCGTCAGGATGAAAAACTGGATATTAATCTGGATGAAGAGATTCAGCGTCTGCGCGATAAAAGCGTTGAGCTGACCCGTAAAATCTTCTCAGATTTAGGTGCCTGGCAGATTGCGCAGCTTGCGCGTCATCCGCTGCGCCCGTATACGCTGGACTATGTTCGCAATGTGTTCACGGACTTTGACGAGTTGGCGGGCGACCGTGCCTATGCCGACGATAAAGCCATTGTCGGTGGCACCGCGCGTCTGGATGGTCGTCCGGTGATGATTATTGGTCATCAGAAAGGGCGCGAAACCAAAGAGAAAATCCGTCGTAACTTCGGTATGCCCGCGCCTGAAGGCTATCGTAAAGCACTGCGCCTGATGGAGATGGCCGAGCGTTTTAATATGCCGATCATCACCTTCATTGATACCCCTGGAGCTTATCCTGGCGTGGGTGCGGAAGAGCGCGGTCAGTCTGAAGCTATCGCCCGTAACCTGCGTGAGATGTCTGGCCTGACCGTGCCGGTTATCTGCACCGTGATTGGTGAAGGTGGCTCCGGTGGTGCACTGGCTATCGGCGTTGGCGATAAAGTGAATATGCTGCAGTACAGTACCTACTCGGTGATCTCACCAGAAGGTTGTGCGTCAATTCTGTGGAAAAGCGCCGACAAAGCGCCGCTGGCCGCCGAAGCGATGGGCATTATTGCACCGCGTCTGAAAGAGCTTAAGTTGATTGATACCGTCATCCCGGAACCTCTGGGCGGCGCGCATCGTAATCCGCTGGCAATCGGCGTATCGATGAAAGCCCAGCTGCTGGCCGATCTGGCCGATCTGGATACGCTTTCTAAAGAAGAGCTGCTCGATCGCCGCTATCAGCGTCTGATGAGCTACGGCTACGCCTGATTGTTCACCATTCGTTACCCAAAGGGTCAGACATCGTCTGGCCCTTTTTGTTTTGCGTCCACTATGCTTACACACTGGAGCAAACAGACCAGGAGACAACATTGAATATTATCGCGATCATGGGACCGCATAACGCCTTTTATAAAGATGAACCCATCCGTGAGCTGGACACTACCTTAAAAAACCAGGGCTTTCAGACTATCTACCCGCATGACGCCAATGACCTGCTGAAGCTGATTGAACACAATCCGCGTATCTGCGGCGTAGTGTTTGACTGGGATGAACACAGTCTGGAGCTGTGTTGTGAAATTAACCAGTTAAACGAATATCTTCCGCTTTATGCCTTTATCAACACCCACTCAACGATGGATGTCAGCATTAATGAAATGCGCATGACCATCTGGTTCTTCGAATACGCCCTGAACGCAGCGGAAGAGATCGCCCAGCGCATCCGTCATTATACCGATGAATATATCGATACCATCACGCCCCCGTTGACGAAAGCGCTGTTTACCTATGTCAAAGAGGGAAAGTATACCTTCTGTACGCCCGGTCATATGGCGGGCACCGCCTTCCAGAAAAGCCCGGTGGGCAGTCTGTTTTATGATTTTTTTGGTGCCAATACCCTGAAGGCCGATATTTCGATATCTGTCACTGAACTGGGGTCGCTGCTGGACCATACCGGCCCGCATCTTGAAGCAGAAGAGTATGTGGCGCGCACCTTTGGTGCCGAGCAGAGTTATATGGTCACCAACGGCACCTCCACGTCGAATAAGATCGTCGGGATGTATGCCGCCCCGTCAGGCAGCACGGTGCTGGTGGATCGCAACTGCCATAAGTCATTAACTCATCTGCTGATGATGAGCGATATCATCCCCATCTGGTTGAAACCCACGCGGAATGCACTCGGTATTCTCGGCGGCATCCCGAAGCGCGAATTTACGAAAGAGAGTATTGCGCTGAAGGTGGCACAAACCCCGCGTGCCAGCTGGCCTGTTCATGCCGTAATCACTAATTCCACCTATGACGGGCTGCTGTACAACACCCGCTATATCAAAGAGACACTGGACGTGCCGTCCATTCACTTTGACTCTGCCTGGGTACCCTATACCAACTTCCACCCTATCTATCAGGGGCTGAGCGGCATGAGCGGGGAGCGAACGCCGGGCAAGGTCATCTATGAAACCCAGTCTACCCATAAACTGCTGGCGGCATTTTCCCAGGCCTCACTGATCCATATTAAAGGGGATTACGACGAACAGACCTTTAATGAAGCCTATATGATGCACACCACCACGTCGCCCAACTATGCCATCGTCGCTTCCATCGAAACGGCGGCGGCGATGCTGCGCGGTAATCCGGGTAAGCGCCTGATTAACCGTTCGGTCGAGCGGGCTCTGCATTTTCGTCGCGAAGTCCAGCGCCTGCGCGAAGAGTCAGAGGGCTGGTTCTTTGACATCTGGCAGCCGGAAGGCGTGGATGAGCCGGAATGCTGGCCGATCCAGCCCGGTGAAGAGGAGTGGCACGGCTTCCGCGATGCGGATGCCGATCATATGTATCTTGATCCGATCAAAGTGACCATCCTGACGCCGGGGATGAGTGAGCTGGGCGACATGGCCGAAGAGGGGATCCCGGCGGCGCTGGTGGCGAAATTCCTCGATGAGCGCGGTGTGGTGGTGGAGAAAACCGGGCCCTACAACCTGCTGTTCCTGTTCAGCATCGGCATTGATAAAACCAAAGCGATGAGCGTACTGCGCGGTCTGACCGAATTTAAACGATCCTATGATCTTAATCTGCGGGTCAAAAACATGCTGCCGGATCTGTATGCGGAAGATCCTGACTTCTATCGCAATATGCGCATTCAGGATCTGGCCCAGGGGATCCACACGCTGATCCGTCAGCACGATCTGCCGCGTCTGATGCTGAAGGCGTTTTCCACGCTACCGGAGATGAAACTGACGCCGCACCAGATGTTCCAGCAGCAGGTAAAAGGCAATATCGAAACGGTGGATATCTCTGCGCTGGTCGGGCGCATCTCCGCCAATATGATCCTGCCGTACCCTCCCGGTGTGCCGGTGGTGATGCCCGGAGAGATGATCACCGAAGAGAGCCGGGCGGTGCTCGATTTTCTGCTGATGTTGTGTGCTATTGGTAAGCATTATCCTGGGTTCGAAACCGATATTCACGGCACCACGCTGACGGACGAAGGCCAGTATCGCGTGCGTGTGCTGAAAAACGACGTCGGAATGTAGCCGGAGATCCAGAATTTTAACCTTGCTGCTCTGGTGCCTGACGGGTAGGGTCGTCAGGCATTGATTAATCAGGAGCCGATATGCCAGCATTACAGTTAAAAAAAATCCATCACGTAGCGATCATCGCCCGCGACTATGCGCTGAGTAAGGCGTTTTACTGCGATATTCTGGGCTTCGGCCTGATGGGGGAGGTGTATCGTGCCGAGCGTGATTCTTGGAAGGGCGATCTGACGCTAAACGGTGAGTATGTGATTGAGCTGTTCTCATTTCCCCTGCCACCGGCGCGTCCGACCCAGCCGGAAGCCTGCGGTTTACGCCATCTTGCCTTCAGTGTCGATGATGTTGAGGCCGCGAAGCAGTCTCTGGAAGACCAGGGCGTGCGTTGTGAAGCGGTGCGTATCGATCCGCTCACTGGCAAACTTTTTACCTTCTTTAACGATCCGGATGGACTGCCGCTGGAGATATATCAGGATTGATGGGGTTATAATAGCGTCCCCTGTATTCTGGAATGACCATGTCATCGATTGCCCATCTTGAAGCCCAACTGGTTAACGAGCACAGCGTGCTGCTGGCTTACAGTGGCGGGCTGGACTCCAGCGTGCTGTTGCATCAGCTGGTGCTGTTACGCCGCCAGCGTCCTGCCTTGCAGCTGCGGGCAGTGCATATCCATCACGGACTCAGCCCGCGTGCGGATGACTGGGTGGCTCACTGCCGGCAACAGTGCCTGCAGTGGCAGGTGCCGCTGGTGGTCTGCCATGTTACGGTCGATGCACGCCACGGCGGGATTGAGGCCGCGGCACGCGGCGCACGCTATCAGGTTTTCAGTCAACAGCTTCAGGCGGGGGAAACGCTGTTAACTGCCCAGCACCAGGATGACCAGAGTGAAACCCTGTTGCTGGCACTGAAGCGGGGTAGCGGCCCGGCGGGTCTGGCCGCCATGCCAGCACATCGCCAGATGGGCCAGCATCGTCACCTGCGGCCGCTGCTGGCGTTCGGTCGCCTGCAGCTGGAAGACTGGGCACAGGAACACTGTCTGACGTGGATTGAGGATGAAAGTAACGCCGATCCGCGCTATGACCGCAATTTTTTGCGCCTGCAAGTCATGCCGTTACTGAATGCCCGCTGGCCACATTTTTCCCACGCCGTTGCCCGCAGCGCCTCGCTGTGCGGTGAGCAGGAGCAGCTACTGGACGAACTGCTGGCGGAGTCACTGTCATCGCTGATGGATTCTGCCGGTACGTTGCCAGTTGCTCCGTTGTTTGAGATGAGTGAAGCCCGGCGCAGCGCGCTGCTGCGGCGCTGGATCGCCTGCTATCAGGGCAGTATGCCGTCGCGTGATGCCCTGCGCCGCCTGTGGCAGGAAGTGGCCTGTAGCCGTGAGGATGCCGAACCGCGCCTCCGGCTGGGCGGGCATGAGGTGCGTCGCTATCGCCACCGCCTGTACTGGCTGCCGCTGAGGCCGTCGCTGGCCGCTGTCCGGCTGATGTGGACAGATATCTCACGCCCGCTGATTTTGCCGGAAGGCCTTGGGCAGCTGCGGCCGGACAGCGAGGCGGTAACACTGCGCCTGCCGCAGCCGGACGAACCAGTCAGCGTGCGCTTTAAAGCGCAGGGATCGTTTCATATTGTCGGCCGGGCAGGCAGCCGGCCGTTAAAAAAATTGTGGCATGAACTGGCCGTTCCCCCCTGGGAGCGTGAGCGCACGCCGCTGATATTTTATGGCGAGCGCCTGATGGCGGCCGCAGGGGTTTTTGTCACCCGTGAAGGTGTCCCGGACCGTCCCGATAGCGGCTGGTCAGTTGACTGGTGTCGATAAAAGAAGACGAGAGAGTGCAATGAACAACGTCAGAATAATAGCGGCTTTGCTGCTGATCGGCTGTGCGCCTGCGCTGGCAGCGGGCAACAGCAGTGCCGGACAGGAGAAATCTGCCCGCTGTCTGGCCTGCCACGGCGCGGAAGGAAAAGCCGCAGCCCCAGTCTACCCCAATCTTGCCGGGCAGCATGAACCCTATCTGGCGCAGGCGCTACAGGCGTACAAAAGCGGCGGGCGCAGCGGCGGGCAGGCAGAGGTGATGAAAGCTTTTGTGGCGGGGCTGAGCGATCAGGACATCGAGGATCTGGCGGCATACTATGCGGGTCTGAAACCCTGAGAGGGAAGGCGGATCGGCGATCCGCCTGGCAGGAAGTGACTAGTCTGACTCGCTGACCACCACGGTGCCGAGATCCGGGTGGCTGAAGCTGGCGATATGGTCAAGGCGCAGTTGGCGATTTTCCCCGGCAATCTCAATGCTCAGGTACTCTACGTTCTTACGCGACAGCATATCTTTGGCTTTTGCCTTAAGCTGCTCACCGTCTTTTAACGCCAGTGTCAGCATCCAGTTATTCTGGCAGGCGAGTTCCAGGTTGTCATAGTCATCGCAGTTGATCGGTCTGTAGGCTTCATCTTTCGTCAACATAGTCGCTCACCAATAAGTTGGCGGCAGCAAAGGCTGCCTTTTCCCTGATGGAAGAGTGTAGCTCAGGATTGCCCGCTACCTCATCAAGTGCTTTCAACACGCACGCGAGTGCGTCAGGCACGTATCCCAGATCGCCACTGCCAATTTCAGCATATTTCCGGCGAACTAATTCACAATACTTTTGCACATGCACCCCCCTTCAGAGTTCTCTCTGGCGATAATGCGACTATAGCACAGCCATTTACGGGAAATCAGCCTGTGAGCAGGTGATTTGCTGCATCATCAGGTTACAATAGCGGGCAACTGAGATAAGGATCCTTATGGCACTGAAAGCAACAATTTATAAAGCCACGGTTAACGTCGCAGACATGGACCGCAACGTGTTTATTGACCAGACGCTGACGCTGGCCCGTCACCCTTCGGAAACGGAAGAGCGGATGATGCTGCGTCTGCTCGCCTGGCTGGTTCACGCAAATGAGCGTCTGACCTTTACCCGGGGGCTGAGTGCGGAAGATGAGCCTGAAATCTGGCAACTGAACGATCACGGCGGTATTGACGTGTGGATTGACCTCGGTTTGCCGGATGAGCGCAGGATCAAGAAAGCCTGTAGCCGTTCTCAGCACGTCTGGTTGTATACCTATAACTGGCGAGCCGCACAGCCATGGTGGCAGCAACATCAGAGCAAGCTGTCTCAGCATGATAACCTGACGATACGTTACCTGAATGATGAACAGCTCAGTGCCCTGATTAAGCTGGCTTCACGATCCATGACGTTGCAGGCCACCATTCAGGACGGCACCATCTGGCTGTCTGATGACAGCAGTCATCTGGAAATTCAGTTTGATTCATGGCTGGAGGCAGGAAAAAGGGTATGATTGTATTGTCACGTAGCGTCACTATTCCAGATGCCGAAATCGAAATCACCGCGATCAGAGCGCAGGGTAACGGTGGCCAGAACGTGAATAAAAGTTCGACGGCAATCCATTTGCGTTTTGATATTCGCGCGTCCAGCCTGCCGGTGTTTTATCAGGAGCGAATGATGGCGGTCAGCCATCATCTGATTACCCCGGAAGGTATCGTGATTATCAAGGCGCAGGAGTATCGTAGCCAGGAGATGAACCGAGAAGCGGCACTGAAACGGTTGGAAAACCTGATTCAGGAGTTAACTGTTGTGGAGAAAACCCGCCGCGCTACGCGTCCGACGATGGCTTCAAAAAAACGCCGGCTGGAAGGCAAAGCCCGCAAAGCCTCAACGAAATCGCTGCGTGGAAAAGTTCGCGGCGACTGAATCGTTATCTTTTTATGCAGGAGCGACCATGAAAGCAGTTGTTCTCACATTATTTGCCACTCTGGCTTTGGGAGGGCTGTTGGGCTGCCATAACCGGCAGAACGCGCAGCAACCCCCACCGCTGGAGCCGATGCAGCAGAGTTACACCGGCCTGCTGCCGTGTGGACCCGCCTGTGAGGACAGTGAGTCCTCGCTGTTTTTGGCCACCGATGGTAGCTATGTCCTGGAGCAGCGTGCGACAGGGGAGCATACCCTGCGCAGCGCGCAGTATGGCCAGTGGGCCCGCACCGCAGATACGCTGACCCTGGTCGCCATGAACGGCGAGAAACTACGATTTCGCCCGATTAATAATGGTCTTGAAGCGATTGCCGGGCGCGGAATGGCGGTGAGCAATGCGCACGGCTGGCGTCTGACGGCAAATAAGACGGGCACTTAACAAGACGCTGAAATAATAAAAAAGCCCCTTTAAGGGGCTTTTTTGGAATTAAGTCAAATTAAACCGGTTATTACAGAATATATTTATCTCCGCAACGGGAAAAAAGAGAATAAGCCAGGTAAATAATCCTAAAAAGCCGTTAACCTCTTGTTCACTTTGTTGAAATATCGTCTTATACGCCTGTATTACCACCTTATTAACACTCTATAGCTGACGCACGCCAGAGACGGATCTCACGCCATTTCCATTAATGTCGGTAGATTCCCCTTTAGGTATTGCCTGATATAAGCAGCTTTGTCTTCTCACACACAGTTTGCGGGTTAATTATTTTGAACGAATTAATGGCATTGAAAAAAGGGTATGCGAAAGTATTCCTATGGGTTTTAGTGACGCTTTTCCTGATCCCCGCTATTACGCTGGTATTTGCTGAATACGGCACGCGTCAGCTCGATCAGGAATATAGTCAAATCTTTATTGATGATGCGCGCAGTCAGAGTCAGGATGTGAATAAACTGACGGAATTCCTGCAACAGAACCCGCCTTCCAGCGTTTGTGGTGCGGTGCCGGACGATCTCCGCGACTATCAGAATGCGGTCTGTGCAGAAAAGTCAGAACTCTGGCAGTTCTGGATGATGGACAAAGTCGCTTTCTGGACCCTGGCTGGTGGCGTTGTCATTCTGCTGATGATCGTCCTGTTCACCATGCTGGCCTTTAAAAACCGTCAGGGACAGCTGCAAAGCCTGAAGCTGGCCCGTCCTTTCCTGATGCTGACGAGCGCGCTGGAAGTGCTGGTTCAGGGCGGAATGCTGGTCTGGCTCTCTTTCTGGGGAACGGCATTCTTTACCCAAACCTATTATCCGAAGCTGGTCATGGCCATGGGGCTGCTGGTACTGGCCGCAATGTTTTATATGATCAAAGGCATCTTCAAAAAGCTGCCGCCTGAAGACGATGTTGAAGGTGAAGTCGTAACCCGTGACGCGGCACCCGCGCTGTGGTCGCGTATTGATGCGCTGGCTTCCCGGGTAGGGACGGCACCCCCCGACCATATTATTGCGGGTATCGATACTAACTTTTATGTAACCGAAGCACCGTTAAGCGTCAACCAGCAGTTGCTGAAGGGCCGCAAGCTCTACGTCAGTATCCCCTTGCTGCGTCAGCTAACCACTTCCCAGGCTGATGGGGTGATGGTGCATGAGTTAACGCACCTGCATGAAGGCGATACCGCGTCGGGCGCCTTACTGGGGCCAAAACTGTACCGCTTCGACCAGTACATTCATTTGATGAGAAAAGATATCTCGACAGTGATGGTTTACTATCCTCTTTGCCTGTATCGCATGTTGTTTGAACTGGCATGGCAGCGTAACAGTCGTGAGCGTGAGTTCGTTGCAGACCGCAATGCTGCCACCCTGATTACTCCTGAAGCAATTGTTGAGTCACTGATTAAAATTTCTGCTTATGCCAGCTATCGCAGCGAAGTTGAGCAAACGTTGTTTGATAATAAAACCCTGCATGAAAATGAGCTGGGGATCAGTAAAGCCATTGCCCAGGGCCTGCCGCAGCATGTCAGTTCGCCGGACTTTATTGGCATGATGCGTCAGTCAAACGTGCCGCACCCATTTGATTCACATCCACCGCTGGCCGATCGTATGCATAACGTGGGCTATACCGTTGATGAAACCGGTTATGCAGCCATCGCAGCGGAGTTACCGGCAGAGAGCTGGGTCGATCTGATGCCAGTGGCAGCGGAAATAGAACAGCAACTGTGGCAGAAATACGAGCGTGATTTTTCCTCAGCGCATGAAGAGAGCCTGGCATGGCGCTATCAGCCTGAAGGGGAAGAGGAGACGGCGCTGGTTCTGAAATACTTCCCGCCGGTTTCGTGGACGCTGAAAGATGGCAGTGCGATAGAACTGACCTATCTGGGTATTATTAAACCGCAGACGGCTGAACTGCTGCCGTGGGATAATATTAAGAATATCAACGTGATTAAGCGGTTCACGAAAGAAGTGCTGTATCTGCAACATGTTCAACCCAACGCACAGGGTAAAAAGCGCAGTGAGATCCCGCTACCGGGCCTGAATAAGGACATTGAAGGGTTTAAATACACCCTGGGTTACTACTGGCAGCGGCACCAGACGGTGCGGGCGCTGCAGGAGCAAGAGCAGTCAAACGTCGTTCAATCCTAAAATGAAAAAAGCCACCGCAAATGCGGTGGCTTTTTTTGATCGGAACGGTAACGTCAGGCCGTCTTCCTGGCCTGCGACAGGTTAAATCGCCAGTTCACTCACCAGGAAATCAACGATTTCGTTGGTTTTGATCATCCGTTTCTCACCGGTACGACGCGATTTGTATTCCACTTCTTCGCTGTCCAGATTACGGTCGCCGATCACGATGCTGTGCGGCACGCCAATCAGTTCCATATCTGCAAACATGACACCCGGGCGCTCTTTACGATCGTCGAGAATAACGTCAATGCCTCTGGCGCGCAGGGTGGCATACAGCTCTTCTGCCAGTTCTTTCACGCGGAACGATTTCTGCATATTCATTGGCAGAATCGCTACCTGGAAAGGAGCCAGTGCAGGGGACCAGATAATCCCGCGCTCGTCATGGTTCTGCTCAATCGCAGCCGCCACGATACGGGTAATGCCAATGCCGTAGCAGCCCATGGTCATAATCTGATTACGGCCATCTTCACCCTGTACGGACGCTTTCATCGCTTCAGAGTATTTGGTGCCGAGCTGGAAGATATGACCCACTTCAATACCGCGCTTGATCAGCAGCGTGCCTTTTCCATCCGGGCTGGCATCGCCTTCGACCACGTTGCGGATATCCGCGACGCGCGGCAGCGGCAGATCGCGCTCCCAGTTAATGCCTTTAAGATGCTGCCCGTCAATATTGGCACCGGCGCTAAAGTCATTCATCGCTGCAACGCTGCGGTCTGCGATGACGGGCATATTCAGCCCGACCGGGCCGAGAGAGCCAGGACCGGCATTCACCAGCGTGCGGATCTCGTCTTCGGTCGCAAAAGTGAGCGGCGAAGCAACGATATCAAGATGCTCTGCTTTGATTTCGTTCAGCTCGTGATCGCCACGTACCAGCAGGGCGACCAGCGCATGTCCGCTCTCTTTGGTCGCGTGGACCATCAGGGTTTTCACGGTTTTGTCGATGGGCAGGCCATACTGTTCGACCAGTTCAGCAATGGTTTTCGCATCAGGTGTTGCGAACTGCTCCATAGGTTGTGTGGCAGCAGCACGCCCACCGGCCGGTGCGACCGCTTCCGCTTTTTCAATATTAGCGGCGTAGTCAGACTCGGTAGAGAACACCACATCATCTTCACCACTCTGTGCCAGGACCTGGAACTCATGCGAGGCACTGCCACCGATAGAGCCGGTATCCGCATCAACAGCGCGGAAGTCGAGGCCCATACGGGTGAAACTCTGGCTGTAGGCGCGATACATCGCCTCATAGGTTTCCTGCAGCGATTCCTGGGTGGTGTGGAACGAGTAGGCATCTTTCATGATGAATTCACGCGAGCGCATGACGCCGAAACGCGGACGGACTTCATCACGGAATTTGGTCTGGATCTGGAACAGATTTATCGGCAGCTGCTTATAGGAGCTGAGTTCGTTACGGATCAGGTCAGTGATCACCTCTTCATGCGTTGGACCCAGAACAAAAGGGCGCTCACCACGGTCAACGAAGCGCAGCAGTTCCGGCCCGTACTGCTCCCAGCGGCCACTCTCTTGCCACAAATCTGCCGGCTGAACAACCGGCATGGAAATCTCAATCGCACCGGCGTTGTTCATCTCTTCGCGCACGATGTTTTCAACTTTTTTGAGCACGCGTAAACCGGTTGGCAGCCAGGTATAAAGACCGGATGCCAGTTTACGGATCATGCCAGCGCGCAGCATCAGCTGGTGGCTGATCACTTCGGCATCGGCAGGTGTCTCCTTCAGAGTGGAGAGCAGATATTGAGTAGTACGCATGAGTTACGATTCCATATGAACGGAAAGAGAGCCAAAAAAACGTGGACGCTAGTGTATCAGTGTGACAGGAGAGTCAAAAGGTGCCGGGAGAAATTAACGCGGGTCGATGGCGATAACTTCTGTCCCTGAGTGAATAACACGCCAGCGGACGTTGAAATCCAGCAGCCATGCCGCATATTCACGATCGGGTTCTTCGCCTTTGCGATAAGCAGGGCGCGGATCCTGGGCGAGAACCTGATGAATAAAACGTTCAAGATGAGGAAAACGCTGCTGATGCTGCATCAGCTGCAGCCGTGCCTGGGGAGTAAAGCTCACCGGCATATCCGCAACGGGGGCTTGCTGGGCAAACCCGGCGCGTGCGTCAGGTAATGCTTCGGCAAACGGCAGATAGGGTTTGATATCAACGACAGGAGTTCCGTCAACCAGGTCAAGGCTGCCTAATTCAAGGATGACCTGCTGCCGCTCATAGCGAATTCCTTTCAGCTCCACCAGAGACATCCCGACCGGATTAGGGCGGAAGGTTGAACGAGTGGCAAAGACACCCATGCGCGCATTACCGCCTAAACGCGGGGGGCGTACCGTCGGACGCCAGCCGCCTTCCATCGTCTGGTGGAAAATAAACAGCAGCCACAGATGGCTGAATGCTTCCAGACCGCGCACCGCATCCGGGTGATTATAAGGCGCATCGAAATGGAGCTCTCCGCCGCCATCCTGAATTAAGCCAGGCTGGCGGGGAACAGCAAACTTTTCCTTCCACGGGGAATGAATCTGGCCTATTTGCTGGAAGGAAAAAGTGGTCATTACTGGGCGACTCTCAGGGCTGAGCCCTGGCAAAGGGTCTGACGATAGCAGCCCTGGATACTGGCCGTGATTTCGCAATTATTCAGCAGCACAGCATTGGCGTGAAGCGGAGCCGCATTGGTCTGCAACTGATGACGCACAATGTTCATGTCAGTCGGTAAATCTGCTGCTCTGACCTGGCAGGCTGAACCGGTAACCCGGCCTAACGGCAGGAAAGATTTGCCCGAAAGTTCATCAGGATGACTCAGCAGTTTAACTGGGGAGTGAGAGGTCACTACCGACATAGTGCTTTTTGCCTCGGGTTTTAATGGGGTGTTTTTTTGAGCATTTTGGTCTGCGGTGTGTGCACAACCAGTGAGGGCTAATGATACCAAAATAAAGGCCAATTTACGCATTATACAATTCCTTTGTATCGTGTTATTTGAGTCGTGAGTTTATCACTATCGTTTTTATTATCAAATAACAGGTTGAATAGTCACGTAAATATAGGGATTGTCTCATTGATTGAGGCGATGGACGTCTTTCACCGATGACAGGTTGGGACGTATTCAGGACCAGGGGTAGGAACTGCCCCCGGTACAGATAAAGAGTGTTATTACTGGCTGGAGACTTTCAGGGCAGAACCCTGGCACACGGCCTGACGCAGGCAACCCTGAGCGCCACTGACAATTTCACATTTATGAACGAGTACCGCATTCGCTTTCATTCCGGACGCTCGAATCTGCATACGTTTGCGTGCGGTCGCCAGATTAGGTGGCGAATCCTGTGCGTTGCTCTGGCAGTCATCACCATACACCTCACCCAGATCGCGGAAGGGTTTGCTGACCAAATCGGCCGCATTTGTATACAGTTTTACCGGAGCAGGGCGGGCTGCGGGTTTAGAGTGAGATGAGTCGTTTTGCGTTGACTGCGGAAAAGGTTTAACGGGTTCATAGGGCTTCGGCAGCAACGAACACCCTGTCAGCGACAGTGCTAACAGACAGAGCGGTAAAACACGCATGTGAAATTCCTCACGTTCGGTAAAAGTGGCGTTATTGAACCAAGCCAGAGCAGAAATAACAAGCGGGGAGCGCGCACTAAAGCACGTATAATAATGAGAAATGAGGTTGCGGGTGGCAGGCGCCACCCGCAGTTGATGCTTACCAGCCTTTCACTGCACCACCGTTGAACACTTTGTTCGCGGCGTCATTCACTTCATCAGATTGATAAGCCTGGACGAATTTCTTCACGTTTTCCGCGTCTTTGTTATCTTCACGGGCGACGATCAGGTTCACGTACGGGGAGTCTTTATCTTCCACGAAGATGCCGTCTTTCGCCGGCGTCAGGTTAATCTGGCTGGCATAGGTGGTGTTAATGACCGCCAGCGCGATCTGCTGATCGTCCAGGGAACGTGGCAGTTGCGGTGCTTCCAGCTCAACCAACTTCAGGTTTTTCGGGTTCTCAACCACATCCAGCGAGGTTGGCAGCAGGCCAACGCCGTCTTTCAGCTTGATCAGGCCCACTTTCTGCAGCAGCAGCAGAGAACGGCCCAGGTTGGTCGGATCGTTAGGGATTGCGACCTGAGCGCCGTTCTGCAGTTCATCCAGTGATTTGATCTTCTTAGAGTAACCGGCAATGGGGTAGACAAACGTGCTGCCGACAGACACCAGCTTGTAGCCACGGTCTTTGATCTGCTGATCGAGATAAGGTTTGTGCTGGAAGGCATTTGCATCAATGTCGCCTTTGCTCAACGCTTCGTTAGGCAGCACATAATCGTTGAAGGTCACCAGCTCAACGTCCAGACCATATTTATCTTTAGCGACTTTCGCAGCCACTTCGGCAACCTGCTGTTCGCTTCCGACGATCACGCCCACTTTGATGTGGTTTGGATCTTTCTCTTTCTGGTCACAGCCAGCCAGTGCCAGGGTACCGATAAGCGCGCCGACAGCGGCAAGCGTTTTAACATTAAAAGACATATCCCTTCCTTAAATAGAGAGAAATTACTGTTGTGTTTACTTGTGGCTGACCGCACGAACGATGCGATCGCCGCAGAACTGAATCAAATACACCAAAACGACCAGCAGGATTAATACCGTGTTCATCACCGTCGCGTTATAACCGATATAGCCATACTGATAGCCAATCTGACCCAGACCACCTGCACCGACAGCACCACCCATTGCAGAATAGCCGACCAGGGTAATCAGAGTAATAGTAGCGGCATTCACCAGACCAGGGAGTGCTTCCGGTAACAGAACCTTGCGGATAATCTGTAACGGAGTAGCCCCCATGGCGCGTGAAGCCTCGATTAAACCCGTAGGCAGTTCAAGCAGGGCGTTCTCTACCATACGCGCAATAAAAGGTGCGGCGCCAACGGTAAGCGGAACAATCGCTGCCTGCAGGCCAATCGAGGTGCCGACAATAATACGGGTGAAGGGGATCATCCAGACCAGCAGGATAATGAACGGGATAGAACGGAAGATGTTGACCGCCGCTGACAGCACGCGGTAAAGCTTCGCGTTCGCCACGATCTGGCCCGGTCGGGTCACATAAAGAAGAACGCCGACCGGCAGGCCAAGCACAAAACCAAAAAAGCCGGAGACAAAGGTCATCATCAGGGTTTCCCAGATGCCGCGGCCCATTAACCACATCATCGCCTCAGACATAACCTAATACCTCTACCTTGACATGTTGCTCTTGCAGGAACGCGATAGCAGCCTGGGTGTCGGCTGCGTCACCGTGGATCTCAGCCAGCATAATGCCGAACTTCACGCCACCGGCATAATCCATCTGCGCGCTGATAATATTGTTATTCACATTGAAGCGGCGGGCTGACTCAGACAACAGCGGCGCATCGACCGACTGGCCGGTAAACTCCAGCCGTAATAAAGGAACGGTTGTGGCGCTGGCTTCCGGCGTCAGACGCTTGAGATAATCTTCAGGGATGTCCAGATGCAGTGTTGACTGGATAAACTGTTGTGCCAGCGGCGTCTTCGGATGAGAGAAGACTTCGCTCACCGTATCCTGCTCGATCAACTGACCGTTACTGATAACCGCCACACAGTCACAGATACGTTTTACGACATCCATCTCATGGGTGATTAATAGAATGGTGATCCCCAGACGGCGGTTAATATCCTTCAACAGCTCCAGGATGGAGCGGGTAGTGGCTGGATCCAGCGCGCTGGTGGCTTCATCGCACAGCAGCACTTTCGGGTTGCTGGCCAGCGCACGGGCGATTGCCACACGCTGTTTCTGCCCGCCGGAAAGGTTGGCAGGCCATGAATCATGCTTGTCGGACAGGCCGACCAGATCCAGCAGCTCGGTCACGCGATGTTTGATCTCGGCCTTCGACAGGTTACCCAGTTCCAACGGGAGCGCCACATTACCGGCAACGGTGCGCGAGTTCAGCAGATTAAAGTGCTGGAAAATCATGCCAATCTGGCGGCGCGCCAGGGTGAGCTGCCCTTCGGACAGCGTAGTGAGATCCTGGTTATCAACCAGCACGCTGCCGGACGTAGGGCGCTCCAGTAAATTGACGCAGCGGATCAGGGTGCTTTTACCCGCACCGGAAGCGCCGATCACGCCATAAATTTGTCCGGCAGGCACATGCAGACTGACATCGGACAGGGCGGTAATGCTGCGTGACCCTTGCTGGAATACTTTGGTGATATTTGAAAGTTTAATCATTGATTTATTTATTATCGTGATGGGAGTTATCCGTGGCGTTCAATAAAAACGGTATCCCTGATTACCGGGACTGAATGGATGGTAGGGCATCCAGACGTCTAAATCAATCGAAGTCATTCAAACGGGCATTCTCTCTTTTAACGCAATGATGCGATACACTACGGCAAATTTTGAAGCAGGAGTTCCTACGTGACTGAGAAAGTCCCCGCAATTTTCCTCGATCGTGATGGCACTATTAATGTGGATCACGGTTACGTTTTTGAAAGTGACAACTTTGAGTTTATCGACGGCGTGATTGATGCCCTGCGTGAACTGAAGGAAATGGGCTTCGCGCTGGTACTGGTCACTAACCAGTCCGGCATTGCGCGCGGCATGTTCACCGAAGATCAGTTTATGCATCTCACCGAGTGGATGGACTGGTCACTGGCTGACCGCGAAGTGGATCTGGATGGCATCTATTTTTGCCCGCACCATCCGGATGCAATAGTTGAAGCGTTCCGACAGTCCTGTGACTGCCGCAAACCCCAGCCGGGAATGCTGCTGACGGCCCGACAGGATCTGAACATTGATATGGCCGCTTCTTATATGGTTGGCGATAAAATTGAGGATATGCAGGCTGCTTTAGCCGCCGGAGTAGGGAAAAAGGTGCTGGTTCGCAGCGGTAAGCCGGTGACGCCTGAAGGTGAGATGGCGGCGGATTGGGTACTGGATAGCCTGAAAGCGCTGCCAGCACGCATTAAACAGGGTTAAAAAACAGCGTTTCGCACGAAGTTTAAGCAGGCAGTAAAAAAGTCGATATTACTGCTTGCGTTCCAGAGGCGCCTGT
>NZ_BCTN01000014.1 GCF_001571305.1 Erwinia persicina NBRC 102418 | reverse complement strand
CTGGCTCCGGAAAAGACGCAAAACCGTGCAAAGCGTTCTTTGTTGAAGATACTGCGCGTAATAAACCCTCAGATAAGGTCTTCCGGGCAGTTAACATTGCGAAATGCAGACTCTGCATGGGCAAATAAAACACTATGCCCTCCTGCCTGCTTGAGAAACAGCAACAATTTACGATCCCCACCAGTCAGGTAGCGTTGCAGTGAACCCGCAAGACCGCGGTGCAGCAGCGCCATAGTGGGATGTTCACGATCTTCCGTACGCGCCCACACTACTTGAGCCTCCTTTTTATGCTGCCAGAGCTGCTGAGTCAGATCCTCGGGCAGACAGGGCGTATCACAAGATGTAAAAATGACCCATTCTGTGTGCGCTTTCTGCAAGGCGGACAGCATCCCCGCTAACGGACCCTGAAAGTCAGACAGCGTATCTGATATGACTGGAAATCCACTCTGTTGATATACCTCAATATTGCGGTTGGCATTAATCCATACAGTAGTGACCTGGGGCTGTAAACGTTCTAACACGTGTTGGTACAGTGGCTTGTTCTGCCACGGTATCAGTCCCTTATCTTCGCCGCCCATCCGGCTGCCTCGCCCACCGGCCAGGATCACGCCGGTTATTGCTACAGGGATTGGCGGTGAGTCGATCTTCATTGGTTTTATACCCTATGCTTTATTCAGGGTTTCTTTATACAGGGACAACAGCATGAAATGCCATCGCCTCAACGAATTAATCAGCCTGCTGCAACCCGCATGGCAGCAGGACCCGGATTTGAATCTGCTCGAATTTTTACAGAAGTTAGCCGATGAAGCCGGCTTTAAGCAACCAATGAATGAATTAACGGATGATGTACTGATCTACCATCTTAAGATGCGCGGCAGCGACAAGAATGCTGAAATCCCCGGTATGAAGAAAGATTATGAGGACGATTTCAAGACGGCACTCTTGCGTGCGCGCGGAGTGATTAAGGATTAAATCAGCCTGCCGCCCGGTCGCTGAGACCATTTAATGATATTCTTGCACGCTATTCTTCACTGATTATCAGCGAGCCTCCCGGATGAAAGAACCTGCCTTTAACTTCCACGCCCTCACGCCTGATACTATCCTTGATGCGCTGTGGGAAACCGGGCTACGGGTTGAATCCGGCCTGACGGCGCTCAACAGTTACGAAAATCGCGTGTATCAGTTCTCGGATGACGATAAACGCCGTTATGTGGCCAAATTTTATCGACCGCAGCGCTGGTCTCAAGGGCAAATAGAAGAAGAGCATCAGTTCGCCACAGAACTGTTTGCTGATGAGATCCCGCTTGCTGCACCGCTGATCCTGCAGGGATCAACGCTTCACCAGCATCAGGGTTACTGGTTTGCCGTCTTTCCCAGCCTGGGGGGACGTCAATATGAAACCGATAATTATGACCATCTGGAGTGGGTAGGCCGTTTTCTCGGACGCATTCACCAGGTTGGCCGTCGCCAGACGTTTGCTGCCCGACCCACTATCGGTTTAGAGGAGTATATCGATGAGCCGTTACAGGTTCTGACAGACAGTCCGCTGGTTCCGTCTAAGCTAAAAAGCGATTTACTGGCCAGTATTGGCCGCCTGCGCACAACTTTACAAAACTGCTGGCATACTCAGTGGCAACCTTTGCGACTGCACGGTGACTGCCATCCAGGGAATATTTTATGGCGTGACGGTCCGCTGTTTGTGGACCTGGACGATGCGCGTAATGGCCCGGCAGTACAGGATCTGTGGATGCTGATTAATGGCGACCGTCAGGAGCAAAGGCTGCAATGGGATATTCTGTTGGAGGCCTATGAGGAATTCTGTGAGTTCGACACTCATGAATTGTCACTGATTGAGCCTTTACGTGCTATGAGGATGGTTTATTATCTTGCGTGGGTTGTCCGCCGCTGGCAAGACCCGGCTTTCCCGGCCAGTTTTCCGTGGATGACGGATGAGGATTTCTGGCGCCGACAGATTTCCACTTTTAATGAACAGAACAAGCTTCTACAGGAGCCCCCGCTCCAGCTTGCGCCTGTTTTCCAGGTGTGATCACCCTTTGGTTCGCCTACTGAGATGTAATTAGGAGAGAGTTTCACGATGAAAAAGATTTTGTTTGCGCTCGTTGGTATGGTTCTGGCATTCAGCGCGTCAGCCGCACAATTTACCGATGGTCAGCAATACGTTACGCTGGATAAACCGGCGACTGGCGAACCTCAGGTTCTCGAGTTCTTCTCATTCTTCTGCCCACATTGCTATCAGTTTGAGCATGTATGGCACGTAAGTGATGCCGTGAAGAAAGCTCTGCCGGCTGATACAAAAGTTACCAAGTACCACGTCGAGTTTCTCGGTGGCGAAATGGGTAAAACCGTGACGCAGGCCTGGGCTGTGGCGATGGCACTGGGTGTGGAAGATAAAGTGACAGCTCCTATTTTTGAAGGTGTTCAGCAGACACAAACCATCACCGATCCAGCCAGTCTGAAAGCGGTATTTGTGAAAGCGGCGGGTATCAAGCCTGAAGAATATGATGCCGCCTGGAACAGCTTCGTGGTGAAATCACTGGTCGCCCAGCAGGAGAAAGCTGCCGCCGATTTGGATCTGCGTGGCGTGCCTGCGATGTTCGTTAATGGTAAATATATGGTGAACAACGGTGGTCTGGATACCAGCTCACAGGATAACTTTGTTCAGCAGTACGCCAACGTAGTGAAGTTCCTGGTTTCTAAAAAGTAACCCTCTGAAGATTTTCAATACGCCGGCCAGCCCGGCGTTTTTTCTTCGCCACGAAATTATTATCGTAAAAATGTGCTTTCCACAGTGAGAGATCGCGTATCTAAACGCTCGGGCATTAATTTATATCCACATCACTCTTATTCCGTAAATCCTGAAGAAAATCCTGGTTTGTATAAATAACCGAATGATTATAAACAAAAAATAATCTTATCTTTTCGGTTTTCCACATAAGTTATTCCATGTTAGTAAATTTACACACAAACTTATCCACAATCTGTTCATGCGAAGCGCTGCGCAAAATGGCTACTGACTGAAGATTAATCGTCGTTGAGATTTCATCTTTCAGGGTCAGCTGTGGCATCCTTACCCCTAATCAAAAACCAAAGAAGAACGTGACGACTTATGGCTCAAATTGCAGAAAACCCGCTGATTCTGGTAGATGGCTCTTCCTACCTGTACCGTGCTTATCACGCGTTCCCTCCGCTGACCAATAGCGCGGGCGAACCCACCGGTGCAATGTACGGCGTATTAAATATGCTACGCAGCCTGCTGCTGCAATATAAGCCAAGTCATGTGGCAGTGGTATTTGATGCCAAGGGTAAAACCTTCCGCGACGAATTATTTGAAGAGTACAAATCTCATCGCCCGCCGATGCCGGACGATTTGCGTGCACAGATTGAGCCGCTACACGCGATGGTAAAAGCGATGGGGTTGCCGTTGCTGGCGGTTTCCGGTGTGGAAGCCGACGATGTCATCGGTACGCTGGCACTGGCCGCAGAAAAGACCGGAAAACCCGTACTGATCAGTACAGGTGATAAAGACATGGCTCAACTGGTGTCACCCAATATCACGCTGATCAACACCATGAATAATGCAATTCTCGGCCCGGATGAGGTGGTGGAGAAATACGGTATCCCACCGTCATTGATCATTGATTTCCTCGCCCTGATGGGCGACTCCTCCGATAATATTCCTGGCGTGGCAGGGGTGGGGGAAAAAACAGCGCAGGCTCTGTTACAGGGACTGGGCGGTGTAAAAGATATCTATGACAATCTGGATAAAGTGGCAACGCTGATGTTTCGTGGCGCGAAAACCATGGCTGCCAAGCTGGAGCAAAATAAGGAGATGGCTTTCCTCTCCTATCAGCTGGCAACAATTAAAACCGATGTTGAGCTGGAATTAACCAGCGAACAGTTGACGGTAGAAGAGCCTGCAGTGGAAGAACTGCTCGGGCTGTTCAGGCATTACGAATTCAAACGCTGGATTGTCGATCTGGAAGAGGGAAAATGGCTTCAGGGCAATAAAGGCAACGTTGCTGCGAAGAAAGTCGCTGTGGCTGAAAGCCAGCTTGCCGTGGAGGAATCCACCCGCGTGCTCTCTTCAGAAGGCTATGTCACCATTCTGGACGAAGCAACGTTCGACGGCTGGATGAAAAAATTACAGCAGTGCACGCTGTTTGCCTTCGATTTGGAAACGGACTCGCTGGATACTCTCAGCGCCAATATTATCGGGCTGTCATTTGCCACCGCTCCCGGAGAGGCGGCCTACCTGCCGGTGGCGCATGACTACCTTGATGCCCCGGAGCAGTTAGATCGGAAAGCGGTACTGGCGCGTCTTAAGCCGCTGCTGGAGGACCCGAAAGCACATAAAGTCGGGCAGAACCTCAAGTACGATCGCGGCGTGCTGGCAAACTATGGTATCGAACTGCAGGGGATTGCGTTCGACACCATGCTGGAGTCCTATGCGCTGAACAGCGTAGCGGGTCGCCATGATATGGATACGCTTGCAGCCCGCTGGCTGAATCATAAAACCGTGACCTTTGAAGAGATTGCCGGCAAAGGCAAAAATCAGCTGACATTCAACCAGATTGCTTTGGAGCAGGCGGCACACTATGCAGCCGAAGATGCTGATGTCACGCTGCAGCTGCATCTGAAAATGTGGCCAGAGCTGGAAAAAGAAGCGGGACCGAAAACGGTCTTTGAGCAGGTTGAGATGCCGCTGGTACCGGTCATTTCACGTATTGAACGTAACGGCGTGTTGATTGACCAGAATATACTGGCGACGCACTCGCAGGAGCTGGGGAGCCGTCTGGCGGAGCTGGAGCTGAAAGCCCATGAGCTGGCAGGCGAACCGTTTAACCTCTCTTCCCCGAAGCAGCTACAAACTATTCTGTTTGAAAAGCAGGGTATTAAGCCGACGAAGAAAACGCCGGGTGGCGCACCGTCGACCAGCGAAGAGGTGCTAGCCGAGCTGGCGCTGGACTATCCGCTGCCGAAAGTGATTCTGGAACATCGCGGCCTGTCCAAGCTGAAGTCTACCTATACTGACAAGCTGCCGCTGACGATTAATCCCCACAGTGGCCGGGTACATACCTCGTATCATCAGACGGTCACCGCCACGGGCCGTCTCTCTTCCAGCGATCCAAATCTGCAGAATATTCCGGTGCGTAACGATGAAGGACGACGTATCCGGCAGGCCTTTATTGCACCGAAGGGATACCGCATTGTCGCGGCTGACTACTCCCAGATCGAACTTCGTATCATGGCGCACCTGTCACAGGATAAAGGATTGCTTACAGCGTTTGCCAGCGAACAGGATATCCACCGTGCCACCGCGTCTGAAGTGTTTGGCGTGGCGCTGGATAAGGTCAGCGGAGAGCAGCGCCGAAGCGCCAAGGCCATTAACTTTGGTCTGATCTACGGGATGAGCGCCTTTGGTCTGTCGCGTCAGCTCAATATTGGAGCCGGAGAAGCGAAGAAGTATATGGATCTCTATTTCGAGCGTTATCCAGGGGTGCTGCAGTACATGGAAAGCACTCGTGAGCTGGCCGCCGAAAAAGGTTATGTCTCAACGCTGGATGGCCGACGTCTTTACCTCCCGGATATTAAAGCCAGCAATGCAATGCGCCGTAAGGCGGCAGAGCGAGCGGCGATCAATGCCCCTATGCAGGGGACCGCGGCGGATATCATTAAGCGCGCGATGATCGCTGTTGATGAGTGGCTGAAGCCTCAGACCAGCGGGGACGTAAAAATGATCATGCAGGTACACGATGAACTGGTGTTTGAGGTTCAGTCCGGTGCCGTCGACGTGGCATCAGCGAAAATCCGTGAATTAATGGAAGGGAGTATGAAACTGGATGTCCCGCTACGTGTTGATATCGGTGTAGGAGATAACTGGGACGAAGCTCATTAACATTTAGACCTGACGCGACAGGCTGAGTTTAATCACATCATCAGCCTGTCGCTTTAAACGGTTCAGCACTTCCCTGTTTACGCTGGATAGCGCCACCCCGGCTAAGCGTTTCTGCTAAAACACTTTTTTAGTAATTAAGCTACACGTTAGATGGTTTTCTGTGACTTGAGTTGGATAATGGATGTCGTTTTCTGAAAATTAACTACAAAAAACGCTTTTGAGCGCTCAAAAAATGATGTAAAGTTTCAGATGTAGGGTACAGAGGTAAGATGTTCTATCTTTCAGACCTTTTACTTCACGTAATCGGATTTGGCTGAATATTTTAGCCGCCCCAGTCAGTAATGACTGGGGCGTTTTTTATTGTCTGTTACCAGCATCCCTGACGTCGTGACTGTATCAGCGGCGCTCACGCGCCCCGATCGTTGACTGCACACTCTGCTCAGGGGCTCATGTTCTGGCCGTCTGACTGTTACGCCCGTTTCAGGTCGAAAGAACACACTATTCTCAGCTGTCGCTTTCTTCTTCTGTTGCCGGCGGGATATCGCGATACCAGCTGTCCAGCTTCTGACTCAGTTTATCCACGCCAATCTTCTTCAGGGATGAGAACGCTTCAACATCCACCGTACCGAGGAAGGTTTTCGCTTCTTCACGAACTGCATTCAGCTGTGCTTTACGCGCGCCGGATGCCAGTTTGTCGGCCTTGGTCAGCAGGATCAGTACTTCAATTCCACTCTGCACTGCCCACATCACCATCTGACGGTCGAGATCTTTCAGCGGATGGCGGATATCCATCAGCACGACCAGCCCTTTCAGACAGTTACGATCGCGCAGATATTCTGCCAGCGCACGCTGCCATTTTAACTTCATCTCCTCCGGAACCTGCGCGTAGCCATAACCTGGCAGGTCGACCAGACGATAGCCTTCAGCCACCTGGAAAAGGTTAATTAATTGGGTTCGACCCGGGGTTTTACTGGTACGGGCGAGGCCTTTCTGATTGGTCAGCGTATTCAGCGCGCTGGATTTACCCGCGTTAGAACGTCCGGCAAAAGCAACCTCGATGCCGGTATCGGCAGGCAGGTGGCGGATATCAGGGGCGCTGGTGACAAAATGGGTGACGTGATAATTCCAGCCAGACAAAATAGATACTCCAGATAAAAAGGGCAATTGCGCTGATTATACCCTGTATGGCAGCAAAGCGCCCGGTAAGACACTGCCTGAACGGTGCTTGTGAGACATTGACCATTCGGATTGCCAGCGGACTCTGCATTTTGTTTCTATAAAAATGGATTTTTTACTAATTTTCAGTGGCTTGAGAAAAGTCCTAAAAAAACAGAGTAAAAATTACCTTTGTCACCTTGTTTGCTGGACTGGTTAGTCTACATTTGTAGGCAGAAACAGGATATTTCACTTCAGGATGAAGCGCTCAAGGAGTATCAGGACGATCCCGGGCGGGGAAGGAGATGTGCACAGGTGTGCGCGACAGGGAATCAGGAATGCTAACAGGATTAAGCAATGGCAACGGAAAACAGGGATGCTGGCTGCTAATAAGGATGCTGACATTGTCAGTCCTTCCGCGGAAGGTGCGAAAAAAGGCGACAGGGTGACCTGGCGCCTTTTTTCTTTGCCTGCTTTCTGCTAGATTTCGCGGCAATTCTATACTGAAGATAAACGTCTGAGAGCAGAAACCATGAAGCAACCCGCACGCACGCCCCAGGATAAAAAACCGGGAGCTAAAGTGAAACGTAAAACGCGTGATGAGATCAACCAGGAAGCACGTGACCGCAAACGTGATAAAAAGCACAGTGGTCATGCTTCCGGCAGCCGCGCGAACCCGGTCACCGAAAGTCAGAAAAACGCCAACGGCAAACCTGCCAAAGATCCGCGTATCGGCAGTAAAAAACCGGTCGCGCTGGGTAGCGATGTGGTGGCCAGCAAGCCAAAGCCGGTTAAAGCCGCGAAACCTGCCCCTGAGAAAAAAGTGATCCTGTCGCCGGAAGAAGAACTGGCGCAGCTGGAAAATGATGAACGTCTGGATACCCTGCTCGATCGTCTGGAAAATGGTGACGCCCTGTCGGCAGAAGATCAGGCCTGGCTGGATGCTTCACTGGACCGCATTGATGTCCTGATGGAGCAGCTAGGCATTGCCCTGGACGATGGCGCTGAAGATGAGCAGGCGGAAGAAGATATGTACCGTCTGCTGAAGGGCAAAGATTGATCGCCGGCGATATCCTGTTTCTCTGACGTTCCTTGAGGCAGCGCAAATGAGCGCTGCTTTATCTTTACAGGGTATTTGGTGATGATTTGGCCTGGATCAATTATCGCGCTGATTCTGCTGTGCTGGCTGGGGTGGTTATTCGTTAAACTACAGCGGCTATCGCGGCTGAAAACCCGGCTGCGCAGCAGGATCGTCAGCCAGCAGCTTCCTGTCACGCGGCGGTCTATGCGACGACGATAAGGAAGTGAGCATGAAATTACAGACCACCGAGTGGGATCTCCCACTGATCCAGAAGTACAACATCGCCGGCCCTCGCTATACTTCTTATCCGACCGCGCTCGAATTCCGTCAGGATTACGATGAGTCTGTCTTTCTGCAGGCAACGCAACGTTATCCCGATCGCCCTCTGTCACTGTATCTGCATATTCCGTTTTGCCACAAACTCTGTTATTTCTGCGGCTGTAATAAGCAGGTGACACGCCAGCAGCACAAAGCGGATGAGTATCTGGATGTGCTGATACAGGAAATTGCCGCACGCGCGCCGCTGTTCCGCCAGCGCACGGTGAGCCAGATGCACTGGGGCGGCGGTACGCCAACGTTTCTCACCTCGGCTCAAATTAGCCGCCTGATGACCTGCCTGCGTCAGTATTTTCACTTTGCCGCGGATGCAGAGATATCGATTGAAGTCGATCCGCGAGAAATTGAACTCGACGTACTTAATCATCTGCGTGCGGAAGGCTTTAACCGTCTGAGCATGGGGGTACAGGATTTCAATAAGCAGGTGCAGGAGAAGGTGAATCGCGTGCAGGATGAGGCGATGATCTTTGCCCTGATGGCCCGGGCGCGTGAGCTGGGCTATGCCTCCACCAACATTGACCTGATTTACGGTCTGCCCCTGCAGACGGCGGAGAGTTTTGCCTTCACCCTGCAAAAGGTCGTTGAGCTTAACCCTGACCGCCTCAGTGTTTTTAACTATGCCCATATGCCGGCACTTTTCCCCGCGCAACGTAAAATTAAAGATCAGGATCTGCCCGAGGCCCGGGAAAAGCTGGATATCTTACGGCAAACCATCGCCACGCTGACGGCTCAGGGATATCAGTTTATTGGTATGGACCATTTTGCCCGCCGTGACGACGAACTGGCGATGGCCCAGCGTGCGGGTGAGCTGCATCGTAATTTCCAGGGCTACACCACGCAGGGCGATAGCGATCTGCTGGGCATGGGCGTGTCGGCCATTAGTATGATCGGGGACACTTACGCACAGAATCAAAAAGAGCTGAAGCACTATTATGCGGCTTTCAGGGCAGAAAAAACGGCCCTGTGGCGCGGCCTGCAGCTCAGCGAGGATGACTGCCTGCGTCGTGACGTGATTAAAAACCTGATCTGCAATTTTTCGCTGTCATTCAGCGAGATAGAAGCCCGTTACAGCATCGATTTCCGCCGGTACTTTGCCGACGATCTTTCAGCGCTGCTGCCGCTGATTGAGGACGGGCTGGTGGAATACCACGATAATGGCCTTGTGGTCACTGCTAAGGGACGATTGCTGATAAGGAACATCTGTATGTGCTTTGATCGCTACCTGCGGGAGAAAGCGTCTGGTGCGCAATTCTCACGGGTGATCTGACTGGATGTGTCGACCGGGACAAGGTCGATCCCTTTAGCGATCTCACAAAGAGTGACGTGCGAGGATTTTTCGGGGCAGACCTTCTTTTTCCGGCCTGCCCCGATGAGGTCAACGGGTTATTCCATTCCCAACTCTTTCAACTTACGCGTCAGGGTATTGCGCCCCCAGCCCAGCAAACGTGCCGCTTCCTGCTTATGGCCCTGAGTATGACGCAGAGCGGTGGTAAGCAGCGTTCGCTCCATCTCCGGCTGGGCTTCTGACAGCAGGTTTTGATGACCGGAACGCAGCGCACGGTCAGCCCACTGTGCCAGCAGCGTGGCCCAGCTGTCCGGCAGCGATTGTACCGGACTTTCCGGCGTCGAGGTTTCAAACAGCTCCGGCGGCAGATCCTGAATCAGCACTTCCTGACCGGCGGCCATCACGGTCAGCCAGCGGCAGGTATTCTCCAACTGACGAACGTTACCGGACCAGTGCAGACGCGTCAGTGCAGTTTCTGTTTCCGGATGGAGGATTTTGGCCTCCACGCCCAGTTCACGGGCAGCGACCTGAAGGAAATAACGGGCCAGACGCGGAATATCTTCGCGACGTTCGCGCAGCGGCGGCAGATGCACGCGGATCACGTTCAGGCGGTGGAAGAGATCCTCACGAAATTTCCCTTCATGCACGCGCAGCTCAAGGTTCTGATGCGTGGCGGCAATAATACGCACATCCACCTTCACCGGGGCGTAGCCGCCGACGCGATAGAACTGGCCATCGGCCAGCACGCGCAGCAGGCGGGTCTGGACATCCAGTGGCATATCGCCAATTTCATCAAGGAACAGCGTACCGCCGTCGGCCTGCTCAAAGCGTCCCTGGCGGATTTGATTGGCACCGGTAAAGGCGCCTTTCTCATGACCAAACAGTTCAGACTCGATCAGGTCTTTGGGGATCGCGGCCATATTAAGGGCAATAAACGGTGCCTTAGCACGCGGGCTGTGCCGGTGCAGCGCATGGGCCACCAGCTCTTTACCGGTACCCGACTCGCCGTTAATCAGTACGCTGATCGACGAGCGCGACAGGCGACCGATAATACGAAACACATCCTGCATCGCCGGGGCTTCACCAATAATGTCGGTGGTAGGACCGCTGACTGGCTGATTACGGGGCTGCTGCTGTTCCTGGTAGTGACTGATGGCACGTTCCACCAGCGCCACCGCTTCATCAATATCAAAAGGCTTGGGCAGATAATCAAAGGCACCCTGCTGATACGCGCTGACGGCAGCATCCAGATCGGAGTGCGCGGTCATAATGATGACCGGCAGCATCGGATGCCGCTGCTTGATCTGCTTCAGGAGAGCCAGACCATCCATCCCGGGCATGCGAATATCGGACAGTAAAACGTCCGGGGTTTTGCTCGCAAGCGCCTCAAGCACCTCACTGGCGCTGTCAAACGTTGCACAGGTTAAACCCGCTCCAGTGAGCGCGCGTTCAAGCACCCAGCGGATGGAGCTGTCGTCATCGACGATCCAAACTATCCCTCGTTGCATAGAAACCTCACTGGCGAATAGGCAGGTAAATCGAGAATTCAGTGTGTCCGGGCCAGCTGTGGAACTCTATTTTTCCCGAATGCTGATCGATCAGGCTGCGGGCGATGGATAATCCCAGCCCGGTGCCGCCCTCGCGACCGCTCACCATCGGATAAAACAGCGTGTCCTGCAGCTGTGCCGGAATGCCGGGGCCGTCATCTTCAATATCGATGCGCGCCACCAGGCGATAGCGTGTGCCGTGCAGCGTAAGCTGGAACGCCGTCCGGGTACGTAAAATAATGGTGCCACCTGCCTCACCCAACGCCTGCAGGGCGTTACGTACGACATTCAACAGGACTTGCTCTATCTGATCGGGGTCGTGCGGCAGCTCCGGCAGGCTTGGGTCGTAATCACGAACCAGCGACACATTGTCGGGCAGCTCCATCGACACCAGATTGACCACCCGTTCCGCGACCTGATGGATGCTCTGTGTCACATGCATCCCCGGCTGTTGCGGGCCCAGCAGGCGGTCGACCAGATTGCGCAGGCGGTCGGCCTGCTCAATGATGACCTTTGTGTATTCCGTTAACGCCGGGTCGGGAAGCGCTTTGGCCAGCAGCTGCGCCGCGCCGCGTAATCCCCCCAGCGGGTTTTTAATTTCATGTGCCAGGCCACGCACTAAATCACGCGCGGCGACCTGCTGCGCATGCTGAAGCTGCTCCTGACTAAGGCGGCGCTGATTGTCCATGGGCGCCATTTCCAGCAGAACGAGTCCATCAGGCAGACGCTGCGCGGTAAGCGACATCACGTGCGCCCGGCTGTCGACCACCAGGGTCACTTCGCTGTCGGTAAAGCCTTGTCCTGCGTCCAGACTTTCGAGCATGACCTCAATATTCAGGGAAAAATAACCCATCAACTCCGGCAGAGGCGTTCCAAACAGCTTACGGGAACTTTGAGCCAGCAACTGCTGTGCTGCGGGGTTGGCGTAATGGACCACCAACTCACTATCAACCAGCAAAATACTGTTGATCAGTGAATTAAGAATCTGCCCAGCATCGGGCGGCGTGCCGGTAGCCATACAGCGTTCTCCTGAAGAATTTTTTGCACCAAATTAGTGCATTATAGCCATATAACCCGAAAACTACCCCGTTAAACGGGGAATTTGCGGTGAAAAAAGCCCATCCTGAGATGGGCTGAAAGTTTCCACGGCAACAAAACCCCGGCCGCCTTTCTCGTCGCAGCATGACTGGCTTTCCTCCGTTAACCGAATGACCTGATTTTACTCAGCGCATCCGACTTTCTTTGGCCGCCTTACTGCAACGAAAAGTGCGTCGGGCTTACTTCAAACTTAAATGCGATGTTAAACGCTGTAGTACAGTTCGAACTCAACCGGATGCGGTGTCATACGAACACGGTCCATTTCAGCTTTACGCAGTTCAATGTACGCTTCGATTGCATCGTCAGTGAACACGCCACCACGGGTCAGGAACTCGCGGTCTTCGTTCAGGGCCGCCAGGGCTTCATCCAGAGAACCTGCTACTTTTGGAATCTCGGCTTCTTCTTCTGGTGGCAGGTCGTACAGGTTTTTGTCCATCGCATCGCCAGGGTGGATTTTGTTGATGATGCCGTCGAGGCCAGCCATCAGCAGTGCAGCGAAGCACAGGTACGGGTTAGCGGCTGGGTCCGGGAAGCGCGCTTCAATACGACGGGCTTTCGGGCTGGCAACCACTGGAATACGGATGGAAGCAGAGCGGTTACGGGCAGAGTAAGCCAGCATTACCGGTGCTTCATAGCCTGGTACCAGACGCTTGTATGAGTTGGTGGTCGGGTTCGCCAGGGCGTTGATGGCTTTAGCATGTTTGATGACACCGCCGATGTAGAACAGTGCCATTTCAGACAGGCCGCCGTATTTGTCGCCGGCGAACAGGTTAGTGCCGCCTTTTGACAGAGACATGTGGCAGTGCATACCAGAGCCATTATCGCCAAACATCGGTTTTGGCATAAAGGTCGCTGTTTTACCGTATGCGTGAGCGACGTTGTGTACCACATATTTGTAGATCTGAATTTCGTCAGCTTTTTTGGTCATGGTGTTGAAGCGGGTGGCCACTTCGTTCTGACCCGCAGTCGCGACTTCGTGATGGTGAGCTTCAACCACCAGGCCCATCTGCTCCATCGTCAGACACATGGCAGAACGAATGTCCTGCGAGGAGTCAACCGGTGGCACCGGGAAGTAGCCGCCTTTCAGACCCGGACGGTGGCCTTTGTTACCGCCTTCGTACTCTTTACCGGAGTTCCAGTAAGCTTCGATATCATCGATAGCGACGTGAGAACCGGAGGTGCTGCTGCCGAAACGGATATCATCAAACAGGAAGAACTCTGGCTCTGGCCCAAACAGAACGGTGTCTGCAATGCCGGAAGAGCGCAGGAAATCTTCAGCGCGTTTCGCGATAGAGCGCGGGTCACGGTCGTAGCCCTGCATCGTGCCTGGCTCGAGGATGTCACAACGGATGATCAGGGTAGAATCTGCAAAGAACGGGTCAATGACTGCCGTGGTGGCGTCAGGCATCAGAACCATGTCGGATTCGTTAATACCTTTCCAGCCACCAATAGAGGAGCCGTCAAACATTTTGCCTTCTTCGAAGAAGTCAGCATTAACCTGATGAGCGGGGATAGTCACGTGCTGCTCTTTACCTTTGGTGTCAGTAAAACGCAGGTCAACAAATTTGACTTCATGCTCGTTCATCATCGACAGAACGTGTTCAGCGGACATACTTAACTCTCCTGGATTTTGTCATTGTCGTCGTGACAGTGAACTTCACGGTTGCGCTTTGCGTTTCAGGGCGCTTACTCCGATAATAAAGATCTCTGCCGCGCTATCAACCGTTGTGGAAACTGGTGTTTTTCGCTTAATGAGTAATTGCGAAATCTATGCCAACTTTTTTATTTCATGAAAAAAGCGCTATGATGCACTCTCTCGTACAACGGGGACTGCACCACAATGGAAGTCGCGCACCATTTTGGTGCTATTGAGTGATTAATGGGCACTGTTTTGGTGCAATTTTTCGTCACAGTGCATTCTTTGCACTGAAAATGGCTATAAAAGCAATCCGGACAGTTATCTTTATATGAAATATGTGATCCTGTTCAGTCCTTCGATTAATCCGTGTACAATAGCGCGCTATTTCTAAATGCCTGAGGCAAAGCTGTGATCGAAAATTTGCGTAACATCGCCATTATTGCCCACGTTGACCATGGTAAAACTACCCTGGTTGATAAGTTGCTGCAGCAGTCCGGGACCTTTGATGCCCGCACCGAAGCAACCGAACGCGTAATGGACTCCAACGATTTGGAGAAAGAGCGTGGGATTACCATCCTCGCAAAAAACACCGCCATTAAATGGAATGACTACCGCATCAACATCGTGGATACCCCAGGACACGCCGACTTCGGCGGTGAGGTAGAGCGTGTGATGTCTATGGTCGACTCGGTGCTGCTGGTTGTGGATGCAATGGATGGCCCGATGCCGCAAACCCGTTTCGTGACCAAAAAAGCGTTTGCTAATGGTCTGAAGCCGATCGTGGTAATTAACAAAGTTGACCGCCCTGGTGCGCGTCCTGACTGGGTTGTTGATCAGGTCTTCGATCTGTTCGTTAACCTTGATGCGACCGACGAACAGCTCGACTTCCCGGTGATCTATGCGTCTGCCCTGAACGGCATCGCAGGCCTGGATCACAACGATATGGCGGAAGACATGACCCCGCTGTACGAAGCGATTGTTCAGCACGTCTCACCACCACAGGTTGAACTGGAAGCTCCGCTGCAGATGCAAATCTCTCAGCTGGACTACAACAACTACCTGGGTGTTATCGGTATCGGCCGTATCAAACGCGGTAAGGTTCGCCCGAACCAGCAGATCACTGTGATCAACAGCGAAGGCAAAACCCGTAACGCGAAAGTCGGTAAAGTCCTGACCCATATGGGCCTGGAGCGTATCGAAGCCACTGAAGCGGAAGCTGGCGATATCATTGCTATCACCGGTCTGGGCGAGCTGAACATCTCTGACACTATCTGCGACCCGCAGAATGTGGAAGCGCTGCCAGCCCTGAGCGTAGATGAACCAACCGTTACCATGTTCTTCTGCGTTAACACCTCTCCGTTCTGCGGTAAAGAAGGTAAGTATGTGACTTCACGTCAGATCCTTGACCGTCTGAACAAAGAACTGGTGCATAACGTGGCACTGCGTGTTGAAGAAACCCCTGATGCTGACGCCTTCCGCGTCTCAGGTCGTGGTGAGCTTCACCTGTCAGTACTGATTGAAAACATGCGTCGTGAAGGTTTCGAGCTGGCGGTTTCCCGTCCTAAAGTTATCTTCCGTGAATTCGAAGGCCGTAAGCAAGAGCCATTCGAAAACGTGACCCTCGACATCGAAGAGCAGCATCAGGGTTCTGTGATGCAGGCGATGGGCGAGCGTAAAGGTGACATGAAAAACATGGATCCGGATGGCAAAGGCCGTGTGCGTCTCGACTACGAGATCCCAAGCCGTGGTCTGATTGGTTTCCGTAACGAATTCATGACCATGACCTCCGGCACCGGTCTGCTGTACTCCACCTTCAGCCACTATGACGACGTGCGTCAGGGCGAAGTGGGCCAGCGTCAGAACGGCGTACTGATCTCTAACGGCCAAGGTAAAGCGGTAGCGTTCGCCCTGTTCAGCCTGCAGGATCGCGGTAAGTTGTTCCTCGGCCACGGTGCTGAAGTGTATGAAGGCCAGATCATCGGTATTCACTCACGTTCAAACGACCTGACCGTAAACTGCCTGACCGGTAAGAAGCTGACCAACATGCGTGCTTCCGGTACGGATGAAGCCACTACGCTGGTTCCGCCACAGAAGATGACCCTTGAGCAGGCGCTTGAGTTCATCGATGATGACGAACTGGTCGAAGTGACGCCGCAGTCGGTGCGTATCCGTAAACGTCACCTGACTGAAAACGACCGTAAGCGCGCAAGCCGCGGTCCAAAAGAAGCGTAATCACGCTTGCTCAGGGCCGGAGTTTTCTCCGGCCCTGTCCTTCCTGTTTCATCTTCCCCGCAGTTTTCAAAGCCCTCACCTGTTCAGTCTTCCAATTTACCGCTAGAGTGAATAACTCACCGGAACAAAAGGAGATGACCATGCTGTATATCTTTGATTTAGGTAACGTCATTGTTGATATTGATTTCAACCGGGTTCTCGGTGTCTGGAGCGATCTGAGCCGTGTACCGTTAGCGACCCTGCAAAGCCGGTTCAAAATGGGGGAGAGCTTTCACCAGCACGAACGGGGTGAAATCAGTGACGAAGAGTTTGCGCATAAAATGTGTGAAGAGCTTGAGCTGCCCTTAAGCTATGAGCAGTTTGCTGCCGGCTGGCAGGCCGTGTTCGTTGGCGTTCGCCCGGAGGTGATTGCTATTATGCAGCGGCTGCGTGAGCAGGGAGAACGCGTCGTTATCCTGTCCAATACTAATCGCCTGCACTGCCAGTTCTGGCCAACGCAGTATCCTGAAGTTCAGGCTGCCGCAGATAAAATTTATCTGTCGCAGGAGATGGGTGTACGGAAACCTGAGCCGGAAATTTTTCAGCGTCTGTTAAACGAAGAAGATTTCTCCGCCGAAGAGGCGATCTTCTTTGATGATAATCCCGATAATATCGAAGCCGCACGCCAGGCGGGCATACACAGTTTGCTTGTCACCGATGCCAGCGTGCTGCCTGCTTTCTTTGCCGATCGTCGCTGAATGTCTGTTTTAAACCATTACCGACACCGTCTGCGGGCCTTCTGGGCGTGGATAAAGCTGCTCTGGCAGCGTATTGACGAGGACGGCATGACGATGCTGGCCGGGCATCTGGCGTATGTGTCACTGCTGTCGCTGGTGCCGCTGATTGCCGTTGTTTTTGCGCTGTTTGCCGCCTTTCCGATGTTTTCAGATGTCAGTGTTCAGCTGAAAAACTTCGTCTTTAACAATTTCGTGCCAGCGGCAGGCGCCACTATCCAGAACTATCTGGAGCAGTTTGTTGCCAATGTCAGCAAGATGACGGCTGTGGGCGTCGGCGGGCTGGTCTTTACCGCGCTGTTGCTGATGTATTCTATTGATACCGCGCTCAACGTTATCTGGCGCAGTAAACGTAAGCGGCCGCTGGTTTACTCCTTTGCGGTCTACTGGATGATTTTAACGCTGGGGCCGCTGCTGGCGGGGGCAAGTCTGGCGATCAGCTCTTATCTGCTGTCGCTGCACTGGGCAACCGTCAGTGGTGTCAGCATGCTGGTCGACATCGGGCTGCGTATTTTCCCGCTCCTGCTCTCCTGCCTGTCGTTCTGGCTGCTGTACAGCATTGTCCCCACCACGCAGGTGGCAGGACGCGATGCACTGGTGGGGGCTGTCGTGGCAGGCGCCCTGTTCGAACTCGGTAAAAAGGGCTTTGCGCTGTATGTTACGATGTTCCCCTCGTACCAGTTGATTTACGGCGTGCTTGCCGTTATCCCCATTCTTTTTTTATGGGTGTACTGGACATGGTGTATCGTTTTATTAGGGGCGGAAGTGACCGCCACGCTGGGCGACTACCGCCGGCTTAAACAAGAAGAACAAGAAAGAGAAAACGAGGGATCATGATTGCCTTAATTCAACGGGCGCTTTCCGCCAGCGTTACCGTGGCGGGGGAAACCCTCGGCGAAATCGGGCCAGGTTTGCTGATTTTGCTGGGCGTAGAGAAAGGGGATACCCCGGAGACCGCACAAAAGTTAGCGGATAAGGTGCTGGGTTACCGTATTTTTGCCGATGACAACGACAAAATGAATCTGAACGTGCAGCAGGCGGGAGGCAGCGTGCTGGTGGTGTCCCAGTTCACGCTGGCGGCCGACACGAAAAAAGGGATGCGTCCGAGTTTTTCTGGCGGTGCCGCGCCGGCCGACGCTGAAGAGCTGTATGAGTATTTCGCCGCCTGCTGTCGTGATAAAGGGATCGCCACGGAAACCGGGCGTTTCGCCGCTGATATGAAAGTGGCGCTGATTAATGATGGCCCCGTAACCTTCTGGCTGCAGGTGTGAAGTCATTAGCCGGACGGCACAGAAGTGACCTTGCGGGACCTGAAAGAGAGAACCATTTTATGTATCACCTCCGTGTGCCAGAAACTGCAGAAGAGTTAGATATCTATTACCAGTTCCGCTGGGAAATGCTGCGCAAGCCGCTGCATCAGCCGATGGGGTCGGAGCGTGACGCCTGGGATGCGCTGGCCCACCATCAGATGGTGGTGGATGAGAAAGGGGACCCGGTGGCCATCGGGCGTCTGTATATTAATGCCGACAACGAAGCTGCTATCCGTTTTCTGGCGGTCCATCCCTCTGTGCAGGGCAAAGGCCTGGGTACGCTGGTGGCGATGACCCTGGAGTCGGTAGCGCGTCAGGAAGGGGTTAAGCGCGTCGTCTGCAGTGCGCGTGAAGATGCCGTTGAGTTCTTTTCCAAGCTCGGCTACCTCAATCAGGGGGAGATCACCGCACCGCAGACCACGCCGGTACGCCATTTCCTGATGATTAAGCCAGTGGTGACGCTGGATGATATTCTGCATCGCGCTGACTGGTGTGGCCAGCTCCAGCAGGCATGGTATCAGCACATCCCGCTCAGTGAAAAAATGGGTGTGCGCATACTGCAGTATACCGGCCAGAAATTTATCACGACCATGCCGGAAACCGGCAATCAGAATCCTCACCACACCCTGTTCGCGGGCAGCCTGTTTTCGCTGGCGACGCTGACCGGTTGGGGACTGATCTGGCTGCTGCTGCGTGAGCGGCATCTGGGCGGGACGATCATTCTGGCTGATGCTCATATTCGCTACAGCAAACCGATCAGCGGCAGGCCGGGCGCGATTGCTGACCTGGGTTCTCTGAGTGGCGATCTTGATCGGCTGGCGCGAGGCCGCAAGGCACGGGTACAGCTTGAAGTGGAGCTGTTTGGTAACGATGAGTCGGGTGCGGTGTTTGAAGGGGTGTACATTGTACTGCCCGCCGACCCGGACGGCCCGTTAGAGCCGGGCGTGGGCAGCGGGCAATAAAAAAAGTGCCTTAGCGGCCCTTTTTCTTGCGACCCGGCTGGTTAAAGCGTTTACGACCCGCCGGGCTGGCAGCTACTTTATCCGGCGTTTTCGCTCCACTGCTGGCGGGCTTTTTCACCGCGGGTTTTTTCGCCGGGGCCTTCTTCGCGGACTTATCTTCGGAGGAGGAGTCCTCAATCAGCTTAAAGAGTGCGATCAGCTCATCATCGGTCAAATCCCGCCATTCCCCCGGCGGCACGCCTTTCAGGCTGATGTTCATAATTCGAACCCGCTCCAGCTTTGTGACTTCATAGCCAAAGTGTTCTGCCATACGGCGGATCTGACGGTTCAGCCCCTGCACCAGCGTAATGCGAAACACAAAGGGCGCTTCTTTCTTCACTTTGCATTTTTTGGTCACCGTGCCCAGCATCGGTACACCTGCGCCCAGCCCGCGAATAAACTCTTCGGTCACTGGCTTGTTAACGGTCACGATATACTCTTTTTCGTGATCGTTCCCGGCCCGCAGGATCTTGTTCACCAGATCGCCGTGGTTGGTCAACAGGATCAGCCCCTGCGAGTCTTTATCCAGGCGTCCGATAGGGAACACCCGCTTACTGTGGTTAACGAAATCGACAATGTTATCCCGCTCACCGTCTTCCGTCGTGCTGACGATGCCGACTGGCTTATTCAGCGCAATCAGTACCAGATCATCTTCGTTACGTGGCTCTATCAGCTGACCGTTGACCTTTACCACGTCGCCGGCAAATACCTGGTCGCCGACGGAGGCACGCTTGCCGTTGATAAAAACGTTTCCCTGTTCGATATACCGGTCGGCATCGCGGCGTGAGCAGATACCGCTCTCGCCAATGTATTTGTTCAGACGAATGGATGAATTGGTCAGCATGGTTCCCCCGTAAAAAAACGGACTATACCTTACCCGCGTGAGGTTGCGAAGCCCGGACGGGGCAGATAATGCCCCGATCGGAATTTACTGCGCGCCGGGCACCTGGCCTGCCTGCATGGTTTGCTGAACGGTTCTGTCTCCGGTGCTGACTGCCAGCGTCCCGTTAGCCGAGGATCTCAAGGTCCGATCTGCCGTCAACGCCCCCTGCAGTTTTAACTGGAGATTACCTTTGCCCTGTAAGGGGACTTGTGGCCAGCCCCAGTCATTCAGCAGATTAACCGGCACCTGACGGCCAGTGAGCGTCAGGGAGAGGGCGCGCTGGGGCTGTTGCGACACGGTTGCCAGTCCCTCCAGCATTCCCTCATGGCTGAAGGCGCTCATTTCCGTCACGTTGATATGGTTATCATCCGCATTCAGGGTCAGCGACGGGTGACGCAGGTCGACGCGATTAAACGTCGCCTCGGCGGCATTGACGCTGAGATTCCCTGCCCAGAAACCCCACTGATGCTCACGCGCCATCAGCAGACGGCTGCCGGTGCCGTCCAGGGCGGTCATCTGGAAAGGGAAATCCGGATTGATATCGATGATCAGATTACGGTTGGCGCTAAATTTCGTTACCTCCACGCTGTCAAGCCAGGCGGGCAGCGGCTGCATCCAGCGATCGCGCCAGTTGAGCGGCACGGTATATTCCAGTCCGGCAATTACCAGTTCGTCCAGCGTCAGTTTCCTGTCACTGCGGGTCCAGTTACCCTGCGCCCGCACCAGACCGTTGACCCAGCGTGAGCTGAACTGCGTAATGGCGATGCCCTGGGGGGAGAAGTCCATATTGGCAATCGGATCGTTCAACTGCAGGCTGCCATTCACAAAACTGCTGGCGTTCATTGACAACGAACCGTTATCGCTCTGCCAGTCACCCTGACTCAGGCTCAGATCTTTTAAATTCAGGTCGAGATCGGTCACCGCCCAGTCCTGGCCTTCAAGGCGGGCATCGGTCACATCGATGCGATCAAAATGCACCGGCGGCAGCTCACCCAGCGGCTGCAGGAAATCGCGTAGTGTTTTATCCGTTTGCAGGCGGATGCTGTTCAGTCGCAGAGTAGAAACCTGCCACGTGCCGTTTGCATCGCGCTGCGCGCTGGCGGTCACGGAGCCCAGCGCCATATCGGCACCCAGATTACTGAACTGCAGCTGTTGTCCCTTCAGATCTCCCTGGATCAGCACGTTAGCGGCCGGAACGCCATTAAGCGTCAGCGAACCGGCACTCATCTGGAAGCGGGCCTCATTGCCGAGAAGCTTACCGGCCTCCGGCTTCCACGGCATGACGCCGCCATCGACGCGTTGTGCCTGCAGTGGCCATTGACCCTCGTTGCGGTTCAGCGCCATCTGGCTGAGTTGCAGGCGGTCAGCCTGTAATGAGAGCGGCGCACTTTTTTCACTAAGATTCAGCGTCCCCTGCTCAAGGCGGATGCTGGCAAAGTGCAGGGGATTGCTGAACTGGACCAGACCCAGGCCCAGGTTAACGCGCTTAGCGACCAGCGTGGCGGGCTGACCTTTACGGCCAAAGGAAACGTTATTCAACAGCAGATGACTGGGATCAGAAAAGTTATGCTCCATTTTACTGAGTGACAGCTGATAATCGCTGTCGGCGCTGACCTGGCGACCGATCCAGCCCGCGCCCCACTGAGTCTGCAGCAAAACATACAGGGCCACGACCACCAGCAGTAGAAACAGCAGCAGCGTGAGCAAAACTTTTCCGAGAAACTTCATCGTATCCATCCCTATGAATTCTGGTAATGGCTTGTTATGCCTGATTTATCGCCGCATCTCAACCTGCATGCGGCGACCGGGTGAAATTTCCACACGTCTCCAGAATGGCAGGAACCGGTTTATTTTTCCTGCGGGAACACCAGATTCAGAATGATCGCAGTGATACCCCCGGCGGCAATGCCGGAGGAGAGCAGCGTTTTAAGCCAGTCAGGGGCAAATTGCAGTATCAGCGGCTGCTGCGACACGCCAAGGCCGACGGCCAGTGACAGCGCAATAATCATGATGGCGCGGCGGTTAAGCGGCTCACGCGACACAATTCGCACGCCGGACGCGGCGATGGTACCGAACATGACAATCGTTGCACCGCCGAGTACCGGTTCAGGAATATGTTGCACGAAGCCACTCACCGCCGGGAACAGCCCCAGCACAATCAGCATCAGCGAGACAACAAAGCCCACGTAGCGGCTGGCCACGCCGGTTAACTGGATCACACCGTTGTTCTGGCCGAAGCAGGAGTTAGGGAAGGTATTAAACAGTGCGGAAACAAACGAATTCAGGCCGTTGGCCAGCACGCCGCCTTTCAGGCGTTTCATATAAACCGGGCCGCTGACCGGCTGCTCGGAGACATCAGAGGTGGCAGTGATATCACCAATGGTTTCCAGCGAGGTGACCATAAACACCAGCATCAGAGGGATCAGCAGGTTCCAGTCGATGCCCAGTCCGTAATAAAAGGGCACAGGAAGGGTGATCAGCGCGGTATTCGCGGGTGACGTATTTTCCGGCAGCATGCCCATGGCCCAGGCCAGCAGGTATCCTACCGCCATCGCGATCACCAGGGAGGCCACGCGCAGGTAAGCATTACGCTGGCGGTTCAGCAGAATGATCACCGCCAGCACCACACCGGCCAGCAGCAGGTTTTTTGGCGCCCCGAAGGTGTGATCGTTCATCGCGGCAAAGCCACCGCCGATGGACGTCAGGCCGACTTGAATCAGTGACAGACCGATGATCATTACTACAATCCCGGACACCAGCGGGGTAATGACCCGGCGCGCCAGATGCAGCACGCGCGACAGCGCCATTTCCGTGCAGGAAGCCAGCATCAGCGTGCCGAACAGGGCCGCCATCATGGTGGGTACGTCTGCGCCGCCATTTTTCAGCGCCAGGCCACCCATGATTAGCGGGGTGACAAAGTTGAAGCTGGTACCCTGAATCGACAGCAGGCCGGAACCCACCGGCCCCCAGGTTTTTATCTGCAAAACCGACGCCACGCCGGAGGCAAAAAGCGACATGCTGATAATGTGCTGCGTGTCCTGCGCGGGCAGACCCAGGGCCTGACAAATCAGCAGGGCAGGGGTGATGACCGCCACAAACATCGCCAGCAGATGCTGACAGGCTGCAAACAGGGTTTGTGGTAATGGCGGGCGATCTTCGAGGCGGTAAATCAGTTCGCTTTTGGCGGTAGCAACAGGGCTACGGTCGGTGGCAGCATCTTGGGTTTTAACGGACATCTTCAGGCTTCCCGGGGGCAATAAAGGGGCGATTTTAATCTTCTTTAGCGCAAAAGCAATCGTTTGCCATCGTCTGGCCTTTTTCCCTGTACCGGCAGCCTGTACCGGTGGCAAAACCGATCGGACTGGGCTGGTTGTACGCCAGAAAGGCGAAAAAGATCGGTGCGTGCAGGAAACCGTCGTCGCCCCTGCGGAAAAAGAGATAATTCAGCGTGTGGATGTGGTGCGTGAACGCCACTGTCAGCGGTATCTCAGCCAGTGGCCACGGCAGGATAAAGACGAGCTGATCCGTCTGGTGCAGCGCTTTGCTGCCGACTTTATTCGCGCGACGTGAACAACCCGTCGGATCAGGCGTTGGTGTAGCGTTCGGTTTCCGGCAGCCAGCGTTCAATCAGTGCGACGGCCTGCTCAGGATAGTGCTGGTGGATATGACGCGCCACGCGCTGGACTTCAGGGATCATCGCCTGGTCGCGCAGCAGATCGGCCACTTTGAACTCGGCATTCCCGGTCTGTCGGGTGCCGAGCAGCTCGCCCGGACCGCGAATTTCAAGATCGCACTGGGCAATCACGAAACCATCGTTGCTGTCGCGTAGTACCTGTAAGCGCTTCTGAGCCGTTTTACTCAGCGGTGCTTTATACAGCAGCACGCAGTGAGAGGCGATCGCCCCGCGGCCGACGCGGCCGCGCAGCTGGTGCAGCTGTGCCAGGCCCAGGCGCTCCGGGTTCTCAATAATCATCAGGCTGGCATTGGGAACATCCACGCCGACTTCAATAACCGTGGTGGCAATTAACAGGTGAATATCACCCTGTTTAAAGGCCTGCATCACGGCCTGTTTTTCCTGTGGTTTCATGCGGCCATGTACCAGCCCGATATTCAGCTCGGGCAGGGCCAGTTTCAGCTCTTCCCAGGTGGCCTCTGCCGCCTGCGCTTCCAGCAACTCAGACTCCTCAATCAGCGTACACACCCAGTAGGCCTGGCGGCCTTCGCTGCCACAGGCCAGTTTCACTCTGGCAATGATATCGGCCCGGCGCGTATCCGGGATCGCCACGGTAGTCACTGGCGTGCGGCCCGGCGGCATTTCATCGATGGTGGAGGTATCCAGGTCTGCATAGGCGGTCATCGCCAGGGTACGGGGGATGGGCGTTGCAGTCATAATCAGCTGATGCGGATGGAAACCCTGCTCCTCGCCTTTTTCCCACAGCGCCAGACGCTGGTGGACGCCAAAGCGGTGCTGCTCATCAATAATGACCAGCGCCAGGCCGTTAAACTGTACCTGCTCCTGGAAAATTGCATGAGTGCCAACAATCATCGAGACCTGGCCGCTGGCAATGGCCTCCTGCTGAGCGATACGGGCTTTACCTTTTTGCTTACCCGCCAGCCAGCCGACTTCCAGCCCCAGCGGAGCGAACCACTGACGAAAGTTATTCGCGTGCTGTTCGGCCAGCAGCTCAGTGGGGGCCATCAGCGCCACCTGTTTGCCAAAGGCAATGACATTCAGCGCGGCCAGCGCCGCAACCAGCGTTTTCCCTGAGCCCACATCACCCTGAACCAGGCGCATCATCGGGTAGTCGCGGGCGAGATCGGTTTCGATCTCACGCACCACGCGTGCCTGGGCATGAGTCGGTTTGAAGGGCAGGGCAGCCAGCAGCTTGTCACTCAGACTGTGGCGGGCCTCCATCGGCAGGGCATGATAGCGCTGGGCGCCAGCACGCACCGCCAGCATGCTGAGATTGTGCGCCAGCAGCTCTTCCATAATCAGGCGGCGCTGTGCCGGATGGGTGCCGCTATCCAGATCGGCCAGGGCCATATCCGGCGGTGGCCGGTGCAGGGTGCGCAGGGCCGCGGGCAGACTGATCAGGCCCTGACTTAACTCCGGCGGCAGCAGTTCGGCAATGGCGCAGGTGTCCAGCAGGGTTAACGCCTGGTCAGTGAGATTCCGCAGCGTGGCCTGGCGGACACCTTCCGTGGTGGAATAGACGGGCGTCAGCGTCTCCTGGAGCGCTGTCACACTGCTTTCACCCTGAACCTTATATTCGGGATGAATAATCTCTGCGCCACGCTGACCGCGTTTAATCTCGCCATAAGCGGTAACGCGGCGGCCGGCGGCAAGGCTGTTTTTCATTCCCGCATTGAAGTTAAAGAAGCGCAGGGTCAGTATGCCGCTACCGTCGCTGATCTGACAGGTGAGCATACGACGACGGCCAAACGAGATGTCGCAATGCAGCACTTCCCCTTCTACCGTGGCGTAAATACCCGGCAGCAGGTCGTTGATGGCATACAGCTGGGTACGGTCTTCGTAGCGCATCGGCAGGTGCAGCAGCAGATCCTGTACCGTCAGCAGGCCGAGTTTAGCCAGCTTTGCCGCCTGACTGGCACCCACGCCGGACAGCGTGTTCAGCGGGACGGCATCGAGCAGACGGCCCTGCATTATTTATGCGCCTTCGACTGCATGGTGGCCCACCATTCCGGCGCCGCCACCACTTCACCCCGATCGTTAATTTCCGGGTAGGGCAGTCCCTTATGCCTGGCTACGCGGGCCAGTACCGGATAGCCCCCTTCGAACAGCAGGCGCTGCTGCTCTGCATAGTCCAGTGTGCTTTCCTCACGCAGGTACATGCCGGCATTTTGCCGCTGGCGCTGGGCTTCATAGAGGATCAGTGCTGATGCCACAGAGACATTCAGCGACTGCACCATCCCGATCATCGGAATGATAATATCCTGATCGGCGAGGTCGAGCGCCTCCTGGGTGATCCCGGTTTTTTCCTGCCCCATTAAGATACAGGTGGGGCGGGTGTAGTCGATTTCACGAAAATCAACGGCCTTGTCAGAGAGGTGGGTAGCCAGAATCTGCATGTTCTGATCTTTGAGATGGGTAACGGCATCCGATATGGTCCGGTGAGTTTTCACCTGTACCCAGCTGTTGCTGCCTGCGGCGGAAGAGACCATGGTGCGCATACGGCTGCCTGGCCATACGGCGTGGACTTCATGCACGCCAACGGCGTCAGCGGTGCGGATCACTGCGGAAACGTTATGAGGTTTGTGCACCTGCTCCATACAGACCGTCAGGTCATGCTGACGGGCGGCAAGCATTGCGCGGATGCGGGCATAACGTTGAGCATTCATGAGAAGCAGACTCCCTATAAATTAGTCATTCCGTCAGACCGGCGATCGGGGAGCAGCAAGAGACGGAGCGGGGCGCCGTCTCTGACTTAATTGCGGTTGCGGTGCACCTTGATCACATCCGGCATCACGCGAATTTTACGCATGATATTCGCCAGATGAACGCGATCGCGTGCCGTCAGACGGATAAAGGCGCTGTACACACGACCGTCTTTCTCTTCGGTGTTCAGGCTCTGAATATTGGAACCCGCGGTGTTGATGGCCGCCGTCAGGTTAGCGAGCGCGCCCTGGTGGTTAAACATATCCACCTTAATTTCAGCCACGAACTCCTGCTCGGTTACCTTATCCCACTCTACCGCCATGTATTTCTCAGGCTCTTTCTGGTAACCGCGAATATTACGACAGGATTCATGGTGTACCACCAGGCCTTTGCCCGGGCTGACGTGCGCCACAATCGGGTCACCGGGAATGGGACGGCAACATTTGGCGAAGGTGATCAGGACGCCATCGGCACCTTTGATTGGCAGCTTGCTGCGTGCTCCGCTGGCAGGGGACGTGCCCGTTGCTGGCGCCGTACTCTGGTCACTCTGCTGCAGGTTTTTCGCCACCACCACGCTCATCGCATTGCCAAGGCCAATTTCAGCCAGCAGATCGTCCAGCGTGGCCAGCTTCATACGCTCCAGCTCATGCTGAACGTTAGCTTCTGGAATTTCGGCCAGCTTGCGGCTGCCGCCCAGAGCGTGATTGAGCAGGCGACGGCCCAGGCTGACCGAGTCATCGCGTTTGAGATTTTTCAGCAGTTGGCGGATCTTGGCGCGCGCTTTGGAACTGACAACAAAGTTCAGCCACGCCGCATTCGGGCGGGCACCCGGTGCGGTAATAATTTCTACGGTCTGGCCACTGGTCAGCGACTGCGACAGCGGATAAGGCTGGCGATCGACGCGTGCGCCGACGCAGGCATGACCGATATCGGTATGGACGGCATAGGCGAAGTCCACCGGTGTCGCACCGGCAGGGAGTTCGACAATACGCCCTTCCGGAGTGAAGACGTAAATTTCATCCGGGAACAGGTCGGATTTAACGCTTTCGATAAATTCAAACGAACTGCCGGCGCTCTGTTGCAGCTCAAGCAGGCTCTGTAACCAGCGCTGGGCGCGGATCTGTGCCGTGGTGCTGCTTTCGCCCTGCTCTTTATAAGCCCAGTGCGCGGCGACCCCCATCTCTGCCATTTGATCCATATCTTCGGTACGAATCTGTACCTCAACCGGCACGCCGTGCGGGCCGATCATTGAGGTGTGCAGGGACTGATAGCCGTTGGCCTTGGGGATCGCAATATAGTCTTTGACCCGGCCAGGGCGCGGCTTGTACAGACTGTGCATCTGGCCCAGTACGCGGTAGCAGGTATCGACATCACGCACAATGACCCGGAAAGCGTAGATATCCATAATGGAATGGAATCGCTGCTCTTTCAGGTGCATTTTGCAGTAGATGGAGTAGAGGTGCTTCTCACGTCCGCTGACGCGACGGGTAATGCCAGCTTCTTCGAGACGACCGTCAATTTCGGAAAGGATTTTTTGAATCATCTCCTTACGGTTGCCGCGTGCCGCTTTCACCACTTCCTTAATCACGCGATAGCGGTTCGGATACAGAGCTTCAAAGCCCAGTTCTTCCAGCTCGGTTTTAAGGTGGTGAATACCCAGACGATGTGCCAGCGGGCTGTAAATTTCGAGGGTTTCCTGGGCAATGCGGCGCTTTTTATCGGGACGCAACGCACCCAGAGTACGCATGTTATGCGTACGGTCAGCCAGCTTGATCAAAATGACGCGGATATCCTGCACCATCGCCATGATCATCTTGCGGAAGTTTTCAGCCTGCGCTTCTTTTTTGTCGCGGAATTTCAGCTTATCGAGTTTGGAAACCCCTTCTACCAGTTCCGCAACAGTCTGACCAAACAGCTGTTCCATATCCTGGTAGGTGGCAGGGGTGTCTTCGATAACGTCGTGCAGAAGGGCGGCCATCAGTGTTTCATGGTCGAGCTTCATTTCAGCCAGGATACAGGCTACGGCAACCGGATGGGTGATGTAAGGCTCACCGCTGGAGCGTGACTGTCCCTCGTGAGCATCACGTGCGACAAGGTAAGCTTGCTTGAGGCGCTTTATTTGCTCCTCAGGCAAGTATCTTTCAATCAGCTGATTGAGGCTTTCAAACAGATACAAGGCGGGCCTTCAAAGCGAATTAACGACGACCTTCAGCAATAGCGGTAACAGCCTGCATTTCAGCGGCTTCCTGCTCTTGCTGCTCCTGGCGATCGCGAACGTCGAGGATCTGATTAGTGATCAGGCCTTCTTCGATTTCACGCAGCGCGATAACGGTAGATTTGTCGTTCTCTTCCGGAACCAGTGGGTCTTTGCCGCCAACCTGCATCTGACGTGCGCGACGTGCTGCTACCAGAACCAGGTCAAAACGGTTACCAATTTTTTCTACTGCGTCCTGTACGGTTACGCGTGCCATAAGTGTGATACTCCACGGGTGGTGACGAAATGACTGGGCATCATACTGAGTTGTCCTCAGTCTGCCAATAGTTTGCTGATTAAAGCATCATGACGGGCTTTTTGACGAGCCATGCGCAAACGCTCTGCGCGAATAATATTTTTCAGGTCGGACAGCGCCAGGTCGAAATCATCATTCACAATCAGATAGTCGTACTCTGCGTAATGACTCATTTCTGCAACGGCCTGCGCCATACGTTTAGCGATCACTTCTTCGCTGTCCTGGCCGCGCCCTCGCAGGCGGCGGTCCAGTTCGTCCTTCGACGGTGGCAGCACAAAAATGCTACGTGCGGACGGCATTTTCTCACGAATCTGTTTTGCACCCTGCCAGTCGATATCAAGAAACACATCAACGCCGGTCGACAGCACCTGCTCAATCGCCTTACGCGAGGTTCCGTAATAATTACCGAACACTTCAGCATGTTCGAGAAACGCATCTTCACTGATCATGGAGCGGAACTCGTCGTGATTGACGAAGTAGTAATGCTCTCCATGATTTTCACCGGGCCGGACGCCACGCGTGGTGTGTGAGATAGAGACCTGGGTATCGTACAGCGGTTGCGTTTTTAACAGTGCCTGAATCAGGCTGGATTTACCCGCGCCGCTGGGGGCGGAAATAATAAAAAGTGTGCCTTGAGCCATGATTATTCTTGATATGCCAATAAAGCGGAGTCTACTTCCTGCACAGTATACACAGGTGCAGCCTGTCATGCAGCGTTTAGGGTGTGTTAACCCGTTTTTTCTAAAAAACAGACAGCATCCCGCAAATTATTGCCAGCTGATGTGGGATGAAAGCGGAAGTTCTGAAGCCGTTTCCCAGATGACCATTTCCCTCCTCGCTATACGTCCGGAGCTGCGTTGTACTGCCGTCCTTACCAACAGGAAAGCAGGAGGAAAGGATGCATTACATCATAGGGCTGGTGTGGATGTTCAGTTCTGCGGCCATTGCCGGATGCCCGGTCTGGACGCCTGCACGTGCAGAGGCGGAGATCAGCGCACTGGGTGCGCAGTTAACGCAGTGGGATGACGCTTATTACCGGCAGGGAAAAAGTCAGATAAGTGATGCTGATTACGATGCGTTGCAGGGCAAAATGGAGCAGTGGCAGCGCTGTTTTCATCCTGCCAGTGACCGTCGGCCGCAGTTGAGCACCGATGGGCACGTGCTGCACCCTGTTGCCCACGTTGGCGTCAGGAAGCTGGCGGGAAAAGCGGCGGTGGCGAAATGGATGGAGAATAAGCAGGACCTGGTGGTACAGCCAAAAGTGGATGGTGTGGCGGTCACGCTGGTTTATCGGGACGGTATTCTGGCGAAAATGATCAGCAGGGGGGATGGGATTACCGGCGAAGACTGGACGGCCAGCGCCAGGGCGATCGGGGCTATTCCCGGCGTTATACCGCTTTCCTCCGGACAACAGGTTTTTCAGGGGGAGCTGTATCTGATGATGAACGATCACCACCAGGCTGCTGATGGGGGAAAAAATGCCCGCGCCATCGTGGCTGGAGCAATGAGAGCCAAAAACCCGGGCGGCGTGCTGCGCAACATCGGGCTGTTTGTCTGGGCCTGGCCGGACGGACCCAAAACGCTGGCACAACGGCTGTCCGGGCTGCGTAACGCTGGCTTCCCTGATATCAGCGACTGGACACGCAGGGTGAAGGATGCGGAAGAGGTGGAGGCGTGGCGTGAGCGCTGGTTTCATCAGGCACTGCCGTTCGTCACCGATGGGGTTGTTGTACACGCCATTCCCGATATGAAAGGCAATAGCTGGATGCCAGATGCCGGAGACTGGGCGGTGGCATGGAAATATCCCCCGCCGCAGGTGTCCGGCGAAGTGCAGTCAGTATCATTTTCCGTAGGTCGCACGGGAAAAATCAGTGTGGTGTTAACGCTTCAGCCGGTACAACTGGATGATAAACGTATCACCCGGGTGAGCGTGGGGTCAGTGGCCCGCTGGCGGCAACGTGACGTCATCGCAGGCGATCAGGTTCGTATCAGCCTGGCCGGACAGGGGATCCCGCGACTGGATAGCGTACTCTGGCGCGTTGCGCAGCGCGACCCGCCCCGCCCGCCTGATAGCACCCTGTTCCATGCACTGAGCTGTTTTCATCCCACACCGGATTGCCGTCAGCAGTTTCTGGCAAGGCTGGAGTGGTTAAGCGGAAAATCAGTACTTAACCTGACGGGGATGGGGCGACAGCGCTGGCAGCAGTTAATGCAGTCAGGAAGCCTGAGTCACCTGTTTTCATGGCTGACGTTGTCAGAGGAGCAGCTACAGGCTATTGCGGGAATCGGCAAGGCAAAAGCGCAGGCTTTCAGGCAACAGTTTCGTTTAAGCCGTCAGCTTCCTTTTAAACGTTGGGTCAGGGCACTGGGCGTGCCCATACCCGTCCGGGCAATGCATTCGATCTTAGACGATAGCTGGGCCCCTTTACTGTCACGCAGCGTGCAGGAGTGGCAGCAGCAGCCTGGCGTGGGTCCCGGACGGGCGGAGAAAATTTATGCTTATCTGCATCATCAGGAAGTGGAATGGCTAATCAAATGGCTGGAAGCATCAGCCAGCCCGTAACTAGTGGTCACCGTGGGGGTAATTGAATACCGGTAGTCCCAGTTTGAAACGCAGTGCTAAAAGACGCGCGCTAAACCCGGCGAATAACGTGATGATAATAACGGTTTCGGTTGCCATCGTCGTTTTCAGCAGAAGGATATAAACCCAGCCGGAGGCGAAGGCGATCCCGGCGTAAAGCTCCTTCTGAAAAACCAGAGGAATGCGATTACAGAACATATCGCGAAGTACGCCGCCAAAGACCCCGGTGACGACCGCGCTGATAGCCGCAATGATCCCGGCATGTCCCATATCCAGTGCAACCTGAGCCCCAATGATGGAAAATACCACCAGACCTAATGCATCCAGCACCAGAAAAACTTTGCGCAGGTGCGGCATCAGCGGGGCAGCCAGCGTGGTTATCACGGCGGCAGCGGCCACAATGATAATGTATTCGGGGTGCCTGACCCAGCCAAGCGGATAATGGCCCAGCAGCATGTCGCGTACCGATCCCCCACCAATTGCAGTAACAGATGCGATGATGATAACGCCAAACATATCCATCTTACGGCGGCCAGCGGCCAGCGCCCCGGTCATGGACTCTGCGGTGATACCGATGATGTAAAGTACAGTGAGTAGCATAGCCTTCTCCTCAAAACCTGGCGGCAATGCTAAGGGGTTCAGGCCCAAACGGCGACTGAAATTTTCGCAGGGGGGATTTTGATGACAAATTTTCTTCAAAAGGTATTCGTACGTGTCTTCTTAACGTGATGGTTCTTTCTGTGAATTTTAATTGCGTAAATAAATGATAAGTGTTTTTGAAATCGTTTATTAGTCAATATTAATTTAAAATTATCGTAATTTTATGAGTTGTGATGATTGGCGACTCTTTTTTAGGGTTTTTTCATTCTTTTATAGCCCCATGCGCGTGTCATGTTTGTTTATTTAACGCAAATGCTTGCCATGACGTATATCTCGCAATTAAGATAATTTTCGTATTCGATCTTTAATAGTTCGTTTATTGATTCGGGATGAAAACCCACATGGAGGATGTATGTACAACAGATACACAGTGGCTATCTCTGACGACCACCCGCATATCATTAATTCAATAAAAATGCTTTTAGCAAATAGCGATCGCTTTTCCATAACCAGTGAAACGGTTTGTGGAAAGAGTTTGCTTGCGGTTTTGGCTTCTGCACCAACGGATATCGTCATTACTGATTTTTCATTGAGCTCCGATCGTTCAGCAATGGATGGTTTTACCAAGCTTCGCGCGTTACAGGGGCGCTTTCCTGATGTGAAAGTGATTCTTTTGACATCACAAAATAATACAGCAATTCTCAGAGGTGCCTGTGATTATGGTGTTAAGTCAATTATTAGCAAAGCTGACCCGGTTGAAGAAACCTTACAGGCGTGTCAACATATTACTACTCAGTCTGGATATTATTTTTCATCCTCTTTAAGATACATTAAGAACTACCTGGTAAAAGGTCAGGAGAAAGGAAGTCCACTTACCCCAAAAGAGTTAGAGGTAATTAGACTGTTTTCTTCCGGATATACCTTGTCTGAAATTGCACAGCGACAGAACAGAACGATAAGCACCATTTCCACGCAAAAATATAATGCAATGCGACGGCTGGGTGTTTCATCAAACATTGAGTTGATTCGTTATGCTTATGCCCAGGGTTTAATTTAAGTTCTGAAGGACTAACAGGGCTCGCTGAAGTCATTAATATCTGCACAACAGCGTGTTATGTTGATACTGGCTAATAAGACGTGACATAAGGGGCTTCCCTGTTTGCTCGTTTTTTTGCCCGCCCGCACAGCTTGTGGGTGACATCGTTCCTCGACATGCCGTTATCATGCTGAATTTCTTAAGTATAAATACGTAAAACTGGAAAAGTGAGCCTAAGTCGGGGGAATCGCAGGTTTGCTGCGTTCCAACCGACTTAGCTGCAACGGGGATTTTCAGAGAAGGCGTTCGTTAAACCTGATCGCTTACAGCCTTTCCCAGGCTTTCTTCAGACCGGTCTCTTCATCGGGGTCGGCACCCTGTAATGGCGGGGTTTCTTCCTCTTCCGCCTCACTTTCAGTCTCACTGTCAAATGACGGCATGGTTTCCTCGATCATCTGCTCATCGAATGCGGGATTCAGTGCAGGAGACAGCGGAGAACTCATCAGGCTGTCTGGCATCGCAATATGGGGAACCGGTGCATCCTCCACGAACTGTGCCGCATCTTCTTTCACTGTTCTGCTCAGACCCACAATCATCAGTCCGCACAGGGCAAAAAAGGCGTACAGGGTATTGCCGCCCAGCGGTTCCATCAGCAGCCCCACCACTAACGGTCCGATACTGGCTCCCACGCCAAAGGCCATCAGCAGACACGCGGCCAGTGATACACGTCGTTCCGGTTCAACCAGGTCATTGGCCAGTGCTACCGCCAGCGGGTAGAGTGAAAATTGCAGCATACTGACAACGAAGCCGAGCACCAGCAGCAGCGAAAAACTGATCTGCGGCAGGATCGCCAGCGGCAGCGCGGCAACAATCAGCACAATGGCATTCAGGCGCATCAACAGGGTTCGGTTATAGCGGTCAGACAGCCAGCTGAGCGGGAACTGCGCCACCAGCCCGGCAAAAATAGCGATAGCCATAAAGAGACCGGTTTGCCCGGTTGTGAGCTGTTGCTGGCTGGCGTATACGGGCGCAAGGCCGTAAAAAGAGCCGACCAGCATTCCAATGGCCAGCGTGGTAGCCAGCACCTTCGGGATAGCGCCAACGAAATAACGCAGCTCCATCGGGGCGGGAGAAAGCTGACGGGCGTGCGTACGTGTAGTCAGCGCAATAGGCACCAGGCAGAGTGAAAAGCAGAGTGCGATCAGCAGTAATGTACTCAGGCCAAGGTCGGTTTGCAGCATCAGCACCACCTGCCCGAGTGACATGCCAAGATAGGTCGCTACCATATAGCAGCCAAAGACTTTGCCGCGCTGTTCCGATTCAGACTGATCGTTGAGCCAGCTTTCCAGCACCATATACTGGCACATCATACACAGGCCGATAATCAACCGCAGGCCGACCCAGACCGGGATAAACCCGGTTAACCCGTGGCACAGCACCGCGGCGGTAATGATGCCGGCACAGGAGACATAGGTGCGAATGTGGCCGACGCGGGCAATCAGAAAGTGGCCGACTTTGCCACCGATGACCAGGCCAATGTAGTTGGCAGCAATAATCGCCCCGATCAACCCTCCGGACACATGGGCCGAGGTCAGTCGTAGCGATACGTAGGTGGTCAGCAGCCCGGAGCCGAGCAGCATTAACAGCGTCGTGGTATAAAGCGGGAAAAACACGCCTAACGTCTTATTCACTCTGCCCCCCTGGGGAAATATTGAGGCGGTCCGTTGAGCGCCGCACGCCCTTAACACATGAAGATTGTGCCTTGTGATACTAGCAGTTTCAGACGTGAGGGCAAATCAGGTGGGCAAAGAGAGTGCCAGTAGCGCGGCGGCTACTGGCCGGGATCAGTTCTTTTTCACAAACTCAGACTTCAGCTTCATGGGACCAAAGCCATCGATTTTGCAGTCGATGTTATGGTCGCCTTCCACCAGGCGAATACTCTTCACTTTCGTGCCCATCTTCAGCGGCGTGGAACTGCCTTTGACCTTGAGGTCTTTAATCACCGTGACGCTGTCGCCATCGGCCAGCAGATTACCGTTGGCATCTTTCACCATCAGCATATCCTCGGTGGCTGCATCTGCGCCGTCAGCCCAGACATGTCCGCACTCGGGGCAGTTCAGCATTGCGCCATCCTGCCAGCTGTATTCTGAGTGACATTTTGGGCAGGGAGGTAAAGTTTCCATTATCATCCTCAAGTAAATCCATAATAAAGTAAGGGAATAGTTTACCCTGTCAGCGACTTTCTTCCTACCGCTGTTTGCCCGCAGCGATGATACCTAAAAGGTATCGCCTGGTTTGAAATTCAGCGCATCACTCAACCATGAAAGAATACGATTTCATTTTATGGAGGGGTTATGAAAACAAGACAGCTGGGTCAGGATCTGAGCGTAAGTGCTATCGGCTACGGTGCGATGGGGCTGAGTGAATTTTACGGTGAAACAGACGACAGTCAGTCTCTGGCACTGCTCGGCCAACTGGCGAATGCGGGCGTGAACTTCATTGATAGTGCAAATTTATACGGGCGGGGTCATAACGAGCGGCTTATCGGCCATTTTTTAGCCCAGCTTGATCCTCATACGCGCAGTCAGTTTAAAGTGGCCACTAAATGTGGCATCGACCGCGATCCTGATGCTGCCTATGCGCGAAAAATAAATAATCACCCGGATTATATTGTTCGCTGCTGCCATGAATCTTTACAGCGTCTGGGCGTGGAAAAAATAGACCTTTTCTATCTTCACCGCGTGGATAAAGAGGCAGACATTGAAGAGAGTATGCACTGTTTGTCCCGCCTGGTGCAGGAAGGGAAAATTGGTCATATCGGGCTGTGCGAAGTCTCTGCTGCCACCCTGCAAAAAGCGCACGCCGTGTTTCCAGTGACGGCGCTGCAAACCGAATACTCGCTGTGGACGCGCGATATTGAAGAGAGCATTTTGCCGATGGTGAAGTCGCTGGGGATTGGGTTAGTGCCCTATTCGCCGCTGGGCCGGGGTTTTCTGACGGGTAAATATCTGAAGAACGCGGACTTCCCGGAAGGGGACTTCCGCCGGAACAACGCGCGTTTTCAGCAGGATAATATCGATCATAATCTTAAGCTGTTAGACGCTATTGCACCGCTCACGCAAAAGTACCACTGCACGTCGGGGCAGATTGCGCTGGCATGGTTACTGGCGCAGTATGATAAAACGGTGCCTGTCCCCGGAACCAAGAATGTAAATTATCTGGCAGAGAATGCTGCCGCTGCCGATCTGGTACTGGAAGCGTCAGATGTCGTGGCGCTGAATAATATTCACAGAACGATTTCGATTAAAGGTAGCCGTTATTCCGAAGAAGGGATGAAAGGCGTTAATGCTTAACCATCTAATGAGCCAGTAAAAAAAACCGCCAACTATCCGGCGGTTTTTTTTTGAGTATTTGTTCTGTGCGCATGTTAACGCGTTACGCTGAGCGCGACACCTTCCCCCCCGCCGATACATAGCGCAGCGATACCTTTATGAAGGTCTTCACGAATTAAGCCATGAATTAACGTGACCAGAATACGGCAGCCGGACGCACCAATGGCATGTCCCAGAGCGATCGCGCCACCGTGTGGGTTAATACGCTCTGAGGGGACGCCACAAGCGTGTGCTACAGCCAATGCCTGGGCAGCAAAAGCCTCATTTGACTCCAGAATATCGACCTCCTGAGGTGACCACTTCATGCTCTTGATATTCATTTCAATAGCTTTAATCGGTGCAGCCCCCATCAGTTCGGGCTCAATACCGGCATTTGAGAAGGCACCGAGTGAGGCGAGAACAGCCATACCCCGTTTTTCTGCAGTTTCCCGACGACAAAGCAGCACTGCAGCTGCACCATCATTCAGAGACGAAGCGTTACCCGCTGTCACTGTTCCCTCTTTTTTAAATACGGTTTTTAAGCCAGACAGCTTTTCAATGCTGGTATGACGAGGACATTCATCCTGAATCACACTCCGTGGTTCGCCTTTCCTGGTCACCCATTTTACGGGAACAATTTCTTCAAAGAACAGTCCTGCTTCCTGAGCTTTTAACGCCTTGCGGTGAGAGCTCAGGGCGAACTCATCTTGCATTGAACGGGAAATATTATAGTCAGCAGCGACATTCTCAGCGGTCACGCCCATATGGTAATGATGGAACGCATCCCACAGACCGTCAGCAATCAGACTGTCCTGTAGCGCACCGTCACCCAGCCGAATGCCCTGCCTGGAGCCTGACAGGATATGTGGGGCATTCGACATGCTTTCCTGGCCCCCGGCAATCACAAACTCGGCCTCCCCACAGATGAGTGCCTGCATGCCAAGGTGTACGGCTTTCAATCCTGAACCACACACTTTGTTAATTGTTAGCGCAGCGACCGCGACAGGAAGGCCGGCATTTAATGCTGACTGCCTGGCGGGATTCTGGCCGCAACCAGCAGTCAGAACCTGACCCATAATGACCTGGTCCACATCCTCTGCGGGTAATTTACTGTCGGCCAGCAGCGCTTGAATCACTACGCTACCCAACGACGTGGCCGAATGTTCGGCCAAACCGCCCATAAATGCGCCTGTTGCCGTTCTTTTCGCCGAAACAACCACAATCTCATTCATTTATTTCTCCACTCTTCTGAGAAGAGAAGCGTGCAGTTGCTGCGCGATAGGCCGTCAAGCCATTCATACAGGCAGGAACACCGGCGTATACCGCCATCTGGATGACTATCTCAAGCAACTCTTGCGGTGTGACACCGACATTCAGTGCGCCACGCATGTGCAACTCAAGCTGAGGCTGCGCATTACCGGATGTTATCAGCGAGGCCACCGTTAACATTTCGCGTGTTTTGAGGTCCAGACCGGGGCGCCCAACGATGGCCCCAAAAGCATAATCGGTAATCAGATTTGGCAGGTCTGCATCCAGTTCTGCCAGCCGGGATGTCACCGAATCGGCGAGCCCGTCTTCGAGGCGGTCCATAATTTCACGGCCATAGCGGGTCAGTTCAGCATCGTGTTTCATGCAATATTCTCCATCATTTTTTTCGTAACAAGCTTGTCGGACGGAATGAACACAACGAGGAGGAAGGAAAGAGCGATAGCCACGCCTGCGGTCACAAAAAGTGCCGGAAGTGACAGGGCAGAAACCATCCAGGCACCAACAGAGGCCCCGATACCGATTGCGGCGTTAAAGAAAGAGACATAAATTGCTGAGGCAGGAAACGCTTCTTCTCCAGCCACACGGAGTACCCATGTCTGGAAACCAACAAAGATGCCTGAAACGGCAATTCCCCATAGCATGACCGCGGCCAGTACCAAAGGTCGGGACAATGACTGAGCCTCAAGACCCAGCGCGACCAGTACGATACCAATCAGCAGAACGGAGAGAGAGACGGTCATTTTAAGGTATTTATCGATCAGCATACCGGTCAGGAAGTTTCCGGCCAGACCGGCGATGCCGTAAATGAATAACACGACCGGTATGAAAGCTGCGGAGAGTGCTGGCTGGGTTTGCAGCCAGGGTTCAATAAAGGTGAAGGCAGCAAAGTGCGCGGTAATAGCCAGCAACGTCGCGGAGTAGATTTTCCACAATGTGGAGGAGCGTAAAACATTTTTCAGTGCGCCCAGACCAATCGTACTTTTGACGCTGATATTCGGGACAACCCACATCATGCCAACAAAGGCAACCATGCTCAGAATTGACATCAGCCAGAAGGCCTGACGCCAACCGAAGTTCAGACCAATATAGTTTGAGAGAGGCACGCCAAACACGCTGGCGGCAGAAACACCGCCAAACACAATGGAAGTGGCTACTCCAAGGTACTTAGTTGGAACCATGGCCACCGCCGTGGCTCCAATCATCGCCCAGAAGGCGCCATGGGCCAGTGCGCCGACGACACGAGCCGCCAGCAATACCTCATAAGAGCCCACTGTTGCAGACCATACGTTCGAAATGAACAGGACGACGGTGAGTGACAGGAGGAGGATCTTTTTAGGGAAATTACCCAAAAATACCGAGGCAAAGAGTGCACTCAATGCGCCAATCCAGGCATAGAGTGATACGGTCATACCAATCTCAGATTCAGAGGCATGAAGCCCGTTGGCGATAGGCGTGAGTAAACCTACCGGCGCCAGCTCTGTCGTTACAATGGTAAAAGTGGATAAAGCCAGAATAAATAATGCCACCCATGTCCTGATGGACATCGTTGACTCTTTGATATCAGAGACCATGATAATTTCCTTGTGAATGTTTAAATGTTGCGCCAGCCTTTCAGTGCTGCATAATCCATTAGCCTGATGTTCTTCCCTACGCAAACAGGATGTCCTGTTGCTTCCAGCATCGGTATGTCGGAGATATCATCACCATAGGCATAGCAATCTTCAGCCCGAATATCGTTCTCATCGCAGAAGGAAAGTAATGCCTCTTTTTTTCCGCTTCCAATTGTTTGTGGCGTGCCAATCTTCCCTGTTAGCACACCCTCTTCATTGATTATTAAGGGGGCGCAAATAATATTTTTAACACCTAAATGATCGGCAATAGGCTGCAGAACAGGCAACATCGATCCGGAAACAAAAACGGGTGTTATTCCATTTTTCTGATGAAAACGTAGCTCAGAAATCGTCTCGCTAATAAATATATTTTTATTAAGGCACTGTTGGAACCATTCCTGACCAGACTTCTTCAGCGCATCGAGATGGACATGAGTAAATTGCTGGTAATAATCCTTATTTAACAGCTCTCTTCGCTTTCCACTTTGCATGTCTTGCTTAAGCCTGGAGGTATATTCACTATATTGAGTTAAAAGTCCTTTTTCTTTACACCAGTATTCATAAAAACTAAACATGCTTTTAAAATTTATGATGGTTTCATCAACATCAAAGAAAGCAGCGACTTCATTCACACTGACTCCTTGTAATTTTTTCTTCTGCTTTTTATGGGAAATTGAGGGTCATTGCCGCAAATGCCGGCATCACTCCAACGTGAAGGTAAAATTTCATTGATAACTACAGATATTTTATCCAGTGGTGCCCCACTGGTTTGGTGAACGGCGAGTGTGACGGCTTCCATCATATTTTGTACCTGTGCTTCATTACTCATTTTCCAGGTTGAAATTTGAATAAAAGGCATTGTTTTATCCTTACGGGGTTGTTGTAAATTCATCAAATGAGCGAAATTTAAGTTTTAGTTGAGCGTGTATGTCACCGCCCAGTCCATAAAGACCGATAGCGCCGCCATAACTTTGTTGAGTACTCATATAAAGCACCACGACATTAATAATACGATTGCTGTGGTGGTGACGTTTTGGAAATGGATTAGGCAACTCTGCCCAGAAACTGGCGTGGCCCGATTCATCGGTAATAAATACATTCGGTATGCCTAGTGGGCCAGGTCTGCTGGTATTTTCCGGGTCCAGGTCGCGCTCGCGCAGACTCATTATGGTATACAGACTGTTCGGTACCAGATGATGGAACACAAACTCGAACCGGGCACTTTTCCTGTCGCCAGCGACACGGACAACCAGTTCTCCTCTGGCAGCCAGCCAGTGACGTAATGTGACTGGAGAGATTTTCCGCCTGCCATCGCTGTCGCGGTAATCAGAGATATGTCCCTGATGCAGCGGAAGACTATCACGCTGCTCTGAGTTGGCCTTTGGTCGCTGGTCAGGTGCGAATAACATATTGTAGTTATTTAAAGGGATCGGTAAAGGCAGTGTGAATAACACAATCTCTTCAAGTTCTTGAGGCGTTACTTTTTCCAGAAAGCGCACTATCGTGTAGGGTGCGACCTGGCCAAAAGCGGGTAGCGGGCTCTGTGGTGACACGAGGGCGCGACCCCATCGAACGCCGTGTTGACCGGGTATCATACCCTCTACAACAAAGTTACCCTGACTATCCATCACCTCCGCAGGGGGGTAAAGCGGCCCCTGCGTGGTGGCAGCCAGTTCATACTTCCGGCTGTTTTCAGGCATGGATAGCCTCTACCGGAGTCTGCTGTGCAGCAATGAAGGCGTTTTGTGTCGCTGTCATTGCCAGTTCACTCTCTTTGCTGCTGATCACCTCGGAAGGATAAACAGTAAATGATACATCCATCGTCGCGCATGCCGTCTCGTGTTGAGTGACACGAATTTGCGCTTTAAAACGCGCGCGGCGATCATTAATATCCTGATCCAGAATTTCGTAATGCATCACTGCGGGCAGCGGAAAAAGGAAATTGCTGAAATTAATAGCCATGCCGTTTATCACGTAATAGCGGTTTTTATTGCCGCTAAAGAAGAACTCTTCTGTTACGGCAATAAAGGTTTGCCTGCATGCTTCCACTAAAAGCATGCCCTGAATATGTTGCCCGGTTTGATGGTCAGCCATCAGTTCGCAGCGCTCATCAATCAATAAGGGAAGCGCGTATAACTTATCGTTATGTTCTACTTTTTCAGCAGCACCAATCAGCACATTGTGTTTTATTTTTTTATGTGCGTAACAGTTCTTCTTTGCCTCTGCCAGTTTTTCTAATGAGATGATGTTTAATTTGTTATCATGTATCTCATTACGCTTCTGGTTTTTGATGACTTTTCTTGCAAAGTCATCTCTGACCCCCTGGCCAACAATGATTTCATGTTCAGTATCGATTATTTTTGCCGGTATTTGTGTAAGCAGTTCCAGTTGTGAAATGGTTAAAACGTTTTTACCATTTGTAAATTCACTGAATTTATCACCGACAACAAAAATTTTCTTAATTTTCATATAATCTCACTTTCAACAAGAAAAGGCGCTGTAGATACGAGTGTAAAGACCTTCATTACCTCCGGTAATGTAATTATCACCGGCTTGTTGGATAATGTTCTGATAACGAGCGTTTGTGAATGCGTCTTTATACTCATCTTTGTCACCATTAAATGATGAGATAAACATAACGCCGGGCAGACCACTAATGAGAGAGTGAAAAGCCTCAAAGCTGGAGATCTTATCTCTGTTGTCGCGAACAACATTAAAAATGGTCTCTTCACGCCAGTGGCGATATTGCGCATAATTATCAGCAGGAACTTCAACGTGACGAAGTTGAATATATTTGGTGTCAGGTAGCGACTTATCAGTTTCGATAGGGGCTTCTACGTATTTCACCAACTCGCGGCGAATATCACCTGAAAGAAGCGATGCCATATTATGGAAGGCTGCCTCAAGCTCACCTTCTACCCACGGGATCTCTTTTATATCGTTAAATGAACGAAGTTCAAGAAGTTCATGGATATCATTTTCCTCACAGAAAAAATATTTTTTCTCTGAAGTGGATTTTAGTCCGGTAATTGAAGAAGGGGTTACGTTGTTTTTGAGTGGAAAGCGGGAAATCAAAACGTATTTAGCAGACATGATATTTATCCTTAGTAGGTGAATTTCGGGAATAAAAATATCATCTGGATTTTTTATGAGAATTGTTAATTTTGTAATACGATTTAGGTATCACAAGAAGGTTTTATCTGTAACATATTGATTAATTTACAAAGACTTCATGGTGAGATAATATGTTAACCATTAAATCGATGCCAAAAAACTGAATAATGCCCCAACAGCTGCGGAGAATTTGTGGACAGCATTAATAGTAAGTTACCCAGCATAAAGCAGTTGCAATGCTTTCTTGTGGTTGCTCAGGAGCTTAACTTCAGACGGGCCGCTGAACGGCTGCGAATGACTCAGCCGCCGTTAACCCGGCAGATTAAATCCCTGGAAGATGCGCTGGGGCGTGAGCTGTTTACCCGTAATACCCATGAAGTTCGCCTGACAGAAGCGGGCGCCCTGCTGGTGGATAAAGCAACGCACCTGATTAATGAATTCACCAAATTCGTTCGTGAAATGAATAAAGAGTCATCCCATCTGCGAATTGGTCTGACCCGCACGCTCAGTTTCGATAACATTCCTTCGGTGAATGACAAAATAAAAAAACTGATGTGCGCCGAAGAGATCGAGATACAGAATCAGACATCCAGTCAGCTTCTGCAGTCCCTCTCTAAGGGGCAGATGGATATGGTCATCATCGGTGAAAAGAGTTTGCACAGCGATCAGGATTTTAGTTTTCACTGGATCTACCGCGAACCACTCCTGCTGGCAATGCCGTCCTCTCACCCGGCCAGTTTAAAAGAGAAGGTGGCGCTGGCTGACATTGCTGATCTGCCGCTGTTCTGGTTCCCCCGCCATGCTAACCCCGTCTATTACGATAAATGTGAGGCTTATTTTCAGCGCCTGCCGTTGGCGCTCAGGCGCATAAAAGAGCCGGACGACTCTCTTGTACTGCTTGCCAGCATTGCACGGGGTAAAGGAATGACGCTGATGCCGCAGTCGATGTGTACGTTTAATCAGCAGGGATTATGTTATCGCGCGCTGGACGACGATGCACAGTCGTCGCTGAATATTGATGTTTACGTGGCAACGCGGAAGCATGAACGACGGCAGCCGGTCATTAATGGCGTTGAGGCTCTGACAGAGAAAAATAGTGAAAAAAAAGCCCTGTAAACAGGGCTTTTTAGTGCCATGAGAAGAGTGTTATTCGATGTTCTGAATCTGTTCTCTCATCTGCTCAATCAGCACTTTCAGCTCTATCGCTGAGGCGGTGATTTCAGCATTAATGGATTTAGACCCCAGGGTGTTCGACTCACGGTTGAACTCCTGCATCATAAAGTCGAGACGGCGGCCGACCGCTTCTTTCTTCTTCAGGATGTTGTAGGTCTCTTTCACGTGCGCTTCCAGGCGGTCCAGTTCCTCTGCCACGTCGACCCGCTGTGCCAGCATCACCAGTTCCTGCTCCAGGCGATTATTTTCCAGCTGCACCTGCGCCTCTTCCAGACGCGTAAGCAGACGTTCACGCTGCCATTTCAGCACGTCTGGCATGTGCGTGCGCACTTTAATCACTTCGGCGCTGACCCCCTCCAGGCGCTGTTCAATCAGCGTCTTTAGGGCGGCACCTTCGCTTTCCCGGGCGATAATAAATTCGTCGATAGCGGCATCCAGTGCGGTCAGCAACTGGGCAGAAATGGTGTCCAGATCCTGCTCTTCAGCCGACATGACGCCTGGCCAGCGCAGAATATCGACGGGATTGATCTCACCCTCATCGCTCTGCATTTTCACCCAGTTGGCCGCCTGCACCAGCTGGATGGCCAGCTTTTCGTTCAGGACCAGCGAGCTCTGAGCGCTTGGATCTGCGTCGAACCGCAGATTGACTTCGATTTTGCCGCGCGTCAGGCGATTGCGGATGCGTTCACGGATCACCGGTTCCAGACCCCGGAACTGTTCTGGCAGGCGGATGTAGGTTTCGAGATAGCGTTGGTTGACGGAACGCAGCTCCCAGGCTGCGCTGCCCCATTCGCCTTTGGTCTCGCGCCGGGCGTAGGCGGTCATACTGCGGATCATTTTGCGTACCGTTTTAAAGAAAAGTAGCTGCGATTATAGCGGTGCTGACGGCGGCTTAACAGGAATTCGGTCAAAAGGCGGTGTTTTGGCTGACGTTTTGTGGTCAGCAGCTTAAGATGCTGAACGTCAGTACAACCATACCTTCAGGAGTAAACATGACCTCGCGTGCCCTCACTTTTTCTTTAGTACTACTGGCGCTGTCAGGCTGTACCGTGACAGATCGGCCGTCCCCTCCCGCTGTGCAGCCGGTCTGCGCGGTAGGTGACGCCATGAGCCAGACCACGCTCTATTTCGGTCTTAATCGTCCCCAGGGAACCGCGATCACCGAAGGGGAATGGCAGGCATTCATCGATAATGAGGTTACCCCGCGCTTTAAACAGGGCCTGACCGTGTTCGCGGCGAAAGGACAATGGCAGGGAGATGACGGCAAGCTGGCGCGAGAAAACAGTAAGGCGTTGTTACTGATTCATCCAGTTAATCAGGCGAGCGAACAGGGAATCGAAGCATTGCGTGCGCGCTATAAGCAGCGTTTTGCCCAGGATTCGGTGATGCGGGTGGATGCCCCGGTGTGCGTGGCATTCTGAGGTGTTTGCCCGTCAAGAGACCCGGCGCGACGGCGCCGGGTTCAGTGATTACAGTACCAGCCCGGCGAAAGCTGCAGACAGCAGGCTGACCAGCGTGGATCCGTAAATCAGCTTCAGGCCATAGCGTGAGACGACATTCCCCTGCTGCTCATTCAGCCCTTTGATCGCCCCGGCAACGATGCCGATGGAGGCAAAGTTGGCGAAGGAAACCAGGAACACCGACAGAATACCCAGACCACGCGGTGTCAGTTCCGCGGCGATTTTCTTCAGCTCAATCATCGCAACAAACTCGTTGGTGACCAGCTTGGTCGCCATAATACTGGCCGCAGACAGCGCGTCCGCGGTCGGGATGCCAATCAGCCAGGCAAACGGCCAGAACACATAACCCAGGATCTGCTGGAAACTGATGCCAAATACGGCCAGGAACACCGCATTGACGGCGGAAATCAGGGCGATAAAGCCAATCAGCATCGCCAGGATAATCATCGCTACTTTGAAGCCTGCCAGGATGTATTCACCGAGCATTTCAAAGAAGCTCTGGTCTTCATGCAGCTTTTCCAGGCGGATTTCCGGCTCATCACCCACCGGCGTCGGGTTGATGATCGACAGGATGATAAAGGTACTGAACATGTTGAGGATCAGCGCGGCCACGACGTAGCGTGGCTCGATCATCGACATATAGGCACCGACAATTGACAGCGAGACGGTGGACATCGCCGCTGCGGCCATCGAATAGAGGCGGCGCGGAGAAATATCGGCCAGGATGCCTTTGTAGGCAATAAAGTTTTCTGACTGCCCGAGGATCAGGGTACTGACGGCGTTAAATGACTCCAGCTTGCCCATGCCGTTGATTTTCGACAGCACGGTACCGACGATTCTGATCAGCACTGGCAGAATTTTGACATGCTGCAGGATGCCGATAAGCGCGGAGATAAACACGATCGGGCAGAGCACGCCGAGGAAGATAAAGGCCATTCCCTGTGCCGCCATGCCGCCAAAGACAAAGTCGGTGCCCTTCGCCGCGTACTTAAGCAGCACTTCAAAGAAACCGGAAAATGCGGTAACAATGGTCAGTCCGGCAGAGGCGTGCAGGAAGAACCAGGCCAGAGCGCCTTCAATTACCACCAGCTGCAGCAGTACGCGCGGGCGAATTTTTTTACGGTCATTACTGAACAGTAACGCCAGGCCGAAGATAATGGCCAGCGCCAGAATAAAATGGAAAACAGAAGTCATACACAGGTCCGGCATGAGGAATTATCGAAGAGGAGCATTTAGCCATATTTCGGTATGCTTTACACCCTGTAGCAGGCTATCTTGCTGTTTTAACGTTTAAACAGACGGCATTCGCATAACAACCTGCTCAGATGGTCACCTGTGATAGGCAATCCGCGGCGAAATCCGTATAATGCGCAGCCAATTATGTTTAGCTAGCCGGAGAGAAATTATGCGTCCATCAGGTCGTAGCGCACAACAGGTGCGTCCCGTCACCCTGACCCGTCATTACACCAAACACGCAGAAGGCTCTGTGCTGGTTGAATTCGGTGATACCAAAGTCCTGTGCACCGCCACCATCGAAGAAGGTGTACCACGCTTTCTGAAAGGCCAGGGCCAGGGGTGGGTCACTGCGGAATACGGTATGCTGCCCCGAGCCACTCACAGCCGTAACGCGCGTGAAGCGGCCAAAGGGAAGCAGGGCGGACGTACCCTGGAGATCCAGCGTCTGATTGCCCGTTCACTGCGTGCTGCCATCGATCTTAAAGCCCTGGGGGAGTTCACCATCACCCTCGACTGCGACGTGCTGCAGGCCGACGGCGGTACCCGCACAGCCTCCATTACCGGTGCCTGTGTGGCGCTGACCGACGCGCTGAACCACCTGGTCTCTATCGGCAAACTGAAAGCCAACCCGATGAAAGGCATGGTAGCCGCTATCTCTGTGGGTATCGTAAAGGGTGAAGCACTCTGCGATCTCGAGTATGTGGAAGATGCTGCTGCAGAAACCGATATGAATGTGGTGATGACTGAAGATGGCCGCATGATAGAGGTACAGGGTACGGCAGAGGGTGAGCCGTTCAGCCACGACGAGTTGCTGAAACTGCTGGCGCTGGCGCGGGGCGGTATTGATACGCTGGTTGCAGCGCAAAAAGCGGCGCTGGCCAACTGATTATATCAGGCGACGATGAAGTCGCCTTTTTTACGCCATTATTTTGAGGAAGATGACATGAAAGCCTGGCAGCGCCAATTTATCGAATTCGCCATCAACAAGCAGGTGCTGAAGTTTGGTGAGTTCACGCTGAAATCAGGGCGTAAAAGCCCTTATTTCTTTAACGCCGGACTGTTCAATACCGGGCGTGACCTCGCCCTGCTGGGGCGTTTCTATGCCCAGGCGCTGGTGGATTCAGGTATTGATTTCGATCTGGTCTTTGGTCCGGCTTATAAAGGCATTCCGATTGCCACAACCACCGTGGTGGCGCTGGCCGATCACCACGATCGTGATGTGCCTTACTGCTTCAACCGCAAAGAAGCCAAAACCCATGGCGAGGGCGGCACGCTGGTGGGCAGCCCACTGCAGGGTAAGATTATGCTGGTGGACGATGTGATTACGGCGGGAACGGCGATCCGGGAATCAATGGAAATTATCGCGGCCCATCAGGCGACGCTGGCCGGCGTGCTGATTTCTCTCGATCGTCAGGAGCGGGGACAGGGGGATATTTCTGCGATTCAGGAAGTGGAACGGGACTACGGCTGCAAAGTGATTTCGATCATTACGCTTAAAGAGCTGATTGCTTACCTCGAAGAAAAGCCCGAAATGGCCGATCATCTCGTGGCGGTACGTGCTTATCGCAGCGAATTTGGCATTTAAGAAGCATTCCCAATGATGCGGGCGGGCCGGAAAATAAGCCCGCCATAACGTAGGGGCTGATCCTTTTCTCCGGACTGCCCTTTGACGATTGATGCGTAATGTCAGACGAGCTGAGCGGCCAGTAGCGGCCAGCGCACATCGAAATCAACGGTAGGGCGATAACGAAACTCTGAACGAACAAAGCGTGACAGCAGCCCTTCGCAGAAGGCCAGTAGCTGACTGGCCAGCAGGGTTTCATCCGTAATGAACCCTTCACCTTCGCGCATTTTCTTTTCACGCATCACCTGGCGTAGCTGAACTTCGATGCGCTCAAAAAGCTGGTTGATACGTCCCTGCAGGCGATCCTGTTCGAACATCAGCGCATGCCCGGTCAAAATGCGTGTTAAACCCGGATTACGCTCACCAAAGCCCAGAATTAACTGAGTGATCATACGTAAGCGCGGCAGCGTCTCTTTTTCGTCTTTCAGAATCAGATTGATGCGCGTAATCAGGCTATCTTCGATAAACTCGATAAGGCTGTCAAACATCTTGGTTTTACTGGGAAAATGCCGGTAAAGCGCCGCTTCAGAAACCCCAACACTGGCCGCCAGTTTGGCCGTAGTAATTCGCTGACTTCCATCGCTGGATTCCAGCATTTGTGCCAGCGCCTGCAGGATTTCTTCACGGCGATTCCGTTTCGCACTCTTTTTTTCAACCATGTCTTAAAAGACCCCTGAAAACATCACCATAAACGGGCAAAGGCCCACTCAACGTCCGTGAGCACGAGGTTCACGGACGTAAAATGCAGTTTATCGTCATTGTGAGAGCAGTGGAGAGCTACTGGCGACCAGAATGGCCGAAACCACCTTCGCCGCGTACGCTGGAATCAAAGTCGTTGACCAGATTGAACTCTGCCTGGACGACGGGCACGAAAACCATTTGTGCAATACGTTCGCCCGGTTCGATAGTAAAGGAGTCCTGCCCACGGTTCCAGACGGAAACCATCAGCTGGCCCTGATAATCGGAGTCGATCAGGCCCACCAGGTTACCAAGCACAACGCCATGTTTATGGCCCAATCCCGAACGTGGCAGGATAACGGCAGCGAGCTGTGGGTCAGCAATATGAATCGCTAAACCCGTTGGTACCAACGTGGTCACGCCGGGCTCGAGGACGAAAGCTTCATCCAGGCAGGCGCGCAGATCGAGCCCGGCCGATCCCGATGTGGCATAGGTCGGTAAGGGAAAAGCTGTACCGACACGCGCATCAAGGATTTTAACGTCGATTTTTTTCATCATAAAGGCTGACAATCTCGTCTAATAACTGTTGGCCAAGGAGTGACTTATCGCACAGCGGTAAGACCTTATCTCCCTTTTGCCAAAAAAGGTGGAGAGCATTGGTATCACTATTGAAACCCTGCCCGGTTTTGGAAACATCGTTAGCGCAGATCACGTCCAGGTTTTTACGTGTCCGTTTTTCTTGCGCGTATTCTTCCACATTCTGGGTTTCAGCGGCAAATCCTACCACATAGGGCCTGCCCTGCTGCATTGCTGCTACACCGGCCACAATATCCGGATTTTTTATCATTCGCAGAGTGATTTCATCCCCCTGCTTTTTGATTTTTTCTTCCGCCACAGCCGCCGCCCGGTAGTCTGCAACCGCAGCACAGCCAATAAAAATGTGCTGGTTCCTGGCCTGTGCCATCACCGCCTGCTCCATCTCCAGCGCCGTGATCACATCAATGCGATCAACACCTGAGGGTGTCGTTAACCCTACCGGGCCGGCGATAAGCGTCACTTTTGCGCCGCGCTTTGCAGCGGCGGCAGCAAGGGAAAACCCCATTTTTCCACTGCTGTGGTTACTGATAAAACGCACCGGGTCGAGGGCTTCCCGGGTCGGGCCAGCGGTGATCATAATATTGAGATGTTGCAGATCGTTGATCGGGGCCGCCCAGCCTACGGCCAGGTCCACTATCGCCAGCGGATCAAGCATTCGCCCCGGCCCGATATCGCCGCAGGCCTGGCTCCCGCTGTCCGGGCCCCAGATCAACATGCCACGCTGTGCCAGCAGGTTGATATTGTGCTGTGTTGGCAGGGCGCGATACATCTGCTGATTCATTGCCGGGACAATGGCCACAGGCGCCGGTGTTGCGAGGCAGACGGTGGTCAACAGGTCGTTGGCCATACCGGCGGCGACGCGCGCAATCAGGTCGGCGGTTGCCGGGGCGAGTATGATCAGATCAGCCCATTTCCCCAGTTCGATATGACCCATTGCGGCTTCGGCCGCCGGGTCGAGCAAATCGTCGGATACCGGATAACCCGATACCGCCTGCAGACTGAGCGGGGTAATAAAGGCTTTTGCTGCATCGGTCATCACGACCCGAACATCCGCACCGCGGTCGCGCAGACGGCGTACCAGTTCCGGTGTTTTATAGGCCGCAATGCCGCCGCTGACGCCAAGGACAATACGCTTTCCGGTTAATCCCATCATTTTGCTGTTCGCCTTCTGTTAAGCCCGCCCGGTGCCGTAGCGCCGTCATCCCCGTATTTTATCACACTCCTACGTTGGGGTGAGTACTGCACAATATTTGCGAGCCAGCACGTAAAGCTGGCACGTTCTGATAGGAAACTACTGTATATAATGACATGCTTTTTCTCATTCAGGAAGGAGAAGAAAAAATGAACGAGCATTGGCTGGGTCTCCCCCCGCGAGAAAAATTGTCAGAATGCGGCGCACAAGCGTTAAGTGATGTTGAGCTACTCGCTATTTTCCTGCGCATTGGTTCTCGCGGGGTCCATGTGATGGCACTGGCGGAGCAGTTACTGGATAAGTTTGGTTCACTCCATCGACTGCTGACCGCGCCGCCTGAGGATTTAAAAGCGATCTACGGGATGGGCACCGCAAAGTATGCACAGCTGAATGCGGTGGCGGAACTGGCGCGGCGCTGCTTTACCTGTCGGGAAGCGCTGGAAAATCGCGTGGTCAGCAGTACGGGACAGATGCTGGATTACTTCAACAGTTCGCTGGCGCATCGGGAACGGGAAATCTTTCAGGTGGTTTTTTTTGATAATCAGCATCGGATTATTCATACCAGCGAAATGTTCAGCGGCACTTTCAACAGCGTAGAGGTGCATCCGCGTGAGATTGTACGTGAAGCGCTAAAACGGAATGCAGCGGCGCTCATTCTGGCGCATAATCATCCGTCTGGACTGGCTGAACCCAGCCGTGCCGATCGCCATATTACGCAACAAATCGTGCGTGCCTGTTCCCTGATGAATATTCGGGTACTTGACCATATTGTGATTGGCCGGGGTGAATATGTCTCTTTTGCGGAGCGAAGTTGGCTATAACGGATTGGGTGCTATTTAACCATGTTGCGGTTTAATTTCACTTTTTTACCGTCTGAACAGTGCAATTCCCGTACAAAAGAGACAATAGTACGCGATCCTGAGGGATCTTTATCTGTTCGGGACTTGAGCACTCGCGCTACAGGGCGTATACTACGCCACCTTTGAGAATCTCGGGTTTGGCGTTGAGCCTACTCAGCGGGTTCACATAGAACTCGCCTGGATGGGCTATAAGCCTGACGAGGCGGCCAGAACCTTATTTTTAAAGCTCGAGCTGATTTGATTTTTGGAGAATAGACATGTCACGAGTCTGCCAAGTAACTGGCAAGCGTCCGGTAACGGGTAACAACCGTTCCCACGCAATGAACGCGACGAAACGCCGTTTCCTGCCGAACCTGCACTCTCATCGTTTTTGGATTGAGAGCGAAAAGCGCTTCGTTACACTGCGCGTATCTGCCAATGGCATGCGTGTAATTGATAAAAAGGGTATTGATACGGTCTTGGCCGATCTCCGTGCCCGCGGTGAGAAGTACTAAGGTAAGGAACTGAAACATGGCTAAAGGTATTCGTGAGAAGATCAAGCTGGTTTCTTCTGCTGGTACAGGTCACTTCTATACCACCACGAAGAACAAGCGTACTAAGCCGGAGAAACTGGAACTGAAGAAATTCGATCCAGTTGTCCGCCAGCACGTGATCTATAAAGAAGCTAAGATTAAGTAATTAATCTGAGTGGATAAAAAAACCCGGCCCCGGCCGGGTTTTTTTGTTTTCAGCTTTTCTTATAGAATACGTGGTTAAAGCGAAGCGCTGACAGCGCGAGACGGAGACAGGGCAATGCCAGAGTTACCAGAGGTTGAAACCAGTCGACGCGGCATTGAGCCGCATCTGGTCGGGGCGACGATTTTACATGCTGTGGTGCGTAATTCCCGCCTGCGCTGGCCGGTATCTCAGGAAATCCATGCCCTGAGCGATCAGCCCGTACTGAGCGTGCAGCGTCGGGCTAAATACCTGCTGCTGGAACTGCCAACGGGATGGATCATCATTCACCTGGGGATGTCGGGCAGCCTGCGAGTGTTACCGGAAGATCTTCCTGCGGCAAAGCACGATCATGTTGATCTGGTGATGAGTAATGGCAAGGTGCTGCGCTATACCGATCCCCGCCGTTTCGGTGCCTGGCTGTGGGCGCCCGACCTTGCTGCCAGTTCCGTATTGTCGCATCTTGGGCCAGAACCACTCAGTGAAGGGTTCTGTGCGCAGTATCTGTTTGAAAAATCGCGGGGTAAGCGCACGCCCGTGAAACCCTGGCTGATGGATAACAAAGTGGTGGTCGGCGTCGGAAATATTTATGCCAGTGAATCACTGTTTGTCGCAGGGATCCTGCCCGATCGGCCTGCCATGGCGCTGACCGAATCAGATTGCGGGCTGCTGGTCGCCACCATCAAAGCGGTACTGCTGCGCTCTATTGAACAGGGCGGCACAACGCTGCGCGATTTTTTACAAAGCGACGGTAAGCCGGGATATTTTGCGCAGGAATTGCAGGTATATGGCCGTGCGGGTGAACCTTGCCGCCAGTGCGGGATGCCGATAGAAAGCAGTAAACACGCGCAGCGCAGCACCTTTTTCTGTCGGCACTGCCAGAAGTAAACCGCGTTTTATCCGAGCTTTTCTTTCAGCGCCTTGTAAACCGGGGCTGGCAGGAATGCCTGAACTTCTCCGCCATGGCGGGCCACCTCTTTCATCAGGGATGATGAAATAAAGGAATAAGCTTCAGAGGGCATCAGGAATACGCTTTCAAGCGTAGGCAGTAAGTGGCGGTTCATATGCGCCAGCTGGAGCTCGTATTCAAAGTCGGAAACTGCCCTCAGGCCACGCACCAGTACGTTGGCCTGTTGCGCTTTCGCAAAGTTAGCCATCAGGTCACTGAAGCCTACGACCTCTACATTGGGCAGATGTGCCACCACCTCACAGGCCAGGGCGACACGCTCGTCTAACGAGAACAGCGGTTTCTTGCTCGGACTGGCTGCGACAGCCAGAACGATATGATCAAACATCAACGCGGCGCGCGTAACGATATCGAGATGGCCATTGGTCATCGGGTCAAAGGTACCGGGGTAGATGGCTTTGGTACTCATAGTCTGCCGCTCCTGGATGCGTGATTCAGAGCCCAGAGGGCCGTGTATTTATTGAAAGTATACTGCGCGTTGACCACAGCCAGTAGCCAGCCCTGTTTGCCATCCAGAAATCCTGCCCGCAGCACCAGCGTTTTCAGGAACGCCCCAGCGGTATGGCCAAAAATAGCGGTGATACCACAGCGCTTTCCCTGCTGATGACGCTGCTTTGCCCAGGCTTCTGCGTAGGCAAACTGTTTCCACTGAAAGGCGGAGAAGTCACGGCAGGTCAGGTGCAGCAGATCGCCGCTTAACGGAGTGGCTTTCACCGGACCCGTTTCCAGTGATTCATGCACCTGATGATTGTTGTACTGATATTGCCGGGGATAGAGGCGTGTGACGCGATCAGGATACCAGCCGCTGTGGCGCATAAAACGCCCAAGAAAAAGGTTACGTCGTGCAATGCTGTAGATTTTTTCCGACGGCGGCTGGCACAGTATGACTTCAATGGCCTGCTTTAACTCGGGTGTGACGCGCTCGTCGCTGTCGATCATCAAAATCATCGGGTGAGTGGCATAACTCTGCGCCAGCTGGCGCTGTTTACCATACCCGTGCCACTGGTCTGAGTGAAAAACCTGTGCGCCGTGACGCAGGGCAATGTCCGGCGTACCATCGCTACTGCCGGAGTCGAGCAGGACTATCTCATCCGCCCAGTTCACCGACGCCAGGCATTCGGGCAGCACGTCAGCTGCATCTTTCGCTATCATCACGACCGATATTTTCTGGCGTACGCTCATTTAATGATTCCGCTGTGGCAGGTGAGGTTCAAGTAAATGCAGCAGGCGCTGAAGTGCGCCCTGATTTTGATGCAGTACGTCTACGGCATGGCGGCCGTAATAGAGGCGATAGTCTTCATCCGTCAGCAATGTACCGATCTCTTTGTCCAGCGAGTCGGCGTCGGTTACGGTGATCAGACCATCGGCCTGTTGCAGGCGGGCACAGATATCTTTGAAGTTAAAGATATGTGGTCCCATCAGCACCGGAATGGCATGGGCAGCGGGCTCCAGCGGATTGTGGCCGCCGCGTTCGACGAGGCTACCACCAACGAAGGCCAGATCAGCAATACCATACAGCAGCATCAGCTCGCCCATGGTATCGCCAATCACGACCTGAGTACTGCCAGACGGGATCTCGCCGCTGCTTCGAAGGGTATAGCTGAACCCGGCTTTCTGGGTCAGCGTTCGTGCCACATCAAAACGTTCCGGATGGCGGGGCACCAGAATCAGCAGCAGGTTAGGGAACCGAACCAGCAGCTTGCGGTGGGCATCCAGAATAATACTCTCTTCGCCTTCATGCGTACTGGTGGCAATCCATACCGGACGGCGCGGCGCCCACTGGCGACGAAGTGTGATGGCTCGTGCCGCCAGCTCTGGTGTGACGGAGATATCGAATTTCAGGCTGCCGGTGACGGCCAGCTGCGAGCGTTTTACTCCCAGGCCGATAAACCGCTCACCATCCTCCTGGTTCTGTGCGGCAATCAGAGTGATGCGCTGCAACAGACGTTTCATGAATTTGCCAATTTTCGCATAGCCCTTCGCCGAGCGCTCTGACAAACGGGCATTGGCAATCACCAGCGGGATTTTGCGCGTATGCAACTGAGTGATCATATTCGGCCACAGTTCGGTCTCCATGATGATCACCAGGCGAGGGCGTACGGTATCGAAGAAACGATTCATGGCTCCCGGCAGATCGTAGGGCAGGTAAACGTGGTGGACATCTTTTCCAAAGGCGGAGCTGGCACGTTCTGACCCTGTCGGAGTCATGGTGGTAACCACGATGGGCAGATGAGGATAACGATGACGCAGTGCGCGAACCAGGGGGATCGCGGCCAGTGTTTCGCCCACAGATACGGAGTGCAGCAGAATACCGTCTGGTTTCACTTTCCCCGCACAAAAACCATAACGTTCCGCCCAGCGTTTTCGATAGGCGGGTGCCTTCCTGCCGCGCAGCCAGAGACGCAGCCAGATAAGAGGCTGAATGAGATAGAGCAGAGCGGTATAAATGGTAATCATCACATTGTTTTTCAGGTGAACAGAGACTTACGTCCAGAGATGGCCGAAAAAAGAGAAATAATGGCGCATGTTAGCAGATAAGTCTGGCTCTCTCACGCTACTTCATAGCCATCCCGGTGGGTTTACTGAATGTACAACGCGATTAAGGAGTGGTTATCCGTTCAGGTCTGCGCTGGCGCAGATTTTCGCCAGCGGCGCAGGCGGCTCATCCAGAGCAATAAATGATACTTTTGCTGCAAACCCCGTGCATTGCGTTGCATTCGGAGGGGCATCTCAGCCGCCCAAAAATCTGCAATCATCGCTTGTCTGGCGGCTTCATCGGGCTCACGACGTATAGCGTGACAGACAGTGAGTGCTTCCCGGGTGATCTGTGCATAAAATGAGCGGTGAATGTTAACGCAGCGACTATATTGCTGATTGATCTCCTCCAGTTTTTGGCAAATCTTCAGGTAATGTCGTTGGTACTCAACATTTGACAGACCTGTTCTTGGGCGATGGCTGATGGATTGTTCGTGTGACAGATAGCTGTAAAGGGGGCGCTCGTTATACCTGACCCGGCGTGCATTCAGCATAAACTCAGTGGTCCACAGGATATCCTGATGATGAAGCCCGGGTATAAAGGTCAGGTCACGCTGCCGGATGAGAGAGGTACGGTATATACCCAGCCACACGACGTGCAGATAGCGATGCGTTTTCAGCGCCCGATTTAACCAGGTGGCACCACTGAGGACCGGTGTGGAACGTAGCCGGCGGGCAGGAATGAGCACCTGTTCCTTGCTCCCGGGGGTACTGGTTCGCCAGGCATTACACTGCGCGGCATCCAAATCGTCGGCGGTGGCCATGGCCACTAACGTGCTGTACATCTCCGGTTCAAGAATATCGTCCGCATCGGGGAAAGTGACATATTTTCCCCTGATGTACTTCATCCCGGTGTTACGCGCCCGCGAAACACCACCATTCTCCTGATGGATAACCCTGATATGAGAAGCCCTGCTGGCATACTCATCTGCTTTGACTGCTGAACCATCCGTCGACCCATCATCCACAATAATGATTTCCAGATCGCGAAAGGTCTGTGTTAGCAGGGAGGTCATAAAAGGGGCAAATAATGCCCCTGCGTTATAGAGAGGAACAACAACACTAAGCAGTGGTGCAGTCAGCATGACAGATTCCTTTCATCCAAAAAAATAACAATCCATTGAAATTCAATAAGTTAATTAATTTTAAATGATTTGCTGGATTTTTATTAACTTTAAGTGTGCAATTCATACCCTAAGAGTGTCAGAGCATGACAGGACGCCATCGCGTTACAGGCCTGACTTTGCCAACCCTCAGGAAAAGTGAGCTGTAAAGGTGGTTTTGATCAGGACATGGAGTGTTATCAGGCGAGTCTCGTTCAGCAGGACGGAACTCCAGTAGACATAAGCAGACTGTTTGTTAGCAGGTTGGTAATGAAGAATATTTTGATTATACGCCGTGACAATATTGGCGATTTGGTGTGTACCACCCCGTTGATTGAGGGGGCAAAAACCGCCTTTCCGGATGCTAACATCTACCTTTTGATTAATACTGTCAGCCACGATGTGGTAAAAAATAACCCTTTTATTAAGCAGGTTTTTATTTACCGTAAAGCCAAACACCGAACAGAAAATGAAACGAAACTCGGCATCTATGTCGAAAGGGTAAAAATCATTTTGCAACTGCGGCGGATTGCGTTTGATGCGGTGATTCTGGCTAATCCGAAACCCTGTAAATACAGCCTGAGAATGGCAAAAATGATTGGGGCGAAAAATATCATTGGCGCTTCGAAGGGCGATCGCGGCATAACCATCCCTTTCAGCCCGGAGGATTTCCAGGGCCAGCACCAGGTGGAGCGGACATTCAGTTATTTATCGGCACTGACCGACAGGCAGATCGCCATTCCTCCGGTGCGTGTCTGGCTGACCCTGGATGAACAGCAACAGGCTGTCAGCCGGCTGAAAAATCGACCATCAGATTACCCGATCGGATTAGCGGTCCATATCAGTAGCCGGAGTGAAAAGCGTCGATGGCCGCTGGAGCGCTACGCGGCAATCATCCAACGTTATCTGCAGGAAAACAGCCACAGCAGCGTCTGCATTTTCTGGTCACCTCAGGGCACGCTGGCCCCGGATGATATCGGTGACCAGCATCGTGCCGAGCAGCTATTGGCGGCATGTCAGGATCCCCGCGTATCACTTTACCCTACCGCTTCAGTGCGTGAACTGCTTGCCGCCTACGAGCATTGCGACCTGATACTGTGCAGTGATGGCGGTCAGATGCATCTTGCGGCCGCGATGAATAAAAAGCAGGTCGTCTTCTTTGGTGATACCGACCGCAACGCGTGGCATCCCTGGTCTGGTCGATATGAGATCATGCAAACAGACTCAGGGAACTGCAGCGATATATCTGTTGACGAAGTGTGGGATAAAATCCAGTTGCAGCATTAAAAATCAGCATGCTGAACGGCTGTCATCAGTAAACGATACTTATCATTTTTGTAGTGATAAGTATCGATCAATAATGATGTCATAACTGAATTTATTGTACATCTCTTCGCGAATAACCGGAGGCGAATACCATGCCTGGCGCATTTTCTCTGCCAGTGAGGAACTGGTTAACTCTGCCAGGAAAGGTTGAAGTTCACCGGTCATAATTTCAGAAGCGCCACCCGGACAGGCTGTACTGACGACCGGCGTATGGCAAATGAGTGCTTCAATAAGTACAGATGGTAATCCCTCGCTATCTGAACTCAGGGCGACCATTTTAGCCCCTTTAATCACCGGTAGCGGATTGCTGATAAAGCCGGTGAAAATAACGTTATCCTGCAAATTGAGTTGTAATACCTTGTCCTGAATTTTTTGGGTGACGTCAGCTTCTCCCTGGCCAATGATAATTAACTTGCAGGGCAGATTGGCCAGCGAAAAAGCTTCTAATAAACGATCGTGCCTTTTCACCTGATGAAATCGGCCCACATGAGTAATATAGGATTCGTGTTCATAGGGATTGCTTAAAGCCGCACGCGCAGTAATTTCATCAAGATGGAACGGATTGTATATAGTCATTATCGTGTTGGGCTTCAGTCCTATATTGCTGACTAAATCTTCACCAACGGCATCTGAGACAGAGATAACATTGCGGTTTTTATATACTTTTTTTATTTTGTTTGTTTTTAGCCAGCGGCTGAAACCGGTTTTATTACCCAGATACGATCGTGAGAACATGCCGTGAACACATAACCACAGATTACAGGCTCTGAGTACGCGAGAGCGCACCACAATGCGATCTGTTTTGTGCAGGCTGCTGATCACCAGGCTGGGTTTGCCATATTGAAGAAAAAGCGCAGGTAATAAACGGTCCACTGAAGCAGCACGCCTTCTCAATTCACAAAGTTTACGTAATGGCCCTTTCCCTCCGGCATCTTTATCAACTATATAATTGATTTCTTTTGGTATTTCATAGTCAAGTCGGTCACTTAAAGAGAGAAGCGTGACGGTGTGGCCGCGCTGCGCTATACCTTTTGCCAGCGTGAGGGTGACATTTTCTGCGCCGCCACCGGGCAGCCCATCGATGATAAACAAAATATGGCTTTTCATTGAGTTAATACTCTTTGATAAAGGTCGATCAATTGTGACGAAAGGCTCGCAGGATGGTAAGGCAGAATTTTCTCCCGCGCAGAGTGGCCCATTGCAGAGCCAAGCGCCTCAAGCGGCAACTGCCGAATTGCCGCAGTCAGCGAGGGAACGTCCAGCGCATCGGTGACGAAACCATTGATGCCCTCGTTGATAAATTCAGCACCACCGCAGGTATCGCTGGTAATAACGGGTAAACCGCAGGCCATGGCTTCGAGAATGACATTGGGAAAAGGATCATAAAGGGTGGGTAATAACAGGGCATCTGCGGCCTGATAAAATGGCAGGGTGCTTTTCTGAACGCCCATAAAACGAACCCGCGACTGGCAGCCCAGAGAACCGGCAAGCGCCTGATAGGCTTTTTGATTTTTATCCCGCCCGATCACCATCAGGTAACTCTCTGTCGGTGCAATCGCACGAATAGCGGCTTCCAGTCCCTTTCTTTCAAAACCAGAGCCGACAAAAATCAGGCAATGCGCCTGTTCTGGTAACTGATATGCCTGGCGCAACTGATGCTTAAGGGCGATATCTGCAGGCTGAAAGGTGTGGTGATCGATAGCGTTGTAGATAACGGTGATTTTTTCTGGCGCCACCTGAAACTGCTCAACTATCTCGCGTTTAATCATCTCCGCGTTACAGATCACTGCTTTCAACTCTGGGGCTGAATACATGTCTTTTTCTGCCTGCATCACAAAACGATGATAGGGACTGTTAAACATAAGAGTACGACGCCAGGCGGGAAGCTGACGCGCCCGCTGAAGAAGCCAGTTGCGGTGTACCCCATCCCCTGCACGATAGATATCACAGCCAGCGATACGCTCATGACTCTGTACCAGATCAAAATTCTCACGCTGCCAGATAGCTCTTGCTGCTGAGGCAAAGCCCCGTTCCCGGCTGATGCGGCCCAGCTTCAGCGGATTACATAAATGGATATGCCAGTCAGGATGAATGTCACCCTGCCATTCGCGCGTAATCACATTAAGTTCAAGGTCTTTTTTTTCCAGCGCGAGTAACGCACGAGAAATAAAGCGTTCGGCGCCCCCATCCGGACGATATTTTTGGCGTACCAGCGCCAGACGAAACGGCTTCATTTCAGGAGTTCCCTTGTTGCATTGATTACGGCTCCAGTGGGGATTAAATCAAGGTAACGTTCACTGGTTTTTGTATCCACATTATCCGGGTCGGGCAGCGTGCCATAGTCTCCTGCCCATATGGTTTTCCCTTTTCCCTGCCACGGGTGCCATAGCGTCAGTTTGCTTGGGCCGAAAAGGGCCACGTAAGGCGTGTTTAGCGCAGCGGCCATGTGCATCGGAACAGAGTCTACCCCAAGGAAAAGACGTGCATGATCAATGAGCGCTGCGAGCTGGCGTAAAGTGAGCTGGCCTGCCAGTGAAATCACCCGTTCTTTCGGACAATTTTCCATAATGGCCGCGACCATTTCCTGCTCTCGCTTGTCAGGGCCTGATGTGATCACCAGCGTATAGCCTTCTTTTTGCAGAGCGGTGATAGTGGCCGCCATTTTAGCTTCCGTCCAGCATTTGAAGAACCAACGCGAAGTCGGCTGAACCACAATGAAATGATCCACAACAGCGTGTTGATGAAGTAATTTTTCAACGTGCTGCCAGTCGCGGGCCTCATAACTCATTGTGACCTGAGTGGTGTACGCCAGGTCGCCCAAGGGTTTAAGCAGCGAAAGGTTTTGCTCAACGGTATGCAACTGACCATGTCCGGCAACCGTGACCCGCTTTGTATGGCAGAAGCGCCATAATGCTCCCTGCCGTTTGGGGAAATCAAAGCCGAGTCTGATCCTTGCACCGGTCCAGCGTGCCGCGAGCGCACTGCGCCATTGGTCTGCCAGATTAATCACTACATCGTACTGGCGTGCGCGCAGCTGCTGCAAAAGCGCCCATTCTTGCTTTACATGGACAGCAGGACCAAGCTTCTTCCACTGCCGGTCGATGGATATCAGTCGGGCGATGCAGGGGTTGGCAGAGAGCATCTCTCTGGTTTCCTGATATAGCAGCACATCCACTTCTGCCTCCGGCCAGTTTTGCTTCAGCGTATTAATGACCGGTGTCGTTAGCAACATATCGCCATGATGACGGAGTTTAATAACCAAAATGCGTTTTGGCAGGGGAACAAGGGCTGAATTCATGATGTATTGCTTTCCAGGATACAGAAGGTGAATTCTAATGGAGCAATGGCATCGTGGCTAGCACTGCTCGGTTTTACCCATGCGGGTAAGCAAGTAGGCGACTGCATGCAAAGTCATTTGCTCTGAGCAAAGGGGCTGCGTAACATAAGGCCAAAAGCATAATTCAGGTTCTATATCCATGGTCAAACCAGCATTCATTATTACCATCGATACGGAGGGTGATAACCTGTGGGAAAACCACAACCTCATTTCGACCAAAAACACCCATTATCTCCCGCGATTTCAGGCGCTGTGTGAAAAGTATGCCTTCAAGCCGGTGTATCTGACTAACTATGAGATGGCAGTGGATGATGACTATGTTGCGTTTGCGCGGGATGTTATTGCGCGTGGAACCGGCGAGGTTGGGATGCATCTGCACGCGTGGAACAGCCCGCCGCTTGATCCGCTGACGGATGATGACTGGCGTTATAAACCGTACCTGATTGAATACCCAGCCGGGCTGATCCGCAGTAAGTTTGAGTTTATGACCCGCTTGCTGGAAGACACGTTTCAGACGAAAATGCTGAGTCATCGTGCCGGGCGCTGGGCCTTTAATGAATATTATGCAGCCCTGTTGATCGAGTTCGGCTACGTGGTTGATTGTTCTGTGACACCAAAGGTGAACTGGCAGTTTTCCCCGGGTAATCCAGAAGGGAAAGGGGGGACAAACTATCGCAATTTCCCTTCACACGCCTACTTCATGGATGAAAAAAATATTGCGCGAGCTGGAACGTCATCACTGTTAGAAGTCCCAATGACTATCCAGTACAAACATTCTGGCTTAATGAATTCATTGAAGAGTGGTTATGACCGTTTGCGGGGTAAGCGACGTTCACCCTCCGTAAACTGGCTGCGACCTTCAGGTGGTAATGTTGAGAACATGAAACAGGTTGTGCGGCAGTCGCTGGATGAGGGACAGGATTACGTTGAATTCATGCTGCACTCTTCTGAGTTTATGCCGGGCGGAAGCCCCACATTTGCAACAGAGCAACATATTGAACGTTTGTACCAGGATCTGGAACAGCTCTTTAGCTGGCTCTCTGAACGTACGGTGGGAAAAACACTGGCAGAGTACTATCAGGCTAAAACAAGCAAGGTGTAGTTTTGCGATAAAGCAGCAGTGTGCCGGTGGGCCCGGCACATAAGCTTTAATAAACCCGGTCTATTGCTGATAACCGTTGGGATTTTGTTCCTGCCAGTTCCAGGCATCGCGCATCATTTCTTCCAGGCCTCGCTGTGCTTTCCAGCCCAAATATTGGTAGGCTTTTTCAACATCAGCCCAGCATTCGCCGATATCTCCTTCGCGACGCGGCACCATTTGGTAAGGCACTTTTTTGCCAGATATCTTTTCGAATGCTGCCAGCATTTGCAACACTGAATACCCGACTCCCGTGCCCAGATTATAGGTACTGACCCCGGGAGACTGCCGGATGTTTTGCAGTGCTTTCAGGTGACCTTCCGCTAAATCCATAACATGAACATAGTCCCTTACGCCGGTGCCATCAGGGGTAGGGTAGTCATTTCCGAAAATGGACAACTGCTGTAATTTGCCGCTGGCAACCTGAGAAATATAGGGCATGAGATTATTCGGGATCCCATTGGGATCTTCACCAATCAGGCCTGATTCATGGGCACCAACAGGGTTGAAGTAACGTAGGATGGTTATGTACATCTCTGGCCAGGCTTTTGCTACATCGACCAAAATCTGCTCAACCATCAGCTTTGAGGTACCATAAGGGTTAGTGGTACCACCTATTCTTGCAGTTTCTTTGAGCGGTATTGTCGTTGGGGTGCCATAGACGGTCGCGGAAGAACTGAATATAAAATCTTTCACTCCAGCAGCATACATTTCTTCCAGCAAGACTAAAGTGCCGGCAACGTTGGTTTGGTAGTACTCAAGGGGTTTAGCAACAGACTCACCAACAGATTTCAGACCAGCAAAATGAATGACGGCTGAAATGTTATGTCGGGAAAAAATCGTTCTTAATGTCTCCCGTTCCCGGATATCGTTCCGGTAAAAGGTGACCTTGCACCCTGTTAGGCTTTCGACTTTCCCCAGCGCCACCGGTGATGCGTTGATGAGATTGTCCAGCACCACGACTTCATAATTGTGCTTCAGCAACGAAAGCACTGTGTGCGAACCGATATACCCGGCACCACCCGTTATCAGAATTGCCATACAGATCTTCACTCTCTCTCTCTGTGTCTGACGTGACTTCCCGTCGTTCGGCCAACATTTTTAGCTCACGTAATATAGTGCGTGATTAAGAAGGCAAGTGCAACACGCTCCCGGGCCCGCTTACTGCGGTTCTGCGGCATAGCTGAACCGTCGAAACTCCCCCAGAACAGTGCTATCATACGATACATATGTATTATGATTTGTTGATTTAATGACCTTGCTTTGTAGTGAAAGCATACAGCGTCGATGCCGTTCCAGCGTATGAATCTGGAAGTGTTTTATAAGACAAATTGAGTGGTAACAATGAAGGTATCTAAAATTAAGTGGATTAACCGGGTATTAATGTTTTATACCTTTTTTTTTCGCCATTTGAAAAAAAATAGACCTCTGAATTCAGACAGTGAGTTTCAGCGCATTGCGATTTTTTCAACCACGGCGCTGGGCGATTTGATGTTCAACACCCCTGCTATTTTTGCCTTAAAGCAACGTTATCCGCAGGCTGAATTTGTGCTGGTTTCGAGTGAAAAAAACCGTCCGTTAGTGGATAGCAGCCCGTGGTTCGTCGAGGTCCTCTACTGGGATAATAAAATAAGAAATGCACATCGGCTAATAAAATCGTTACGCTCTTTCCGGCCGCAGTTAACCGTTATTCTGCACTCTTATATGCCCTATGATATATTTTGCGCCGTTCTTTCTGGCAGCGAATATATTGTCCGCGATCAGTATCGCGTAGACAGTCCGCTTATGAACCGCTGGCTCAATCTGTATTCGATGCCTTATAACGGACATTTGATCCAGCGTAAACTTGATTTGCTCACCGCCCTGGGATGTCGTAATGACGATCCCCGCATGCATATTCCAGTCGCATATCGTGCGGCAGAAAAGCAGGGAAATAACATCCGCATCGGTTTTCAGATGGGCGCCTCTGAAGCCAAACGCTGTTGGCCGGTCGCTCGCTTTGCCGAGTTGGCAACGCTCTTATATCAGCATGAGAACTATCAGATTACATTGATTGGTGGGCCTAAAGACAGAGGATTAGTTGCTGAGTTCGAGCGGCGGGTCGGCGCAGAGATATTTTCTCATGTAGACAACCAAGTGGGAAAAACTTCATTGGTAGAATTACTTACGCTGATCGATGGATTTGATGTATTAGTGACAGGGGATACCGGGCCACTTCATCTGGCTATTGCGCTGCAAACCGCGACCGTGAGTCTTTACGCTGATGCGGAGCCTAAACATACGGGGCCTTATCAGGATTTAGTACAGCATATTATTATGAAAATGACCCATACTCTGCCTGACAGCAGGCAACCACTGGAACAAATAAGTGCAGAGTCGGTTAAGGAAAAAGTTTCACTGTTAGCCTTCGCTAAGCAATAGACACACCGAAAAGCATCGGTGTGTCGGTGTTTATCGCAGATTACTATCTTCTTGGCAGCGCCATCACCAGAGCGAGTGGGAACCAGAACAGCACCCATGCTGTACCCGGGTTACCAATAACGAACATGCCCTGAGTTATGTAGAACAGCAGGGAAAACAGCAACATCGATGCCTCCAGCGCACGGTGTGCTTTAAAGTGCTGCCATGCCATATAAGCGCCATAAACGATGACCATCAGCAAGAGTAGTCCCCCGACAACGCCGCCTTTCAGCAGCGTGGCGAGATAGAGGCTGTGGGTGGTGTGGACCCTTTGCCCTATCTCGTTCACAAAGTTAATTTCCTGGCCAAAACCCCATCCAAACCAGGGTTTTTGCTGCACATAGCTCAGTGCATCTTCCCAGATACCAAACCGGATAAAACTTTGTGAATAGCTGCTTTCAATTCTGAGTAAAAGAACGTTATAACCATTGCTGAATATGATGGCCAGGATGATGGCCATTAAGAGCAGAGCGATAATTAACCAGTCTTTACGGTGCATGCGTTTAATCAGTAAAAGTAGCGGGGCCAGAGCGACAATCAGTGAGAACAAGGGGCCACGGCTCTGCGTAAGCAGTATAGCGAAAAAAAGCAGGGCGATCGGCAGATAGAGCCATTTCTTACCGGTCTCTCTCAGCAGGATAAGACCGCAAAAGATACCGATACCGTAATAGCCTGCCATGTCGATAACATTCTCAGGTGCAAATGGAAATCCATTTTGCAGACGATTATATAACAATGTTTTCTTATTAATATAAATTAACGTTAATATGCAAAGTATCACCACAGAAGCAAAAATCAGGGCTAACATAATGTTCTTTTTATCATGCTGGGTGATGATATAAAAGATAAGAATGAAGAAGATAATATAAACACTGTGAGTCAGGTCGGAAACGACAGTGTCAGCATTGGTACTCCAGAGACCACTGATAGAGAAATAAAAAAGGAATATGGAGGTAAGTACCAGTCCAGTTATCAATTTTTTATTTTTAAATATATCGCGACGAAAATCACTGGCTGAAATTAAATAAATTATGCTAAGTATTAAAGCCATGTGAAAGGAATTGTTAACTTTAGTTAATCCGCCTAAGAGAGGCATGAGAAAAAGGAATATAGCATAGAAAAAAATCATGCTCTTCTCAATGAAGTTGTTTTTATTTGATATCATCGGGCTTTACCTTTTTAAAGATGCTACTGTCTAACGCACTATATGGAGAAAGATTTAACACATCGATGAAATGTTCTTTTAAGACGTTACTGGCATGTCTGAAAGCCGGTTCTATTAATCCTGAAAACTGTTTATCAAGACTGCAGGGAGATATGTCATTTTCATTTTCATAAAAGCGGGGTTTGTGAAAGTTATTCATATCCAGGCCAGCAATAATTATGCGGTTAAACCCCATATACTGAATAATCTGTAATGCCCAGTGCGCCACCGTACCGGCATCAAACACACCTTTGCGTATATCTTTAAAAAAGGCAATGTTACGGTCGGCTTCGCTGAAGCTGACACTTTGTTCATGTTGATAGGTCTGGTGTATTTCTTCAGTCAGTATCCTGGGCTGGAAGTTCTTATAGCACGCATCTTCAACGATAGCGACCTGACAGCGAAGGGAAGAATACCCAATATAGTCAATAAGTTGAACAATGCAACGAAGTGTGGTGAACAGAATGATTTCCGGATCTCTGACCATGTCCTTAACCATGCTTAAGCGCTGGTCAATAAAGGTCATGTCCACAATCACGAAGAACTTGAAATGGGTTTTATCGCGCATAAACCATGAGCCATTCATGCCCATAGCAGGTATGTGCTGCAGGGGGGTGAAATCGGTGTCATTCACAGAAGGGCCAGATGCTATCAGCAACAGATCGCCTGCGTATTGATGATGTAAATCGTTGAGGTTAACGAGTTTCACCGACTGTCCACGCAGGCTCAGACTGCTGATGTGCCCTTCACTGGCACGTGTGATTTTGACATAGGGCCACAGATTTTCGTTATGGCGAAAACGGCGCGAATGGCTGTACCGGTAAAGTTGTTTAAAAAGCGTTCCCATATCTGGTGCTATAACCTCACGTCGTATGACGACTTTCTGCAGTGAATTGCCGGTGATTCCAGAAAAAACCATCCATTATTACAGACAGCTGATCCCTGTATTGCTATGAAAGCAGTGTGGCAAGTTTTTGTAGCACACTTTGCGCGGTAATGGCCGCCATATCGTTTGATCCCATCGGGCGTAACACAAACTGATTCTTCCCATATCCTCCAATTAACCCCGGGTCGGTCGGGCCATAGAGCGTAATATTCGGTCGGTCGAGCGCGGCGGTTAAGTGGCTCAAACCGGTATCTACCGACACGACGGCCCTTGCACCAGCTAGCGTGCGTGCCACCTGCTCCAGCGTGAGCCTGGGCAGCACCTCAACAAAGTCGAAGCCATCAGCCAACCGCACTGCCCGCTGATGCTCATGCTCCGCCCCCCAGGGCAATTTAATCTTTAAACCTGAAGGCTGCATTAACCCAATCAGCTCGCGCCAGTGATCTTCCGGCCAGTGCTTATTGTCGCGCGTGGTAGCGTGAAGAAACACCAGATAGCGGTCTGCATCAGCAGGTAGCGCCTGCGTAAAATGCTGTGCGATGGCGTAATCGCCGGTGGTAGCGGGCAGCTCATATCCCAGACTTTTAGCAAAAAGCTCGCGGGTACGTTGTACGGCATGCTGCTGTTTACTGACTTCATGGCGTTTGTCATACCACCAGCTGGCGAAGGGCTCACGTGCGCTGCGGCTGTCCTGACCGTGTTTCTCACCTTTTGCCAGCCGGGTTACCAGGGCCGCACTTTTCATCAGTCCCTGGGCGTCGATAACGGCATCGTACTCGCGAGATTGCAGCGCACGTTTGAAGACGACGCGTTCTTCCCGCACCTGGCTACCAAACCAGTGTTTACGCCAGCGACGGATAGCCACCGGTAATACCCGGTCGACGGCAGGATGCCAGGAAGGGATCTGGGCAAAACCCTCTTCCACGACCCAGTCAAACCGGATCTCAGGGATGGCGTGCATGGCATCCGTCAGGGCAGGTAATGCGTGAAGGACATCCCCCATTGAAGATGTTTTAATGATCAGAACCCGCATTCAGACTCCAGGCCGTGGGCAAAGCGTTGCCAGTTCGTGCAGGACACGCTCTGGCGTAATATCGATCAGGCTCTGGTGATAACCTTCGTCGGCCTCTCCTTTACGAACCTTGTGGTAACCCGTAATCAGACGGATCACGCGGGCTTTCGCTGACAACGGTGGGGTGAAGTCCGGGCTGCTGGGCCCATACAGTGCAATCAGTGGCCGATCGAGCGCGGCGGCGATGTGCATCAGCCCGGAGTCATTGCTGACGACGGCATCGCACGCCGCCAGCAGAATAACAGCCTGCTCCAGCTGCGTTTCTCCTGCCAGGTTACGGCAGTACTGGCGGGCATCTTCTGCCAGTGCAGCCTGGATCTGCTGTCCGGTTTCATGGTCTTTGGCCGAGCCGAACAGCACCACCTGATAGCCTTGATCGATCAGGCTCTGTGCCAGCGTGGCGTAGTGATAGTGTGGCCAGCGTTTGGCCGGACCAAATTCAGCGCCCGGACAAAACCCGACCATCGGCCGCCCGGAGGCGAGATCGAAGGTGTGAGCTGTGGTCTGTTTTTCCGCTTCATTAACGGTTAACTGCGGCCACAGCAGAGGTTGCGGCAGGTCACTGGCGCTATGGATACGCGCTTTGTCGTACCCGAGCGCAACATAGCGCTGCACCATCAGCGGGAAAGCGGTTTTATCCAGCCGTCGCAGGTCGTTTAACAACCCGTAACGCATTTCCCCGCGCCAGCCGGTGCGACGGGGGATGTCGGCAAAAAACGGCACCAGCGCAGACTTAAACGAGTTAGGCAGAACATAGGCACGATCGTAGCCGTTAACCTTGAGCGCTTTACCCAGGCGGCGGCGCTCGGCAACCTGCAACGCACCGTGCCCCAGCGGCATGGCCAGGGCTTCGTTCACTTCCGGCATCCGTGACAGAAGTGGACGGCACCACGCGGGTGCCATCACGTCAATCACGGCATCAGGATGTTCGGCCTTCAGGGTGCGATAGAGACTTTGTGACATCATCATATCGCCGACCCACGACGGGCCGATAACCAGAATTTTCATTCCCGGACGGTGCCTCTTACGCGTTACGGTTTAGCCAGGCCATGTAGTCAGCCACGCCCTCAGCAACAGTTTTGAACGGTTTGTCATACCCGGCGGCGCGCAGTTTGGTCTGGTCTGCCAGCGTGAATGCCTGGTAGCGGCCTTTGAGTTTTTCCGGGAAAGGAATGTACTCAATTTCGCCGCTCTGATGGTACTTCAGGGCGGCATCAGCCACTTCCTGGAATGATTCGGCGCGGCCGGTGCCACAGTTAAAGATGCCCGATACGGCATTTTCCCAGAACCACAGGTTCACTGATGCGACGTCTTCAACATAGATAAAGTCACGTTTGAATCCATCGCTGCCTTCGAAGAGTTTCGGGTTTCCGCCGTTGTTCAACTGGGTATTGAGGTGGAATGCCACGCTCGCCATGCTGCCTTTGTGCCCTTCACGTGGACCGTAGACGTTGAAGTAGCGGAAACCACACACCTGTGACTGCGCGTCCGGCAGGATATTACGCACGTAGTGGTCAAACAGCATTTTGGAATAGCCGTAAACGTTGAGAGGCGCTTCAAACTGACGCTCTTCAATAAAGTCGCTGTTACGGCCGCCGTAGGTTGCGGCGGAAGAGGCATACAGGAAGGGAACCTGATGTTCCAGGCACCAGTGCAGCAGCTCTTTGGAATACTGATAGTTGTTATCCATCATGTACTTCCCATCCCACTCGGTGGTGGAAGAGCATGCACCTTCGTGGAATACGGCTTCTACATCACCAAAGTCTTCATCCGCCAGGATGGAGATGAGGAAGTCTTCCTTGTCCATGTAGTCGGCAATATTCAGATCCGCCAGATTGGCGAATTTAGTGCCGTCTTTCAGATTGTCCACCACCAGAATGTCGGTGTGACCCTTATCATTCAGCGCCTTAATGATATTGCTACCGATAAATCCAGCACCGCCAGTGACGATAATCATGAGCTTCAACCCTAAAATGTGGGGTGGAACAGGAGGTTCCACACGCTAATGATTCATATCATAACATCTCATCGCAAAGTCGACAGCCAGAGGAGTCTGCAACGGGGGGAAATGAAGTTTGCTTTCCGTGAGTTATGCTGCAAAAAACAGATTATTCCGCGTATATCATCATCCCTGTGCTTCAATTTTAGTTATCTGTTTTGAGAAAACATTGATTTGGAGAATAAGGTGACTCAGGAATTCTATCAGCAGCTTTCGACCCAACTGATCGGCGCAGAGCAGGAGGGGTTATTTAAAAGGGAACGACACATTGCGCTGGCTCAGCAGGCTACCCTCGTCCTGGCAGATGGCAGTGAGTTACTGAACTTCTGCGCCAATAATTATCTGGGACTGGCGAACCATCCAGCAGTGATTGCTGCGGCGAAAGCCGGCATGGACAGCCACGGATTCGGCATGGCCTCAGTACGCTTTATCTGCGGAACCCAGGACATCCATCGTCAGCTGGAGCAGGCGTTAGCGACGTTTCTCGGCATGGAGGAAGCCATCCTCTACTCTTCATGCTTTGATGCCAATGGCGGCTTATTTGAAACCTTACTGGGGCCAGAAGATGCGGTCATCTCTGATGCGCTGAATCATGCCTCGATTATCGACGGCATCCGGCTGTGTAAAGCCCGCCGTTATCGCTATGCCAATAATGATATGGCTGAACTGGAGGCCTGTCTTCAGCAGGCCAGGGCCGACGGCGCACGTCATATTTTGATTGCCACTGATGGCGTGTTCTCCATGGACGGGGTGATTGCTAATCTGACGGGCATTTGCGATCTCGCTGACCAGTATGGGGCGCTGGTGATGGTCGATGATTCCCACGCCGTCGGCTTTGTGGGAACGCAGGGGTGCGGCAGTCATGAGCACTGTGGCGTGATGGGGCGGATAGATATTATCACCGGCACGCTGGGTAAAGCGCTTGGCGGCGCTTCAGGCGGCTATACGGCAGCGAAAAAAGAGGTGGTGGAGTGGCTGAGGCAGCGCTCGCGACCTTACCTTTTCTCGAACTCGCTGGCACCCGCCATTGTGACCGCCTCCCTTGAGGTCCTGAAGATGCTGGCAGACGGGCAGGGCTTACGTCAGCGGCTTTGGGATAACGTGGGCTATTTCCGTGAAAGAATGAGCGCGGCCGGGTTTACGCTTGCCGGGGCCGACCACGCAATTATCCCGGTCATGCTGGGCGATGCCCGGCTGGCACAGACCTTTGCGGCCCGGCTGCAGCAGGAGGGGATTTTTGTTACCGGCTTCTGTTATCCGGTGGTGCCGAAAGGACAGGCACGGATACGGACGCAGATCTCGGCGGCGCATACCCAGGCCCAGTTAGAACAGGCGGTCGACGCTTTTTGCCGGGTGGGTATAGAACTGGGCGTTATTACGGGTGGGGAGGCCTTATGAAAGCGCTGTCAAAACGCTATTCCCGTCCCGGGATCTGGATGACGCATGATGCTCCGGTACCTGAACCGGGTCATAACGATCTGCTGATCAAGATCCGTAAAACGGCGATCTGCGGCACCGACGTGCATATTTATAACTGGGATGAATGGTCGCAGAAGACCATTCCGGTACCGATGATCACCGGCCATGAATATGTCGGGGAAGTGGTGGCTGTCGGTCAGGAAGTCGCTGGCTTTCAGCCCGGCGACCGCGTGTCGGGTGAAGGTCACATTACCTGTGGGCACTGCCGCAACTGCCGGGGCGGCCGTACGCATCTGTGCCGCAATGCCATTGGCGTTGGCGTTAACCGTCAGGGCTGTTTTGCCGAATATCTGGTGATCCCGGCGGTGAACGCCTTCAAAATCCCCGATAATATTTCCGATGAGCTGGCCGCGATCTTCGACCCCTTTGGAAATGCCGTTCACACCGCATTGTCCTTTGACCTGGTAGGGGAAGATGTTCTGATCACCGGCGCGGGCCCGATTGGTATTATGGCGGCGGCTATCTGCCGTCACGTGGGGGCGCGCCATGTGGTGATCACCGACGTCAATGAGTATCGCCTGGGACTGGCGCGACAGATGGGGGTGACGCGGGCGGTCAACATCAGCGAAGAGAGTCTGCCGCAGGTGATGCGTGCGCTGGAGATGACGGAAGGGTTCGATGTCGGGCTGGAAATGTCCGGCGTCCCTGATGCGTTTCGCTCCATGCTGGATGTGATGAACCATGGCGGGCGCATTGCGATGCTGGGTATTCCTCCGGCATCAATGTCAATTGACTGGAATCAGGTTATCTTCAAGGGGCTGTTTATCAAAGGTATCTATGGCCGTGAGATGTTTGAAACCTGGTACAAGATGGCGGCACTGCTGCAATCGGGACTGGATCTGTCGCCGGTGATCACCCACCGCTATGGTATAGATGATTTTCAGCGAGGATTTGACGATATGCGCACCGGGCAATCGGGGAAAGTGATCCTCGACTGGAACTGAACTGCAGGGGCGGCCAGAAAAACGGCGGCCCCCGCCTCCCTATTTTCCAAACAGGTTTTTCTTCAGACCCTGCACCAGCGGGCTGTTGCTGATGCTCTCACCTACGACTTCCAGCGCACGTGTTGCCGGCACCGGCGGCACGGTCACTTTGCACACCTCGCTGCCGTGGAACGGATTACGTGGTTTGACGGGCTGGGGCTGACTCTCCGGTGGGAGGGGCTTGTTGTTAATGCGCTGTGGTTCGTTGAGAAGCTGGCTCGGACGCACCAGCGTGATATCTGCCGGCAGCGTGGGGAGCATTTGTTGCAGCACCCTGACTGTGGCCGGATGCGGGTGACCGATGGCAATTGCAGAACCATCCCGCTGTGCCAGACGTACCGCGCGGGTAAACTGTTTGCGAATGTCCGCTTCGTTCTGTGTGTCGTCCAGGAAGACCCGACGTTTGATCACTTTCACGCTGGTGCCCGCGGCGGCACGGGTAGACTGGCTGTTGCCAATGGTCATACTGTCGAGGAAATAAAAATTGTAGTGATCCAATACCCGCATCACTTTCTGCATCCCCGGCAGGCTGGAAGTCATCGCGCTGCCCATGTGATTATTCAGGCCGACGGCAAACGGCACGGCTGCAGCAGCATCATGAATAATGCGTGCGATCTCTTCTGCGGACATGTCAGGGCGTAGCGTATCCTTTTCCAGCGGCTGCTTGCTCAGTGGTGCCATCGGCAGATGGATGAGCACTTCATGCCCGCGCTGGTGGGCTTTAGTCGCCATTTCACGCGCGTGGGGGGCATTAGGCAGCACGGCCACGGAGAGGGCGGCAGGCATCTGCAGCACCTGATTTTCCTGGACTGGACGGTAGCCAAAATCATCAATGACGATCGAAAGCTTACCGGCAAAGACCGGGCTGGATAAAAGCAGCCCTACCAGCAGCCCGCTGAGTTTTCGATGTTGGAACAACACTTATCTTCCTAACCACGGTTGTGGATTGACGGCCCGTCCCTGGCGACGGATTTCAAAATAGAGCGAAGGCGTGCCGCGACCACCGCTGGTTCCGACCAGCGCAATCGGCTGCCCGGCACGCACCTGGGTGCCTACGCTCACCAGCGCACTCTGGTTGTAGCCATACAGACTCATATCACCCTTACCGTGTTCAACCACCACGACCAGCCCGTAGCCCTGCAGCCAGTCAGCCATCAGGACGCGTCCATCGGCAATGGCTTTCACTTCGGTGCCTTCTGGCGCATCAATCACCAACCCCTTCCAGCGCAGCTCACCCTGAAGCTCTTCACCGAACCGGTGTTCGATCGTGCCCCGTACCGGCCATATAGCCTGACCGGATGGTTTACCCAAGCCACCGGTACGTGACATCAGGGAGCGCTCACTGTCGGTGGGTTTATAGGTGCTGCCTTTGCGCTTCGCCTGAGCTTCACGCTCACGCACTTTTTCTGCCTCACGCGCTTCCCGCTCGGCACGCGCTTTGGCTTCCCGCTCTGCTTTGGCAATTTTGTCGCGCAGGCGGCTTTCGTTCTGACGCAACTCGACCAGCTGCGCCTGATCTTTTTCCAGTGAAGACTCCAGTGTGGTCAACGTTTTCTTACGCGCCTGGCGTGCGCCTTCCAGCTTCTGCTGCTGATTCTCCTGTTGGGTCAGCAGTGATTTTTGCTGTGCCTGTTTATCGAGCAGGCTGGCTTTCTGCGCTGACAGATCGCTACGGGTCTGCTTCAGGTCTTCTATCGACTTCTGTCGGGCATCGTTCAGATAGCCAAAATAGGCCAGAATCCGCTCGCTACGCTGGCTCTCTTCGCCGCTAAGAATAAGTTGCAATCCACTGTGCTGCCCCTGGCGGAATGCCGCATCCAACTGCTGCGCCAGGATATCTTCCTGCTGTTTCTGCTGCTGCTGGAGCTTATTGATAGACGCGGTCAGGCTGGCGATGTCTTTATTGATCGCGCTGAGGCTGCCCTGGGTTTCACGCAGCTGTCGACTGGCTTGCGCAATGATTTTTTCCTGGCTCTGCAGCTGATCGAGAAGCTGACTGCGCTGCTGCTTTTGCCGCTGAACACTCTTCTCTTTTGCGGCAATATCCTGCTGAAGGGTCTGTAACTGGGATTTGTTATCTTCTGCAGCTGATGCAGAAAAAGAGAACAACAATGCGCCGGTGCAAAGTGCACTGACGGCCAGGGCGGACAAGCTTGCACGTAATGGCGGAACAACGGCCGTTGGATTACGCGGGGTCCATGAATGTAACACTGTCGCTTTTTCCCTCATATCTGTGGATTATTCCACGATGAACAGCAGCTTACCAGCCATCTCTGGATGGTTTTCTATTTCTGTCAGTAACAGTCGTGCACTTTACCCGCCGGGGGCAATCAGGCGAAAGAGCCCTCGGCGACAGAGCAACGCGAGACGCGAAAAGGCGACAATGCGCAACAATTGACCGCTTAACTTCGCCGCAGTCCCTTCACAGGATAGCGGTTTTCACTTAAGGCAACTTTTTTTTGTAATCTGTCGCAGAAAACATAACTCTGAAGGGCTTCTCGACTGTACATGACACTCCTGGCAGGTATACTCAGAAGCCTTGTTTTTAGCTTATTAACCCTTTCGGGAGTTGTTACCCCTCATGCAAGATATTATGCAGTTCGCAGGCAATCACACCATTTTAGGTCTGGCGTGGGTTGTTTTGCTGGTACTGGTGATCGTGACCACCGTTAAAGGCATGTTCTCCAAAGTAAAAGTGATTAGCCGGGGTGAAGCCACCCGCTTAATTAACAAAGAAGATGCCGTGGTAGTGGACGTGCGTGGGCGCGATGATTACCGCAAGGGCCATATTTCTAACGCGATGAACGTGCTGGCAGCAGATATTAAAAAAGGCAGCTTCGGCGAGCTTGAAAAACATAAAGCGCAGCCACTGATCGTCGTGTGTGCAACCGGAACATCTGCCTCTGATTCAGCGACCAAGCTGAATGCAGCAGGCTTCGAGCGGGTTTACGTGCTGAAAGATGGCGTCTCCGGCTGGAGTGGTGACAACCTGCCGCTGGTTCGCGGTAAATAAATTACGGGAGTTCTGGCATGGCAAACGTTGAGATCTACACCAAAGCGACCTGTCCTTTCTGTCACCGTGCGAAAGCATTGCTGAGTCAGAAGGGCGTTAATTTCAAGGAAATCCCTATTGATGGGGATGTTTCCCTGCGTGAAGAGATGATAAAACGTAGCGGCCGGACAACCGTTCCGCAGATTTTTATTGATGCACAGCACATCGGCGGTTGTGACGACCTGTTTGCACTTGAAGGTCGTGATGGCCTTAGCCCGTTGTTAAACTAGGGAAGGCTGCGCATTCTGGCGCATATTGCCTGACGATTGCTGCAGCAGAGTAACGGATTATTAACCTATAGGATTACGTACCATGTCAGAACAGAACAATACCGAGATGTCTTTCCAGATCCAGCGTATCTACACCAAAGATGTCTCTTTCGAAGCGCCAAACGCGCCACAGGTTTTCCAGAAAGAGTGGGAGCCGGAAGTCAAACTGGATCTGGACACCGCGTCAAGCCAGCTGGCTGACGATGTGTATGAAGTTGTATTGCGTGTGACCGTCACCGCTACCGTGGGTGAAGACTCTGCGTTCCTGTGTGAAGTACAGCAGGCCGGTATTTTCTCTATCGGCGGAATCGAAGGGACGCAGATGGCCCATTGCCTGGGTGCCTACTGCCCGAACATTTTGTTCCCGTATGCGCGTGAGTGCATTACCAGCCTGGTCTCCCGTGGTACCTTCCCGCAGCTGAACCTTGCTCCGGTCAACTTTGACGCGCTGTTTATGAACTACCTGCAGCAGTCAGAAGGTGCAGCGCCTCAGCAGGATGCTTAATGGATAGCCCTCATGCATCCATGAGCGTCATCGGTGCCGGCTCGTACGGCACCGCTTTGGCGATTACGCTGGCTCGTAACGGCCACAATGTGGTGCTATGGGGGCACAACCCCCGGCATCAGGCGCAGTTACAGGCCGACCGTTGTAATACCGCTTTCCTCCCCGATGTTCCTTTCCCGGATACCCTTCATCTTGAAACCGACCTTGCGACGGCGATAGCGGCCAGCCGTGATTTACTGGTGGTGGTGCCAAGCCATGTGTTTGGTGACGTGCTGCAGCAGATCAAACCTTACCTGCGCGCGGATTCGCGTCTGGTCTGGGCAACGAAAGGTCTGGAGAAAGAGACGGGGCGACTGCTGCAGGATGTGGCCCGTGAGATCCTGGGCGAGACTATTCCGCTGGCGGTAATCTCTGGCCCGACCTTCGCCAAAGAGCTGGCAGCCGGTCTGCCGACGGCCATTGCTCTGGCGGCTACGGACGCCGTGTTCGCTGATGACCTGCAGCAGTTATTGCACTGTGGCAAAAGCTTCCGGGTCTACAATAATCCTGACTTTATCGGCGTGCAGCTGGGCGGCGCGGTGAAAAACGTCATCGCTATCGGCGCAGGTATGTCAGATGGTATTGGCTTTGGGGCCAATGCGCGCACCGCGTTAATCACCCGGGGCCTGGCAGAAATGAGCCGGCTGGGCGCGGCGCTGGGTGCCGATCCGACCACCTTTATGGGCATGGCGGGGCTGGGCGATCTGGTGCTGACCTGCACCGATAATCAGTCGCGTAACCGTCGTTTTGGCATGATGCTGGGGCAGGGTGCCGATGTGGAAGGTGCCCAGAACACCATCGGTCAGGTGGTGGAAGGCTACCGCAATACTAAAGAAGTGAAGGCACTGGCCGCGCGGTTTGGCGTAGAAATGCCAATTACCGAGCAGATTTATCAGGTGCTCTATTGCGGAAAAAATGCACGCGAGGCAGCATTGAGTCTGCTCGGGCGCACAAGGAAGGACGAAAACAGCGGAAGCTGAACCGGATCGACGTGTTGGAGCCTGTGGCGTCTGACCGGACGCCATTTTTAATGGGGAGAGAGTCATGCCATGTGTAGAGCCTGAAATTATCTGGGATAGCATTAAAACGGAGGCACGTGCGCTGGCCGACTGTGAACCCATGCTGGCCAGCTTTTACCACGCTACTCTGCTCAAACATGATGACCTGGGGAGCGCCCTCAGCTACATGCTGGCAAACAAGCTGGCGAATCCGATCATGCCCGCCATTGCCATCCGTGAAGTGATCCAGGATGCCTACCGTCAGGATCCCTCGATGATCGTCTCTGCTGCCTGTGATATCCAGGCGGTACGCCAGCGAGATCCGGCTGTCGACAAATACTCCACGCCGTTGCTCTACCTGAAAGGCTTCCACGCATTGCAGGCTTATCGTATCGGCCACTGGCTGTGGAACGAGGGGCGTCGTGCGCTGGCCGTCTATCTGCAAAACGAGATTTCCGTTTCGTTTGCCGTCGATATTCATCCGGCAGCCAAAATCGGCCGCGGGATTATGCTCGATCATGCTACCGGTATTGTGGTGGGTGAAACCGCCGTCATTGAAGATGATGTTTCCATCCTGCAGTCCGTCACCCTTGGCGGTACGGGAAAAACCAGCGGTGACCGTCATCCGAAGATCCGTGAAGGGGTGATGATCGGTGCGGGTGCGAAGATCCTCGGCAATATTGAAGTCGGACGCGGGGCGAAGATCGGGGCGGGTTCCGTGGTTTTACAGCCCGTGCCACCACATACCACTGCAGCGGGCGTACCGGCGCGCATTGTAGGCAAACCGGGCAGCGATAAACCGTCCATGGATATGGACCAGCATTTTAATGGCATGGTGCCAGGCTTCGAATTCGGCGACGGCATCTGATTAAGCCTGGTTTACTTGCCATTTTGTGTCCGGGCAGTGCTCGTCATCCTCACGTACTGCATGCACGCTGCGGTGACTGCGCGCTGGCCGAACGCAAACTGGCTGCGACACCGACGGCCCTTGATAGAGGTGTAAAATCTGTCCTCACGCTCCGCTACTCCTTAATTAACGCCCCTGCGTAACCCATCTGCCGCCACGCTTCATACACCACCACTGAAACGGCATTAGAGAGATTCATGCTGCGGCTGTCCGGCATCATCGGGATGCGGATTTTTTGCTGTGCGGGCAGTGCGTCAAGAATACTGGCGGGCAGGCCGCGCGTTTCCGGGCCAAACAGCAGGTAATCACCCGCCTGATAGCTGACAGCGCTGTGGGCCGGTGTCCCCTTAGTCGTCAGGGCAAACACTCGCTGGGGGGCTTCTGCCGCGGCAAACGCCGCATAGCTGTCATGATGAGCGATGGCGGTGAACTCATGATAATCCAGTCCGGCACGACGCAGCCGCTTGTCATCCCAGGCAAAGCCGAGCGGCCCGATGAGGTGTAGCTTAAAGCCGGTATTGGCGCACAGGCGAATGATGTTGCCGGTGTTAGGGGGGATCTCGGGTTCGAATAAAACGATATTTAGCATGTAACGGCCCTCAGGAACGAGGGCCGAAGGATAGCAAATTATTCACGTTGAGTGGTATACAGCGGCAGCCAAATCGTCAGACGCAGACCGCCCAGCGGGCTGTCGTCGGCTTTCACCCAGCCACGGTGCTGCTGAATAGCATTATCAACAATCGCCAAGCCCAGACCTGTTCCGCCGGACTCCCGATCGCGGGCTTCATCGGTACGGTAGAACGGGCGGAAAATCTGCTCGCGATCTTCAGCGCTGACTCCCGGGCCATCATCATCAACGTGGATGGTGATGCCCTGTTTATCCACAGCAAAACTGACAGAAATCTTACTGTGAGAATAACGCAGTGCATTACGTACGATATTTTCCAGGGCGCTTTCCAGCGCGCTGGGGTTGCCGTACAGCGGCCACGGGCCAGGCGGGTAAGGGACCTCAAGGGTTTTCCCTACCTGCTCGGCTTCAAAGCGCGCATCTTCCAGCACCCCTGACCACAGGTGGTTGGCCTTAATCGCTTCGCTGATCAGTGCATTGGTATGCTGCGTGCGGGATAAGACCAGCAGATCGTTAATCATACCGTCCAGCCGCTGTGCCTCCATTTCAATACGCCCCAGCTCTTTGCCTTCACCGTGGCGGCGGCGCATCAGCGCAGTCGCCAGCTGCAGGCGGGTGAGTGGGGTACGTAGCTCATGCGAAATATCAGAAAGCAGCCGCTGCTGGGCATTCATCATGCGTTCCAGCGCGCTGACCATCTGATTAAAACTGGCACCGGCAGCCTGGAACTCCTGCGGGCCTGATTCCAGTTCAGGTCGCTGACGCAGATTCCCTGCCGCAACATCATCGGCTGCATGTTTCAGCTTACGCGCCGGTTTTGCCAGGCTCCACGCGAGCCAGAGCAAAAGCGGTGAGCTGATCAACATAGTGACCATCAGCAGCAGCAGCGGGCGGTCAAACAGTAGATTGATAAAATCGAGCTGGGAACTGCCTGCCGGACGGATCAGATACAGCTGGTAATTATCTTCCCCATCACGAATGGAAAAAGGCCCTGCCATCTCTACCCGGCCATATTTCTTCTTCTGCGGGTGATCGGCATTATCGGCCTGGCCGATAAAGTTTCGGATCACCTGCATTTCGTTATGCTGTGCGCCAATCACGCGCCCCTCGCTGGTCACCAGCAGCAGGCGTTGACCGGGCGGGGCCCATTTATCGATGGCGCGGAACAGCCTGCGCCACCACATTAAATCATTGGGCGGGTCCTGACTCAGCTCCGCCTCAACGTGCTGTTCAATCATGGTCCCCTGACGCTGCTCGTTATCCAGCAGCGGCGTCATCTGACGGGAGTCAAGTTTGGGCAGCATTAACACCAGCATCAGTACCAGCGCCAGGGTTAGCCAGAAAATGGCAAAGATGCGGGTGGTCAGGCTGGATATCATGTTGCAGACACCATCAGGTATCCCCGGCCGCGCAGTGTTTTAAACCACGGATGACCGTCTCTGCGCTCCGGCAACTTACGCCGTAGGTTGGAGATGTGCATATCAATGGCGCGGTCAAACGGGGTCAGACGTTTGCCCAGCACTTCCTGGCTCAGATGTTCACGCGACACCACCTGCCCCAGATGCTGTGCCAGCAGATAGAGCAGCGTAAACTCGGTGCCGGTTAAATCCAGCGTGACATTGTCGAAGCTGGCTTCCTGACGACCCGGGTTCAGCCGCAGTAAGTCCACCTCCAGCGTTGGCGAGCTATTGTCATGTTGTTGTTGCTGCTGTTCGCTCCAGTTTGACCGGCGCAAAATGGCACGAATACGTGCAACCAGTTCGCGGTCGTTAAAGGGTTTCGGCAGGTAGTCATCTGCCCCCAGTTCCAGACCCAGCACACGGTCCAGTTCACTGCCACGCGCGGTTAACATAATGACCGGCGTTTGGTGTTGTTGACGCAGTTCCTTCAGGGTATCAATGCCGTTTTTCTTCGGCATCATCACATCCAGTAATAAGAGATCGACAGAGCTGTCCAGTAGCGCCAGTGCCTGCTCGCCGTCACCGGCAACCAGCACGTTGAATCCTTCCATTTCAAGCAATTCTTTAAGCAGCGAAGTCAATTCGCGGTCATCGTCAACCAACAGGATTTTATTCATTTTTTATTGCCCTCCGCAGGCAAAATACCGTGAACGAATGCGCTCAATCCATGACTTTACGTAGTTTTACACCCCCTGACGCATGTTTGCAGCAGGCACCGTAGACTCATTCTCGTTGAATCGAAATACGGAAACAAACCTGGGAGTAAACGATGCGTAAAGTTACCGCCGTCGTTGTCGTTCCGGCGCTGATGTTCACTCTCTCCGCCGCATGGGCTGATAACGTCGCGACGACTGATGAGATGCATCAGGATGACGCAGCAAACCATACGCTGAGACAGGTTACACAAAGCCATATGTTTGATGGCATTAACCTGACAGAACAGCAGCGACAGCAGCTACGCGATCTGATGCAGCAGGCACGGCACGATCGTTCTCCTATAAGTATTAACGATTTAGAGCGACTGCACGAACTGATTATTGCAGATAAATTTGACCAGACGGCCTATCAGGCTCAGGCAGAGAAAATGGCACAGGCGGAAGTGGCTCGGCAGGTAGAGATTGCCCGGGTTCGCAACCAGATGTATCACCTGTTAACGCCTCAGCAGCAGGACGTCCTGGAAAAGAAACACCAGCAGCGCTTTAATGAAATGCGCAGGCTAACGAATATGCAGCAGTTTTCTCCGCTGCAGGCAGCAAGTAGTACCGGCAGTACCCAGTAACATAGTATCCCTGTTTTTCCTTGCCATAGACACATCCCTGTCTTCCCCCGCCATGATGGCGGGGTTTTTTTTGCCTGAAACCCAGTATACTGAGCATTCGTTATTATGGAGTTTTCCATGAATGCAAACTATGCCCGTCTGGTTAATTCGGCGGCACTGGCGGCCACAACGCTGGCTTCACTCCTGCTGATTATCAAAATATTTGCCTGGTGGTACACGGGGTCGGTCAGCGTTCTGGCTGCGCTGGTGGATTCCCTTGTGGATATTGCTGCATCGCTGACCAACCTGCTGGTGGTACGCTATGCATTACAGCCTGCCGATGCGGAGCACACCTTTGGCCATGGTAAAGCCGAATCTCTTGCGGCGCTGGCACAGAGTATGTTTATCTCTGGTTCTGCACTGTTTCTGTTCCTTACCGGATTGCAGCACCTGGCCTCTCCCGAACCCATGAAAGCCCCGTTGGTTGGCATGGTGGTTACCCTGATTGCCCTGATATCGACGCTGGTGCTGGTGACATTCCAGCGCTGGGTGGTTCGCCATACGCGCAGCCAGGCTATCCGTGCGGATATGTTGCATTATCAGTCTGATGTGGTGATGAATGGCGCTATTCTGCTGGCACTGGCCTTAAGCTGGTACGGTTATCATCGTGCAGATGCGCTGTTTGCATTAGGGATTGGGGTATGGATTTTATACAGTGCATTGCGTATGGGATATGACGCGGTTCAGGCCCTGCTTGACCGCGCTCTGCCTGCCGATGAACATCAGGCGATTATAGATATCGTGGCCGGCTGGCCCGGTGTGCAGGGTGCACATGATATTCGTACCCGCCAGTCAGGCCCGACACGTTTTATTCAGCTGCATCTGGAAATGGACGACGATCTTCCTTTGCACCAGGCTCACCAGTTAGCGGAACAGGTTGAACAGGCATTACTGCACCGTTTTCCCGATTCTGATGTCATTATCCATCAGGATCCCTGTTCGGTGGTGCCTGAAGGCCGAAAAGGCAATTTTGATCAGGAAAGCGTTTCTAAATGAAATGGTTAGCGATTACACTGGTTAAAACGTGACGTAACGCAAAAAAAATAGCCGAAAGTTGCCTGACCTGAATCAATTCAGCTTTCAGGGTTTGATATACTATTGCCAACAATTGAGTCGGTTATCTCGTTCGCCTACGTCGACCCGCTCCGGCGTCCAGAATTCATCATTTGCATCATCAAGTTCAGAGGTTGTCATGATCAAAAAAATCGGTGTACTGACAAGCGGCGGCGACGCCCCAGGTATGAATGCTGCGATCCGGGGTGTTGTTCGCGCCGCGCTCAGTGAAGGGCTGGAAGTGTGTGGCATTTATGACGGCTACCTGGGCCTGTATGAAGATCGCATGGTTAACCTCGACCGCTACAGCGTGTCGGATATGATTAATCGCGGAGGAACCTTCCTGGGCTCTGCGCGTTTCCCTGAATTCCGTAACGACGATGTGCGCACCGTTGCCATCGAGAATATGAAAAAGCGCGGTATTGATGCGCTGGTGGTCATTGGCGGAGACGGCTCTTACATGGGGGCCAAGCGTCTGACCGAGATGGGCTTCCCGTGCATCGGTCTGCCGGGCACTATCGATAACGACGTGGCGGGCACTGACTACACCATCGGCTACTTTACCGCGCTGGAAACCGTGGTAGAAGCGATTGACCGCCTGCGTGATACCTCCTCTTCACATCAGCGTATTTCCATTGTTGAAGTGATGGGGCGCTACTGTGGTGACCTGACGCTGGCGGCGGCCATTGCGGGCGGCTGTGAATTTATCGTGCTGCCTGAAATCCCTTACACGCGCGAAGAGCTGGTCAGTGAGATTAAAGCGGGTATCGCTAAAGGTAAGAAGCACGCTATCGTGGCCATCACCGAACACATCTGTGATATCGACGACCTGGCAAAGTATATTGAAGAAGAAACTAAACGTGAAACGCGTGCCACGGTGCTGGGACACATCCAGCGCGGCGGAGCGCCAGTGGCTTACGATCGTATTCTGGCTTCCCGCATGGGTGCCTACTCGATTGAGTTACTGTTGCAGGGCTACGGCGGTCGTTGCGTGGGGATTCAGAACGAGAAGATGGTGCATCATGACATCATCGACGCGATTGAAAATATGAAGCGTCCGTTTAAAGGTGACTGGCTGGATACCGCTAAGAAACTTTATTGATGAAAAACAGGGCGCTGCCGGCCAGCGCCTTTCTTATGCAACGCGTTATTCCATATGGTTATTACAGCTAATTTTTAATTCTTTAATTCACGGATTACTTTGTGTCACGCTCCCTGACAGATAACATCTTTGGGAGTAGGTGCAATGAAGAAGTGGAGTGTGGGCATTACCCTGTTACTGGCCTCGACCAGCGTACTGGCGAAGGATATTCAGTTGCTGAATGTCTCTTACGATCCAACCCGGGAGTTGTACGAACAGTACAATAAAGCCTTCAGTGCACATTACAAACAGGAAACGGGTGACAACGTGGTGATCCGCCAGTCACATGGTGGTTCTGGCAAGCAGGCCACCTCCGTTATCAACGGCATCAAAGCCGATGTGGTGACACTGGCGCTGGCCTCGGATGTTGATGCGATTGCCGAACGCGGCCGTATCGATAAAAACTGGATCAAACGTCTGCCGGACAACTCCGCGCCTTATACCTCCACCATTGTGTTCCTTGTACGTAAAGGTAATCCGAAAAAAATTCACGACTGGCAGGATCTGATCAAACCAGGCGTATCGGTGATTACTCCGAACCCGAAAACCTCCGGCGGTGCCCGCTGGAACTATCTGGCTGCCTGGGGCTGGGCGCTGGATCAGAATCATGGCGATCAGGCTAAAGCCCAGGAGTATGTGAAGGCGCTGTTTAAAAACGTCGAAGTACAGGATTCAGGCGCACGCGGGGCGACGAATACCTTTGTCGAGCGCGGCATCGGTGATGTCCTGATTGCGTGGGAAAATGAAGCGTATCTGGCGGTGAACAAACTGGGTAAAGATAAGTTCGATATCATTACCCCAAGTGAATCCATCCTGGCGGAACCGACGGTTTCTGTGGTTGATAAAGTCGTGGATGACCGCGATACCCGTAAAGTGGCGGATGAATACCTGAAGTATCTTTATTCTCCGGAAGGTCAGGACATCGCCGCACAGAATTACTATCGTCCCCGCGATGCCGCGGTAGCGAAGAAATACGCCAGCGCGTTCCAGCCGGTGAAACTGTTTACTATTGATAATAAGTTTGGAGGCTGGGCTCAGGCACAGAAAACTCACTTCGCCGAAGGCGGAACTTATGATCAGGTAATGAAGCGCTAATTTGCTTTATGTGCGATATTTTACAAGGGCCGACTATTGTCGGCCCTTTTTATTTGTCTCAGTGTTAATAGAATTAAGAGCTTGCTGATTTTCTTTGCTTTAAATAAATGTTGCACCACGGGATAATTTCGCATGATATTTTTCACGTCTTAGACTACATTGTGAGCAACCAAGGTACAGAGGTTCAGAAAAAATGCTGGGACGAAGGCGGGTTGTTATCACGCTGGTCGCTATAGTGGTAGTAGTAACCGTCGGTTTTGCTTGTATCGCACTGAAATTTAACAGTAATGCAGACCAGTTGTGGAACATTGTTAGCCAGCAATGTGTGCCCGGTCAGGAAAATAAAAATAATCCTTCCCCCTGTCGCCTGGTCAATATTTCAGACGGGTATGTCGTACTCAAAGACAGGAATGGGGCATTACAATTTTTGCTGATGCCGGTGGCGAAAATTACCGGCGTGGAGAGTGAAAAATTGCTCAACCCCGCCACGCCTAATTACCTGTCAGAAGCCTGGCGGGCGCGTCACTTTATGGAAGAGAAGCACGGCGCCATAATGGACGATCGGGTATTTTCTCTGGCGGTTAATTCGCGCTGGGGTCGTTCTCAGAATCAGTTGCACATTCATATCTCCTGTCTGCGGCCGGATATCCGTGAGCAGTTGGACAAGCTGGATCACCGTCTGACCGCAAAATGGCAAAGCCTGCAGTTGGGCAGTCATGAATATGAGGTCAGAACGATGACGCGCGATGAGTTTAAACGGACCAGCCCGTTTATCCGTATTGCCAATGAGTTGCCCGGTGCTCGCGATGATATGGGGAGTTACGGTATCGCCATTGCCGTGTTAGCGGACGGCAGACGTGTGTTGATGGTGGTGAAACGCAATTTGCTGATGCTAAACCGGGCCTCTGCCGAGGAGTTGCAGGACCACAGCTGTGCATTAGTGAAATAATCCCGCCAGCCTTTTGCCGGGTCGACCTTCTGTCCGGTCGACCCGCCTCCTCAGAGGCTATTGTACACGCTGGTTTTGTTCCGGTTCCGGATCATTCTTGTACTGAGCGGTCGCAATCCAGGCCGCGCAGAACAGCGTCAGGCGCGCAAAGAAATAGAAAAACGCCATCAGACCCAGTACCGATCCGAACGCAGCGCCGGAGGGCGAAGACGCCAGCTTTGGCAGCGTCAGGGTCATAATAAATTTAATCACCTCAAATCCTATCGCCGCCAGCAGCGTACCGCGAAACAGGGCTTTTTTGCGCGGCTTATGGCGCGGCAGTATCCAGAAAATCCACAAAAACAGCAGGTAGTTGGCGAAGATCGAGATCGATAACGCAATCAGCGTCATCGCAGGGCGTAGCCACTCAATGCCTTCCAGCCCCAGCGCACGCACGATAGCGGCCTGTGCCGCCCCGGCAATCGACGTCAGCGACAGCGTGATAATCAATGCCAGCACCAGCCCGGTCAGAGAGATAAAGTCCCGCGAGTATTTAAACCAGATTTTTTCCTCATCCTGTGGCGCTCGCTCCCAGACATCCCGTGACTGAGCGCGTATCGCTTCGCGCAGATTTCCCATCCAGCTAATCCCGGAATAAAGCGCCACCAGCAGGCCGGTCAGACCGACGGTAGTACGCTGCTGAATAGCCGTATTTACCGTGCTTTTCAGCGTGGCCGCCAGCGAGGGATCGCTGATATTACTGACGATCGTGTTGATCAGTTTTGCCAGCAGGTCAGGATTCGAGGCCAGCACAAAACCGACACCGGCAAAGGACACCATCAGGATCGGGATCAGTGAGAGAAAAGAGAAGTAGGTGATAGCGGCCCCGAACTGGCTGCCGAGACGATCGTTAAAGCGTTCACCGGCGCGAATAAAGTGTGCCACCGCAGGGATGGCCCGGAACCACTCGACCAGTTTCGATACGCGAGACAGGGATTTATCGACCGTATGATTACCGGTTTTTAGTGAGATAAGCGGTTTTTCTGCCGGCTTCTCTGTGGGCTGGGTTGTACGCTGTTGATTGTCTGCCATGAATCCTTCGTTATCCTTATAAAAAAACTGACTGCCGCTCATTATAGTCTGCTGGTCAGGTGACGTAATGCGTGAGCGTCTGACTGAGCCATTCAATAAATACCCGTACCCGGCGTGCCAGGTTCCGGCGATGCGGGTAGAGCAGGGCGACGGGCATCGGGCGGGCGGGAAACTGGGGCAGGATTTCGACCAGTTTTTTTTCTTTCAGGGCCTGTAAAACACCCTCCCGGGGTACCTGAATAATACCCAACCCGGCGATACAGGCAGCCCGGTAGGTTTCTGTGCTGTTAACGGTCATCGTACCGCCGGTCTTGATCAACCGGGTGGTTTTCCCGTCATCATATTCAAACCCGCCCGGTGGCCCGCCGAGATGCTGGCTGTAATGAACCATGGCATGTTGAGACAGTGCTTCCAGGGTATCAGGCGTGCCAAAGCGCGCCAGATAGTCCGGGCTGGCGCAGTTAATCAGCGGCAGATAACCAATCTGACGGGCGATTAAACCGGAATCCTCCAGCACACCAACGCGCACCACACAGTCAAAGCCTTCGCGGATCACATCCACACGACGGTCGCTGCTGCTGAGTTCCAGCTCAATGCCCGGATACTGTTGCAGAAAGTCCGGGAGTAGCGGGAGCAGATAGTTACTGGCCAGACTGACCGGCATATCCACTCGCAGCCGTCCGCTGAGGGTGGCAGGATCGTGCTGAAACAGGGCATCCATCTCATCCAGCGTGGCCAGCACGTCGCGGCAGCGTTCGATATAAATCTGCCCGTCCTGAGTGAGCTGCACGCGGCGCGTAGTCCGGTGCAGCAAACGTGAGCCGAGGCTATTTTCCAGGGCCTGGATCTGACGCGACAGGCTGCCTTTAGGCAGACCGAGACTTTCTGCCGCTTTGGTAAAACTCTGCATTTCTGCCACCCGGACAAACACCTGCATTGCGTGAATTTTATCCATTGCTGTGCTCATTGTTGTAATAAATGGAACAGTGAAGCGTATATGAAGACATTTATAGAACAGATGAGCGGTAATATCCTCATTTTTGTCCACAGCCTTCATCAGGAGTACAAAATGAGCCAGAAAATAGCACTGATTACCGGCGGAAGCCGGGGTTTAGGCCGAAATGCCGCCTTAAAACTCGCAGAGAAGGGCATTGATGTGATTTTGACATACCGTAGTCAGAAGCAGGCGGCAGAGTCCGTTGTCGCCCGGATTCAGGCGCTGGGAGGCCGTGCCGTGGCGCTTGCGCTGGACGCAGGCGACAGTCGGGGTTTCAGCGTCTTTGTTACTGAAGTCACGCATCAGCTGGAAAAAATCTGGCAGCGTGAAACATTTGATTATTTATTCAACAATGCCGGTACGGCACTGTATGCGCCCTTTATGGACACCACCGAGGCGCAATTTGACCAGTTGGTGAACATCCATTTTAAAGGGCCCTTTTTCCTGACGCAGGCCCTGCTGCCGCTGATGGCGGATGGCGGACGCATCCTCAATGTGTCCAGCGGCCTGGCGCGTTTCAGCCTGCCGGGTTCCAGTGCCTACGCCGCCGTAAAAGGGGCTATGGAGGTACTGACGCGCTATCAGGCGAAAGAGCTGGGCGCACGCGGTATCACCGTTAACATCCTCGCACCGGGGGCAATTGAGACGGATTTTGGTGACGGACGAGTACGGGATGATGCGGCAATGAACGCCTTTGTGGCATCACAGACTGCGCTGGGCCGGGTCGGGTTGCCTGATGATATCGGTGATGCGGTTGCGGCGTTGTTCAGCGAGGGGTGCCGCTGGGTGAACGGACAGCGCATCGAGGCATCGGGCGGGATGTTTCTGTAAAGGTGGGCGGACTGAAAAGGTCCGCCCTGTTGATGCCGGGCTATACCCGGATTGTACCGTCGATCACCGTGACGGTCTGACCACCAATCCACACGCCATCTGCGGCCCAGGTGACGCTCAGGCGGCCCGCCCGCTGCATGGCCGTCCCCTGACGCACGCGGTAATCCAACTCCACGCCGCGTGCCTGCAGGTAGCGGGCCAGGCAGGCATTGGCACTGCCGGTCACCGGATCTTCGGCCAGGCTGCCCTGCTCAATCATCAGGCCACGCACTTCATACTGTTCACTCCCGCCGGCTAACGGACCAAAGGGCATCACCCCGTCGACACCGGCCTGTTGTACCAGTCGGGCAAACGCCACCACGTCTGGCTTAATCGCCAGCACGGCATCAGCAGACGTCATCGGCACCAGCAGCCAGCGAATACCCATATCGGCAATCATCACCGGAAGCTGCGCTTCCAGATCGCTGCTGTTCAGGGCCTTGGTGATCGACGCGTCGCTGAACGGGGTAAGGATGGCTTCCGGGGCGGCGAAGGCCAGCGTGCCGTCGTCACTGATGGTGACACGCACCAGCCCCAGCCCACACTCCTGCACAATCTGGCCGGGGGTTTTCAGCGCGATCCCGGCTTCGAGCAGGGCGTGAGCGGTGCCCAGCGTGGGGTGGCCGGCAAAAGGGAATTCGGTATCCGGGGTGAAAATACGCACCCGATAGTCGGCAGCAGGGTCGGTCGGGGGTAGCACAAACGTTGTTTCCGACAGATGGGTCCAGCGGGCGATCGACTGCATCTGATCGTCGCTCAGGCCGCTGGCATCCATGATCACCGCTAGCGGGTTGCCGTTGTAGGGGGTGGAGGTAAATACATCAACCTGTTTAAAAGGGCGTAATGGCGTCATAGCGCTTCCTGTCAGTGTGAAGGTTCCTGGCTGAACGACCGGATGAAGGTTGTCAGCCCCGGCTATTATGGGTATTAATAAACCACAGTGGTTTAAAAAAGTGATGTTTTTATGCTGAAAATATTGGGTCGTGCGTCATCTATTAATGTCAGAAAAGTGCTGTGGCTCTGCGATGAGCTGGCAATCTCCTTCCGGCGTGAGGAGTGGGGCGACGGTTTTAAGTCGCCGCAGGACGCTGAATTTAAGGCAATGAATCCGAATGCGCTGATCCCGGTTATCCAGGACGGCGACTTTATCCTGTGGGAATCGAACACCATTATTCGTTACCTGGCCAATGCGTACGGCGGGGAAGCGCTGTACCCCACGGCACCTCAGCGGCGTGCGCGCGTCGACCAGTGGATTGACTGGCAGGCCACAGAGCTGAACACGGCCTGGCGCTACGCATTTATGTCACTGGTACGCCACTCCCCGGCTCACCAGGATCCGCGCCTGCTCGCTGCCGCCACTAAAGGCTGGACGTACACCATGGGCATCCTTAACCAGCAGCTTGAGCGCACCGGCGCGTATGTGGCTGGGGAGTCATTCTCACTGGCGGATATTCCCATTGGCCTGTCGGTGAACCGCTGGTTTGAAACGCCGCTCGACCACGCGGATTTTCCCGCTGTACGCGCCTACTATGAACGTCTGACCGGACGCAAAGGGTATGCGACCTGGGGTCGCAACGGTACCCCTTAGCCCCGCATGGAATGACCCTTTGTGGGCATCCCGCCCTTACATTCCGGCGGCAATCCCGCTCATTTCGCAGGCCACCGCTCCGGTACGCTTCAGTGCCCAGGTATAGCGCTCGTCAAACGGGTAACAGCAGGAGAGCCGCAGCGCGTGGTTGCAGCGTTCGGACAGCGTATAGAGGGCGCCGGGCGTCAGGCAGATCTTCTCCTGCAGCAGGCGATGGAACAGTTCCAGAGTATCAACGTTGCCCGGCAGTTCGACCCAGAAGACAAAGCCGCCGCTGGGCCGGGTAGCGCGTGTCCCCTGCGGGAAATGGCGGGCAATAATACCGCGCGCCTCTTCGAGCTGCGCGGCGTAACGACGGCGCAGCGAGCGCAGATGATGGTCATAGCCGCCCGATTCAAGAAAATGCCCCAGCGCTTCCGACAGCAGCCGCGACTCTGCCAGAGAAGAGACGGCCTTCAGCCGTGCCAGCTGCTGGCTGAAGCGCCCGGCGGCAATCCAGCCGAGATGGAAGTCAGGCGCGACGGTTTTGGTGAAGCTGGTGCAGTACATTACCCAGCCGTCTTCATCAAAGGCTTTCACTGCCGGGGTCAGCGGCCAGCAAAACTGCAGCTCACTGTACAGGCCATCCTCCAGCAGCGGCACCTGATAATGGTTTACCAGGCGCGCCAGCCGCTTTTTCCCTTCCAGCGTCATGCTGCTGCCCAGGGGGTTCTGCGCATTCGGCATGGCAATCAGCGCCTGGATGCGCTTCTCCTGTAGCAGCAGCTCAAGCGCATCCAGCGACAGCCCGAACTGCGGATCGGTCGGGATCTCCACCACTTTCAGGCCCAGGCTGGCCAGCAGGGGGAACAGGTAAAAATAAGTGGGTGTCTCCACGCCGACGCAGTCGCCGGGCCGGGTGACGGCGCGCAGGCCCAGTTGAAGGGCCTCCATACAGCCGTGCGTGAGGGTGACATCTTCAGCGCTGAGGCTCATGCCCAACGCCATCGATCGGCGGGCAATTTCACGCCGCAGGCGCAGGCTGCCCGGTGGCAGAGCGTAGCGGCCAATCAGATCGGGCTCACGTCGCATCAGCGAGGCGATAATCCGGCTGATTTTCGCCGTCGGGAAGAAGTCTCCGCTCTGCGGGCAGGCCAGGGAGATATTGGTGTACTCACTGTGGTTTTGGGCGGCGAACACCGTATCAATCAGATCGAGCTTTTCGCTACTGGGGGAGCGGACGCCGGTGGGCTGAAATGCCTGCCGCGTCAGTGACGGCAGCGTATCGCGCACATAATAACCAGACTGAGGGCGGGCTTCGATCAGGCCGCGATCTTCAAGAATACCGTAGGCGGTCAGGACGGTATTCACGCTGACCTGATGGCTGCTGGCACAGCGGCGGATCGCCGGAAGACGACTGCCGGGCATAAAGGTCCCCTGATGGATGGCCTCTGCCAGCGTTTCTGCCAGCTGATGATAGAGCGTAGCCTGCGGTTCAATGGTGGACACAATATCCTCCTTAACTCATGGGTACAGTTATCGTTTATTCATTATTGTACTCATTACAATAACTCGTTTCTGCATCTGTTACCATTGAGGAGGGCTGATTACACTGAGGGCCTCACTTGAAATGCAGGACAAAAATCATGCTTGATCCCTCTTTTATCAGCTATGTGACCGTGATGTCGATTACCCCTGGCCCGAACAATCTGATGCTGGCGACCTCCGGGGTAAATTTTGGCATCCGCCGCACGCTGCCGATGGTCAGCGGCATTCTGATCGGGTGTGGCTTACAGACGGTGCTGGCGGGGGTCATGCTTGAACTGCTACTGCAGTGGATGGGGGCGATGCGTCTTCCGCTGACCCTGCTGGGCTGCACCTATCTGCTGTGGCTGTCGTGGAAGATCTTCCGTTCCGGTGCGCCGGAGCTGCGTGAGAAAGCGCGACCAATGACGATGATCGGCGGCGCACTCTTCCAGGCGGTGAATCCGAAAGCCTGGCTGATGGCGATAAACGTCGCACTGATGTACACGGTGAACAGCACAATCCTCACGGTGATGCTGAGTTTTATGGTGCTGAATCTGCCCTGCATCCTGATCTGGGCAATGATGGGCGATCGGCTGGGGAAACATTTACAGGTGGCGTGGAAACTCCAGCTGTTCAACACCCTGATGGCGCTATCACTGCTGGCTACGACGCTGTGGATGCTGGTGGAAGCGTTTCAGGTGGCATAAAACGCAGGGCCGATCGCAACGTGCAATCGGCCCTGGCGCTTTATTTACCGACCACGGAATCCACTACAACGACGGGTTCGTCATTGGCAGCCGGGTTCATTGGCGCATAGTCCAGCTGCAGTATCCGGCTGGTTTCAGCCAGCTCGCGCTCGGTGGCCGCGACATTACCGTTCAGTCGCTGGCCATAAAACGGAATGATCGCCTTCAGCTTGCTCTGCCATTCCGGGGACTGCATCTGCTGCCTGAAAACCTTGCTCATCAGATCGAGCATAATTGGCGCGGCGGTTGAGGCGCCGGGTGAGGCACCCAGCAGGGCAGAGATGGTGCCGTCCTGCGAGGTGACCACTTCGGTACCCAGCTTCAGTACGCCGCCTTTATTCGCATCCTTCTGAATAATCTGCACGCGCTGTCCGGCTTTCACCCGCCGCCAGTCCGCTTTTTGGGCTTCCGGGAAGTATTCACGCACGGCGTTCATGCGGTCATCCTCATTCAGCATCACCTGGCCCACCAGATACTTCACCAGATCGAAGTTATCGAGACCCACACGGACCATCGGCATCAGATTCGACGGCGTGATGGATCCGAACATATCCCACAGCGAGCCCTGCTTAAGGAACTTGGTTGAGAAGGTAGCAAACGGCCCGAACAGCAGCACCTGTTTGCCGTCCAGCGTGCGGGAATCCAGGTGCGGCACTGACATCGGCGGCGCGCCGACGGACGCTTTACCGTACACCTTCGCGTGGTGACGCTGTACCACCTCTGGATTATCGGTAACAAGGAATTCGCCGCCGACCGGGAACCCCGCGTAGTTTTTCGCCTCGGGGATGCCGGATGCCTGCAACAGCGTCAGCGCTGCTCCGCCGGCACCGATAAACACGTATTTCGCCCTGATGACGGTTTTCTCATCGTGATTTTTCAGGTCGGTTACGGTAATGCTCCAGCTGCCGTCGTCGTTGCGCCTGATGGCCCGTACTTCGTGTCGGGTCTGGCGCTCAAAATTTGGGCTCTTTTCGAGGGAGGCGACCAGCTGACGGGTAATTTCACCGAAATTGACATCGGTGCCGGTAGGAATGCGTGTTGCCGCCACTTTCTGCGTGGTGTCACGCCCTTCCATTACCAGCGGCACCCACTCTCTGACCTGCGCAGGGTCTTCTGAAAACTCCATGCCGCGGAACAGGGTGCTTTGCTGCAGGGCGGTAAAACGTTTCTTCAGGAAGTTAACGTTATCCTCGCCCCAGACGAAGCTCATATGCGCCACGCTGGTGACAAAGCTGCGCGGATTGCGCAGGACATTACGCTGTACCTGGTGGGCCCAGAAGCGGCGGGAAATCTGAAATGCTTCGTTGATTTCGACCGCTTTCTTAATATCGACAGAGCCGTCGGCATTTTCCGGGGTGTAGTTCAGCTCCATCAGGGCTGAGTGGCCCGTACCGGCGTTGTTCCAGCCGTTTGAACTCTCTTCTGCCACCCCATCCAGACGTTCTACCATGCCGATACGCCAGTCTGGCTCAAGCTCTTGCAGGTAGGTACCGAGGGTGGCGCTCATCACGCCACCGCCAATCAGTAATACATCGACGTGCTTCTCTACTGCCATTTTGCGCATGAGACAACATCTCCGTGTGATAAAGGAAATCAACATGTTAAGTAGAGAGGCAGGGCTGAATTGTTGTTCCCCGTCTGACTGCTTTGCCCTGATAAGGATTGCTGACAGTCAAAAAACCACACCAACCGAATGTGTTTAATTGCTGTTCAAAAGCGTCGGAAAATATAGCATTGTTACGGGGTAATTAAAAAAGTGTTTAAAGATTAAAAATGAGAATGATAGGTCTTATAAAATAAGTAACATTTATACGGGCCGTTGAACGGCCCATGATGGCAGGGGACAAAACATCGGAATGTGTTGGCTAACTGACTGAACTGCCTGGTATTAATCTCGCGGAACGCTGTCGGGTAACTTACGCAGGCCAATGGCCAGTCGGTTGTAAGCATTCATCAGACCAATGGCAATGCTCAGGTCAGTCACTTCTGCATCGCTAAATTCTGCTTGCACCTGAGCAAAAACCTCATCAGGCGCATTGGTCTGTGCAATCAGCGTTAGCGATTCGGCCCAGGCAAGTGCGGCCTGTTCACGGAGGCTGAACCACTGACCGGCTTCACGCCAGACCTGAGTCAGCACAATTTTGTCCCACGGCAGGCCGGCTTTGTGTAACGCTTTGGTATGCATATCGATACAGTATGCACAGCCATTAATCTGTGAGACGCGCAGAAAGGCTAACTCGACGATGTCATGCGGCAGACCGCTCTTTGCCACAACGCTGCCGACGCCTGCCAGTGCTTTCATGCCTGCCGGTGAAGCTGAGTAAAAGTCGATACGTTCGCTCATGGTCTTATCCTTTTATCGGGGTTGGACTTTATTTTCCTTCGTTTTATGGGCTGTCGAAAGTGCCAGGAATTCACAAAAACATTGGTCCATCTGTTTCCGGTATTCTGCTGCGGCGAGATACCGGTCGCTCGCTGAGCGAACAGATACGCGAGGAAATAACCCGGGCGATTGACGAAGGTCGTCTGAAACCCGGTGCGCGGGTGCCTTCCTGCCGGGATCTGGCCGCCCAGCTTGGCGTGGCACGCGGCACGGTACGGGTGGCCTACGACATGCTGGTGGACAGCCAGTTGCTGGTGGCAAAAGGGGCTGCGGGGACCTGGGTCAGCGATGTTCAGCGGCCGCGGGGTGCTACCCAACCGCCGGATACGGCCGTAGTGGCACCGCTTGCCGCCATTGTTCACGCGTTCGATCATCCCCCGCTGACCTTCCAGATGGGAGTGCCTGCCAGCGATGCTTTTCCGGCAAAAGTCTGGTCGCGGATTCTGACGCGTCACGCCCGGGAAATGGTCAGTAAACCCGTTGGCTATCCCGATCCGCGCGGGAGCCTGGCGCTACGTCAGCAGCTGGTCAGCTATCTGTCGATGGCGCGCGGTATTCGTTGCCAGGCTTCGCAGGTGATCCTCACTAACGGCTATGCGGGGGCGCTGGGACTGATTTGTCTGGCACTGGGTTTACACGGGCAGCGGGTATGGATGGAAGACCCGGGTTATCTGTTGGCCCGTAACGCCCTGACGCTGGCGGGTGTGGAAACGGTTCCCGTCCCGGTCGATGAACAGGGGCTGTGTGTGGAGCAGGGGATACACCTTGCGAAAGAGGCGGCCGGCGTACTGGTGACGCCCGGTCAGCAGGCACCATTGGGGATGACGCTGTCGCTGGATCGGCGTGCCGCTCTGCTGGCGTGGGCAAAACGGCAGGGCAGCTGGATCATTGAGGATGACTATCTCGGCGAACTTCAGCTGGAGGGGCGGGCGGCACCGGCGCTGGCGGCGCTGGATAGCGGGCGTGTCCTGCATATCGGTACTTTCAGTAAAACCCTCAGTCCCTCCCTGCGTCTGGGGTATCTGGTGGTGCCGGCAGACAGGGCGGCACATTTTGGTGAAGCGGCCGCGCTGCTGGCGCCGGCCTCATCCTTCGTGCTGCAAAACGCGGTGGCTGAATTTCTTCATGAAGGCCATTTCATGCGTCATCTGCGCCGTATGAAACGGCTTTATAACGAGCGGCTGCTGGAATTGCTGGCAGCGCTTAAACCCTTTTTTCCGCAGGCCACCCGTGCCGCACTGGCTGTGATCATCATACTGCCGGAAGGCTGCCAGGATACGCGTATCGCCCATGAAGCGCTGGCGTATGATATGGCACCGACACCGCTTTCAGTGTGGTATCAGGATGGCGTTCGTCGGGGGTTGGTACTGAGTGTGACAACGTTGCCACGGGAAGGGTTTACCGGAAGTGCGCAGCGCCTGAAAGCCTTAGTTGATGCGTTTGGTTGAATCCTGCCCCGTGAGGGGCAGGAGGCGATCATCAGGCTTTTTTCGCTGCGGCAGCAGCTTTAACGATCACGGCGAAAGCATCCGCTTTCAGTGATGCGCCGCCCACCAGGGCACCGTCGATATCCGGCTGAGCAAACAGCTCTGCAGCATTCTTGTCGTTCACTGAACCGCCGTACTGGATGATAACCTGAGCAGCTACCGTCGCGTCTTTCCTGGCAATGTGGTCACGGATAAATTTATGCACGGCCTGAGCCTGAGCCGGGGTGGCTGATTTGCCGGTACCGATGGCCCAAACCGGTTCATACGCCACGACAACACCGTTGAAGGCATCAGCACCTTGGGTGTTCAGCACGGCGTCGATCTGGCGAGCGCACACTTCTTCCGTTTTACCCGCTTCGTTTTCCGCTTCGGTTTCACCGATGCACAGCACTGGGATCAGACCCGCTGCTTTCAGCACGGCAAATTTCTTCGCGATCAGCTCATCGCTTTCAGCGTGGTAAGTACGGCGCTCAGAGTGACCAATGATGATGTACTGTGCACCCAGATCTTTCAGCATGTCAGCAGAGACTTCACCGGTGAATGCGCCAGACAGGTTGACGTCGACATTCTGCGCACCCAGTGCGATATGGCTACCGGAAATGGCATGTTTCGCCTGATCCAGATACATCACAGGCGGAGCAATCGCCACACCACAACCATCAACACCGCTCAACTCGGTACGCAGACCGGCGATCAGTTCGTTGACCATGTGTTTGTTGCCGTTCAGTTTCCAGTTACCCATAACTAATGGATGTCGCATTGTATCCTCCACGCTTAGAGAGTATTAAAGCTGCCAGCAGGCAGCATTGTCTGCCAGACAGTATAGAGATCAAACACCGGAAAGGCTTTGCTTTTCGTCATCCTTTGGGTCTTTCATCTCAGGGGTTACTTAACGCCAGTTTCAACGGTTCCACAGCAAATGTTAATCCTTTATCGCCGTTATCGGCCACGATGTAACGCAGCGCCCCTTCGGTTTGCTGATAAAAGCGCGACCCTTTACCTTTGGCCAGCAGTTCCTCGGCCCGTTTCATGCTCTGTTCGTCACTGAGCATCGGTTCAAAGAAGCGGATAAGTGCGGCGATATAGGCTACCGCTTTGTCGCGTGACGGTTTCTGTTCGGGGCCAGGGATCGGGAGCCAGGTAATCTGCAACGTTTTGATTTTACCTGTTCCCTGTTCCAGCGCGGTCGATGAATAAAGATTTTCGTTGATCTTGCTGGCAGCACGCGTCAGATTGCTTTTATCATCACGACTGTCAATGGCGCGATATTCACTTAACGGTAACGTTGTATTGGCAGCATTATACTTTTCGCGAAACTGACCGATAGTCATATCAAAGGTCGGGGCGCCTGCCTGCAGATAGGGCGCGGCAGGAAGATGCTCGGTACGGTTCTGTGGATCGGGACTGGCGTGTGCTGCAGGGAATATCATGGCGGATAGCAGTGCCATCCCTGCCCAAATCGCGTTCTTCATATCAATGGCCCTAACCTGTAAACTCAGCCCAAGATTAAAACGGACAATGACCCGCAAAGTCAAAGGGCACCCGGACTCTGAGATAAAAATAATGACGTTACAGCAATGGTGTTTCTCTTTTCGTGGCCGTCTGGGTCGGCGGGATTTTTGGATCTGGCAGGCGGCCTGGATTTTAATGTTGGTGCTGCTGTTCACTCTGGCGGGCAACGGCTGGCTGGATACCCAGACGGCAGCCTTCTGTGTCGTGGCCCTGCTGTGGCCTGCGAGTGCGGTGCTGGTTAAGCGGCTGCATGACCGCAACAAAGGCGGCCAGTGGGCGCTGTTGTTTATTCTGGCCTGGATGCTGATGGCGGGACACTGGACGATGCTGCCCGGTGATCTGCAGTGGGTGGTGGGGCGTTTTATTCCCACGCTGATCCTGGTGAGTATGCTGGTCGAACTGGGAGGATTTACCGGAACGGTGGGGGATAACCGCTTTGGTAAAGCGACGCAGCCGGTTGTTTTCCTGCGTCGCCGGGCCTCTGACTACCAGTAATGTTCGCTGGTCATATGCCCGGGTTTGCGTTTCAGATGCTTACGCATTCCCCGGGTCTCCTTTAGCACCTGCTGCGTATCACGTACCATCTGCGGGTTACCGCACAGCATGACATGACTGCTATCCGCATCCATCGTTAAGCCGGTGGCGGCTTCCAGCTCACCACTTTCAATCAGCGCGGGGATCCTGCCGGTGAGCGATCCGGGACTCTCTTCGCGGCTGACGACGGTCTGGATCTGCAGTTTCCCGCTGTAGCGCTGCTGCAATGCCTGCATCAGCGGCAGGTAGCTCAGATCCTGTGCGTAACGCGCGGCATGAAGCAGAACGATATTGTTAAAGCGTTCCAGCCCTTTCCCTTCCTGCAGAATGGACAGATACGGGCCAATGGCAGTGCCGGTTGCCAGCATCCACAGGGTTTCACACTGTGGAACCTCATCGATGACAAAGAAACCCTGCGCATCCTGAGTGATCATCACCTCGTCGCCGGGTTTCAGTGCGTGCAGTCTCGGGCTGAGTTTCCCTTCCGGTACGGTGACCAGATAGAACTCCAGATTCTCATCGCTGGGCGCGTTCACAAAGGAATAGGCGCGCACGACACGTTCACCGTCAATTTCCAGTGCCAGCTTGGCATATTGCCCGGCAGTAAAGGGATCGACGGGTGCCGTCACCGTCAGACTGAATAGCGCGTCGGTCCAGTCGGTAACCTGTTTAACACGGGCATTGACCCATACGGCCATAACAAACTCCTTTCTTCGCTTACAACAGTATTCGCGTCTCTGGGGCTATCTTCCCCACCCACCGGCCTTTTTTCCAGTCTGGCGGGCCGGTCAGAGCTCATATCGACAAAGTATGCGCACTATTTAAACGTAGCGTAAAAATTGTTTTACAGCTGCGCCCGTAATTAGTGACAGTAACGTATAGGTTATTTCACGGTCGCCCCTCGCTTTGCCACACAATCCTGATATTTTCATCTCCATAATGCTGGCCTGGCTGGCAAATCCTCTTAACGATGCGAAATTCTTCGCACTTTATACTGATGTGAACCGATGAAAAAGATTGAGAATGGCCACCTGCTGGTGATGCTGATTGCCCTGCTGGCGGTGGGTCAGATGGCCCAGACTATTTATGTTCCGGCAATGTCGGCAATCGCGGAAGTTTTTCATGTCCGCGATGGGGCGGTACAGCGCGTGATGGCCGCCTATCTGATGACCTATGGCGCATCGCAGCTGTTTTATGGCCCGCTGTCGGACAGCATCGGCCGTCGCCCGGTGATCCTGATGGGGATGGCGGTATTTATCATTGGATCGCTGACCGCACTGTTTGCGGTCAGCCTGAACGCTCTGGTGCTGGGAGCCGCGATCCAGGGGATGGGAACCGGCGTCGCTGGCGTAATGGCCCGTACCATGCCCCGTGACCTGTATGCCGGCAGTGCGCTGCGCCATGCCAACAGCCTGCTCAATATGGGCATACTGATCAGCCCGCTGATTGCCCCCCTCATTGGGGCAGGGCTGACGCATCTGTTTGGCTGGCAGGCCTGTTTCGCCTTTTTACTGCTGCTGTGCCTGGCCGTTACAGCAGCGATGCTACGCTGGCTGCCTGAAACCCGGCCAGCGGGCCAACAGAAACGGTCGTTCTTTTCCCGCTATCGTCCCCTGCTGGCCGACAGCAGTTTTATCCGTTATCTGGTGATCCTCATAGGGGCACTGGCTGGCATTGCGGTATTTGAGGCCAGCTGCGGCGTGCTGATGGGGGGCGTGCTCGGCTACAGCAGCCTGGCGGTCAGCGTGCTGTTTATTCTGCCTCTGCCTGCGGCCTTCTTCGGTGCCTGGTTTGCCGGGCGCAGTGAGAAACCTTTTAACACCGTGATGTGGTACGCAGTGAACAGCTGCCTGCTGGCGGGTGTCATGATGTGGATCCCTGGCTGGCTTGGGGTCATGAACCTGTGGACGCTGATAGTGCCTGCCTCGCTGTTTTTCTTTGGGGCTGGCATGCTGTTTCCGCTGGCGACCACGGGCGCAATGGAGCCCTGGCCCTATATGGCGGGCACCGCCGGGGCCCTGGTGGGGGGCTTACAGAATCTGGGTTCCGGGCTGATTGCCTGGCTGTCAGCCCTCCTGCCGCAAACCGGGCAGTTCAGCCTCGGGATGCTGATGTTTGCCACCGCGCTGCTGATCCTGCTGTGCTGGCTACCGCTCTCGAAGCGACCGCAGGCACACGCGGTATAAATCGGGCATCGCCTGCCGGGTTGTCATTCGATCTGGCAGGCAATGCCTTTTTTCTGCCCGTCCTGCCACGGACGGTTATAAAATATACTGATGCAGGCTCGGGTCTTTCAGATCAAGGTAGTGAATGGACTGAATACGGCGAATAGTGCGTGATTTTCCCCGGATCAGCAGCGTTTCAGTCGTGGCCATATTGCCCTGGCGGGTGATGCCCTTTAACAGATCGCCACTGGTGATGCCGGTGGCAGAGAAGACGACGTTGTCGTTACGCGCCATCTGCTCCAGCGTCAGGACCTGGCCCGCCTCAATCCCCATTGCCCGGCAGCGCGCCAGCTCTTCTTCACCCAGACGACGATTGTCCGGTGTATCCCCTTTCACTTCGTGGCGCGCCAGCAGCCGGGCCTGCATATCACCATCCAGTGCCCGGATCACCGCCGCAGACACCACGCCTTCTGGTGCTCCGCCGGTGCCGTACATTACGTCCACTTCGCTGTCCGGCATGCAGGTGAGGATCGAGGCGGCCACATCGCCGTCCGGGAAGGTGAAGACGCGCACGCCAAGCTGTTGCAGGCTGGCAATCACCGCATCGTGGCGCGGCTTCGCCAGCAGCGTCACCGTCAGCGCCGTCAGGGGCTTGTTGAGGGCAGCGGCCACCCGGACCAGGTTCTCTTCCAGCGGCAGGTTGAGGTCGATAGTGCCTTTGGCTCCCGGCCCCACCACCAGTTTTTCCATGTACATATCCGGGGCATTGAGGAAGGTGCCTTTGTCACCCACCGCCATCACCGCCAGCGCATTGGCCTGGCCCAGCGCCGTCATGCGGGTTCCTTCGATGGGATCGACCGCAATATCGACGGCATCGCCGTTACCCGTGCCGACTTTCTCACCGATATACAGCATCGGTGCTTCATCAATTTCCCCTTCGCCAATCACGATCTGACCGTCAATATCCACTTTGTTAAGCATAATGCGCATAGCGTGAACGGCCGCGCCGTCTGCGGCATTTTTATCGCCGCGCCCCAGCCACTTATAGCCAGCCAGTGCCGCCGCTTCGGTTACGCGGGAAAATTCAATCGCCAGTTCTCGTTTCATGACATGCCTCGGGAAAGTAATGAGGCGGGAAGTTTATCACAGCGAGCGGAGGGGGGAAGGGAGATACCCGTGGTCAGGCGACCACGGGTTGGGGCGTTTACTTGTCGTCAGCCTCTTCCCATGCCTGCGCACGGGCAACCGCTTTCTTCCAGCCAGCGTACAGCACATTACGCTGGGTGGTTTCGATGCTTGGGCGGAATTCACGCTCGATCACCGACTTGGCACGGACTTCATCCAGATCTTTCCAGAAGCCCACCGCCAGGCCCGCCAGGTAGGCGGAACCCAGCGCGGTGACTTCACGAACTTCAGGACGCTCAACGCGTGCGCCCAGGATGTCCGACTGGAACTGCATCAGGAAGTTGTTGGCCACGGCGCCGCCGTCCACGCGCAGCGACTGCAGGCGGGTGTTGGCGTCGTTCTGCATTGCTTCCAGCACGTCACGCGTCTGATAGGCGATGGACTCCAGGGTGGCGCGGATAATGTGGTTGGCATTGGCACCACGGGTCAGGCCGAAGATAGCGCCACGGGCATACGGATCCCAGTAGGGTGCGCCCAGACCGGTGAACGCCGGCACCATATAGACACCGTTGGTGTCTTTCACTTTGGTGGCGAAGTATTCCGAATCTGTAGAGTCGTTGATCAGCTTCATCTCGTCACGCAGCCACTGAATCGATGCGCCGCCGATAAACACCGCACCTTCCAGTGCATAGTTCACTTCACCACGCGGGCCGCAGGCAATGGTGGTCAGCAGGCCGTGTGTGGAGGTGACGGCTTCGGTACCGGTGTTCATCAACATAAAGCAGCCAGTGCCGTAGGTGTTCTTCGCCATACCCGGCTGGACGCAGAGCTGGCCATACAGGGCCGCCTGCTGGTCACCGGCAATACCTGCGATTGGAATACGTGTGCCGCCTTTACCACCAATGTTGGTCTGGCCATACACCTCAGAAGACGACTTCACTTCAGGCAACATTTCACGCGGGATATCGAGGATCTCCAGCATGCGCTGATCCCACTCGAGTTTATGAATGTTAAACATCATGGTGCGTGAGGCGTTGGTGTAATCGGTAATGTGAACCCGTCCCTGCGTCATCTTCCACACCAGCCAGGAGTCGACGGTACCGAACAGCAGCTCACCACGGCGTGCGCGTTCACGGGAGCCTTCCACGTGATCGAGGATCCATTTCACTTTGGTACCGGAGAAGTACGGGTTAATCACCAGTCCGGTTGTGTGGCGGATATACTCTTCCAGGCCTTCTCTTTTCAGTTTGGCGCAGTAGTCAGCGGTGCGCGGATCCTGCCAGACAATGGCGTTATAAATCGGCTTACCGGTCTCTTTATCCCAGACAATGGTGGTTTCACGCTGGTTGGTGATACCAATGGCGGCAATCTCGTCAGAGTTGATATCCGCATGGGCCAGCACTTCGACCAGGGTGGAGCTTTGCGACGCCCAGATATCCATCGGGTCATGCTCAACCCAGCCAGCTTTCGGATAAATTTGCTGGAACTCACGCTGCGACACCGCGACGATATTGGAGTCATGATCCAGAATCACGGCGCGGGAGCTGGTGGTTCCCTGGTCGAGAGCGACGATATATTTTTTTTCTACGGTCATAATCAATTCCTGATAATAAACAGTGAGCAGGAGTTACGCTTTACGCTGTGCGGCACGCGGTGCTGATTTTTCCTGTTTCTCCACAACCTTGCCGGGAAGGTTGTTGGCAATCAGGACACGGTAGCCAAAGGCGCCGAGGCTTGCACCGACCAGCGGGCCAAAAATCGGAACAAGGAAGTAAGGAATATCGCGGGCCCCGGTGAAGGCAACATTACCCCAGCCAGCCAGCCAGGCGAATAGTTTTGGTCCGAAATCACGCGCCGGGTTAAGGGCGAAGCCGGTCAGTGGACCCATTGCGGCACCGATAATCGCGATCAGAAAACCGATCAGCAGCGGGGCCATCGGGCCACGCGGCAGGCCGTTACCGTCATCGGTCAGCGCCATAATCAGCGCCATCATGATCGCGGTGATCACCATTTCGACAAGGAAGGCCTGGCCTACGCCGATATGGGGGTTAGGGTAGGTGGAGAAGATACCTGCAAGGTCGAGGCTTTCCACGCTGCCGCGCACCATATGATGTGTCTGTTCGTAGTCGAGGAAAAGGTTATGGTACAGGCCATAAACCAGCGCAGCGGAGCAGAATGCGCCAGCAACCTGAGCGATGGCGTAAGGCAACACCTTACGGCCTTCGAAGTTGGCGAACAGCCAGAGGGCAACGCTGACGGCGGGATTGAGGTGCGCCCCGGAAATACCGGCGGTGAGATACACGGCCATTGCTACGGCAAGACCCCAGACGATGCTGATTTCCCACAGGCCGAAGCTGGCTCCGGCGACTTTCATGGCGGCGACACAGCCAGCACCAAAAAAGATGATCGTGGCAGTGCCGAGAAACTCAGCGATGCACTGCCCTTTAAGCGTGCTTGTAGCATGACTCATGATGAAATTCCTGAAGGCGAGGTTAATTGTCAACGGTCTTAGTTTTGTTTCATCCGTGAACCAGCCCAATCTTATGTAGGGCTGATGTGAATTTATCGTTAACGAGCATAAACGAGAAATAGCGAACTCAATATTTGTGTTCTGTGTCATAAAAATGAGCGTTTTCGCGTCTTTTGGCCTTCCGAAAACCCCCAGATGCGCGTTTAATCGCGTATGAAATGTTCAATTTTTTAACCCACCCCTTACAATCCGCCCTCACGGGTGTTGCGTAAACCAGGTATAGGCTGAAAATTGTTACAGACTGCGCCCTGTAAAGGTTCGTTGCTGGACTTGAGCTGTCGCTCTACTTACAATCGAAGCATCGTTGTTATCCGCGGAATGCCGGTTCATTCCTCACCCCTGCGGCTAGCATCATCAACGCGCTGCGATTAGGAGAGGTTACAGACATGTCATTTGAAGTATTCGAGAAACTGGAAGCAAAAGTGCAGCAGGCGATTGATACCATCACGCTGTTGCAGATGGAAATCGAAGAGCTTAAAGAACAAAACGGTCATCTGAACCAGCAGGTTCAGCAGGCCGCCGGCAGCAGCGATGCGCTGGTGCGTGAAAATCAGCAGTTGAAGGAAGAACAGCATGTCTGGCAGGAGCGTCTGCGGGCTTTGCTGGGAAAAATGGAAGAGGTGTAATGCTGCGCCTGGCGTAAAAAGCAGGAAGCAAGCAGAAAACGGGTGCCGAAGGCACCCCTTTTTTGGTGTTCGTTTTTATTCGATGTCGAGCGGATCTTCCGAGAGGATCATCCCGGTGTTATCGGCATAAAGATGGTCGCCGGAAAAGAAGGTCACACCGCCAAAGTTCACCCGCACGTCGCTCTCGCCAATGCCTTCACCCGCGGCACCCGCAGGAATGGCGGCGATGGCCTGGATACCGATGTCCAGCTCCTCCAGATCGTCAACCTGACGCACAGAACCATACACCACAATGCCTTCCCACTCGTTTTGCAGCGCGATCCTGGCCAGCGCAGCATCCACCAGCGCACGGCGTACCGAACCGCCACCGTCCACCAGTAACACGCGGCCACGGCCGTTCTCCTCCAGCAAATCATAGAGCAGCCCGTTGTCCTCGAAACATTTTACCGTGGTGATTTGCCCGCCAAACGAGGTGCGCCCACCAAAGTTTGAGAAAAGCGGTTCAACGACATTCACATCTTCATGATAGATGTCGCACAGTTCTGACGTATCGTATTTCATAGGGGTTTCGTCTGTTTGCCACAGGGGAGGTAAGTATATCGCTTAAAGGGGGCTGTTGGCAAAATCATCAATTGTTAAAAGTTGCGATGGGTCAAGCACATCGCGTTTAACTGAGCAGCAGTCCTGCCGCGAAAAGCACATTGATTAACAGCGCCAATTTAACGGTTTTTTCCAGCATTGGACGCATAGCCAGCGCGCTGGTTTCACGCAAAATATAACGCCCCTGCTGCCAGAGAAGCGGCGTTGCCAGCAGGAACAGCCAGCCCGGCAGACGCAGCCCGGCAACGCTGCTGTAGATCGCGAAGCAGGCCAGAGCGATCAGCAGCAACCCGGCATGGTAATGCCGTGCACGCCGCGCGCCCAGACGTACGGCCAGGGTGAACTTACCATTCTCCCGGTCACTGTCGATATCACGCAAATTATTCACGTTAAGCACTGCTGTCGCCAGCAAACCACAGCCAGTGGCGGGAAGCAGCAGCAGCATATCGAGCTGGTGGGTCTGCAGGTAGTTGCTGCCAGTGACGCCCAGCCAGCCAAAGAAGATCATTACTGACAGGTCTCCCAGCCCAAGATAACCGTAGGGCTTTTTCCCCACGGTATAGGCGATGGCAGCGACCATTGCCAGCGCGCCCATCACTACAAATCCAACAATGTCGGCGGGTGACTGGCATGCCCGCAGGATCAGCAGCAGGCCACTGGCGGTGGTCACTGCGACGGTCAGTAGCAGGGCGATACGCATCTGTGCCTGACTGATCGCCCCTTTCTGCATTCCGCGCAACGGACCAATACGCTGAGGAGTATCGCTACCTTTCAACGCATCACCGTAGTCATTGGCCAGGTTAGAAAGGATCTGCAGCAGAATGGTGGTCAGCAATGCCAGCAGGGCAATGGCGGGATCAAAATGCCCCTGATGCCAGGCCAGCGCACTACCGGTAATAATGGAAGCACAGGCCAGCGGCAGCGTGCGCAGACGCAAACTTTCCAGCCAGGCCCGGGGCATTGAGAGTGAGGAAACCCGTTGGCTATGTTCCATAACAGATAGCGTCTCCGATCGGCTTCAGGTGGCGTGTGGCCGGTGCCAGCACGATATCTGCATTATGGTAGGGTGCTTTCCTGCGACAGGTGTTAATCCTGGTCAAGGATAGTGTGAGCGCATAAAAAAAGGAGGCCGGAGCCTCCTTTTTATCGTGGATAGCGATTTACAGAATGAAGCGACTGAGGTCTTCGTCTGCGACCAGTTCATCCAGATGTTTGCTCACGTAATCGGCGTCGATCGTGAACGACTGACCGTTAAGATCGCTGGCGTCGTAGGAAATCTCCTCCATCAGGCGCTCCAGCACCGTGTGCAGGCGGCGTGCGCCGATGTTCTCAGCGGTCTCGTTCACCTGCCAGGCGGCGGCGGCAATTTTACTGATGCCATCAGGAGTGAAGTTGATCTCCACGCCTTCGGTGTTCATCAGTGCTTTGTATTGCACGGTGATGGATGCGCTTGGCTCTGTCAGGATGCGCTCGAAATCGTGAGTGGTCAGTGCCTGTAGTTCAACGCGAATGGGCAAACGACCCTGCAATTCCGGGATCAGGTCTGACGGGCTGGCGACCTGGAATGCACCCGATGCGATAAACAGAATATGGTCCGTTTTCACCATGCCGTGCTTGGTTGAGACGGTACAGCCTTCGACCAGCGGCAGCAGGTCGCGCTGAACACCTTCGCGTGAGACGTCCGGGCCGGAGGACTCACCGCGCTTACACACTTTATCGATCTCGTCGATAAACACGATGCCGTGCTGTTCAACCGCATCGATAGCGTCCTGCTTCAGCTCTTCCGGATTGACCAGTTTGGCCGCTTCTTCTTCAATCAGCAGCTTCATCGCTTCTTTGATTTTCAGCTTGCGCGGTTTCTGCTTCTGCCCGCCGAGGTTCTGGAACATTGACTGCAGCTGGCTGGTCATCTCTTCCATACCTGGAGGGGCCATGATTTCGACACCATTGGCCGATACCGCTGCCAGATCGATTTCGATCTCTTTGTCATCCAGATCGCCTTCGCGCAGCTTCTTGCGGAACGACTGACGGGCGGCAGAGGGCTCCGCTGCCGTTTCGTTCTGACCCCAGTTATTTTTGGCCGGTGGGATCAGCACGTCGAGAACACGTTCTTCTGCCATCTCTTCGGCACGGTAACGGTTTTTCTCAATCGCCTGCGAACGCACCATTTTCAGCGCAGAGTCGGTCAGATCGCGGATAATGGAATCCACCTCTTTTCCAACATAGCCCACTTCGGTGAACTTCGTGGCTTCCACTTTGATAAACGGCGCGTTGGCCAGCTTTGCCAGGCGGCGGGCAATTTCTGTTTTACCGACACCGGTCGGGCCGATCATCAGAATGTTTTTTGGCGTCACTTCGTGGCGCAGCTCCTCGTCGAGCTGCATGCGGCGCCAGCGGTTGCGCAGGGCGATAGCAACGGCGCGCTTGGCACCATCCTGACCGATGATAAATCTGTTCAGTTCGCTGACAATCTCGCGCGGAGTCATAGCAGACATAAATTAGGATCCTTACGCTTTAGACGGTAGTGATTCGATGGTGAGATTGTGGTTGGTATAGATGCAGATATCGCCTGCAATACCCAGTGCCTTCTCTACAATATCCTGCGCGCCGATATCGGTGTTTTCCAGTAGCGCACGGGCGGCTGCCTGAGCGTATGGGCCACCCGAACCGATGGCAATTAAGTCGTTTTCAGGCTGGATGACGTCACCGTTACCAGTAATGATCAGCGAGGCATTTTCGTCCGCCACGGCCAGCAGGGCTTCCAGTTTGCGCAGCATACGGTCTGTACGCCAGTCTTTTGCCAGCTCTACAGCCGCTTTGACCAGGTGCCCCTGGTGCATTTCCAGCTTGCGTTCAAAAAGTTCAAACAGGGTGAAGGCATCTGCGGTACCGCCAGCAAAACCAGCAATGACTTTGTCATTGTAGAGACGACGCACTTTTTTGACGTTGCCCTTCATCACGGTATTGCCGAGGGTAGCCTGGCCATCACCGCCAATTACTACCTGGCCGTTGCGTCGTACACTTACTATTGTTGTCACGGGCAGACCCCTTATTGCAGTCGGAAGATGACCCCGCACGTTTTGTGCGGGGCACTGATGCAATCAGATATGGGGTAGGTTTGAGGGGTTTCAACCCCCGATGGAAAGAGGAATACAATTTGAGTGGCCAGACCCACGCAGTCGTTTCAACGTTGTGTCTGCTGCGCTACGGCTGTTATAAGGACCAATAACCACACGATTCCAGCCGCCGCCGGTGGTAATGCGGCTTTCAAAGCCTTCGAAGGCTAACTGGGCGCGGATGGACTCGGCCTGATCGGTTCCTTTGAAGGAACCACACTGCACCATCCAGCGCTGGGCGCTCTCTTTTTCCACTTCCTTCGGCTTGGTTTCAACCTTAGGTTTGGTTTCCACTTTTGGCGGTATAGCCACTTCCTGTTTCGGCTGACGAACCGGTTCGCGGGTTACCGAGGTCACGGGCGCCGTATGCTGCGTTTGTGTCTGAGCCGGTGGCTGCGTGCGTTGCGTCTGCTGCGGCATCCGCGACTGCTGCTGAAGCTGCTGGCTTTGCTGTTGCTGGCGCTGGATGGTCTGCTGGCGCTGTGCCGGCGTCTGCTCATTCCATGGCACTTCATTAAGCTGCGTTGGCTGCTGACGCATATCCGCCTGCATCTGATCAAGAAGCTGACGCTGCTCGTCGGTTAACTGTGTCTGCGAATGTGCTTCACCGCCAGAGGTGGGTTCGGTTGGAGAAGGGACGCCAAGCTGGCGATTTTCCAGCTCTTTAATATAACGCCAGCGCTCTTCGGGTTTTGGCGGAAGACCGTTACCGGTGGCTTTGTGATCCGGAATGACCGGGGTCTCTTCTTTTTTATGATGTGCGATAAACCACAGCCCACCAATAAAGGTGACCAGAACGGCAACCGCCAGCACTATCATGATTTTTGATACACCCGATGATCCACTGCTGCGCTTCTTGCTGCGACTGTTGGTCTTTTTGCTGCGCGTCCCTGTCGAACGCCCGCGGCCTACATAATCTTTTTGTGCCACTATCGTTCCGCTAATAATCGATGAAGGTAAGTCCGGGCTGTAAGCGTGACGATAAGTGCCCGATGAGTGCCCGTCATGTTACTGAAGGGCCGGAAGTTTGACCAGCGGCGATATGACTAAGAATCCACTGATTTATCCACAGGAGCGCCTGCGGGTTGTTCTGACCGGCCCGTCAGTACTCATCACGTAGCGAGGGAGCCGTGCTGCCACGGATTTTCAGCTCAAAATCCAGCAGACGTGAACCGTTACTCACCATCCGGCCCTGGAGCTGCTCCAGCAAGAGTAGCATTGCTTCACGACCGATGTTGAAACGCGGTTGAGCCACCGTGGTTAATTGTGGATCGCTGTAGCGGGACAGTTCGATATCATCAAAACCGATAATGGACAGATCTTTAGGTACCCGCAAACCCATATTCTTTGCCTGCGACATGGCACCCAGCGCGATGATATCGCTGTGGCAGAATAAGGCATCGGGTGGCCTGGGAAGCGTCATCAGGTGCTTCATCGCCTGGGAACCGGCATCGAAGGTGAAGTCACCCCGCACAATATAGGTTGGGTCGACGGTCATCCCGTGGCGGCGCAGCGCCTGAATGTACCCCTGGAGGCGATACTGGCATAACGGCATCTCTTCCGGGCCTGAAATGCAGGCAATGCGTCGATGGCCGAGTTTTTGCAGATGATTAACCGCTTCAAAGGCGGCGGTCAGGTTATCAATATGAACCGTTGGCAGCTCCAGCTCCGGCGAGAACTCATTCGCCATCACCATGGGCGGCAGATTGCGTTGTTCTTCCACACCGGTTTCAAACGGTACATTGGAACCCAGCAGTACCATGCCATCGATCTGACGGGTCAGCATCAGGTTCAGGAATGATTTCTCCTGCTGATTCTGGTGTGCGCAATCGCCGATAAGCACCAGATAACCTTCCGCCGCAGCCACCACTTCAATGCCGCGAATGATTTCACTGAAAAAGGGATCGCAGATGTCCGGCACAATCACCAGCACGGTACGTGATTCGCTGCGCCGGGCGCTGCGCGTCATGGAATGCGGGGAGTAGCCAACGGCAATCACCGCCTGTTCAACTTTGTAGCGCGTGGCGGAGAGACCTTTTCAGGATTCATCAGGGCGCGGGAGACCGTTGCCGTTGATACGCCTGCTTTCTCAGCCACGTCCTTCATGGTCGCTACGGTTGACTCTTGATTGTGCTCCAATGCTTTTCTCCTCACGCCAGTCTGCGCTGACCTGAACAACGAATGACAATTTTTATCCGGTACCAGAGGTTATCGCGTCCGCTGCGAATAACCCCAACCCCCGCATTCTTAACAGATAAGCGGGGGGCCTGTTACTTAATTTGCATAAAAATTGTGACTTGTGCGACTTTTTTCGATCCAATGCGCATCTTTGCCATGCAAACGATTACGCCTTAACTTTCCGTGGGGTCGATATCCAGCGTCCATTTCACTTTTCGCGCCTGGGGCAGGGTGGTGACCAGCGGCAGGCTGGACTTGATGAGCCGTTGCAGAACGGCGCGTGAAGGATGCTGCAGCAGGAGCTGCCAGCGGTATCGTCCGCTGCGTTTCGCCTGCAGCGCAGGGACCGGGCCCATCACCCAGAAGGATTCACTGTTTAACGGGCTGGCTTCCAGCAGATTACGCAGCTGCTGCAGGAAGAGACTGGCCTGCTGGTTATCGTGGTCTTCTGCACGGAACAGGGCATGACTGGTGAACGGCGGCAGGAAGACGCTGTTCCGTTCACTGAGCGCCTGGTGGGCAAACGCGTCGTACCCCTGATGCAGCAGGGTTTGCAGCAGCGGATGGTCCGGGTGGTGGGTCTGCAAAAGTACTTCCCCCTGTTTACCGGCACGTCCGGCGCGGCCGGCAACCTGTACGTAGAGTTGGGCGAATCGCTCTGCGGAGCGGAAATCGGCAGAAAACAGCGCGCCGTCGACGTCCAGCAGCGACACCAGGGTCACGTCCGGGAAGTGATGCCCTTTTGCCAGCATCTGAGTACCGACCAGGATACGCGCTCCGCCGCGATGCACTTCCGCCAGTTGCTGCTCCAGTGCGCCTTTACGGCTGGTGGTATCCCGGTCAATACGCGTGAGGGGCACGCCGGGAAACAGTTCACCCAGGTTGTGTTCCAGCTGTTCGGTGCCCAGCCCGACGGGCACCAGATGGGTAGAACCACACTGCGGGCACTGATGCGGCACCGGGCGCTGGCTGTCGCAGTGGTGGCAGCGCAGCTGACGCTGGTTCTGATGCAGCGTGTAGTAACGGTCGCAGCGCTGGCATTCGGCAATCCAGCCGCATTCATGGCACAGCAGCGTGGGGGAGTAACCGCGACGGTTAAGGAATAACAACACCTGATTATCCGCTTTCAGATGCTGGCCAATTTTCTTGATCAGCATCGGAGACAGGCCACCCTGCAGCTTCACGCCTTTCAGGTCGACCAGCAGCTGGGTCGCTTTGGTGGCGTTCCCGGCGCGTTTGCTGAGATTGAGCTGATGATATTTCCCGGACTGGACATTGTGCAGCGTTTCCAGCGCCGGAGTCGCTGACCCCATGACAATCGGGATATCTTCCTGCCGGGCGCGAAACACCGCCAGATCGCGGGCGTGATAGCGCCAGCCTTCCTGCTGCTTATAGGAGCTGTCGTGCTCCTCATCGATAATAATGGCACCCAGGCGGGCAAAGGGGGTAAACAGCGAAGAGCGGGTACCAATAACAATCGCCGTCTCACCGCTGCGGGCGCGCAGCCACACAGCCAGACGCTCACTGTCGTTTAAGCCGGAGTGCAGCACATCAACCGGGGCGCTGAAGCGCTCGCGAAAGCGGGCGATGGTCTGGGGGGTCAGGCCAATTTCCGGCACCAGCACCAGCGCCTGCCGGCCGTTAGCCAGAATATTCTCCAGCATACTGAGGTAAACTTCCGTTTTGCCCGAACCGGTGATCCCCGCCAGCAGCCACGCTGAAAAGTGGTCGTCTGCACTGCGGATTGCCCCGACGGCGGTGGCCTGCTCGGTATTCAGCCGCAGGCGTTCACCCTGAATGGTGACACTCTCGCGCCAGTCCTGCCGGGCACGGGGCTGCGGGCGTAGCGCACACAGCCCCTTCGCCCGCAGCGCCTGGAGGGTAGCCTCGGTAATATCGTGCTGGCTGACTTCATGGCGGTACAGTCCGCGGTTGCGCAGCGCGGCCAGCGCCTGTTGTTGCTTCGGGGCTCGTTTCAGGCTTTCCGGTGCGGTCGCCTTACCCTCGTCAGTGATCAGCCACTGCCAGAGAGGGGCCTCTTCCGCCGCCTTACCCTGGCGCAGCAGCACCGGCATGGCATGGAACAGTACCTCACCCAGCGGATAGTGATAGTAGTCAGCGGCCCAGAGCAGAATACGCCAGAGAGAAGCAGGGTAGAGCGATTCACTGTCCAGCACCTCATGGACACTTTTTAACTGATCGAGCGGAAAATCACTGTGTTCAACGATCCCGACCACCACCCCGATGGCTTTACGTTTGCCAAAAGGCACGCTGACGCGTCCGCCCACCACCGCATGGTTGAGATGGGGCGGTAACAGGTAGTCAAAGTTGCGGGCAAGCGGAACGGGTAAAGCGACCTGAACAACGGGCATGGATTCATCCGGGTGAAAAATTAAGCCAGTTAGTGTACACTGAGTCGTGCTGAATGTGCGGATCCGATTGCGGTGTGTGGTTAATTTCTGTATAGTTCGCCGCCGTTGGTATGGCATTTTGATATCAGCATAAACTTAATATTAATCTTCGTGTGGTGCCGGTGCAGGAATTATCCTGGCGCGGGAGAGCGACACGGCCTTAACTGAGGTTTTCCCATGAAAAAAGGTATTCACCCAAATTACACCGAAGTTACTGCTAAATGTTCTTGCGGTAACGAAATCAAAACCCGCTCTACCGTGGGTCGCGACCTGAACCTGGACGTGTGTGGCAACTGCCACCCGTTCTATACCGGTAAGCAGCGTGATGTTGCAAGCGGTGGTCGTGTGGATCGCTTCAACAAGCGTTTCAGCATCCCAGGCGCTAAATAAGCACCCTGTAAGATGTCAGAAAAAACCCAGCTTCGGCTGGGTTTTTTTATGCCTGCAATTCAGGGTACGGTGGCGTGCCTGAGCACATTGCCCCCGTCGCTGACCCCGAGTTACGCTATTTTTACGCCTTGTCACCGGCTGGCAGGTGAACTGTATCGGCAGCTTACTCAGCGTTATCAGGATCGCCGTCAGGCGGAACCGGTGCGGGTAAAAGGCGGAGGGTGATATCGGGCGCTACCTGCCTGCGAACAGGTCAGTGCGTGAGCGTTTCAAGTGGCGGGCGATGGGCAGGGCAATGCTGCCGGTGAGGATCGGGTCTGAGAACGCATCGTAACGGAAATGGGGAAGAGAGGGACAGCGCAGGCGATCGTGACCCTCTGGCCGTCTGGTCAGGCCGGGCACCCGTGACTGAATCAGGTGCCCGACCGGATAACCGAATTGTTGACCGCCTAGTATTCCCAGGTATCAGGATCGACGCCCATTTCGCGCATGATCGCTTTCGCTTCTTCGGGAATTTCGTCACTGCGTTCTTTACGCAGATCGACATCATCCGGCAGAGGCTGGCCGGTAAATGCATGCAGAAATGCTTCGCACAGCAGTTCGCTGTTGGTGGCATGACGCAAGTTATTAACCTGGCGGCGTGTGCGCTCATCGGTCAAAATTTTCAGTACTTTCAACGGAATGGATACCGTGATTTTTTTAACCTGCTCGCTCTTCTTACCGTGTTCAGCGTAAGGGCTGATATATTCGCCGTTCCACTCAGCCATGGGCTACCTTAATTATATTTAAATTAGAAATACCGAAATCCGGCTAATTATGCCCGAAGTTCGTGTCCACCGCACCGGGATGGCACAACGTTCTCTGGGGTATATCGACATAATTCTAACGGTTATTCGCGCATTGCTCAATCTATACGCAAAGACATTTAGATGTCCAGATGTATTGACGTCTATATCTACCCGCTTTACTCTATCTGTCTTCACTTATACTCCAGCAGGAACTTGTGCACCATGACGCGTAAACAGGCAACCATCGCAGTCCGTAGCGGTTTGAATGATGACGAGCAATATGGCTGCGTTGTCCCCCCCATTCATCTGTCCAGCACCTATAACTTCACCGATTTTAATGAGCCCCGTGCACATGACTACTCACGCCGTGGCAACCCGACGCGTGATGTGGTGCAACGCGCGCTGGCAGAGCTGGAAGGGGGGGCCGGTGCGGTGATGACCAGCACCGGGATGTCGGCTATTCACCTGGTGTGCACCGTGTTTCTGCAGCCTGGGGACCTGCTGGTGGCCCCGCACGACTGCTATGGCGGCAGCTACCGCCTGTTCGACAGCCTGAGCAAACGTGGAGCGTATCGCGTTAAATTCGTCGATCAGGGCGATGAGGCGGCATTACAGGCTGCACTGGCTGAAAAACCGAAGCTGGTACTGATTGAAAGTCCAAGTAACCCGCTGCTGCGCGTGGTGGACATTGCCGCGATCTGTCAGGCCGCTGCAGAAGCAGGCGCCGTGAGCGTGGTGGACAATACCTTCCTCAGCCCGGCCCTGCAGAACCCGCTGGCGCTGGGCGCGGACCTGGTGATCCATTCCTGTACCAAATACCTTAACGGACACTCTGACGTGGTGGCTGGGGCGGTCGTGGCGAAGGATCCGCAGCACGTGACGGATCTGGCCTGGTGGGCGAATAATATTGGTGTCACCGGCGGCGCGTTTGACAGCTATCTGCTGCTGCGGGGGATGCGCACCCTGGCCCCGCGTATGGCGGCGGCACAGCGCAATGCGCTGGCGATTGTTGATTATCTGAAACAACAACCGCTGGTGAAAAAGTTGTATCATCCTTCGTTGCCAGAAAATGCCGGCCATCAGTTTGCGGCACGTCAGCAAAAAGGCTTTGGCGCCATGCTAAGTTTTGAGCTCGACGGTGACGAAGCGACGCTGCGCCGTTTCCTGAAAGCGCTGGAATTATTTACCCTGGCGGAGTCGCTGGGCGGTGTTGAAAGCCTGATTTCCCACACGGCCACCATGACACATGCGGGCATGTCTGCTGAAGCGCGGGCGGCGGCAGGGATTTCGGAAACGCTGCTGCGTATTTCGGTGGGAATTGAAGATCACGAAGATTTAATCGCCGATCTGGACAATGCGTTCCGGATCGCGGCCAAGAGGTAAGCATGAGTTATTCAGCAGTGGCAGGGGCAGACAGTTCGCGGCAGTTACATAAATTTGGTGGCAGCAGTCTGGCCGATGCCAAATGCTACCAGCGCGTAGCCGGGATCATGGCCGAGTACAGTCAGCCGGGCGATCTGATGGTCGTATCGGCTGCCGGCAGCACGACGAATCAGCTGATCAGCTGGCTCAAACTGAGCCAGAGCGATCGTCTCTCTGCCCATCAGGTGCAGCAGGCGCTTCGTCGTTATCAGAGTGAACTGATCGGTGCGCTGTTACCGCCCGCTGTGGCCGAGCCGCTGATTGCTGAATTTATACGCGATCTTGAGAAACTGGCAGCCCTGCTGGATAACGCCATCACTGATGCCGTGTATGCGCAGGTGGTCGGTCACGGTGAGATCTGGTCGGCTCGCCTGATGTCCGCTGTGCTGAATCTGCGTGATATTGAGGCGAGCTTCCTCGATGCCCGCGATTTTTTACGCGCTGAGCGTGCCGCACAGCCGCAGGTGGATGAAGCGAAATCGCTGCCGCTGTTACAGCAACTGATGGCAGAGCGCCCGGGGCAGCGTCTGGTGGTGACCGGGTTTATCTGCGCCAATGATGCCGGTGAAACCGTACTGTTAGGACGCAACGGTAGTGACTACTCGGCGACGCAGATCGGTGCACTGGCCGGGGTGACGCGAGTGACTATCTGGAGCGACGTGGCAGGTGTATACAGTGCCGATCCCCGTAAAGTGAAGGATGCCTGTCTGCTGCCGCTGCTGCGCCTGGATGAAGCCAGCGAGCTGGCACGTCTGGCGGCACCGGTACTGCACTCCCGCACGCTGCAGCCGGTTTCCGGCAGCGATATTGATTTACAGCTGCGCTGCAGTTATCAGCCCGGAGAGGGTTCAACACGCATCGAGCGCGTGCTGGCCTCAGGCACCGGCGCGCGGATTGTGACCAGCCATGATGACGTGTGCCTGATAGAGTTCCAGGTACCCGCACAGCACGACTTTGCCACGCTGCGTAAGGAGATCGACCAACTGCTGACCCGGGCCCAGGTACGCCCGCTGGCAACCGGTGTTCACCCGGACCGTAATCTCCTCCAGCTTTGCTACACCTCGGAAGTGGTTAACAGCGCCTTAACCCTGCTGCAGGATGCGGCGTTGCCCGGTCGCCTGCAGCTGCGTGAAGGGATGGCGATGGTGGCGATGGTCGGGGCGGGCGTTTGCCGTAATCCGCTGCACAGCCATCGTTTCTGGCAGCAGATGAAAGACCAGCCGGTGGAGTTTATCTGCCAGTCTCAGGAGGGCATCAGCCTGGTAGCGGTGCTGCGCGTCGGGCCAACCGAACATCTGATCCGGGGCCTGCACCAGACGCTGTTCCGGGCGGAAAAACAGGTCGGCCTGGTGCTGTTTGGCAAAGGCAACATTGGCTCCCGCTGGCTGGAACTGTTTGCCCGCGAGCAGGAAACCCTGTCGGCACGTACCGGCTTTGAATTTGTTCTGGCAGGCGTGGTGGACAGCCGTCGCAGCCTGCTCAGCTATGAGGGGCTGGATGCCAGCCATGCGCTGGCTTTCTTTGAAGATGAGGCCATAGAACAGGATCAGGAATCGCTGTTCCTGTGGATGCGGGCTCACCCGTTTGACGATCTGGTGGTGCTGGATGTGACCGCCAGTGAAACGCTGGCCGCACAGTACCTGGATTTTGCCAGCTACGGTTTCCATGTAATCGGGGCGAATAAAGTCGCGGGCGCGGCCAGCAGTGACAGCTATCGCCAGATCCGTGATGCGTTCGCCAAAACCGGACGTCACTGGCTGTACAATGCCACCGTCGGGGCCGGACTGCCGGTGAACCACACGGTGCGCGATCTGCGGGAAAGTGGCGACAGCATCCTCTCCATCAGCGGTATCTTCTCCGGTACGCTGTCGTGGCTGTTCCTGCAGTTTGACGGTACGGTTCCATTTACCGAGCTGGTGGACCAGGCGTGGCAGCAGGGGCTGACGGAGCCAGATCCGCGTGCCGATCTCTCCGGCCAGGACGTGATGCGTAAGCTGGTGATCCTCGCCCGCGAGGCGGGCTACGATATTGAACCCGGTCAGGTGCGCGTGGAATCACTGGTGCCGGCCAGCTATCAGTCCGGATCGGTTGATGACTTCTTTGAAAACGCCGATGAACTGAACGATCAGATGGTTCAGCGTTTTGAAGCTGCTCAGGAGCTGGGCCTGGTCCTGCGTTATGTGGCGCGTTTTGACGCGAACGGCAAAGCGCGCGTTGGTGTGGAGGCCGTGCGGGACGATCACCCGCTGGCTGCCCTGCTGCCGTGCGACAACGTGTTTGCCATTGAAAGCCGCTGGTATCGTGATAATCCGCTGGTGATCCGTGGGCCGGGAGCCGGCCGCGACGTCACGGCCGGGGCGATCCAGTCCGATCTTAACCGCCTGGCACAGCTGCTGTAGTTTTTCTCTGGGGTCGACCGAAATAAAAGGGCGGCCCCAGAGGTTCATTTCCTCATTCTTCCTTCCCTGCATGAATTTTCCTCATCTTCGTTGAGAATTTGTCACGTCAGGTCATCATTTAACTGTTGACTGATTAACCAATTTGCGTCATTTTGAATGTCTGGACGTCTAAACGGATAGACGTTAAGACAGAGATTTATCCTGAGCAGCGATCGATGAGGTAAACGGGTATGAGTTTTTTCCACGCAAATCAGCGCGAAGCACTGAACCAGAGTCTTGCCGAAATCAGCGGGCAAATTAACGTCTCCTTTGAGTTCTTTCCGCCGCGCACCAGCGAAATGGAAGACACCCTGTGGAGCTCTATCGATCGCCTCAGCAGCCTGAAGCCAAAATTTGTCTCGGTCACTTATGGGGCTAACTCCGGCGAACGTGACCGGACCCACAGCATTATCAAAGGGATCAAAGACCGTACCGGTCTGGAAGCGGCCCCTCACCTGACCTGCATTGACGCGACCCGCGATGAGCTGCGTAACATTGCCCGTGACTACTGGGACAACGGTATTCGCCATATTGTCGCCCTGCGCGGGGACCTGCCGCCGGGCGGGGGCAAGCCGGAAATGTACGGTGCCGATCTGGTCGCGCTGCTGAAAGACGTGGGGGATTTTGATATCTCGGTGGCCGCTTATCCGGAAGTGCACCCGGAGGCGAAGAGCGCTCAGGCGGATCTGATCAATCTGAAGCGTAAAATTGATGCGGGGGCTAACCGGGCTATCACCCAGTTCTTCTTCGACGTGGAGAGCTATCTGCGCTTTCGTGACCGTTGCGTCTCTACCGGCATTGATGTTGAAATCGTTCCGGGCATTCTGCCGGTGTCGAATTTCAGGCAGTTACAGCGCTTCGCCACGATGACTAACGTCCGCGTGCCGGGCTGGATGACCAGTATGTTTGAAGGGCTGGATAACGACCCGGAAACCCGCAAAATGGTCGGTGCTAACGTGGCGATGGATATGGTAAAAATTCTCAGCCGCGAAGGGGTGAAAGATTTTCACTTCTACACGCTGAACCGCGCGGAGATGAGTTATGCCATCTGCCACACGCTGGGCGTCCGCCCGGGTCTGGCCGTCGCCTGATAACCGCGACAACAAAAAAGGACGCCTGAGCGTCCTTTTTTGTTGTCAGGGGCAGGCCGAAAAAGAATCTCTGCCCCTACAGGTTGTGAGGGCGATCATTTTTCCTATCGCCCCTGCTGTCGGCTTAACCCGTGTTACGCATTCCCGCCGCCACGCCGGCGATGGTCACCATCAGTGCCTGCTCAACGCGGGCATCCGGCTCTGCGCCCGCCGCTTCCTGCTGACGAGAACGGTGTAACAGCTCCGCCTGCAGAACGTTCAGCGGGTCAGTGTAGACGTTACGCAGGGCAATCGACTCGGCAATCCACGGCTGGTCGGCCATCAGGTGCGAATCGTTAGCAATGGTCAGCACGGCTTTAATATCGGAGTCCAGCTGATCGCGCAGCTGTTTGCCCAGTGACCACAGCGATTTATCCACCAGACGCTGATCGTAGTATTCCGCCAGCCACAGGTCAGCCTTCGAGAACACCATCTCCAGCATCCCCAGACGAGTCGAGAAGAACGGCCAGTCGCGGCACATGGTTTCCAGCGTTTCCTGATGACCCTCTTCCATCGCTTTCTGCAGCGCGGCACCGGCACCCAGCCAGGCGGGCAGCATCAGGCGGTTCTGCGTCCAGGCGAAAATCCACGGAATGGCACGCAGCGACTCAACACCGCCGGTCGGGCGACGTTTCGCCGGACGTGAGCCCAGCGGCAGCTTGGCCAGCTCCAGCTCGGGGGTGGCAGAACGGAAGTAAGGCACAAAGTCTTCGTGTTCACGCACGTAGCCCCGGTACATTTTGCAGGACACATCAGACAGCTGGTCCATGATGCTGTTCCACTCGGGCTTCGGCTCCGGCGGTGGCAGCAGGTTAGCTTCGAGGATCGCCCCGGTATACAACGACAGGCTGCTGATAGTGACTTCCGGCAGACCGTATTTAAAGCGGATCATCTCACCCTGTTCGGTCACGCGCAGGCCGCCTTTCAGGCTGCCCGGGGGTTGCGACAGAAGCGCTGCATGTGCCGGCGCACCGCCGCGGCCGATGGAGCCGCCGCGTCCGTGGAACAGCGTCAGGGTAATACCGGCTTTCTCGCAGGTTTTGATCAGCGCATCCTGAGCCTGATATTGTGCCCAGCTTGCAGCCATCACCCCTGCATCCTTGGCGGAGTCGGAATAGCCGATCATCACCATTTGCTTGCCCTGAATCAGGCCGCGATACCAGTCGATATTCAGCAGCTGGCTCATGACATCATTGGCGTTGTTCAGATCCTCAAGGGTTTCAAACAGCGGGGCCACCGGCATCGCGTAAGAAATACCCGCCTCTTTTAGCAGCAGATGAACAGCCAGCACGTCTGACGGCGTTTTCGCCATGGAGATAACATAGGCAGCAATCGAACCCTGCGGTGCATCCGCCGCTACGCGACAGGTATCCAGCACCTCTTTCGTATCAGCACTCGGTTCCCACTGGCGTGGCATCAGCGGACGTTTGGAGCTCAGTTCGCGGATCAGGAAAGCCTGCTTGTCAGCTTCTGACCAGCTCTCGTAATCGCCCAGGCCGAGATAGCGGGTGATTTCAGCAATGGCTTCGGTATGGCGGGTACTTTCCTGGCGGAGGTCAATACGCACCAGCGGCACGCCAAAGCACTTCACGCGGCGCAGGGTATCGAGCAGCTGACCGTTGGCAATAATGCCCATGCCACAGGCCTGCAGTGACTGGTAGCAGGTGTACAGCGGTTCCCACAGCTGATCGTTGGAGATCAGCAGGTTGTCCGGGCGCGGCAGGCGCTCGCCCTTCAGGCGGCGTTCCAGATAAGCCTGGGTGCTCATCAGCTGGCCACGCAGGTTTTTCATGATCTCGCGGTAAGGCTCCAGCGCGTCCGGGTTACCGCACAGCTCACGCACTTCCGGCGTGCATTCTGACATCGACAGCTCAGAGACCAGTACGGCGATATCGCGCAGGAACAGGTCGGTGGCTTTCCAGCGACTAAGCTGCAGTACATGGCGGGTGATATCGGCCGTCACATTCGGGTTGCCATCGCGGTCACCGCCCATCCAGGAGGTAAACTTGACCGGCACAAAATCAACCGGCAGGGTGTAACCAAAGGCGGCTTCGACCTGCTCATTCAGCTCACGCAGGAACTGCGGTACGCCTTCCCACAGGCTGTTTTCCACCACCGCAAAGCCCCACTTGGCCTCATCCACGGGCGTGGGACGATATTTACGAATTTCATCGGTATGCCAGGCCTGGGCCACCAGCTGGCGCAGGCGGCGCATGATCTTGCCATGGTCATAGTCAGACAGGTCATTGTGATCCAGTTGCTGCAGGCAGCTGTTCACTTCGACCAGTTTATGGATCAGGGTACGGCGGGTGATTTCAGTCGGGTGGGCGGTCAGAACAAGTTCCAGCGACAGAGATTCAATCGCTTCGCGAACGGCGGCTTCGGTCAGGTCTGGCTGCTGCTTCAGGCGCTCAAAGGTACCGGCCAGCAGTTCAGGGTGATTCGCACCTTCGCCTTTTGGCGAAATGGTGTGGTACTGCTCGGCTACGTTGGTCAGGTTGAGGAACTGACTGAATGCACGGGCTACCGGCAGCAGTTCATCATTGGACAAATTTTGCAGCGTGGTCAGCAGTTCCTGACGGTGGGCATCATTTCCCGCACGTGATGACTTTGAGAGCTTACGGATGGTTTCTACCCGGTCCAGGATGTTCTCTCCCAGTGCATCCTTAATAGTATCCCCGAGCAGTTTGCCGAGCATACTGACATTACTTCGCATTGCGGAATATTGTTCGTTCATATGATCCCTGACACCCTTCTTGTATTTGTAACTATCTTTCACCCCAGTGGGCATAACGTTGTCTTTTATCTAGCCACGTTCGCAACCATTCGTCAATTGACTTAAATACAGCGCATCGTGACGCTAAATAGCCGGAATTTATGAAATTTAATTACAGCAGAACGAGATAAGTTATTCTTATCATCCGGAATAATTGAAATCAGGGGCAACACGCTGTTTTTGCAGCCAATTGTCCCTTCAGTACGTCATTCTTACCCTGGAAATGCAGGGGGCGGACACTTTTACCCCCGTCACATCGTGATGGGGACTGACGGGCCTGCCATCCCCCTGCAACCCGAAGTATTTTGATTAAACCGGGTTAATGATGACAAAAATGATGCACCACCTGGGCGATCAGCTCGCGGGTCGGTTTAATGAACGCCGTATCTATAAATTCGTCCGGCTGATGCGCCTGATCGATCGATCCCGGGCCTAACACCAGCGTCGGGCAGATCTGCTGGATGAACGGTGCCTCGGTGCAGTAGTTCACCACCTCTGTTTCTGTCCCCAGCAGTTTTTCCACCACCTGAACCAGCTGATGCTCACGCGGACACTCGTAGCCCGGGATCGGCGGGTGCAGCTCACCCACGGTCAGACGGCCTGGCCAGCGCGCACTGACAGGAGCCAGCGCCTCATTCAGCAGACCGTCAAGATCGCTCAACGTCAGGCCCGGCAGTGGGCGGATATCCATATGCAGTTCACAGCAGGCGCAGATCCTGTTGGCTGCGTCGCCGCCGCTAATATGGCCAAAGTTCATCGTTGGGTAGGGGATGGCAAAGCCATCGTGGTGATAGCGTGTTTTCAGCGTATTGCGCAGTTCCATCAACTGGGTGATGGACTCATGCATCAGTTCAATAGCATTGACGCCGCGGCCCGGATCGCTCGAGTGGCCTGACTGACCCTGAATACGGATCACATTAGAAATATGGCCTTTGTGCGCACGCACGGGTTTCAGGGAGGTGGGCTCGCCGATAATGGCACAGTCCGGACGCAGGCTGGTGGTTTCAGAGAAGAACTTCGCGCCCGCCATGGTGGTTTCTTCATCGGCGGTGGCGAGAATATAAAGCGGTTTTTTCAGCGCTGACACGTCAATATCACGCAGGGTCTCTAAGATGAAGGCGAAGAAGCCTTTCATGTCGGCCGTGCCGAGACCGTAGAGCTTATTGTCGTGCTCACTCAGGGTAAAGGGATCGCGCGTCCAGCGGCCATCGTCGAATGGCACGGTGTCGGTATGCCCGGCCAGCAGCAGGCCGCCCGCACCCTGGCCACTCTTTGCCAGCATATTGAATTTATTGCGCGTGCCGGGTACCGGCTGGACTTCCACGCTGAAGCCGATATCGCGGAACCAGCCCGCCAGTAAATTGATTAAAGTTTCATTGCTCTGGTCGAGCGCACTGTCGGTGGCGCTGATTGATGGGGTTGCAATCAGTTGGCGGTAAATCTCAATAAAAGGGGGTAATTTTGTCTTCACTGTTGACAGTCCTTGGGTTAGGATAGTATCAATATTCATGCACTAATAGTGAATAAAAATACAATATCGGCGGCCAGATGGAAACCGAAAATTCTATCTATCACAGAGAGCGAGTTGAGTTGATGACCCATCCGTTAATTATCAAGTTAGGCGGTGTGCTGCTGGACAGCGAAGAGGCGCTGGAGCGTCTGTTTACTGCTCTGGCCAGCTACCGTACCACGCATCAGCGCCCGTTGCTGATCGTTCACGGTGGCGGCTGCCTGGTCGATGAACTGATGAGCAAGCTGTCGCTGCCGGTGAAGAAAAAAAACGGACTGCGCGTCACACCCGCCGACCAGATTGACATTATCACCGGGGCCCTGGCGGGTACAGCGAACAAAACCCTGCTGGCCTGGTCAAAAAAACATGGCATTGATGCCGTTGGTCTGTGCCTGGGCGACGGCGGCAGCGTTGATGTGGCGCAGTTTGACGATGAACTGGGCCATGTAGGGCTGGCCACGCCGGGTTCTCCCCACCTGATAAATACGCTGCTGGGTGCGGGCTATCTGCCGGTCGTCAGCTCGATTGGCATCACTGCCGATGGCCTGCTGATGAACGTTAACGCCGACCAGGCCGCGACGGCGCTGGCTGCCACGCTGGGGGCGGACCTGATCCTGCTTTCTGATGTCAGCGGTATTCTGGATGCTGACAGGCAGCGTATTGAAGAGATGACGGCAGAGAAAGCCGAACAGCTGATCGCCGATGGGGTGATCACTGACGGGATGATCGTCAAAGTTAATGCTGCGCTGGAAGCCGCCCGTACGCTGGGCCGCCCGGTGGATATCGCCAGCTGGCGCCATGCCGAACAGCTGCCAACCTTATTTAACGGCGTGTCCATCGGCACCCGTATCCTCGCTTAATTAGTAACGTATTCATTTAAGGAAGAGACAATGCAAGACAAAAGCATCAAGAAAATCGTACTGGCTTACTCTGGCGGTCTGGATACTTCGGCCATCATTCCATGGCTGAAAGAGAACTACGGCGGCTGTGAAGTGGTGGCATTCGTGGCGGATATCGGCCAGGAGCGCGGCGATCTGGAAGGCGTGGAGCAGAAAGCGCTGCAGTCCGGTGCGTCTGAGTGCCATGTGGTGGATCTGCGCGAAGAGTTCATCAGCGAGTACGTTTATCCTGTGCTGCAGACCGGTGCCCTGTACGAAGGGACTTACCTGCTGGGCACCTCAATGGCGCGCCCGATTATTGCTAAAGCGCAGGTTGAGCTGGCGCTGAAAGTGGGCGCAGATGCCCTGTGCCACGGCGCAACCGGTAAAGGCAATGACCAGGTGCGTTTTGAAACCACTTACACCGCGCTGGCCCCACAGTTGAAAGTCGTCGCGCCATGGCGTGAGTGGAACCTGCGTTCCCGTGAAGCCCTGCTGGATTACCTGAAAGAGCGTAATATTCCGACCACCGCGTCGCTGGAAAAAATCTACAGCCGTGATGAAAACGCCTGGCATATTTCTACCGAAGGCGGCGTGCTGGAAAGCCCGTGGAATGCCCCGAACAAAGACTGCTGGGTATGGACCGTGGATCCACTGGAAGCCCCGGATCAGCCTGAGCAGGTGACCGTTACCGTTGAGAAAGGGTGCGTCGTTGCGGTGAACGGCGAAGCGTTAAGCCCGTTTGGCTGCCTGGACAAACTGAACGCCATCGGTGCCCGTCACGGCGTCGGTCGTATCGATATCGTGGAAAACCGTCTGGTGGGTATCAAGTCCCGCGGCTGCTACGAAACCCCTGGCGGCACCATCATGGTGAATGCGCTGCGTGCGGTTGAGCAGTTGGTTCTGGATCGCGACAGCTTCAAATGGCGTGAGCAGCTTGGCCTGGAAATGTCCTATGTGGTTTACGATGGCCGCTGGTTCGCACCGCTGCGTAAATCCATTCAGGCTTCTGCGGCGGCACTGGCAGAAGAAGTGAACGGCGAAGTGGTGCTGCAGCTGTACAAAGGTCAGGTAACAGCCATCCAGAAGAAATCGGCTAACAGCCTCTACTCTGAAGAGTTTGCCACCTTCGGTGAAGACGAAGTGTACGATCACCGTCATGCAGGCGGCTTTATCCGTCTGTTCTCTCTGTCTTCACGCATTCGCGCGCTGAACGAGAAGAAGTAATCTTTTCCGGGCGAGGCCACTCGCCCCTACAGGCATTCGTAGGGGCGGCACCTGTGCCGCCCTTATTACATTATTTGAATGGAGTACTGAGCATGGCACTTTGGGGTGGACGGTTTACGCAGGCAGCAGATCAGCGTTTCAAGTTATTTAATGACTCACTGCGCTTCGACTATCGTCTGGCAGAGCAGGACATCACTGGTTCCGTTGCCTGGTCCAAAGCGCTGGTGACGGTCAATGTGTTAACCGCAGACGAGCAGCAGCAGCTGGAAGTTGCGCTGAATGCGCTGCTGGAAGACGTGCGCGCGAACCCACAGCAAATCCTGGAAAGCGACGCCGAAGATATTCACAGCTGGGTGGAAGGGAAGCTGATCGACAAAGTCGGTTCACTGGGTAAAAAACTCCATACTGGCCGTAGCCGTAATGACCAGGTCGCTACCGACCTGAAACTGTGGTGTAAAGCGCAGGTCAGCGAACTGTTGACTGCCACACGTCAGTTCCAGCAGGCACTGATTGCCACCGCAGAAGCCAACCAGGACGCGGTCATGCCGGGTTACACCCACCTGCAGCGCGCGCAGCCGGTGACGTTTGCCCACTGGTGTCTGGCCTATGTTGAGATGCTGGCGCGTGATGAAAGCCGCCTGCAGGATACGCTGAAGCGGCTGGACGTCAGCCCGCTGGGCTGCGGTGCTCTGGCCGGAACTGCGTATGAGATCGACCGCGAACAGCTGGCTGGATGGTTAGGCTTTGCCTCCGCCACCCGTAACAGTCTGGATACCGTATCCGACCGCGACCACGTGCTGGAACTGCTGTCAGATGCTTCTATCGGCATGGTACACCTGTCGCGTTTTGCCGAAGATCTGATCTTCTTCAACACGGGTGAGGCGGGCTTTGTTGAGCTGTCTGATAAAGTGACGTCGGGCTCCTCGCTGATGCCACAGAAGAAAAACCCGGACGCGCTGGAATTGATCCGTGGCAAGGTTGGCCGCGTGCAGGGGGCACTGACCGCCATGAGCATGACGCTGAAAGGTCTGCCGCTGGCATACAATAAAGATATGCAGGAGGACAAAGAAGGGCTGTTCGACGCGCTCGATACCTGGTCTGACTGCCTGCATATGGCGGCGCTGGTTCTGGACGGAATTCAGGTGAAACGTCCGCGTTGTCAGGAAGCCGCCGAACAGGGTTATGCGAACTCGACCGAACTGGCGGATTACCTGGTCGCCAAAGGCGTGCCGTTCCGCGAAGCGCATCATATTGTCGGTGAAACCGTGGTAGAAGCGATTAAGCAGGGTGTAGCGCTGGAAGCACTGGCGCTGTCTGACCTGCAGAAGTTCAGCAGCGTGATTGCAGAAGATGTCTATCCCTTCCTGTCGCTGCAGTCCTGCCTGGACAAACGTAACGCTAAAGGCGGCGTTTCTCCGCATCAGGTAGCAAATGCGATCACTGAAGCGAAACAGCGCCTGGGATAACGGGCGCCAGGCTGACCTTCTTATCGGGGTCAGCCTGCCAGCGTGAAAGGGACGACCAGAAGAAGGCCGCCCCTGTCTGTTATGCCGCGAAGAACTGCTCTAAATCATCACTGCCGCCGATATGGCGACCGCCAATGAACACCTGAGGTACGGTAGCCCGGCCGGTGACGGCACGCAGGCTCACGGTGGTGGCGTCCTGACCCAGGACGATTTCTTCAAACGCGATCCCTCGGTCTAACAGCATCTGCTTGGCTTTGGCACAGAACGGGCAGCCCGGCTTGCTGAACAGGGAAACGGACTCCTGCACTTTAAATTCCGGGGCCACATAGCGCAGCATGGTATCCGCATCGGACACTTCAAACGGGTCGCCGGGCTTATTCGGTTCAACAAACATCTTCTCTACCACGCCGTTACGCACCAGCATGGAATAACGCCATGAGCGGGGACCAAAGCCGAGGTCGGCTTTTTCCACCAGCATCTCCATACCCCGGGTGAAATCACCGTTGCCATCGGGAATAAAGGTGATGTTGCCGGCACGCTGATCGGCTTTCCAGGCGTTCATCACAAAGGTGTCATTGACTGACACGCACAGGATGCTGTCCACGCCATGTTGCCCAAATACGTCTGCCAGTTCGTTATAGCGCGGCAGATGGCTGGATGAACAGGTGGGGGTAAAGGCTCCCGGCAGAGAAAAAACGATCACCGTTTTGTCTTTGAACAGCTCATCAGTGGTGACATCGACCCAACTGTCGCCCTGACGCGTGTGAAAAGTGACCTGCGGGATAGACTTACCTTCCTGACTTGCAAACATAAAAAGACCTCAACGTTATAAAATTAGGTGTGCTCCCTTTCTGCACCGGCACATTATCTTTATTGATGCTTGATAGGGATAATCGTTGGTTGCTATGCTATCTATCGTCACGAACTATCGTGAATGAGAGGATAAAATGAATATACGTGATCTGGAGTATCTGGTTTCGCTGGCAGAACATCGCCATTTTCGTCGTGCAGCCGATGCCTGCCATGTGAGTCAGCCGACGTTAAGCGGCCAGATTCGTAAGCTGGAGGATGAGCTGGGCGTGATGCTACTGGAGCGCACCAGTCGTAAAGTACTGTTTACCCAGGCCGGTCTGCTGCTGGTGGACCAGGCCCGTACCGTGCTGCGTGAAGTGAAAGTACTGAAGGAGATGGCCAGTCAGCAGGGCGAGGCGATGTCAGGGCCGATGCATATTGGTCTGATCCCGACCGTTGGCCCGTACCTGCTGCCGCAGATTATTCCCACGCTGCATAAAACTTTCCCGAAGCTGGAAATGTATCTGCACGAAGCGCAGACCCAGCAGCTGCTGGCGCAGCTCGACAGCGGTAAGCTGGATTGTGCCATTCTGGCGCTGGTGAAAGAGTCAGAAGCCTTTATTGAAGTGCCCCTGTTTGATGAGCCAATGAAACTGGCGATCTATGCCGATCACCCATGGCATGACCGCGATCGCGTACCGATGTCGGATCTTTCCGGTGAAAAGCTTTTGATGCTGGAAGACGGTCACTGTCTGCGCGACCAGGCGATGGGCTTCTGCTTCCAGGCCGGAGCAGATGAAGACACACACTTCCGCGCGACCAGTCTGGAAACGCTACGCAATATGGTGGCTGCGGGCAGCGGCATTACGCTGTTGCCTTCGCTGGCGGTACCGAAAGAGCGGGTGCGCGACGGGGTGTGTTACCTGGACTGCTATAAGCCGGTACCACAGCGCACCATCGCGTTAGTGTATCGCCCGGGTTCCCCTCTGCGCGGCCGCTATGAGCAGCTGGCAGAGGAGATCCGCGAGCATATGCAGGCGGTCATGAATGGCGGTGCGTTAAAACAGGCGGTTCAGGCCGTTTAACGCGGCAACCCGGTAGGCTTCCGCCATCGTCGGGTAGTTAAAGGTGGTATTCACGAAGTACTCAATCGTGTTGCCACCGTTTTTCTGTTCCATAATCGCCTGACCGATGTGGATGATCTCCGCAGCACGTTCACCGAAGCAGTGAATGCCGAGGATCTCTTTGGTCTCGCGGTGGAACAGGATCTTCAGACTCCCGACATTCATCCCGACAATCTGCGCACGTGCCAGGTGTTTGAACTGTGCCCGACCCACTTCGTAGGGCACTTTCATCGCCGTTAACTGCTGTTCGGTTTTCCCGACGGAGCTGATTTCCGGGATGGTGTAGATACCGGTCGGAATGTCTTCAATCAGGTGCGCGGTCGCTTCGCCTTTGATCATCGCCTGCGCGGCAATGCGCCCCTGATCGTAGGCAGCAGACGCCAGACTTGGGTAACCAATTACATCCCCCACTGCGTAAATATGCGGCTGTGCCGTCTGGTACATACTGTTCACTTTCAACAGACCGCGACCATCCGCTTCCAGCCCGACATTGTCCAGTGACAGTGAATCGGTGTTCCCGGTGCGTCCGTTAGCGTACAACAGGCAGTCTGCCTTGAGTTTCTTGCCGGACTTGAGATGCATAATCACGCCATCTGCCACCCCTTCAATTTTCTCAAACTCCTCATTATGGCGAATCACCACGCCATTATTCCAGAAGTGATAAGAGAGCGAGTCTGACATTTCCTGATCGAGGAAGGCCAGCAGACGGTCGCGGGTATTAATCAGATCGACTTTGACCGACAGGCCACGGAAAATCGACGCGTACTCACAACCGATCACACCGGCACCATAGATAATCACATGATCCGGTTCATGGTGCAGGTTAAGGATAGAGTCGCTGTCATAAATGCGTGGGTGGCTAAAATCGACATCCGGTGGATGGTAAGGGCGTGAACCACAGGCAATCACAAACTTTCCGGCGGTCAGTCGTTCGACCGTGCCATCATGGCTTTCGATTTCGATGGTGTTGGCATCGACAAAACGGGCGTCACCCTGGAACAGTTCACAGTGATTACGCTCGTAGAAGCCCTGACGCATCCGGGTTTGCTGGCTGATGACGTTTTCAGTGTGGTTCAGAATATCAGCAAAAGAAGAGCGCAAAAGACGCGTGTGGTCGCTATACAGGGGGTTCTGATTGAATTCGATAATGCGGCTGACGGCATGGCGCAGCGCTTTAGAAGGGATCGTCCCCCAGTGTGTACATCCGCCACCGATATTGTGATAGCGCTCGATAACGGCAATTCGTGCGCCCTGTTTCACCAGGCCCATCGCGGCACCTTCACCGCCAGGGCCGGAGCCAATCACGATGGCGTCGTAATCATAAGACTGTTGCATACCAATACGTCCTATTTTTTATACAATTTTACAACGAGATTCTAACATCTCGCGCCTCAGTTCCCAATTCTAACCGTGCTTTTTGCCATCAATTGCCAAATGAATGAGTTAACAGGCGGTCACAAAGTTTGGCCCACTGTACGCTGAAATTTTTGCTATAGTGCCCACTTGCAGGCTAAACAGGCAGAAAAATGGGCGTCAGAGCGCAGCAAAAAGAACGTACACGACGTTCATTAATCGAAGCGGCATTTAGTCAACTAAGCGCCGAACGTAGTTTTGCCAGCCTCAGTTTGCGTGAAGTCGCCAGGGAGGCGGGTATTGCTCCAACGTCATTCTATCGTCACTTTCGTGATGTAGATGAATTGGGGCTAACGATGGTGGATGAAAGTGGCCTGATGCTGCGACAGCTTATGCGTCAGGCTCGTCAGCGTATTGCCAAAGGTGGCAGCGTTATCCGGACATCGGTTTCTACCTTTATGGAGTTTATTGGCGACAATCCTAACGCCTTTCGCCTGTTACTCCGTGAGCGTTCCGGAACCTCATCCGCGTTCCGTGCTGCTGTAGCGCGTGAGATTCAGCACTTTATCGCCGAACTGGCTGATTATCTGGAAATTGAAAATCGCATGCCGCGCAGCTTCACCGAGGCGCAGGCTGAAGCGATGGTGATTATCGTGTTTAACGCCGGTGCGGAAGCGCTGGATATTGATGCCGATCAGCGGCGTCAGCTGGAAGAACGACTGGTGCTGCAGCTGCGGATGATCTCGAAGGGGGCCTATTACTGGTACCGCCGTGAGCAGGAAAAGCTGGCAGTAACGCTGGAATCCAAAGACTAGCAGGGGGTGACATGAATTTAGCAACGGGCCGGGACAAAGGAACACTGCTGCTGACCTTTATTACCGGACTTTCCATTAATGGTTCTTTTTCGGCACTGTTCAGTTCTCTGGTGCCATTTTCAGTCTTCCCGTTGATCGCGCTCGGTCTGGCTGCCTGGTGCCTGCATCAGCGCTACCTGAATCGCGCCATGCCTGAAGGAATGCCGTCGCTGGCTGCCGGCTTTTTCCTGCTGGGGATTCTGGTGTACAGCGCCATCGTCCGGGCAGAATACCCGGACATTGGCTCTAACTTTGTACCGACCATCCTGATGGTGGTGGTGGTGTTCTGGATTGCCATGAAGTGGCGCGCGCGCAAAAATAGTCAGCAATAACGGGCGGCCCGCATCGCCCGGGCCAGTTTAGCGGCGGGTCAGTAGTACGCCGCACTCCATGTGATGGGTATACGGGAACTGGTCAAACAGCGCGAGGCGAGCGATCTCATGGGTGTCAGACAGCGTGGCGAGGTTCTCGCACAGCGTCGTCGGATTACAGGAGATATACAGAATGCGCGGATACGCCTGCACCATCTTCACCGTTTCTTCATCCAGGCCGCTGCGCGGCGGGTCGACAAAAATGGTTTCGCATTCATAGCTGCTCAGATCGATACCTTCCAGCCTTCTGAAGCTTCTGTCTCCGTTCATTGCCTGAGTAAACTCTTCTGCCGCCATGCGGATAATCTGTACGTTATCGATCTGGTTTACCGCGATATTGTACTGAGCAGAGGCGACTGACGGTTTGGCGATTTCCGTTGCCAGCACGCGGCGGAAGTTACGCGCCAGTGCCAGTGAGAAGTTGCCGTTGCCGCAGTACAACTCCAGCAGGTCGCCGCGAGAATCGCGCGTGGCATCCAGCGCCCATTCCAGCATCTTCACATTCATTGCCGCATTGGGCTGCGTAAAGCTGTTTTCTACCTGGCGATAGATCATCTCACGGCCGTCCACCATCAGACGCTCATCAACGAAATCCTGGTCCAGACAGATTTTGGTTTTAGTGGCGCGGCCGATCAGATGCAGATCGAACCCTTCCGCACGCAGCGCATCACGCAGTAGCGTGGCCGCCTGCTGCCACTCTTCATCCAGCTTACGGTGATAGAGCAGTGAAACCACCATCTGGCCGCTGACCGTCGATAAATAGTCTATCTGGAACAGTTTAAAGCGCAGCGCACGCTGGTCGCGCACGGCCGCGATCATACGGGGCATCAGGCGGTTAATCAGTTCACTGGCCGCCGGGAAGCTGTCGACCCGGATGCGGTTGTGCGTCTCCTGATCGAAAATAATATGGTACAGGTCGTCGCCATCATGCCAGATACGGAATTCTGCACGCATCCGATAGTGGCTGACCGGAGAACGGAAGACTTCGACTTCGGGCGCGTTAAATGCGGACATCATGGACGTCAGTCGTGTCACTTTCTCAGTGAGCTGGTCATCATACTGTTCAACAGGCAGTTGTTCGGGTGTCATGGTGATTCCTGGGTATTTGGCGGATATAGCCGGGCGATTGTAGGGAATCTTTATCTCATGTCCAGCGTTGTCCACTCTTCATTCATTATGGATGTCTGGATATCTGGACTTCTAATATATTTGTACATAAAATGCGGCCTCCGGCCTCCCCACGAGTTAAAAGGGAATCCAGTGCAAATCTGGAGCTGACGCGCAGCGGTATAGAATGTCGTGACAATAGCGTAATGCAGACACTGTCTTTTGACGGGAAGTCATTGCCACTTAAGGATTCTGAGCCCGAAGACCTGCCGGATGAACGTCGCATTTTTTACGATCATCGCGTGCTATCGATCGTATGCCTGCGGCATCCTGCACATCTTTTGGATGCTTGATGATGATAACAACTAAAAACTCGCTGCTGGCGTTTAGCGCTACGGCGATTTCCCTCTGGGCGCAAAACGGCTTTGCACAGGAGAGTAATGAAGAAACGCAGGTTGTGACTGCGAATCGTTTTGAACAGCCAGTCTCTTCTGTATTGGCCCCTACCACGGTGGTTACGAAAGAGCAGATCGACCGCTGGCAGTCAAAAACGCTGACGGATGTGATGCGTCGCCTGCCGGGTGTCGATATTGCTCAAAATGGTGGAATGGGCCAGCAAAGCTCACTGTTTATTCGTGGCACTAACTCCAGCCATGTTCTGGTCTTAATTGATGGTGTGCGCCTTAATCAGGCGGGGATCAGCGGTGCTTCCGATCTCAGCCAGATCCCAATTTCACTGGTTCAGCGGATTGAATATGTACGTGGAGCACGTTCAGCAGTCTATGGTTCTGATGCCATTGGAGGGGTACTCAACATCATTACCACGCGCAATGAGGATGGTACGACGCTTGCGGCAGGGGTTGGTTCCAACGGCTATCAGTCTTACGACGGTTCCACTCAGCAGATGCTGGGCCAGAATACTCGGGTGACGCTTGCAGGTAACTATACCTACACCAAAGGCTATGATGTTGTTGCTAATTACCCTGATGCACTTGGCAACACTGCACAACCCGATCGTGATGGGTTTATGAGCAAGAACATCTATGGCGCGATTGAACATCAGATCAATGATGATTTTAGTGCCTTTGTTCGGGGTTATGGCTTTGATAACCGCACTGCCTATGACGGTAGCCCGACCTATGTTCAACCCGATACCTATGTTGATACCCGCCAGCTGTATAGCCAGACCTGGGATGGTGGACTCCGCTTCAATAATGGTCTCTATTCTTCCAATCTGACCGCCAGCTACAGCCACACGAAAGATTATAATTACAGTCCTGATATGGGACGCTATGCATCTTCTGCCACTCTTGATGACTCCCAGCAGTATAATTTGCAGTGGGCCAATAATGTGGCCGTGGGACAGGGCAGTGTGGGTGGCGGCGTTGACTGGCAGAAGCAGTCCATTGAGCCAGGGACTGCTTATGTAAATGACCGTCGTGACGTGACCAATACGGGGTTGTATGCCACCGGGCAGCAGATGTTTGGTCCAGTCACGCTGGACGGTGCCGTTCGTGGCGATGATCACTCCGTTTACGGCTGGCATAACACCTGGCAGTCCAGCGCGGCCTGGGAGTTTATTGAGGGTTATCGTTTCATCGCCAGTTACGGGACGGCATTTAAGGCACCCAATCTCGGTCAGCTGTACGGTTCTTTTGGCGGCAATAGCAATCTTGATCCTGAAGAGAGCAAGCAGTGGGAAGGGGGCTTCGAAGGCTTAACGGGCCCTGTGACCTGGCATGTATCCGGATATCGCAACGATATCGACAGCCTTATTGATTACAGTAGTGCCAACGGCGGTTATTACAATATCAATAAAGCGACCATCAAAGGTGTGGAAGCAACGGCTTCATTTGATATCGGTCCGGTATCTCACCAGATTTCCTATGATTACGTTGATCCGCGTAATGCTGAAACCAATGAGATTTTGCTGCGTCGGGCTAAACAGCAGGTGAAGTATCAGCTCGACTGGACGGTGTATAATTTCGACTGGTCAGTGAGTTATCAATACCTGGGTGAACGCTACGACCGTCAATACGCAACCAATCCAAATGGTGATCTGGCCAAATTGGGGGGGGTCAGCCTGTGGGATCTCGCGGTGTCGTATCCAGTCACATCCCATCTCACCGTTCGTGGTAGAATTGCCAACCTGTTCGATAAAGAATACGAGACAGTGTATGGCTATGAAACCCCTGGACGGGAATACTACCTCAGCGGCAGCTACACCTTCTAAACCGCGTCCCACCGTGCTGGTTTTTGATTCCGGCGTCGGTGGGCTTTCAGTCTATGATGAGATCCGCAAATTGCTGCCGGATCTCCATTATCTCTACGCGTTCGATAATGTCGCTTTCCCTTATGGCGAAAAGTCGGAAGCGTTTATCGTCGAGCGTGTGGTCGCTATCGTTGAAGCGGTGACCCGCCGTTATCCCCTGGCTCTGGTGGTGATCGCCTGTAACTCAGCGAGTACCGTCACGCTGCCCGCTTTACGCGAGCGCTTTGCATTTCCTGTTGTCGGTGTGGTTCCTGCTATAAAACCGGCAGCGCGCCTGACTCGTAATGGGGTTGTTGGCCTGCTGGCGACCCGGGGGACGGTGAAACGTCCTTATACGCATGAGCTGGTGGCGCGTTTTGGCAGTGAATGTAAGACCGAGATGCTGGGATCGGCGGAGTTGGTAGAGCTGGCGGAAGCCAAACTGCATGGCCAGCCTGTTTCTATCGATGACGTGAAGCGCATATTGCAGCCGTGGCTGCGTATGCAGGAACCACCGGATACCGTCGTCCTGGGCTGCACGCATTTCCCTCTTATTAGTGAAGAGCTACAGCAGGTACTCCCTGAAGGTACCCGTTTAATCGATTCTGGTGCGGCAATTGCGCGTCGAACGGTGTGGTTACTGGAAAATGAGTCGCCAGACGCTTTTTCGCCGGATGAGAACATGGCGTTCTGTATGGATATTACTGAGCAGGCGGTACAATTAATGCCCGTTTTACAACGATATGGCTTCACAAAGCTCGAAAAACTGTCGCTTTAGCCGGGTTTCGGGTAAAAAAGCACCACTCAGTAACTTTTTT
>NZ_BCTN01000013.1 GCF_001571305.1 Erwinia persicina NBRC 102418 | reverse complement strand
AACACCTCCGGTCACTCCGCCCGTGACGCCTCCGGTCACTCCGCCCGTGACGCCTGCTGATCCTGTTGCAGCCCAGCCGCTGCCGACCACGGGTAACGCGATTTCGTCAATCAATGGCCTTTCAGGTTATAGCGGCTTCTCTGCCGGCCTGCTTGACCTGTTCAACGCCTCAAAAACCATTACGACTCAGGCCGAGGCCAACCGGGTCGGTGAACAGCTGTCCCCTGCTCAGAACAGCATGGCGTCAGCGGCCACCTCGGCCGCCTCAATGGATGCGCTGGGCGTGGTGGGCACGCATCTCGATGGCCTGCGTATCAATCCGGGGGCCAGTGCACGCGGGATTGCCACGGGAGATGACAGTCTGGAGTGGGCGGTATGGGGTAAACCTTTCTACGGTAGCGCGCGACAGGGAATGGTCGATGACGTCAGTGGCTATCGTGCACACTATGCCGGCCTGGTGCTGGGCACAGATCGTCAGTTGCTGGATAGCTGGCGCGCCGGTGCAGCCCTGAGTTACAGTCGTACCTCGGTCAAAGGTGCGGACAACCTGAAGGGAAGTCACAGCGATGTGGACGCGTGGGGCGGGATTCTTTACGCCACCTATAGCGGTGACCCATGGTTTGTTAACCTCAGTACCAGCCTGACACGTCAGACCTATGACAGCCAGCGCGCCGTCGACTTTAGCGGCTTTAACGACAGTGCCAGTGGACACTTCCACGGGCAACAGATCGCCGTGAAGAGTGAAGCTGGTTATCCCTTCCTGCTGAGCGCAAACACGACCTTAACCCCGCTGGCCAGCCTGAGTTACAGCTATCTGCATCAGGATAGCTACCAGGAAAATAGTGGCAGCGGCAGTGCCCTGACGGTTGAGAGTGCACACAGTCAGTCAGTTGAGAGTAGCCTGGGGGCGAAGCTGTCACACAACTGGTCAACGGCTGCAGGCGATCTTTCACCGTTTGTTCAGTTGATGTGGACTCATCAATACGATCGTAGCCGCATGACCACGACATCAGGCTTCAGTGCAGACAGTTTGGGTGAAACCCGCTTTACCTCACAGGGTGCCAGCCCGGCGGCCGACAGCGCGGAAACCAGCGTGGGCGTCGCACTGGCCCATGACGATGATCTGACGCTGGAAGCCCGTTATGATTTGCAGACCGCCCCGCACTTCCAGGGTCAGACCGTCAGCCTGCAACTTCGTAAACTGTTCTGATTAGCCGATGAAACTTACGTTACCTCTGGCATCGGTGTGTTGCAGCCTGCTTCTTGCCGGCTGTACTTCACAGAACAGGTTAGCGACCGCCGATGCCATCGCGCATCAGGCGGGTTTGCAGCCGGGTGAGATCCACGCTGCGCCTTTTGTCCTGCGCTGGTGGGGGCGGATTAGCGATCCCCACCAGCCGGTTCATCTGTATATTGAAGGGGATGGATTTGCCTGGGTGACGCCCGGCCAGCCCTCGCGCGACCCTACCCCGCTGAACCCGGTTGCACTCAAGCTGGCCGCTGTGGATAACGCGGCAAACGTAGCCTACCTGGCACGCCCCTGCCAGTATATCCCCATGACCCGTAACCCTGCCTGTAATCAAAGCTGGTGGACTGACCGCCGTTTTGCTCCAGTGGTGATCGATACAATAAACAACGCCATCAGCCAGATACTGCGCTCGGCCCCCGGACAGTCGCTGGTTTTAGTGGGATATTCCGGCGGGGGGGGCATCGCAGCGCTGGTGGCTGCGCGGCGGAGTGACGTACTGTCGTTGCGCACCGTGGCAGGCAATCTGGATATGGATGAAGTTAACCGGCTTCATCATGTCAGTCCGATGCCGCTGTCGCTGAATGCCAGAGCCGTTGCCACCAGGCTGGCTACCCTGCCGCAGATCCATTACTCAGGCAACGACGATCGGGTTATCCCAGAAAGCGTGACTGAGGGCTACGTCAGTGCCAGCCACTCGACCTGTGTAAAGGGGATCAGCGTGCCGGGCATGACCCACGGAGGGGACTGGGACAGACTCTGGCCCACACTGTTAATGCAGCCGCCAGGCTGCGAATAGATAAAAAAAAGCCTGATGGCTAACCATCAGGCTTTTTTATTAACGCAGGGCGGGCAGATTAGTGCACTGTGCCTTCTGCTTTGCGCTTTTCAGCACTCAGGAAGTGGTAAGTGAGCTGGTTTTTGTCTTTATCCAGCGCTACCGACACTGACCCCCCGTCAACCAGTGAACCAAACAGCAGTTCATTAGCCAGCGGTTTTTTCAGGCTCTCCTGCACGGTACGGGCCATCGGGCGTGCGCCCATTGCCTTGTCGTACCCTTTTTCTGCCAGCCAGTCCCGGGCTTCATCACTGACTTCCAGCGAGACACCTTTTGCATCCAGCTGTGCCTGGAGTTCGACGATAAACTTGTCGACCACCTGGTGGATAACCACCTGATCCAGATGTTTGAACCAGATAATGTTATCCAGACGGTTACGGAATTCTGGTGTAAAGATCTTTTTGATCTCCTCCATGGCATCCGTACTGTTGTCCTGCTGGATCAGGCCGATAGATTTACGCTCCGTTTCCCGAACCCCGGCGTTAGTGGTCATCACGACCACCACATTACGGAAATCCGCTTTACGGCCGTTATTGTCGGTCAGCATACCGTTATCCATGACCTGCAACAGCAGATTGAAGACATCCGGATGTGCTTTTTCGATTTCATCCAGCAGCACGACCGCATGGGGATGTTTAATCACCGCATCGGTTAACAGCCCACCCTGGTCAAAGCCCACGTAACCCGGAGGCGCACCAATCAGGCGGCTAACCGTATGACGTTCCATGTACTCAGACATATCAAAACGTAGCAGCTCGATGCCCAGCGCTTTAGCCAGCTGAACGGTGACCTCGGTTTTACCCACGCCAGTCGGGCCGGCAAACAGGAAGGAACCGACCGGTTTGCGATCCTGTCCCAGGCCTGCACGGCTCATTTTAATGGCTTCAGTCAACACCTCAATGGCATTGTCCTGCCCGAAGACCAGCATCTTCAGACGATCGCCCAGCGTTTTCAGAGAGTCACGGTCAGAAGCCGACACGCTCTTCTCAGGGATCCGCGCAATACGAGCCACCACCGATTCAATGTCGGAAACGTTAACGGTTTTCTTGCGCTTGCTGACCGGCATCAGTCGTGAACGGGCACCGGCTTCGTCTATCACGTCAATAGCCTTGTCAGGAAGATGACGATCGTTGATGTATTTCACCGCCAGTTCCACCGCTGCGCGTACCGCTTTCGCCGTGTAACGGACGTCGTGATGCGCTTCGTACTTCGGTTTCAGGCCGTTAATGATCTGAACCGTTTCCTCTACGGTAGGTTCGGTAATATCAATTTTCTGGAAGCGACGCGCCAGCGCACGATCTTTTTCGAAAATATTACTGAATTCCTGGTAAGTGGTTGATCCCATCACCCGGATCTTGCCACCCGACAGCAGTGGTTTGATCAGATTCGCGGCATCCACCTGGCCACCCGATGCCGCACCTGCACCGATAATGGTATGGATCTCATCGATAAACAGAATGCTGCTGGTGTCCTGCTCAAGCTGTTTCAGCAGGGCTTTGAAGCGTTTTTCAAAATCGCCGCGGTATTTGGTGCCAGCCAGCAGTGAACCGATATCCAGCGAGTAGATGGTGCAGTCCTTCATCACTTCCGGGACATCGCCCTGCACGATACGCCAGGCAAGGCCTTCCGCAATCGCCGTTTTACCAACACCTGACTCCCCCACCAACAGCGGGTTATTTTTGCGACGGCGGCACAGCACCTGAACAGCACGTTCCAGCTCTTTATCACGGCCGATCAGCGGATCGATACCGCCTACGCGGGCAAGCTGGTTAAGGTTGGTGGTGAAGTTTTCCATACGATCCTCCCCGCCTGCCTGCTCTTCATTGACCGGATTTTCCGCACCCGATGCCGGACCCGGTTCATCTTTGCGCGTGCCATGAGAGATATAGTTCACCACATCAAGACGGCTGACTTCATGTTTACGCAGCAGATAAGCCGCCTGCGACTCCTGTTCGCTAAAGATGGCGACCAGTACATTTGCCCCCGCCACTTCGCTGCGGCCGGATGATTGCACGTGGAAGACAGCACGCTGCAGTACGCGCTGGAAACTGAGCGTCGGCTGTGTGTCGCGCTCCTCTTCACTCACCGGTAAGACCGGGGTGGTTTGTTCAATGAAGGCTTCGAGTTCCTGGCGCAAGGCCACGATATCCACCGTACAGGCTTCCAGTGCCTCTCTGGCCGACGGGTTACTGAGTAAAGCCAGTAACAAATGCTCGACGGTCATAAACTCATGTCGGTGCTCGCGCGCTCTGGCGAAAGCCATATTTAAACTGAGTTCCAGTTCTTGATTGAGCATAGGCACCTCCCCCATTAGATCGCCTTATTCAGGCTTTTTCCAGCGTACAAAGCAACGGATGCTCATTTTCCCTGGCATATTTGTTCACGTGAGCGACCTTGGTCTCTGCGACTTCCGCAGTAAATACACCACAAATCGCCTTTCCCTGGTAGTGAACCGCGAGCATCAGTTGCGTTGCACGTTCAACATCATAAGAAAAGAACTTTTGCAGAACGTCAATAACAAATTCCATAGGCGTATAATCGTCATTATTCAGAATAACTTTATACATCGAGGGTGGCTTGAGCTCCTCGCGGACTTTGTCGTCTGCAAGTTTTTCAAAATTCAGCCAATCGTTAGTCTTTCCCATACCTGTCCAGAGTGATCAACATGACTTACTTACGCCACACTACCATTATTCAGGTTAGGAATAACATGAACATAATGTTGTGCAGCGCGATTGAAATGGCGTACTGAAATCATCAATCGCGACCTTCATCACAAAATTTCCAATAGCGTTAACTGCTTCAAATTTTGATGATTTCATCTCCGTTTCCTCCCCTCGTTTGCTTGACCGTTGGAGCTAATTCTCTACAGTACAAGCACAGGCTGGATGCGATTTAACCAGCCATCAGGTCAAAAACCTGAACACCTCACTCAATTTTGAATGTCTTGCGAGGGATGTAGAAGCATGGAGACGGGTACTGTTAAGTGGTTTAATAACGCCAAAGGCTTCGGTTTCATCTGTCCGGTGGGCGGCGGCGAAGATATTTTCGCACACTACTCAACGATTAAGATGGACGGCTACAGAACGCTGAAAGCCGGGCAACAAGTCCAGTTTGATCTGCATCAGGGGCCAAAAGGCAATCATGCCAGCCTCATCGTCCCTGTGGAAGAGGCCATCGCCGTCAGCGCGTAATCCCCTTCCTTCATTCTGTACAACCCTACGATAAAATGCCAGCCAGCGATGCTGGCATTTTTATGCTTACGCCTGACGAATTATCTATATGGGTTGCGATACGCCTTTTTCAAGGCGCATTACCCGGCAACCCTTCAAATGCCTCTGCGCCGCGGCTAATCTGCGTTGCCCCGCGCCAGCCGCTGCACGCGTGAAAACATGCTGCGCAGCAGTTCAGGCACAGAATCCGTTCCCCGTGAGGCGGCCTCTGCTGCCACTGCAATCGCCAGCTCTGGCTTGGACGCATGCTGAATAGCTTTAGCAATAATGCGCCGCAGGTTGAGTGGTGTCCCCGCCGGCAACCCGGACATACGATGATAAACTGCTGCGAATCCCTGCTTGTACAGGAAATGCTCCATATCCAGTGCGGGTAATTGCGTCAGGTAATGATCTTCGTGCCGATCGCCTTGCTGTAACATGCCACGGGCCGTGGCGGCATACTTCCGGCCCGCATCGTCACCATCGGTCAGCACATGCCACGTAATCCCCATTCGCCGGGCAAATTTTAACAGCGGGCGTAAACCGGATTGGGCAAACTCAATCACCTTTATCCCTTCTGCGGCAAAGTGGTAGCCGCACTGCCTGGCCAGCTCGTTCATCACCCAGACTTCCGTCTCGCCTTCCACCAGCAGCCAGCAGCGGGCAAACAGCGAGGACGGGCGGTTAAAACGGATGTGGAAAGCAATACGGCGGCTGTCTTCAGCACTCATGCCTGACGGGCCAATGCGCCACGCAGCCACGCGTCCGGGCTCACGCACCAGACGGCATACCTGTTCTACCGGTACCTGTGACAGCAGTTCGCCAGAGTTGGTGGTCACCATTTTTTGCAGCGGAAGCAGGGACAGCAGCTCCCAGGCAACGGACAGCATGATGGGATGCAGCCGGGTCTCCGGATCTTCCAGCACCAGCAGCGGACGCGCCTGTGCATCCAGCTCCCGGGCATCCCGCGCCTGTACCAGCAGCGCAAACAGCCGCAGCAATATCAGCCGGCGGCTGCGGTCGCCGCCGGCAATCAGATGATTCATCTCACCCAGATGCCGCCAGCCGCTGCCTGACTCACGCTGCAGGTGAGAAACCCGGGTTCCCGGCAGTGAAGCCTGCGGTGACTGAACAGAAAAATAGTGTTCCACCAGTTGCCGGAGTGTGTTGACCCCTTCGCGCAGAGCACTGTCGGACAGATTTTGTGGGCCCGCCCCCCCCTCGCGCAGCAGATCTTCCATTATACTGGTCAGTTCGGCAAACGGCGCGGCGGGCAAGGTCGCTGCCGCGTCATGAGGTTGACGACGACTGAAACGCGCATCACGCAGGCGCAGTACCGGGTGCAGGCGGATAAGCGTTTTGATCGCCGCCAGCGCACGCTCATCCGTAAGCAGCGGCTGGCTGCAGGCATCAACAAACTGGCGGTGGGTGATCACCTCCCCGGCGTCAGGCTGATGTCCCGTCATTTTCAGCGTCAGACGCCGTAATCCGTCTTCACCACACCACCACAGCGGGGCGAAGACCTGATAGTGAAGGGCATCCGCCTCCCCCGCTTCGCGTTCACAGAAGGTAAACACCACCTGCAAATCCCGCTCGCGGCGCGCTGCATCGCCCTGTGCAAAATGAAAATCGTGGGGCCTGAAGGCATAAAGATCGGGCTGAGGTGCCAGCAGGAGAGTCAGCGCATCCAGCAGGCTGGATTTCCCCCAGGCATTTTCCCCGATCAGGACATTGGTTCCCTCCAGTGGCAGCGACAGCTGACTGATGCCACGAAAGCCGGTAACGGCCATATTTTCCAGAATCATCTTCGCCCCTGTTATCCCGGTTTTAATCAGAATGGTTGGCCAGTGGCTGTCGGTCAAGCTGCGGGGAAAAATCGTTTTTCAGGCCGTCCCCTTTGCGCCAGATCAAAGCCAGGTGGGTTAACGGCACAAGCCCCTTGTATCCGCCGCCGGGATCTCTTACATAAGATGCATATTAAATACATCTTATAAAAGGTGAGATCATGTTCTGTATTCAATGTGAGCAAACAATGCGTACACCAGCCGGTGACGGCTGTGCCTACGCGCAGGGGATGTGCGGTAAAACAGCGGAAACCTCTGATTTACAGGATCTGCTGGTCGCAGTCCTTCAGGGGCTTTCAGCCTGGGCGCTGCAGGCACGCAGTCTGGGTATTATCGACCATGAAGTGGACAGCTTTGCCCCGCGCGCGTTTTTTTCCACACTGACGAACGTCAACTTTGATTCACGGCGTATTGTGGATTATGCGGTTGAGGCCATTGCGCTACGCGATCGCCTGCAGCAGCGCTGTGCCGACGCGGGCGGCAGTCGGTTGCTGGATCATCCGCTGGCCTCACTGGCCCTGGCCAGCCACGAGATAGCCGGGTTGCAGCAACAGGCCGCGCAGTTCGCGTTGAATGTTGCCGGCGTCAACGCCGATATTCTCGGGCTGCGCCTGCTTTGTCTCTACGGGCTGAAAGGGGCTGCGGCGTATATGGAACATGCCCACGTCCACGGGCGCTTCGACAACGATATCTATGCTGAATATCATCAGATTATGGCCTGGCTGGGAACGCAGCCATCGGAGATGGCTGATCTGGTCAGCTGTGCCATGCAGATTGGCAAAATGAACTTCACCATCATGGGGATGCTCGATGAAGCGCAAACCACCGCATATGGCGATCCGCAGCCCGTCACCGTCAACGTCCGACCGGTGGCCGGTAAAGCCATTCTGATATCAGGCCACGACCTGAAAGATCTGCAGATCCTGCTGGAGCAGACCGCCGGCCGTGGCATTAACATTTTCACTCACGGCGAAATGCTGCCAGCACACGGTTACCCGGCGTTAAAAAAATATCCGCATCTGGCAGGCAATTACGGTAGCGGCTGGCAGAATCAGCAAGCGGAATTTGCCCGTTTTCCCGGCCCCATCGTGATGACCTCCAACTGTATTATCGATCCGCTGGTGGGCGATTATCAGCATCGTATCTGGACGCGCAGTATTGTCGGCTGGCCTGGCGTAAACCACCTTGAAGAGGATGACTTCTCGGCGGTGATTGACCAGGCAGAATCGATGCCGGGGTTCCCGTGGAGTGAAATTCCCCATGAAATCACCGTCGGTTTCGGCCGAAAAGTGCTGCTGGAGGCCTGCGACAGCGTCATTGACCTGGTCAGCCGTAAAAAGCTGCGCCATGTGTTTCTGGTGGGCGGTTGCGATGGCAGCCGCGACCAGCGCAGCTATTACACTGATATGGCGCTGGCGATCCCGGATGACTGTCTGATCCTGACGCTGGCCTGTGGAAAATACCGCTTTAACAAACTCGATTTTGGTCATATTGAGGGGCTGCCACGTCTGCTGGACGTTGGCCAGTGTAACGACAGTTATGCGGCCATTATGCTGGCGGTAAAACTGGCGGAGAAACTGAACTGCGGTGTGAACGACCTGCCGTTATCACTGTTGCTGTCCTGGTTTGAACAGAAAGCTATCGTGGTACTGCTCACGCTGCTCTCCCTCGGAGTAAAAAATATCCGTACCGGCCCGACGGCACCGGCGTTCCTCACCGACAATCTGATGGCGCTGCTGCAGAAAGAGTTCGGCATGATCCCGGTCAGCAGCGTGGAAAACGATCTGGCTGGCATTCTTGGCCACGCGGAGTAACTGATGAAATCACCGAATCTGTGCCCCTGGCGTATGCAGGTGCATCATGTGCAGCAGGAAACGCCGGACGTCTGGACGCTGGCGTTAATTAATCACGATTTTTATCGCTGGCAGGCAGGTCAGTTCGCGCTGGTCAGAATCGGCAACAGCGAGGAAATGCGCGCCTATACGTTGTCCTCCACCCCCGGGCAAAGCGCCTTGATCACGCTTACCGTGCGGCGCATTGAAAAGGGTAAAGGGTCGGACTGGCTGACCCGGCAGGTGCGCCCGGGCAATGATATCTGGCTGTCCGATCCACAGGGAGATTTCAGCTGTCAGCGCCACCCCGCCAGTCACTATCTGTTTCTCGCTGCGGGCTGCGGCATCACGCCGGTGATGTCGATGTGCCGCTGGCTGCAGGCGCAACGCCCCGGCTGCAGCGTGCAACTGATTTACAGTGTTCGTTCGCCGCAGGATGTGATTTTTGCCCGGGAACTGAGCGCCATGCAGCCGTGGTTAACACTGACTCTGTTTGCAGAACACGCCGCCACGGCAGAGATGCAGTCCGGGCGACTTGATCGTGCCCGCCTCGCAGCCCTGGTGCCAGATATGGCCCGGCGTACGGTGATGATCTGCGGCCCCCAGCCTTATATGAATGCCCTTCAGCAGGATGCGCAGGCGCTGGGGGCAAAAAAAATTCTGACTGAACAGTTTACGCCGGTGAGCGAAGCGCCGGTGGGATCCGCTCAGTTCACCCTGCGCAGCCCGGCGCTGATGCAGGGGGGCGCCTTTCCCGCCGGGTGGTCGCTGTTAACGGCCATGGAACAGCATCAGCAGCCGGTCGCCGCGGCCTGCCGTTCGGGTGTCTGTGGTTGCTGTAAAACCCGCGTTGCTGAAGGGAGCTACCACACCACCAGCGTTCAGACCCTGAGCGACAGTGAGATTGAGGCCGGCTTCGTGCTGGCCTGCAGCTGCTACCCACAAAGCGATATTGTCCTCGCCTGACGCCCTGCTCCCGTGTGAAATAAACGGTTTCACACGGGATTTCCCCGTTTCCTGCATCCTAAACTAAGCTTGTTTCAGCCAATTTGACCTTTCTGTTAAAGGACATCCCCACCACTGAGGAGAGAAGCATGAAGCAAACTGTTGCCGCGCTGGTAGCGAAAACACTGGAAAGTGCAGGCGTGAAACGTATCTGGGGGGTCACCGGCGACTCGCTCAACGGCTTGAGCGACAGCCTTAACCGTATGGATACAATCCGCTGGATGCCAACCCGTCATGAGGAAGTCGCCGCCTTTGCTGCGGGTGCGGAGGCACACCTGACCGGCGAGCTGGCGGTATGCGCCGGCTCCTGTGGCCCCGGTAACCTGCATCTGATTAACGGTCTGTTCGACTGCCACCGTAACCACGTGCCGGTACTGGCCATCGCCGCTCATATTCCTTCTGCAGAGATCGGCAGTAATTACTTTCAGGAAACTCATCCTCAGGAGCTGTTCCGTGAGTGCAGCCACTACTGCGAACTGGTTTCCAACCCCGAGCAACTGCCGCAGGTTCTCGGCATTGCCATGCGCAAAGCGATCCTGAACAAAGGGGTCTCTGTGGTGGTGCTGCCGGGCGATATTGCCCTGCAGATGGCCCCGGAAGGTGCAACGGCGGACTGGTATCCCCCACATCTGCCGCAGGTTCAGCCGGTCAGTGAGGAGCTGACGAAGCTGGCGTCGGTACTCAACGCGTCAGGTAATATTACTCTGCTGTGCGGTAGCGGCTGTGCCGGTGCCCACAGTGAGGTCGTGGCGCTGGCAGAAACCCTGAAGGCCCCCATCGTTCATGCCCTGCGCGGTAAAGAGCACATCGAATATGATAACCCTTACGATGTGGGCATGACCGGGCTGATCGGCTTCTCATCGGGTTATCACGCCATGATGAATGCCGATACGCTGCTGGTGCTGGGCAGCCAGTTCCCTTATCGTGCGTTTTATCCGGCCGATGCAAAAATTATTCAGATTGATATTAATCCAGGCAGCCTGGGCAGCCACTGTCATCTGGATATGGCGCTGGTCGGGGATATCAAATCGACGCTCAATGCCCTGCTGCCGCAGCTGACGGTCAAGACGGAGCGCGGCTTTCTGGACAAGGCGCTGGAACACTATGGAAAAGCGCGGAAAGAGCTCGATGACCTGGCGACGGCCAACGATAAACTGCCTGTTCATCCACAATATCTGGCGCAACAGATCAGCCGCTACGCCAGTGAGGATGCGATCTTTACCTGTGATGTGGGCACGCCGACCGTGTGGGCAGCCCGCTACCTGAAAATGAACGGCAAACGCCGCCTGCTCGGCTCCTTCAGCCACGGCTCGATGGCGAATGCCATGCCGCAGGCGATTGGAGCCCAGGCGATCGACCCCAACCGCCAGGTGATCGCCCTGTGCGGGGACGGTGGCTTCAGCATGCTGATGGGCGACTTCCTCTCACTGGCGCAGTTAAAACTGCCGGTGAAAATCGTGGTATTCAACAACAGCGTGCTGGGCTTTGTGGCCATGGAGATGAAATCCGGCGGTTATCTGACCGACGGTACCGATTTGGAAAATCCCAACTTCGCCGCCATTGCCAACGCCTGCGGGGTAAAAGGCATCCGCGTTGAGCAGGCATCCCTGCTGGACGATGCGCTGCAGGAGGCGCTGGCGCACGACGGCCCGGTGCTGGTGGACGTGGTCACCGCCAAAGAGGAGCTGGCCATGCCGCCGCAGATCAAACTGGAACAGGCCAAAGGCTTCAGCCTGTACATGATGCGCGCCATCATTAACGGCCGCGGTGATGAACTGGTTGATCTGGCTAAAACCAACTGGCTACGGTAAAAGAGTGAGAGGCTCTTTTTGACGGACGCTGCGGCGTCCGTTTTACCGTTGACAGGAGAACAAGCGTGATCGACCTGCGTAGTGATACCGTGACCCGCCCCACTCAGGCCATGCTGAGTGCGATGATGTCAGCCGAAACCGGAGACGATGTTTACGGCGACGATCCCACGGTCAATAAACTGGAAGCGGAAGTTGCCCGTCTGAGCGGTAAGCCCGCTGCCCTGTTCCTTCCCAGTGCAACCCAGGCCAACCTGGTCGCCCTGCTCTGCCACTGTCAGCGCGGCGAGGAATATATTGTTGGTCAGCTGGCACATAACTACAAATATGAAGCAGGTGGCGCTGCGGTGCTGGGGGGCATTCAGCCTCAGCCAATCCTCGCGGCCGCTGACGGCACGCTACCGCTGGACGTTGTGGCGCAGTTTATCAAGCCGGATGATGTACATTTCGCCATTACCCGCCTGTTAAGTCTGGAAAATACGCATAACGGTAAGGTGCTCCCGCTGGCGTATTTACAGCAGGCATGGGCGTTTACCCGTGAACGTCATCTGGCGCTACATATTGACGGTGCGCGCATTTTCAACGCGGCCGTCGCGCTGGACGTACCGCTGGAGGCCCTCGCCCGCTATGGTGATACGCTGACGGTCTGTCTGTCGAAAGGGCTGGGTGCTCCGGTGGGAGCCATGCTGTGCGGCAGTGAGGCGTTTATTCTGCGGGCCCGACGCTGGCGCAAGATGACCGGGGGCGGGATGCGCCAGGCGGGAATACTGGCGGCGGCGGGGCTGTATGCGCTGGAGCATCACGTGGCGCGCTTAAAAGATGACCATGATAACGCCGCGTGGCTGGCTGCTGCGCTGCGGGATATTGGCGTTGACGTTACCCGCCAGGATACCAACATGGTGTTCCTGCGCCTGCCGGAGGCACAGGTTGCCACGCTGGGCCCCTGGATGCGGGAACGCGGTATTCTTGTCAGCCCTGGCCCGGTGACGCGGCTGGTGACCCATCTGGACACCGATCGCCCTGCGCTGGAGCAGCTGGTCAGCCAGTGGCAGGCCTTTTTAGCCACATCGTAAACTATCCTGCACCATATTTTTCCACCAGCGCGGCGGCGATGGCTTCAGTTTCGGCATCGGCAATGCCACTGTAGTCAGCAGGACGAAAGTGCATCTGAAACGCCGCGATCAACGCCTGCTGCTGATACGGTTTCATCTGCGGCGTTACCTCGTAGCCATAGCTGGACAGCAGGCTCAACAGGCGGGTCTTATCCACCCGCTGCGCCGGCGGTCGTCCTGCCAGCCAGAACGTCACCCGGGCCGCATCAGGCCAGGCACCCACCCCCTGGCGGGCAAACGCTTCCCAGGGAAATTCCGGGCCGGGATCCTGCTTGCGCATCGGGGCGATATCGCTGTGTGCTACCACGTCCTGCGGCAGGATGCCGTAGCGCTGGATAATATCGCGCATCAGCGGAAGCAGCGCATCCATCTGCGACTGCGGGAAAGGCTGCCAGACGATCGCCCGCCCCTCGCGATGCCAGCCCTGATTCTCCAGCTCAATGCCGATTGAGGTATCATTCAGCCGGGTGGCACCGCGCCAGTAGCTCTCACCGGCGTGCCACGCCAGCATCGACTCCGGCACCAGACGCCACACCAGAGGCTGGCCGTCATATTTCGGCGGTTTTGCCGGCAGGAGATAGTGTGCACTGACGCTGCGATCGGTAAGCGTATTCAGCGAACGCGGAAAATCCCCGGCGGTGTAGTGGATAACCAGCACTTTCACGCGCGGCCGTGCGCCCCAGGCCTCCTGCCGCGTATCGACGGTGTACCCCTGTTGTGGCAGCAGCCCTTTTGGGGTAATAGAGGTATAAATAAAGACAGCCAGCAGCACCAGCAGCGGCCGGATAACAGCAACTGGACGCATCAGTGACGCAGTTTAACGGCAGTACCGCTGACGCTCACCATCAGCATACTGCTGTCTTTCCCTACGGTTTCATAATCAATGTCGATACCCACTACGGCATCCGCACCGAGGGATTTCGCCTGCGCTTCCAGTTCAGAAAAAGCAATCTCGCGGGCTTTGCGCAGCTCTTTCTCATAGGCTCCGGAGCGCCCACCGACGATATCGCGAATGCCGGCAAAAAAGTCGCGAAAAATATTGGCCCCGAGAATAGCTTCTCCAGTCACAACACCACAATATTCAGTAATGGGCTGGCCTTCCAGCGTCGGGGTAGTCGAAAATTTCATACAGCTCTCCATGTGTCATGTACGCTTCGTTCTTTTCACTCAACTGAGCGGCTATACTTAATGATAAAGCACACCCGCTGATAACAATAAGGAAATCAAAATGAAATACCAGCCCTTTGCTGTCGTGGTTCCCCTCGCACTCCTGCTGAGTGCCTGTACCACCGTCGAACCCGCTTATAAGGATATTGGTACCCGGGTAGGGCCATGTGTTGACGGCGGCCCGGACAGCGTAGCGCAACAGTTCTACGATTTACGCGATCAGCAGCCTTCTCAGGGCGTGCCGGATGCGCAACTGCTGGCAAAATACCGGCCTCTGCTCAGTAACAAACTCTATCAGTTGCTGCTCAAAGCACAGAATGAACCGAATAAAAACGCACAGCTGACGGGGGATATCTTCTCCAGCCAGCGCCAGGGGCCGACGGAAGCCAGCGTGGCGGACGCCTCGACCATTCCGAATACTGACGCACGCAATATTCCGCTGCGTGTAACCCTGCAGCGTGGCGACGTTCGCTGGCAGGATGAAGTTCATATGGTCCGTGAAGGCACCTGCTGGACGGTCAACGATGTGCGTTATCTCGGCAATAATCCCCATCTGTCGGGCGGTTCGCTGGGTCAGCTGCTGCAAAAATAAACCCTTTGTGCGTGCCGCGCATCAGCGGCACGATCTCGCGCACACATTTGCATAACAACATCGATACATCGAAGCCAAAACCGTTACATCACGCTATGTTGTGCTACTATTCAATCACCCTGCCCGCATAAATAAATTTTAACGCACAATGATTGCATAACTATGCTGTCGACGTTAAGATTCGCGGCATCAATTGCTATTCACTTTTTGCGCATGAGTATTCAACTAAACGGTATAAACTGCTATTACGGTGCCCATCAGGCGCTGTTCGACATTCAGCTGGCTTGCCCACAGGGTGAGACGCTGGTACTTCTGGGCCCGAGTGGCGCCGGGAAGAGCTCACTCCTGCGCGTGTTAAACCTGCTGGAGATGCCGCGTTCCGGCACGCTGGAGATTGCCGGTAATCGCTTTGACTTTACCCGCCCGCCTGGCGACGCCGCGATACGCGAACTGCGTCAAAATGTGGGTATGGTCTTTCAGCAGTACAATCTCTGGCCTCACCTGACGGTCGTTCAGAATCTGATCGAGGCGCCCTGCCGCGTGCTGGGTCTCAGCAAAGCACAGGCCCATGATCGTGCGGCCAGGCTGCTCGATCGCCTGCGTCTTACGGCTTTTGCTGACCGCTACCCGCTTCACCTTTCAGGCGGTCAGCAGCAGCGCGTGGCGATTGCCCGTGCGCTAATGATGGAACCGGCCGTTCTGCTGTTTGATGAACCGACCGCGGCGCTGGATCCGGAAATCACCGCCCAGATCGTCAGCATCATTCGTGAACTGGCGCAGACCCAAATTACCCAGGTGATCGTGACCCATGAAGTTGAGGTGGCGCGTAAGACGGCCAGCCGCGTGGTGTATATGGAGAACGGTTATATCGTCGAGCAGGGTGATGCCAGCCGCTTTACACAGCCGCAAACCGAGGCGTTTGCCCACTATCTTTCGCATTAATTGCAGGACATAACGATGAAAAAAATTGTCATTGCCGCGCTGTTAGCCGGCTTCAGCCTGAGCGCCAGCGCGACCCAGACCCTTCGTTTTGCCACCGAAGCGTCTTACCCTCCTTTTGAGTTCGTGGATTCTGATAATAAGATCCAGGGCTTTGACGTGGATCTGGCCAACGCGCTGTGCCGCGAGATCGGCGCCGAGTGTACCTTTACCAACCAGGCTTTTGACAGCCTGATCCCCAGCCTGAAATTCCGTCGTTTCGACGCCGTCATGGCGGGAATGGACATCACACCTGAGCGTGAAAAACAGGTGCTGTTCACTAAACCGTATTATGAAAATTCCGCCCTGTTTATCACTCAAAAAGATAAAGTGGCCAGCGTCGATGCGCTGAAAGGAAAACGTGTCGGTGTGCAAAACGGCACCACGCATCAGAAATACCTCGGTGAGAAACTGGCAGACATTAAGGTTGTCCCTTATGACAGCTATCAGAATGCGATCCTTGACCTGAAGAATGGCCGTATTGATGCCGTATTCGGTGATACTGCCGTGGTGAACGAATGGCTGAAGCAAAATCCGAATCTGGCCCCGCTGGGTGAGAAAGTAACGGATAAAGCCTACTTTGGTACTGGCCTGGGCATTGCAGTTCGCCAGGGCAATACGGAACTTCAGGGTAAATTCAACGCGGCGCTGGACAAGGTGAAAGCCAACGGCACCTATAAAACAATCTACAGCAAGTGGTTTGCGCAGTAATTAATGAACGAATTTTATACGCTTGCCAGCGCCGCCGGAATGACCGTCGGCCTGGCTGTTTGTGCGCTGGTCGCAGGGTTAATCCTGGCGATGATTTTCGCCGTCTGGGAATCGGCGCGCTGGCGTCCCCTCGCCTGGCTTGGCACCGGCCTGGTCACCCTTTTTCGTGGCCTGCCGGAAATTCTCGTGGTGCTGTTTGTCTACTATGGCGCTTCACAGCTGCTGCTCACACTCTCTGATGGCTTTACCCTCAATCTGGGTATCGTGCAGATCCCCATCCAGGTCGCCATTGAGAATTTTGACGTCAGCCCGTTCCTGTGTGGTGTGATCGCGCTGGCCGTGCTCTACGCCTCCTATGCCTCACAAACCCTGCGCGGCGCGCTAAAAGCCGTACCGTCAGGACAGTGGGAATCAGGCCAGGCGCTGGGGATGAAAAAAACCGCCATCTTCTTCCGACTGATTATGCCGCAGATGTGGCGCCACGCGCTGCCGGGTCTGGGCAATCAGTGGCTGGTGTTGCTGAAAGATACCGCGCTGGTATCGCTGATTAGCGTTAACGATATTATGTTACAGACCAAAAGTATCGCCACACGTACCCAGGAACCTTTTACCTGGTATGTCATTGCGGCGGGGATCTACCTGCTGATCACCCTCGTCAGCCAGGCGGTATTGAAACGGATTGAGCTGCGGACTACGCGTTTTGAACGGGGTGACTGCTGATGCTGAGTTATTTCCCTGAACTCCTGAAAGGTCTGAATACCAGCCTGCTGCTGACGGTGACGTCCCTGCTGCTGGCGCTGGTGCTGGCGCTGCTGTTTACCGTGATCCTGGCGCTGAAAGTGCCGGTGCTGAACCTGGTGACGCGGGGGTATATCACCCTGTTTACCGGAACGCCGCTGTTGGTGCAGATCTTCCTGATCTATTACGGTCCGGGTCAGTTCCCGGCGATTCAGAATATTCCCTGGCTGTGGGCTCTCCTTTCTGAGCCCTGGCTCTGTGCGCTGCTGGCGCTGTCACTCAACAGCGCGGCCTATACCACGCTGCTGTTTCACGGTGCGGTCCGTGCTATTCCCGCCGGGCAATGGCAGTCCTGCGCGGCACTGGGCATGAACCGCCGCGATCAGCTGCGCATTTTGCTGCCTTACGCTTTTAAACGTGCACTCTCTTCTTATTCCAACGAAGTGGTGCTGGTATTTAAAAGTACCTCGCTGGCCTACACCATTACGCTGATGGAAGTGATGGGACACGGGCAGTTGCTGTATGGCCGCACGTATGACATCGGGGTGTTCGCCGCAGCCGGGGTGATTTACCTCTGTGTGAACGGACTGCTGACCCTGATGATGCGCCTGATTGAGCGCCACGCCCTGGCGTTTGAACGGCGTAACTAAAACGGGCGAGTGCGTTGTCAGGCGCGGCCTCACCGGCAACGCAGAATAAAAAGCCCTCACCGCCTTTTAATCAGCCGATAGACCGGCCTGCCCGTCAGGGATACTGGTCAGGATAATGAGACCTTAAGGAATAAACTGATGAAAAAACTCGTTCTGGCAGCCCTGCTTGCCAGCGTTGCCTTTGGAACCCAGGCCGCAGATAAGATCCGTTTTGCCTCCTCGGCGACCTATCCTCCCTTTGAATCCCTGAACAGCGATAATCAGATTGTTGGCTTTGATATCGACCTGGCCAATGCGCTGTGTAAGCAGATGCAGGCGGAGTGCAGCTTTACCAATAATCCTTTTGACAGCCTGGTGCCTGCGCTGAAGTTCCGACGCTACGATGCGGTGATCTCCGGGATGGACATCACCGAAGAGCGCAGTAAGCAGGTCAGCTTTACGCAGCCGTATTACGCTAACTCAGCAATTATTATCGCCAAAAAGGGCCGCTTCACTCGCCTTGAGGAGCTGAAAGGAAAACGCGTCGGGATGGAAAACGGCACGACCCACCAGAAATATCTGCAGGATAAGCATCCTGAGATCACGGCGGTGGCCTACGACAGCTATCAGAACGCTATTCTTGATCTGAAAAATAACCGTCTGGATGGCATCCTGGGCGATACTGCTGTCGTCGGTGCCTGGCTGAAGACCAATCCTGACCTCAGCTCCGTCGGAGAACATATCACAGACAGCAGCTACTTTGGGACGGGTCTTGGCATTGCCGTGCGCAAAGATAATGAGGCGTTACTGAATAAGCTGAACACCGCTCTGGACGCGCTGAAAGCCGACGGGACGGTGGAGAAACTGAATAAGCAGTGGTTCCCTGAATAATCAGATGGACTGACAGGGGTCGCAGTTCCGTCCTCACTGGCTGGGTTCGCACCGTTGCAACGGCCGAACCCAGCCAGGGTTTTTCATCTGCGGTAATAACGTTTTTTCCGGTCGCACTGCCTGTTAACCGTTTACACCCGCTGTAACAGCGTCAGCACCTCGTAATGCGCGGTGTGTGGGAACATATCGAACATCTGCACCCTGACAATACGGTAAGCTGGCAGACGGCCTATATCCGTAGCCATCGTCTCTGCGTTGCAGCTGGAGTAGAGTATCCAGGGCGGCGCCATCTTATCCAGATAGTCACACAGATCCGCACCAATTCCCCGGCGCGGGGGATTGACCAGCACCAGCTCAGGCACACTGCCCTCTCCGGTGGCAAAAGCGGTGGAGTCCAGCGCCGCGAAGCTGACCTTTTCCAGCCCCATCTGCGCAGCAGAACGCTGAGCGCAGGCGATCGCCGCCTGACTGATCTCGATGCCAGTCAGCGTCATATCAGGTGTGGCGCAGTGCAGGCCAAACCCACCGACGCCGCAAAACAGATCCCACATCGTACTTACCTGCAGCGCGCTGACCCATTCACGGGCCGTCGCGTACAGCGCAGCGGCCACAGCGGGGTTGGTCTGGAAGAAGCTCTTAGGCAGGATGGACAGCGGGACATCGTTGAGCTGCTCGGCAAGCACCTGGTTTTCCGTCAGCGGGATCTCCTCTTCGCCTTCGAGAATGGCCATCGCCACGGGCTGTATATTGGCAGAGATCGCCACCAGCTGTGGCAATGCACGCTGGAGTTCAGGCAGCGCAGCGCGCAGCTGTGCCAGCTTGGTGGTCGAACGCAGTACAAAGCGCAGCATCAGCTGACCAGTATGATGACTTTCTGTGAGCAGAATATATTTCAGTTCACCACGCCGGCGCGCGACGTTGTAAGGCGTTAACCCGGCGCGGGCGATAAATGGGCGCAGTTCAGCAAATACGCTGGCAAAACTGTCAGGATAAAGCGGGCAGTCGGCCAGATCGACCGGCGTACCATCGCGGTGCAGCATACCCAGTAGCGGACGTTCCACGCTGCCGCTGACCACCATTTTGGCCTTATTGCGGAATTTTTGCTGCGCCGACACCGCAGGGGGCAGCCATTGTCCCACCGGATGCGCTTCCAGCAGCTGCTGCAGGTGAGACTGTTTTTGGGCAAGCTGCCGGGGATAAGGCGTTTCCAGCCACTGGCAGGAACGGCAGCGGCCGGCGTCGTAAAGCGCGCAATACATGATGAAAGCCTGATAAGGGAAGCGAAATGCAGGGGCGCAGTATAGCAGCGAGGGGTTACCGATAAAACTGCCGGCTGCTCTGTGGCACGAACAGCAGCAGCAGGATCAGCATATCAGGGAGTTTTTGCCCCAGCAGGGACTGAATGATCTGGCGGCCACTGTCCCGATTGATACTGAATATTTCCGGATAGATCCAGCCCATCGATGCGATAAACATATAAACCACCACCACCAGCTGCGCCAGCAGAAACCCCCAGCGTCCCCAGCTACGTCCGCGCATCAGCGCAATCGCACAGCGCAGTTCAATAAAAAAAATCAGCTGGCTGGCAATAAAAATCAGCGTGGAATCCCAGGCCTGTGCGCTGCGGTGAATAAAATTCATCAGTTCCAGAAATCCCAGCTCGTTGAACAGCAGCATCACGCCCAGACAGCGGGTGGCAATAATGGCAATACCGGCAATCCACACCGGGACCGGGACAGGCCCCGCATCGCGCAACAGGATCTTATCCTCTCTCAGCAGTGCTGACATTTTTCTCTCCCGCTCTGCCGGAGGTATGCCCTGAAGGCGAACAGCTGACCCGTTTTGGTGTTTTACAATTGCGCTCACCAGAATATTCCCACTAGAAAGAGAAAAAAGTGTCTTTTAAATTCACTGTGCCAATAAATAATAGCCTGATAACGGGATGACGTTCGCCAGATTAACCGACGACACGACTTGTTATCTTAAAGATTAATTTCTTTAATACATCCTGGCATGATATCTGCCGTACTGATCCGGCAGATCACTGTTTATCGGCAGTCACCCCCCTTATTTTTAGCCTGGGTAACAGAATAATTCCACTGCCGGGAGCGAAAAGCACCCGCAGGCTATTTTGCCTGATTGTTGATAGCCGTGAGGAAGTTAATCGCTGTGCCTGCAAATAAAATTAGCGCATCCGCTGAAGAGCACGCAACCGGCTCATCGGCCTGCCGCTAAGGGTTGTCAGCCAGATGTATTTTTCCGGTGAGGGTTTGCACAATAGCGCTAAGCAGCCTGACGCCTGTCGCAAAATAAATCTCAGCTTAGGATGATGAATAATCCCTTCCCGGGTGTTGCGGCGGCTCTGCGTAAAGATTCCCTCTTTTTAATGGGATCCCGGTACAGTTAAGGCAATGCCTGCCTGGCGTCTCTGACGTAGCGACGACATAATGGCCGCTGCGGATATTGCCCCGCATGATGAATGCCTCAGTGGCGATGTGAGTAATGAGAGTCATTGCGTAACACAAGCTGAACGGAGTGAAATAACGTGTCAAAAGTATTAGAACATTACCACTACCTTCATGAGATCCCGGAGCTGGGTTTCCAGGAGTTTAAAACTTCGGCCTATATCAGCCAGCAGCTTAAGGCCGCCGGATACGCAGTACAGGATAATTTTAATGCTACTACCGGTATCGTAGCGGTACTGGACAGCGGTATACCGGGCCCGACTCTGGCATTACGCGCAGATATGGATGCGCTGGGGCATATCATTGACGGCGTCCCCTGCGCCCGCCATACCTGTGGTCATGATGGCCACTCCGCCGTTGTGCTGACGGCCGCGCAGGAGCTGATGGCCGAACAGGCCATTAAAAAAGGCCGTCTCAAACTGATTTTCCAGCCTGCAGAAGAACTGGGCACGGGCGCACTGGCGATGATTGCCGGCGGCGCGATCGATGATGTGGATATGATCCTTGGTTTCCACGTGCGCCCGGCGCAGGAGTGTGCCGTCGGCACGGCGATCCCGGCCGTGTACTATTCCGCCTGCGTGACCGTCGAGGCGATCATTCACGGTCAGACGGCGCATGGCGCCCGCCCGCACCTCGGCGTCAACGCCCTGGATGCCGGCGTCAGCGCGGTACAGGCGGTTAACGCCATCCATCTGGCAGCGGACAGCATGTGGAGCGTCAAAGCCACCCGCTTCCTCTGCGATGCGGGCGTGACCAATTCCATCCCGGATGAAGCGCGGGTGGTGTTCGATCTGCGCACGGCAACAAACGAGGATATGGTGACGTTGCAGGATCGCGTGCGTCGGGCGATTGAGCACAGCGTGGCGGCCTTTGGTGCGCAGGCGGAGGTGCAGATCCTAAAGGCGATGCCTGCGGCAGAGATTGATGACGAGATGAGCGCATTGATCGCCGGGGCTATTGTTGAGGTGCTGGGTAAGGAGGCGCTGATGGCTCCCCGCGCCACGCCGGGCAGTGAAGATTTCTTCCACTACCCGGTGGAGCGTCCATCGGTGAAAGCCGGATTCTGGGGGCTTGGCACCGGGTTACTCCCCGGGCTGCACCATCCTGATATGCACTTTGATCTGAATTCACTGCCGGTGGGGATTAACATTTTCAAAGCCTGCGTGAAGAAGGTTCTGGGATAATTCGCCCCGGAACACAGCGCTTACTGGCCGCAACCCAGGATCAGCCACAGCGGTGTGCCCTGCAGGGTACGCCCTTTTGGTTCGGTCGCCCCCTGCAGATAATGCACGCCGGGTGTGATGCAGACCTTTTGTGTCGCATCGCCCCCGTTACCGCAATGATTAATGCCCGCTGCGCGCCCGCTGAATATCCTTCAGCCGCTGCTTCTCTTTACCCGCCATCAATCGCCAGGCAATAAACCCGACAATCCCGACCACCAGCAGGATCAGCGTTGCCAGCGCGTTAATCTCCGGGTTAATGCCACGGCGAACGGTGGCAAAAATCTGCATCGGTAAGGTATTGGCCCCCGGCCCGGTCACAAAGTTGGAGATCACCAGGTCATCCAGCGACAGGGTGAAGGCCAGCAGCCAGCCGGTGACAATCGCCGGGGCGATCATGGGTACGGTGATGACAAAGAACACCTTCAGCGGCGTGGCCCCTAAATCCATCGCGGCTTCTTCGATGGAGCGATCCAGCTCGCGCAGGCGAGAATTGATCACCACCGCAACGTAGGCAGTACAGAACGTCACATGCGCCAGCCAGATGGTCAGCATTCCACGCTCGGCAGGCCAGCCAAAGGCATTGCTCATCGCCACAAACAGCAGCAGCAGTGACAACCCGGTGATCACATCCGGCATCACCAGCGGTGCGGTGAGGATAAAGGCAAAACCGGTGGAGCCCTTAAAGCGCCCGAAGCGCACAATCACCATGGCCGCAATCGTTCCCAGGATCACCGCCGCCGTGGCCGATAACCCGGCCAGAGAGAGGCTAAGGGTGACGGCGCGGACCATCGCATCATCATTAAACAGCACGTGATACCAGTGCAGGGAGAAGCTCTCCCACGCCGCCAGTTGTGATGAGTTAAAGGAGTACACCACCAGCAGCAGCATCGGCGCGTAAAGAAACACGAAACAGACCACGAGAATGGCCGTACGCCATTTTGAGCGAATAACCGGTAACTGACTCACGCTTTTTCCCCCATCTCTTTGTTCTGATGTTTATGGAACCAGATAATGGGCAGGATCAGGATCAGCAGAATAATCACCGCCAGCGCCGAAGCCACCGGCCAGTCATGGTTATTAAAGAACTCCATCCACACCACGCGCCCGATCATAATACTGTCAGGGCCGCCCAGCAGCTCAGGGATCACGTACTCCCCCACTGCCGGAATAAACACCAGCATCGATCCGGCAATAATCCCGCCTTTGGTCAGTGGCACAATGACACTCCAGAAGGTTTTTAGCGGGCGGGCACCCAGGTCGAGCGATGCTTCCACCAGTGAGTAATCAATCCGCGTCAGGGCGGTGTAGATCGGCAGCACCATAAACGGCAGATAGCAGTACACAATCCCGATATAAACCGCCAGGTCGGTGTAAAGAATGGTGAGGGGGTGATCGGTGATCCCCGTCCACATCAGGAACCGGTTTAGTAAGCCGTTATTATTGAGGATGCCCATCCAGGCGTACACCCGCACCAGGAACGAGGTCCACGAGGGCAGGATCACCAGCAACAGAAGAATATTGCGCGTTGAGGGCGATGCATGCGCTACGGCCCAGGCCAGCGGATAACCAATCAACAGGCAGGCAATGGTGGCAATCCCGGCCACCTTCAGCGAGTGCAGATAGGCGAGGATATACAGCGGATCGTCGGTCAGCGTCAGGTAATTGCCGAAGTTCAGCGCCATGGTCAGCTGGCCGTCGGCCCAGCTTAACAGGTCGGTATACGGCGGGCTGGCACGGGCGATATCAGCAAAGCTGATCTTCAGAACAATCAGAAACGGCAGTAGAAACAGCAGTGCCAGCCAGAGGTAAGGCAGCCCGATAATCAGTTTACGTCCGTGTGCCGTTTGCAGGCGCGTCAGCAGCCCTTTAAAGCCGGTTTGCTGGCCGCTTGGCGGTTTAGTCTTACGTTCAGAATATGGGTTCATGATTTACACCGTTAAGACCACACAGCTATCGGCATCCCAGCAGAGACGCACTTCGTCACCCCAGGTCGGGGTATCCTTACGAAAGCGATAGGCGTTTTGCAACTGGGCGCTGATCATCTGTCCACTGCGCAGGCGAACGTGATAAATCGACAGATCACCGAGGTAGGCGATATGCACGACTTCCCCGACCGCAAAGTTACAGCCATCCGCCGGAACCGCTTCGCACAGCATGACTTTTTCCGGACGCAGCGCCACGGAAACCGGTACGCCATCGACCACCGAGACATCCGAGGCGACTTTCAGCGGATGGACAAGCCCCGGGCAGTCGATAATCAGCCCATCGTCCTGACGGTCACGCAGCAGGCCTTCGAAGAGATTAACCGACCCGATGAATTCAGCGCTGAAGCGCGTGGTCGGATGCTCATAAATCTCTTCCGGCTCGCCCATCTGCACGAATTTGCCCCGGTTCATGATCGCAATACGGCCAGCCATAGTCATCGCTTCTTCCTGATCGTGGGTCACCATGACGCAGGTCGCCCCGACACGCTCAAGAATATCCACCACTTCATGCTGCATACGGTCACGCAGCTTTTTGTCCAGCGCACCCATCGGTTCGTCGAGCAGCAGCAGCTTCGGGCGTTTGGCCAGGCTACGGGCCAGCGCCACGCGCTGACGCTGACCGCCGGAAAGCTGGTGCGGCTTGCGTCTGGCATATTCCTGCATATGAACCAGAGCAAGCATTTCCGCCACGCGTTCAGCAATCACCTCTTTCGATAAGCGGTCCTGCTTCAGGCCGAACGCAATGTTCTGCTCTACCGTCATATGGGGAAACAGCGCGTAGGACTGGAACATCATATTGATCGGACGCTGATACGGCGGCACATGGGAGAGATCCAGGCCATCCAGCACAATCTGCCCCTGGGTAGGCGATTCGAAGCCAGCCAGCATGCGCAGTAGCGTTGACTTACCGCAGCCAGAGGGGCCAAGCAGAGCAAATATCTCGCCTTTATAAATGGTGAGGTTCACATCATCCACTGCGTGCTGACCGTCGAACGATTTGGTCAGGTTACGGATTTCCAGCAGCGGCGTTAGCGCCTTATCTGCTTTGCTTTCAGGACGGGGGATTGCGTCGTTCACGACCATGATACTCCGGCGCTAAAAAGGGGGGAACGGTGCGGTGCCCCACCCCTAAAAATGACAAAACAGAGGCCGGTAATCGCGCCTCTGCTGCTTAACAAGTGTAAAACGAGGGTGCGTTACTTACCGCTTTTAACTTTAGTCCATGCACGCGTACGCACACGGTCAAGTTTTGGCTCCTGCACCTTCAGGGTAAACAGTTTTGCCATGGTGTCTGCCGTCGGATAAATCCCCGGGTTATCACGGATGGCCGGATCGACAAACGGCAGGGACGCTTTGACGCCGCTGGCGTAGAACACTGTATTGGATATCTGGGCCATCACTTTTGGCTCCATCAGATAGTTAATAAACTGATAGGCCTCATCGACGTTTTTCGCATCTTTAGGGATAGCCAGCATATCGAAGAACGCCAGCGCCCCCTGTTTGGGAATGCTGTAGGCAATATTCACGCCGTTCTTGGCTTCGACAGCACGATTTTTTGCCTGCAGGATATCCCCGGCCCAGCCAATAGCCACGCAGGTGTTTCCGTTCGCCAAATCGTTAATGTACTGAGATGAGTGGAAGTAGCGAATGCTGGGGCGCAGTTTCAACAGCAGGTCAGTCGCTGCGGTATAATCTTTCGGATCGCTGCTATTAGGATCTTTGCCCATATAGTTCAGCACGGTAGCAAAGATTTCTTCCGGTGCATCCAGGAAGGATACGCCACAGCTTTTCAGTTTTTCCAGGTTTTCCGGCTTCAGTACCAGATCCCAGCTGTCGACAGGGGCATCTTTGCCCAGCGCCGCTTTCACTTTTTCAACGTTGTAGCCGATGCCCGTGGTGGCCCACAGGTAAGGAATGGCGTATTTGTTGCCCGGATCGTGCTGCTCAAGCTTTTTCATCAAATCCGGATCAAGGTTTTTATAATTTGGCAGTTTGCTTCTGTCCAGCGGCTGGAACACGCCTGACTGAAGCTGTCGCGCCAGGAAGCTGGAGGAAGGAACGACGACATCATAACCGGTATTACCGGCCATCATTTTGCCTTCCAGCACTTCGTTGGAGTCGAAGACGTCATACACCACTTTAATACCGGTTTGCTTTTCAAAATCCGCTACGGTATTGGGCGCAATATAATCAGACCAGTTATAAACGTGCAGCGTCTTATCTGCAGCCAGTGAACCCGCAGAGACCGCCATCAGCGCGCCCGCAACCACAGCTGACAACCATTTTTTACGTTGGTTGAACATTTTCCATCCTCCTGAACAGAGATAAACTAATGCCGGGCAGGCGAACCGGTGAACACCTGCCTCTTAATACAGGTTAGTACCTTAAGAGAACCAGAGTGAATCAATATTCATTCTGTTGTTAATACTAAAAACCTATATATCTGGGGACGTTGCACGCTTGATGCAGCCACGCAAGAATAGCCCCACTATCAGGCCCAGACCAGCCCCCAGGGTAAAAAACGCCTTTTATCGATTTTTTATGCATGTTTCCTCTCTGTGATATGCCATTCATGGCATAAACAGCGACTAATATCTGGCAATAAAGGGCATAGTGCAGAATAAAAAGCCGTGTGGATACTCAGGGATAAGGTGATAAAAGCAGCGTTTGCGGCAAAAAAGGATGGGAACGTTTTGGCGGGATGAAAACAGGCGGGAGATAGCTCCGCCTGCTGGCAAAAATGAAGGTAAAAAAGGAGGGGTTAATGCAGCACGGAATGGCCATCAGCCATGAGTGTCCGGTCCTCATCTTCCCCGATCATCAGCAAATGATTGGCAAAGGCTTCCATGACAATCATGGAGATCTGTTCTTCGCTCTGCTTCATAAAATGGACAAACTGGCTGTAGGTCAGCCCCGCCGTTGTACTCACTGACTGGCAAACGATCAGTTTTGGCAGGTTATCGTCCTGAATATCCAGGAACGCCTTTACCGTCAGGGAGCTGGCGTTGATTTGCGACAGGTCCGCAAGCAGTGGGATCAGCGCCGTAGGTTTCACCTCGGCAAGCGCCGAAAACAGGATCACGTTGTCCACCAGATCCAGTTTGGCGTCAAACACCCCGTCAAAATTCTGCATATGCGGCAGATGAAGTGCCTGGCATGAATCACACTCAAACCAGGTAATGCTTTGCTGATCCAGCCAACGTCGCAATACGTCGAGATCCGGAACGACGAGTGAATCCATATTGTTTGTCTCTTGCCGCAATAAAATTGCGTTCTAGCTTACGGAAAAACGCCGCTAAAAACCATAATTACGACAGAAATATGACGCCAGTGACTGCTTTTAAGGATTAACCCAGAGGGGGGCCCCATGGGCAGCCCCCCTCACTGCAGAAAGCTGTCGGGCGTAGCAATAACGAAATAAAAGACCTTAGCGGGGCGATGCCTGAGCTGCAATTGTCAGGTTAATCGCAACCCGGTCATCCACGATACCCACCAGGTGATCAACGTTAAATGCGCTGCGGGAAATGGCCGTTGAGGCATGAAGGGCGAGGGTCTGCATACCCGGCGATAATATCCCATGATTATCCAGCGAGGCCTCCATCACTACCGGACGACGCACATCTTTCACTGACAGCATGCCAAAAATTCTGAACTGCCCCTGTCCCAGTGCTACCACCCGAATGCTGGTAAAGCGTATCCAGGGGTAGTGTGCCGCATCAAAAAACAGCGCCCCTTTAAGCTGGCTGGTCAGCAGGATATTGGACGCCACCAGCGTGGCCACCGGGATTTTCACTTCGATGTGATCCTGCCAGTCGGCAGCAGGATCCAGTGTGACCGTCCCGGTCACTCCCTGAAGTCGGGCCTGTGAGAAGGCGTGGCCGAACGCGCGCCATGACAAACCAATCGCCGTTTTATCCGTTGAAATAGCATAGGTTGCTGGCGCCGCGTACAGCGCCGTACTCATCAGCAATAAAAAACTCAGTAAATACACAGGGCGAGTCATCGGTGAACCTCCGTTTAGCAGTCATAGCGTAAACACCTGACCACGCCATTCTATTCACCGATTTATGCGCATGGTGCTGCAGCGCCGGGTTGCCCGGCGCTAACGATGCCCTTTATCCGCCGGTTTTCAGGCAAAAACCGGGCTGGGCCTGCGCCTCAATCCATCCGATCATCTTAGCGGCTATATTCAGTCCCGTGGTCTTTTCAATCCCCTCCAGTCCGGGAGACGCATTCACTTCCATCACCAGCGGACCACGGTGAGCGCGCAGAATGTCCACACCAGCCACATCCAGTCCCAGCGTCGCGGCAGCTTTGATCGCTATCGCGCGTTCAGCAGCGCTGATCGTTACCCGCCGGGCCTGGCCGCCGCGATGCAGATTCGAACGGAAATCGCCCTCTTTCGCCTCGCGTTCAATCGCCCCCACCACCTCTCCGCCAATCACCAGGCAGCGGACGTCGCAACCCCGTGCTTCTTTGATAAACTCCTGCACCAGAATGTGCGCATTCAGGCCGCGAAATGCATCGATCACGCTTTCAGCAGCCTGACGGGTTTCAGCCAGTACCACACCAATCCCCTGCGTGCCCTCTACCAGCTTGACCACCAGCGGTGCGCCGCCCACCATTTCGATCAAATCCCGGGTATCGTCCGGTGAGTGAGCAAAGCCAGTGACCGGCATGGCAATCCCTGCCCTCGCCAGCAGTTGCAGTGAGCGCAGTTTGTCCCGCGCCCGGGCAATTGCCAGTGATTCATTGAGCGGATAACTGCCGCACATTTCGAACTGACGCAGCACGGCCGTGGCATAAAACGTGGTGGCGGATCCAATACGCGGGATCACCGCATCAAAGTGCGCCAGCTGACGCCCCTGATAATGAATCGCCGACGACCCCGGATTGATATTCATATAGCAGGAAAGCGGATCAATGACCTCAACGCTGTGCCCGCGTGCCCGCGCGGCCTCCAGCAAACGCTTACATGAGTAAAGCGAACCATCACGGGAAAGAATGGCAATTTTCACCAGAAGCCTCCGGGGCGAAAGGGTTAGCGCGTTGCCCATCCCTGCTGATGCAGGTAGTCAAGGATAAACGGACGGCTCTCTTTAATGATGGTTTTCTGGATATGCTCACTCCAGCTTTCCGAGCGGCGATTGCTGTCGCGTGACTCATAATAGGCCACCAGCTCGCGGTCATATTCCGCCAGCAGCGCAGGGTCAAGCGGCTGATAATGGTTTTCGTGCACCAGCATGGCCGCTGGCATACGTGGTTTGGTATCCGGATCCTGTTCAGGGCTGCCCAGGCACATGCCAAACAGCGGCAGCACAAACTTCGGCAGGCCAAGCAGTTCAGTCACCTCTGCAATATTGTTACGAATACCGCCAATATAGCAGCCGCCAAAGCCCAGCGACTCCGCCGCTACCATCGCATTCTGCGCCATCAGCGCCGTATCCACACAGCCCAGCAGCAGTTGCTCTGCAAGCCCCAGTTGCGCTTCCGGACAGATCTGCTGATTGCGGTTAAAATCGGCACAAAAGATCCAAAACTCCGCGGCCTGAGCCACATATTTCTGGCCACCGCTGAGGGTGACCAGCGTGTTACGCATCTCCGGATCGGTAATACGGATAATGGATGAACACTGTAAAAAACTGGAGGTGGAGGCCGACTGAGCAGCATCCAGAATCGCTGCACGTTGCTCTGCAGTGATCGCCTGGTCGCTGAAGGCACGAATTGAACGGTGCGAACACATTAGCTTAATGGTCGGCGTCATGGGAATCTCCTGGTTTGGGCTTCTCACGCGAAGATCGCGTGTTAAAAAGGTCGGGCGCCATGACCCTGGCCGTCCGCCACATCATGACTGTGGCAGCAGGCAGCATCAGGGCGATACCGGCAAAAATCATCACTGTCGCGGCAAGTTTACCGGTAAATAGCGACGGCAAGGGTAGCATTTCATGTAACGTCAGGTAAGAGAGGATGAGCAGCGCCATGCCAAGGACTTCAAGAACCAGCACCGGCCGGGGAAGTTGACTGAATGCACGCATAACGGCTCTCCTGCTGACGGCATTATTCTGAATGAGTGAGGATATTAAAGCGCAGAATGTGCGTTTATGCATAGGTGCAGCGAATCAGACTAACAGGTAATTCCTTCTTCCTTTCAGCCCGGGATGCGGGCATCATAAGCGCCAATAAGCCATGATATGTGACATGTATCACATAAAAGTTCTGACCCTTTGAGGAGAAACCTATGTTTGCAGTGATTTTTGGACGTCCTGCCTGCCCGTACTGTGTTCGCGCGAAAGAGCTGGCTGAAAAACTGACGGAAGAACGTGATGACTTTAATTTCCGCTATGTGGATATTCACGCTGAAGGGATCACCAAGGCTGACTTAGAGAAGACCGTGGGCAAACCGGTAGAAACCGTGCCGCAGATCTTCCTGGATCAGACACACATCGGTGGCTGTACAGAATTCGAAGCTTATGCGAAAGAGAATCTGGGCCTGTTCCAGTAAATTCCCCTCTTGTTACGCCCCCGCAGCGGCCGATTCTTTTGCAATCGGCCCGCATTGCAGTCAGTAAGCTATAAGCGCTCTTTCCTGTCCTGTTGCTGCTGATGCATCTCCATCAGCGTCCGCCACAGCATCACCGCTAAAGTGCCCGAGCCGCACCAGAATACGGCGCTGGCAATAAAGGCAATCTCCTGACCCAGCCCCACACTGTTAAAGCCATCTGACTGCATCAGTAGCAGACAGGGGGGTGATGCCAGAGCGATGGCGACGGCCATCACCGTTAGCGGGGCCTCGCGGGAGGTCAATGCAGCCAGGGCGCCAGGTAAGACAAACAGCAGCAGCCCGAGCTGAGCATGTCCACTGTAACCTGCGGGTAGCGGATAGCGTACGGCGATATAGATTGCACCGTAGAGTGCGCTGCAGGCGATCAGACCTGTCCAACGGATACCTTTTATCCACACAAGAATTTTCTCCGGGTCATGATTAACCCAATTCAATTCATTTCGACGCGTCAATGAGTCAGCCCACTGACAGTGAGCAGCCGCTTTTATCCTGAATATTTTCCAAAAACAAAACCCGTAACAAATAAGCCAGCCAGGTGCTGGCTGTCATGCCACATAGCGACTAAAATGAGTCGCGCTTTATCTGACTGTCGGCTAAGACTTCTCTTAACAGGCAACAGCAGTGGCTATTGTTACGCCATGAAATTTAGCGCATAAACCCCCTCCTATCAATAGGTTACTGGTAAACAAGAAGTTAAACCGTGAATATAAACGTCGCAGATTTGTTAAGTGGAAATTACATTCTGTTATTATTTGTCGTACTGGCGCTGGGGTTATGTTTAGGCAAACTTCGGTTAGGTTCTGTTCAACTCGGTAATTCTATTGGCGTTTTAGTTGTTTCTTTACTGCTCGGCCAGCAGCATTTCTCCATTAATACCGACGCCCTTAATTTAGGCTTTATGTTATTTATTTTTTGCGTTGGCGTAGAAGCGGGCCCCAATTTTTTCTCTATTTTCTTTCGCGACGGAAAAAACTATCTGATGCTGGCCATTGTGATGGTCACCAGCGCGATGATCCTCGCTCTGTGTCTGGGCAAACTGTTCGGCTGGGATATTGGCCTGACGGCCGGGATGCTGGCAGGTTCAATGACCTCAACACCGGTACTGGTCGGGGCCGGAGATACCCTGCGTCAGACACTGACTAACGGCCAGAGCCTGAGCCAGGCACAGGACCATCTGAGCCTCGGCTACGCGCTGACCTATCTGATTGGTCTGGTCAGCTTGATTTTTGGCGCGCGCTATCTGCCTAAATTACAGCACCAGGATTTGCCCACCAGCGCCCAGCAGATTGCCCGGGAGCGCGGTCTGGATCCGGACAGTCAGCGGAAAGTCTATCTGCCAGTGATCCGCGCCTACCGCGTTGGACCGGAGCTGGTGGCCTGGATTGATGGCAAAAATCTGCGTGAGCTTGGTATCTACCGGCAGACAGGTTGTTATATTGAGCGTATTCGTCGCAACGGCATTCTGGCCAACCCGGATGGCGATGCGGTACTGCAGCCTGGAGATGAAATTTCGCTGGTGGGCTATCCTGATGCCCATTCCCGGCTCGACCCCAGCTTCCGCAACGGGAAAGAGGTTTTTGACCGTGACTTGCTGGATATGCGCATCGTCAATGAAGAGATCGTGGTCAAGAATAACAATGCGGTGAATAAACGTCTGAGCCAGCTGAAGCTGACCGATCATGGCTGCTTCCTTAACCGGGTGATCCGCAGCCAGATTGAAATGCCGATCGACGACAGCATTATTCTCAATAAAGGCGACGTCCTGCACATCAGCGGTGAAGCACGCCGCGTGAAGGCGGTGGCTGACCGTATTGGTTTTATCTCCATTCACAGCCAGATGACCGATCTGCTGGCATTCTGCGCTTTCTTTATCATCGGTCTGATGATCGGCATGATCACCTTCCAGTTCAGCAGCTTTAACTTTGGCATTGGTAATGCGGCCGGGCTGTTGTTTGCCGGGATCATGCTGGGCTTCCTGCGCGCTAATCATCCAACATTTGGCTATATTCCCCAGGGCGCACTGACCATGGTCAAAGAGTTTGGTCTGATGGTCTTTATGGCGGGCGTAGGGCTGAGCGCCGGTAGCGGTATCACTAAAGGATTGGGTGAAACCGGGCTGCTGATGCTGGGTGCCGGTCTGATCGTCAGCCTGGTGCCGGTGATTATCTGTTTCCTGTTCGGTGCATGGGTGCTGAAAATGAATCGCGCGCTGCTGTTCGGCGCCATTATGGGCGCACGTACCTGTGCTCCGGCGATGGAGATCATCAGCGACACCGCACGCAGTAATATCCCGGCACTCGGCTATGCAGGAACCTATGCTATTGCTAACGTTTTACTGACACTGGCAGGTACGCTGATTGTGATAATCTGGCCGATCCTGGGCGGTTAAAAAAATTAATCGATTTCGCAGAACTTTTTTTGTGGGCTGAAGTCTTAATTAGTGCCACTGCTTTTCTTTGAAATCCCCTGATTGTGGAGCCCGTTAATCTTATGATTATCGGGTTTTTTTCTTTTCTGCCTCCTCGTAAACCGCCCTGTCAGCCTTAAGGCTTCCTTAAGCCCTCCCCGGCAAACTGACTGCCTGGACTCTGGTCAGATAGCTAAACCTTCATGAAATCATCATCAATTCTCAACAAAAGCCAAACGAGCCATGCAATTAAGAGCGAAACTCTTTACCCCTTACCTGCTGGCTTTTACCTTAAGCAATTCGTGCTGTTAATTCTCAGTGCGATGCTGTTTATCTGGCTGTCGCGCAGTGAACGCTGGGATATGGCAATAACGCGGATGTGGTTCGATCCGCTGACCGGACAGTTTCCGTGGAAGGATAATGTCTGGCTTGATGTGATCAACCACCGGCTGCTGAAGCAGGGCGTGATCGCCATGGGCGTTCTGCTGCTGCTGGCCGGGTTTATCCGCCGTCAGCCGCGCTGGGTGCTGGTGGCCCTGCTGATGGGTATCGGCCCGCTGGTGGTGGGCGTGCTGAAAGCCACCAGCGCTCACTCCTGCCCGTGGGATCTGGTGGAGTTTGGCGGGAAGGCTGTCTCTTATCCTTTGTTCGGTGCGGTGCCGATCAACAGTGGGCCGGGGCACTGCTTCCCGGGCGGGCATGCCTCCAGCGGCTTTAGTGCACTGGCGCTGTTTTTTCTTTTTTACCCGCGTCGGCCGCGCCTGGCATGGGTTTGCTGGTGGTCAGCCCTGATTCTCGGCATGGTCATGGGTTTTGGCCAGATTATGCGCGGCGCCCACTTCCTTTCTCACAACTTGTGGGCGGCGTGGTGGGTCTGGCTGACGCAATGTGTGATTTTTGGGTGCGTAACGTACCTGCTGAAAAGACGAGGATATATTGATGATGGAAGAGTTAAACCGGGTGCTGTTTCTTTGGGTTAACGCCAGCACGGATTCACCCGAGTGGCTGATTACCCTGGCGACGTTTATTGCCCGCGATCTCATTGCCATTGTGCCCCTGCTGATTGTCGGCCTGTGGCTGTGGGGGCCGCGCAGCCAGCTCACCTCCCAGCGCGTGCTGGTGGTTAAAACGGGTGTCGCTCTGCTTTGTGCGCTGGCAATCTCCTGGTGTCTTGCCCATCTGTTCCCCCATCCGCGTCCTTTCGCTATTGGGCTGGGTAATCAGTTTCTGTCGCATGCGCCTGATGACTCTTATCCCAGCGATCATGGCACGGTTATTTTTACCTTTGCCATCGCCTTTATTTGCTGGCACCGGATGTGGTCAGGTGCCATTTTACTGGTCACTGGTGCGGCTATCGCCTGGTCGCGAGTCTACCTTGGCATACACTGGCCGCTGGATATGCTCGGCGGTATGCTGGTCGGGCTGCTCTCGTGCCTGTTTGCGCAAATTCTCTGGCAGTTCTGCGGCGGCGCGTTGCTGCCCCGACTCTCTTCGCTTTATCGCACCGTCTTTGCCTTTCCCATCAGTAAAGGTTGGGTTCGCGATTAATATTTAATTAGGGCCTGATTATTCAGGCCCTTTTTGCATTGATGCAGATCATCGTACCTTCTTTTAAAACACGAAAACTTTGCTGTTATTTCAGACAGCGGGGGCGTTATTTATTGCGCAACACGCGCTTTAATCACGCCCGTTATTTTACCTGTTGCGCAATAGCTCCCAGCCGGAAAAAACCCACCCCATCAGAAAAACACAACCCACTGATAAATAGTGTTATTTAATAAAAACCGCCGTTATTATAAGCAGAGCAGCTCACTACTTACCCAGTTAAAAAACAAAAAAAGCAGTGTAAATGGCTGTTTAAACAGCGGTAATCTGGTGATTAACACCCTTAAAAAACACACCCGCAGACATTCCCTCTAAAAAAGGTAGTGAAAGTGTGATTACGATCACCGGTAACCACAAAGACAGTGCTTTCATCTATTTTTTCTGGTGGTAAAGTGTGCGCCATTAAAACAGAGTAATTAATTAAAGCCGTAATCAGAGGCTAATTCTGTAGAGGCGAATGAAATACGATTTAGTTAATTGTTTTTACCTTTTAACCCTGGAGAAATCATGGACACATCCCAAACGGCGGTGTTGAGCCCCGAAGCAACACAGGATGCCAGCGTCTGGCGTAAAACTGACACCATGTGGATGCTCGGCCTGTACGGCACGGCTATCGGTGCCGGCGTGCTGTTTCTGCCGATCAATGCCGGCATTGGCGGGTTGATCCCGCTGATCATCATGGCGGTACTGGCCTTCCCGATGACTTTTTTTGCTCACCGTGGTTTGTGCCGTTTTGTGCTTTCAGGCCGTCAGCCGGGCGAAGATATCACTGAAGTGGTTGAAGAACATTTTGGTGTGGGGGCCGGTAAACTGATTACGCTGCTCTACTTCTTTGCCATCTACCCAATCCTGCTGGTCTACAGCGTGGCGATCACCAATACCGTTGAAAGCTTTATGACCCATCAACTGCATCTGCAGGCACCGCCACGCGCCCTGCTGGCGCTGATTCTGATTGTCGGGCTGATGACTATTGTGCGTTTTGGCAAAGAGATTATCGTCAAAACCATGAGCGTACTGGTGTATCCGTTTGTGCTGGTGCTGATGGTGCTGGCGCTCTATCTGATCCCGCACTGGAGCAGCGCGATTTTTGATAACGTCAGCATGAGCGGAACCGGAAAAGGGCTGATGATGACCCTGTGGCTGGCTATTCCGGTCATGGTTTTTTCCTTCAACCACTCCCCGATTATCTCCGCCTTTGCCGTGGCCAAGCGCGAAGAGTATGGCGACCAGGCAGAGCCTAAATGCTCACGCATTCTGGCACGCAGCCATGTGATGATGGTGCTCACCGTGATGTTCTTCGTGTTCAGTTGCGTACTGAGCCTGACGCCGGCCAACCTGGCGGAAGCCAAAGCGCAGAACATCTCTATCCTCTCTTACCTGGCCAACCATTTTGATACCCCGCTGATGGCGTGGCTGGCCCCCGTCATTGCAATGGTGGCCATTACGAAATCCTTCCTGGGTCACTACCTTGGCGCACGTGAAGGCTTTAACGGTACCGTTAACAAAATGCTGCGCAGTCGTGGAAAATCCATCGCCGAACATAAACTGAATCGCTTTACAGCGCTGTTTATGCTGGTAACGACCTGGATTGTCGCCACGCTGGATCCGAGTATTCTGGGTCTGATTGAAAGCCTGGGCGGCCCGATCATTGCCGTCCTGCTGTTCCTGATGCCGATGTATGCCATCAACAAAGTGCCGGCAATGCGCAAATACAGCGGTAAACTGAGTAATGTCTTTGTGGTGCTGGTTGGCCTGGTGGCGATTTCAGCCGTCGCTTACGACCTGTTCTGATGCGGTGGGCCGACCGGTAAACGGGTCGGCCCCTTACTGATTAAGCGAACCAACTGCCAAACCAGCCGTTCATTTTCATCATGATGTAGTCCCAGATACGCCCAAAGAAGCCTGCCTCTTTCACCTCATCTAATACCACCAGCGGCCGCTGCGCGATGGATTTTCCGTCCAGCTGGAAGTCGATGGTCCCTACCACCTGATTTTTTGCCAGCGGTGCCGTCAGCTGCGGCTGGGCAAGCGTAAAGCTGGCCTTGAGATTTTTCAGCTGGCCTTTGGGCAGGGTGATCGCCGCATCTTTCGCCACACCCAGATTGACCTCTTTCCGGTCACCGAACCAGACGCGCTGGGTAGCAAACGCATTCCCTGCCTTAATCGGTGTCACCGTCTCGTAAAAACGAAAGCCCCATGTCAGCAGTTTTTCACTTTCCCGGAAGCGGATGGCGTCGGTGGCCGCGCCCAGCACCACCGAGATCAGCCGCTGATCGCCGTCAACGGCTGAGGCCACAAGGTTATTTCCTGCGCCGGACGTGTGTCCGGTCTTGATACCATCGACCTGAAGATTGGTGCTCCACAGCAACCGGTTACGGTTGTACTGGCGGATCTTATTGAACGTGAATTCTTTCTCTTTGTGCAGCGCATACTCCTCCGGCACATCGCGGATCAGCGCCTGCCCAATCAGCGCCATGTCGCGTGCGGTACTGTACTGTCCGGAAGAATCCAGCCCGTGCACCGTTTTGAAGTGGGTGTTTTTCAGCCCCAGCGCCTGCACATAATTGTTCATCAGGCCGACAAAGGAGTCCTGGCTCCCTGCCACATGGTCGGCAAGCGCAATACTGGCATCATTACCTGACTGAATAACGATGCCTTTGTTGAGTTCCGACACAGGAATGCGATCGCCCGGCTTAAGAAACATCAGCGATGATCCCTGTAAAATCGGGTTTCCGGTGGCCCAGGCGTCCTTCCCGACAGTGACCATATCATCTTTGCTGATCTTGCCCGCTTTCAGCGCCTGACCGGTCACATAGCTGGCCATCATTTTGGTCAGACTTGCAGGATCAAGACGCTCATCAGCATTCGATTCGGCCAGCACCTTTCCACTGTGATAATCCATCAGCACCCAGGCCTTCGCTTCTATCTGCGGGGCAGCGGGAGCCTGCTCAGCATAAGCAGTAGACAGCGAGAGCAGTATTAATGTGGTGGGGGTAGCCAGTGCAAAAACACGGGAAGGAAGGGACGTATTTTTCATGGGGTGACCGCTTATCCATTTGAAAGGCAATTATAAAAGTGAAACCAGGCGTTTAACTGCCCTACACTAAGGCGTTATACCCAGAAAATGAACAACTTAACCGTAAAGTTTCTTAGAGTTTATTCAATCTGGCAGATTTTTCCTGTCTCACTGGCTGATTTTTCGTCATTTTTTCTGCGATTAAAACGGGCGAAAATCCGAATTTGCCGCGAACAGTTAAGCCTGTCACAAAAATCCGCTACTCTGGGCCGCCACTGCCAGAGGAGTATGATGATGGATTTAGCGCTGTTCGATCTCGACGAAACACTGATTTGCGAAGACAGCACCGGCCTGTGGCTGCGCTGGCTGGTTGCGCAGGGGTTTGCCCCCGCCGGACTGATCGATGAGGAGCGGGCCCTGATGGAGCAGTACTATCAGGGAACGTTGTCCATGGAGGAGTATATGCACACCACACTGTCACCGCTGAACGGTATGGCTGCCTCCACGGTGTCTGGGTGGATCCGCCGCTTTATCCAGCGCGATATCCTGCCCCGCGTCTACCCTGCCGCGCGGGAACGCATGGCGTGGCACCGGCAGCGGGGAGATACCATTCTGGTGATTTCAGCCAGCGGCGAGCATCTGGTCGCACCGATAGCCGAACAGCTGGGGGCATGTGGGGCACTGGCGATAGGCGTAGAAGTTATCGATGACCGCTACAGTGGGCAGATCTATGGCACGCTGACCTATAAAGAAGGCAAGGTCGCACGGATAAAAGAGTGGCAGGCAGCGCAGAAAGCAGCGCCCTTTTCCCATAGGTGGGCTTACAGTGACTCAATCAATGATGTTGCCATGCTGGAATATGCGGATCGCGCGGCTGTGATTAATCCCGCCGCTGCGCTGGAGCGACTGGCACAGCAGCGCGGCTGGGACATTTGCCACTGGGCCAGATAGCCCACAGGGCTGACCCCAACAGGTCAGCCCCGACCTGATCAGGGCTGCAGCCCTACCCTGAGCAGCTTGCCGTTACTCTCATCGGTCAGCACATACAGCCAGCCGTCCGGCCCGCTGCGCACGTCACGAATACGCTCGCCACGATCGGTCAGCAACCGCGCCTGTTCTTCAACCCGGTCACCGTTCACCCGCAGCTGGATCAGGTTCTTTTCTTTCAGCGCGCCGATAAACAGAGCGTCTTTCCACTGCGGAAAACGGCTGCCGCTGTAGAATGCCATGCCGCTGATCGCCGGGGAGACCTTCCAGTATAAAACCGGCTGTTCCGTGCCCGCCACCCGTCCTCCTTTCGAACCGGGTACCTTCTCACCGCTGTAATCAATGCCCCATGTCGCCAGCGGCCAGCCGTAATTCTTACCCTTGCGCGGAATGTTGATTTCATCGCCGCCACGCGGCCCGTGCTCACTTTCCCAGATTTCACCGCTGGCGGGGTTCATAGCCAGCCCCTGTGGGTTACGCATTCCCCAGCTCCAGATCTCTGAACGCGCTCCCGCTTTATGTGCCAGTGGATTATCGGCCGGTACGGAACCATCGGCATTCAGGCGAATAATTTTCCCCTGAAGCGCTGACAGATCCTGCGCTTTTTCCGCCTGGAAATTATCACCAAAGGCGATAAACAGGTGGCCGCTACGGTCAAAGGCCATCCTGGTACCCAGATTCGCCCCGGTTGACACGCCCTGCTGGCGCAGGACTTCACGGAAATCGGTTAAGCGAAGATAATCATCACTCAGGCGGGCATAGCCTACGGCGGCCCCGGCACGACCATCATGCCCGGCTACGGTATAACTGAGCCAGACACGTCGGCTGCTGGTAAAGTCCGGGGCCAGCACCACATCCAGTAATCCCCCCTGGCGCTGCGACCAGACGTCAGGCACGCCGGCGATCGCTGGCGACAGGCCCTTCCCCGCCTGCCAGCGCCGCAGCTGGCCGGATCGCTCGGTGATCAGCAGTCCCTGATCTTCGGGTAAAAAGGCCAGCGACCACGGATGGTCAAGCCTGTCCTGCAGTACCTCTACCTGAACCTTATTCGCCAGCACAAAAGGGCTGAGTAATAACGCCGGAAGGAACGCGAATGCCGCCAGGTAATGCCTCATCGTAATTGCTCCTTGTAACCATTTGTTAAATAAATTTAGCTAAGTTGTCAGTAATTGCCGAATTATCTGGCGCACTGCGCTATATTTCTCCGGCTGTGACCTGCAATACCTTCATTCAATACGACAAGGGATAGTTCTGATGACTTCACGATTAACACAGACAGGCTTCGCACGTTTTCTGCTGTTGCCTTTTATCATGCTGGCTTTACTGCTGACGCTGAGCGGCTGTGGCGACAAAGAGCCTGAACAGCGCAAGGCTTTTATTGAGTTCCTGCAAACCCGCGTGCTGGCGAAATCTCAACTGGCTGTTCCGCAGCTGACCGACGATGAGAAGAAGGCCTTCGGTCCTTATGCCAGTGACTATGCGATCCTGACCGATTATCACCAGGGAATGAGTGAGATATTTAACGCGTCGCTGGTGCCTGTTTTTTCCAGCCTGAACCACGTGGGTTCGGTCACAACGCTGATAGCTAAACGCGATGAAATGAGCAAAATGGCCGCTGACAGTAAAGCATGGGAGCCTGCGCTTGCCAAACAACGCGCGGAGGCTGATGCGAAACACCAGGCGCTGAAGCAGCCGGAAGATCTGAAAGCGGTCTACGATCAGGTGTATACCAAACTGGTAGCACAGCCTGATGACGTGGCGCGCCAGATCGCCACGCTGGTGCCGGAAACGCTGGCTCTGGTAGTCAGTCAGGTCGATCTGCTGAAACAGCAGGGTGATAAGGTGAAGATTATCGGTAACAGCGTTCAGTTCACCGATCAGAAGGCACTGGATCAGTACAACGCCATTCAGCAAAAATTACAGCCGTTGGTGACTGAGCTGTCGAATACGGTGAGTAAATTAGAAAATATGATGCGTTAACGGTTAAACGGTGGCGACCGCAACAGCGGTCGCCACTGACCCGATGCCTTATTCTGCGGGCAGTGCGACCACGTCACGAACCATTTCGTCAATAGCACTTTTCAGCTCGGCCTGGTTAATCGGCGCGCTGCTGTTTGCCACCGTTTTACCATAAGCTTTACGCACCACTTCCATCACCGGTTTCCCGGTTTTCGCATCCAGAAGCTCGGCCTCGAGGAACAGCACGCTGTTCTGCGTCCGGTGGCCGGATGCGGCCATGGTGCTGGCTACCACTGCGGCCACCGGAACCACTTCATAGATTTTCATGTCCTGATTTTCCGCGTTCACTGCCGTGATGGCGGTCTTCATCACCAGCGTACCGGGTTCAGGCTGACTCACCAGCGGCTTGCGCTGCGCAACTGCGGCTTTAAGCTGGGTATCAAGGTACGTGCGAATCTGGTCGAGTGTAGCCTGGCTGACCCGGTTATTGGGCTTTGCGGCAGGATAGTAAACGACCGGGGTGTAATAGATCCCGCGATAGTCGGACAGCTTGTCATCCGGCGAAATCCAGCGCAGCGTTTGATGGCCGCTGGGCGATTCGGACGGCTTCAGTTTTGAGTAATCCGGTAAAAAACCGGAATATTGAGTAGTATCAGCCACTTTAGACGAACAGCCCGCCAGCACTAAACACAACGTTGCCAGCCCGGCGACCAGAGGTAAACGTGCAGAATGCATTGCCATATCCTTACAGGGTGAAGGTTATTCAAGCATAGAGCGCCTGTCATCAATCACCAGACAATGTGCACAATATTTGTTCAGGCTGCACTGAGGGCTAGGTTTTTAGCTTCGGATCCAGCGCATCACGCAGGCCATCTCCCAGCAGATTAAAAGCCAGCACGGTAAGGAAGATTGCCAGACTGGGGAAAATCGCCACATGCGGAGCCATCACCATATCGGCCTGCGCCTCATTGAGCATGGCGCCCCACTCCGGCGTCGGGGGCTGTGCACCCAGTCCAAGGAACGACAGACTGGCCGCAGAAATAATGGAGGTACCAATACGCATGGTGAAATACACCACGATCGATGACAGCGTTCCGGGCAGGATGTGGCGCAGGATAATCGTCAGATCTGACGCGCCAATGCTGCGCGCCGATTCAATGTAAGTCAGGTGCTTGAGGACCAGCGTATTCCCCCGCACCAGCCGGGCAAAAGCCGGAATACTGAAGATCGCCACAGCGAGAATCACGTTCGACATGCCGTTGCCCATCACCGCTACAACGGCTATCGCCAGCAGGATCCCGGGAAACGCAAACAGCACGTCACAAATGCGCATGATGATGCGATCCCACCAGCCTTCGTAATAGCCCGCCAGCAGTCCCAGCAATGTGCCAATCGCCGCACCGACTGCCACGGAGAAAAATCCCGCCACCAGAGAGAGCCGGCTACCCAGCAGCACGCGGCTGAAAATATCCCGCCCCAGCGCATCGACCCCAAACCAGTGGATCAGCGACGGCCCTTCATTCAGCCTGTCGTAATCAAAAAAGTTTTCCGCATCAAAGGGCGCAAGTAGCGGAGCAAACAGCGCCGTCAGGATCAGGAGCAGCACAAAAACGGCGGCGACCATCGCCACGTGCTGACGGCGGAATCGTCGCCAGAACTCCCGCCACGGCGTACGGACGCGATGGGGGCTGACACCCGGCAGCGCAGAGAGGACGGCGTTACGTCGCCAGTTAATCATCGTGCATCCTTACTTATAGCGAATGGCGGGGTTGATAGCCGCATACAGCATATCAACGACCAGGTTAATCAAGATAAATTCCAGCGAAAACAGCAGCACCTCGGCCTGGATCACCGGATAGTCGCGCATGGCCACCGAATCCACCAGCAGTCGCCCCAGACCCGGCCAGTTGAAGACCACTTCAACCACGATCGATCCGCCAAGCAGGAAGCCAAACTGAAGCCCCATCATGGTCACCACCGGGATCATCGCGTTTCTCAGTCCGTGTTTAATCACCACCACCGATTCACGTACGCCTTTGGCACGCGCGGTACGCATGTAATCTTCCTGCATCACCTCAACGAACGAAGCACGGGTAAAGCGTGCCATGACGGCCGCCACGGCGGCTCCCAGGGTGATGGAGGGTAAAATGTAGTGCTGCCAGCTATCGGCTCCCACCGTCGGCAGCCAGCCCAGTTCAACGGAGAAAATCTGCATCAGCAGAATACCCAGCGCAAATGCCGGGAACGAAATCCCCGATACGGCCAGCGTCATACCCAGCCGGTCGGGCCAGCGGTTACGCCACACGGCAGAGGCAATACCAATCGCCATACCAAAAATAACCGACCACACCATGCTGGTCAGCGTCAGCCACAGGGTGGGCAGAAAACGCTGGGCGATCTCCTCAGCGACCGGTCGTTTTGACACCATGGAGATACCAAAATCGCCGCGCACAACGTGGGTAATGTAGTGCCAGAACTGCTGCGGTAATGGCAGATCCAGGCCCAGTTGCTGGCGGACCATTGCCACTACCTCGGCATCGGCTTCGCGTCCGGCAATCAGCCGTGCCGGATCGCCCGGCAGCAGGTGGACAAAGAGGAAGACCAGCACCGCGACAATCAGCAGCGTGGGGATCAGGCCCAGTAAACGTTTTAAAAAGTAATTAAGCATCTTGCACCCTGCGCCCCCCTTTTCGGGAGGCGCGCCAGTCGGTTACTTCAGGTCGGCATCGTCAAAGCTGAACGAGGTATCCGGCATCACATAAAATCCGGTCAGATTTTTGGTATTGGCTGACACCAGCTTTTCCACCACCAGCGGAGCCCAGGGCTGATCTTTCCAGATACGATCCTGAGCGTCTTTGTACAACGCGGCTTTTTTCTCGCCGTCGGTAGTATTCAGCGCATCAGCCAGGTCTTTATCAACCTGCGGATTACTGTAAAAGGCCGTGTTAAAGATGGTCGGTGGCCAGGACTGCGTGGCAAACAGCGGCGTCAGCGCCCAGTTGGCTTCCCCAGTCGACGCAGACCAGCCGGTGTAAAACATTCTGACACCGCTCTCTTTCTGGCCTTTATCTTCCACCTGCGCCGCGCGCTGGCCGGCATCCATTGCCGTCAGTTCGACTTTAATACCCACCTGCGCCAGCTGTTGCTGGGTGAACTGCAACACTTTTTGTGCGGTGCTGTGGTTGTGAGAAGACCACAACGTCGTGGTAAAGCCGTTGGGATAGCCTGCTTCTTTCAGCAGCTCACGTGCTTTCGCCGGGTTGTATTCCGGGGCCGGGTAACTTTGTGAATACTGGATCGACGGCGGCACGATACCCGTTGCCGGGGTGGCATAACCGGCAAACGCCACTTTCGCCAGAGCCTGTCGGTTAATCGCGTAGTTAATCGCTTCGCGCACTTTCGGATTATCAAACGGCTTTTGCGTCACGTTAAAGCTGATGTAGCGCTGCATAATGGATGGTGAGGTGACCAGATCCAGTTTGCTGTTTTTTTCCAGCAGCCTGGCCTGCTCAAACGGGATCGGGAAAGCAAAGTTCGCCTCGCCGGTTTGCAGCATCGCGGAACGGGTATTGTTATCCACCACCGGACGCCAGGTGATGCTGTCCAGTTTTGGATAACCCGTTTTCCAGTAGCCGGCGAACTTTTTCACCTTCACAAACTCGGTCTGGTTCCAGGTCACAAACTCATAGGGACCGGTGCCCACCGGGTGGAAGCCGATGTCCTTACCGTATTTTTTCAGTGCGGCCGGCGAGATCATCGCCGCTGCCGGGCTGGCCAGGGTGTTAATAAAGGCTGAGAATGGCTGCTTCAGCGTAATTTTTACCGTGCTGTCATCGACCACTTCCGTTGTCGCGATGGTTTTGAACAGGTTATAACGTTTGAGATGATTATCCGGGTTACTGGCGCGGTCGAGGTTAGCCTTGACCGCCGCGGCGTTAAATGGCGTACCGTCCTGGAACTTCACGCCGCCTTTGAGCTTGATGGTGTAAATCAATCCGTCCGGGCTGGCCTGATAGCTATCCGCCAGCACATTTTCCAGCTTCATGGCTTTATCAAAGCCAAACAGCCCCTGATAGAAGGACTTTGCCACCGCCTGCGACAGCGTATCGTTAGCGTCGTACGGATCGAGCGTGGTGAAATTTGAGGCAACGGCGATGGTTACGTCTTTCGCCGCCCAGGCGGGCAGTGCAACGGCGCTACCGAGCAGGCCAGCGGTTAACAGCAGCTTACGTGTGTAGTGATTCATCATCTTACGTCATCCCTTGTTGTCGTTATGCAAAATTCAGGTGCGGTGAATGGTATGGCGCGCCACGTAGTGCCCGGCGCTCACCTCCACCAGAGGGGCCACGTCCGGCTCGTCACCAACAGCACGTATCGGACTGGGTATTTCATCAACTAACAGTGCCCGTTCACGTCGGCGGTGTGCCGGGTTGGCCACGGGCACAGCGGCCATCAGCTTACGGGTATAAGGATGCTGGGGATGTTCGAATACCGCCTGCCGGGGTCCGATCTCCACAATCTGCCCGAGGAACATCACTGCCACGCGATGGCTGATACGCTCCACCACCGCCATATCGTGGGAAATAAACAGAAACGCAATGCCGAACTCGCGCTGCAGATCGAGCATCAGATTGATAATCTGCGCCTGAACAGACACATCCAGCGCTGAGACCGCCTCATCTGCAATCACCACTTTCGGATTGAGCGCCAGCGCCCGGGCAATGCAGATGCGCTGACGCTGACCACCGGAGAACTCATGCGGATAGCGCTGAGCATGTTCCGGCAACAGACCGACGCGCTCCAGCAGAGTGGCCACGCGCTGCGCGGCGTCCTCACCGCGGGCAATCCCATGCACCAGCAGCGGTTCCATAATGGAAAAACCCACCGTCAGGCGCGGGTCGAGCGAGGCATACGGATCCTGAAAGATAAACTGGATATCCCGCCGCAGGTGCGACAATGCGCTGCCGGCCAGCGTCTCAATGCGCTGACCGTCAAAGGTAATACTGCCTCCCTGGCTCTCGACCAGTCTCAGCAAAGAGCGGCCGGTGGTCGACTTACCGCAGCCGGATTCTCCCACCAGCGCCAGCGTTTCGCCGGGCCGGAGATCGAAGCTCACTTTCTCCACGGCATGCACCCGCCGGTGTACACGGTTCAGCAAACCGCTACGGATATCAAACCGGGTGACCAAATCGCGTACCTGCAAAATGGGTTCCGCCTGCGGGTCTACCGTATCCTGGGGCTGTTCATCCACCGGCTCGCCGTCACGCAGCAGCGGGAATTTCGCCGGCCAGTGTCGTCCGGTCATCGCGCCCAGTTTGGGCACCGCGGCCAGCAGTGCACGGGTATAGGGCTGTACGGGGGTGGAAAAAATGGCATCAACGCTGCCCGTCTCCACCACGTCACCGCGATACATAACCTGCACACGATCGGCCATTTCGGCCACGACCCCCATATCGTGAGTGATAAAAATCACCCCCATCTGCATCTCTTTTTGCAGCACGCGGATCAGCTGCAGGATCTGCGCCTGAATAGTGACATCGAGCGCCGTCGTCGGCTCATCGGCAATCAGCAGGGCAGGACGGCAGGAGAGCGCCATGGCAATCATCACCCGCTGACGCATTCCGCCGGACAGCTGATGCGGGTAGCGTCCCAGCACATTTTTAGCCTCCGGTATCCGCACCAGATCGAGCATCCGCTGCGCTTCGGCCAGCGCCCCGGCATGGCTTTTCCCCTGATGCAGACGAATGGATTCGGCAATCTGCTCCCCGACCGGAAACACCGGGTTAAGCGAGGTCATCGGCTCCTGAAAGATCATCGCCATATCGGCACCGCGAATGCGGCGCAGCTGTGACGGTGACAGCGTGGCGAGGTTGACCTGCTGCTGATTACGGCGACGCAGCCACATCTCACCGCTGTCAATAACCCCGCCGCCCTGCTCCACCAGTCGCATCAGCGCCAGCGAGGTAACAGACTTCCCGGAACCGGATTCTCCGACAATCGCCAGGGTTTCCCCCCGGCGGACATCCAGCGACAGCTTGTTCACCGCCTGAATGTGCTGGCCTTCATGCTGAAAACTGACGCTGAGATTGCGAACTGACAGCACCACGTCATCCTGATGGGGCAATACACTCATCAGGGCTCCTCCCGATAGATGGCAACGACCGGCAGCTCACCGGCCACCGCGTAACCGCGATACATCCCTTCGCTGTTAAAGGGCAGAGCCAGATTGCCATCGGTATCAATGGCGATCAGCCCCCCACTGCCGCCGAGTGCAGGAATTTTTTCATGGATCAGCTTATCGCTGGCCTGTTGTAACGACAGCCCACCATATTCCATCATGGCGGCGATGTCATAGGCGGCCAGCGTGCGCATAAAGACCTCTCCGGTGCCCGTGCAGGAGATCGCCACACGTTCGCTGGCATAACAGCCTGCTCCGGGCAGCGGCGAATCGCCCACGCGCCCGACCTGTTTATTGGTCATTCCACCGGTTGACGTGGCAGCGGCGAGGTTGCCTGCGCTATCTAACGCGACGGCCCCCACGGTGCCAAATTTTCGATCAGGGGGCAGGCCCCCATCGTGATCCAGCAGGGTCTGCTGTGTATTCAGCGCATGTTCGAGCTGGGTGCGGCGCTCCGGCGTGGAAAAAAAATCATTGCTGACCATTTCCAGCCCCTGTTTTTCCGCAAACGATTCCGCACCCTGGCCAATAAACAGCACATGAGGGCTATTTTCCAGGACTGAACGGGCAGCCAGCACCGGATGGCGTACACGGCGGACTCCCGCGACAGCCCCGGCTTCGCGCGTGCGGCCATCCATCACGCTGGCATCCAGTTCGTGCGTACCTTCATGGGTGAAAACCGCCCCGACGCCCGCGTTAAACAGCGGACACGCCTCCAGCTGACGCACCGCCTCGGTAACCACATCCAGCGCGCTGCTTCCCGCTGCCAGCAGTGCCTGCGCGCTGGCCACAATCTGCAGCAACGCCTGTCGGTAAAGCAGCTCTTTATCTGCATCCATGCTGGCACGCGCGATAGCTCCTGCACCACCGTGAATTGCAATCGTCGCTCTGGCCATCATTCATTTTTCCTGTGTACCAAATCAGCATGAAAAACACTGAGTTAGGGTATATTTTTCGAAAAATAGCAGTTTTTGACTATAGGCAGGCAATATAGGGATGTAAAGCAGAAAGTTCGCACCCTGATAATAACGAATGATTCTAAGATAGAGCGTTAAGTAAGGTTAGGACGCCGGTACACGGGCAAACGTGACCCTGGGAAGGATTCGCGCCATAATAGGCTCATCAGATTTTGCACGTATCGTGGAGGACATAAGAAAGATGGATGCTTTTAATTCGGGATTAATCTCGCTTGATGACGCACTGCACACCCTGCTGGCGCGCATTACCCCGGTGCAGGAGCAGGAGTCTGTGGCTCTGCCTGATGCCGCCGGGCGGATCACCGCCTGCGCGGTCACCTCCCCAATCGATGTCCCCTCCTTTGATAACTCCGCGATGGATGGCTATGCCCTGCGTCTGGCCGACCTCGCGTCCGGTGAGGCGCTGTCCGTGGCGGGAAAATCCTTCGCCGGAGCCCCTTTCACCGGCAACTGGCCTGCCGGGAGCTGTATCCGGATCATGACCGGTGCCGCACTCCCTGCGGGGTGTGAAGCGGTGGTGATGCAGGAGCAGACCGAACCGGACGGCGACGCCATCCGCGTGACGGCCCGCATCAGCGCCAGGCAGAATATTCGCCGGGTCGGCGAAGATATTCGTCAGGGCAGTCAGGTGCTTGACGCCGGATGCCTGCTGGGCACGGCAGAACTGCCGCTGCTGGCATCACTGGGTATTGCAGAGGTCAGCGTGCTGCGCAGGCTGCGCGTCGCCCTGTTCTCCACCGGCGACGAATTACAGCCGGTCGGTCAGCCGCTGGCCCCGGGCCAGATTTACGACACGAACCGCTTTGCCGTCAGCCTGATGCTGAAGAAACTGGGTTGTGAGGTGATTGACCTCGGCATTATCCGTGATGATCCTGACGCCCTGCGGTCGGCCTTTATTCAGGCCGACCGCCTTGCCGATGTGGTGATCAGCAGCGGCGGGGTGTCGGTCGGTGAAGCCGACTACACACGCACCATGCTGGAAGAACTGGGCGAAGTCGGCTTCTGGAAACTGGCCATCAAGCCCGGCAAACCTTTCGCTTTCGGCCGCCTGCCGGATAGCTGGTTCTGCGGCCTGCCCGGTAACCCGGTGTCGGCGGTCGTGACCTTCTATCAGTTAGTTCAGCCGCTGCTGGCCAGACTGTCCGGAAAGCCGGGCCCCTCCCTGCCGCCCCGCCAGCGGGTGCGCTGTGTCAGCGCGCTGAAAAAATCGCCCGGTCGTCTCGACTTTCAGCGTGGGCGGGTACAACGCAGTGCGCAGGGGGAGCTGGAAGTCAGCACCACCGGCCACCAGGGATCGCACATCTTCAGTTCATTCCATCAGGCTAACTGCTTTATTGTTCTCGAACAGGATCGTGGAAACGTTGCAGCGGGTGAATGGGTAGAGATCGAACCGTTTAATGCGCTGCTGGCAGACTGATATGTTACCGGAACTGAGCGATGAAGAGATGCTGCGTTACAACCGGCAAATTGTACTGCGTGGCTTCGATTTTGAGGGTCAGGAAAGGCTGAAAGCGTCCCGCGTGCTGATCGTTGGCCTTGGTGGTCTGGGTTGTGCCGCCGGCCAGTACCTTGCCTCATCCGGGGTGGGGCATCTGACGCTGCTCGATTTTGACCACGTTTCCACGTCTAACCTCCAACGCCAGGTGCTGCACGGCGAAGCCCAGGTCGGCATGGCCAAAGTCGACTCCGCACGTGCGCGCCTCGCCGCCATCAACTCACTGATCGCCCTTGAGACGATCAACGCCCGGTTGACGGACGCGCAGCTGGATGACGTCATCGCGTCACATCATCTGGTGGTCGACTGCTGTGATAACGTGGAGACACGCGAACAGCTCAACCGCCTGTGTCACGCCCGCAAAGTGCCGCTGGTATCCGGTGCGGCCATCCGCATGGAGGGCCAGATCAGCGTCTTTACCTGGAAAGAGGATGAACCCTGTTATCGCTGCATCAGCCGCCTGTTTGGTGCCGCCACCCTGAGTTGCGTAGAGGCGGGCGTAATGGCGCCACTGGTTGGCGTTATCGGCTCGCTCCAGGCGATGGAAGCCATTCGCGTCCTGGCCCACTACGGTTGCCCGCCGGTGGGTAAGCTCCTGCTGTACGATGCCATGACCTTACAATTCCGGACGATGACATTGCCCAAAGATCCTGGCTGTGAAGTGTGCGGCATTACCAGCTAGCGCTATAGTTAAGCTAATGCGTGGATGCGTAAAGGACTGATAAGCCGATGATTGATGAGCAAAATGCGATAGCCACGAGCGAAAAATCGTCTCTACGACAGCTGATGATCATCTTTCTGTTGGTGATTGTCGCGGCGGTCATTGCTATCAATGGCTGGGTCATCTGGACCTCATGGAACCGCATGATTTCCACCTCTCAGCTTGATGCGCGTAACCTTTCCCAGTCACTCTCCCGGCAGGCGGAGGACACTTTTTTACAGGTAGACCTCACCCTACAGGACCTTCGCGATCGTATCTCTCTGATCGGGCTCAGGGATGAACAGACCGACTACCTGCGCGAAATACTGACCAATCGTAAAGCCAGTCTTCCGCAGCTGCACGGCCTGTTTGTCTATGATGCCGAAGGCAACTGGCTGGTAACCTCTGACGGAAATATGCCGAAACGTGCCAATAATGGCGACCGCGAATATTTTCACTACCATCAGCAAAACAGCAGTAAAGCGATCCATATTGGAAAAGTGATCCGTAGCAGGACGACTGGCGATCTAATTATCCCGGTATCGATGCGTCTCGATAACTACGACGGTTCCTTCCGGGGCGTACTGCTGGCCTCCGTGCGGCTTGATTTTTTCAAGCAAATATACAATTACTACAATCTGAACGAACATGATGTGCTGGCACTGATGCTGAAAGATGGCACGATCCTGTACATCCGTCCTTTCAGCAATGAGGCGATCAACCGCAATATTTCCCAAAGTCCGCTATTTACCAACCTGCTGAAAACGGCCTCCAGCGGCACGGCCATCTATAAATCCGCGTTTGACGGTATCGAACGGGTGTTTGGTTACTCCAGCCTCAAACGCTACCCGCTGGTCGTGGCAGCCGGTTATGATAAAGAGTTACTCCTTGAAGCCTGGTTCTCAGACATCAGTATTTATGCCCTGCTCTGCACCATTCTGTTGCTGGTGATCTTCCTGCTGGGCTTTCTGGTCATGCGCCATATTTCGCTGAACCTCAAAAATCAGCTGGAACTGACACTCGTGCGCGATCGGCTAACGTCAATGAACCGCACCTTACAGACCCTGGCGCTGGTTGATGGCCTGACAGGGCTGGCTAACCGCAGGCAGTTTGACCTCTATCTGCAGCGCAGTGCTGCACGATCGGCAAAACTGCACTCGCCGCTGGCGCTGCTGATGATCGACGTGGATTCGTTCAAGCTGTTTAACGATACCTACGGCCATCTGGCCGGCGATGAGTGCCTTAAGCTAATCGGTGACACGCTGGCACATCTGCCCCGACGCCCGGAAGATTTGGTTGCCCGCTACGGCGGAGAAGAGTTTTCGGTCATAATGCCGGGGGCCGATCGTGAGGCCGCGCTACGTTTTTCCCGCCAGGCCTTGGCGGCAATTGCAGCACTGAGGATCCCTCACGGCCAGACAGGTACCGACAGCAAAGTGGTGACCATCAGTATCGGGATGCATGTAATGAATGCTGAACGTAATGTTGATGCGGGGCAGGCCCTGATTGCAGAGGCCGATAAAGCCCTGTATGCGGCGAAAAAAGCGGGGAAAAACCGGGTAGCGGAAAATTGGTAAGGGAAAGGGGCGACCGGCGAACCGATCACCCTGCGGGATAACTTCCCCCGTGTCGTGACGATCCACAACACGGACAGATATCCCAACCGGCAGAACGTTAAACGATACCCTGGCTGCGCAGGTAATCTTCGTAGTCACCGGTGAAGTCGTTAATTTTGCCCGGCGTCATTTCAATCACGCGGGTCGCCAGTGAGCTGACGAACTCGCGGTCGTGAGAAACGAAGATCAGCGTCCCTTCGTACATTTCCAGCGCCATGTTCAGCGCTTCGATAGATTCCATATCGAGGTGGTTAGTTGGCTCATCCATGATCAGCACGTTAGGCTTTTGCATCATCAGCTTACCGAACAGCATGCGGCCCTTCTCGCCGCCGGACAGTACCTTAGCCGGCTTCTTGATGTCGTCCTGGCTGAACAGCAGACGACCCAGAATACCGCGTACTGCCTGCTCGTCATCGCCTTCCTGCTTCCACTGGCTCATCCAGTCAAACACGGTCAGATCGTCTGCGAAGTCATGCGCGTGATCCTGCGCGTAGTAACCGACCTGCGCATTTTCAGACCATTTTACCGTACCGTTATCCGGCAGCAGTTCACCAATCAGCGTTTTCAGCAGCGTGGTTTTACCAATACCGTTAGGGCCTAAAATTGCCAGTTTCTCGCCCACTTCCAGCAGCATGTTGACGTTTTTAAACAGTGGACCGTTATCGAAACCTTTGGTGACGGCTTCCAGCGTCAGCGCATTACGGAACAGCTTCTTATCCTGCTCAAAACGGATAAACGGGTTCTGGCGGCTGGAGGCTTTCACTTCGTCGAGCTTGATTTTATCAATCTGCTTGGCGCGAGAGGTGGCCTGACGGGATTTCGAGGCGTTGGCGCTGAAGCGGCTGACGAAGGACTGCAGTTCGTTGATCTGCGCTTTTTTCTTCGCGTTATCGGACAGCAGGCGTTCGCGGGCCTGGGTGGCCGCCGTCATATATTCGTCGTAGTTACCCGGATACACGCGCAGTTCGCCGTAATCCAGATCCGCCATGTGCGTGCACACCATGTTCAGGAAGTGACGGTCATGCGAAATAATGATCATGGTGCTGTTACGTTCGTTCAGCACCTGCTCCAGCCAGCGAATCGTATCGATGTCCAGGTTGTTCGTCGGTTCGTCAAGCAGCAGAATTTCCGGGTTAGAGAACAGCGCCTGTGCCAGCAGCACACGCAGTTTCCAGCCGGGCGCGACTTCACTCATCGGGCCGTAATGCTGTTCCAGCGGGATCCCCACGCCCAGCAGCAGCTCTCCGGCACGCGCTTCTGCGGTGTAGCCGTCCATCTCACCATATTTCTCTTCGAGATCGGCCACTTTATAGCCGTCCTCTTCGCTCATTTCAGGCAGCGCATAAATGGCATCACGCTGTTCTTTCACCGCCCACAGCTCGCCGTGGCCCATGATCACCGTATCCAGTACCGAGTACTTTTCAAAGGCGAACTGATCCTGGCGCAGCTTACCGAGACGCTCGTTAGGATCGAGGGCGACGTTGCCGCCAGACGGCACCAGATCGCCACCCAGAATTTTCATAAAGGTGGATTTACCGCTGCCATTGGCACCGATCAGACCGTAGCGGTTGCCGCCGCCAAATTTGACAGAAATGTTTTCGAACAGCGGCTTACTGCCAAACTGCATGGTGACGTTGCTGGAAACTAGCACAGAGATAGCCTTTAATTTGCGATGTGAGTATGTGAGTCAGCGCGCATTATGCCAAAAAAAAGGCGCGCGGCATACAGTGGTCTGGCAGGAGGGAGAGTCAGGAAGCACATTGCGGCCGGGGTGCCCCCCGGCCAGTAGAGTAGTGATCAGATTAGTGACTTGTTGCTTTACGCTTCGATGCGTTCAGCGCTTTACTCTCTTCTTCGTTGCTCAGCCAGTCATGCAGATAATGTTCGATCTGCTCCAGGCTGCGGTTGCGGGTTTCCGGGATGCACTTAATCACGAATATCGCCCCGACAATGCCGATTAAGCCAAAGATAAAGAACGCACCTGACAGCCCCACGCTGGCCAGCAGCATCGGAAACGCCAGGGAGATGAGGAAGTTGGCAATCCACATAGCAAAGACGGCTCCGCCCATAAAGATGCCGCGCAGCCGCGTCGGGAAGATTTCCGACAGCAGCAGCCAGGTCACCGGCGACAGCGCCCCCTGCTGGAAGCTCAGGAACATCAGCATTCCCAGCAGTACCATATAGCTACGTAATACATCCACCTGTCCGTTAATGGTTTCCGGCATGAAGTAGCTGACAGCGCCGATAAAGAACAGGCAGGCAGTACAGCCAAACTGGCCGATTTTCACCATCGTTCGCCGGCCGATTTTGCCCAGTAACCAAATCCCGACAAAGGTCATGATCACGGAGATGGCACCATTGGCGATAGTGGCAAACAGCGCAGCATCGGTACTCATACCCACCGCTTTCAACATCGTCGGGGCGTAATACATGATGGTGTTAACACCGGAGGTTTGCTGGATCACCGCCACACCAATGCCGATCAGAAACAGCTTAAACAGCCAGGGCTTTCTCAGTTCGCGGAGGCTGGTCCTTGTCTGCTGCTTGTCTTCCTCTTCCAGCGTTTCGGTGATCTCTTCAAGCTCCCACTCGACATCCTCTTTGGCGCGGGTACGTTCCAGCACCTGACGCGCTTCAGCCAGACGCCCTTTCATCGCATACCAGCGCGGCGAGTCCGGCATAAACATCATGCCAAACCACAGCAGAACCGCAGGAATGGTGGCGACGGCCAGCATCCAGCGCCAGGTTTCATGCCCGCCCCACGCGGCGTTAAAGCCGGCGTTAGAAATGTAAGCCAGCATCTGCCCGGAGACAATCATCAACTCCTGGATGGTCACCAGCTGACCGCGCTTATTCGCCGGGGCAATTTCAGCAATGTAGATCGGCACGGTAGCCGAAGCGCCGCCGACGGCCACGCCTAATACCAGTCGGAAGAAGATCATCCATTCCACATTCGGTGCCAGGGCGGTACCCATAGCGCCAACAGCGAAGATAATCGCCAAAATGATAATGATCTTTTTACGGCCGGCAGACGCGGCGAAATGCCCGGAGAACAGCGCGCCAAATGCGGCACCAAACAACAGTGAACTGGTTACCAGTCCGGTGGTGAAGGGAGTAAGGTGTAATTCGTCGCCCATAAACAGCAGCGCGCCAGAAATAACGCCGGTGTCGTAACCGAAAAGTAATCCGCCGAGGGTAGCAACCAACGCAATGACCTTAACAAAGGGTTCTGTTTTGGTATCGCTGTTGGGCCCTGATGCCCGGTTCGGGGTGATATATTGTTCTTTTGCCATGGTGACTACAGTGACCTCTCATCGACCTGGTTAGTGGGGTACAGAGTGGTGAATCATTATGTGGTGGATCGTTCACCGCCTCTGCGAACCAATTTAGATCATTTTTTTCATTTTAATTAACAATGAAAATTAAATTTTGAGGCTTACATCCCACTATTTCATTATATTTGCGATACAAGTCACAGATACGCGCCATTTACGTTGTAATGGTGTGATCCAAATGCAGCAAATATAATTTGAGAACATTTCATCTCATCATAAATAATCCTCTCTCGTTTCATTTTTAAGTCTGTCAGGATAGAAACACATCAACTTCATGACAGTAAAACATCATCAATAAACAAAATAAGCTATTTATATCAATGAATTAAATCCATGATAGAGAGTTTTCATATAAACGACTTTATCTATCACCCTGCAATCTATCGCTCTCATGTCGGCTGGCAGAGCATGGGATAAGAGGTTTACGTGGACAGGCACTGATAAAAAAGCCTCAAAGGCATGAAAGCAGGGCAACTAATGTGGGTATGTTTGTCAGGAGGTGGTGGAGGAAAAAAAGCGTGGCTGTCAGGCGACAGCCACGCGGGATGAACAACAGAACCGGATTACTGCGGATTTTCTGCCGGGCCGAATACCGAATAATTCGGCAACGCCACATTTTGATACGCTTCCCAGCCACCGCCGAGCGCTTTATACAGCGCCACCAGATCGAGCGTGCTTTGCACCCGCGCCTGTTCGGCCTGCTGCTGCGCCTGTGCCAGCTGGCGCTGTGCGTCCAGCGCCTCAATAAAGGTGGAGATCCCCTGACGATAACTGTCGCTGGCGAGGTTGAAGGTACTCTGCAACGCTGCCACGGTATCGTCCAGCCCGTCCACCTGCTGCTGATCGCTGCGGTAGCTAACCAGCGCATTCTCCACATCCTGCAGTGCGGTCAGCACCGTCTGACGGTAGCCCAGCGCCGCGCTGGCCTGCTGCGCGCGGGCCAGTTTCACGCCGGAGACCAGCCTGCCGCCCTGGAAGATGGGAATGGTCACCGAGGGGCCATAACTGTAAAAATTACTGCTCCAGTTATCCAGGTAGCTGGCATCGCTGTTGCGCATGCCAAACTGCCCGGTCAGGGAGAAACTGGGAAAGAGCTGTGCGACGGAAACGCCGATATTCGCCGTGGCAGCATGAAGCCTGGCTTCAGCCTGCCGCACATCGGGGCGGCGACGCGCCAGTTCCGACGGCACGCCGACCGGGATTGCTTTGGGCAGAACGGGCAGCGGTTTCACCGTCATCAGTTCGGCATCCAGCGCCCCCGGGATTTTGCCCGTTAATACAGCCAGGCCATTCATCGCCTGATGGATCTGCGCCTGATACTGCGGCATCTGGGCCCGCAGCGAGTTAACCTGTGCGCGGGCATTTTCCACATTCGTCTGCGGAGCCAGCCCGTTACGCTGCTGGCTCTGCGTCAGCTCCAGCGTCTGCTGCGCCACATCGAGCTGAGTCTGCAGAGTTTGCGTGATGGCCTGTGCCCCGCGCAGTTGCAGATAGGCCCGGGCCACTTCCGCTTCTAATGACACCAGTGCGTCATTACGCTCTTCCACCGACTGCTGCTGCTGCGCGTCAGCCATCTCCACCTGACGGCGAACTTTACCCCACAGATCCAGCTCCCACGAGGCGTCAAAGCTCCCCTGATACAGGCCAACGGGCTTCGACAGGCTGTCGAGCGCCGGGCGAAGCTCCGTCTCACTGTTCGCCTGATCTATCTGGTCATAGACACCTTCAGACTCCAGCTCGCCTTTAATCCCTAACTGCTGACGGGTAAAGCGAGCGTTACCGTTCACCGAGGGTGCCCAGGCACCGCGCGCCTGATTAAGCTGCTGTCGCGCGCCGGCAATGCGCAATACCGCTTGCTGCAGGGATAAGTTCCCTTTCACCGCCCGTTCAATCAGACTGTCCAGCTGCGGATCGTTGAACGTTTTCCACCAGTTTGGGTTCGCCGACGCCGCCAGCGGCGCAGACCCCCCGTCAGACTGCATACTGTTAAAACGTGACGGCGTAGTGGGCTTCGGTGACTGATAGTCGGGGCCCACAGCGCAGCCACTCAGCGTCAGCGCCACGGCCACCAGTACACAACTGCGCGAACGCAAATAAGAAGAAGGAACGTTCATGTCAGTGTGCTCCCGCACTGCCCTGGCTTTTAATCGGGGCCAGCAGCAGACAAAATGGAATAAGGACAAGGGCAACAATACTCAGGCCCATAAAGACATCAATGTAGGCGAGGAAACGCGCCTGGACGATCATCTGCTTGTAGAGTTGCCCGGTGGCAATCGTGACCGGATCGCCCGCCATATGCACAAAATCTCTCACTCCCTGAGCCCAGCGCTCCACCGCCAGATTAAAGGGCTCATTGAGTGGGGTCATATTATCCACCAGTTGCGCGCTACGCGCCTGTGAACGCTCGGTAATCATCGCCGTAGAGAGCGAGATGCCAATCGAACCAGCTACGTTACGGAACATGGTAAACAGCGCTGAAGCGTCCGCATTCAGCCGCTGCGGGATGGTGACAAAGGCAATGGTCGTCAGCGGCACAAACAGGAAGCCCAGACCGATGGTCTGGAAGCTGCGCATAATCACCAGCGAAGTAAAATCGATATCCGGGGTCAGCGTTGACGAGTAGATAAACGACACGCCGAGCAGCAAAAAGCCGAAGGCGATCAGTATTCGCGTCTGGATGATCGGCATCAGCTTCAGCACCAGCGGGATAGACAGTACGATCAGCACGGCTCCGGGCGACAGCACAAGCCCGGACAGGGTGGCGGTATAGCCCAGATCCTGCTGCGCCAGCTGCGGGATGACCACCGAGCTGCCATACAGAATGGCGGCCATGCCGGCCATCAGCAGACAGGCCACCGCAAAGTTGCGATCCTTCAGCACATGCAGGTCAACCACCGGCCTTTTAGCGTACATCAGCCAGTAAATTGCCCCGACAATGCCGGTCAGCGCCAGCAGCGCGAAAGTAACAATAAAGCTGGACTGGAACCAGTCTTCATCTTCCCCGCGATCCATCATCACCTGCAGGCAACCCAGGCCCAGGGTGATCAGGCTGATACCGATATAGTCGACGCGCAGCTTGCCCTTCGCCCATTTACGCTCCCACGGCGGATCTTCCAGCAACTGGTAAATGGCCAGCACGCTGAGAATACCCACCGGAATATTGATGAAGAAGACCCACCGCCAGCTGTAGTTATCGGTGATCCAGCCCCCCAGCGTCGGGCCCAGCACCGGGGCCACGATAATGGCAATCGAAGACAAACCAAAGGCCTTGCCGCGATCCTCAGGCTTAAAATAGTCCAGCAGTACCGACTGCTGCACCGGCTGCAGTCCACCGCCAAAAAAGCCCTGTAAAATGCGGAACAGGATAATCTGCCACAGCTCGGTGGCGATACCGCAGAGAAAAGAACAGACCGTAAACATCACAATGCAGATCAGGAAAAACTGTTTTCTCCCCAGCAGGCGGCTGAGGAAAGCAGAAATGGGCAGGACGATGCCGTTGGCGACCAGATAAGAGGTCAGTACCCAGGTGGATTCGTCGTAGCTGGCAGACAGTGACCCCGCCACGTGCGGCAGGGCAACATTGACGATGGTGGTGTCCAGGATCTCCATAAACACCGCCAGCGTCACCGTCATCGCCACCAGCCACGGGTTACTGGCGGGCTTCCAGCTCTGCGCGGAATTCATTCCAGCGTGACCTTCGGTTCAACCGACAGACCAATCGGCAGCGGACGGTTCGGGTCAAGCCCTTTATCAATGACGATTTTCACCGGTACGCGCTGAACGATTTTCACGTAGTTGCCGGTGGCATTCTCAGACGGGAAAGCCGAGAAACGCGAGCCACTACCCATCTGCACACTGTCGACGTGCCCTTCCAGCTTCATGTCCGGCCAGGCGTCGACGCCAATTTCAACTTTGTCGCCCGGCTTCATTCGGGCCAGCTGTGACTCTTTAAAGTTAGCCACAATCCACACGTCCGGAGACACCAGAGAAAATAAGGACGAGCCTGCCTGTGCCAGCGTCCCGACCTGCACATTACGCTTAGTCACAAAACCATCGTAAGGGGCACGAACCTCGGTGTAGGAAAGATTGAGGTTGGCGGTATTAAGCTGTGCCTGGGCCTGTTCAACCTGGCTCTGACGTGCCTCAACATTGGTTTCCTGCTGACGGATTTGCAGTGCGACCTGAGAAGCTACCTCAACCTGAGCCTGGGCATTCGCCAGTTCCGCTCTGGCACTGCGTAACTGGGCGTTCGCCGTATCAATATTCCGCTGTGACGTCGCCCGGGGGTCGACGCCGCGCTGACGTTTATCATCCGCCTGGGCGTTCATATAATTTGCCTGGGCGCGCGCTAACTGTGCCAGCGCCTGGTCTTTCTGTGCCGGATACTGCACTTTAGCCAGCGCCAGCTGTGCCTGCGCCTGATGCAGTTGTGCCTGAGCCAGCCCCAGCTGTGCCTGCGCCTGTTCGCGCTGGGCAGTGGTATCCCTGGGGTCAATCACCACCAGCAGATCGCCCTTCTTCACCCGCTGGTTGTCCTTTACCCTCAGCTCGGTGACATAGCCGGACGCTTTAGGCGCAATAGTGACAGCATCGGCTTCGGTAAAGGCATCGTCAGTAGTTTCAATATTACGGGTGGTCAACCAGAACCACAGCGCCACCACCAGCATCAGGAGGATCACTATCGCCAGAATAATCAGCGGCTTTTTGCCGGGACGTTTGCGCTGAACCTCTTCATCTTCATGTGAAGAGCCATTTTGATGCTGGTTTTCATCATCGGGTACGGAAGGTGTTTGATTAGCCATAGTATCCATCAGTAAAAAGTCCCCTGTTCAGGGGACGCAATTTTTTCAGTCTGGTATAACCATAGGGCTAAAATTGACAAATGCCAGGGTTTCCTGACAAAAGCAGAATTGCCTGACGTCAGGAAGCATGAATAAACAAAAACAATCCCCACCCGGTGAGCAGCGCCCAAAGCAACATAGGCACCGAATAGAGATGAAAGTGCCACCAGATGGCGCGATCTTTCGCCATCCGCAACGCGATCAGATTCGCCAGCGATCCCGGCAGCAGGCCAAAGCCACCAATGTTCACCGCCCAGGCCAGCAGCACAGACGGAGGGAGGCTGCTCAACAGAAGGATCGTTGCCGGGACATTACTGATCACCTGCGACAGCCCCGCCGCCATCAGAAACTGCCCACCCTGTGATAATTGCCCCGTCGTCTGTAACAACGACTGGATGGCTGGCAGCCGGGTAAGTAAAAAGACATCGATAAACATCACGATAAACACCACCAGCAGACTCCAGTCGATCCCCAGCAGGATACGACGGGCCATCACCAGGAAAATCGCAAATACCAGCAGCAGCCCCCAGACAGCGAAATCAAGCTCCAGCGCGACGATAAACAGCAGATACAGTACCGCACTGGTATACAACAGAGAGCGCTGCCACGTTGCCGCGTCCTGTTCCTGATGGCGCTCAATTTTCTTTGCACGAAAACAGAAGACCGTCAGCAACAGCAGGCTGGCGACCAGCCATCCGGCCAGCGGCAGCATCTGAACAATAAATCCGGCAAACCCGGCATCACCATGACGCCACAGCAGGATATTTTGCGGGTTACCGATCGGCGTCAGTAGCGAACCGGCATTCACCGCCAGCGCTTCGAAGATAATCAGCCGGGCAACCGGCAGCGCAGAGTATTTACGCAGAGACAGGGTGAGCGGCACCAGAATAAACAGCGCCACATCGTTCGTCAGGAAGGTTGAAAGCAGCGCCGCTGCCGCGACCAGGAACAATGCCAGCTGGCGCTGATGGCTGAACCCCTGCACCAGGCGTCGACCCAGCACATCAAAATAGCCGCTGGCTTCGATGCCCTTGGTCAGCATCAGCAGGCCGGAAAGCGTGATAATGGTCGGCCAGTCAACAGCAGCCGGCAGTTCAGCCAGCTGGAAGGGAACAAAACAGGCCAGTATCAGCCCCAGGACTACCAACAGATGCAGAAAATGATCGTGCAAAAAAGGTCTTAGCAATGAGGTCATGCTGGCGCGCCATGTTATGTCCCGACATTCTGACGCTGTATTACAGGGAATCCGGCCTGCGGGTGCGCTCCTCAGGCGGTTGCAGACAGCGTCAGTGATCGGGGATAAATAAAGGGGGGTTAACGACTTTCGCTAAATTTTTTGAAGATTGCCAGTGTTTCATCACTGACATGATGTTCAATACCTTCGGCATCACGGCGGGCGGTGTCGGGGCTGATCCCCAGCGCCAGCAGAAAGGTTTCAACAATATGATGGCGTTCGCGACTCTCTTCTGCCAGTTTTTCTCCTTCCGGCGTCAGGAACACGCCCCGGTAAGGCACCTGCTCAACCAGTCCCCCGGTCGCCAGGCGTTTCAGCATTTTGGCCACCGTCGGCTGCGACACGCCCAGACGGGCGGCCATATCGACCTGGCGGGCCTCTCCAAATTCTCGGATCAGATCGGAGATCAACTCGACATAGTCATCGATCAATTCACGGCGGTGCGCTTCCCGCACCTGGCGGAAGCCTTCGACATGCTCTTCAATATCTTTCAGTGGCGCGGGCACTGCAATTTTTGCGCGACGACTCATTAAGCTTCCTCTTCTTATCAACCGACGCATTATATACCGAAAAGCCGCACCAGTCTGTTGTGGCACACAGTGTAAACGAACCGCGGGCCAGCACAAAATTTAGCATCTTAGCTATGGCTATAGGGTATAGCCTGTGCTATACCTGATGATAATTCGTTCATATCCTGACTGCCCGGAGGGACATCAGATGAAAGTACCGCTGTTATTAAGATTATTTTGCCGTTCGCCGTTTACACTGCGACTGATGCTGCTGGAAATGCTGGTCAATTCGAAGCCTGCCGGTCAGGCTTCTTAACCCGCCAGCGCCGTAACTGACTATTTTGTCAGCGACTTCACAGAACTTATTGATATTGCTGGTTGCCTTTCAGTAAAACAGCGATTATCGTGCCAGCCTTTCGTTAAGAGTGCAGGCCGATTGGGCACCACCCCACCCCATCCCCCCTTATCTGACGAGTAGTATCAGGCAGTCAGCCACTTCAGCGTCGAACTGAGCGGCCGCTATAGATCTCCCTAATAAGAACCAATAATGAATCTGACATTAATTAAAACTGCGTCCGCAGGCCGTTATCGTGCCTGGATTAGCCCGTATGTTGGGCTGTATTTGCTGTTGTCCGCCCTGATTAACCTGGCCTTTGGCTACCCGATAAGCGGTTTATACACGCTGGCGTTTACCGCGCTACTGGTATTGCTGGCGGCCGTCGCGCTAACGTCACAGAAAATATTGATCGCCGCCTGTGCGACCATTGCCGGCTTTTACTATCCCTTTGGTCAGGTCTATGGCCCACCTAATTTTAATACCCTGCTGGCACTGCACGCGACAAACGTGGAGGAAGCCAGTGAAATCCTGCTGATCTTCCCACTGCACGACTATGTTATCGGGCTGGCCATCCTTATCGTGGGCGCGGTAGCCCTGATGCGTAAACCCCGGGTAAAACAGCCCTGGGGACACCCGGAAAGCGCCTGTCTTGCCTTCGTGCTGGTTGCCTTGATAACCCAGCCCGTGATCAATCAGCTGACAGGGGGGGTATTTAACCTGAAAGATACCGGCTTCCCGATGGCACGCTTTGTAAAAGATACGATTGAAAGCAAGCTTTCAGTCGATAAAGAGATTGACCGCATGAACCAGCTGGCCACGCTGAAAGATGACTGGCATGTGACCAGCGTTAAGCCACAGCAGCAAATTTATGTGGTGGTCATTGGTGAAAGTGCCAGGCGGGATGCGCTTGGGGCATTTGGCGGGCGCTGGGATAACACCCCCTTTGCCAGCCAGCTGAACGGACAATTTTTTACCCACTACACTTCAGCGGCCTCCTCAACGCAAAAATCCCTGGGCCTGACCCTGACCCAGGTGGTGGACGGTAAACCTGAATATCAGAACAATATTATTACGCTGGCCAACCGTGCTGGTTTTGATACCTGGTGGTTGTCCAATCAGGGGCAGATTGGTCAGTTTGATACACCGATAGCCAGCATTGCCCGCCGGGCGAAAAACGTGCATTTTCTTAAAAACGGCGACTTTGAAGCCGATAAAGCGACTCGCGATGAAGACCTGCTGAATTTTACTCCGGCGGCGCTGACCCATCCGGTCGATCGCCCTCGTCTGCTGGTGTATCACCTGGTCGGTTCTCACCCGAAAGCCTGCGACCGGACGCGGGGGCGCTACGTGGAGCGCCTGCACTCACTGGAGACTTCCTGTTACCTCTACAGCGTGACCCAGACCGACGGTTTCCTGCAGCAGCTCTGGCAGCAGTTGCACAGCAGCGGACTGACTTTTTCGATGATCTATTTTTCCGATCACGGGCTGGCTTTTAAAGAAAAAGGCACCCGCAACGAATACCTGACCCACGATGATAAATACCGGCAGAATTTTGAGGTGCCTATGTTTATCAGCTCAGGCAATGATCGTCGCCATCAGAAAATTGCCACACCCCGTTCGGCCAATGATTTTATGATGCTGTTTTCACAGTGGACCGGGATCCAGAGTCAGGAAATCGTGCCGCGCTATCGCTTTATTTCAGAAGATAAAGGCCCGGCTATTGAGGTGACCAACTTTGCTCTCAAGCGTCTGCCGTTTAGCCAGCTACAGCAGGATCCCTTTGCGAAATAAGCAGTAAAAGGCTGGCCTTCAGACAAAAAAAATCCGCCCCGGGGGGCGGATTCTTCAACGTCAGTCCGGATAACGGACTTGCGGTTAGCAACTTAGAAGCTGTAACCTACGCCAGCAGTCCAGGTGCCAACGTCAACGTTGCGGATACGGCTCTGCTCGTAACCCACGTCCAGAGCGATGTCCTGGATTGGGTTGAACTGCAGGCCAGCACCGTAGGAGAAACCTACGTCGCTTGAATTATAACGCTCACGGTTTGGTTCGTTGTACTGGTATTTGCCATAGCCGATACCAACAACACCGTAGATGCTTGCCCAGTCATTCAGACGGTAAGCTGGACCACCAGTGATGCCATAGTACTGGCCCTTGATGTAGTCGCCTGCATCAGTACGATCTTTCTCAGTGTAAGTGAAAGAACCGATCCAACCCAGTGCATCGCTGCCGTTTTCGTAGCGGTACTTCAGGTTGAAACCGTTAGCTTTGTTTGCCACGCCCTGGTAATCGCTCTGAGCGTAACCACCGGTAACGGTGCTCTGTGCCATTGCTGAACCAGCAGATACTGCCAGAACGCAAGCTAATGCTGAAAGACATGCAATTTTTTTCATAACCACCTCAAATGTGAAAGTACTTCTCTCCTGACAACGCTGAAAATATAACAAAAATCAGCAAGAAACTCTGCCCTGATTTTGTTGTCTAAGAGAATGTTTGGTGTAACAGAAAGTTAATGATCGCATCTATGTCATTCTTTTTTCTTATAATTCCCGCATTTTAACGCCTGATCATTTCGTGTGTAAAAAAACCGTCATTGAGATAAATCCTAATCATTTCTGACAATTCTTTACTGAACTGGTACTGAATTTTAAGAAAACCGAACTTTTCGCACGGAATATTCTTCGCCAATACTGAGATTACCCGAGCCTTTCAGTACACTGTCAACGCAAACTCTCCTCATAAACGGAACATTAAGGCGGGAACACCGGATGTCCTCTTCACGCGTTATCAATTCAGTCTGGCTACCTGTCATGGTGCTTGTGATTGCCATGATCTCTATTCAGGGCGGTGCCGCGCTGGCTAAAACCCTCTTCCCAACCGTTGGTGCGCCAGGTATTACCGCCCTGAGGCTGGGGCTGGGCACGCTGATACTATGTGCCATCTTTAAGCCATGGCGGCTGCGTTTTGCGCGGCAGCAAATTGTCCCGCTGGTGATATATGGTCTGGCTCTGGGGGGCATGAACTACACCTTCTATTTATCGATACAAACCGTCCCCCTGGGTATTGCTGTGGCGCTGGAATTTACGGGTCCACTGGTGCTGGCACTTGCCGGCTCGCGCCGCCCGCTCGATTTTCTCTGGGTGGCACTGGCCGTCACCGGGCTGATTTTCCTGCTTCCGATCGGACACAATATCAACAGTATTGATCCCATCGGCGCGCTGTACGCGCTGACCGCCGGTGCCCTGTGGGCAGTTTATATCCTGTCGGGCAAACGGGCAGGCAGCCAGCACGGCCCGGCTACCGTCGCGGCCGGTTCACTGATCGGTGCGCTGGTCTTCGTCCCGCTGGGGCTGGTATATGCCAACCCCGGAATATGGACGCTGTCACTGATCCCGATTGGCCTGGCGATCGCCGTCCTGTCCAGCGCCCTGCCCTACTCGCTGGAGATGGTAGCCCTGACCCGTCTGCCTGCACGTACTTTCGGGACGCTGATGAGTCTGGAGCCCGCGATGGCCGCGATGTCCGGCATGCTGTTTCTTGGCGAACAGCTGACGCTGGTACAGTGGCTGGCCCTGCTGGCGATTATTACCGCCTCTGCAGGTTCGACCCTGACCATGCGCCCGCCCAAGCGTGACATTGACCCGGTAGGGGAAATCAGGGAATAAAATTAACAGCAGCAGCGAAAATACATTCACGGTGGGTGACTGCCCGCCATCGTTATTTTTTAGCAAATTTCGCCATTCATTGGTTAATTTAAGCGCAATGAAACACTTTGTTATTAATATAATCAACCTGAATTAAAAAATTTTAAAAAAATCAAATAAAACAAGGTGATAAATAAAAATAACAAATGAAAATCATTCGCATTTTTATTCTGTATACCGATTAACGGCCTCTGTTTACTCAACCGGGGCCTGCTATTCCAGCAATAGGCAGTATCTTTCCTGCAAGGTTAAAAATGAGTGCTATACTTATTCCCGTATTCAATTAGGACAACCTGACTTCAAGAGGATATTAATGATGAGTACCGCTAAACTGGTTAAAGCAAAATCTTCTGATCTGATTTACACCCGTAACGACGTGGCCGAAGACGACAAAAAAGCCACCATTGAGGTGCTTAATCGTCTGGTTATTGAATTTATCGATCTGTCCCTGATCACCAAGCAGGCCCACTGGAATATGCGTGGCGCTAACTTCATCGGCGTGCATGAGATGCTGGACGGCTTCCGCACGGCGATCACGGAACATCAGGACACCATCGCGGAACGCGTTGTGCAACTGGGCGGTGTGGCGCTGGGGACTACGCAGATTGTGGCGGACAGAACCCCTCTGAAAAGCTACCCGCTGAACATCCACAGCGTGCAGGATCATCTTAAAGCACTGGCTGACCGCTACGGCATCGTGGCTAATGATGTCCGTAAAGCGATTGGTGAAGTCGCTGATGAAGACACTGCGGACATCTTTACCGCCGCTTCCCGCGATCTGGATAAGTTCCTGTGGTTTATCGAATCTAACATCGAATAACGTCACTCCTGTCCGTGACATTATGGGGTGATATTGCTCACCCTTTTAGAAACAGAGGAATATATCCTCTGTTTTTTTTTGCTTTTCTTGTTCAAAAGTAAGACGTCAGCGACATTTAATTGCTACCCCCCGCCACTATCTGTTGTTTTTATCCCGCAATTTGCTAAAACTGCTGCTGCACCACAATAAACATAACGCACCATAACGGGGCACCAAAAAAGTGCACCACAGTGAACCCTGCCAACAGCATGAAGAAAAACTGCATCCAACACCCTGTTTTTCAACAAATTTTACAAGTTGGCACGAATATTTCATAGGGCTGCGGGCATTTAATCGGAAAAGACCTTTCCCGAGAAGCGATAAGGATAAAATGATGAAGTCAATTTTTAAGGTTTCTCTTGCTGCGCTGACATTAGCGTTTGCCATGTCTTCCACGGCTGCTGACAAAAAACTGGTTGTTGCTACCGATACCGCTTTCGTGCCTTTCGAATTCAAACAGGGCGATAAATATGTCGGTTTCGACATTGACCTGTGGGACGCGATCGCGAAACAGCTGAACATGGAATATACCCTGAAACCTATGGATTTCAGCGGCATCATCCCCGCACTGCAAACCCGTAACGTTGACCTGGCTCTGGCCGGGATCACCATTACCCCAGAGCGCCAGAAAGCCATTGATTTCTCAGACGGCTACTACAAAAGCGGCCTGTTAGTGATGGTGAAAGCCGGCAATGATGCCATTAAAAGCATCAATGATCTGAACGGCAAAGTCGTGGCAGTCAAGAGCGGCACCGGGTCGGTTGACTACGCTAAACAACACATCAAATTTAAAGATCTGCGTCAGTTCCCGAACATCGATAATGCCTACATGGAATTAGGTACAAACCGTGCCGATGCGGTTCTGCACGATACGCCAAATATTCTTTACTTCATCCATACCGCAGGCAAAGGCCAGTTCAAAGCCGTCGGTGACTCTATTGAAGCCCAGCAGTACGGCATTGCCTTCCCGAAAGGCAGCGATGAATTGCGCGAAAAAGTTAACGGCGCACTGAAAACGCTGCGCGATAACGGCACCTATAACACTCTCTACAAAAAATGGTTCGGCAGCGAACCTAAATAATAAGAATAATACCGCCGTACTTAAACGCAGGAGTGTGATGCCCCTGCGTTTTTTCCACATCAACAAAATGGTTTAGATCCGGAGAATAAACATGCAGTTTGACTGGAGCGCCATCTGGCCTGCAATTCCAATCCTGCTTGAAGGCGCCAAAATGACCCTGTGGATTTCGGTCCTCGGTCTGCTTGGTGGTGTCATCATCGGTCTGGCTGCGGGCTTTGCCCGTGCCTACGGTGGCTGGCTTTCACGCAACATCGCGCTGGTTTTCATTGAACTGATCCGTGGCACGCCGATTGTGGTGCAGGTGATGTTTATCTATTTCGCCCTGCCTATGGCCCTGCCGGACTTCAGGATTGACCCGTTCACCGCTGCTGTGGTGACCATCATGATCAACTCCGGTGCTTATATCGCTGAAATCACCCGTGGCGCAGTTCTGTCCATTAACCGTGGCTTTCGTGAAGCCGGTCTGGCACTGGGCCTCTCCAGCCGTGAGACGCTGCGCTACGTGATTATGCCGCTGGCGCTGCGCCGCATGCTGCCCCCGCTGGGTAACCAGTGGATCGTCAGCATTAAGGACACTTCGCTGTTTATCGTCATTGGCGTGGCAGAACTGACCCGTCAGGGGCAGGAAATTATTGCCGGTAACTTCCGCGCGCTGGAAATCTGGAGCGCCGTCGCTGTTATCTATCTGATTATCACGCTGGTGCTGAGTTTTGTTCTGCGTCGCCTTGAGAGAAGGATGAAAATCCTGTGATTGAATTTAAAAATGTATCCAAGCACTTTGGTGCTACCCAGGTTCTGCATGATATCGACCTGAAAATTAATCAGGGTGAAGTGGTGGTGATTATCGGCCCTTCCGGCTCAGGTAAGTCAACGCTGCTGCGCTGTATCAATAAGCTGGAAGAGATCACCAGCGGTGAGCTGATTGTCGATGGCAAGAAAGTGAATGATCCGAAAGTGGACGATCGGCTAATCCGCCAGGAAGCCGGCATGGTGTTTCAGCAGTTCCATCTGTTCCCACAGATGAGTGCGCTGGACAACGTGGCTTTCGGGCCGATCCGCGTGCGCGGCGCGAAGAAAGAAGAAGCGCAGCGTCTGGCACGTGAACTGCTGGGCAAAGTCGGCCTGGCTGAACGGGCTAACCACTTCCCTTCCGAGCTGTCCGGTGGCCAGCAGCAGCGCGTGGCGATTGCCCGTGCACTGGCAGTGAAGCCCAAGATGATGCTGTTTGATGAGCCGACCTCTGCCCTTGACCCGGAACTGCGCCACGAAGTACTGAAAGTGATGCAGGATCTGGCCGAAGAGGGGATGACGATGGTGATCGTGACCCATGAAGTCGGCTTCGCGAAGAAAGTGGCCTCACGCCTGATCTTCATCGATAAAGGCCGTATTGCCGAAGATGGTAACCCTGACGAGTTGATCTCCAACCCGCCAAGTGCTCGTCTGCGAGAGTTCCTGCAGCACGTGTCGTAATCCCTTCAGGGGCGAACCCGCGTTCGCCCCTGCTTTCGCCTTTGTCTTAAAAAATTTGCTTTTCTCCCTGCCCCGCCTGAGGGACTATACTTTTCTGCTGCGCGCCACCACAGGAGAAGAGGATGTCTGGGTTCGCCACGCCATTGCGTATCTTTTTATTTATGCTGTTGCTCACCGGTTTTACTCCCCCTGGTCACACCGTTACGTTGCCCGCCGCCGCTGTGGCCGCCTCACAGTCTCAGCCAGCGCCTGACAGCCAGGCAGAGCCGGATATCGCAGAGAAAAAAGCCGCCTACGCCGCGCTGGCTAACATCCTGGAAAACGATCGGTCGCGCCAGGCGCTGATCGATCAGCTCCGTTCCGCATCCTCCACGCCGGACAGCGTGAAAGAGCCCGTGCTGACGCCCCCCACGGAAGAGGAAGACAAAACCGTGCTGCAGGGCGTTACTGATGTCAGCCGTCATTTTGGCGGGGAATTTGCTTCGCGCCTGCAACAGCTCCACCACAATATTGCTAATGCCCCGCACAAGCCGTTTAATCAGCAGACTTTTTTTAACGCTCTGCAGCATTTCGCCATGCTGGCGGCGGGTCTTTTTGCGTTTTACTGGTTAATTCGCTGGGCGGTGACACCGCTTTATCGCCGTATGGGGGCCTGGGGCCGTCAGAAAAATGCCGACCGCCGCAGCTGGCTGCATTTGCCAGCGATGATCGCTGCAGCCTTTGTCATCGATCTGCTGCTGCTGGTACTGGCGCTGTTTGTCGGGCAGATCCTCAGCGATAATATGAATGCAGGGAGCCGCACCATTGCCTACCAGCAGGGTCTGTTCCTCAATGCCTTTGCCCTGATCGAATTCTTTAAAGCCATCCTTCGTCTGTTGTTCTGCCCGCGTTATCCGCAGCTGCGCTTCTTCCACCTCAGCGACGCGCGAGCGCACTACTGGAACACGCGCCTGAGCTGGTTAAGCGGGCTGATTGGCTACGGCCTGCTGGTTATCGTGCCAATTGTGTCTAATCAGGTGAACGTGCAGGTGGCCGCGCTGGTCAATGTCGCGGTGATGGGGGTGATGACCGTCTGGGCGCTGTATCTGATATTCCATAATAAACGCAATATCCAGCTTGAGCTGACGCGCCTTGCCGACCGTTCACTGGCCTTCTTCGCGCTGTTTATTCGTGCCTTTTCACTGGTCTGGCACTGGCTGGCCAGTGCCTATTTTATCGCGCTGTTTCTGTTTTCAATGTTCAACCCCGGCGACAGCCTGAAATTTATGATGGCAGCGACCGTGCGTTCACTGGCGATCGTCAGTGTGGGCGCGCTGGTATCCGGGATGCTGACGCGCTGGATCAGTAAAACGATCGTGCTGTCACCGGAACTGCGACGCAGTTATCCGGAACTGCAAAGTCGGGTGAACGGCTGGGTCTCTGCGATGCTCAAGCTGGCACGCATTATCACTGTCTTTGCCGTCACCCTGCTGCTGCTCAACGCCTGGGAACTGTTTGACCTGTGGCACTGGCTGACGGTGGGGGCGGGAGAGAAACTGGTGGATATTATCATTCGCATTGTCATGATCCTGTTCTTCTCTGCGGTGGGCTGGACGCTGCTGGCAAGCCTGATTGAGAGCCGTCTGGCCTCCGATTCTCACGGCCGCCCGATGCCCAGCGCGCGTACCCGCACGCTGCTGACGCTGTTCCGCAATGCGCTGGCGGTGATCATCAGTACCATTACGATTATGATTCTGCTGTCAGAGATTGGGGTCAATATCGCACCGCTGCTGGCAGGGGCCGGGGCACTGGGTCTGGCGATCTCCTTCGGCTCACAAACGCTGGTCAAAGACATTATTACCGGGGTGTTTATACAGTTCGAAAATGGTATGAACACCGGTGATCTGGTGACCATCGGGCCGATCACCGGCACGGTGGAACGGATGTCGATCCGATCCGTTGGCGTCCGTCAGGATACCGGGGCTTATCATATTATTCCCTGGTCTTCGATCACCACCTTCGCCAACTTTGTTCGCGGCATCGGATCGTTTGTCGCCAATTATGATGTTGACCGGCGGGAAGACGCGGAGCGCGTTAACGCCACGCTTCAGGCCGCGGTACAGGATCTGCTGGAAGATGAGAACATTCGAGGCATGGTGATCGGTGAGCCGTCATTCTCGGGCCTGGTGGGGTTAACCGATCGGTCATTTACCGTCCGCGTGTCGTTTACCACCCAGCCGCTGAAACAGTGGACGGTACGTTTTGCACTGGACGCCAGGGTGAAAAAACACTTTGATGCGGCAGGGATACAAGCCCCACACCAGACGGTGCAGGTGATGCAAAGCGGGCCTCTGGCTGACGGCGCTGCCGGTATGGCAGCTCTCGAGGCCCCGCAGTAAAAGGGTTATTTACTCAGTAAGCGGGTACGCTGTGGTTGCTCCATAAAGCTCCAGGCAAGGAAGCGGCTCTGTTTCTGCCCTTGTGCCATTTCCACGGTACGCATGGCGGCAACCTCTGCCTCTTCCAGTGCCCGCCACAGGTCCGGCAGGTGCTCCTTACGCGATACCAGCGTGGTGAACCACACGCACTGGCGGCCGAAGCGGGCGCTCTCATCGATCATCCGGTTGATGAACGCGACTTCGCCGCCTTCACACCACAGTTCATCCTGCTGCCCGCCGAAGTTAAGCGGCGAATGGCGATCGAGTCCCAGATTGCGCAGTTTGCGCTGGCTTCCCTGGTGCGCATCGGCGGCAGAGGCATGGAACGGCGGGTTACACAGCACGGCCTGATACAGCTCGTTTTTGTGAATTACACCGTTAAAAATCGCGTTAGTCTCTTTCTGACGTCGCAGACGAATGGCGCGGTTGAGCCCCGGGTTTGCTGCGATAATGGCATTCGCAGAAGTCATTGCCTGCTCATTCACTTCGCTGCCGGTAAAGCGCCACTGGTATTCACTGTGGCCGATCAGCGGATAGATCAGGTTAGCGCCACAGCCAATATCCAGAACGTTAATATCACGAGGTACGACGCGGCGGTTATCTTCCGCCAGCAGGTCAGCCAGATGATGAATATAGTCAGCACGCCCTGGCACAGGCGGGCAGAGGAAACCTTCCGGGATATCCCAGTGGGCAATCTGATAAAAATGGCGCAGTAACGCCTGGTTCAGCGCTTTCACCGCGTCCGGGTTGGCAAAGTCGACGGACTCGCTGCCCCAGTTATTGACCGCCACGAACGGTGCCAGTGGCGGGTGGCTGGCAATCAGCGCAGCAAAATCATAACGGCCGCGATGGCGGTTGCGTGGGTGAAGCACATTTTTTTCAGCAGGGGTTTTCATTGGCAATTCTCTTATCAGCAGGCGCGTAAGATACCTGCTGTGATAATAATGGTAAACCACCGGTGACGTTTTTCCGTCTTAACCTGTTTATTTTTGGAGCCCGTATGTCCCGCACTCGTTATTCCTATCAGCCCAAACAGGGCCACGGCCTGCCGCACGATCCGCTGAATGCGATTATTGGCCCGCGTCCGATTGGCTGGATCAGTTCGCAGAATGCAGCCGGGCAGCGCAACCTTGCCCCTTACAGCTTTTTTAACTGCTTTAACTACCGGCCGCCGGTGATTGGCTTTGCCAGCAGCGGCTGGAAAGACAGCGTTGCAAATATTGTGGAAACCGGTGAGTTTGTCTGGAACCTGGCGACGCGCTCGCTGGCGGTTCCGATGAACGAGAGTTCAGCATCGCTGGCCCACGGCGAAGATGAATTTGCTTATTCCGGTCTCACCGCCCTGCCCGCCAGCCTGGTTAACGTCAGTATGGTGGCGGAAAGCCCGGTTAACTTCGAATGCCGGCTGTCTCAGTGTATTCAGTTAACCACCGCTGACGGCGAACAAATTCCCAGCTGGCTGGTTCTGGGTGAAGTGGTGGCGGTGCATATTGATGATGCGCTGCTGGTCGAGGGTATCTACCAGACAGCGCAGGCCGAACCGATCCTGCGTGCTGGCGGCCCTTCTGCCTATTACGCCATCAGTGAAGCGCTGCGCTTTGATATGGTCAGGCCGGACGCACGCAACAGCTGAGAGCTTAACCTGCGCGCTGACCTCACAGGCGGGCTTTTTTTGCTATGATGGCGGCTCTGAAAACCGTTTGTCATGGAGTGATTATGAAACGCATCGCCATCGATATGGATGAAGTTATCGCTGATTTTCATCCTAAGATGTTAACCACATGGAACGCGCATTTTTCACAGCAGCTGACGCTGGATGAGCTCAACCTGTTTAATCTTCATCAGGAAGATCCGGCAAAACTGGTCGAGATTTTTGAGCTGGTCGGCGATCCGGCATTCTTTGCCGATCTCGGCGTCATTGCCGACAGCCAGCGGGTGATCGCCAGCCTGAGTGAACATTATGAGATCTTTATCACCACCGCGGCGATGGAAGTCCCGACCTCTTTTAATGCCAAGTTTCAGTGGCTGAAGACCCATTTCCCGGCGATTAAGCCCAGCAACATCGTGTTCTGTGGCAATAAAAGCATTATCAATGCCGACTATATGATCGATGACAATGTGATTAACTTCGCCCACTTCTGCGGGGAAGGCATTCTCTATTCGGCCCCGCATAACCGTCATGTGACGGGTTACCGGCGTGTAGAGAACTGGCGGGAAATTGAAACCCTGCTGCTCTAGGGCAAAAATAAGGGCGCAACCATGTTGCGCCCGACGCGGCGACCGCTTAATGAGGGCCCTTTAGCAGGGTGCCGATCAGTTGCCTGAGCAACGGCTGCAGCCTGGCCGCTTTATCCTCACGCCAGCCGAAAGGCGGCTGTTCATCCATGTAGTTACACTGTGCCAGCTCCAGCTGTATGGCGTGCTGACCCGCTTCTGGCCTGCCATACGCACGGGTAATATACCCCCCTTTAAATCGCCCGTTCAGCACCCAGCTAAACGCAGACTGTGCCTGGCAGCATTCCGTCAGCCGCCGGGTGATCGCCGTGCTGCAGCTGACGCCGTCGTTAGTTCCCAGGTTCATATCCGGCAGCTGGCCGTCAAATAATCGCGGGATAACGGAGGCAATCGAATGGGCATCAAACAACAGCGCATAGCCATGCTGCTGTTTGAGACGTGCCAGCTCTTGCTGAATGTTGTTATGGTACGGCTGCCAGATGTTGTGCAAATAGCCTTCACGCTGCGCTGGCGTTGGGGTTTTCCCCGGGATAAAGGTGGGCGTACCGTCAAACAGCGTTTCCGGATACAAACCCGTGGTGGCCGTGGTGTAGAGCGCCTGATTATCCGGTGGTCGATTGAGATCAATCACAAAGCGGGAGTAGTTACCCACCAGCACGCTGATGCCCATTTCACGAGCAAAATCGTACAGCTGAGGAATATGCCAGTCGGTATCCGGCAGGCCCCTGGCGGCTTCGCTTAATCCCGCCTCGACTTCCGGTGTCAGTTGCGTCCCCGCATGGGGAATACTGAGCAGCAGCGGCAGCGTGCCGGCGCTGAACTGAAAGGCATTCATCGCTCTTCTCCCTTGTAGATGACCCGGCAGGGCAACTGCCCGCCAAGCCAGTAAACCAGTTCAGCTGGACGGGCAAGCGGCCAGTGAACGAAATCGGCCCGCTTGCCGCTTTCCAGCGATCCCAGACGGTCATCGAGTCCCAGCGCCCGCGCACCGTGGAGCGTCACCCCGGCCAGCGCCTCTTCCGGGGTCAGACCAAACAGCGTACAGCCCATATTAAGCATTAGGCGCAGGGAGAGCGCGGGAGAGGTGCCCGGGTTAGCGTCACTGGCCAGCGCCATCGGCACCTGGTAGCGGCGAAACAGCTCAACGGGTGGCCGCTGCGTCTCACGCAGCAGATAGAAAGCCCCCGGCAGCAGGACGGCTACCGTGCCATGTTGTGCCATCGCCGCCACATCGCTTTCTGTGGCGTATTCCACATGGTCAGCAGACAGGGCGTTGAATTCAGCGGCAAGGGTACTCCCTCCCAGCGGCGAGAGCTGCTCCGCGTGCAGCTTCACCGGCAGCCCCAGTGCCTGAGCGGCTGTAAACACCCGCCGCACCTGTTCGGGCGAAAACGCCAGATGTTCGCAGAACGCATCAACCGCGTCGGCCAGGCCTGCGGCGGCAACCTGGGGCAGAAGCTGGTCGCAAATGACGTCAACCCAGGCGTCAGGCTGATGCTGATACTCCGGTGGCACCGCATGCGCGGCCAGACAGGTGGCCTGAATCTGCACGGGCATCTGCTGCGCCAGCTGTCGGATGGCCTGCAACATGCGCAGTTCACTGGCGACTTCAAGTCCGTAGCCGGACTTGATCTCGACGGTGGTTACCCCTTCGGCCAGCAGGTGCACCAGGCGCTGGCGGGCGCTGGCCACCAGCCCGGCCTGGGAAGCCGCCCGCGTTTCGCGAACGGTGGAAAGGATCCCACCGCCTGCGGCGGCAATGTCGCTGTAGCTGACACCGTTCAGACGTTGTTCAAATTCATGGCTGCGATCGCCGCCGAAAACCAGATGCGTATGGCAGTCTACCAGGCCTGGCGTCACAATCCCGCCGCCCAGATCGGTGCGCTGGTCAGCCTGAATATGAGCGCTGTGCGATTCAGGGCCGACCCAGACAATCTCTTCGCCGCTGACGGCAATCGCGCCCTGTTCAATGATGCTGTAACGCCCCCCCTGCATGGTAACCATATCAGCCCCATACCAGAGATGGTCACAGTTGAGTTGCTGGTTCATCCGCTCTCCCACGTTGCGCACTTTACTGTTAATGCATAAGTATGTATATGTATATACAACCACAATGCACAGGAAGCAACCATGACTCGCTTTTTTGCGCCCCGCGCCCTGCTGGCTGCCGGCTGGCAACACAATGTTGTGATCGAGGTCGACCCACAGGGGATGATCCTCGCCACTACCGCCAACAGTACGCCAGAGGGCGCACAGCGTCTTAATGGCATTGTGCTCCCGGCGATGGCTAACCTGCACTCACATGCGTTTCAACGCGCCATGGCCGGGCTGGCTGAAGTCGCCGGCGATCCGCAGGACAGCTTCTGGACCTGGCGTGACCTGATGTACAGGATGGTGCAGCGCCTGTCGCCGCAACAGGTCGGTGCGATTGCCACCCATCTCTATATTGATATGTTGAAAGGCGGCTATACCCAGGTTGCCGAATTCCACTATCTGCACCATCAGCCCGACGGGCATCCCTTTTGCGATGATGCCATGTTGCAGCAACTGATCCTCGCCGCTGAGCAGAGCGGCATCGGCCAGACGCTGTTGCCGGTACTCTACAGCTATGCCGGATTTGGCAGCCAGCCTGCGCAACCGGGGCAAAAGCGTTTTATCCAGGATACTCAACAATATCTTGCCCAGCAGCAGCGCCTGCAAACGCTGATTGCCGGGCGACCGCTGCATAATCAGGGGGTCTGTTTCCACTCCCTGCGCGCCGTCAGTGAACGGCAGATGCGGGAGGTACTGGACAACAGCCCCGGCGACTGGCCCGTGCATCTCCATATTGCCGAACAGGAAAAAGAGGTTAACGACTCACTGGCCTGGAGCGGCGAACGGCCGGTCAGCTGGCTGCTGGATCGCTTTGACGTCAACCCTCGCTGGTGTCTGGTTCACGCCACTCACCTGGATGAGGATGAAATCCGCCGGCTTGCCGCCAGTCAGGCCGTCGCGGGTCTGTGCCCCACCACCGAAGCGAATCTGGGTGACGGTATCTTCCCGGCGACGGAGTATGTGGCACAGGGTGGACGCTGGGGCATTGGCTCAGACAGTCATGTGTCGCTGGACATCGTGGAAGAGCTGCGCTGGCTGGAATACGCCCAGCGCCTGCGGGATCGCCGCCGCAACCGGATTGTCACGGCACAGCAGGCTTCGGTGGGCGACGTCCTCTTTCAGCAGGCGCTGGCCGGCGGCGCACAGGCCTGTGGGGTGAAAACAGGTAGCCTGCAGCCCGGTTTCCGCGCGGACTGGCTGGTGCTGGGCGGGGATGCGCTGCTGGACAATACACCGGACGTATCGCTGCTCAATCGCTGGCTGTTTGCCGGGCAGCGCACGCAAATTCAGGATGTCTTCGTGGCCGGTCAGCAGCGTATCACCGCTGGTCAGCATGCCCGCCAGGCAGAGACGGATGCCGGACTGCGTGACGCGCTGGAGGCGCTGCGATGATCCATCTTTATGACAGCAACAGGCTCAGGGTAACGCCATGGCGTAACGGCGGCGGGGAAACACGGGAGATCATCAGTTACCCTCCCGGTTCGCCAGATTTTGACTGGCGTATCAGCATCGCCACTATTGCTGCAGACGGCGAATTTTCATCGTTTCCCGGTATCGACCGTATCATTACGCTGCTGAGTGGCGACGTCCTGCTCTACCGACATGGCACACTGTACCAGCGGCTGGCACTGCATCAGCCGTTTGCTTTTGCCGGAGAAGAACCGATTGCGGCCCGCCTGTGCGGTCAGACCAGCACTGATTTTAACCTGATGGCACGACGCAGCGCTTATCACCCGGCGGCTGGCATAACGACCGCACGTTTTGCTCCGGCCAGCGCCGTGGCGGGCGTGGTCTATGTGCTTGCCGGGCAGTGGCAGCATCAGCAAACGCTGCTGTCAGCCGGTCAGGGGGCCTGGTGGGAGAACCACGGCGGGGCTTTTATTCCGCTCTCTGCCGACGCCCGGCTGCTGTGGGGCACGCTGGAAACCCGGGAGCAGGCAATGCCTCTGCGGCTCGAAGTATAACGGCTGTCAGCCGTGACCTTTAAAGCGTCCCAACAGCTTATAGCGCGAACCGGGATAGAGCAGGCGCGCATAGGTAACAATTTTCCCGTCACTCCAGGTCTGGCGACGGATCAGCAGGCAGGGCTCCTGCGCCTCAATCGCCAGATGGTGGCACTGCTGAACATCGGGCAGAACCGCTTCGACAATATGCTCCCCCGCCGTCAGCGGTGCCACGCGCATCAGATAGGTATAGGGCGTCTGATTAGCGTAATCCTGCTGCAGATAATCCGGGGCCATCTGCGGATTGACCAGACGATCTTCCAACTGCACCGGCTGCTCATTTTCATAGTGCACCATCAGCGAATGAAACAGCGGCTGACCGGGGGTTAACCCCAGCACGGCGGCCTGTTCCGGGTCGGCTTTCGTTTCACACAGCGTCAGAATTTTGCAGCTGTGACGGTGGCCGCGCTGGGCAATCTCTTCCGCGATGTTATGCACTTCCAGCATAGCGGTGTAGCCCTTCACCTCCGCGACAAACGTCCCGACCCCCTGCATACGGATCAGATAGCCTTCGCTGGTGAGCTCACGCAGCGCACGGTTAATGGTCATCCGGCTTACGCCGAGCTCATTGACCAGCTCGCTCTCTGACGGTACCCGCTGATTGGCTTTCCACACCCCTTCGCTGATCTGGCTGATGATAGCCTGTTTAACACGCAGGTAAATCGGGGCAGGCTGATCGCTCATGGCTGCGGAAAGTTGAGAAATGGCAGTCTGACCGACCATGGAGATTTCCTTAATGTTCTGATTACGGCAGTTTACTGGCTAAATTCTGATATGTATAGACATCCTCCCTGCCCTGTTATCCGGCGCTCTGCCCTCAGGTGGTGCAGCGGAGAAACGTTTCAGCCAGTGGCCTTTCCCTTCCAGGGCGTATCCATCGTCACCCTGTCGCGGTCACCCGTTTTGTGACACAGCTGGCACAATGCTTGCAGGTTGTATAGACAAGACTATACGTATGTGATTCACTCATTAGCATCTTGTTAACAAAATTCAATACAACCCTAGTTGTCTATACAGGAGTATACCATGTCACTGACTACGCATCATTGCCTGCTGACGCCGGGCAAGGTGGATCTGGCCACGTTAAAAGCTATTTATCGCGGAGGAGTCACACTGGCGCTGGACGACACATCGCGCAGCCGTATTCAGCAGGCGAGTGCCACGGTGGCTGCCATTGTCAAAGAAGGCAAAGTGACCTACGGCATCAATACCGGCTTTGGCAAACTGGCGCAGACGACCATTCCCACAGAGCGCCTGGCGGAACTGCAGCGTAATCTCGTGCTGTCGCACAGCGTCGGGCTGGGCGATCTGCTGCCGGATGATGTGGTGCGGGTGATTATGGCGACCAAGGTCATCAGTCTGGCACGCGGTCATTCGGGCATCCGCATTGAGCTGGTCGATGCCCTGATTGCCCTGTTTAATGCCGGAGTGATGCCCTGTATTCCGGAAAAAGGATCGGTCGGTGCTTCCGGCGATCTGGCGCCGCTGGCGCACCTGTCGCTGATGCTGCTGGGCGAAGGTGACGTCCGCGTGAACGGCAAACTGATACCGGCGACAGAAGGGCTGGCCCTCGCCGGTCTGCAACCGATTGTACTGGGGCCGAAAGAGGGCCTGGCCCTGTTGAACGGTACTCAGGTGTCGACTGCGCTGGCGCTGCGCGGCCTGTTTGAGGGCGAAAACGTGTTTGCTGCCGGGCTGGTGGCCGGAGCCCTGTCGCTGGAAGCCATCAAAGGCTCGATTAAACCTTACGACCGTCGTATTCATGAGGCACGCGGCCAGCAGGGGCAGATTGATGTCGCTGCGGCCGTCTCTGCGCTGCTGGAAGGCAGTCATATCCTGACATCACACGCTAACTGCGGGCGGGTGCAGGATCCTTACTCTATTCGCTGCGTGCCGCAGGTGATGGGTGCCTGCCTGGACAACCTCAACCATGCGGCAAAAGTGTTGCAGATCGAGGCGAACGCCGCCTCCGATAACCCGCTGGTGTTTACCGATACCGGGGAAGTGATCTCCGGTGGGAACTTCCATGCCGAGCCGGTTGCCTTTGCCGCCGATATTATCGCCCTGGCCGTGGCGGAAATCGGGGCGATTTCCGAGCGCCGGCTTGCCCTGCTGCTGGATACCGGCCTTTCCGGCCTGCCGCCCTTCCTGGTCAACGATGGCGGGGTGAACTCCGGTTTTATGATAGCCCAGGTGACCGCCGCGGCGCTGGCCTCTGAAAACAAATCCCTCGCCCACCCGGGGAGCGTGGACAGCCTGCCTACCTCCGCCAATCAGGAAGATCACGTTTCGATGGCCACCTATGCGGCCCGTCGCCTGGGGGCCATGTGCTTTAACACGGCTGCCGTGGTGGGGATTGAGGCGATGGCCGCCGCACAGGGTATTGATTTTATCCGTCCGCTGAAAAGCTCTCCACAGCTGGAGCAGGTGCTGGCCGGCGTCCGCGAACGTGTGGCTTATCTGGAAAAAGATCGCCTGATGGCCCCGGATATTGAGCAGATGCGCCTGTGGGCGACATCAGACCACTGGCCAGAAACGATCGCCGCCCTGCAGCCTGCACGCGCGCGCTAAGCCTGTTTGAAAAGGAAAAAATAATGACTGATTCCGTAAGCAAAGCCGTCGCCCGCACGATCCGTGCCCCGCACGGCAGTGAACTGCACTGTGCCAACTGGCTGATCGAAGCCGCTTACCGCATGATCCAGAACAATCTCGACCCGGATGTGGCCGAACGCCCGGAGGATTTGGTGGTATACGGTGGCATTGGTAAAGCAGCCCGTAACTGGGCGTGCTTCGAGCAGATCCTGCGTTCACTGCAGGCGCTGCAGCCGGAAGAGACGCTGCTGGTCCAGTCCGGTAAGCCGGTGGGCGTATTCCGTACCCATGCCGATGCACCACGCGTACTGATTGCCAACTCTAACCTGGTGCCGCACTGGGCCACCTGGGACCACTTCCACGAGCTGGATAAAGCCGGTCTGATGATGTACGGCCAGATGACGGCCGGATCCTGGATTTATATAGGCGCACAGGGCATTGTGCAGGGTACGTTCGAAACCTTCGTAGAAGCTGGCCGTCAGCACTACAACGGCGACCTGACGGGGAAATGGATCCTCACCGCCGGGCTGGGGGGGATGGGCGGTGCACAGCCGCTGGCAGGAGTGCTGGCCGGAGCCTGCGTGCTGGCCGTTGAGTGCCAGGAGTCCCGCATTGATTTCCGTCTGCGCACCCGTTATCTCGATCACAAAGCATTTTCCGTGGATGAGGCGCTGGCGATTATCGATAAGGCCTGCAAAGAAAAACGTGCCATTTCCGTCGGTCTGCTCGGCAATGCCGCGGAGATCCTGCCTGAGCTGGTGCAACGTGCCAAAGCCGGGGGTATGAAGCCGGATATCGTGACCGACCAGACCTCCGCACACGACCCGATTAACGGTTACCTCCCTGCGGGGTGGGATCTGGCACGCTGGGAGTCCAGCCGCCAGTCCGATCCGAAAGCCGTCGAAAAAGCCGCCCGTGCGTCAATGGCTGTCCATGTTCAGGCGATGCTCGATTTCTGCCATATGGGCATTCCAACCGTGGATTACGGTAATAATATCCGCCAGGTGGCGCTGGACGAAGGGGTCAAAAATGCCTTCGATTTTCCGGGTTTTGTTCCGGCCTACATTCGCCCGCTGTTCTGCGAAGGTAAAGGCCCCTTCCGCTGGGTGGCGCTCTCCGGCGACCCGGAGGACATCTATAAGACCGATGCAAAACTGAAAGCGCTGTTCCCTGAGCATACCAACCTGCACCGCTGGCTGGATATGGCCCAGGAGCGCATCGCCTTCCAGGGTCTGCCTGCCCGTATCTGCTGGCTGGGCCTGGGAGAGCGGCATCTTGCCGGTCTGGCCTTTAATGAAATGGTGCGTAACGGTGAGCTGAAAGCGCCCGTGGTGATTGGTCGTGACCACCTTGACTGCGGATCGGTGGCGTCGCCAAACCGGGAAACGGAAGCAATGATGGACGGGTCGGATGCGGTGTCCGACTGGCCGCTGCTGAATGCCCTGTTGAATACCGCAGGCGGGGCGACCTGGGTCAGCCTGCATCACGGTGGCGGCGTGGGAATGGGCTTCTCCCAGCACGCCGGGGTGGTCATTGTCGCGGACGGCACCGCTGAAGCTGATGCACGGCTGAGCCGCGTGCTGTGGAACGATCCGGCCACAGGTGTAATGCGCCATGCCGATGCCGGATATGAGGTTGCCAGAGACTGTGCCCGCAGGCATGAGCTGACTCTGCCGATGGCCAAATAACGCCCCTGACGGGCCTGGCTCTCAGGCCCGTTTTTCTGACTCCCTGCCCTATCCTTCCCCGTTTTATGCTAACTTATTTTCTGCCCGCTACTGGATAGCAGAGTCCCTGAACAGGAGAAGTAACCTATGGTCGTTCCCGTTTCGCTGATTGATGAGGCCACCGGCTGGCGCAGGGCCTTTCATGCCCATCCGGAGCTGGGCTATCAGGAGCATCAAACCTCACAGGCGGTAGCGGACCAGCTAACGGCGATGGGCCTGCAGGTTCACCGGGGTCTGGCCGGAACAGGCGTGGTCGGCACGCTGGAAAACGGCCCCGGCCCGACCATCGGCCTGCGGGCCGATATGGATGCGCTGCCCATGACCGAACTCGGCAATCCTCCGCACCGCTCCACCCGGGCGGGGGTGATGCACGCCTGCGGCCATGATGGCCATACGGCGATCCTGCTGGCGACCGCGCGGCATCTCACTGCCACCCGATGTTTTAGCGGTACCGTTCACTTTATCTTTCAGCCTGCCGAAGAGAACCTCGGCGGGGCCCGTCGTATGGTCGAAGAAGGCTTATTTACGCTGTTCCCGATGGATGCGGTCTATGGGATGCACAACTGGCCGGGTCTGCCTGCGGGGCACGTGGCGGTCAACGAAGGGGCAATGATGGCCTCGCTCGATTCGTTTGAAATTACCCTGCACGGGCGCAGTTGCCATGCGGCGATGCCGGAAAATGGCGCAGATCCCATTGTCGCCGCTGCCCAGCTGATCCTGGCCCTGCAAACCATTCCCGCGCGCCGTCTGTCACCACTGGCATCAGCGGTAGTGAGCATTACGCAGATTAACGGCGGTGAAGCGATCAACGTGATACCGGAAACGGTGGTGCTGCGCGGGACGTTACGCTGCCTGCAGGCCGACGTGCGCCTGCGGGTTCGTCAGATGATTGATGAGTTTGTGACCACTTTCACGGCTCCGCTGGGGATTGAAGGCAGTATTGTTTATCAGACTGACTATCCGGTGACCGCGAATCATGCCACGGAGGCGGCGCAGGTGCGCGATGCAGCACTGACGATACTGCCGGCAGAGCAGGTTCACTTCAACGTTAACCCGTCAATGGCATCGGAGGATTTCGCCTGCATGTTGGAGGCCTGCCCGGGCGCCTATTTCTGGCTGGGGGCCGACGGCAGTACCCCATCAGCTCCGCTGCACAACGCCCGTTATGACTTTAACGATGCATTAATCGGCCCCGGCATTGCGCTGTGGACCGCGCTGGTCACAAAGCTGTTACCGGCATCCGTTTAAGGCCGCCCACAAAACAGGGTTTGAACGGGACGGCCTTTTTTCCGCTCGTCCCGGGCCCACTTAATACCCTGCTGAAGCGATCTGCGCTAAAGCTTCGTCCAGATCGCTGGCCCGTCCGGTGGCCAGATAACAGCAGGCAATTTGCAGACGCAGCGACGCGGGCAGCGGCACCTCACGATCCAGACAGCGGCGGATCCAGGCGGCCGTCGTGGCGGCATCTTTGGCCTGTGGCAGAAGGTCGCCATTCAGCACGGTCTCCTCCTGGCGTGCCAGCAGCACCTGCGGCTCTTGTCCGGCAATCAGCGTGATCGACGGACAGCGCTGCGGATTAGCGTAGACCTCCCCTTCCGTCCCGTTCAGTAATAAACCTCGCCCACCGATAGCACTGAAAAAAGCCGCCACGCGCGGGATGTATTCCGGGTGCGAAACGCTGGCAATGCGCAGCGCCGCCTCTTCTGCAAATGGCGTCGCCAGTTTCGCCAGCGTGTGCGCACTGTTGCGCACCCCCATACGCCAGCGCAGTGACAGCTGCTGCTCCATCGGCTGACACAGTGTGCCAATGGTGAAAAATGCCAGCTCCCCCGCATCCAGCCTTGACTGCGCGTCGTCTGCCCCCGTCACCGGGGCAACGTCCAGCGCGGCAAACACCGCTTCACTGGTCACCCGCGTCGGGTCATCGCTGACGCCGTGTACCACCACCGGGAAGCCAAGGTGCGACAGCAGCAGCGCCAGTAATGGCGTCAGATTGCCCTGACGGCGCGCCCCGTTATAGCTGGGGATCACCACCGGCATCGGCCGGTCTGCAGGTGGGGTCAGGCGCGGCATCTGCTCCTGCATTGCGCGGTAAAATCCCTGCATTTCATCTTCGCCTTCACCCTTTATGCGCAGGGCAATCAGTATCGCACCCAGTTCCAGATCGGGTACCTCACCGGCCAGCATGCAGCGATAAAGTTGATGTGCGGTGTCAGCATCAAGATGACGGGCGTGATTCTTACCGCGTCCGACTTCTTTAATAATCTTGTTATATTCCATGCTTATGCTCAGTCAGAGTTAAGGGGGTTAACGACGCCGGCGCGCTGCGGGCTTCTTTTTCACCGCAGGTGCGACGGCCCTGGGCAGTTCACCCTCCGGCATCGGTGGCTGCGCAATCGGGAACACCGGTAGCGCCCCCAGCAGACGTGCGCCATAGCTTTTGCTGATCAGCCGGCGGTCATAAATCACAATCTCGCCGAAACAGTCATGGCTGCGGATCAGCCTGCCCACCTGTTGGATCAGGTTAAACGAGGCACTGGGCAGACTTTGCACTTCAAACGGATAGCGCTTCAGGCTTTTCAGCCACTCGCCCTCCGTCAAAATAACCGGACTGTCTATCGGGGGGAAAGCAATTTTATGAATATGCACCTGGGAAAGCAGATCCCCCTTCAGATCCAGCCCTTCTGCGAAGGACTGTAGCCCCACCAGCACGCTGGTCTCCCCCTGCTCCACGCGTTTGCGGTGCAGCGCCACCAGCGCAGGCCGGGGTTTATCCCCCTGCACCAGCATCATCAGCCTCAGCTCGGGCAGGTAGGCGAGAAACTGATGCATGGCGCGACCACTGGCGAACAGCACCAGAATACCTTTATGGGCGGCCAGCTTAATCTGATGACGGAAAAAGTGCGCCATTTCAGCAAGATGCATCACTTCATTGGCCAGCATCGGCTCATATTTCATCTGCGGGATAATCAGCGTCCCCTGCGTCACGTGATTAAACGGGGAGTCGAGTGCGACAAAGCGGTCACCCTGTTTTTCACTCAGCCCGGACATCTCCTGCAGGCGCTGAAAACTGTTGAGGGAACGCAGCGTGGCCGACGTCACCACCACGTGAGGGATCTTACGCCACAGTAATTTTTCCAGCTGTTCACTGACGCGGATGCCGGCACAGTGAAAAAGCAGATGTGCCGAACCGTCACGTACTTCCCGCGTCACCCATTTGGATACCGGCGCACCGGAGGCCTGCTCCATCGCTGCCAGCCGCCACAGCTTGCTGGTCGCTTCAAACCAGCCCAGAGCACGGCTCATCTGAATCAGTGTGCGGTGCAGACGCACCACGTCAAACTGCCCGCTCTTCTCGCTGAGGTCATTCATCATCCCTTCCGCCAGCCCGCGCAGCGCATCGCTGAGTTTAAACAGCCGGGCGCAGATCGTCAGGATCTCGTCGGGAAGTCGCCCCATCTCAAAGCGATACTCCCCTTCCTGGCTGTCCGGCGGCAGATACAGCCCCAGGATCTGCGACAGCATCTGCAACTGTTCGCGCACCTCTTCGCAGTGCGCTTTCAGTTTATCGGGGTGGCTGAGAGACGGCGGCCGCTTGGGGCGGAACTGCGCCAGGCACTGCTCCACCAGACGGCAAAACAGATCGAGCTGCAGCTGGGTCCAGCCCGGCGTAATATCGCCGCTCATCTCCAGGGCATCGCGCGCCACATCCGGCAGGTGATGGCCTTCATCCAGTACCAGCAGCAGATTTTTCGGCGGGGGCAGTACGGATTCGGTCTCCAGCGCGGCCATCACGAGGGCATGGTTGGCCACCACCACATCAGCATCTTCAATTTCGCGGCGGGCCACATAGAACGGGCATTCACGGAACCAGTTGCAGTTGCTGCCGAGGCAGTTGGCTTTATCGGTGCTGAGGCGCTGCCAGAGGGAGTCTTCGATATTTTCCGCACAGTGATCGCGCAGCCCATCCCACTGGTAGCGTTTCAGGGATTTTTCCAGTTCGGTGCAGATCGCCCGCTCATCCTTGCTGGCGGTCATATCGTCATCAAGGAACAGCAGCAGATCGCCCTGATTTTCTTCATCCGTGGCCAGGGCGGAGAGATTGCGCGGGCAGACGTAGCGTCCACGGCCAAAAGCAGCCGTAAATTTCAGATCGGGAATAATTTTCTTCAGCAGCGGCAAATCTTTGCTGAAAATCTGATCCTGCAGCGCCACGTTAGCGGTGCTGACCACCAGTGGTTTTTCTTCGGCGCGGCTGACGGCAATGCCGGGGATCAGGTAGGAGAGCGTTTTCCCCACGCCAGTGGGGGCTTCAATGGCCAGATGACGTCCGTCATCTCCCGACAGCGTTTTAGCCACCTCAGCAATCATCTGACGCTGAGGTGCGCGCGGAATAAAATCGGGGACCTGCTGCTGCAGGGCTTTATACCACCCGGCAATTTGCGTTTTTAACGCGACAGTTAACGCCATGACAACCACTTCCAGCTAAACAAGCCTGTATTTTTACACAGTATGGCGGCGGCGTCAGCCTGCAAACGTTAATCTTGCAGGAGCGCCTGCTGTTTCAGCAGGCCATCCCGTGCAGGACAGGGCTTCCCCCCGCGCACTTTAAATCCCCTTCCCCGGGATCTTAAACATCACCGTGGTTGCCTCCATCACCCCGGCGGTGGATCGGGCATAGTCGGGGATCTGCCCCGCCACCCGCCACCCCAGCGAGCCGTACAGCGTTTCAGCCACGTCACCGCTGCGGGTATCCAACACCAGCAGGCTGCGGCCGAGTTCAGCAGCGCGTGCCTCCGCCTGTTGCATCAGCGCGCGGGCAATGCCGCTGCGACGCGCCTCAGGGTGAACCAGCAGTTTGCACACCTCGGCGCGGTGGGCGCCGTTGGCGGGCATGGCCAGCGTCAGCATCACCGTACCGACAATCCGCCCTTCCCGCCGGGCGACCAGCAGCTGTTTATCCCCGCAGGCCAGGCTCAGAACCGCATCAAGCCAGAAACGGTTAAACTGCTGCGAGTCGCGATCGACAAAACCGATACTCGCGCCTTCGGCCACGCAGCCATCCAGCACATCACACAGCGCCGCGATCTCCTGTCGGGCCTGTGCCGCGTCCAGCCACTGATAACTGATAGTTTTCATGGGCGAGCCACCACCAGCGCGTAATGCGCCCCGGCAGGCTCAGGCGCATGAAAAGTGCTACGCCCAAACAGATGAAAGCGCAGGCAGTCGCCCTGTTCCAGTCGCCACAATTGCCCCTCCATATGAAATTCCAGCACCCCTTCCAGTATCCAGATATGTTGTTCCAGCCCGGACAGCGGGGGAATGTCGTAATCAATGCGCGCACCGCCCTGCAGTCTGGCATCTATCAGCTCGGCATGAAACGTCTGAGCGGGGGGAGAGATCGACCGGCGCTCATAACCATTTTCCACATCGCGCCAGACGTTTTGTTGATGTGGCCGCAAAAGCTGTACAGCGTCCTGTTCCACTTCACTCAGCAGCCGTGACATGGTCAGCCCGTAAGCATGACACAGACGGTTAAGCAATGACGCGGTGGGACTGGTCTCAGAACGTTCGATGCGGGATAGCGAAGCGCGGCTGATCCCGGTAAGCTCGGCCAGTGTTTCCAGCGACCAACCTTTTTCCAGGCGCAGGTCTGCAAGGCGTTGTGCCAGACGTTGTTCCGTTGGAGTATGTTCCACTTTATTTTCTCATATATGGGAATTAATCTCTTAAATGAGATATAACAGGCCATTTCCACTATTTCAACTTGTACAATAAATAATACTTTGTACAACCTGATAATATTGGTTAGGCTGATAACAGGTCTGACAGTCAGTAAGAGGTAATTCATGGCACTGTACAGTATCGGAGACGTCGCAGAGCGCTGCGGCATCAATCCGGTAACGCTGCGCGCATGGCAGCGTCGCTATGGTCTGCTTAAGCCACAGCGTACAGAAGGAGGTCATCGTCTGTTCGATGAAGACGATGTGGCGCGCATTGAAGAAATTAAACGCTGGATTGAGAGCGGCGTGCCGGTCGGCAAGGTGAAAGCCCTGATCGAAGGCGAAAACATTAATACGGATGATGGATGGGCGGCCATTCAGGAAGAGATGCTGATCGTTGTCCGCCAGGTACGCCCGTCTAAATTACGGGTAAAAATTGCCGCCATAGGAAAAGATAATCCGGCCGAAATGCTGATCGACAACGTATTCGTACCGATTCGTCAGCGACTGGGGTTAGATCAAAACACTGCCAGAGCGATGTGTAGTTTATTAGATGGCGCGTTAATTGATTACATTGCCTTCTGTTTAACCGGCTCACGTAAAAAAGCGGGTAAAGATGCCCTGCTGATCGGCTGGGGGATCGCTGACCGCACGCGGCTGTGGATGGAGGCCTGGCGGCTTTCTCAGCAAGGCTGGCGTATCGACGTACTGGCAGAACCGCTGGAGTCGCCGCGTCCCGAGCTGTTCCCCGGACAGCATATTTTTGTCTTCACCGAGAAAGCCCTGACCAAACGCCAGCAGGAGCAGTTAACCCAGTGGCAGGCTCAGGGATTCTCGATTACCGCACACGGCCAGTGAGGGATCCGGTATGACGCAGCAGATCGCACTTCAGCAGTTAGTGACGTTTTATCAGACCCTGGACAGCACGCGTCTGACGATGCTGGCAGAGATATACCATCCGGATGTCCGTCTGAGCGATCCGGTCGGTGAGCACCAGGGCCTGGCCGTCGTTGAGCAGTACTTTGCCAGCCTGCTGAAGAATATGCGTTACTGCCGTTTTGTCGTCACGCTGACCCGCGAGTTTGACAGCGATGCGCTGCTACTGTGGCGTATGGAGTACGCGCATCCCTCGTTACAGGGCGGTGCAGATCAGACGCTGGAAGGCAGCAGTTATCTGCAGTTTCGCGAAGGCAAAGTCGTCTTCCAGCGGGATTATTACGATATGGGCGCCATGCTCTACGAGAAGCTGCCGCTGCTCGGCAGCGTCATTGGACTGGTCAAAAAGAGGCTGCAACCATGAATCGTGTTCTGATCACCGGAGCCAGCTCCGGCATTGGCCTGCAGCTAGCCCGCGACTATGCCGCCGACGGCTGGCATGTCACCGCCTGCGGCCGCAACGAAGAACGACTGGAGACGCTGCGTCAGGCCTTTCCGCAGATTGAAACCTGCGTCTTTGACATCACCGACCTGGCGGAAACCCGAACGGCACTGAGCGGCAAGCTGGTCGATCTGGCTATTCTCTGTGCCGGTACCTGTGAGTATCTCGATCACGGCGTGGTGGAAGCAGAGAAAGTCCACCGGGTGATGCTGACAAACTTCAGCGGGCCCGTGAACTGCCTCGACAGCCTGCTGCCTCAGATGCAGCCCGGCAGCCGCGTGGCGCTGGTCGGTTCCACCGCCAGTATGGTTCCCCTGCCCCGTGCTGAGGCTTACGGTGCCTCCAAGGCGGCCCTGGCCTATTTTGCCCGCAGCCTGGCCCAGGACGTGAAGCGCCAGCAGGTCGGCATTACCCTGGTGCTGCCCGGGTTTGTTGACACGCCGCTGACGCAGCGCAACGATTTTGCCATGCCGATGATCGTCGATGTGGTTCAGGCTTCGCGCATTATTCGCCGCGGCCTGGCAAAAGGAAAAGCTGAGATTGCTTTCCCCGCACTGTTTGCTTTTATCCTGCGGGTGACCTCCCGGTTACCCCTGGCCCTTCAGCGTCTGTTAACGCAGAAAATAGCGAGGTAAATCGTGCGCGTTGCGATTATTGGCAGTGGTATTGCTGGCCTGAGCTGTGCGTGGAAATTAGCCCCGCGCACGGAAGTCCACCTTTATGAGTCAGGCTCCACACTCGGCGGTCACACGGCGACGGTGGACGTTGAGCTGGACGGTAAAAACTGGGCGATTGATACCGGGTTTATTGTTTTTAATGACCGCACCTACCCGCGTTTTCTGGCCCTGCTGGCTGAACTGGGGCTGGAAAGCCAGCCCACTGAGATGAGTTTTTCCGTGCGCAACACCCGTACCGGACTCGAATATAACGGCCATTCGCTCAGCAGCCTGTTCGCCCAGCGCAGTAACCTGCTGAAACCCTCCTTTTACCGTTTCCTGGCTGAAATTGTGCGCTTCAACCGCTGCGGTAAGCAGTGGCTGACGCACCAGCAGGAACAGGGCACACTGGATGAATTCCTCACCGCACAGGGGTTCAGTGACTTCTTTGCCCGGCACTATATTCTGCCCATGGGGGCCGCTATCTGGTCCGTCTCGCTGAGTGAAATGCGCCGGATGCCGCTGACGCAGTTCCTCAATTTCTTTAACCATCACGGCCTGCTGGATTTAACTCACCGCCCGCAGTGGTACGTCGTGCCCGGTGGATCGCGTGAATATATTCGCCGCCTGATGCAGTTGACAGGTCAGCAGATGCAGGTCTATCTGGATACCCCGGTCACCCGTGTGACGCGCGATGCACAGGGCGTTACGCTGGAAAGCGCGCGCGGTGTCGAACGTTATGACCAGGTGATCTTTGCCTGCCACAGCGACCAGGCGCTGCACCTGCTGCACGATGCCTCTCAGCAGGAAAGTGAGATGCTGGCTGGGGTGCCTTATCGTGCCAATGAAGTGGTCCTGCACACCGACACCAGCCTGCTGCCGAAGAGCCGTGCGGCCTGGGCCAGCTGGAACTATCGCCTGAATGACAGCGACGATAACAGCGAACAGCAGGGTGCCAGCGTAACCTACAATATGAATATTTTGCAGGGCATTGCCTCTGCACACACCTTCTGCGTCAGCCTGAACCCCACTCAGACCATCGACCCGGCAAAAGTGTTACGCCGCTTCGAATATCACCACCCTCAGTTTGGTCCTGACTGCCTGCGAACCCAGCAGCAGCGGCTGTTGCTGAACGGAACGAACCGCACGTGGTTCTGCGGGGCCTGGAGCTATAACGGCTTCCATGAGGATGGTATTCGCAGTGCCCTCGACGTGGTCGTGGCGATGGATCAGGCAGGCCTGCTGTGAACAGCGTCCTGTACAGCGGCCACGTGCGCCACCGCCGCTTTACGCCGGTGGATCACCAGTTCAGTTATCGTATTTTTATGCCGCTGATTGATCTGGATGAGCTTCCGCTGCTGAAAAATGTGGGCATTGGCAGCAGCCGTCTGTGCGCTGCCAGCTTCAGCGAGGATGATTTTCTCGGCGGCGGCGGCAACATCAAACAGCGTGCACAGGCTCGCATTGCTGCCCTGACGGGTGAGCATCTCTCCGGACGCGTGATGCTCCTGACCCAGCTGCGCTACTTCGGCTGCTCGTTTAATCCGGTCAACCTTTACTATCTTTACGACGCCGCCGACACCCTGCGCTGGATGCTGGCCGAAGTGCGGAATACGCCATGGAACGAGCGCCACACCTACGCGGTGAAACCGGACGGCAGCGAAACCACGCAAAAAGCGTTTCATGTCTCACCCTTTAACCCTATGGATATGGTTTATCACTGGCGGCTGTCGCCACCGGGTAAATCTCTGGCCGTACATATTGAAAACCACCGCGAAGGCCGTGAGTTTGACGCCACGCTACATTTACGCCGTCAGCCGCTCACCCGGCAGACGCTGCGCCATTTCCTCTGGCGCTTCCCGATGATGACCGTTCGAACCGCGCTGGCGATTTACTGGCAGGCGTGGAAACTTTGGCGCAAAGGTGCGCCTGTCTATGACCACAGCAAGTCGGAGAAATAAACCATGACTGGCACCGACCTCAGTCTGACACGCCGTGCAAAAAGGGGTAAACGCTTCTCCGCTTCCCGCCGGGTGATTTTTTCCCTGCTGCAGGCGATTAAAGGCGCAGGTCTGACCCTGCACGATCCCCATCTCGGCACACAGTTCTTCGGCGATGCCCAGGCACCGCTGCAGGCCGAAGTGATGGTTCATCATTCTCGCGCCTATCGCCGCATTCTGCTGGGAGGCAGCATCGCGGCGGCAGAAACCTATATGGATGGCGAGTGGGAAACCCCGGATTTAACCGCAGTGATCCTCACGCTGGCACAAAATATCCGCGTGGCCGATAAGCTGGAAGCCCGTCTCAGCTGGCTCACTGCCCCGTTTAACCAGCTGGTCCATGCGCTGCGGCGGAATAATGTGCGGCAGGCAAAACGGAATATTGCGGCCCATTACGACCTTGGTAACGATTTCTATACCACCTTTCTGGATGAAGCCATGCTCTATTCCAGCGCCTGGTTCCAGCAACCGGAGATGACGCTGGAGCAGGCGCAGCAGGCGAAAATGAAACGCCTGTGCGTCAAACTGGCGCTGACCCCTCACGATCACCTGCTGGAAATTGGCAGCGGCTGGGGGGCGATGGCCGAATTTGCCGCCCGCGAATACGGCTGCAGGGTGACCACCACCACCATTTCCCGCGAGCAGTATGAATACTGCTGTCAGCGTATCGCCGCGGCTGGCCTCAGCGATCGCGTCACCGTACTGTGTGAGGATTATCGTAATCTCAGCGGCCAGTACGACAAAATCGTATCGATTGAAATGATCGAGGCGGTAGGTAAACGCTATATCCCCCTGTTTATCGAACGCTGCCAGCAGTTGCTGAAGCCGGGTGGCCGCCTCGCCCTGCAGGCGATTACCATCAGTGAAGAACGCTTTGATGGCTATGCGCGCGGTGTGGACTTTATCCAGCGCTACATCTTCCCCGGCGGCTTTTTACCGTCGGTCAGCCTGCTGCAGAACACCCTGCGGGAGGTCAGCGATTTTAGCGAGATCGACCAGCTTGAGATTGGCCCCGACTACGCAAAAACCTTACAGCTGTGGCGGCGACGTTTCGACCACGCATGGCCGCAGCTGGCGCAGGGACGCTTTGACGAACGCTTCCGCCGCATGTGGCTATTTTATCTCTGCTACTGCGAAGCCGGTTTCCGTGCCCAGACCATTGGCACCGTCCAGCTGACGCTGCAACGCGCATGAGCCGCCTGCGCTTCTGGCTGTTGACCCTCGGATTCGATGTCTACTGGGGACTGGCGGTTGCGCTGCGCGCGCGTATCTGGCCGCTGCTGTGCGGGGTGGCGCTGTTCGCCTGGTTCCTCTGCCCCAGCCGGATCAAACCCCGGCTGCTGCTGGTGGCGTTACTGGGGATAGCACTGGACAGCCTGTGGCTGCGGCTCGGGCTGTTCCGCTTTACTCAAAGCGAAACAGTACCGCTCTGGATGATGGCTCTGTGGCTGGCGTTTGCCTGCTGGTGGTGGCTGATCCTCACCCGCTTTGCGCCCGGTCGCCTCTGGCAGGTGCTGGCCGGCGCGCTGGGTGGCCCGTTTTCCTATTTTATCGGTGAGCGGCTGGGCGGCCTGCAGTGGCATCAGCCCCTGCTCGTCGTTATGGCAGCCCTGGCCCTGGGCTGGGCGCTGTATTTACCCTTAGCCAGCCATCTTCTGCGGAGCAAATGATGAAAAAATGGCTGTTGTTATTACTGTTGTGCTCACCGCTGACCCAGGCCGCTGACTGGCTGCGCTGGCAGACAGTCGGTCAGGCCACGCTCACCTGGGGACCGTTTACCGTCTACGACTCGCAGCTGCTGACCCCCGGAGGGCGCTGGCAGGCGCAGCAGTGGCCACTGGCGCTGGTCATTACCTACCGCCGGGATATCAGCCGCCAGGATTTGCTGGACGCCACGCTGGAACAGTGGCAGGCACAAAAAACAGGGACGCCGGATCAGCGCCAGCAGTGGCTGAAAACACTGGCCACCGTCTGGCCAGACGTGAGCCCGGGTGACCGACTGGCCTTTCAGGGCGATGCCGGCGGCGGGCAGTTTTACTGGCAGGATGCCGGAACGCAGGCGGTTATCCGTCCTGTCGGGCCGCGCTTTGATACCGCCTTTCGCGATGCCTTCCTCAATATCTGGCTTTCGCCACAATCGACTTACCCCGATATCCGTCGGGAACTGACCGGAGGTGAATGATGTGGAAATCCCTGTTACTGACCTGCACCCTGCTGCTGTCAGGCTGTGGTACAACGATTGACGAATATCAGCAGGCCCAGCCAAAGATTGATATTTTTAGCTGGTTCAACGGTGAGTCCCGCGCCTGGGGCATGGTGCAGGATTACAGCGGCAAGCAGATCCGCCGTTTCGAGGTGGCCATCCAGGGTCAGGTGGTCGGTGACACACTGACGCTGAACGAAAAGTTCGTTTATGATGACGGCGAGAAGCAGACCCGCGTCTGGCATATTCGCCGCCTGGCTGACGGCAGCTATGTGGGTACCGCAGGCGATATTATTGGTACCGCGAAGGGTCATGCCAGCGGCAACGCCTTCAACTGGCGCTATACCATGACGGTGAAAACCGATGACAGCAGTTATAAACTGAACTTCGACGACTGGATTTATCAGCAGGATGCCCTGCACCTGATGAACGTTACCTCGATGAAAAAGTTTGGTGTTGAAGTGGCGCGCGTCACGTTATTTTTCTCAAAACAGCCCGCAGCGGCACAATAAAACCCCTGTTCGGCTTAATTACGCAGGGCGAAAGCGCTATACTTCGCCCTCCGTAAGAAAAACAGGTTTCGTGATGAACTTACAAAAGATTGGTGTGGTATTTATTTTTCTGCTGATGGCGCTGGGCGGTATTGGCGGCGTTATGCTGGCCGGTTATACCTTCATCGTTCGCTCCTGACGGGAGGGCAGGTCGCACTCCTCCTGCCGCCCCGCTAAGTGTCATTCGTTTTAACTTATAACCAGCTGGAATTTCTCTCTCCAGGTCATGTCGTTATGCTCTGAGTTTACTTCTTAAAATAAAACTCAAACATCATGACTGAAATCACTTCATCCGCGCACGTCGCGCTGGCGGGGAATGCACCGACTGGTGAAGTCTTGCCGATCCGTAAGGCGTCTGACGTCTCTCAGCTGGTCAATAACAGCACTCACTCCGGTCACAACGCCCGTATCGTCATCGCTATCGCCCTGGGCGGTGTGTTTCTTGATGCCTACGATCTGGGTGCACTGGCCTTTGGCATGAAGGACGTCACGCGTGAATTTGGCCTGTCCCCCGCCGGGGCCGGCATGATCGCTTCGTCCATTACGCTGGGTGCCATCGTTGGCGCGCTGTTGGGGGGGTATCTCACCGATAAAATCGGGCGTTACCGCGTGTTTATGGCGGATATGTTCTTCTTTGTCTTCGCCGCCCTCGCCTGCGCATTTGCGCCGAATGAATACGTGCTGGCGGCAGCGCGTTTTGTCATGGGTATGGGTATTGGCATCGATTTGCCCGTGGCCATGGCCTTCCTGGCAGAGTTCTCAAAACTGCGCGGACGGGGCAATAAAGCGGCCAGTATCGCCATGTGGTGCCCGACCTGGTACGCCGCCATCTCGATCTCATATCTGCTGGTTCTGTTTTTCTGGTCAGTGCTTCCGGAAAGCCACAGCGATCTGATGTGGCGCATCATCCTCGGCTTCGGGGCCGTGCCTGCGCTGATCATTATCGCCATTCGCAGCCGCTATATGAGCGAATCCCCGGTCTGGGCCGCCAATCAGGGCGATCTGCAGGGTGCGGCGGCGATCCTGCGTAACGCATGGGGCATTAATGCGCATGTCGCCCCAGATGCCGATCTCAGCCCGGCCAGCACCGTGCGGCGCGCCAGCTGGCGTAATTACGGATCCTTATTCAAAGGGATTTACCTGAAGCGCACCCTACTGGCGACAATCACCTCGATTGTCTCCCCTTTTGCTTATAATGCCGTGGCATTTGGTCTTCCGGTCATTATCTCCAGCTTCCTGGCACAGTCGATGCTGAACACCATCCTGCTGTCGCTGGCGCTGAATCTGCTGTTTGCCTTTGTCGGCGGCACGCTCGCCGTACGACTGGTGCCGCGTTTTGGCGCGTGGAAAATGATGACGCTGGGCTATGCATTCCAGATCGTGGCCCTGGTTGGTCTCGCTCTGGTCGGCCGGCCGCAGGACGGGCATCAGGCGGCTATTTCCATTGGGATGCTGGCTCTGTTTCTGCTGGGTCAGGGCTTCGGTCCGGGTGCGCACACGATGACCTACGCGTCACTCAGCTACCCGACCTCCCTGCGCGGCGTCGGCGTCGGATTTAACCAGACGATGGTCCGTGCCAGCTCCACCGCGTCACTGTTCCTGTTCCCGGTGCTGGCCGCCCTGCTGGGTACCAATGTGTTCTGGGTGATTGGCATGGCACCGGTGATTGGTCTGCTTGCACTGCTGATGATTCGCTGGGAACCCTCTGGCTACGATGTGGACGCCGAGGACTTCGCCCCCGCCCGGTGATGGAATTTTAGACACCCCGTTAAATATGCGATATATTCAATCTATGCAATATATTCAGACAGGGGTGTTTTATGTCCACTAAAATGACAGCCGTCACACCGGAAACCGTCGGTCTCCTCAACGGTCATCAGTTGCGCAATATGGTCGCGGAGGAGAGCGCCGAATATCTGGTAATTAATGTTAACCAGTTAAAAGAGCACGCGTCACCGCCCGCAGACAGTCGCGATGCCCTGCGCAAAAAGCTGGATACGCTGGTCAATAATCCTCTGCTCGATCCCGCCCTTGCTCTGGCACTCTTTGAGGTTGCGCAGACGCTGCTGATGCCGGCGCGGCGTAAAGCAAAGGTCGTCCCGGCGGCAAAAAAAACCGCCAGTATCTTTGACGGCTATGAGCACCTCAGGGCCAGTAATCAGCAGCGCGCGCAGGATATCCGCGCCTTTGTGCTGCGTGAAGATGAATGGATTGCCTCCGGAGAACTGTCCGACAGGGCACACTTTACCAACCGCAACCGCAGCGCCGGGCCGAACGCCTGGAAGCGTCGCGGGAAAACGTTTGCGGTCAGCATCGATGGTCAGGATCGTTACCCTGATTATGCCTTTGATGAGGCCTGGCAACCGCTGCCAGTGATCAAACGGGTACTGGAGATCTTCGATGGTACCCGCACCTCCTGGGCGCTGGCGGCCTGGTTTGCCAGTAACAATAGCTGGCTGGGCGGACGTAAACCGAAAGACCTGCTCAACAGCGATCCGCAGGCGGTGGCTGAAGCCGCTCTTCAGGCAAGGTCAGGAGCACAGCATGGCTAAGGAGAGCCACAACGAAAAAGGACTTTTGCCGCCAGCGGGCGCGGTCGTGATTAACGATCTGTGCCTGCTGCCTGGCCACATATTGTTTCGTGTTCACCGCCAGCAGTTCGCGGGCGACGGCTTTAACACCACGACACAGGGTAACGCTCGCTTCAGCCCGATATTCGATCGGCTGGGCGCCGTGATCCCCACCCTCTATGCCGGCGATGCCACACGCGTGGCGCTCTGCGAGGTGATTTTCCACGATGTTGATATTTCTCAGCCCGCTATCGTCTACCCGGTAAATCAGCTGACTCCCTTTCGTCACAGCCAGCTGGTGACCAAGGTGCCTGTTCAACTGGCCAGCCTGGATTTACCTTCTCTGGTAAAAATGCGGGTGGGGAAAAAACTGATTCACTCCGATGCCAGCGGCTACGGGATCACCCGACAATGGGCAGAAGCCATCCACCAGCAGCACCCGCAGGTTCAGGGGCTGACCTGGCCCTCACGTCAACATGAGGGCAATGCGTACCTGTTTTTTGGCGATCGTATGGCCGGCAAACTGCAGATATCCGGACGTGGAACAGAGCCACTGACCTCCCCTCCCGTGGTGGGTGAACTGCTGGCGCTGGCAGACCGTATGGGAATTTATCTGGAGGAATCGTGACAGGGTGGCAAGGCGATGTAGCGGGCAAACTCGGCCGGGATGCGCGCAAAGGTCAGCAGAAACCAGGGGGTAAAGCGTTCCGGGTGGGTATGCATTTCACGCTGAATATCCGTTAGCGAACTGTAGCGCCACGCCTCCGCTTCTTCCGGGTTAATGCGCGGCGGGTCATCGCTGACCGCGAAATAGACATGACCATATTCATGTTCGGTCAGGCCGTTACTGAGCGGCAGGTTGTAGCTGAGTTCAAACACCGGCTGGAGCGGCAGACGCAGTCCCATCTCTTCTTCAAGACGCCGCTCGGCCGCACTCTGTGTGGACTCGTGCGGGTAGGGGTGACCACAGGTGGTGTTGCTCCACAGTCCGCCGCAGTGGTATTTATCCCTGGCACGACGCTGTAGCAGCAGCTGATGGTCAGAATTAAACACGTAAACGGTGACCGCACGATGCAGCAGCCCCTTTTCGTGAACTTCCATTTTTTCCATCTTACCGGTAGGACGGTCCAGACTATCGACCAGTATTACTTCAATTGCAGACATGCCGACTCCTCAGAACTGATACTGACTATTCTGGCATAAGAGGCGGCAGTGGATCTGCACTAAATCGTGCTTTCGTTAACGTTCCCGGTAATTGCCCACGTCCCTGGCGGGCGGAAGGCGGCATTACTCTTCTGCGTTGACCACCTGCTGACGGGCACGGAAAATATGTCCGCTGCCATACTGCAACAGCCGGGCAACCAGCTCCATACCGCCATTCTCTCCGGCCTGCGCAAACTCGCGCTCTGGCGTGGTAATCGGCGCCGCCCAGAGCAGATTGACCTTCTCACCGTCGCGTTTTGGCAAAGGAAACTGACCGCTTTCACGGCCAAGGGCAGAGGAGAGAATAAACCCTTCGAAGCCCATCGGGGCCGTGGCAGAAACCAGTGTATGCCCCTCGCCCAGCCAGCTGAGGCGCGCCCACGGCATATGAGCAAACCCGGCCAGCGCACTGGCCATCTGTACCGCATTCTCTTCCGTCATCACCTCAGCATCTACCGCCATTGCCAGTTCAGTACGCCGGTACTCCGGTGCCAGATCTTCATAGAGGAAGTCGACCCAGGGCATCGGGCGAATGCACATACCCAGCGTCAGGAAATACCAGCTACCCTCATGGTAATGCTGCGAGATCGCCATCGGTGGCCAGTTACCCTGGTCGATAGAGTAATATTTAAGTGACTCACCGTACTGAGCTTCATAGCACTGCAGCATTTCCTGCTGAAACGGTTCCCACAGCTGGCCGTCGTGCCACTCTCGCCAGAACTGACGGTGCTGCTGCGCGGCGGCGTAATTTTTATTGGTGGAGGCAGAGCCCAGCGGTGAGGTCAGGCGGTTAGCTTTAATGCAACCCGCAGAAAAACTCACCTGCTGATCCTGATACAGGCTCCAGCCCGGGATCACCGCCAGTAGCTGCCCCTGATACCAGACCGCAGCGCCATCATCGCTGGGTTCCCAGATAATCTGCAGTCCGGCCGGGTCGAGCATCGGCTCGGCAGCAAGCGTCCGGCAATATTCCGCACTCAGCAGCGGTGGCGTACCCTGCTGCATCGCGGCAACATCGTCCTGCTGCGGAGCAGGCAGCAGGTTACGCAGCCAGCAGCCTCGCACGGCAAACTGCTGGCGAAACGCTTCGGCCGGCCAGATATAAAAATAAGCGGTGCGTTCATCCTGCTCAACAATTGCAATCAGCGTCTGTTGCTGATTGGCCACCTCAGCAATCTGATAGGGCTGTGTCATAAGGCCTCGACGGTTGTAGGGTTCCATTCCCCTGAGAACAGGTCAGGATAAGAGGAGAGAATGGCGCGTTGCACCCTGTCAGGGCAAGGGTAAAAGTCTCAAAATGGTGCAGCCGGAAGACGGCGTGGTTTTCCGCTGCCCCCTCACGGGGTCAGTCGCCCATCCGGGTGCTGTTACGCAGCCGATATAGATCCCGCGCTTTGTCTCTGACAACATTCAGTTTCGATTCGGCCGCCACCGGTCCCCAGACCGTGCCCTGCTGCTGCTGATAAAAGTGATTTATGCCCTGAAAGTAGCTGTCGCGATAGCCTATCCACGCGCGCTGCGCCTTTTTCAGCGCCGCCTGCGCCGCGGGCGACTGCCCGGCCAGCAACTGCTTATACTGGTTGTTCAGCTCACTGTCCCAGGCGGTGTTTGCCGCCTCATAGCACTGCAGATTCTCAAGCGTACTGACCGCCTGCTGCTGGCAGCGCTCCAGCTGCGTGTCCAGATCCTGCCGTAACCGTTCTGCACCGCTGGCCGTTGCGGCGATCAGCAGCAGCGCACCGGCAAAAAGAATTTTCATGATCATCTCCTTCGTCGTCAGTACACACTTATCGCCCTACCCGCGTCATTGCCCGCTGATACGCGCCGCGTGAAATTGCCCAGCGCAGCATTCTGGCGATGATGGCAATACGCAGCCGTATCAGCCGTCGCCGCAGCGGGGAAAAGTGCAGGCCAAACGCCTGTAGCGCCCAGTCCGGCAGCAGCTCGATACCGGCGACCAGCATCGCATTCATCGCCGGTCGCGCCTGCCAGGAGGGCGCGGGTGCATTCAGCAACAGCGACAGAACCTCCTGGGTGCGCTCATCGCACCGCAGCTGCGGCCGCATCGCCGTCAGGTACGTCTCCACTGCCGCCACGCTGTCCGGCACCTGTTCAGCCCCCAGCGCTTCGGCCACTAACGCCGCCTCAGCGTAGTAACGGTTCTGCTCTGCCAGACTCAACTGCGGATTTTTATAGCGCAGATGAGCTGCGAGGAAACAGCGCGTTTCTGCTACGTGTACCCAGGTCAGCAGCTGCGGATCGCTGGCAGCATAAGGCTGACCCCGTGCGTCCACGCCGGTGACGCGCAGGTGAATACGTTTCACCCGCGCGATCAGCGTATGGGCATCTGCGGTATTACCAAAGGTGGTGACGGCGATAAACTGGCTGGTCCGGCGCAGCCGTCCCATCATATCGTCGCGGAAGGTGGAGTGGTCCCAGACCCCGGCCAGTGCCAGGGGATGTTGCATCTGTAACAGGAGTGCGGCGATCCCACCGCATAACATGGACGGGAAATCACCGTGTACCCGCCATATCACGCTGTCAGGGCCATAAAGGCCTGGGTCACCCGGGGGTTGTGACAGATCAAACTCGTTCAGTGACAGCCCGTTTAAACGAAAAACCTGCTGCTGAATTCTGTCGCGTAAACTGACCATTCTTTTCGCCTGGTAAAACAGAACGGGCGGGGCAGCCCCCGCCCTGGGGTTTACAGATAATCAAACTCAGCGTTGACGGTCCGGGCAGAATCCAGCCCGATCATCACGCTAAATTTACCCGGCTCGGCCACCTGCTGCATTCTGGCATTCCAGAATTTCAGCGCGCTGACGTCGATCGGGAAGGTGACCGTCCGGGATTCGCCCGCCTTCAGCATAATGCGCTTAAAGCCCTTCAGCTCTTTCACCGGGCGGCTGATACTCGCCACCTCATCACGCAGATAAAGCTGAACCACCGTCGCCCCATCGCGCTTACCGCTGTTCGTGACGGTGACGCTGGCGTTCACTGTTCCGTTACGCGGCATCGTGGCAGATGACATCTTAACCGGGGAGAGGGTGAACTGCGTATAGCTCAGTCCGTAGCCGAACGGGAACAGTGGGCCATTTGCCTCATCGAAGTAGTGAGACGTGTACTTATTCGGGTTTTCGAAGTTATACGGACGGCCGGTATTCAGGTGGTTATAGTAGATCGGGATCTGACCCACCGAGCGTGGGAAGGACATCGGCAGCTTACCGGACGGATTGTAGTCACCGAACAGCACATCGGCGATGGCGTTACCGCCCTCGGTACCGCTGTACCAGCTTTCCAGCATCGCATCCGCCTGCTGCGTTTCATGGGTCAGCGTCAGCGCACGCGCGTTCATCAGCACCATCACCAGCGGTTTGCCGGTCGCCTTAATGGCATCAATCAGCTTCAGCTGGCTCTCCGGCAGCGTCAGATCGCTGCGGCTGGAGGCTTCATGCGCCATACCGCGTGCTTCACCAATGGCCAGCACCACCACATCCGCTTTCTTCGCGGTTTCAACGGCTTCATCCAGCATCTGTTGCGGCGATCGTGTATCCACGGTCATCGCTTTTTCATACAGATTGATAAAGTCCTGAATGCCTTTATCGTCGGTGACGTTGGCCCCTTTGGTGTACAGCAGCGTCGCCTTACCGGCAGTGGCATTTTTCATCCCCTGCAGCAGGGTCACGGACTGGGCGGCCACACCCGCAGCAGACCAGCTGCCCATAATATCAATCTGGCTGTCAGCCAGCGGGCCGATCAGCGCCACCGTGCCGGATTTTTTCAGCGGCAGCGTCTCCAGACGGTTTTTTAACAGCACCATACTTTTACGCGCCACATCCCGCGCTTCGGCACGATGCAGGCGGTTTTCCGCATTAGTATCTGCCGGATCGCTGCTGGCGGGCCCCAGATGGCTGTACGGGTCATTAAACAGGCCCATATCGTATTTAACGTTCAGTACGTGGCGCGCGGCGTCATCGATCTCTTTTTCACTGACCTGGCCACTTTTAACCAGCCCGGGCAGGTACTTGCTGTAGTACTCGTCGCTCATACTCATGTCGATGCCGGATTTCAGCGCAATACGCACGGCATCCTGCGGGTCGCTCGCCACGCCGTGTTTGATCAGCTCTTTGATCGCGCCATGATCGCTGATGGTGATGCCTTTAAAACCCCAGTCATCACGCAATACATCTTTTAACAGCCAGCTGTCGGCACTGGCCGGGACACCATTCAGTGAGTTCAGCGCCACCATCACCCCACCACTTCCGGCGTCCAGCGCCGCTTTATACGGCGGAAGATAGTCCTGGAACAGGCGCTGTGGGCTCATATCCACGGTATTGTAATCACGCCCGCCTTCAACCGCCCCATAGGCGGCGTAATGCTTGACGCTGGTCATCACCGAGTAGCGATCGGCCGGGCTTTTACCCTGCATGGCCTGCACCATGGTGCGGCCCATCACGGACGTCAGGTAAGTGTCTTCCCCGAAGCCCTCCGAGCCGCGTCCCCAGCGCGGTTCCCGGGTCACATCGACCATCGGTGCCCAGGTCATATTTAACCCATCATCGGCGGCCTCATAAGCGGCAATACGGCCCACTTGCGCCACGGCATCGGTGTCCCAGCTGGAGGCCAGCGCCAGCGGAATGGGGAACTGAGTGCGCTGACCATGGATCACATCATAGGCAAAGAACAGCGGGATTTTCAGACGGCTGAGCTGCATGACCTGATCCTGCATCTCACGGATATCATGACGGGTCACGGTATTGAAAATCGCGCCCACCTGCCCCTGCTGGATCATATCGCGGATCGCGGATTTGGGATTATCCGGCCCGACGCTGATCAGCCTCAACTGGCCAATCTTTTCATCCAGGGTCATTTTTTTCAGCAGGTCGGTGACAAAAGCGTCGCGTGCCTGCGGTGTGAGTGAGTGCGGGCCGATCAGATCGTCGGCAAATACTGGCTGAATCGCCAGCGTAACGGCAAGGCTGACAGAGCAAATCCATTTCATCAGAGGGTTTTCTCTCAAGTGACTGTGGCGTATCTATTATTTTACTGCCGGTAACACATGGCAGCAGTGTGTCATACCTTGAGAATAGCAGCTAGTTTTCAGGTGATGAATCACAGAGGTCTCAGACGAGACTTTATTGCCAGACAGTGAGTGCTACAGTAGAGCGGTGATACTGACAAGGACATGACATGCACACTTCCCAACACGCTGGACAAAAACTGATTGCTGAACTGGGCCGCATCGTTGGCCGCAACCATCTGCTCACGGACCCCGAAAAAACAGAGCGCTATCGCAAGGGCTTCCGATCGGGCGAAGGCGATGCGCTGGCCGTGGTGTTCCCCGGAACGTTACTGGAGCAGTGGCGCATACTGCAGGCTTGTGTTGCCGCGGATGTGATCATCCTGATGCAGGCGGCCAATACCGGACTGACCGAAGGCTCAACGCCGAACGGGAATGACTACCCGCGTGATATTGTGATTATCAGCACCCTGCGCATGGATAAAATCCAGCTGCTTGATGAAGGGAAACAAGTGCTGGCCTTCCCCGGCAGCACCCTGTATCAGTTAGAAAAAGCCCTGAAACCCCTGGGCCGCGAACCCCATTCGGTGATTGGTTCTTCCTGTATCGGTGCGTCCGTGCTCGGCGGCATCTGTAATAACTCCGGAGGTTCGCTGGTGAAACGCGGCCCGGCCTACACCGAAATGGCGCTTTACGCGCAGATAGATGCCAGCGGTACGCTGCGGCTGGTTAACCACCTCGGCATCAACCTGGGGTCAACCCCGGAGCAAATCCTGGGTAAGCTGGATGATGACAGCTGGCAGCAGAGCGACGTGCTGCACGACCAGCGCCACGCCTCCGACCCGGATTATGCCGTACGGGTACGCGATGTTGATGCCGACACGCCGTCACGTTTTAATGCAGATGCGCGCCGGCTGTTTGAAGCCTCCGGCTGTGCCGGTAAGCTCGCCCTGTTTGCGGTACGTCTGGATACGTTTGCCAGCGAAAGTGCCCAGCAGGTCTTCTATATTGGTACCAATGATACGGCGGTGCTCGATCGGCTGCGCCGCCATATGCTGGCCAGTTTTACCCATCTGCCGGTGGCCGGCGAATACATGCATCGTGATATTTTTGATATCGCGGAAACCTACGGCAAAGACACCTTTGTGATGATCGACAAGCTTGGCACCGACAAGATGCCGCTGTTCTTCACGCTGAAGGGGCGCGCAGATGCGCTGCTGGCGCGGATCAAATGGCTGAAACCCCACTTCAGCGACCGGATGCTGCAAAAAATCGCCGCGCTGCTGCCCTCCCACCTGCCGCCGCGCATGAAGCAGTACCGCGATCGTTTTGAACACCATCTGATGCTGAAAATGTCCGGCGAAGGCGTGGCCGAAGCGCGGGCCTATCTGCAGGAATTCTTCAAAGATGCCGACGGCGGGTACTTTGAATGTGAAGGAAAAGAAGGCGCACACGCGTTTCTGCACCGCTTTGCCGCCGCCGGGGCCGCCGTGCGTTACCACGCCGTGCATCATGAAGCAGTGGAAGATATTCTGGCGCTGGATATTGCGCTGCGCCGTAACGATCGCGACTGGTTCGAAAAGCTGCCGCCAGAGTTTGACGATGCCCTGACCCACCGCCTCTATTACGGCCACTTCCTGTGCCACGTATTCCACCAGGACTATATTGTGAAAAAAGGGGTGGATGCGCACGCGCTGAAAGAGAAGATGCTGGAAATTCTGCATGCCCGCGGCGCGGAGTATCCGGCAGAGCATAACGTTGGCCATCTGTATCAGGCCAAACCGCAGCTGAAGGCTTTTTACCAGCAGCTTGACCCGACTAATACGTTTAATCCTGGCATTGGAAAAACCACACGGGCGAAGCACTGGGGTGAGTGCGGGTGCGATAAATAGCCGTAGAAGAGGGCGACCGGAAAAAGGGTCGCCCCCTACGGGGGATTACTCCTCCGGCGCGTCCTTCAGTACCATCTGGCCGTTTTTACGCTCGATGATCATGGTCTGCGGCGCAGAGAGCATCACCCCTTCTTTGCGCAGTCGGGTGAGGATATCAAACAGCAGATCGCTTTTTGCGCCGCCCACCTGACGCGGGCTGGCCACATTCCCCGTCACCGACAGTACGATGCCGGTTGAGGTCAGATCCTTGAACGTGACCGAGGGCTCCGGATTCTCCAGAATACGTTCGTTCTCGTTATACACTTCCAGCAACAGCTGACGCACCTGCTGCGGGTCAATATCCAGCGGGAAGGTCAGCGTAATGGTGGCCACCCCCTGCGCATTGCCCATCGTGGCGTTGCGCACGTTCTGAGAGATCAGCTGCGAGTTCGGCACAATCACGGTGGATTTATCACTGAGCTGAATTTCGGTGGCGCGCACGTTAATACGGCGGATATCCCCTTCAATGCCGCTGATGCTCACCAGGTCACCCACTTTGACCGGGCGCTCCGTCAGCAGGATCAGGCCGGAAATAAAGTTCTTCACAATCTCCTGTAAGCCGAAACCGATACCGACCGACAGGGCGCTGACGATCCACGCCAGCTTGTTCCACTGCAGACCCATAATCGACAGTGTCATCAGGATCACCAGCACAAATCCAATATTGCTGAACAGCGTGAGCAGCGACAGCCGCATCCCTTTGTCCATGGTGGTTTTGGGCAGGAAATCATGCTCCAGCCAGCGTTTCACCGAACGCAGCACCCAGATGCCGACCACCATGCAGATCAGCGCATTGACCATATGCGCAGGCACGATATTCAGGGATTCAAGCCCTTTGCCGCCCCAGAATTCAATCGCTTTCTGCACCAGCTCAATCGGCGTCGAACTGCCGAAGGTGCCATTAAGCAGCGCCATCGCGGCCGCCAGTACAAGGAACGTCTTGCCAATGGCACCAAGCACCGCCGCCACCTGCCCCAGATGCCGCTCGTCGATATTCAGTGAGGTCTGAATACGCTTGCCGGAAGCATTGTTGGTGGAGAACAGGCTTTCGCAGCCGTCCGCTACCAGCTGGCTGCAGATGTAGAATGAACCAAAGACAATTCCCATCCAGATCAGCTCATAGCTGAGGAAGCGCGCCAGGGTGATATAACCAATCAGCAGCGCGATCATGATCGCCACGCCAATCAGCGTCAGCGCCATCTGAATCAGCCCTACCAGCGTGGATTTGGCCTCGGGTGGGTTACCCGCCTGGAGCATACGCCGGCGCACGCGATTGGTTCGCATGCTGATTGACAGCGCCGTGGCACCGATCAGCAGCGCCGTCATGCCGTTGGCAAAAATCGTCGTGCCGACGCTGGTGCTGGCGCTGCTGTTAAAGGTCTCTACCGTCTGGAAAATAAACACCAGGGCGGCGGTGAGCGGTGGATAGGGCTTTAAAGCCAATGCCACTTCATTGGAAATATTGGGCAGACGCCATGAGGGCCGACGGGTGGAGAGGAACGCCCGCCCTAATCCGGCGATCAGACCGCAGAACACACTCAGCCCGACCAGCTTATCGGCAAAATCACGGACGTCATCAATCACCTGATCGTGACGGGTAAAGGCCTGGTCGAGGAAATTAAATGCCAGCACCACCGCGGCCAGGGTGGTCACTGCCGTGGCGGCCGCCAGGAAACTACGGCGCAGACGCCCTTCGGGCAGATGATGGATCCCCACCCAGGCGAGAAACTCCTCCAGATAGCGGCGACCCAGCGTGGCGACCAGCCCGGCGGCCAGCACCCACATAATGGTGCCAAAACGCCAGCCTGACTCCCACGACAGTGCGGCGGTGGAAGTCAGTTCATCAATAAAATCGCTGATTTTAACGCTGTCATCGCTTTGCGTGTTATACAGCGGCGCCCAGAAGCGCGGGCCAAGAATACTGCCCGCGTTCAGTGCCAGCTGAGTTTTCAGCGCATCACGACGCAGGGTAACGATCTGCGCGGAAAGATTAATGGCCCCGCTCTTTATGGCTTCCGCCTGCTTGATCTGGGCATCCATTTTCCCCTTCTGGTTTTCCAGCTTATTTCTTTTGCTGGTCACCTCCGCGGTCTCTTTCACTCCGCTGTTGGCCTGCGGAGCCGGGCCAAGCACGGCCAGCTGGGCCTGCAACTGGGCACGCTGGGGAACAATACCCTGCATCAGCGTATCCGCATCGCCAGACAGCTCCAGCGCCAGTTCGTTGAGCGCCATCAGCTTGCTGTCGTTGGTTTCACCGGAAACCTGCTGTTTGATCTTGTCCAGCACCTTCTGCATTTTCGGCAGTTCAACGGCAGCATTGACCTTTGGAGGGGCATCGGTTTGCTGTGCGTCATCGCCCTCCGCAGCCATAACCAGCTGGGGCGATAGCGTCACGAGCGCCAGCAGACAAACGCGAAGAAAAGTTAACAAGCCAGACATGTGCAGGTTCCTGATACTAAGGCAGCGCCGGGCGGCGCCTGACAATTGCCGGCTAGTTTATGCTTTTGCCCTGGCCGGCACTATAGGATTTGTGATGTAAAAATGAGGTCGTTATCATAAGAATATTCTATGACTATCGTCGACGGTGAGTATGGCAAATTAAGAAGAAAATACGCATGGAGCAAACATGTCTCTTCCCCACGCTGACCTGACGGTCCGCGACGCCGTCCTCGCCGATATCGACGCCCTCACCCGTATTTATGCCTGGCATGTCCTGCACGGCTGCGGTTCCTTTGAAGAAACGCCGCCTGATGCGGCAGAAATGGCCGATCGCTATCGAAAAGTCGCTTCATTCGATCTGCCGTGGCTGGTAGCAGAGAGGGACGGCCAGGTGGTGGGATATTGCTACGCCACCCAGTATCGCCCCCGTCCGGCTTATCGCTTTACCGTCGAAGACTCGGTTTATATTGATGCCGATCAGGGCGGACGAGGCATCGGCACCGCACTGCTCGCCGCGCTGATTAGCCGCTGTCAGCAGGGGCCGTACCGGCAGATGCTGGCCATTATCGGCAATGGTGAGCGTAATGCCGGCTCACTTAACCTGCATAAGAAAATGGGCTTTGAGATCGTCGGCAACTTTCGCGCCGTGGGTTTCAAACACGGTGAATGGCGCGATACGTTATTGATGCAGCGGGCGCTATAACCGGGGCTATCGGGGGCGAGTGTAAAAAGGATCGCCCCCGACAGGAGCGCAGGTCACTCTACCGCGCTGTCATCGACCACACGGTTACCTGCCAGCTGTGAGGCTTTTTGCTTTTTATAACTCAAAGCTGCAGGCGGAACCGGGGAAATTTTACCGGTTTCAATCCACTTACGCAGGCGATTTGCGTCAGCAAAATGTGTGTATTTACCAAAGGCATCCAACACGACCAGGGACACCGGGCGGTGATTGATCACCGTACGCATCACCAGGCAGTGACCCGCTTCATCGGTATAACCGGTTTTCGTCAGCTGAATATTCCAGTCAGGCCGATACACCAGATGGTTGGTGTTACGGAACGGCAGGGTGTAGTTCGGATTACGGAACGTCGCCATATCTTCATGGGTGGTGCTCAGTTCACCCAGCAGCGGATAGCGTTTCGAGGCAATCAGCAGTTTGCTCAGATCGCGCGCCGTGGAGACGTTTTTAATCGACAGCCCGGTGGGTTCCACGTAGTGCGTATTACTCATGCCCAGCGCGCGCGCTTTGGCGTTCATGGCGCGAATAAATGCATCATAGCCACCCGGATAGTGGTGCGCCAGGCTGGCCGCTGCGCGGTTTTCCGAGGACATCAGCGCCAGCAGCATCATATTCTTGCGGCTGATCTCACTGTTAAGGCGCACGCGGGAATAAACACCGCGCATCTCCGGGGTATGACTGATATCAACCGCCAGCATTTCATCCATCGGCAAATGGGCATCCAGCGTCACCATCACCGTCATCAGCTTGGTGATCGAGGCGATCGGCCGCACCAGATCGGGGTGGCTGGCGTAGATCACCTTCTGGGTATTCAGGTCGACAATCATTGCACTGCCGGAGGCAATTTCAGGCTGGGCAGCGGTCGTGACAACGGCCGGTTGGGTACGCGCAACGGCCTGATTCAGCATGCCCTGAGCAGAGAACAGCAGAACCACACTTAATAAAGACAAACGAATTTTTGCAGGCATCGTAAACTTCAAGGCTGATAGTGGAGGGTGTGGAGGCCACACACCGCTTCCCGCGTCATTACGGGGGCTGGCGTACGCATAATACGTCGGATGTTAAGGATTTTCCTACAGGTTATTCGTTTCCGGGCGTTACCAACAGACCGCCGGTTTCCCGGCGGTACAGGCGGTCAGAAAAGCTGATAGCCATAGCCCCAGATCACCACGGTCATCGCCAGTAACACTTCAAACACCAGGATGCCAATGGCCAGCGTAGAGCCGGAAAGCCGCAGACTCTCTTCACGGTCAATACTCAGAAACAGCGGGATACCGACATACAGCAGATAGCCGGTGTAGGCCAGCGCCAGCGCGCCGACCAGTACACAGAGCCACACCAGCGGATAGAGTGCCACCAGCCCGCTGATAAACAGCGGCGTGGCCACATAGCCGGCAAACACCCGACAGCGCGCGAGCGAGGGTCGCTGCGGGTAGTCCCGCGCCATCCACCAGATAACCCTCCCCATCACCGCCACCCCCAGCAGGATCAGGGCGTAAAACAGCACCGCCAGGGAAAAAGCGGTGGTCAGTGACAGGGGGATAGTGCGTTCAATCCCAATATCCCAGCCGACCTGTGTGGTGCCGATAAAGGCGCAGAGCACCGGGATCAGCGCCATCAGCAGGACGTGGTGAGTGTAATGGTGCGAGAGCGTTTCATTCTCTTGCTTAATGTCGCGCATCTCCCGACCCGGATGCGCAAGCAGTCCCCAGACATGGTTCATAGCGTCACTCCTCTGTACGACGGACCGCCAGCAGGCACTGTTCAGGGCGGCATCTCTTCAAGTATAAGCGGCTCTGAATAGTTTGTTTTTTAACCCGTGATGAAATGTATTAAGCACTTCATTACATGCAAAAAATAAAGCGTCTGACAGCACTGAGGCTGCAAGATTTGTTAAAAGGGTTAGACTTAGCGGCACAAATACACTGAGGAGTACCGGTTTTCTGATGGATGTGAATGCGCTGATTTCCCAGTATGGCTACTGGGCATTATTTATTGGCTGTCTGGCTGAAGGCGAAACCTTTACCCTGCTGGGCGGTGTCGCTGCCCATGAGGGGCTGCTGCGCTATGGCTGGGTGGTGCTGGTGGCGATGTGCGGCGGAATTTTGGGTGATACAGCCCTGTTCTTTATTGGCCGCCGCTACGGGGAACCGATCCTCCATCGGTTCCGGAAACATCAGCAGCAGATCGATCGTGCTAACCGCTTAATCCGCAAACGCCCGGTTCTGTTCGTCATCGGCGTACGTTTTATGTACGGACTGCGCATTGTCGGGCCAATTATCATTGGTGCCAGCAGGCTGTCGCCGCGTAAGTTTTTACTGTTTAACCTGGTCGGCGCGGCGCTGTGGGCGGTCATTTTTGTCACCCTCGGCTATCTGGGCGGCCGGGTGATTGCCCCCTGGCTGCATCAGCTCGATCATCACCTGAAGCATCTGTTCTGGCTGCTGCTGGCGGTGGTCGTCGTGTGGGGAGTCCGCTGGGCGGTGAAACACCGCAACAAAACGCATAAACAGTAAAGATTAGCGACGCGGGATCAGGGAGATCAACCGCTCCCCGGCAGGTGCCGGAAAAAGTCCGCATAGGCCGGTGCCCTGACCTGTTCAAGCACTTCCGCCAGCTGTGTCAGCGGGGCATCCGACCAGTCAACGCGCAGATCAATCTCCGCATAAGGCCGTGTGTCCCACACTTTCAGCGCCGCAGAGCGGATGCCCCGCTCATCCCCTCCGGCCTGCTGCGCTGCGTTTAGCGCCGCCAGCATCCGATCGGCCAGCGGCAGGCTGGCGGCGCGTTCAAACGCCGTCTGCATGGATACCAGCACGCGATCGCCTGCCAGCATATTGCCCGCTACGGCCAGTTGCCCCCCCGCCACGCTGCTGAACCAGGCCCCGCACAGGCTGCCGCTCCAGTGCGCTGTTGCCCCGGCGTTATCAACGATCAGCAACTGCCGCCGCTCGCGCGCCTCATCTTCTTTCAGCAACAGGTGCAGCGTCTGCTCCGCACTCAGTCCCGCCGTCAGCAGCTCCAGACCGCGAATACCGTACAGCGGATTCGTCAGGGCCTGAGTTGCGATTGCCCCGGTGCGGGCCCGGCCGTGGATCACCAGCGCCCCTACCGCCGGGCCGCCCGTAGCAGCGGCCGCCGCCAGCGCGCCGCTCTGCGCATCGCGTGCCACAATGGAAAAGGTCATTGCACCCTCCTTCTGTCAGGCAGATCAAATTTATATGGATAAATTATTGCACTTAACCCTATTTATACGCATAAATAACAAACAGGACAAACTTTGTTCATCCGCATGTCACACTGGTGCGGTGATCGCTCTGCTTAACGAGGACCGCTATGTTCAAATCGCTACGCACCGGGTTGCACTGTCTTACCGCCTGCCTTGCCCTGCTGACGCTGGCCCCCCAGGCCGGGGCTGAGTCGCCTCCCGGCGTGCTGGTCGTAGGCCAGGTGGCCGAACCGCAGTCGCTTGATCCTCAGGTGGCGACCGCCGCTAACGATTCACGCATTCTGGTGAATATTTACGATGGTCTGGTCCGTAATGCCCCCGGCTCACTCACCATTGAGCCGGCACTGGCCAGCCGCTGGGACATCAGCCCGGACGGGCGGCGTTATACCTTTCACCTGCGTGAAGGCGTGACCTTCCAGGATGGCACGCCGTTTAACGCCGGCGCGGTGAAATTTACTTTTGAACGGATGCTCAATAAGCAACATCCGTACTATCACACCGGCCCGTTTCCGCTGAGCTTCTTCTTCTCCTCCATCGATACCATCACCACGCCGGATGCGCAGACGGTAGTCTTTACGCTGAAGCAGCCTTTTGCTCCGCTGCTTTCCAATCTTGCCACGCCCGCCGGGCTGATTGTCTCCCCGGCCGCCGTGAAAAAATATGATAAAGACGTGGGCCGCCATCCGGTTGGCACCGGGGCCTTCCGTTTTGATGAATGGCAGGCGAATCAGCGCGTCGTCCTGACCGCGAATAAAGATTACTGGGACGGTGCGCCAAAGCTGGAAGCCGTGGTATTCCGTCCGATCACCGACGGCAACACCCGCACCGCAGAGATGCTCTCAGGGGGGATTGATGCCATGGTCGAGGTGCCACCGGATACGGTGAACACCTTTGCCGGTAATCCCCAGTTTCAGCTCCACCAGGCCGTCGGTCCGCACGTCTGGTTTCTGCTGCTGAACACCCGCGAAAAGCCGTTTAACGATAAACGCGTCCGCCAGGCGGTGAACTACGCGGTCAACAAGCAGGCGCTGGTCGACAACGTGTTGCAGGGGTCCGCGCAGGTGGCCGACGGCCCTATCCCGTCAGCGTTTACATGGGCCGCGAACAAAGACGTCAGTCCTTATCCGTATGACCCGGCCAAAGCCCGCGCGCTGCTGAAGGAAGCCGGAGCCGAAGGCGCCACGCTGAACTTCTTTGTCACCGAGGGCGGATCAGGCATGCTGGATCCGGTGCCGATGGCAACGGCCATTCAGGCCGATCTGAAAGCCGTGGGGCTGAACGTGAAGATCCAGACCTGGGAATGGAACACCTACCTGGCGAAAGTGAACGCCGGGCTGACGCCGCAGACCCAGATGGCAGAGATGGCGTGGATGACTAACGACCCGGATACGCTGCCCTTCCTGACGCTGCGACGCGACGCCTGGCCGGATAAGGGCGGCTTCAACTCGGGTTACTACAGCAACCCGCAGGTCGACACCCTGCTGGATGAAGCCCGCAGTACCAGCGATCAGCAGAAGCGTGGAGCACTGTATCGCCAGGTGCAGGCCATCGTTCACGACGACGCCCCCTGGCTGTTTGTCGCCAACTGGAAACAGAACGCCGTCACCACCCGCCAGGTGCAGAACTTTGCCCTGCAACCCAACTTCAACCTGATCCTGCATCAGGTCAGTAAACCCTGACGGAGGAGGCCTGCTATGTGGAGCTTTTTATTACGGCGTCTGATCGGGGTGATCCCGGTAATAATCGGGCTGTCGCTGATTGTTTTTCTGTTGATGGCGATGATCCCCGGCAACCCGGCACAGGCGCTGCTGGGGGCCTTTGCCACCCCGGAAAACGTCGCCCGCGTCAGCGCCGAGCTGGGTCTGGATAAACCGCTATGGCAGCAGTATTTTATCTGGGTTAACAACCTGCTGCACGGCGATTTCGGACGCTCCTACGTGCTGAATCGCCCGGTGATTGATGAAGTACTGGAGCGTCTGAACGCCACGCTGCTGCTCGGCGGCTGCGCCCTGCTGTTAAGCGTTGTTTTCGGCCTGCTGGCGGGAGTGACCTCCGCCGTACGTCAGTTTGGCTGGGGCGACAGAATCATCACCCTGCTGGTGCTGATCGGCATTTCGCTGCCCTCTTTTCTCATCGGCCTGCTGATGATTATGCTGTTTGCCGTCAGCCTGCGCTGGTTCCCGGCCTCCGGGATGTTCGCCATTTACGGCGGCGGCGATGTGCTGGATCTGCTGCATCATCTGACCCTGCCCGCCATCACCCTGGCCATTGTCGCGACCGGGGTGATCGCGCGCCTGACACGTACCGCAATGCTGGAAGTCCTGCGCCAGGACTATATCCGCACCGCCCGTGCCAAAGGCGTCAGCGAGCGCCGGGTGATCTGGCGTCACGCCTTTCGCGTGGCTCTGGTGTCGGTGATCCCGGCCATTGGCATTCAGGCCGGGTTTGTGCTCGGCGGGGCGGTGTATATCGAAACCGTGTTTCAGTGGCCGGGCCTGGGGGCCATGCTGGTTAAAGCGGTCTCCACGCGCGATCTGCTGCTGGTGCAGGGCGGCGTGCTGGTGGCGGCCATTGCCTACGTACTGATTAATCTGCTGACCGACATCGTTCAGGCCTGTCTTGACCCGAGGGTAAAATCATGACTGTTAACACCTCCCCTCCCGCACGACGCACCGGCTGGTCGCTGTTGCTGCATAACCGCCTGGCGGCGCTGGGACTGCTGCTGCTGATTGTCACCATCACGGCAGCGCTGCTCGCGCCACTGCTGCCGCTGCCGGACCCGGATGCCACCGATCTGCTTAAACGGCTGGCGCCGCCGCTGACGCCGGGTCATCTGCTGGGCACGGATGCACTGGGACGCGATATGCTGTCTCGCCTGTTGTGGGGTACGCGGGTGTCGGTGGCCGTCGGCCTGAGCGCCACCCTGCTGGCGGCGGTGTGTGGCACGCTGATCGGGCTGATTGCCGGTTACGCCGCCGGGCGCACCGACAATATTTTGATGCGGTTGATCGATATGATCATGGCCTTCCCGTATATATTACTGGCTCTGGCGATCGTCGCCGTCCTCGGCCCGGGGCTGCTGAATGCGCTGTATGCCATTGCACTGGTCAATATTCCTTTCTTTGCCCGCAACGTGCGTGGCCTGACCCTCGGCCTGCGCGAACGCGACTTTATTCAGGCAGCCAGGCTGTCCGGTAAAAACCACACCCAGATCCTGTTAACGGAAGTGCTGCCTAACGTCCTGCCGCTGATTGTCGTCACCCTCTCTACCACTATCGGCTGGATGATTCTGGAAACCGCCGGGCTGTCATTTCTCGGCCTGGGAACCCAGCCACCGGATGCAGATTTAGGATCGATGCTTGGCCAGGGGCGCAGCCAGCTGTTTATCGCTCCCCACGTCGCCCTGGTGCCGGGGGTAATGATCTTCCTGCTGGTGATTGGCTTTAACCTGCTTGGCGACGGCGTGCGCGATCTGCTGGATCCGCGCCTGAAGTCCGGCGCCCTGCTGCGTTCGCAGGCCATGACCACCGTCGACCGCGCGCAGATCCCGGCACGTGCCCACCCGGAGGCGCTGCTGGAAGTGGCCGGTTTACAGGTGGCCTTCAGCCGGGGTCAGCAACGCGTCCCGACGGTAAAAGGCATCAGCTTCCATTTACACGCCGGCGAGTGTCTCGGCCTGATCGGTGAGAGCGGTTCCGGAAAAAGCGTCAGTGCGCTGGCGATTATGGGGCTGGTTGCCTCCCCGCCCGGCGTGATCACCGGCGGTAGCATCTGGCTGGGCAACGAAGAGCTGCTGTCGCTCTCACCGGCGGCCATACAACAGCGGCGCGGCGTACGGGTGGCCTATATATTCCAGGATCCGCTGACATCACTGCACCCGCAGATGCGCATCGGCCAGCAGCTGGTTGAGGCGATCCAGTGCCACCAGCCGCTGAGTGCGGCGGCGGCACGCGCTAAGGCGATTACGCTGCTGGAAGATACCGGTATTCAGCACGCCGCAGAGCGCTTTGATGCCTGGCCGCATCAGCTTTCCGGCGGCCAGCGCCAGCGTGTCGGGATTGCCATCGCCCTGGCTAACGATCCGCAGGTGATTATTGCCGACGAACCGACCACCGCGCTGGACGTGACGGTACAGGCACGCATTCTGGCGCTGCTGAACGATCTGCGCCACAAACGCGGGCTGGCGCTGCTGTTTATCACCCATGACTTTGCTGTGGTCAGCGAGATGTGCGATCGGGTCGCGGTGATGCGTCATGGGGAAATCGTGGAAAGCGGCAGTACCGCCTCGGTACTGCAGGCTCCGCGCCACGACTACACGCGGCGGCTGATTGCCAGCGTGCCGCAGCGCGGCCAGGGCCGGGCCTTCCTGCAACAGATCCGTCAGCTGCACGCGCGGGAGACATCATGAAAAAAGTGATTGAAATACACGATCTGAAGAAAACCTATCACGGCCACGGTGGCTGGTGGCAGCGCAGTGCCTCCGTCGATGCCGTAAAGGGCATCAGCCTGGACCTCTGGCAGGGGGAAACGCTTGCGGTGGTGGGGGAAAGCGGCAGCGGCAAAAGCACCCTGGCACGGATGCTGGTCGGGCTGGAGTCTCCGACTTCAGGCAGCCTGACCCTGCAGGGCGAGGATGCCCGTGTTCTGGCGCAGCGCGGCGTCCAGGCCTTTGGCAAAACCATCCAGTATGTGTTTCAGGACCCGGTGGCCTCACTGAATCCGCGCAAAACGATTCAGCAGATCCTCAGCGTCCCGCTGCAGCGCCTGTGCGGCTATCGGGCCAGTGCCTGTCTGCCTCGTCTGCAGCAACTCCTGACGGCGGTCAATATGCCTCACGACGCCCTGCACTGCTATCCGCACGAGTTTTCCGGCGGTCAGGCCCAGCGGCTGGCCATTGCCCGCGCACTGGCCGCAGAAGCCCGGATCCTGGTGCTGGATGAGCCCGTCAGCGCACTTGATGTCTCCGTACAGGCGCAGGTTCTACTGCTGCTGGAGGATCTCAAACAGCAGTTTGGCCTTTCTTACCTTTTTATCAGTCACGATCTGGCGGTGGTGGAATCGATTGCCGACCGCGTGGCGGTGATGAATTCTGGTACTATTGTGGAGTGCGCCGCCACACAAACGCTGTTCAGTGCCCCCGCGCATGAATACAGCCGTCAGCTGCTGGCCAGCGCGCCAGCCTGGCAGGCCACGCCGCCAGGCGTTCAGCCCACTTTCTGATATACAGGTGACCATGTCCTCAGTCTCCACGCCGCCCGATGCGGTAAAGCGTAAGCGAACCGACACCATTATCGATGCCATTAAGCAGAGCATTGTTGATGATAATCTGCTCCCCGGCGATCGTCTGCCGCAGGAGAAGGATCTGATGACCCGCTTTTCTGCCGGAAAGAGTACCGTACGCGAGGCGTTGAAAGCGCTGGAAGCACAGGGGCTGATCCGCACGCGTACCGGCCCCGGCGGCGGTGCGTTTATCGACAGTATGCCGGAAGCCCGCGCCATGAGCCTGCTGTCAAACTATCTGTTTACCCGGGAACTGAGCATCAGCCATATCTATGCACTGCGTAAAACGCTGGAGCCCCAGGTGGCGGTCAGCGCCATCGGGCAGATTGACGAAGCCGGTTTTCAACATCTGCATCAGCTGATCCGCGTCTACGATCATGCGCCCGCCAGTGAGCAGGAGCGCTGGGATCAGCGCATGGCGGAGCTGGACTTTCACAGCGTGGTCGCCAGTTATTCCGCAAATCCGCTGCTGGCCTTCTTCTGCCGCTTCCTCCAGCGGCTGCTGAAAGATCTGGCGGTGTGCAAAGATATCTATCAGCAGCCGCAGCCGGTCGATCGCCGCCAGGGGATTGAGTATCAGTATCAGCTGATTGATGCGCTGCGCCGACAGGATGCCCCTGCCGTGGAGCGCATTATGCGTGACCACATGCACCACGCTGAACAGGCGATGCTGACCCTGCAGGCTACGCTGGAAGAACGTTTTTTACGTGACGATAGCTGACTTTACGCTTCGCTTTCTCTGGGGCCGCTATAGTTAAACGATGAATACGATAAAACGACACATAGAAGACCACGGTGTCATTGGCGATTTGCGCACCTGCGCACTGATCGCTACTGACGGTTCCCTCGACTATTTCTGCTGGCCCAACCTCGACAGTCCCTCCATTTTCACTGCCCTGCTCGACAGTGATGATGCCGGGATTTTCAGCCTCAGCCCGGACTGGCCAGATGCCCGCCGGATGCAGATCTACCTGCCCGATACCGCCATCCTGCAAACCCGCTGGCTGGACGATCAGGGGGTGGTGGAAGTCACCGACTATATGCCGGTATGCCAGCGGGAAGATCGCCTGCCGCGCATCATTCGCCGCATTAAGGTTGTCCACGGCACCGCCACCCTTAATCTGCGCTGCGCCCCGGTTCATGATTATGCCCGGGCGGCCACCACGGCCACCCTGCATGACGGGGCGGTAACCTTCCACGCTGACGGCCAGCCCACGCTGCGACTGACGGGCGGGGCTGATTTCGGGCTGGATAAGGCGGCAGCGGTGGCACAATTTACCCTGACGGCCGGCGAGTCGCGCGAGTTTATCTTCGGCGCGGATGAAGATCACCACCTGGATCATGCTAACGAAAACAGCAGTGACACCTGTTTTGATGCCACACTGGCTTACTGGCGGCACTGGAGCGCACAGAGCAGCTATCAGGGCCGCTGGCGGGAAATGGTGACTCGCTCGGCAATCACGCTGAAGCTGCTGACCTCATGGCAACACGGCTCCATCGCAGCAGCCGCGACGTTCGGCCTGCCGGAAGAGCTGGGGGGAGAACGCAACTGGGACTACCGCGCTTCGTGGATCCGCGATGCCTCCTTCAGCATGTATGCCCTGATGCGCCTGGGCTATGTGGACGAGGCGAAGCACTTCACTCACTGGGTGGCGCGCTGCGTGGAGAACAGTCACAGCGACGTGGAAAAACTCCAGATAATGTACCGCCTTGACGGTGGAACAGAGCTGCATGAGAGTGAGCTGCTTAATCTGTCCGGTTATGCCGGTTCCCTGCCGGTGCGCATTGGTAATGATGCATGGCACCAGTCACAGCTGGATATCTACGGCGAACTGATGGATGCCATCTACCTGGCAAATAAATACGGGGAAGCCATTTCCCAGCGCGGCTGGAACCACGTCAGCAGGATGATTGATTACGTTGCTGAACACTGGAACCAGACCGATGCCGGCATCTGGGAGATGCGCGGTGAACCCCAGCATTTTCTCCACTCGCGGCTGATGTGCTGGGTGGCGATGGATCGGGCACTCAGGCTGGGGGAAAAGCGCTCACTGTCGATGCCTGCCGAGCGCTGGGCCGCTGCCCGCGATGCGATCCGCACCGATATCTGGCAGAACTTCTGGCACAAAAATGGCCACTTTGTCGCGACACGCCACGGTGAATTTGTCGATGCCTCCATGCTGCTGATGCCGCTGGTACGTTTCGTCGGCGCGACCGATCCCGACTGGCTGGCGACGCTGGACGTCATTAAAGACAAGCTGGTCAGTGATGGCATGGTGCGGCGCTATAACGTGAGTGAAACCCCGGCTGACGGGCTTCAGGGCGAAGAAGGCGCGTTTGCCGCCTGCTCGTTCTGGTACGTAGAGTGTCTTGCCCGTGCGGGTCGGCTTGATGAAGCACACTTTGAGTTTGAGAAACTGCTAAATTACGCCAATCATGTCGGCCTGTACGCTGAAGAGTTTGACAGCCGGGGACATGCGCTGGGTAATACGCCACAGGCGTTAACCCACCTGGCGCTGATCAGTACCGCTTTCTTCCTTGACCGTAAACTCAGCGGAAAAGATCCACTGTGGCAACCCTGATACCCGCATTTTGCATCGCTGAAAGGGTGGCATTGCAGACAATTTATCGTAAAGATAGTTCAACAGGGAAAATGCTGGTTTCTTCTGGGACCATTATGCACATATAATGTGCAGCCGGTCACAGTTGGCCAGTATTGGGTCGTTTATCAACAGTCTACATGGCGCTACACCTGAAATTACTATGAAAAAGAACATTCGTGCGTTCGTCACCCTGATTCTGGCGGCAGCGGCTTTCAGCCACTCTGCCTTCGCTGTGGTTTACCCGCTTCCGGCCGCGAACAGTCGCCTGATTGGGGAAAATCTGGAAATTACCATCCCGCAGGATAGCAAACTTCCTCTGGAAGCATTCGCGGCTCAGTACCAGATGGGTCTGAGCAACGTGATGGAAGCTAACCCTGGCGTTGACGTCTATCTGCCCAAAGCCGGCAGTAAACTGATCATCCCTCAGCAGTTGATCCTGCCCGACGCCCCGCGCGAAGGTATCGTGATCAACAGCGCGGAGATGCGTCTGTATTACTATCCGAAAGGCACCAAAACCGTTGTGGTTCTGCCCATCGGCATCGGTGAGCTGGGGAGAGATACGCCGGTGAACTGGACGACGACGGTTCAGCGTAAAAAAGATGGCCCGACCTGGACGCCAACCAAAAAAATGCATGAAGAGTACGCGGCACGCGGCGAATCCATGCCGGCGGTGTTCCCGGCTGGCCCGGATAACCCGATGGGTCTTTATGCCCTGTATATCGGTCGCCTGTATGCCATTCATGGTACCAATGCCAACTTCGGTATCGGCCTGCGTGTGAGTCACGGCTGCGTCCGCCTGCGTGCGGATGACATCAAATGGCTGTTCGATAACGTGCCGGTGGGAACGCGCGTGCAGTTTATTGACCAGCCGGTGAAAGCCTCGGTAGAGCCAGACGGCTCACGCTACGTGGAGATTCATAATCCGCTGTCGCAGACCGAAGAGCAGTTTGCTTCACGCGAGCCGGTGCCGCTGACATTGACTTCTGCCGTCAATAAAGTGGTTTCTGATGCCAGCGTGAACACCACGGCCATGGAAGACGCGTTGAAATCCCGTTCTGGTATGCCGGTGAAGGTGAATGGTACTGACAACCAGCCTGCTGCTCCGGTGGTTGTGCCTGAGCAGGCAGATGCGCTGCCTGCAGAAACCCCTGCCGCTCCGGCTACGCCAGAAAGTGGCGATGCCGCTGCGCCTGTCACGCCGGCCGCCCCGGAAAATACGGACACTGCGACGCCTGCGGCACCAGCCGCTGCGCCTGCCGGGGCAGAGACCTCAGCGCAGAACGCACCGACACTGACGCAACCCGGCCCGATTTACAGCACGCCGAAATCCTGATCTCCTGCTGTCGATTGCTCAACCCCTGCCCCTCACGGTGCAGGGGTTTTTTATTACCGTAATGCGCTGTCTTTCAGAAAAAGATGACAAGCATAATATCTGCCAAAATAATGAAATTTTATTATTAATGCTATTTATCGAAACCGATAACACGCGATATCGGGCAAGTTATCCAAATAACACAGCATTAAATGCTTCTCAAAACCGGACGCATTGGACTACCCTTGTCCTCGTGTTAGCACTCTCTTGCTAACGCTCTCGACAACAAATAGGTCTTAGAAAATATCCATTGTTTTCACTACTGTTTACTGGCTAAGTTGCCACTCACCAGTATTCCACCCGGGGGAGGTGATAAACCTTTCCCCGTTTTTTTACTCCCTGTCGCGACGACGCAGTACCAGCCAGGCAGCGACAGCGGTAAAAATTGTCACTAACACCACCAGCAGTAAAAATCCGTGCGGATTCGTTGCCAGCGGCACGCCCCCTACGTTCATGCCAAAGAAGCCGGCAACGAGGTTAATGGGTAGCGCCAGCACGGTGATCAGCGTCAGGGTAAACAGGGTACGGTTGCTCTGCTCCAGCTGTTGGGCAGCAATCTCTTCCTGCAGCAGGCGTATACGTTCCGTCAGCCCGTTAAGATCGTTCAGCACCACGGTAAACTCCTCGGTGAACTGGCGCAGTTCCTGGACAACATGCTGATGAAGCCAGCCGGGCGGCCGGTTAATCAGACGAAACAGCGCCGCCGGTTCGGGTGCCAGCAGGCGCTGAAAGCGCAGCAGCGTGCGGCGCAGACGCCCGAGCTCACTGCGGTTACTTTTAATATGCTGCCCGAGCAGCCGCTCTTCTATCTGATCCACGTACTGGTTAGACTGCCGCACTATCAGCGCCAGCACCTCTTCCTGTTCCGCCAGCAGCTGGGTCAGCAGGCCGGTGGAGGAGCGCAGCCCCAACGTATCCAGCTTGGCAACAAGCCGCTCAACCAGGCGCAGCGGCTTAAAACGGGCGCTCACCACCAGCCCGTCGCGACACCAGATCCACAGCGTGGCGCTTTCATCGCTGGTTTCACGGGCGTTAAAGGCCACATCATTCAGCACCGCCATCAGGGCATCGTTCTGCGGTTCAATGCGGGTACTGTGCGACCCCTGCTGGATCTCATCAAAAAAATCATCATCCACGTCGAAATGCGTTTTCAGCCAGCGTGCCGCCGCCGCGTGGTTAAGATTGACGTGCAGCCAGAGAAAACTGCCCTCCTCTGGGCCTCCGCTCCACGCTTCACAGGACTGCTGTACCGTCAGGCTTTCCGGTGCCAGACCATCGGTAAAACGGTAGCCGTAAATCAGGCCCGACACATCGTCACTAAAGTCAGGTTTTTGCCGGAGTAACGGCAGGTGTTGCGTCATCGTTTTTTCCGGTATGAGCACGTTATCGCGATGCTCCTATCCTGCCGCAGCCTGATGACCGTTTTGTTACCAGCCGCACCGCGTTTAAAAATATCCCGCAACGACGTCATTGTTCTGTCACATAACCTGCGTATCACCGAGTGTGGTTATCCCCTGTCCGACTTCTGCCGCTTAGCCGATGCCAGTGAGGTTATATGAGTGATAATGCCGCCCTGCAACGAGGCCAGCCCGCCCGCCCCGTTTATCCTGAAACCAGCCGTCGTTCGGTGATCATTTTTCTGCTGCTGTTAATCCTCGGTATCGCCTTTGCCGGGGTCAATCTGTTTAACGATGTCAGCGACTCCGGCGCAACCTTTACCAGCTATGTGCCTTTTTTGTTACTGGGTATGGCGCTGCTGATCGCGCTCGGCTTTGAGTTCGTCAACGGCTTTCACGATACCGCCAACGCTGTGGCTACCGTGATTTATACCCACTCGATGCCCCCGGGACTGGCGGTGGTGTGGTCCGGTTTCTTCAACTTTCTTGGCGTGCTGCTCTCCAGCGGCGTGGTCGCCTTCGGCATTATTTCCCTGCTCCCGGTGGAGCTGATCCTGCAGGCCGGAACCGGGGGCGGTTTTGCCATGGTCTACGCCCTGCTCTTTTCCGCGATTATCTGGAATCTGGGGACCTGGTGGTTCGGTCTGCCCGCCTCATCATCGCATACGTTAATCGGGTCGATCATCGGCGTGGGGGTGGCGAACGCCCTGATCCATGGTCGTACCGGCACCAGCGGTGTGGACTGGGGCCAGGCGCTGAAAGTCGGCTATGCGCTGGTTCTGTCGCCGGTTATCGGTTTTGTCTGTGCCGCCGCGCTGCTGCTGTTAATGAAAAAAGTGCTTAAAAATCGGGCGCTGTACACGGCACCTGAGGGTAACAAACCGCCCCCGGGCTGGATCCGCGGGCTGCTGATCCTCACCTGCACCGGGGTCTCCTTTGCCCATGGTTCAAACGACGGGCAGAAAGGCATGGGCTTGATTATGCTGATCCTGGTCGGCACGATGCCGATCGCTTACGCCCTGAACCGGTCGATTCCGGCAGACCACATTCCTCAGGTGGCTGCACTGGCAACGGTCACGCAGCAGGAGCTGCGCGCGCTGACGCCGGATCAGACTTCCAGTATTTCCCCGCGTGAGGTGCTGACGGAATATGTGCGCACCGGGACCCTCGTTCCCGCCGTGCTCCCGGCACTGGCAGATTTAACCGGCCGCATCGGCCAGCAAATTCGCCAGTACGGCGCGGTGGATAAGATCCCGGCGCAGGCAGTATCCAATACCCGTAATGATATGTACCTGACCTCAGAAGCCATTAAGCATCTTAAAAGCGACGAAAAGGTGCAAATCCCTGAGCAGACCCGACACAACCTGGATGCGTTCAGGGGCGAGCTGGACAATGCCACCCGCTACATCCCGTGGTGGGTGAAGGTGGTGGTGGCGATAGCCCTCGGGCTCGGCACCATGGTCGGCTGGCGGCGTATTGTCACCACTGTCGGTGAAAAAATTGGTAAGACTCACCTGACCTATGCACAGGGGGCCAGTGCAGAACTGGTGGCGATGACCACCATTGGCGCGGCCGATATCTTTGGTCTGCCGGTTTCGACCACGCATGTCCTCTCCTCCGGCGTGGCGGGGACGATGGCGGCTAACCGATCCGGCCTGCAGATGTCCACGCTGCGCAACCTGATGATGGCCTGGATACTGACCCTGCCCGTTTCCATTTTACTTTCGGCCAGCCTGTACTGGCTGTTTACCCATTTCTAACCGGGAGATGATGTATGGCTATGCAAGGTAACGATTTCTCATCTGAGACCTTTCACCACCGCTTACTGCAGGATTTTTACGACAGCTACGATGAAGAGCTGGAAATGGAGCTGGACGACCTGCGCTTCGGCAGTGAAGAGAAAATGGAGCCGGACGAAAAAGCCTGGCGTAAGCACTATTTCCGCGAACTGCTGCGGCTGCAGGGCGAGCTGGTGAAAATGCAGGACTGGGTGATGCGCACCGGTCACCGCATGGTCATTATCTTTGAAGGCCGCGATGCCGCAGGCAAAGGCGGGGTGATAAAACGCATCACCCAGCGCCTGAATCCGCGCACCTGTCGCGTTGCCGCCCTGCCCGCCCCGAACGATCGCGAGCGTACCCAGTGGTACTTCCAGCGCTATATTGCTCATCTGCCGGCGGCGGGTGAAATGGTGCTGTTCGACCGCAGCTGGTACAACCGCGCGGGGGTGGAACGGGTGATGGGTTTCTGCAACGAGCAGGAGGTGGAAGAATTTTTCCGCAGCGTGCCGGAGTTTGAAAGAATGCTGACGCGCAGCGGCATTCAGATCGTCAAATACTGGTTTTCCATCACCGACGAAGAGCAGGAGCTGCGTTTTCTCAGCCGCATTCACGACCCGCTTAAGCAGTGGAAACTCAGTCCGATGGATCTGGAGAGCCGCCGCCGCTGGGAAGAGTACACCGAGGCCAAAGAGGTGATGCTGTCGCGCACCCACATTGACGAAGCGCCATGGTGGGTGGTTCAGGGCGTGGACAAGAAAAAGGCCCGTCTGAACTGCATCAGTCATTTACTGCGCCAGGTGCCGTATGAGGACAGTGAAATAAAACCGATTACCCTGCCCGTACGCGAACGCAGCGAGGACTATCACCGCGCCCCGGTACCCAACGAGATGATCGTGCCGGAAGTCTATTAACCCTGGCGGGGCAACGCACGGTTGCCCCTTTTTACAGGTCGCAGCGGCTTGAAAAGTGATGGTCTTCCTACAGAAAAATACCTTACGCAGTCGATGCCAAACGGCGGGAGAGGATTCTGATTAGTGTGATGAGGTCATCACACAGGGAGAACCCACCATGAGATTTCATAATAAGGTTGCTATTGTCACCGGCGGGGCCAGCGGTATTGGTGCCGCAACCGTCACCCGCCTTGCCAATGAAGGTGCCAGCGTAGTGATTGCCGACCTCAATGACAAAGCGGGCCAGGCCTTCGCTCATCAGCTGACCGGGCAGGGATACAGCGTGCTGTTTGTTCATACCGACGTCACCGACCCGGCGCACAATGTGCAACTGATCGAAAAGACAGTGGCCCACTTTCACCGGCTGGATCTGGTGTTTGCTAATGCCGGCATCGACATCGACGCCCCGGCAGATCGTCTGGCGGTGGAACACTGGCAAAAAACCATTGATGTGAATCTGACCGGCGTCTTTCTGCTGAACCAGGCGGCTATCCGTTACTGGCTGGGGCAGCAGCAAACGGGGATCATCGTCAACTGTGGTTCGATTCACAGCTGGGTAGGCAGACACGGACTGACCGCTTACAGTGCGGCAAAAGGAGGCGTCCGGCTGCTGACCAAAACCTTGTCCAGCGACTACGCGGCGCACGGGATCCGCATCAATGCGGTGTGTCCCGGCTATATTGACACGCCGCTGCTGGAGAATCAGAGCGCAGAGGAAAAAAAGATCCTGCAGAAACGGCATGCTATTGGTCGCTTTGGCCGGCCGGAAGAAGTGGCCAGCGTGGTCGCGTTTCTGTTCAGCAACGACGCGTCATTTGTTAGCGGCGCGGCGCTTCTGGTGGACGGAGGCTATGTCGCGCAGTGATGCGCCAGGTGGGTTGACCGGGCAATCAGGTCAACCCTGCCCCTCGATTGCGCTAATCACCTGCGCAATCTCTGCCGAGGTTTGCTGCATCCTGACCTGCATAAACAGATCGGTCGCTTCGCTGTACTCTTTACGCAGATACCCCAGCCACTGTTTGATGCGCGCCATATGGTACAGACCGGTATCGCCCTGCTTCTCAAGCCTGACGTATTTTTGCAGCAGTTGCACCACCTGCGGCCACGGCATTCGCGCTTCGTTATATTTAATTACCCGGCTGAGGTTAGGCACATTGAGTGCCCCGCGTCCGATCATCACCGCGTCACAGCCCGTCGCCGCCATGCAGTCCTGTGCGCTCTGCCAGTCCCAGATCTCGCCGTTGGCGATCACCGGAATGGACAGCCGCTGACGAATATCGCCTATCGCCGCCCAGTTGATGGCCTCCGCACGGTAGCCGTCCGCTTTCGTACGGCCGTGTACGGCGAGCTCTGTCGCGCCGGCCTGCTGCACCGCATCGGCAATTTCAAACTGACGTGCGCCAGAATCCCAGCCCAGACGAATTTTCACCGTCACCGGCAGGTGAGCAGGCACCGCCGCACGCATGGCCTTCGCGCCCTGATAAATCAGTTCGGGGTCTTTTAACAGCGTGGCACCGCCGCCGCTGCCGTTAACGGTTTTCGACGGACAGCCACAGTTGAGATCTACGCCCCAGGAGCCAAGCTCCACGGCACGGGCAGCATTCTCCGCCAGCCACTGCGGATACTGACCCAGCAGCTGGATACGCACGCGGGTACCTGACGGCGTGCGGCTGTCATGATCAAGTTCGGGGCAGAGACGCTGAAAACATTTCACCGGCAGGAGTGCATCCACCACCCGCAGAAATTCGGTAATACAGAGGTCGTAGTCGTTAACGTCGGTCAGCAGTTCACGCACCAGCGAATCGAGAACGCCTTCCATCGGGGCAAGTAATACGCGCATGGTAAACCTGTGGAGAGTGAAAAACAGGGGGAGGCGGGCGCCTCCCCCCGATCAATTAGCCGTTGTTACTTGGCGTAGAACGGCGCGGACGGGTTTTGTTGACGCGCGGTGCGCCAGCGTTGCCGCCTTCAGGACGGGCACCGCGTGCGGCACCGGTGCTGCTGCCGTTGGCATTGCCCTGACGACGTTCGCCGCTGTTGCCGCCACCGCCGTTACCGCTACGGTTGCCGCTGGCGCTGCGATCGCCGCTGCTGTTGCTACGCTGGCCTGGTGCGCCGCGACCGCGTCCACCGCCGCCACCGGCACCGCCACGCTGCTGCTGGCGACCGTTAACGATCGGTTCCGCTTTGATGCTCGGGTCGGGCTCATAGCCTTCAATCGCCATACGTGGGATTTCACGCTTCAGCACACGCTCGATATCACGCAGCAGCTTCAGCTCATCGACACAGACCAGCGACAGCGCTTCACCTACCGCCGCCGCACGACCGGTACGCCCGATACGGTGAACATAGTCTTCCGGTACGTTTGGCAGCTCGTAGTTAACCACGTGTGGCAATTCTTCAATGTCGATACCACGGGCGGCGATATCGGTCGCCACCAGCACACGAATTTTGCCTTCTTTAAAGTCGCTCAGTGCGCGGGTACGTGCACCCTGGCTCTTATTACCGTGGATCGCTGCGGCAGTAATGCCGTCTTTGTTCAGCTGTTCGGCCAGATGGTTAGCGCCGTGTTTGGTGCGGGTAAAGACCAGCACCTGCTGCCAGTTATCACGACCAATCAGGAAGGATAACAGCTCACGCTTACGCTTTTTATCCACCATATGCACATGCTGCGTCACCTGCTCAGAAGCGGTGTTGCGGCGGGCCACGGAAACCTGCTCCGGGTTGTGCAGCAGTTTTTCCGCCAGGATTTTGATCTCATCAGAGAAAGTGGCGGAGAACAGCAGGTTCTGACGCTTAGCCGGCAGTTTTGCCAGCACGCGACGGATATCGTGGATGAAGCCCATATCCAGCATACGGTCGGCTTCATCAAGGACCAGGATTTCAACCTGTGACAGGTCGAGTGCATTCTGGTGCTCAAGATCCAGCAGGCGACCCGGGGTCGCGACCAGTACATCCACACCGCCACGCAGCTTCATCATCTGCGGGTTGATGCTGACGCCACCAAAGACGACCAGCGAACGCATATCCAGATACTTACTGTATTCCTGCACGTTTTCGCCCACCTGAGCCGCCAGTTCGCGGGTCGGGGTCAAAATCAGTGCGCGCACCGGGCGACGGCCCTTCGGGTGCGGGTTGTTGCTGCTTAACAGCTGCAGCAGTGGCAGAGTAAAGCCTGCCGTTTTACCGGTACCGGTCTGAGCGCTGGCCATCAGGTCGCGGCCTGCCAGTACGACCGGAATGGCCTGACGCTGGATTGGCGTCGGCTCGTTGTAGCCCTGTTCTGCAACAGCGCGCAAAATATCGGCATTAAGGCCGAGAGAATCAAATGACATAAAGTTGACTGACTCCGGATCCGCCCTGACCGCATAGCGGTGTAGTTTCCAGGGGGAGAGTTGACGCCAGGATTACGCCTGACGCTTGAATGAGAGCACAAACCACGGTGCGGAAGCTCGGGATTATAACAGATCCGCCAGCAACACAGGGAGTTATTCTTATCGGGTTATCCGAAAATGCGCTACAGGCTGTAACAACACACAAAGGATCACTTGCCGCTATGCACAACGAATTAACATAAAGACACATTTTGTCATAAAAGGATTGTCCATGAGGCTGTTACTTCCCCTGCTCGCCCTGTTGTTGTTGGGACTGAATCTGCGGCCAGTGCTCGCCCTGCCCGGCCCGCTGCTTGCGGCCATCCAGCAGGACACACTGTTAACCAGCAGCGCGGCCGGTTTACTCAGTATGCTGCCGGTGATGGCCATGGGGCTGTGCGCGCTGGCGGGCAGCTATTTACAGCGCTGGCCGGGAACCTTTCGCGGCGTGCTGCTGGGGGCTGTGATTATTGCCGGTGCCTGCGCGCTGCGCGGCATCTGGTGGCAGCCCGCCGGACTGATTGCCACTGCCCTGCTGGCAGGCATCGGTATTGCGCTGGTGCAGGCCCTGCTGCCCGGCTGGATCAAGCAGCATTATCCGCAGCACAGCAGCCGTCTGATGGGGCTGTACACTACCGCGATCATGGGCGGGGCCGCACTGGCGGCGGCCAGCGCAGCCCCGCTGGCGCTGGCGATTAGCTGGCAGAGTACCCTCGCTCTGTGGGGGCTTCCTGCCCTGTTGGCAGCGGTAATGTGGTATTGCTGCGGGCAGACAAGTGCTCCGCGTCAGACCACGACGGCCCCGGCCCCGCTCCACCGGCGCGCCTGGCTGCTGATGTTTTACTTCGGTATTGGCACCGGGGCCTATACGCTGGTGCTGGCCTGGCTGCCGCCGTTCTTCGTGCAGCAGGGCTGGTCACCCCAGCACAGCGGCTATCTGCTGGCCGGACTGACGCTGACCGAGGTGGTTGCCGGACTGCTGGTGGCGACGCTGATCCCACGCTTTCACGACCGCCGGCGCCTGTTACTGCCGGTTCTCGGGCTGCTGCTGGCCGGACTGATTTGCCTGATGCTGGCCCCTTCCACTCTGGCGCTGCTGGCGATACTCCTGCTGGGGCTGGGCATCGGCGCACTGTTTCCGCTGTCGCTGATTGTGACTCTCGATCAGGCTGAGACGCCGCAGCAGGCGGGAAAACTGATGGGGTTTGTCCAGGGGGGAGGCTATATGATTGCCAGCCTGATGCCGCTGCTGGCAGGCGTGATCCGCCAGATGCTGGGCGATTTACAGCAGGCGTTTAGCGTGATGGCGGCAGGCGTGGTGGTGTTGCTAATCATGACGCTGTGGCTGAAACCACAGGGAGAGAATGAATAAACGAACGGGCCACCGAAGTGGCCCGTTGAAGGTTTAGCGTGGACGCTGGCTTGGCTGCGTCCGCTCTTTCACCAGCAGTGACACCAGCGCAGGACCTGCCAGCATCACGACACCCGCCACACACAGCAGCAGGTTGTTATGGACAACCCGTGACAACACCAGCAGCACCAGCATCGCGGCACCAAAATAGTACGTGGTGGTCACGTCTTCCAGGAAATCGCCAATACGCCGCAGGCGCGGCATACGCTGGGTCAGTAACATCGCGGCAAATACGCTGGCATACATCGCCAGTAAAATCATGCTGACCTGCAGCAGGGCCTGATGTTTCCACCCCCACACCAGCGCGGCGATCAGCAGCAGGTGCAGTGCGATATGTACGCAGGTTTGTCCAGTGACAATCTGAATACGATTAGACCATTTCATGCTTTTCTCCCGGCATCTTCAACAGAGGATGCCCAAGCGGGTTACTGACCGGTGTCAGTAACAACTTTCCTCAGACTAACGTAGTTTTCGGAATATGCTGCAAATTAACGCATATCTCGCCACACTTTTGTGACAAAGACTACACTTTATCCTTCATTAATTCTGAAGGTAGTGTCATTAGTATGTCACAAAAAACGCAAGGATTTTCATTTAAAGTCCTGACGATAAACACACATATGGGTTTCAACGCCTTCAACCGCCGCTTTATTCTGCCTGAACTGCGCGATGCGGTGCGGGCCACCGGTGCGGATATTGTGCTGTTGCAGGAGGTGATGGGTAGTCATGCTCTGCACGAACTGAAGGTGGAAAACTGGCCTGAAACCCCCCATTACGAATTTCTGGCAGATACCATGTGGGAAGATTTTGCCTATGGACGTAACGCAGTCTATCCGGAGGGACATCACGGGAATGCTGTGCTGTCACGCCTGCCGATCGTCGATTATCACAACCGGGATATCTCGGTTGAGGGTACGGAAAAACGCGGGATTTTACACTGCCAGATACAGGTGCCAGACTCTGCAGTCATACTGCATATTTTCTGCGTGCATCTTGGCCTGCGCGAAGCCCATCGCCAGCAGCAGCTGAAAAAAATGTGCCAGCTGGTTAACGCGCTGCCGAAAGATGCCCCCGTGGTGATTGCAGGTGATTTTAATGACTGGCGACAAAAGGCTAATGCGATCCTCAAGCGCGAAGCCGGAATGGAAGAGGTGTTCAGCCGTAAAAATGGCCGCCCGGCGCGCACCTTCCCTGCCCGCTTTCCGCTGCTGCGTCTTGACCGCATTTATGTCCGTAACGCGGGGATCAGTCACCCGCAAACCATTCCGTTACGGCCCTGGTCGCACCTGTCCGACCATGCGCCGCTTGCCGTGGAGATCCACTTATGAATATGGAATGGCGTGAAGGCAACCACATCAAACTGCTGGAAAATGGCGAAGAGTTCTTCCCCCGGGTGTTCGGCGCAATCCGTCGTGCAGAGCACAGTCTGCTGCTGGAAACGTTTATCCTGTTTAATGATGACGTCGGCCAGGCGCTTCATGCAGAGCTGCTGGCTGCCGCAGAGCGCGGGGTAAAAATTGAAATGATGGTGGACGGCTACGGTTCACCAGACCTGCCGGACGACTTTGTTCACAGTCTGACGACGCGGGGCGTACGGTTTATCTATTACGACCCGCGCCCCCCGCTGATGGGGATGCGCACCAACCTCTTTCGTCGTCTGCATCGCAAAATTGTGGTCATCGACGGCGTGATAGCCTTTGTCGGCGGGATTAACTACTCCGCCGAGCACAATGCCAGCTATGGCCCGGAGGCCAAGCAGGACTATGCGGTGGAAGTGAAGGGCCCCATCGTCGATGACCTCGCCCAGTACGTGCAGCAGCAGATGGGCAGTGAGCAAAAACTGCGGCACTGGTGGGATCACCGTTCACACCGTCCGGCGCGAAATAACAAGCCGGGCGATGCGCAGGCGCTGCTGGTCTGGCGCGATAACGATCAACACCGTGACGATATCGAACAGCACTACATCGAAATGCTGAAAACGGCGAAGCGGGACGTGATCATCGCCAACGCCTACTTCTTCCCCGGCTACCGCCTGCTGCGCGAGATGCGTCAGGCCGCTCGCCGTGGCGTACGCGTGCGGCTTATCGTGCAGGGTAAGCCGGACATGCCGATTGTCAAAGTGGGGGCGGAGCTGTTGTACAACTACCTGGTCGAAGGCGGGGTGGAGGTTTATGAATACTGCCGCCGTCCCCTGCATGCCAAAATTGCGGTACAGGATGCGCAGTGGTCGACTGTCGGCTCCAGTAATCTTGACCCCCTGAGCCTGTCGCTGAATCTGGAGGCCAATCTGATCATCCACGATCGTGATTTCAATCAGCAGATACGCGACAACCTGGAAGGCCTGCTGTCTGCAGACTGCCAGCGAGTCCTGGAAAGCCAGCTTCCGAAGCGGAACTGGTGGCAGTTAAGCAAAAATATTGTGGTGTTCCATTTCCTGCGCCACTTCCCGGCCATCGCCGGGTGGCTGCCTGCGCACACGCCGAGGCTTACCCAGGTGCCGACCCCGGTTCAGCCGGAGATGGAAACCCAGGATCGTATTGAAACCGAAAACGGCGAGGCAAAATCCTGATGGCCAACTCTTCTTTACTGTGGAAACGCACTCGCAAAGTCCTGACCGGATTGTTCTTCCTCGCCGTCATTGTGCTGCTGGTGGTCTATGCGCGCCAGGTGAACTGGGGCGACGTATGGGACGTGGTGATCAATTACAACCGCGTGGCTATTTTTGGATCGGTGGCGCTGGTGGTGGTCAGCTACCTGACCTATGGCCTGTATGACCTGATTGGCCGCGCCTACTGCGGGCACAAACTGGAAAAACGCCAGGTGATGCTGGTGTCCTTCATCTGCTACGCCTTCAATCTGACGCTCAGTACCTGGGTGGGCGGCGTGGCGATGCGCTATCGCCTTTACTCCCGGCTGGGGCTGGAGGGCAGCACGATCACCCGCATCTTTTCACTGAGTATTGCCACTAACTGGCTGGGGTATGTGCTGGTCGCCGGCGTGGTCTTCAGCGCAGGGATGGTCAGCGTGCCCGGTGGCTGGTTTATTGGCGCAGGCACCTTACGTATTACGGGCATCGCCCTGCTGGCCTTTGTTGTGGTTTATCTGGCGCTGTGTGCGTTTTCCCGACGCCGTCACTGGACCATCAAAGGGCAGAAACTTGCGCTGCCGTCGCTGCGTATGGCGCTGATTCAGTTTGCCGTATCCAGCGCTAACTGGCTGGTGATGGGGGCCATCATCTGGCTGCTGCTGATGCAGAAAGTCGACTTCCCTCAGGTGCTGGGGGTGCTGCTGATCAGCAGTATCGCAGGCGTGATTATTCATATCCCTGCCGGGATTGGCGTGCTGGAAGCGGTGTTCCTTGCCCTGTTACAGGGGGAGCCCATTTCGCACGGGGCGATCATTGCGGCACTACTGGCCTATCGCGTGCTCTATTTTATTGCCCCTCTCCTGCTGGCACTGGTGCTGTACCTGTGGCTGGAAAGCCGGGCGAAGTCACTACGGGCAAAAAATCTGGCATAAAAAAGGGGCGACCCGGAAATGAAGGTCGCCCCTGGCCGCACGAATACAGGGGGCCGTGTTCCGGCCCCCTGCTTCGTTAACGACGGTTACCGAAAATACGCAGCAGCATCAGGAACAGGTTAATGAAGTCAAGGTACAGCGTCAGCGCCCCCATAATCGAGAAGCGACGCAGATTTTCTTTGTCCTCAACGTCAATCCCCTCACCAATGTTTTTCAGCTTCTGGGTGTCATAAGCCGTCAGACCTACAAACACCACCACCCCGATATAGGTCACTGCCCACATCAGCGCGGTACTTTTCAGCCAGATATTAACCAGCGAAGCCAACACAATCCCAATCAGCGCCATAAACAGCATGCTGCCCATGCCGCTCAGGTCACGTTTGGTGGTGTAACCCCACAGGCTCATCGCCCCGAACATGCCGCCGGTCACCAGGAAGGTGCTGGCAATGGATGAATAGGTGTAAACCAGGAAAATACTGGCCATCGTCAACCCGGTCAGCGCCGAGTAGAGCATAAACAACCCGGTGGCCACGGCCCCGCTGAGCTTATGCACCATCCCCGACAGGACGAAAACCAGCCCCAGTTGCACAATGATCAGACCAAAGAAGGTGATGCGATTGGCAAAGACCAGTTCCATCACCTGCGGCGTATTGGCCGCAAACCAGGAAACAAAGGCCGTCAGCAGCAGACCACAGGTCATCCAGCCGTAAACCTGCGCCATATAAACAGACAGGCCGGTGCTGGCACGCTGCACGATTGAATCACTTGGACGTGGATATCGGTCCATGATGCTCCCCTTAAAAGGTGAATGAAAAAAACGGTGATATCTTTGCAAGTCTGGCACAGAGTCCCCTGCCAGCGCCAGCCTAATGCAGCCCTCTTTTTTCACATGTTGCCTGCCCATTGAAGATGCGAAGAAATAAATCCACGGTGGATAAAGATTGTGCATTTGTTGCCGATAGATCGCTCACAGGGAAGATTTTGTTACAGGAAGTCACAAAGCGATCACATTATTGTTCTATCGGGGGAAGTCAGATGCAAAGTCAGTCGGTTCCAAAAAAGAAAATGAGTACCCGTACGCTGATGCTGCTGACCGGGGTGCTGACGATCACCCTCGGTTTCAGTATAACCATCGGCCTGCTCAGCTGGCAGTCGAGCCAGCAGCAGAGGAAGCTGGCGGAAGATTATCTCGGGCAGATTGCCCAGAGCCAGGCGCTGGCTGTGCAGAATGAGCTGGACTATGCGCGCACCGTTGCCACCTCGATGGGACAAAGCCTGGTGGCCCTTCGCGCTTCCGGCATCACTGACCGTGCCGCCGCAGAGCAGCAGATGATCTACTCCCTGAAACTGAACCCTGACTACCTGTCTATGTCCGTGGTCTTTGAACCGGATGCCTTTGACGGCCGTGATGCCGAGTTCGCCAGCCAGCCGGGTTCACCGCCTGCAGGACGCTTTGCCCGTTTCGTTGACCGTGATCAGGCCGGTAATTACAAAGCCCACTTAATGGGTTCTTTCCTGACGCCGGGCCAGGGGGATTACTACCTGGTGCCGCGCAAACTTGAACGTGACACGCTGGCCGAACCCTACAGCTATGCCTATAACGGTGTTCCTACCCTGCTGACCTCCGTCTCTGCGGTGATTATTGATGACGGAAAGCTTAAAGCAGTGACCACCTCCGATATCTCACTGGCCTCGCTGCAACAGCGCGTCAGTAAAATCAAACCCTGGGAAGGCAGCGGCTACGCAATGCTGATTTCCACCGGCGGGAAAGTCGTCTCCAGCCCGGTGAAAGAGGATGCCGGTAAGCAGTACAAAGGCGAGACCGACGGATTCAGCAGCAAAATGATCCAGCGCTTCGATCCGGTACTGGGAGAAGAGGTACTGCAGACCTGGCGTCCGATCACCATCGGCAACAGCCAGACCTCCTGGTATCTCAGTATCGTTGCCCCGGTGGATCTGGTGATGGCCGCCGCTAACCGCCAGCTGATGTATGCGCTGATCATGATGGTGGTCAGTATTATCGTCGTCTGCGGTGTACTGGGCCTGATCTTCAGCCGTAAAGTGGCCAAGCCGATTGGCGGCGAACCGCGCCAGGCTGCCGATATCGCGCTGGCCGTGGCCGAAGGTGACCTGAGCGCCAGTATTCCGGTGAAGCACAATGATCAGCAGAGTATTTTCTTTGCCATGCACACCATGCAGCATCAGCTGCGCAATATGGTCGGTGAAATTATCTCGGCCAGCGACTCGGTTCGTCAGGGTGCAGAAGAGATTGCCAGCGGCAACCTTGATCTGGCCTCCCGCACTGAACAGCAGGCGGCCGCGCTGGAAGAGACCGCAGCCAGTATGGAACAGCTGACGGCCACGGTTAAACACAATGCCGATAACGCCCATCAGGCCACCGCGCTGACCGAAAATGCCACCGACATTGCCCAGCGCGGTGAACAGCTGGTGTCACAAGTGGTGCAGATCATGCAGCAGATCGATGAAAGTTCGCAGAAGATCGGCGCTATCACCAGCATCATTAACAGCATTGCATTTCAGACCAATATTCTGGCGCTGAACGCCGCCGTAGAAGCTGCCCGTGCCGGGGAACAGGGCCGTGGGTTTGCCGTGGTTGCGGCAGAAGTCCGCAATCTGGCCCAGCGCAGCGCCAGTGCGGTAAAAGATATTTCAGCGTTGATCAGTGAATCCACCCAGCGTGTCGATCACGGCGTCACGCTGGTGCAGAGTGCCGGTAAGACCATGCAGGAGATGACGCAGGCGGTGAATTCAGTGAAAACCATTATCGGTGAGATTGTTCATGCTTCCGATGAGCAGTCACAGGGTATTGGCCAGGTCACCGTGGCGGTGAACCAGATGGATGGTGCCACCCAGCAGAACTCCGCGCTGGTGCAGCAGATGTCTGCTGCTGCTGCATCGCTGGAAGATCAGGCGAAGACGCTGGCGCAGACAGTACAGATTTTCAAACTGCAAACGGTATAGAGCTTCTGCATGATCAGGGCTGACCCGACATAAGGTCAGCCCCAGCATCCCAGCCTGACTGCTGGGGCCGGGCATATTCTGGTCAGCGTGATTAATTACGCTGCAGACAACTCTGATAGCGGCTGTTCACGCGTTGGGCAAACCATGCGGTGGTCAGGTTGCGCGTAATCTTCGGACTTTCCAGCTTGATCCCCGGTAGCACTGCTCGCGGCAGCTTTTTCCCGGCATCTTCATCGGCCAGGGCAAAAACAGACTGCCACAGATCGGTTTTCTCGAAGTCGATACTCTCCCCTTTCTCCAATGCGCGGCGGATCGCCCGGTCGCTGTAATCCAGCTGCCTGATCGTGCGCACGGCCTTTTCAGTCGAACCTGCGCTGTCCGATCCGTAGTTAATCAGGTCACCGTCCAGCGCCAGCTTAATGCCGCTCAGGCGCGAAACGGCCGCCTGAAATGCTGCATTGCGGCTGGCATACCAGCCGGCATTGAAGTCAGCAAAACGATACAACGGCGAGGGATAGTTCGTCGGATAGCCGAGCAGATGTCGGGTGCCAAACCACAGGCCACCCCGGCGGGAAAACACTTCACGCCGCAGGGATCCTTCAACCTGGTACGGGTAGCCTTTGGCATTAGCCTCGGCAAACGCGATGCTGACCTGCATCGGCCCGCCAGTATGGATCGGATTCAGATTGCCAAACAGCTTCTGACCCATCGGCACCATATCAATGAAGTCATCAAATACTGCGCTCAGCTCTTTCTCACTTTTGACGTGATCCAGCCGGTACGCATAGCTCTTACCATTCGGCGAGTTGATCATCAGCGCGGTGCGCACCAGGAACGACGGGATATGCAGCTGCGCGGCGCGGCGGTCAATTTCGGCCCAGGCTATCCTGGGCAGGCCCGGCACCGTGGCGTCTGCGCTGAAGTTGGACTCCTGTGCGGTCACCGCAATCACCGCACACAGATTGCTGGCATCAGGGGAAATAGCCTGGCTGTTAAAGGCGACGTAGATATCACGCGCCCAGCCTTCACGATCGTTGACGCCGGAGGGCAGCAGGCGGGATATCCGGGCTTTAACATCGGCCGGTCGTGCGGTGGCGGCCGTCTCTGAGGTCTTATTGCTGCAGCCCGCCAGCGCCAGCAGCGCCAGCGGCAGAAGAGCCGGTCTGAAGAAAAAGCGCATGTCGCTCCTTAAGCCTGCGAAAATTGAAAGGGGCGTTATTTCCAGCGATCCGCAGCCTGGCGATCGCTGTCGCGCGAGTCAACCCAGCGGTCGCCTTCGGGCGTCGCTTCCTGTTTCCAGAACGGCGCGCGCGTCTTTAACTGATCCATAATAAATTCCGCCGCACTGAATGCAGCGCCGCGATGTGCGCCGCTGACCCCGACCAGGACAATTTCATCCCCGGGAAAAAGCTCGCCAATGCGGTGAACCACCGTCATGCGCTGCACCGGCCAGCGCTGACGCGCTTCATCAACAATCTCCGCCAGCGCTTTTTCGGTCATGCCCGGATAGTGCTCCAGCCTCAGCGCACGGACGTTATCGCCCAGATTATGATTGCGCACCTTACCGGTAAAGGTCACCACCGCACCGTCAAGGTCAGAGGCGGCCAGCCACTGATACTCGTCGCTCATGCTGAAGGGGGCACAGCCCACGCGAATACGGGTCTGCTCGTCCATATCAGCCTCCCGTGACCGGCGGGAAGAAGGCGACTTCATCCCCGGCCTGAAGCGGATGCTGCAGGCATACCAGCGTCTGATTAACTGCGGCGAGCAGCTTACCCGACTCCAGCGCCAGCGCCCAGCGCTCCCCCTGCTGCGCCAGGTGGTTGCGCAGCGCTTCCACATCTGGATAGTTCGCAGGTATTGTCAGATGATCGGTGCCAACCAGCTCACGCACCTGGGCAAAAAACAGCACATTAATCATGGTGCACCGCCTCGAAATCGCCGGATTTTCCACCACTTTTACTCAGCAGGCGGCACTGTTCGATGGTGATATCTTTCTGCACGGCTTTGCACATATCGTAGATGGTCAGCGCCGCCACCGAGGCAGCCGTCAGCGCTTCCATCTCCACGCCCGTTTTCCCGGTCAGACGACAGAGTGAGACGATCCGTACACGCTGGTGTTCCGGCTCGGCGCTCAGGGACACTTCCACCTTACTCAGCATCAATGGATGGCACAGCGGGATCAGCTCCCAGGTACGTTTAGCGGCCTGGATACCGGCGATCCGGGCAGTGGCAAACACATCCCCTTTGTGATGGCTGCCGTCGATGATCATCTGCAGCGTGTCAGGGTGCATCACCACAAAAGCCTCTGCCCGTGCTTCGCGCACGGTATCCTGTTTGGCGGAAACATCCACCATATGCGCCTCTCCGGCAGCATTAATATGCGTTAATTTAGACATTTATAATTTCTTCACGTGCGAGACAAAATGACAGGGGCGGGTACGGGCATCCAACTGGTCCTGGATGATGCGCTCCCAGGCCAGCTGGCAGCCCCCGGTGGAGCCTGGCATGGCAAAAATCAGCGTTTCATTTGCCAGGCCCGCCACTGCACGGGACTGCAGGGTTGACGTGCCGATATCTTCGTAGGAGATCATGCGGAACAGCTCGCCAAACCCCTCTATTTCTCGGTCGAACAGCGGCAGCAGCGCTTCCGGCGTACAGTTTTTTTCGTTAAACCCGGTGCCGCCATTAATCAGCACCACCTGAACGTCACTACTGGCTATCCAGCGGGACACCACGGCACGGATGCGGTAACGGTTATCAGCGACAATGGCCCGATCCACCGCGTGGTGCCCCGCTTCCGTCAGCGCTTCGCGCAGGTAGTCACCGGAGCTGTCAGTTTCAGCGGTATGGCGATCGGAGACAGTTAACACCGCAACGTTAAGAGGGAGAAAATCCGTTGTACCTTTGCCCATAAAAACTCCTTAGCTTAACCGCCGATAAATGAAAGGTTTTGGGTAATACCGGTATGACCCTGATGCAGAAAGTGCGTCTCTTTTTTGGTCGTCAGGCTGCCGGCAATCCGCGCCTGCAGCTCCGCCTGCTGACTGTCATCAGCCAGAAGATCGCGCAGTGGCACGCCGCCGTCACCAAACAGGCAGAGATGCAGTTGACCGGTGGCAGAGACACGAAGGCGGTTACAGCTGGCGCAAAAATCTTTTTCATAGGGCATGATCAGGCCAATTTCACCCTGATAATCGGCATGACGAAACACCTGCGCGGGGCCATCGCTGCGCGCGCGCTGCTGCTGCACCCAGCCCTGGCGCAGCAGCTGGTCGCGGATCACCTGGCCGGAGACATGGTGACGACGAAACAGCGATCCGCCATCGCCGGTTTCCATCAGCTCAATAAAGCGCAGCTGGACAGGACGGTCGCGCACCCAGGCAAGGAACGTATCAAGACTATGGTGATTAACATCCCGCATCAGCACGGTATTGACTTTCACCTGACTGAAACCGGCATCAAAAGCCGCATCGATACCGCGCATCACCTCATCAAATTTATTCTGCCCGGTAATGGCATGAAACTGACGCGCGTCAAGGCTGTCGACACTGACGTTCAGCGCCGTCAGGCCGGCGGCCCGCCACTTGCCGATATCCCGCTGCAGGCGGTAACCATTGGTGGTAAGGGCTATCTGGCGAATCGAGGGGTTGTCGCGGACGGCCGCGATGATATCGGTGAAATCACGTCGCATTGAGGGCTCGCCGCCGGTGAGGCGCACTTTTTCCGTTCCCGCTGCCGCAAAGGCACGAGTGACACGACGGATCTCATCCAGTGAAAGGAAGCTTTTGTTCTGCGCGCCCTGGGGTTTATAGCCGTCAGGCAGGCAGTATGTGCAGCGGAAATTGCACACGTCAGTAATCGACAGACGCAGGTAGTAGAACCTGCGCGCGAAGTTATCAGTAAATTGTGGCACCTGTGACACCTTTCCAGATAGGGAGATGCAGTCATTTCTTTCTGCACCCTGGCAACTCAGAGGTTGCGGCCAGGACACCATATCCCAAAGGACCCAGGTGTCAGGGCTTAAGTGTGACTTGCCGGACATCGGCAAATCGTGATGGGCAAATGTTAGCGCTATTATTCCGTCGTTACCAGTAAGGTTTTTCGCTATATATTATGATATATAACGTATTTTCCCGGCCTTTTCCCGCAGGAATAGCGTAAAATAAACGGCATAAACAGTGGCCGAACATAACAAATGGATATTATGCGAAATCGCACCTTAGCTGACCTCGACCGCGTGGTGGCATTAGGCGGAGGACACGGCCTGGGCCGTGTGATGTCTGCCCTCTCGCCTCTGGGTTCCCGTCTGACCGGGATTGTCACTACCACTGATAATGGTGGCTCCACCGGGCGTATCCGCCGTTCGGAAGGGGGGATCGCCTGGGGCGATATGCGCAACTGTCTGAACCAGTTGATTGCCGAACCCAGCGTGGCGTCAGCCATGTTTGAGTATCGCTTTGCCGGCAACGGCGAACTGGCCGGGCATAATCTGGGCAATCTGATGCTGAAAGCCCTCGATCACCTCAGCGTCCGCCCTTTTGAGGCGATTAATCTGATCCGTAATCTCCTGAAGGTGGATGCGTTTCTGATCCCGATGTCCGAGCAACCGGTCGACCTGGTGGCGCTGGATAACGAAGGCCATCTGGTGTACGGCGAAACTGAAATTGACCAGCTGACGCAGCCACCGCAGGAGCTGATGCTCTCACCCAAGGTCAGCGCCACGCGTGAAGCGGTGGAGGCAATTGGTGAAGCAGATCTGATCCTGATTGGGCCCGGCAGTTTTTATACCAGCCTGATGCCGGTTCTGCTGCTGCCGGAGATTGCTCAGGCCATGCGCCGGACGCCGGCCACCATGGTATTCATTGGCAATCTGGGTAAAGAACTCAGCCCGGCGGCGGCAACACTGACGGTTCCTGATAAGCTGGCGATGATGGAGAAGGCGATAGGCAAACGGGTCATTGATGCGCTGGTGCTGGGGCCGAAAGTGGACAGCAGCCAGATTGACGGGCGGCTGATTATTCAGGAGCCGCTGGAGGCCGGGGATATTCCTTATCGTCACGACCGACAGCTGCTGCGCCTGGCGCTGGAGCACGCCGTTCAGGCCATGGTGTGACCGGCTGCCAGCCGTTATGCTGCGGCTTGGGTGAGCGGTAAAAGGGTCTCCCGGCAAAAAAACAAAAGACAAACAGACGGGCCGATCGTTTTTACGATCGGCCCTTGGTATTATGACGCGGCAATAAACAGCTCACGTACCTGATGCAGCTGGTCGCGAACCTGGGCTGCTTCTTCAAACTCCAGGTTTTGCGCATGTTTCTGCATCTGCGCCTCCAGCTGATGGATGCGTTTTTGCAGCCCCTGTGGCGAGAGGTCAACATAGGCCGGATCGTCCTCAACAATGCTGCGTCCTTTCATACTGCGCACTTTCGCTTTGTTTTTCGCCAGCCCCTGCCCTAACTCCAGAATATCAGCAATCTTCTTGTTGAGGCCCTGCGGCACAATACCGTGCTCCAGGTTGTACTGCTCCTGCTTTTCACGGCGGCGTTCCGTCTCACTGATGGCGCGCGCCATAGACGGGGTGATTTTGTCACCGTAAAGAATCGCCTTTCCGTTGAGATTACGTGCTGCACGCCCGATGGTCTGGATCAGCGAGCGCTCTGAACGCAGGAAGCCCTCTTTATCCGCATCGAGGATCGCCACCAGCGAGACCTCGGGCATATCCAGCCCTTCACGCAGTAAGTTGATCCCCACCAGCACGTCAAATTCACCCAGACGCAGGTCGCGGATAATTTCCACGCGCTCAACGGTGTCGATATCCGAGTGCAGGTAGCGCACACGTTCACCGTGCTCTTCCAGATATTCCGTCAGGTCTTCGGCCATACGCTTGGTCAGCACCGTCACCAGCACGCGCTCGTTAATCACCACGCGTTTGCGGATTTCCGACAGCAGGTCGTCAACCTGGGTTCCAACGGGACGGACTTCGATTGTCGGATCCAGCAGGCCGGTAGGTCGTACCACCTGATCCACCACGTCCCCGCCCGACTTCTCCAGCTCATAGTTACCGGGTGTGGCCGAGACATAAATCGTCTGCGGGGCCAGCCCCTCAAACTCTTCAAACTTCATCGGACGGTTATCCAGCGCGGATGGCAGGCGGAAGCCGTACTCCACCAGCGTCTCTTTACGCGCCCGGTCCCCGCGATACATCCCGCCGATCTGCGGAATGGTGACGTGGGATTCGTCAATCACCAGCAGGCCATCGGCGGGCAGGTAGTCGAACAGGGTTGGCGGTGCTTCACCCGGCCCGCGACCAGACAGATAGCGGGAGTAGTTTTCGATACCGGAGCAGTAGCCCAGCTCGTTCATCATCTCCAGATCAAACTGGGTACGCTGACTGAGGCGCTGCTCTTCCAGCAGCTTATTGTTGGCCAGCAGCACCTGCTTGCGCTCTGCCAGCTCGACTTTGATCTCCTCCATCGCCTGCAGGATACGCTCACGCGGCGTCACATAGTGCGTTTTCGGATAGATGGTATAACGCGGGATCACGGAGTCAATCTGGCCGGTCAGCGGGTCAAAGATAGACAGGCGCTCCACTTCCTCATCAAACAGCTCCACGCGCAGCGCATAGTCGTCGGACTCTGCCGGGAAAATATCGATAACCTCACCGCGCACGCGGAAGGTGCCGCGCTGGAAGGCCTGATCATTACGGGTATATTGCAGCTCTGCCAGTCGGCGGAGGATTGCGCGCTGGTCAATGACCATCCCGCGCGTCAGATGCAGCATCATCTTCAGGTAGAGGTCAGGATCGCCCAGACCATAGATTGCCGAAACCGAGGCCACCACAATGACATCGCGTCGTTCCAGCAGGGCTTTGGTCGCTGACAGTCGCATCTGCTCAATATGTTCGTTTACCGAGGCGTCTTTCTCGATAAAAGTGTCCGAACTGGGCACATAGGCTTCAGGCTGGTAATAATCGTAATAAGAGACAAAGTACTCAACGGCATTATCAGGAAAGAATTCCTTCATTTCGCCGTACAACTGGGCCGCCAGCGTCTTGTTCGGTGCCAGTACCATCGTAGGACGGTTAAGGTCGGCAATCACATTGGCCACGGTGAACGTTTTACCCGATCCGGTTACGCCCAGCAGTGTCTGGTGCGCCAGCCCGTCTTCCAGCCCCTCTTCAAGACGGCGGATGGCTTCCGGCTGGTCGCCAGAAGGTTTGAAATCGGAGTTGAGTTTAAAGACTTTGCTCATTAACAGGCTACCTGATGAAGATGTGCGCGAACCGGACTCTAATTCTACTCTGCCGTGACGATTTTGCCAGAAAAAAAGACTGGATAAATTCACAGTTGTTTTTCATACTGTTTCACGTAACAGCATAGCCGCACTTTTGCTGCTCGTTGCGCAAACGTATGCGGTCAGTGCCGGAATGGCTTATCCCCAGACAGTTTTTTTTTTTAACATTTGTCAATAGCGTCCCGGCAAAAGCCAGGCGGGATGATGGGCGAAAACTCCACTGTATTGATTTTAAGTAACCTGTTGATTTTAATATTTATTAATCAAAAGCCGAGTTTCGCAGCAACCCGAGCCTAAGCCGCGTCCGCTCTCGCCTTGCGCAGGTTTTCAGATGCTAATGCACAAGGTTATCCACAGGAATAGTGGATAACTGTTTTCAGCGCCTGACCTGTCTGATATGTATAAATCGTCCCCATGCGTTCCTCCGCCCGCCAAATATTTTTTTTTCCTTTTTTTTTGCCGCGATCGCGGCCGTTTTCCAGGCAGAAAGCCAGACTTATACACCGTATTTCTGGCGGTCAGCCACGCTCCCGCTTCCCGGACGGGCCCGGCCCCGATCGGGCGACAGACCGTTGCACCATCACCGCCCAGGCAACAGCACTACCCCGGTGCAGAACGACCCCTTACCGCCTTGAATGTTTAGCAACGCTGACCTTTTCTCGCCGTGAAGGCGATCGCGGTCTGTCTTTCTGGCCTTTATCCGAACTGGCCTGCTATTTGCAAGATTAGCGTTACCGCCTCACCTGTCAGGACACCAGAGCGAGGCACCTAAAGCCGCGGGCGTGATATTCACGCCGGACTGTTTGCCAGACGACACAGAGCGTAAGCAATACAGATGCGATCGATAACTGTCTGGAGGGAGAGTGTCAGATGCTCAGTTTACGTTCTGTTAATCAGTTTTACGGGCAAAACCATATTTTGTGGGATGTCGATCTGGATCTGCAGCCCGGCTCCTGTACCGGTATTATCGGTCGTCAGGGCATGGGAAAAACCACCCTGGTCAACTGCATTATGGGGCACCTGCCCATTAACAGCGGGTCGATGATCTGGCAGGACGATAACGGCCCGCCGCAGGATCTGCTGTTGCAGCCCATGGAGCAGCGTGCCTCGCTGGGGATTGGTTATGTGCCGCAGGGCCGCCATATTTTCTCGCAGATGACCATTGAAGAGAACCTGCAAATCGCCCTGCTGGCGGGGGCTGGTATGGCACGTCATCGGGCCATACCGCCAATGGTTTACGATCTCTTTCCGCTGCTGTATTCCCTGCGCCATCAGCGCAGCGGCGAACTGCCGATTGACCAGCAGCAGCAGTTAGCGCTGGCGCGTGCGCTGGTGCTGCAACCGAAACTGCTGATTCTGGATGAGCCGACGGAGGGGATGTCACCGTGGCTGGAGGAGGAGATGGGTAATCTGATCCATCGTCTGAATCACGACTTCGGCATGACCATTCTGCTCCTGGAGCAGCGTCTGTCGTTTATCCGTCGGGTGGCAGACTATTTCCTGCTGCTGCATCGCGGACGTAACGTCGCTCACGGCACGGTGGCCCAGTTGGATGACAGCATGGTCAACACGTGGCTGACGGTGTGATGACAGCGCTTAGAACGGGAAAGAAGAGGGAGGGCGACCGGATAAATGGTCGCCCCGACAAGTTCATACCGGACGTATCAGGGTAAGGTGATAAAGCGCCCCACGTCGGTAAAATTGCGCCCGTACAGATGCGGGATCTCCCCCAACAGCGGCGCGTCAAGGCGCCGGATCAGCGTCTCCAGATATTCCTGATGCCGTTTTCCCGGCGGCTGGATGCCGTTGGCAATCCAGCCGGCCAGCGGCAGCCCCGCCACCTTTATCGCCTGAGCGGTGAGCAGTGCATGATTGATACACCCCAGTTTTATCCCCACTACCAGAATGACCGGTAGCTGCTCCTGCTGCACCCAGTCGGCAAACGTCAGCGTGGCAGAGAGCGGGGTAAACCATCCGCCCGCCCCCTCGGTCAGTACCCAGTCAGCCTGCTGTGAAATCACCTCAAGGCCCGCTGACAGCTGCATGGTGGTGATGGGCCGGTGCTCTTCTGCACTGATGATATGCGGCGAAGTCGGCTCAAGAAATGCCAGCGGATTGACCATCGCATAAGGCAGCCTGACCGCACTGAAGTGCTGTAAGGCCAGGGCATCCTCATTGCGGATCCCGTCCGGGGTCATTTCACTGCCGGAGGCAACCGGCTTATAGCCCGCACAGCGATAGCCCGCCGCCTGCGCTGCCTGTAACAGCGCACAGCTGGCGACGGTTTTCCCCACTTCCGTATCCGTTCCGGTAACAAACCAGCGTTTACTCACGTTCCATAACTCCTGAAACCAGTTGATAACTCAGCAGACAACCGCGTGCATCACGCGGCCAGCTGGCTTCCAGCCGCTGCAGATGGCCCCGACTCAGTCCCTGCCCACCACGCCCCTGGTGCAGATGGGTCGCGCCGATCCCTTTTAATGACCGCAGCAGGCTGAGCACGTCCGGAAACGCCAGCGTCAGCGTGTAGGGCGTCAGGGTCAGATTCATCCCAGCCCCCGCCTGTTCCAACTGCTGAAGCCGGGCAAACTGGTTGACCGGCGCGCGTTCACCCAGCGGCCAGGCGTACTGAACCTCCCTCAGGGAGCCGTCGAGCAGCGTGGAGAACAGCACCTGCCCGCCGGGGCGGGTTACGCGCCACAGCTCTTTCAGTGCCTGAGGCAAGTCGCTGCACCACTGGATCGCCAGATTGCTCCAGCAGCGATCGAAGCTGGCCGCGGCAAACGGCAGTGCCTCAATATCCCCGGGCTGATAGCAGTCAGCGGCCTGGCTGAGTGCCGCCTGCTGCAGCATTTTTTCTGACAGGTCAAGTGCGGTAACGTGGTGCCCGGTGCTGCGCCAGCGCTGGCTGAACCAGCCGGTACCGCAGCCTGCATCCAGCACCCGCAGCGCCTGGCCGGGGCGGGCCAGGGCCAGCAGATGCTCTCCACACTGCCGCTGAAGGTCAGCATGGCGGTTATAGCTTTGCGCCGCACGGCCAAAGGCCGCAGCCACGGCCTGTTTATCGACCATCTGCAGCATACAGTGCCTCCAGAAGCTGATCGATGTCATCCCGGGAATGGGCCGCACTGAGGGTGATGCGCAGCCGTGAAGTGCCGGGCGGTACGGTGGGCGGCCGGATAGCATTCACCCAGCAGCCACGTTCGCGCAGTTGCTGTGACAGCCGCAGCGCAGCCTGCTCCTCTCCGACAATCAGAGGCTGAATCGCACTGTCCGACGCCGAAAGCGACCAGGCCCCCCCTTCCGCATGCTGACGAAAGTAGCGGATATTGTCCGCCAGCGTCCTGCGGAGATCGTCCCCCTGGCGGACAGCTCGCAGCGCAGCATGAATGGCGCAGACCTGCGCCGGAGGCATGGCAGTGCTGTAAATCAGATGGCGGGCAAACTGCAGCAGATACTCAGCCGTGTCGTCATTGCACAGCAATGCCGCCCCGCTCACGCCGAAGGCTTTGCCAAAGGTGACGATCAGCAGCTCCGCTTTCACGCCCTGCTGCCAGCCACTTCCGCGCCCCTGCTCACCGCAGACGCCGACACCGTGAGCGTCATCCACCAGCAGCCAGCTTCCGCTGCGTTGTGACAGTGCATGCAGCGCCGCCAGCGGTGCGCGGTCACCGTCCATGCTGAAGATCCCTTCTGTCACCACCAGCGTTTCGCCCGGGGTGTCGCCGGCCAGCAGCGTTGCCAGCGCACCGGGCTGATTATGGGCGAAGCGACGCAGCGTGGCCGGACTGAGGCTGGCCGCCTCCAGCAGCGAGGCATGACAGAGCTTATCGGCGAAGATTCGATCGTTTTTTGCCAGCATTGCCGCGATCACCGCCTGATTAGCCGAAAATCCTGACATAAACAGCAGGCCGCGATCGTAGCCAAGCCAGTCGGCCAGTTCCTCCTCCAGGGCAGCCTGCGGCGCCCGGTAGCCGGTAACATGCGTCGATCCCCCCGCGCCGACGCCGTAACGTTCCGCCCCCTGCTGCCAGGCGCTGACGATGCCGGGGTCATGGCTCAGTCCGAGATAGTCGTTCGCGGAGAAGTTGAGATAGTCCACCCCGGCCACCTGCAGACGGCGCGCATCGCCCTGCTGGCTGGCGTGGCGCTGTCGATACTGACCGCGCTGGTGTCTGGCGGTCAGGGCCTGCGTCAGGCGTTGTGACCAGCTCATTACACCGCCGCGTTATAAAACAGATCGGTATCGGCCTGCATCAGCTGCGCTGTCAGCGCCTGCTGCTGCTCGTTATCACCGCTGTCGGTCACGCTGTCCTGTGGGTTGAGACCCAGCTTACGGAACAGCACCCGATCTTTGTCTTCTTCCGGATTCGGCGTCGTCAGCAGTTTGCAGCCGTAAAAAATCGAGTTAGCCCCGGCCATAAAACACATCGCCTGAGTCTGCTCACTCATCTGTTCGCGCCCGGCAGAGAGCCGCACGTGGGAGCGCGGCATCATAATGCGCGCCACCGCGATGGTGCGGATAAAGTCGAACGGGTCGACATCGTCATTATCCGCCAGCGGAGTGCCTTTCACTTTGACCAGCATATTAATCGGCACGCTTTCCGGCGGAGTCGGCAGGTTGGCCAGCTGCACCAGCAGCCCGGCACGGTCGCTGACCGTTTCGCCCAGCCCGACAATGCCACCGGAGCAGACTTTGATACCGGCGTCACGCACCTGCCCGAGGGTGTCCAGCCGCTCCTGATAGCTGCGGGTAGTGATAATACTGCCGTAAAACTCCGGCGAGGTATCAAGGTTGTGGTTGTAGAAATCCAGTCCGGCCTGCGCCAGGCGCTGCGCCTGCTGCTGGCTGAGGGTGCCGAGGGTCATGCAGGTTTCCATGCCCATCGCTTTGACGCCCTGCACCATCTGTTCCAGATAAGGCATATCGCGCTCATGGGGGTTTTTCCATGCGGCCCCCATGCAGAAGCGCCCGGACCCGGCGGCTTTGGCTTTACGCGCCGAACTGAGCACCTCCTCCACCTCCATCAGGCGCTCCGACTCCAGCCCGGTTTTGTAACGGGCGCTTTGCGGACAATATTTGCAGTCTTCCGGGCAGGCCCCGGTTTTAATCGACAGCAGCGTACTGACCTGCACCTGGCGCGGGTCAAAATGCTGACGATGCGTCTGCTGGGCTTCAAACATCAGTTCGAGAAAAGGCTTATCAAACAGCGCCTGTGCCTGAGAGAGGGTCCAACGTGTTGCCATTGCTTGCTCCAAAAAAGTCTGTCATTTGTCTTCACGGCCTGGTTATACTTGTAAACTAAATTTTTTATTTTTGGTTTACAAGTGATTTTATGACCCCAGACGATCTTGCCTTTGACCGTGACCATATCTGGCACCCCTACACGTCCATGAGCCAGCCGCTGCCCTGTTATCCGGTGGTGGCCGCCGCCGGCACGTCGCTTCAGCTGGCGGACGGTCGGGAGCTGGTCGACGGCATGTCCTCCTGGTGGGCCGCGATCCACGGCTATAACCATCCGCGTCTTAACCGGGCGCTGCAGACCCAGATGGCGCAGATGTCTCACGTGATGTTTGGCGGGATCACCCATCCGGCCGCCGTGTCGCTGTGCCGCCGTCTGGTCGCGATGACGCCCGCCCCGCTGTCGTGCGTGTTCCTTGCGGATTCGGGATCGGTGGCGGTCGAAGTGGCGATGAAAATGGCGCTGCAGTACTGGCAGGCAAAAGGGGAAAAGCGTCAGCGCTTTCTCACCCTGCGTAACGGTTATCACGGGGATACCTTTGCCGCCATGTCGGTATGCGACCCGCAGAACAGCATGCACAGCCTGTATCAGGGCTACCTGCCGGAGCACCTGTTCGTTCCCGCTCCGCCGCGTATTGACCAGCCATGGCAGGAGCAGGACGCCGACGCCCTCGAACAGGCCATAGCGACCCATCATCACCAGCTGGCGGCGGTGATCCTCGAACCCATCGTGCAGGGAGCGGGCGGAATGCGCTTTTATCACCCGCGCTATCTCCGTCGGGTGCGTGAGCTGTGCGATCATTACCAGCTGCTGCTGATCGCCGATGAAATTGCCACCGGCTTTGGCCGCACCGGTAAACTGTTTGCCTGTGAACATGCGGCTATCAGCCCGGACATCCTCTGCGTGGGCAAGGCGCTGACCGGGGGCACAATGACCCTGTCGGCCACCCTGACGACCCGGCAGGTGGCCGAGACCATCAGCAATGGCGAAGCAGGCTGCTTTATGCACGGGCCGACGTTTATGGGTAACCCGCTGGCCTGCGCCGTGGCGTCGGAAAGCCTGGCCATGCTGCAGGAAAATCACTGGCCGGCGCAGGTCAGCGCCATTGAGCATCAGCTCAGTGCCGCGCTTCTGCCGTTGCGTGACAGCCCGGAGGTGGCTGATGTGCGCGTGCTGGGCGCGATTGGGGTGGTGGAGACCCACCGACCGGTGAATATGGCGGCGATGCAGCAGTTCTTTGTGCAACAGGGCGTGTGGATCCGCCCCTTTGGCCGGCTGATCTATCTGATGCCTCCGTATGTGATCTCACCCGGGGCGCTGGCCCGGTTAACGGACGCGGTCGCCGCCGCCGTAGCACATCCTGCCCTGTTTAATTATCTGAAATAAAGGCACCCTCCAGGCAGCCATCTCTGTGATGGGCTAGACTTTTACCAGGTTTTTTTGCGGCTTACTGCCGCATATCAGGAGATAACATGCCACAAGATAAACATACCAATCGTCGGCTGTTGCTGGCATCGCGCCCGCACGGTGCGCCGACCCCAGCCAATTTCCACCTGGAATCCCAGCACGTTCCCACCCCTTCGCAGGGCGAGGTACTCCTGCGCACCGTCTGGCTGTCGCTGGACCCGTACATGCGCGGACGGATGAGCGATGCCCCTTCTTACGTCCCGCCCGTTGCCGTCAATGAGGTGATGTGTGGTGGTACGGTGTCGATAGTAGAACGTTCAGAGCATCCTGACTTCGCCGCAGGCGACTGGGTGCTGGGCTACAGCGGCTGGCAGGATTTTGCCCTGTCCACCGGTGAAGACCTGGTGAAACTCAGCGGCCCGGTGCTGAAGCATCCTTCATGGGCGCTGGGTATGCTCGGTATGCCGGGCTTCACGGCCTATATGGGGCTGCTGGACATCGGTAACCCGCAGGCCGGGGAAACCGTCGTGGTGGCGGCCGCCACCGGAGCCGTGGGCTCGCTTGTCGGCCAGATTGCCAAACTGAAGGGCTGTCATGTTGTCGGGATCGCCGGGGGTGCGGAGAAATGCCGTTATGCCGAAGAAGTGCTGGGCTTCGACCGCTGCCTCGACCACCGCGATGACAACCTGGCTGAACAGCTTGCCCGCCACTGTGCCGATGGCATCGACATCTACTTCGAAAGCGTGGGAGGCAAAGTGTTTAATGCCGTCCTGCCGCTGATGAATACCAAAGGACGTATTCCGGTCTGTGGGCTAATCGCCGACTATAACAGCACCGGCGCAAGCGACGGTCCGGATCGCCTGCCGCAGCTGCAGAGTGCCATCCTGCGCAAACGCCTGCGCGTGGAAGGCTTTATTATTAATCAGGATTACGGCCACCGCTTTGATGAGTTCTTCCGTCAGATGAGCAAGTGGGTCGCTGAAGATCGTCTGGTCTTCCGCGAAGATATTATCGATGGTCTGGATAATGCACCGGAAGCCTTCATCGGCATGCTGCAGGGCAAAAACTTTGGCAAGCTCGTGGTTCGCGTGGCAGGAGATAAACCGCAATGAAACTGTTAATGGTACTGACATCACACGACAAGCTGGGCGATACCGGCCATAAAACCGGATTCTGGCTGGAAGAGTTTGCTGCACCCTATTATGTCTTCCGCGATGCGGGGATTTCGGTGGTGCTGGCTTCCCCTGCCGGAGGGCAGCCGCCGCTTGACCCGGTCAGCGATGCGCCCGATGCGCAAACCAGCGATACCGAGCGTTTTCGCAATGACATTGCCGCGCAGCAGGCGCTGGCCAATACTCAGCGGCTGGATGCAATCGACCCCGGCGAATTTGACGCCGTATTTTATCCCGGTGGTCACGGGCCGCTGTGGGATCTGGCCGAAGACCTGACCAGTATTCAGCTGATCGAAACGCTGTTCGCCAACGGTAAGCCCGTCGGCACCGTCTGCCACGCTCCCGGCGTGCTGCGTCACGCGAAAAAGCCGGACGGCACGCCGCTGGTCGCCGGCAAACGTGTCACCGGTTTTACCAACAGTGAAGAAGAGGCCGTTGGCCTGACGGATGTGGTACCTTTCCTGGTGGAAGACGAGCTGAAGAAGCTGGGCGGTCAGTTTGAGCGCACCGATGACTGGGGTGTGTACGTACTGACCGATGGCCATCTGGTTACCGGACAAAACCCGGCCTCTTCCGCTGCCGCAGCCGAAGAGCTGCTGAAGTTACTTCACCAATAACAGGGTGCTCACCCCGGCTGCGGGGTGACATCACATCTGAAGGTTAAGGAGATGGAATGAAGCTAGTCAGCCAGGATTTCAACGACGGCGATAAATTACCGGAACGCCAGGTGCTGAATGCCATGGGTTACCAGGGGGAAAATCTGTCGCCACATCTGGCCTGGGACGAGGTGCCTGCAGGGACGAAAAGTTTTGTCGTCACCTGCTACGATCCTGACGCGCCAACCGGTTCCGGCTGGTGGCACTGGGTGGTGGCTAACCTGCCCGCTGACACGCGGGAGCTGGCGGCGGGTGCCGGTTCCGGCAAAGCGGATCTGCCGGCCGGTTCAGTACAGACCCGTACCGATTTTGGCAGCGCGGGCTACGGCGGCGCGGCACCGCCGAAGGGCGAATCTCACCGCTATATTTTCACCGTTCACGCGATAGATACTGATCGTCTTGAAGTGGATGAGAACGCCAGTGGTGCGATGGTGGGCTTTAACGTTCATTTCCATTCGCTGGGCAGTGCTTCCATAACGGCGATGTATTCATAAATCAGAGCGACCTGCAGGGCGACGAGGAAAGCAGGTCGCCCTGCAGCTGATGTCACTTTCGCCGCAAGGCTGACCTTCTGTTTCGCCCGGCCTCTTAATCCAGCGCGTGGATCACGACCCACATTGGCCCCTGCCCTACAGCATACCGCGCCAGCGGCTGCAACAGACCGCGATCGGCGGTGATTTTATACACTTCAATATGATGTGATTTCTGTCCGGCGGCCACCAGGTACTGCCCGCGGTTATCAATATTAAAGCCGCGCGGCTGGGTTTCTGTTGGCTGATGCCCTTCCACGGTCAGGGTGGCGCCATCCGCGCTGATGCTGAACGTGGTAATGATGCTGGCGGTGCGATCGCAGCTGTACAGATGGCGGCCATCTGGCGTGATATGAATATCAGCCGCCCAGCGGGTATCACTGAATCCTTCCGGCATCATATCCAGGCTCTGCACTTTCTCCACGTCACCTTTGCTTAAGTCCCAGACGTCAACGGTACTGTCCAGTTCGTTAACGCAGTAGACGTAACGCTGATTCGGGTGGAACGCCATATGACGCGGACCCGCCCCGGGCTTCGTTTTCAGTTCAGACTGTGCACACGGCGTCAGTTCACCGCTGTCAGACAGGCTGAACAGCGCAATACGGTCCTGCTTCAGCGCCGGAACAAACAGCGTCTGGTTCGTCAGGTCGATGTTCGCAGAATGACAGCCATCCAGACCGCTCACGGTCTGCACGGGCGCCCCCGGCAGGCCATCGGCACCGATCGGGCTGACGCTGACGAAAGCATCGTTGTAGGAACCGACGAAAATAAAGCGGCCCTCACGATCGGTCGAGATGTGCGTCGGGCTGCCTGCCAGGGGCGCATGACCGGCTTCTTTCAGTTTGCCGTCAGCCTCAATGCGGTAGGCAACGATGCGGAAATCCGGGCGAACACCCACGTAAAGAAACTTCTTGTCCGGGCTGACCACCATGGGCTGTACCTGGCCAGGCGCATCAACAACCTGTAGCAGCGTCAGTGCGCCCGCATCATTCATCTGCCAGGCGTGGATCTGATGGCTCTCAGGGCTGGCGGTATAAACAACTTGTTTCATGAATGCTCCTTGTTCTGAACGGAAAATCGGTGAGTGGTAAAGTATTCACCACCGTCGTCGGACTTACTTGCCATCTGTACCGTCAGTTTTGTGGCTGACGTCACAAGGTGTACACTTATTGACTTCTTTTGAGCCACGGGAACTGTTATGAGCTATCGCATCATCGCCCTCGATCTGGACGGCACGCTGTTAACCCCTACCAAAACCATTCTGCCAGAATCACTGGAAGCCCTCAAAAAAGCGCAGCAGGCTGGCATAAAAATCCTGATCGTGACCGGACGCCATCATGTGGCCATCCATCCTTTTTATCAGGCACTGGCGCTGGATACACCTGCAATCTGCTGTAATGGCACTTATTTGAATAGAGGCTACAGTATATAAACAAAAAGCCTAAAACTACATTGAATTCATTCTGTTGCTTACCCTGCTCACCTAACTTTTACCACTACGTGGTAAGTTTGAAGTAGGCATTAAGCGGTGTACTATCGGAAAAACTCATCATTTAATGACGGCGAAACAAGATATGAACTATCAGGTAGTAGCTCTTGATCTAGACGGTACTTTGTTAACCCCAGAGAAAAAAATCCTTCCTGAATCACTAAGTGCAATAAAAAAAGTACGTGAATCTGGAGCAAAAGTTATCATTGTTACCGGACGTCACTTTGTTGCAATCCATCCTTTCTATCAAGCACTTGAGTTAGATACACCTGCAATATGTTGCAATGGTGCATTACTCTACGATTATCAAGGAAAGAAGGTGCTTGCGTCTGATCCATTGCAACCGAACCAAGCGACTCAATTAATTGATCTGCTTGATAGTTACAATGTTCATAGTTTGATGTACGCCGACGATGCCATGATTTATCAGGAACCAACGGGCCATATTATCCGTACAGAAAATTGGGCAAGATCTTTACCAGAATCACAGCGTCCGGTATTTCGAAAAGTCGATTCGCTAAGAGAAGCAGCAAGGAATGTCGATAATATTTGGAAGTTTGCACTTACTGGTAACGATATAGTTAAATTGCAAGAATTCACTGAAGTTGTTGAGCGTGAGCTTGGCCTCGCTTGTGAATGGTCTTGGCATGATCAGGTTGATATTGCTCAAAGTGGAAACAGTAAAGGAAAACGATTAGCACAATGGGTTGAATCTCAGGGTTTATCTATGAGTCAGGTTATCGCTTTTGGTGATAACTATAATGATTTAAGTATGCTAGAAAGTGCAGGTCTTGGTGTTGCGATGGGTAATGCATCTGACAAGATTAAAGAAAGTGTTGATTTGGTAATCGGTAATAATACAGAACCTAGTATTGCTGAGTTATTGGAAAAACATTTTAAAAATGTACCTGCACAAAACACCCTGTAATTTTTTGTGGCTTATCTTTAAAATAAAATCCCCACCTAAAATTCTAGGTGGGTATTGTAAATTACATCTGACGCGGAGTGATTAACTGGAAAATGTCCTCATGACGATTCAAAAGTACTTTCATTGAGTTAAGCGACTGAGATCTTATAGTCATCATTTTATCAACTAAACTTTTTACTTCAATGTATCTTTCCGAACTCATGAAAAATTCGTTTAACGCACGTCGTGCTTGCTCGATGTCAGCATCATTTTTCGAATATAATATCTTTGGAAAATCATTACTCCTATGAATAGTCATATTTTTTGTTTTTAGAAAATCATTAAAAACATGATCTAATTCAAAGCGTAATAAATAAAGATTATCTAAATCTTTATCTAAAGCTAGAAACTCTCTTAATTTATCTTCACATAGATCCCACCGAAAAAAAACCAACCTTTCAATAACTCTATGAATTTCAGTAATTGCATCCCTTAATTCATCCAAGTCGTTGTAAATTGAATTGATACTAGCATAAAAATTAATGGCTCTTTTATCATCAAAGAAATTTTCGTGAAAGGGATTGGGTAGCTGGTGTTCTAATGTTGAGGGTAAAAACCCAAACATTACATTATTATATTTTTCAAATGCATCATATTTTAATTGTATGCCCTCCTCCAAAGCCCTACCCTCTGTAAGTGATTGCTTCCAATTTCTAGCTAAGTAAAAACCTTTGACACCTACTATTGTCAACGCCGCGTTGAATGCTAATGATAACCAATCAGTTATTTTCACATCTTTATGTGAACTTGGAAACGCTAATGAAATGCAAAATAAAAATATTAAAAAAACCATAAAAGCGAAGAAGTAGTCTTTTACATTAAATTTCACGTACATACCTATAGATGAATTAATTACCATCAATCAAGATTACCAAAATCTTCCAAACATCTGCAAGTGGTATCGTAGGAAGTATTACCCCGCATAGAGCTAGGATAGGAATCACAACGTAGTTATAAAACACGATGAACGTTAGTACATAGCCTAATGCTTGCCGCCATGTAAACCCCTTCTTCGTTTCCTCTAAAGTAATTTCGTTTTGTTGCTCTGAGTTCTTAGCTACTAACTTATCTTTACTTTCTTGCTTCTTAGTAAAGAACGTTGTAGCCGTTTTAAATAAATCGATAAGAATACTTATCATACATTCTCCTGTATCTGACATACACAGGAATAGACGCGATGACCCTTAAAGATGTGATTGTAAGAATATAGTACCTTTACTTCTGTCTTCTCTTTACTTAGCTCAACGGTCAATACATCGTCCTCATTTACACGAGGTGTATTATCATGATTGAAGCTATACACTACTAATTTACCATGTTCATCATCTACTTTCTTTTTGATAAGCTTATTTCCAGATAGTGCTTTATCATATGGTATGGTAACACTTACTGGCTTGATAGCATGAAATGAAAAATCTTCTAGTACAGAATGATCGTAACATGGGAATTGTTCTAAGTTGTTCATCTTAATTTCTCCATCGGTAATCAAAGCCACCCCGTAAATTCCTTAATTGTTGTATTACTCTTTTCTCGGTTTCATCGTAGTAGTCAAACAATGGTCTTCTTCCTACTGAACCGTAATAGCCAATTACTCTCTTTTCACGTGCCAGTTTTGGATTACGCTTAGCAGATTTCTTTGTAGTATCGATTAAGTACGTGTTACCGCTCTTGCTCTTTACCTTTTTATATTTATTGTTCTTAGACCTGGAACGAAGCTGTGTGATGTTGCCTTGCTTAGTCAGAGGTGCGTTCTTGTATGGAATAATTTTAGATTCTATAGTTGCTGCACTTTGAGGATCTAGGATGTACTTCAGGTAGGATGTTTGGTTAGATTTTAGGATAATCTGATTAACTGACTCAAATTCACTAATCTTCTTGAAATTGAAAAACATACTTTTAGTAGTGAATGGAACTGCACCGCCAGCTACATCAGTATTGA
>NZ_BCTN01000012.1 GCF_001571305.1 Erwinia persicina NBRC 102418 | reverse complement strand
TTGTTGCCGCAGCCGGGGCTGCTGACCGGCGCTAATGTAGGGGAAAACGCCCGCTGCGGTCAACCGTCATTCCAGAAAAATGCGTGCGTTTAGTCAGTTTTACACCACTTTGCTGCTTTAAACGGCAGTAGCACCGTTCTCTCGTCACTTTCCCCCCTATCTGTGCCGCCGCTGCCGGTGAAAAGGTGCATAATGATCCGCTTCATTTGGCAGGAAATACTGAGGTTAGTTGTGGAGCAGTCCAACCCTATACCCCAACAGCGCGTGCCGGGCGGTACCGGCGCGCTGTTCTTTATTCAAATCTTCGCCACCATGGGCTTTGCTGTGCTGTACTCCAGCCTGGTGCTGTACGCTACCAAGCGTTTAGGGTTCAGTGAAGGGCAGGCCAATACCATGATGGGCGTATTTGGCGCCTTTAATTACGGCTTGCATCTGTTTGGTGGCTATCTGGGCGGGCGTTTCCTCAGCAACCGCAATCTGTTTGTGCTGGGCATGGCCCTGCAGGTGGCAGGATGCTGGACGCTTTCAGGACAGAGCGCGGAAGGGCTGTACTGGGGGCTGGCGATGTTCCTCACCGGCAGCGGTCTGAATGTCACCTGCATCAATATGATGCTGACCCAGCGCTTCAGACCGGAGGATAACCGCCGTGAGAGCGCCTTCCTGTGGAACTACGCCGGGATGAACCTCGGCTTCTTTCTTGGTTTCACCGGTGCGGGCTATTTCCAACTGAGTGAGCACTATGAGGCGTTGTTCCTGTTCGCCACCGTCGGTAATGCTGTTGCCATTGTGATCTCGCTGCTGTGCTGGAAGATCCTTGCCGATATCAATACCCCCTTGCTACAGGCCAGCCCGCGTCAGTTCCGCTGGCGAATGTTTGGCGGGCTGGCGGTGCTGCTCCTGCTGGTGCCGACGATTCGACTGATGCTTAACCATGCGGGTTTTACCGGGACCTTTGTTCTCGTGCTGGGGGCGGCGATTTTCCTGCTGTTGTGCCTGACTACGCTGCGCCACCGTCCCCGCGACGAGCAGCGCCGGATGGGGGCTTATCTGATTCTGGCGCTCGGTTCACTGGTGTTCTGGACCCTGTATCAGCTGGCGCCGATGGGACTGATGCTGTTCACCGAACACAACATCAACCTCAACGTCTGGGGAATCCGCGTGGCTCCGCAGTGGGTGCAGAATATCAATACGCTGGTGATTGTTATCGGTGGGCCGCTGCTGGCGCTGCTGTTCCGTAACCTGCGTGAGCGCGCATGGCGCATTGATATTCCGCTACAGTTCTCTGCTTCTTTATTCTTCATTGGTCTTGGTATGCTGGTTCTGCCGCTGGGTATTGCGCTGGCGGGGGGCGATGGCATTGTGGCGTTCAAATGGATCGTCATCAGTTACATCCTGCAGAGCATCGGTGAGCTGCTGATTTCCCCCATCGGTTACGCGATGATCGGCAGACTGGCTCCGGCACGCTACCAGGGGGTGATGATGGGCTGCTGGATGATGGTCACCGGCGTCGCATCGGTACTGTCGGGTCACGTCTCTGCACTGATGCCAGAAAACAGCGGCAGCACGCCACTGCTGACCAATCCGGGCTACAGCCATATCTTCAGTCTGCTGGGCTGGGGCAGTGCCGGGACAGGGCTGCTGCTGGTGTGTCTGATCCCGTTCTTACGCCGACTGATCCAACAGGTTGAACATCGCTAACCAGACCGGGGCAGACCGCTGCCCCAGATTTCACTTGCCAGCCGCGCGATTTTCTACCATAAACAGAAAAACAGGAGAAAAAACGTGGATATCATTTTTTATCATCCGTTCTTTAAGGCAGAAACCTGGATCAACGGCTTGCAGCAGCGTTTACCCCAGGCCCGCATTCGCCAGTGGCAGCCCGGTGACAACGGCCCGGCGGATTTTGCACTGGTACGCCAGCCGCCGGTGGAGATGCTGGCGGGGCGCGAGCTGAAAGCCGTGTTTGCACTGGGTGCCGGGGTGGACGATATCCTCAGCCAGTTGCGGGACAATCCCGGAATGCTGTCGCCCGGTGTGCCCCTTTTTCGCCTTGAGGATACCGGCATGGGCCGTCAGATGCAGGAGTACGCCGTGTATCACGTGCTCGGCTGGTTCCGCCGCTTTCCTGAATATCAGAAACAAAAAATCGAAACGCTCTGGCATCACCTGCCCAACCGCGCCCGCAGTGATTTCTCCATCGGCATTCTGGGGGCCGGGGTGCTGGGCCGCAGCGTGGCACAAAGCCTGCTGGCGTGGGACTTTCCGGTCAGTTGCTGGAGTCGCTCACCTAAGCAGATCGATGGCGTGACCAGCTTTCACGGGGAGGCGGGGCTGGGCGCGTTTCTTTCTTCCACCCGCGTGCTGATTAACCTGCTGCCGAATACGCCGCAGACGGAAGGCATTCTGAACCGGGCGCTCCTCAGCCAGCTTAAACCCGGCGCTTTCCTGCTGAACCTGGCGCGTGGGGCGCATCTGGTGGAAGCCGATCTGCTGGCAGCGATGGAGGCCGGAGAAATCAGCGCCGCCGCGCTGGACGTGTTTAACCATGAGCCGCTCCCGGCGGAACATGCGTTCTGGTCGCATCCGGATATCGCTATCACGCCGCATAATGCGGCTGTAACCTTACCCGACGAAGCTATGGACTATATTGCTCAGGCGGTACTGCGATGCGAGCGTGGCGAAATGCCGCCAGGACGCGTGGATATCAGCCGTGGCTATTAACGAAAAGGAGAGAACTCATGTACCCCGTTGACCTGCATATGCATACCGTCGCCAGTACACATGCCTACAGTACGCTACGTGACTACGTTTTACAGGCGCAGACCTGTGGCGTAAAGCTGCTGGCGATAACCGACCACGGCCCGGATATGGCCGATGCCCCGCACTACTGGCATTTCGTTAATATGAAAGTCTGGCCGCGCCTGGTGGACGGCGTTGGCATCCTGCGCGGCATTGAGGCGAATATAAAAAATGTTCAGGGCGAGATAGACTGCAGCGGCCCGATGCTGGACTCGATTGATATTATCGTCGCCGGCTTCCACGAACCGGTATTGGCCCCGCAGGATAAGGCGACCAATACCGAAGCGATGATCGCCACGATGGCGAACGGGCTGGTGCATATCATCAGCCACCCGGGCAACCCGAAATACCCGATCGACATTCAGGCGGTGGCCGAAGCCGCCGCGAAGTACGACGTGGCGCTGGAGCTGAATAACTCCTCCTTTACCACCTCCCGCCTCGGGAGCGAACCGAACTGCCGCGCGGTGGCCGCTGCGGTGCGCGATGCCGGTGGCCGTCTGGCCCTGGGCTCGGATTCGCACACGGCCTTTACCCTCGGCAACTTCGATCACTGCCTGCGCATTATGCGCGAGGTGGATTTTCCTGAAGATCGCGTGTTAAATGTCACGCCGCGCCGCCTGCTGGACTTTTTAACGCTGCGCACCGGCAGAGAAATTACCGAATTCGCTGATATGTGACACCGTCACACATAACCCCTAACGGAACTGAAAGACATGAATGAGTTTTCCATCATCTGCCGCATTCTGGGCTCGCTGTATAATCGCCAGCCTCAGGATCCGCTGCTGGTGCCGCTGTTTACCCTTCTGCGTGAAGGCAAGTTACAGCAGAACTGGCCGCTGGAGCAGGATGAGCTGTTAACCCGCCTGCAGCAGAACAGCGATCCCGCTCTGCTTGCTGCTGATTACAATGCGCTGTTTGTCGGGCCGGAATGTAAGGTGTCGCCGTATGCATCGCAGTGGGAGAATGGCCCACAGGAAGCCGATGTCCGTGCTTTTCTCGGCCCGCGTGGGATGCCGTTGACCGATGCGCCTGCCGATCATATCGGCGCGCTGTTACTGGCCGCATCCTGGCTGGAAGATCAGTCAGAAGAGGATGAGAGCCAGGCGCAAATCCAGCTGTTTGATGATTTCCTGATGCCGTGGGTCGGTGCCTTCCTCGGCAAGGTTGAGGCGCATGCGGAAACGGCGTTTTACCGTACGCTGGCCGCCATCAGCCGTGAGGCCATCCAGGCAATGCGTGACGAGCTGGAAGATGAAGCACAGGGCACGCCGGAATAACGGCTGTCCTGCGCATTAAACGGGCCGCTCCTCACCGGGGCGGCCTTTTTTTATCCGTCAGCCGGTCAGGCGTCAGCGCCAGACCGGTGGGGCGGAGCCGAACGGGGAAGGGGCGCGGGACCAGGCCAGCGGAGTACCGGGCAGCCAGAACGGCGACCGCAGCCGGTAACTGATGCCCCATGGAGAGATCAGCGCCTCCGGATCGTCATCCTGCGGCCGACGCGGTCCCAGACCCGCGGGCTGTGCGTCCTGCGGATAAGGTGCATCGGTCAGCAGACAGGCGGTGCGCGCCAGCGACAGGCGGGCAGTAAAGCCGGTGCCGTGCAGCAGACGCTGGCGTAATCCCTCCAGCACGGCGGCGGCCATCATATAACCTGTTGCGTGATCCAGCGCCTGTACCGGCAGCGGCACCGGGGCGTCACTGCCCTGCCACAGGCGGCCGCGCTCGGCGATGCCGCAGGCCATCTGCACCAGGCTGTCAAACCCGCGCCGGTTGCGCCAGGGGCCGGTCCAGCCCCAGGCATTCAGGCTGACCTCCACCAGCCCGGGCTTGTGCTGCTGCAGTGACTCGCTGTCATAACCCAACTGGTTCAGTGCATCGGCGCGGTAGCCGTGCACCAGTACATCGCTCTGGCTGAGTAACTGCTCAAACTGCTGGCGGCCACCAGCGGTCTTCAGATCGAGGCGCGCGCAGCGTTTTCCGGGGGTGATCTCTTCTTCCAGCGAAGGCTCCTGCCAGCCGGGTGGATCGATGCGCAGTACTTCTGCTCCCAGTCCGGCCAGAAATCGCGTGGCCACCGGCCCGGCAATAATGCGCGTCAGGTCAAGCACGCGCACGCCGAGCAGCGGTCGCGCCGCAGGCAGACGCCATGCCGGCATCGGGCCGCAGGCCTGCAGTGTCTGTTCGATCAGTGACTCCCGGCTGACGCTCTGTCCCTGCGGATGCTGCTGCCATTCGCTGTGACTGCGCAGCGCGGCAGCGCAGCCGCCTGCGTCCACGACAGCCTGTTCCAGATCGCTTTTACGCCATGCCGCCACGGCGGCGGCCAGCTGCTGACGGCTGGCGTGTCGGCCCAGCACCTGCTCCATGGCTGCACGGTGATGCGGGGCGTTAGTGTGCAGGCGCAACCAGCCGTCCGCCGTGGCGTAGTCCCCAGCAAAGGCATCCCACAGGGGAGGCGTCGGGCGGTTAACCGGACGCAGCACCTGTTGAAACCAGCGCGAGGCCAGCGTGCCGTCAACTGTCACGGTAGCCGCCGCCCCAGTCAGGCTGGCGGTGGCCTGCGCGGCAAGAGCGAAGCTGGTCGCTGCCAGTTCACTGACCGGATAAGCAGAGACCAGTGCCTGCTCGCCGGTGATGCGAAGTTCAGGCAGGGGCGTGCTGCTGTTGCGCAGCCCGTGCCACAGCTGTTGCCACAGGGCAGTGCTCAGGCGATGATCCATTCGGCTCTCCTTGATCGTTGCTCAGGAACGGGGGCGATTTTTCCGCTGGCGGTCATAGCGAAAGCGCGACAGGCGGGCGTGCATCTTCAGATTACGCAGGTTAATTACCGCGATGGCCGTCCCGACAATCACCAGCAACGCCCCGATAGCCTTGTAGCTGTTCATACTGTCCCCCAGTACCACAACGCCCATAATGACGGCCAGCACCGGGGTAAGCAGCGAGTAAGGCATAATCAGATTGACGTTGTAATGTTTCAGCAGGCTGTACCACAGGGAGTACGCCACGATGGATGAACCAATAGCGCTGAACAGAATGCCAAACCAGCCCCGCCATGATGAGTGTAGCAGCAGATGAAGCTGATCAGACTCCGTCATCCACGAAGCCAGTGCCACCAGCGGAATGGCAAAAAAGGACAGCCAGCCGGTAAGGGTTAACGGACTGATGGGCGGGGATTTTTTTACAATCAGATTACTGATCGCCCAGCCAAAGGCGCTGAGGATCAGCATCAGGAATATCCAGAAATTGGGGATGGTCGGGCTGCCAGCCAGCACCACCACGCCGCTCAGGGACAGGGCGATGCCCACCAGCTGGATCAGGCGGAGTTTCTCTTTCAGGATCACCATGGCCAGCAGCATGGCGATCGGGGTTCCCAGTTGGACGATCACCGCCGCGGTTCCGGCATCGGTATACTTCAGGCTGACAAACAGCAGAGAAAAGTGCATAAAACCGAAAGTAAAGCCAAGCGGTATCAGATACCAGAGTTGCTGACGGGTGACGCGGGTAAAGGGCACCAGGATCAGAGCCACAACGACAAAGCGCAGGGTGATCATCAGCAGGGGGGGCAGGTCGAGCAACCCCCATTTAATGGCGATGTTATTAAACGCCCAGATAGACACCACCAGCAAAATCAGTAAAAAATGACGCAAAGCCACCGCAAAGTCCTTAGCAAACGAAGTAGTCCTGATAATCATGGCATGAAAACCGCCGCTTGAGGCGCTGATCTGCGCAGTTTTTTTTCGCAACCGGTAGCGCAGAGGGGGACGGGAACCCGGTGCGTTATCAATACAATACAAGAAAATGTTATGAGACAGCGCGCCGGCGAGCTGCCATGATAATTGCCGGGGTAACGGCCCCGCAGCGATCTGAGGATGAAGTACGATGACAGTGAGACTTCCTTTAGCGATTATCCAGCTTGAATCACCGCCCGCGGCGGTCAGTGCGCGCGTCGGCGAACAGACGCAGTGGTTTGTGGACGCCCTGGATCTGTCAGGCAGTGACTATATTGTCGTCCGCCCGGATCGGGGGGAGGCGCTGCCCGATGTGCGTGCGCTCTCTGCCGCCCTCCTCAGCGGCTCTTGGGCAATGGTGACCGACCGTGCCGACTGGAGCGAACGCACCGCCGCCTGGGTGCGCGGGGCAGTGGCCGATGGTTTGCCGTTACTGGGCGTCTGCTACGGACACCAGCTGATGTCTTATGCCCTGGGGGGCAACGTCGGAGATAACCCGGCGGGATGGGAGCGGGGTCTGATCGCCGTGACGGGCGGTGAGGCAATGCGGCAGGACCCGCTGCTGTCGGCACTTCCCGATCGGTTCACCGCCTGGCTTTCACACCGCCAGTCGGTACTGACGCCACCGCCGGGCGCGCAGGTGCTGGCCCACTCGGCGCAGGAGGGTTGTCAGATTATCCGCTACAGTGCACAGGCGCTGTCGGTGCAGTTTCATCCTGAATTCACCCCTGCGATTATGACCGCCTGCCTGCAGAACAGCCTGAGCGAGGGAGAGGTTGCCCGCCTGATGACGGCGCAGCCGACCCCGCAGTGGCCACGCCAGTTACTGCGCGCTTTCTGGCAGCAGGTGCAGCCCGTCGCTATACGGGCGTAACACTGGCGGCCCGGCCGCACGCTTCTCGCTGCGGCCCTGTGCGCTGCCTCACAGCGCAAGGCTAAAATCCTTATTTCCTTTCGATACCGTCACAGTTTACGGCCCGGCAATCTGACATGCTCACCGTTATTGATAATGTTAATAATGGGTTGTTTTATTGTTAACGTTAAGTTCGCCACGGCGATGTCTTTAACAGGAGAGCGACGATGCGCTATGCATATCCGGGCAGTAACGAGTCTCTGATTACCCTGCAATCGCAGTATGGTAACTACATCAACGGGGAATTTACCCCGCCGGTTAACGGTACCTGGTTTACCAATACCTCTCCGATCAATGGATCGGTGATTGGCGACTTTCCTCGCTCCGACAAAGACGACGTGGAAAAGGCGCTGGATGCCGCGCACGCCGCCGCTGACGCGTGGGGCAAAACGTCGGTGCAGTCCCGCTCTCTTACGCTGCTGAACATTGCTGACCGTCTGGAGCAGCACCTGGAGATGCTGGCGGTCAATGAGACCTGGGATAACGGCAAGCCGGTGCGTGAAACGCTGGCGGCCGATCTGCCGCTGGCCGTGGATCACTTCCGCTATTTTGCCGGCTGTCTGCGTGCCCAGGAGGGCACGGCGGCGGAAATTGATGAGTTCACTGCGGCCTATCATTTCCATGAACCGCTGGGGGTGGTGGCACAGATTATTCCCTGGAACTTCCCGCTGCTGATGGCCGCGTGGAAGCTGGCTCCGGCGCTGGCCGCGGGCAACTGCGTGGTGCTGAAACCGGCCGAGCAGACCCCGCTGTCGATCACGCTGTTCGTCGGGCTGATCGGCGACCTGCTGCCTGAAGGCGTGCTGAATGTCATCCATGGCTTCGGGCGTGAAGCCGGGGAGGCGCTGGCCTCCCACCCGCGCATTGCCAAAGTGGCCTTTACCGGTTCCACCGCGACCGGCGGGCATATCCTTGAGCTGGCGGCAAAAAATCTGATCCCTTCAACCGTGGAGCTGGGCGGGAAGTCACCGAACATTTTCTTTGAAGATATTATGCAGGCGGAGCCGTCATTTATTGAGAAAGCGGCAGAAGGCGTGGTGCTGGGCTTCCTTAACCAGGGGGAAGTCTGTACCTGTCCGTCACGCGCGCTGGTGCAGGAGTCGATTTATGAACCCTTTATGGCTGCGGTGATGAAGCGGGTCAAAACCATCAGGCGCGGTGACCCGATGGATACCGATACCATGGTGGGCGCGCAGGCCTCGCAGCAGCAGTTTGACAAAATCCTCTCTTATCTGGACATTGCGCAGAAGGAGGGGGCGGAAATCCTCACCGGCGGCGGCGTGGAAAAACTGCAAGGAGAGCTGGCCACCGGATATTATATTCAGCCGACCCTGCTGAAGGGTAACAACAGCATGCGTGTGTTTCAGGAAGAGATCTTCGGGCCGGTGGTGGGGATTACCACCTTTAAAGATGAAGCGGAAGCCATCGCCATGGCCAACGACACCATCTACGGCCTGGGGGCCGGAGTGTGGACGCGCGATATTAACCGCGCTTATCGGGTCGGCCGCGCCATAAAGGCGGGGCGGGTGTGGACTAACTGTTATCACCTTTATCCGGCGCATGCCGCCTTTGGTGGCTATAAAAAATCAGGGATTGGCCGCGAAACGCATAAAATGATGCTCGATCACTATCAGCAGACCAAAAACCTGCTGATCAGCTACAGCATAGAACCTCTGGGCTTTTTCTGAATGCACTGGCCGGGCTCCCCCGGCCAGTTTTCTCCCTCTGCCGGCTTCAGCGGTGTGACCACCGATCGTCCGCGCATGCCCGGGTGTGCCTGACGGACGCCGTCGGTGATCCCGGCTGCTCTCTTTTATCACCAATCATTACCTCTCCTGTTATTTTCCGTTTAGTGTGCGCCGGGCGAAAGCGTCTGCAGGCCCTGATCTGTAGAGGTTCAGGCTTTGAGGGCGTGCTCAGGGTTGAGGCTTTTTGATAAGAAATTCTTAATCTATCAGGCGGATTTATCACTCAGACCCGAAAGTGCCACAGAATGTTACGGCGGGTAATCAAAAGGGCCTGGTGTGGCGACATCCACAGCGGAAAGATGAAAAAATGACCGGGTAGCCCTTCGCAGGGAGAGCGTGGGAGAGAGGCAGTCAAGGATCTGCTGGCAGGGAGAGAAGAAGATCCGTCACCGGTTACCACAACAATTTCAATCAGCCTGTTCTGTTTTTTCATCCCGATGGGCCATGCTTCCGGTTACCGCGGCGCGGTCTCGTCACCAGAAAACGTAACCAGCTATTTCTGTACTATTCAGCCCGTCCCTCGTGCTACCCGAAAGTGATTTCATTAACACCACGATTTTAATGGTTATTCTCCTTCAGAACGCTAAATACCGTGACCGTTCTTTTCGTCAAGCCCTGAGGGCAGGTTACAGGCTGACATCTCTTTTACTGGGATTTTTCCCGAACGTGCCGTTCGTTGACGCTTTGTTAATCTCGGTGCGCGGCGAAAATTAAACGAAGATGAGAGAAAAAGAAACATTAAGATTAAATTAAGACAGGAAGAATATTCGAAAATTAATAATGAAGCGTTTAAGTTTTGTTTAATTTTAATTTACCTGCAGATTTTCATATTTCAATTTATGTCTCATTTTAATTTTTCTTATGGAATTTATTTTAAGAGCTAAGTTTTATCCTAAACACATACATGGGGGGTATGCAGCGTTGTCTTTTTTATTGTTCTGGTGTTAATTAAAAAACAAATCCGAACAGGTGAGAGTAATGTGATGACGCAAAAATTGCTGTCAGTGGTCATCCCTGCGTATAACGTAGAGAATTATATTGTTGAATGTGTTGCTTCACTGCTGTCGCAAATACCGGCACCGAATGAATTAATTATCGTTAATGACGGTTCAACCGATAATACACTGGCCCGGATCGAGGCTCGCTTCGGTAATGATGCACGGGTCAGGGTCGTCAGCGTGGAAAATGGCGGGGCGGGACGGGCGCGTGACCACGGCATTCAGCTTGCCAGTGGTGAGTATGTGTTCTGTTGTGACCCGGATGATGTTGTTTGTGAAGGGTTTTACGCTGAATTCTCTGCACGGGTGGTACAGTATCCTGCGCTGGAGTTGTTCTGTTTTAACTCGGAGATTTTCTCCGACGGTAACCCGGCAGACAGCTGGCCGAAGGTGCAGCATACGCTGTCCGGGTTGTCCTCTTCGCAAACCGTTTTTCGCCATCTGCTGCGCAAGGGCGCCTACACCTCAGCCAGCTGGAATTATGTTCTGAAAAAAGAAATCATAGACAGATTTAATTTGAAATATATTGATCGGGTTCATGAAGATCATTGTTACACGCTCGATGCTTTCCTGCGAACCCGTGTCGCCTTTGTCAGCGAGAACGTTTATTACCGGCAGCGATTACGTCGCGGGTCGTTAACTAATGGCGTTAAAACAGAAGGGTATTTCCGTCAGCGTTACGATGCCTTTGTTCAGTCTTATGAAAAAATGATCAGGCTGACCGCCGACCTCGACGACCGCAGTGAGTTACGACGCTTATATCTTATTCACTCATTTAAACTGATGATCCATCTGTCGCTGTCCAGTGGAAAGTCCGTGCCGGAATATGTGCATCATGCGATTGAATATTTCGGGAAAAATCTGAAACCAGGGGGCGCGGCTAACTGGCTGCTGTTAAGACAGCCGGAATTGTACTCTAATCTGCTCAGGATAAAGCGGAGTCTTCGCAAAGCATGAAGGGATTTTTTTTAAAGGTCAGGGGCTGATGGCTAAAGTTATCGATAAAACGCTGTTAATTAATGTGCTGTCGCTACTGGCGTATCGCGGTGCTTCATTTATCATTCCACTGGCAACGCTGCCTTATCTGGCACGTGTCCTCGGTGTTGAACATATGGGGCTGCTGGCGCTGGGCCTGGCCTGCGTGATGTACTGCAGCACCATCTCGGATTGGGGGTTTAACGTTTATACCACAAAGGACATTGCCCAGCACCGGGATGACAAGCAACGCGTCACCCAACTATTCTGGTCGACGTTTAATGCCAAACTCCTGCTGGGTACCACCTCGCTGGCGGTGCTGCTGGTCGTCACCTGGCTCAATCCCGCCTGGCACGCGCTGTTCTTTATTGCGCTGGCCAACTCAACGGTATTATACGGGCAACTGCTCTCTTTTGGCTGGCTGATGCAGGGCTTCGAGAAGCTCGGTAAAACGGCGGTCATTTCCACCGTGGGTCAGCTGACGTCTATTCCGCTAACCTTCCTGCTGGTCAAGACACCGGAAGATACGTGGCTGGCCGCACTGGTGCCCGGGGTAGTGGCGTTTGTCACCGCCATCATTACGCTGACTTTTGTGGTTAAAATGCGTGTCATTGGCGCTTACCGCTTCGAGCCGGGCGAGATCCTGCAGCGCACGAAAGACAGCCTGCACGTCTTTATGTCCATTCTGGGGGCCAACCTCTTCAACAACATTAATGTGCTCATTCTGGCAAGTATGACCAATACCTACATGGTGGGTCTGTATAACGGCTCTGACCGTCTGAAGAAGGCCGCTAACTCGGTGCCGGAACAGATCGGTAACGCTTTTTTCCCGCGAGTCAGTCACCTTTTCCATAAGGATCGCGCTGCCGCGGTGGCGGCGACGCGTAAAAGCATCAGCCTCTCGTTTGGCCTCAGCGTGTTTATCGTGATCTTCACCTTCTTTTTTGCGGATTTTGTCGTACGGCTGCTGCTGGGCCCGGCATTTCACGCATCGGCTGACGTCCTGCGTATTGCTGTATGCGGCTTTATCTTTGGTAACATCAGCTACCCGGCAGGCCTGCAAATCCTTATTCCACATGGCCTGGCGAAGCAGCGGATGTACCTGATGTTTATCGTCGGTGCGGCGAACATTCCGTTCTGTTGCCTGATGGCGTGGAAGTTTGGTGCCCTCGGGGCGGCCTGTGCGCTGGTGTTCTCAGAGGTGCTGGTGTTTATCGGCATCATTTATCTGCTGGTGAAACACAACATCCTGAAAACCTACCTGGCCCGGCCCGCGGCATATCAGCGTCCGGGCAACGAACAGGCTTGATCGGCGGCGTCACTTCCGCTCCAGGCGGGACTGACGCCAGTTCATTAACGGCGTGACGGAAATGCCGTGCACCACCACGCTGGCCACGATCAGTGTAAAAGCCATATCGGCCATGCGCGCGGCGTCGGCACCCGCCAGACCGTGCGTATAGGCCCAGGCGATGTAGTTAATGCTGCCGATGCCGCGGATCCCCAGCCAGCCAATGGTGGCGCGCTGCAGACCCGGGGCGGGCGTCCCGACAGTGGCCAGCCACACTGACAGGGGGCGAATGGCGAAAAACAGCAGCGCGGCCAGCCACAGCCCGGTGGTATTCCAGTGCTGCGCCAGCGTTACCCCCAGAACGATAATAATCGCTGCAGCAAACAGACGCTCAATGGTGTCGCCAAAGGAGAGCGCATCGCTGACCACCAGCCCCGCCGATCGTGCCGGATGGGTCTGGTCGGTCTGATGGCGCGCATTAGGGTTTACCAGCTCCTCCGCAGGCGGATGGTATTCACTCTCCCGGAACTCTTCCGTCGGGAAATGGCGCACCACGCGCATCTCGGCGCGGCGCAGGCCGACGCCTGCCGCAAAGGCCGACAGAAAACCGGAGGCATCCAGCGACTGCGCAAGGGCGTAGCTGAGAGCGATCAGCGCCAGCGCCAGGAAGTCATTGGGGGCGACATCCTGATGCGTGTGTCTCAGATGTGAGGCGTACTGGCCAATCAGCCTGCCCAGCCCAAAACCGATAGCGCTGCCGCCTGCTACCGCCCACAGGACATCCTTCAGCGCCCAGTGCGTGATAAACGACCAGGACATCTCACCGCCGCCGGCGATCAGCGCGACCGCCAGCATCAGCAGCGGCAGGGCGGTGCCGTCGTTCAGCCCCGCCTCGCTGGAAAGCGAGACGCGCAGATTATCGTCGTCGCGGGCGTCGTTAACCGAGATCAGACTGGCCAGCACCGGGTCAGTTGGCGCAACGATGGCACCGAACGCCAGCGACAGCGGCCAGGAAAAGCCAACCAGAAAGTGCGCGGCCAGCGTCACGCCCGCTACCGTCAGCAGCATGGCGGGAAACGCCAGCCGCAGCCCCATTCGCCAGCCCGGGCTGTTCAGCGGCAGACGCAGCTTGAGGCCAGTGATAAACAGTGAGGCCGCCATGGCAATTTCGGTCAGATTTTTTGCCAGAGGCGCGTGGGCGGCAATATCGATCCGCAGCACATCCAGTACCCAGGGTCCGCAGAGGATCCCGGCAATCAGGTAAAGTGCGAACGAAGTGACCGGGCCACGGCTTATCCAGCCTGAGGCCAGCGACATCAGTAACAGCAGCCCTCCTGTGGCCGCCATCCAGCCAAGAAATCCCATTTTGTCTCCCGTTGTGATTCAGCCGTGTTTAATTTTGTCCTGTAGAGGATAGATAACTTATCGCCAGTCATGGGGAGATATGTGCGCGAGGGCAGCGGCATGCAGGAAAAAAAGGGCGGGAGGCGATATTAGCTCCGACAGACGGTGAGCTGTCTGTCGGAAGGGGCTTTAGCGGCGGGCTTCCTGAGCCAGAGCCACCAGCTGCGCCGTCAGGTGCTGTCGGGTGCTTTCATCGGTCACGGTGGCACTGTCAGCGTCGATCCTGCTGGCGGCCTGGCCAATCATGATCTCCGGCTTGTTCAGCACCCGGGCATTCAGGAAAACCATACTCTGGCGCAGGTGATACTGGGCGCGAGCGCCGCCAATCATCCCCGGGGAGGCGCTCTGAATCGCGACAGGTTTATCAGCAAACGGGTTGTCCGGCAGGCGCGACAGCCAGTCGATGGCATTTTTCAGTGCGCCGGGCACGGAGTAATTATATTCCGGCGTGACGATAATCACCCCATCGGCCGCCGCAATCGCTTTACCCATCGCCAGCACGGCAGGGGGGAAGCCTTCGGCCTGGATATCCGCATCGTAATGGGGGAAGTCGGCAATCGACCCCAGGGCGTGGATCTCAACCCCTTCGGGGGCCAGCGCGGGCAGGTTACTGGCAACAACAGCATTCAGGGAGGCTTTGCGCAGGCTGCCCAGCAGGGTGACGAAGGTTAACGTGGCGTGTTCAGTCATGGGGATTTCCTAATAGAGAAAAAGTCTCCTTTATAAAGCGCTATCTGCGTTGCGCTTTCAAGTCACTCCTGTGCGAGCAACCCCTAAAAATGAATCATTCTGTGCCGGGGATCGCTACCGGTTTTGCACAGGCATTGTCATCCTGCGCCCGGAGGTATACTGTTAGCGCACTATTCATGTTTATCATCACCGGTGCCGTTGACCAGTGTATGACCCGCTAAACAGAGGTTGTTTTGTCCAGCTATTCTCCAGTCCAGCGCCCACGACGCCTGCGTCAGTCTGCATCTCTTCGTTCCCTGTTTCAGGAAAGTACCCTCAGCCTGAACGATCTGGCTCTGCCGATCTTTGTTGAGGAAGGGCTTGATGACTATAAGCCTATCGCCGCCATGCCGGGCGTGATGCGTATTCCTGAAAAACGCCTGGCGTATGAAATTGAGCGCATTGCCAGGGCGGGCGTGCGGTCGGTGATGACCTTTGGGATATCGCACCATACCGATGCGGACGGCAGTGATACCTGGAACGAGAACGGCCTGGTGGCGCGCATGTCGCGTATCTGCAAAGAAACCGTGCCGGAAATGATTGTGATGTCCGATACCTGTTTCTGTGAATATACCAGCCACGGCCACTGTGGCGTGCTGCACGACCACGGCGTGGACAATGATGCCACGCTGATTAACCTTGGTCGTCAGGCCGTGGTGGCCGCTGCCGCAGGGGCAGACTTTATTGCGCCATCAGCGGCGATGGATGGTCAGGTCGCGGCGATCCGTCACGCTCTCGATGGCGCAGGGTTTACCGATACGGCGATCATGTCGTATTCCACCAAGTTTGCCTCCTCTTTCTATGGCCCGTTCCGTGAAGCGGCTGGCACTTCGCTGAAGGGCGATCGTAAAACGTACCAGATGAACCCGATGAACCGCCGCGAAGCCATTCGTGAGTCGCTGATCGACGAAGCGGAAGGCGCTGATGCGCTGATGGTGAAACCAGCGGGAGCCTATCTGGACATTCTCCGTGACGTGCGTGAGCGCACCCAGCTGCCGCTGGCGGCCTATCAGGTGAGCGGGGAGTATGCGATGATTAAATTTGGCGCGCAGGCGGGAGCCATCAGCGAGATCGACGTCGCGCTGGAAAGCCTGGGGTCGATTAAACGGGCCGGAGCCGATATCATTTTCAGCTATTTCGCTCTGGATCTGGCCGAGAAAAACATCCTTTCCTGACCGTTGCAGGCGGGTCGGTGTCCCCGGCCAGCCTGCAGACATTCCGACGGGTCGCTGCGGTTAACAGCGCGCTGCCCGTCCGGTTAATTGACGCGTAACACCTCAGATACCAGCTTCTGCGACTCCACGTTAGTAAAGTTAGCCACATCCGCCATAAACTCTGCGCCATGTTCTGCTATCACTTTGTCAAATGTCGCCTTGTCCGGGCAGTAAATATGGCAGGCGGCGATAAACGGCATATTGCTGTCGAGCGGCGTATCAATTTCATACTGCAGGCAGGCGGAACCCATACGCGCTTTGATCAGTGGCAGGTGAACGTCGCGATAATAATCATGGTCGAAATGGGCACCCGGCTGACGCGGGTAAAGTACGCTGAATTTGATCACAGTTTTTCCTCAAATGGGGAGTGGCAACAACGCGAGTATAGCGAACGGCACGCGGAGCGGGTTAGCGCATTGAGCGCTAACGGCTCGGTTCCGTTCTGAGGGCCAGAGTGATAAAGGCTTCAATATCCTGCATCACCGCCTGATGTGCCTCTTGGTTGGGGGAGACAATCAGCTGATCGGCATAGCCATTCAGCATGGCGCTCAACTGGCGTGTCACCCGTTCTGGTGCCGGGCTGAAAAAGGCCTGATCCGCAATGCCCTGACGGATAATGCTACCCAGCAGGCGGTGCCACTGTTCCATCATTGACTGGGCGATCGCGGCCCACTCCTCATCGTGAATGGCCAACTGCCACAGCGAACTGTAAAGCTGCCAGGCGGCATCGGCTGCGGCAGGCAGATAGCCGGCGACAAAGGCGGTCAGCCGCTGTTCAGCCGTCAGGCCGGTGATGCCGGCGGCAAAATCCTCCCGATCCTGCTGTAGGTAGAGCGTCATTGCTTCTTTACACAGCATTTCCCAGTCGCGGAAATAGTGATAAATGTGGCTGCGTGAGATGCCGACGTGTTCGGTCAGTTCGCGCGTGGTCACTTTTTCAATGCCTTTTTCCATAAACAGCGCAATCGCACCCTGCAGAATTCGGGCTTTCAGTGCTTCCCGGGACTCTTTCATCATTGACCCTGCATTGACTTTGAGCAAGCGCTCAAATAGACTTGATTTCAGTTTTGAGCAACCGCTCAAACATAATCCTACCCAGAAATGAGCTCCATGCAAACCTGTAAATTACCGGAAACCGTCGCGGTTTCCGGCAGCGCCGCCGCTACCCTGAAAAGTCTGGGTCGCCGCCACAGTCGAAAACTGATGATCACCTTACTGCTGGTGGTGGCTGAGAATGTGACCTATCTGCTTTATCCGCTGCTGGCGGGTTTTGCCATCAATGCCACGCTGAATGCCCAGCCACTGCACGCGCTGCTGTATGCCGTCATGGTGATGGTGATGTGGACCATCGGGGCGGCCAGGCGCAGTGTGGATACCCGAACCTTTGCGCGGATCTATGCTGAACTGGCGGTGCCGGTGATCCTGCAGCAGCGTGAAGATCGGCACACCCATTCCACTATTGCGGCGCGCGTGGCGCTGTCGCGTGAATTCGTCGACTTCTTTGAAAAACACCTGCCGGTACTGATCACCAGCGTGGCGTCAATCAGCGGGGCGGCGGTGATGCTGCTGGTGATTGAATTCTGGACGGGGGTGGCCTGCCTGGTCATTCTGCTGTTTTTCTCATTTTTCCTGCGCAGCTATACGGATAAAAATGAGCGTCTGTTTGGACGGCTGAATAACCGCCTGGAGCGGGAAGTGCGTTTTGTCAGCCATGCCAACACCCCTTCACTGATCCGACACTACCGCGTGCTGGCAGGGCTGCGCATCCGCCTGTCCGATCGCGAAGCGCTGGGCTATCTGTCTATTGGCGTGATGGTGGCACTGCTGTTTGGTCTTACCCTGATGCATATGGCCCGTAGCGGCGGGACCGACGCGGGTCATATCTATTCGGTAATGACCTATATGTGGATGTTTGCCATGAGTCTGGACGATGGCCCGCAGCTGCTGGAGAAGTACTCTCAGCTGAAGGATATTGGCAAACGGGTGAATACCGGGCGGCTGTAAGCCACTAGCCGGACTCCCGCAGCACCAGTTCACCGGACACCACAATGCGTTGAGGCGGCAGCGTGTTCTGCCCGATTTTTCGCAGGATCAGGGCGGCAGCCTGGCGGCCGGTTTCATCACTGGCTGACGAAACATAGGTAAAGGAAGGGGAGCTGAGGTTGATCTGTAACATATCTTCGAAGCCCAGCAGGGAGACCTGCTGCGTCAGAAACACATCTTTCCCCACGGTACGGCCTACCTGATGAATACCGTTCAGGCAGCCAATGATCGCATGGGAAGAGTGGCACAGCAGGGCGGTGATCTTGTTATTGCTTTCCAGCAGTCGCCGGGTCGCCAGGCGTGCTGCGTCCGTCTCCTCCAGGCAGGCGGGCGTGAACTCTTCCTTATAGACCAGACCATAATGCTGCAGGGCCATACGATAGCCCGCCAGCCGCTGGTCGCGGATCAGACCGTTTTCCTCACCGCCGATATAAGCAATATTACGGTGGCCACGTTCGATCAGGTAGCGGGTCGCCTGCGCAGCGGCCTGCCGGTTGTCGCGCATCACCAGATCATACTGCCCTTCGATCATCGCCTGCGAAACGGTTACCAGCGGCAGCGTGCAGTGTCTAACCGCTCCAGGTAGCGTTTGCCGGGTGGTGCTGCTGGTCAGGTAGATCACCCCGGCCACCCCCTGGCGGGTAAAAGAGAGCAGACACTGTTCCAGCCGCGCCTCATCATCCTGGGGATGGGCCAGAAACACCATATAACCCTGCTGCTCCAGCGCCTGCACAATGCTGGTGATCACTCTCAGGTTAAAGGTGTCGCTGAAGTCACGGACAATCAGACCGATCAGATTAGAAGTGCTTGCGCGCAGATTAGCCGCGGCCACGTTATGCACGTAGCCGAGTTCAGTGATGGCGGCCTGGACCTTTTCAATGGTCTGCGTTGAGATCTTCCCTTTTTGACGCAGCACCAGCGAGACGGTAGAAACGGAAACGCCGGCGAGTTTTGCCACATCAACAATACTGACCTTCTTCATTGTATTCCCTGTAAAAAAATCGTCTCCCGTAGCATACAGGAGACGATAATTTGTGCCAGTTAACGCCCGGTCACGGGGGCCATCTGTTGCGCAATAAACTGTGCCCGGGCACCGAAGATAATCTGGATGCCGTTATCCCCGACAAAGACCACTCCGCGTGCGCCGAGATGGTAAAGCCCGTCTTTATCTACCAGCTCGCTGTCTTCCACTTCCAGACGCAGGCGGGTGATGCAGGCTCCGACGTTGCTGATATTTTTACTGCCCCCCAGCAGGCCGGTGATCTCAGTGGCCAGCTCCGCATCACTTTTGTCGCCGGCATTCGCCGTGATGTCCGTCCGCCCCGGTGTTTTGACGTCAAAGCGGCGGATCACAAAGCGAAACACCACGTAGTAGATGGCTGCCATCGGAACGCCGACGATCACCGCGCTGAGATAGTGAGTCTGGAAGCCATTAAAGGACGGCAGGATGCCGAATGAAATGTAGTCGATCAGACCGGCAGAGAATGACTTGGCAATATGTGCGTCCAGCAGGTACATGCACATATAGGAGAGGCCCGCCATAATGGCGTTGAAGACATACAGTATCGGTGCCACAAAGATAAAGGTGAACTCTACCGGCTCCGTGATCCCGGTCAGGAAGCAGGTCAGCGCCGCCGAAAACAGGATACCTGAAGCGATTTTTTTGTTTTTGGTGTTGGCTTCATGGTACATCGCCAGACAGGCGGCTGGCAGGGCGAAGAGCATCAGCGGGAACTCCCCCTGCATAAACTTACCGGCGTTCTGATAGGTATTGCTGCTAAAGGATTTGGTCCCTTCTTCCAGCATTTTGAACCAGATGGTCTGATCGCCGTGAATAACCTGTCCGGCCTGGGTGGTGTAGTCGCCGAAGGAGTACCAGAAAGAGGGATACCAGATGTGATGCAGCCCAAGAGGGATCAGCGCACGCTCGACCAGACCAAAAATAAAGGTCGACAGCGCCTGGTTATCCCCGTTAACCACCACGGACAGCGCATCAATGCCAGCCTGAATATGCTGCCAGATGTGCGGCAGCACCAGCCCAAGCAGGAAAGAAAGGAAGGCGGTGGCAATGGCGACGAAGCGTTTACCGGAAAAGAAACCGAGAAACTCAGGCAGTTGCAGCGTATGGAAACGGTTATAGCACCAGGCCGCCAGCACCCCGCAAATCAGCCCGCCGAACACGCCCATCTGTAAGGTGGGAATGCCGATGACCATCGCGTATTTCCCACCGCTGGCGGCCATTTCCGGGGTGATTTGCATCACGGTGCCGATGGTCATATTGGTGATCAGGACGGACACGGTAGCGGCCAGGGCCGCAATCCCGGATTCAGACGCCAGACCGACGGCAGAGCCAACGGCAAAAAGCAGCGGCAGGTTATCAAAGATCACTCCCCCTGCATTCATCATCAGGGGCAGATGAAACTTATCCCCGAACGCCAATAGCAGCCCGGCCGCAGGCAGCAGTGAGATGGGCAACATCAGCGCACGGCCTATCATTGATAATCTGGAAAGCGATTTAAAGAACCCGGTAAAAAAACGCATAGTGTCTCCCGCTGGGACAGAGTTTTAAGAGTAATGGGGCAGGTATTATTTAAGTAGAACGTTTTAGTAGAACGTTCTACCTATAGTTATTGAGCGGGTTTGCTGACGCAACGAAAATATCACGCCGGGTCAGATCAAATTGTTATTTTATGACGCAGCTCTGAAAAGAGCCGCGCCAGAAGGGGGGAATGTAAATGGCAGGACTAGCTGCGTGCCAGGTTCACGGTAAGCACCACGGCACCGATGGCGATGATCGCCAGAAAGGCGCCGACGGCAATCATCGACCCGAAACCAAACTGGTTAAACAGCAGCAAACCCGCGATGCCTCCTGTCAGGAAGGAAAAGAGGGTGACCAGGTGGGTGATAAACTGTTTACGCTGGGCGGTGACCTGCTTCGACGGATCGTGGCGGAAGAGGACGGCCAGTAAAGAACCAAGCGCAATGCCTGCATCCGTCAGCGTGCCGGTAATATGGGTGGAACGCACGCGGCCATTAGAAAGTTGCGTGGAGGTGGCGTTATGGATCCCCATTAAAAATCCGAGAAAAACGAGGGCCTCACGGTTATTGGCCGAGGAGTAGTAGAGCAGCTCAAAGGCCGCCATGGCCATCAGCAGCATACCTTCCATCAGCAGGATCAGGCTGAAGATGGTGCGGATATTATTGCGAATACCGACAATCACCAGCAGGCGCGCGCTGATACAGCCGATAACAAACGCGACGATCATTGCCAGCAGAAATGTCATATCACGGATATCCACGCTGGAGACTTCCGAGGAGAGCTGCGACGTGTTTCCTGACATATGTGACGGAAAGATGCCGAATGCCCCCAGCGCCATCGCATTAAGAAGTCCTGCGCTGGTGGCCAGCACCAGCGCCAGGTAGCGATCTTCCGTGTGCCGGCGTTCGCGTTTTCTTTTTATCATCATGTCTAACATTATTATCAGCTCCCCTGAGTAAAAACGGTGCGGCAGTGAGACCGCAGCGCAGGTAAGGAGGCAATGTAGCGCATCGGCGCGTCGCCTGTTGCTTTCGCCAGAGATTTTTCCACTATTCCAGACAGCTCCTATCGTGACGGTGAGTTTTCGTCTTTTTTATTCAATTCCTGTCAGTAAATCCTGCTACCCCGGGCGGCGTTGTGTGACTGACGGGGGGATTGCAGAACAGACTGCAGGTGTGATCCTGAGCACAAATGCCAGCAAGACTGCGATAATTCATCGCTGTTTACGCCGCCGCGGCGCATGTTTTTTAATCATCTGCCGATAGTAAGAAGGAATGGAATGCATACTGTCAGGGGGAGACCGGATGATTATCAGTATTGCAGTGCAAGAGCTGCAAACCGGGATGTTTTTACACAAGCTGGACGTGTTCTGGCTTAAGCACCCGTTAGTCCATAATGAGATGCTGCTGACTGAGGCGCGCCAGATCCAGGCCATTCAGGAGAGTGGCGTGCGTGAGGTGTGGATTGATCTGTCCCGCGGGCGGGCTGCCGAGCGGTGCATCACCGCAGAAGAGCCGGTGCCAGCGGCAGAAACTGAACCGGTTGCAGTGTATATGCCGCCGCCTGTAGCGGCGGACAGCGCGGTGACCATGCAAAGCGAAATGGCGCAGGCACAAAAAATTTGTGTCGCGGCAAAAGGCCCGGTGATGGCCATGTTTGGCGATGCACGTCTGGGTAAGACGATTGATGCACAAAGTACGATCCCGCTGGTCAATGATATTGCCGGTTCGCTTAACCGTCATCCGGCAGCGTTACTCACCGTCGCCCGTCTCAAGTCCCATGATGATTACACCTATCTTCACTCAGTGGCGGTATGTGCGCTGATGCTGTCGCTGGCCGATCAGCTGGAGCTGGACGAAGCACAGAAGAAAAGGGCAGGGATGGCAGGGCTGCTGCATGACGTCGGTAAAGCGGCCATTCCGCTGGCCATCCTGAATAAGCCCGGCAAACTGACGGAAGAAGAGTTCGATCTTATGAAGCATCACCCGGTGGCCGGTGCTGAGATCCTGCGGCTGAGTGGCGCCGGTGATGATCTGCAGGATGTGGCGATGCATCATCATGAAAAGGTCAACGGCAGCGGTTATCCCCATGGGCTTCGTGCTAATGCGATTTCCCTGTTGTCACGCATGGCTGCTATCTGTGATGTCTACGACGCCGTGACCTCCGACCGGCCCTATAAAGCGGGCTGGAATCCGGCCAGCGCCATGCACCAGATGGCCAGCTGGCCCGGGCATTTCGACCGTAAACTGCTTTACGCCTTTGTAAAGGCCGTTGGGATCTATCCGGTTGGATCGCTGGTACGTCTCTCTTCCGGGCGGCTCGGCGTGGTAACGGAACCCGGCAAGCACTCCTTACTGCAACCCAAAATCTGCGTATTCTTCTCCCTGAACAGCGGAAAGCGGCTGACGCCGCATATTATCGATCTCGCCAGTCTCTACTGTGAAGATAATATTGTCGGCCCGGAAGAGGCCAACGGCTGGCCGGACATTGATGTGAATTCTTTGTGGCAGCAGCCAGTTAGCGCATGATTTCTGGCAGGTTCTGGAAACCCCGCTATACTTTACGCTGATGTTGTCTGCACTGAGGGCCGATGCCGCGATACTGCTGCCCTCGACTACGTCTGACGACAGGCCTGACACCACCGCCGCTCGTCAGACGACCGCTGTCCCCCTCATTGTCAGCAGCATCTCCCGATCGTTTACTCAGGAGGAATGTGTGACTACCCAAACAGATTTCGTTCCCCCCCTGCTGGCGGCAACCCGTTATGCCTTTTTCTTCGACGTGGACGGCACCCTGGCAGCGATAAAGCCACGCCCTGACGAGGTTTCTATTCCGGCGCAGGTGCTGGATAACCTCAACCGGCTGGCACAGCGCTGCGAGGGGGCCGTGGCACTGATCTCCGGTCGTCCGATAGAACAACTGGATGCGCTGGCGTCTCCGCTGGTATTGCCCATGGCCGGTGTACACGGCGCGGAGCGACGCAACAGCGAAGGGCACATATCGCGTCTTCGCCTGCAGCCCGCCACCGTGACCGCGCTCAGCCAGGCGCTGAACACCGCCATGGCGGTACTGCCGGGTACTCAACTCGAAAGTAAAGGCATGGCCTTTGCCCTGCATTACCGACAGGCCCCCCAGCACCAGCAGGCCGTAGAGCAACTGGCCGACTCGCTGGTGGCGCGTTTCCCTGAACTGGTACAGCAGCCGGGTAAGTGCGTGGTCGAACTGAAGCCGCGAGGCGTTAATAAAGGCGCGGCTATTGAAGAATTTATGCAGCACCCTCCTTTTGCCGGACGAGTTCCGGTCTTTCTGGGAGATGATTTGACCGACGAGGCAGGGTTTAACGTGGTCAATGCCATGGAGGGCATCTCAATTAAAGTCGGTGCCGGAACCAGCGCAGCGCAGGGCCATCTCAGCGATGTTGCCGCGGTGTATCACTGGCTGGAACAGGCACGAATAAAACTAGATGAAGACGTTACAACGTCAGTAAGGAGTTAAGGTTATGAGTCGCTTAGTTGTCGTATCTAACCGTATTGCTATCCCGGATGGCAGTAAGGCCAGTGCAGGAGGGCTCACCGTCGGGATCGTCGACGCGTTGAAGACCACGGGAGGCGTGTGGTACGGCTGGAATGGAGATATCACTGAAATTGGTGAGGATGAAGAAGAGCTCAGTATGCTGGAGCAGGACGGCATCACTTATGCCTCTTTCGGTCTGAACCAGAATGATTATGATCTCTATTATCTGCAGTTCTCCAATGCCGTGCTGTGGCCTGCCTTCCATTACCGTCTGGATCTGGTGAATTTCCAGCGCGAGGCATGGGACGGCTATCAGCGGGTGAATACCCAGCTGGCGCAGCGTCTGGTGCCGCTGCTGCAGGAAGATGACGTGCTGTGGATCCACGATTATCATTTGCTGCCCTTTGCCGCCGAGCTGCGCAAACTGGGGGTAAATAACCGTATTGGGTTCTTCCTGCATATTCCGTTCCCGACGCCGGAGATTTTCAACGCGCTGCCGCCTCATGCCGATCTGCTGCAGATGATGTGTGATTACGATCTGCTGGGATTCCAGACCGAAAGCGACCGTATCGCCTTCCTGGAGTGCGTGGCGCTGCAGACCACACTGAACAGCGACGGCAAACAGCACCGGGCATTCGGCAATCGCTTCACTACCGAGGTCTATCCGATTGGCATCGAGCCGGACAGCATCAAAGAGATGGCAGAAGGACCGCTGCCGCCGAAGATGGTGGCGATGAAAAAAGATTTGGGTGATGCAAAAAACATTATCGCCTGTGAGCGTCTGGATTACTCCAAAGGATTGCCTGAGCGCTTTCTTGCCTACGAGGCCTTGCTGGAGAACTACCCGGAACATCGCGGCAAGATTCGCTACTCACAGATTGCCCCGACGTCGCGCGGTGACGTGCAGGCCTACCAGGATATTCGTCATCAGCTGGAAACCGAAGCCGGGCGTATCAACGGTAAGTACGGTACGCTGGGCTGGACGCCCCTCTATTACCTCAATCAGCATTTCGATCGCCGCCTGCTGATGAAAATATTCCGGCTGACCGATATCGGCCTGGTCACCCCGCTGCGTGATGGTATGAATCTGGTGGCAAAAGAGTACGTGGCTGCACAGGACCCGGATGACCCGGGGGTGCTGGTGCTGTCGCGCTTCGCCGGGGCGGCCAACGAGCTGACATCGGCGCTGATTGTTAACCCTTACGATCGCGACGAGGTCGCCGCTGCACTGAATCAGGCGCTGACCATGTCACGCACGGAGCGTATCTCACGCTATAACGATATGATGAACGTGCTGCGTCAGAATGATATCGCCCACTGGCGGGAAAGCTATCTGCAGGACCTGCAGGCGCTGCCGATTCAGGGGAGGGCCATTGAAAAGGAGAATAATGTGGCCGCTTTCCCGAAACTTGCCTGATCAGGCGGACCAGTATAAATAAGAAAGGTAACTGAAAGGGGGCGTTGCCCCCTGTTTTTTTCGCTCTCCGCTTAACCATCCATCACCGCTGCTACGTAATTTATGCGGATAATTGTTGAAAAAACAGCCGCCCAGCCCACAAAAAATCGAATAAATCCACTTTTCCCTAAAGATTCCGCGCGGGTTGTCGATAATCATAAGGATATTCTTAGAGTTTCCGCTTAAACATTCATGTCTCTTATGTAACCCCTGTTTACATCTTCTGGCAGACCCTAAACATTAGGGGCTAACTGCTTACATTCCGTTATCACTTCCTTTAAAAAACCTGAGCTGTGTCACATTTCTGCCTTCATATGGCGTGCAAATATTCACCGTAAGTAACTATCTCATCCTGCCCTCAAAGCATCATTATTCAGGATAAAATCCTGTTAAGTTGCGCTTAAGTGACTATTATTCTCTATCAACTCGTAAGACATCCAGCCCGCTTCGCTTTAATGTTCCACAGATGCCTGTTTCACCTGGCTAATGGTTGCTCATGAGCTGAAATTTACAAAAAATGACCATAATGGTTAGTTAGTGAGCTAATCAACAGCGTTACTGATGGGTTTTTAGGAAGTATTTGCCTTAAAAGTGTGACCTGCGTCACACTTTATCTAAAATTTGGCGTGGCTCTCGTTGTATGTCGCGATCAGAGGGGATAGAGTTGCGTTGTTTTAGGAATAGTCCTAAAAGAATGTAACAAGAAGTCACGGAAGAAGTCAGGGATGAGATGGCTCAGGAATGGCCACTGGCAAAATGAATTCATGATTATTTCCTGGCTTGGTTCACCGAAAACAAGACAGCTTTTTTATACGTTTGGCGTTTGCCACTAATTTTTTGCCATCTTTAGATTTACCAACCAGCAACCATGGTAGCGGCTTAAGCCGCACACGTTAAAAGTAGTGTCAGTCAGGATGGAAAAAAAAATGGGTACATCAGAATTACTCAAACATATTTACGACATCAATTTGTCTTATTTATTACTCGCACAACGTTTAATTAACCAGGAAAAAGCCTCTGCAATGTTCCGCTTAGGTATTGATGAGCCAATGGCCGATGCCCTTGCCGGTCTGACGTTGCCTGAGATGGTTAAGCTGGCAGAAACCAATCAACTGGTGTGCCAGTTCCGTTTCAACGACCACAAGTCAATTAGTCGTTTAACTCAGGAATCACGCGTGGACGACCTGCAGCAGATCCATACGGGTATCCTGCTCTCCAGCCGTTTATTACGAGATGTATCGAAAGATACAGAAACCCCGAAAAAGAGGGCAGCGAGCTGATGAGCGAAAAAAGTATTGTTCAGGAAGCACGTGATATTCAGCTGGCAATGGAACTCATTACTCTGGGTGCCCGTCTGCAGATGCTGGAAAGCGAAACGCAGTTAAGCCGTGGTCGTTTAATTAAACTGTATAAAGAGTTGCGCGGTAGCCCGCCCCCTAAAGGAATGCTGCCGTTCTCTACCGACTGGTTTATGACGTGGGAGCAAAATATCCATGCTTCTATGTTCTGTAATGCCTGGCAGTTCCTGGTGAAAACCGGGTTATGCACCGGAGTTGAGGCCGTTATTAAAGCGTATCGCCTCTACCTGGAGCAGTGCCCACAACAGGACGAGGGCCCGCTGTTGGCGCTGACACGCGCCTGGACCCTGGTCCGGTTTGTCGAAAGTGGAATGCTGGAATTAATCGGCTGCAAGTGCTGTGGCGGAAGCTTTATTAATCATGCGCATCAGCCCATTGGTAGCTTTACCTGCAGTCTTTGCCAGCCACCATCCAGGGCGGTAAAAAGACGTAAACTTATCGCAGAAACTGCCGATAACAATTCACAACTGCTGGATGAACAGGTTAAACAAGCCGTTTAATAGTGTTCGCCACGTGGAGTGAATCCAGCAGCGGTCTTTGACCGCTGCTTTTTTTTTGCCCACGTCTGGTGTCCCTGCCTGAATAATCTGGTTCCACCCACCCACACGTTTACAGCGTAAGGATTTTTCGTGCTGATTATATTGGGTTATATCCTTGTCCTCGGGTCGGTGTTAGGCGGCTTCGCAATGGTCGGCGGCCACCTGGGCGCGTTATACCAACCCTCAGAAGTCCTGATCATTGTCGGATCGGGCATTGGTGCCTTTATTGTCGGTAATAACGGCAAAGCGATTAAAGCGACGGTCAAAGCATTACCTCTGTTGATGCGCGGTTCGAAATATAACAAGGCCGTGTACATGGATCTGATGGCGCTGCTATATCGCCTGATGGCCAAGTCCCGTCAGCAGGGGATGCTGTCGCTGGAGCGGGATATCGAAAATCCGCAGGAAAGTGAGATTTTCGCTAATTACCCGCGCATTCTTGCCGATAAAAGATTAGTGGACTTTATTACCGACTATTTACGCCTGATGGTCAGCGGCAATATGAATGCCTTTGAGATTGAAGCGTTGATGGATGAAGAGATCGAAACCTACGAGCACGAGTGTGATGTGCCAGCGACGGCACTGGCCACCATGGGGGATTCCCTGCCCGCGTTCGGTATTGTTGCTGCCGTGATGGGCGTTATCCATACCCTGGCGTCTGCAGACCGACCGGCAGCAGAGCTGGGTGCGTTGATTGCTAACGCCATGGTGGGAACCTTCCTCGGGATTTTGCTGGCGTACGGTTTTATCTCTCCACTGGCGGGGGTATTACGCCAGAAGTGTGCAGAGAACACCAAGATGATGCAGTGCATTAAGGTCACGCTGCTCTCCAGCCTCAACGGTTATGCCCCGCAGATTGCGGTGGAGTTTGGTCGCAAGACGTTGTACTCAACCGACCGACCGTCGTTTACCGAGCTGGAGGAGCATGTCCGTAATGCAAAATCCACTAAGCAGACTTCGGACCAAGACGCATGAAGCATAACAATCACCCCATTGTGCTGGTAAAGCGGAAAAAGTCGAATAAACATGCCGGCTCGCACGGTTCATGGAAAATCGCCTACGCCGACTTTATGACGGCAATGATGGCTTTTTTTATGGTGATGTGGCTGATTTCAATCTCAAGTCCTCAACAATTGATTCAGATTGCCGATTACTTTAAGACGCCGCTGAAAGTGGCGTTAACCGGCGGTCAGCGCAGCAGTGACAGTTCAAGCCCTATTCCTGGCGGTGGCCAGGACCCGACGGAAAAGAGCGGTGAGGTGCATAAAGTTGTCGATATGGATGCGCAGAAACGCAAGCTGGAGGAGATTCGTCTGAACCGCCTGCGTGAGAAGCTGGATCAGCTGATTGAAGCCGATCCCCGTCTGCGGGCCCTGCGTCCCCATTTGATTATTAACATGGTGGAAGAGGGGCTGCGTATTCAGATTATTGACAGCCAGAACCGTCCGATGTTTAAAACCGGTAGCGCAGAGGTTGAACCCTATATGCGCGACATATTGCGTGCCATTGCCCCGATTCTGAATGATATTCCGAACCGAATCAGCCTGGCGGGCCATACCGATGATTTTCAGTATGCCGGGGGCGACCGTGGCTACAGTAACTGGGAACTCTCTGCGGACCGCGCCAATGCGTCGCGGCGCGAGCTGGTTCTCGGAGGTCTGGACGGTGGCAAGATGCTGCGCGTGGTGGGCATGTCTGACACCATGAAACTGAAAAATCGTGGCGGAAACGACTCGGTAAATCGACGCATCAGTCTGCTGGTGTTGAACCACGACACTGAAGCTCAGATTGAGCGGGAAAATGCTGAAAGTGATGCGGTACAGATTAATGATGCAAGTAGCCTTAAACAGATAGCGGCGCCGGAAGTTCCTTCCACAGCCACAACAAACCAAGACCCTCAACAATCACAGGCTGAGTCTGTCAGTACCGCTGCACCGGTAACCTCGTTACCGGCCGCACCGGCACCGACGACCCAGACCGATCGCGACTCACAGCCGAGGTGATACCGTGAGCATGGATATCAGCGATTTTTACCAGACGTTCTTTGATGAAGCCGATGAATTGTTGGCGGACATGGAACAACACCTGTTGGGTTTAGACCCACAGGAACCAGATTCGGAGCAGCTTAACGCTATCTTCCGTGCGGCCCACTCGATTAAAGGCGGGGCGGGTACCTTTGGTTTTACTGTATTACAGGAAACCACGCATATTCTGGAAAACATTCTTGACGGTGCGCGCCGCGGCGAAATGCAGCTCAGTACCGATATCATCAACCTGTTTTTGGAAACCAAAGATATTATGCAGGAACAGCTGGATGCGTATAAAACCGCCTCGGAGCCCGATGCCGCTACGTTCGCCTACATTTGTCAGGCTCTGCGCCAGCTGGCACTGGAAGCGAAGGGCGAAGCCCCGGTCTCTGACATTTCTGCGGCGCCTGCGGGAGGAGCGACGTCTGTTTCTTCCAGCGGTCTGCGTATTAAGCTGACAGCGCTGAAGGCCAATGAAGCCGATCTGATGCTGGAAGAACTGGGCAATCTGGGTACGGTTTCTGATGCGGTGAAAGGCGCCAACTTCCTGGAAGCCACGCTGGACTCCTCCGTGGGTAAAGACGACATCGTTGCGGTACTGTGCTTTGTGATTGATGAGTCACAGATCCACTTCCCGCAGGCCGATGTGGTCGATATTGCCACCGCGATGACCGATGCGCCGGCTGTCGAGGCTGAGGCTGAGATGGAAGCCGTGGCTGAACCTGAGCTGGCTGCCGTCAGTGATGTGGTCCAGCTGAAGCGTGAACCCGCGAAGAAAGCGGCGAACCCTAAAGTCAGTGAATCTACCAGTATCCGCGTGGCGGTAGAGAAAGTTGACCAGCTGATTAACCTGGTTGGTGAGCTGGTGATCACCCAGTCGATGCTGGCGCAGCGTTCGGGAGAGCTTGACCCGGTTAACCACGGTGACCTGCTGAACAGCATGGGACAGCTGGAGCGTAATGCCCGCGATCTGCAGGAATCGGTTATGTCGATTCGTATGATGCCGATGGAATACGTTTTCAGCCGCTTCCCGCGTCTGGTACGTGACCTGGCCAGCAAGCTGGGTAAAGAAGTGGAACTGACCCTGATGGGCAGCTCGACCGAACTGGATAAGAGCCTGATCGAACGCATTATTGACCCGTTAACGCACCTCGTGCGTAACAGCCTTGATCACGGGATTGAAACCCCGGAAAAACGTCAGGCAGCAGGCAAACATGCGGTCGGGAATCTGACCCTGTCTGCGGAACATCAGGGCGGCAATATCTGCATCGAAGTTACTGATGACGGTGCCGGCCTGAACCGTGAACGTATTCTGGCGAAAGCCCTTTCTTCCGGACTGCCGGTCAGCGAATCGATGAGCGATGAAGAAGTCGGCATGTTGATCTTCGCGCCGGGCTTCTCGACCGCCGAGCAGGTCACGGACGTTTCCGGCCGTGGCGTCGGGATGGACGTGGTGAAACGTAATATCCAGGAGATGGGCGGACACGTTGAAATCGCCTCTAAACAGGGTAAAGGCACCACGATCCGCATCCTGCTCCCGCTGACGCTGGCCATCCTTGATGGCATGTCCGTCCGCGTGGCAAATGAAGTGTTTATCCTGCCACTGAATGCGGTGATGGAATCCCTGCAGCCGCTGGCGGATGACCTGAAAGCGCTGGCAGGTGGTGAACGCGTGCTGGAAGTTCGCGGAGAATATTTGCCGCTGGTTGAGCTGTGGAACGTCTTTGAGGTCCAGGGGGCCAAAACCGAAGCCACGCAGGGGATTGTCGTTATCCTGCAAAGTGCCGGGAAACGCTATGCGCTGCTGGTCGATCAGTTGATTGGTCAGCACCAGGTGGTGGTGAAAAACTTGGAAAGCAACTATCGCAAAGTGCCGGGCATCTCCGCCGCCACCATCCTTGGGGATGGCAGCGTAGCGCTGATTGTCGATGTCTCTGCACTGCAGTCTCTGAACCGTGAAAAGCGTGTGGCGGGAGCCGCAGCCTGACAATAACTGATTAAGGGTAGAATTATGACTGGAATGGCCACTGTCACTAAACTCGCCGGCGAAACCGTGGGTCAGGAGTTCCTGGTGTTTACGCTGGGTGACGAAGAGTACGGAATCGATATCCTGAAAGTTCAGGAAATCCGCGGGTATGATCAGGTGACGCGTATCGCGAACACCCCGGCGTTTATTAAGGGCGTGACTAACCTGCGCGGTGTGATCGTGCCGATTATTGACCTGCGCATCAAGTTCGCACAGCCGGGTGTGGTCTATAACGACAATACCGTGGTCATAGTGCTGAATCTGGAGCAGCGCGTGGTCGGTATCGTTGTGGATGGCGTGTCTGACGTGCTGTCCCTGACGCAGGATCAGATCCGGCCTTCCCCGGAGTTCGCCGTCACCATGTCGACCGAATATCTGACCGGTCTGGGGGCGCTCGGTGAGCGTATGCTGATCCTCGTCGACATCGAGAAGCTGTTAAGCAGCGAAGAGATGGCGCTGATGGATACGCTGCGTAGCGCATAATCGTCAACAGAGCGGATCGTCGATCCGCTCTGTTATTACCCTCATCCCGTTCTGCCACCGATGTTAACCGCGAAAAGTTTTACCTCGCTCATTGCCCCTCGCTTTATTTGCATTCTCTTGCCTGACGCCGTGAGTGTAGCGGTGCTGTATGACACTTCACGAAACGGCTAACCAAGATGCTCTGTCGTCAGCTTTATTGTCCTTCCTTACCCCTGTAAAGAGCAGGGTTACACCCCGGGTCAGTCCCAAAAAAGGAGGAAAATCGGCACCTCTGCCTCTTTTAGTTATTTAACTCTTCACAGCATAAAGATTGCCGTCTCCCGACCGATACCCCCAGTGTTATTCCATAAATTACACCAAAGGTTACCTATGTTTTCGCGTATTAAAGTCGTTACCAGTCTGATTCTGGTGCTGTTGATTTTCGGCATTTTACAGCTGGCCGCGGGCGGCCTGTTTATCAACGCGCTTACCCACGACAAAAACAGTTTTGCCGTTTCCAAAACAGCCAATGATAACGTCTCGCTGTTTACCGATGCGTGGGTCACGCTCAACCAGACCCGTATCACGCTGAACCGTGGCATGTTGCGCATCCAGAGTGAAGCCGCCAACAGCGGTAGCAGCGCCTCACTCGACACGCTGAGTGCACAGGCCAAACAGCAGCTGGTGACCGCGCAGAAGTCCTATGAGGCTTTTCAGGCTACCCCAGCGACCCCCGGCATCGATCCCCAACTGACCGAACGCCTTCAGCAGCGCTATGGCGATTACGTTCAGGCGCTGGAAGCGATGACCGGACAGATGGAGAACAAGCAGCTGGATGCGATGTTCAAGCAGAACATTGAAAAGAAACAGATTGCTATGCAGGAGGTGTACACAGAATGGCGCACGCTGCAGAATCAGTTAAGTGCAAAAGGAGCCGTGCAGAACCAGAAAGCCTATATCAATATGCTGTGGACTATTGCGGGTGTGATGGCCCTGGTGGTTGCGCTGATTATCCTTTGCTGGTTTGGACTGCGTAACATTCTGATCCGTCCTCTGCAGTCGACCATTACCCATATTCGTTCCATCGCAGAAGGCGACCTGACGCAAAATATTGCCGTGACAGGTCGTAATGAAATGACTCAGCTGGCCTCCAGCCTGCAGGATATGCAGCAGTCACTGGTAAAAACGGTCAGTGTTGTCCGTGACGGATCTGATGCGATCTATACCGGTGCCAGTGAAATTGCTGCGGGTAACAACGATCTCTCTGCGCGTACCGAAGAGCAGGCAGCTTCGCTGGAGCAGACGGCTGCCAGCATGGAACAGCTGACCGCGACGGTAAAACAGAATGCGGAGAATGCCCGTCAGGCCTCGCAGCTGGCGCTGAATGCGTCGGTAACCGCCCGTAAAGGGGGACAGGTGGTGGATGGCGTGGTGAAAACCATGAATGATATCGCCGGCAGTTCGAAGAAAATTGCCGATATCACCAGCGTGATTGACGGCATTGCCTTCCAGACCAATATCCTGGCACTGAATGCAGCGGTAGAAGCCGCCCGTGCCGGCGAACAGGGCCGTGGATTTGCGGTGGTGGCCGGGGAAGTACGTAACCTCGCCCAGCGCAGTGCTCAGGCAGCGAAAGAGATCAAGAGCCTGATTGAAGACTCCGTGGCGCGTGTTGACAGCGGGTCAGTACTGGTAGGAACTGCCGGCGAAACCATGACGGATATCGTTAATGCCGTCAGCCGCGTCACCGATATCATGGGGGAGATTGCCTCCGCCAGTGACGAGCAGAGCCGGGGTATTGACCAGGTGGGCACGGCGGTGACCGAAATGGATCGCGTGACCCAGCAGAACGCCTCTCTGGTCGAAGAGTCTGCTTCGGCAGCGGCCTCTCTGGAAGATCAGGCCAGCCGACTGACTCAGGCGGTCGCCGTCTTCCGCATTGCCCGTCAGGGAAGCGTCGCCCCGGCACCGCTGAAGCGTCCGGTACTGAAGCCGGCGGCACTCAGCAAGCCACAGGCTGCCTCCGCAACGGCCTCAGACAGCCACTGGGAAACGTTCTGACCGTGCGTTGAACGGCAGAGGGCGGCCTTAACGTCGGCCGCCCGTACGGAAGATTAACCTGATAATAGTGCTGTAATGAAATAATAACGGAATGTTTCATGGTGCTCATTCCGCTCAGCGCCAGATAACTGACTACCTTAACCGCAACGCGACCACATAAAGATCCGCAGCCGCCTGCCGATAACAGCAGCGTCAACTGTTTAATAAGGAACATTATGTTTACGCGTATGAAGGTCGTCACCAGTTTGATCCTGGTGCTGGTGTTTTTTGGTTCATTACAGCTCATCACAGGGGGCTTATTCTTCCAGGCCCTGAAAGGCGATAAAGACAACTTCGCCGTCTCCCAGCAGCTTCGTCTGCAACAGTCCGCACTCAACCAGTCCTGGATCGCGCTGATTCAGGCGCGTAACACGCTCAATCGCTCGGGTATCCGCTACACCCTGGATGCTAACCGTGAAGGGATCAGCGAAGCAGTGAAGCAGCTGCTGGCCGACGCGCAGGGGCAGTTAACCCTGGCAGAAAAAAATTATGCGCTGTGGAATTCCCGCCTGACAGAACAGGGAAAGACGGCCGACAACGTACTGGCTATCCAGAAAAATTATGACATCCTCCACTCGGCGCTGAGTGAGCTTATCCAGCTCATGAATGCCGGGAAAATTAATGAATTCTTTGATCAACCTACCCAGGGCTATCAGGATGGCTTTGCCCATGCCTACGACGCCTGGCTGACGAATAATGATGCTCAGGCCGCTGCGGGTGCGGAAGAAAACCTGCGGTCTTACGGGCAGGCGATCTGGATCCTCGGTATTGCACTGGTGGTCTCGCTGATGGTCATTTCCGGAGTCTGGACAGGAATTCGCCATATCCTGCTGCGTCCGCTGCAAACCAGCATTGAACATATTCGCCGTATCGCCAGCGGCGATCTGACACAGCCGATTACCGTGGAAGGGCGTAATGAAATGGCGCAGCTGGCAGCCAGCCTGCAGCATATGCAGGATGAACTGATCCGCACGGTGAGCGTGGTGCGCGACGGTTCTGACGCCATTTATACCGGAGCCAGCGAAATCTCCGCCGGGAATAACGATCTTTCCTCGCGCACTGAGCAGCAGGCCTCGGCGCTGCAGGAAACGGCTGCCAGCATGGAGCAGCTGACCGCGACGGTGAAACAGAACGCTGAAAACGCCCGCCAGGCGTCCCAGCTGGCGCTCAGCGCCTCGGAAACCGCGCAGAAGGGCGGCAAAGTGGTGGATGGCGTGGTGAAAACCATGAATGACATCGCCGGCAGTTCGAAGAAGATTGCCGATATTATCAGCGTGATCGACGGCATTGCCTTCCAGACCAATATCCTGGCACTGAACGCGGCGGTGGAAGCCGCCCGTGCCGGCGAGCAGGGCCGTGGTTTTGCGGTGGTAGCCGGGGAAGTGCGCAATCTCGCTCAGCGCAGCGCGCAGGCGGCAAAAGAGATTAAGGGGCTGATTGAGGATTCCGTGTCGCGCGTGGATACCGGTTCTGTGCTGGTGGAAAGCGCCGGGGAAACCATGAATGATATTGTCAGCGCGGTCACCCGCGTCACCGATATCATGGGTGAGATCGCCTCTGCCAGCGACGAGCAGAGCAGGGGGATTGACCAGGTGGGCACCGCCGTTAATGAAATGGATCGCGTGACCCAGCAGAATGCCTCGCTGGTGGAGGAGTCGGCTTCAGCCGCCGCCTCGCTGGAGGATCAGGCCAGTCGTCTGACTCAGGCTGTTGCGGTGTTCCGCCTCAGCCAACAGAAAACGGCACCGGCTGCAGTGCTGAAACGGCCCGCTCTGAGCGCCGCCGCGGCGCCGAAGCTGGCGGCACCTGCCGCCACCGGGGATCACTGGGAAACCTTCTAGCCATGCTGACGGGGCGGTTCTCAGCCCCGATATGCTTAAAAAAAAGACGAACTGACTCCCCAGCCCGCTATTCTGCGGGCTTTATGCATAACCCGGTAAAGATCCCGCTATGACTGCCGATAAATCACAGTAGCTATCCAACTGGGGAAAGGTATGTTCAAGCGTATGAAAGTGGTGACCAGCCTGATGCTGGTCCTGGTAATATTTGGTTCTTTGCAGTTAATTTCCGGGGGATTGTTTTTCCAGTCTCTGAAAGGCGATAAGGAAAACTTTAGTCTGACCCAACAGATTCGTCGCGAGCAGGCCAATCTGACCTCTGCATGGATAGCACTGGTACAAACACGCAACACGCTGAACCGTGCGGCAACGCGTTATCTGCTGGATGAAAAAGGCCAGGGAACGGGATCGACGGTGGCCGAACTGTTGGCGCTGGCGAAATCGCAGCTGGCGACGGCAGAGCAGGAATTCGCTGAGTTCAACAAAGAACTGCCGCCTGACGTGCTCAGCCTGCCGCACGTGCAGAGTGTGAATGAAAACTACAAGATTTTGCACGGTGCGTTAATCGAGCTGATTCAGATGCTGACCAGCGGTGATTTTAAAGGCTTCGTGGATCAGCCAACGACCGGTTTCCAGAACGGATTTGAGCAGGCCTATACCGTCTGGCTGAAAAATACCGATGGCATGCTGGCAGCCGGTTCGGCGCAGAATGAGAGCGCCTATCAGCGCGCCATCTGGGTCCTGCTGACCATTCTGCTGGTGTCAGTGATCATCATTGCCACCGTCTGGTCGGGGATCCACCAGATCCTGTTACGTCCGCTGAAAGCCAGCATTGACCATATTCGTCATATTGCCAGTGGCGACCTGACACAGCAGATCGACACGGAAGGGCGCAATGAAATGGCCCAGCTGGCAGCCAGCCTGCAGCATATGCAGCAGGAACTGGTGAAGACGGTGAGCGTGGTACGCGATGGCTCTGACGCTATCTATACCGGTGCCAGCGAAATTGCAGCCGGCAATAACGATCTCTCTTCACGCACGGAAGAGCAGGCCTCCGCGCTGCAGGAAACCGCAGCCAGCATGGAGCAGCTGACCTCAACGGTGAAACAGAACGCTGAAAACGCCCGCCAGGCGTCCCAGCTGGCGCTCAGCGCCTCGGAAACCGCGCAGAAGGGCGGCAAAGTGGTGGATGGCGTGGTGAAAACCATGAATGACATCGCCGGAAGTTCGAAGAAAATCGCCGATATTATCAGCGTGATCGACGGCATTGCCTTCCAGACCAATATCCTGGCACTGAACGCGGCGGTGGAAGCGGCACGTGCCGGCGAGCAGGGCCGTGGTTTTGCGGTGGTGGCCGGAGAAGTGCGCAACCTTGCCCAGCGCAGCGCGCAGGCAGCAAAAGAGATTAAGGGCCTGATTGAGGATTCCGTGTCGCGCGTGGATACCGGCTCGGTGCTGGTGGAAAGCGCCGGGGAAACCATGAAAGACATCGTCAGCGCGGTCACCCGCGTCACCGATATCATGGGTGAGATCGCCTCTGCCAGCGACGAACAGAGCCGGGGTATTGACCAGGTGGGCACCGCCGTTAACGAGATGGATCGCGTGACTCAGCAGAATGCCTCACTGGTGGAGGAGTCTGCTTCTGCTGCCGCTTCGCTGGAAGATCAGGCCAGCCGTCTGACTCAGGCTGTCGCTGTTTTCCGAATTCGTAAAGAAAATATCATCGCGGCCGTTAATAACAACAGGGCGCAGGTTTCTCCGTTGCTGTCACCTCCGTCTGCTGCGCGTAAAGCGCTGCCGGCCAGCAAATCAGATGATAACTGGGAAACGTTTTAATTTCTGAACCCGCTATAACGCTACAAGAGGCCAGCCCGGTAAACGGGCGGCCCGATGAAAAAGAATCTTTTTTGTTGCCTGTGTCAGGTGACATTTCCGGGGAGTGCGCAATGTTAGGTCGTTTACGTATATCTGGCACCATCATCGCCCTGCTTGGCGTGTTTTGCCTGATGCAGATCGCCGCCAGCGGACTGTCATTTAACTCTTTCCGCCTGGATGCAGACAATATTCATCAGGTTGAAATCAGCGGTGACCAGCGCGACGCGCTGGGTGAAAGCTGGGCTGCGCTTCTCAGCACCCGTGTGACACTGAGTCGTGCCGGCACCCGTGCGGCACTGAATGTCCCGCGTGAGCAGGTGGTCAGCCTGATGACCAAAGCGCAGAGCGACCTCGATCGGGCCGATAAGGCGTTTAAAGCATTTAAAGCGATCCCCGTCGTCACCCCCGAGGGGATGGCACTGGAAAAAGATATTGTGGCGGCCTATGACGTCTACTACAGCGAGTTGTCACAGCTGATCGCCTGGCTGCAGAACAATCAGCTGCAGGCGTTTCTTGACTCTCCGACGCAGGGCAAGCAGGACAAGTTCCAGGTGCAGTACCAGCGCTGGATGAAACACATCGATGAACTGCGTGATCACGCCGGGACCGCCAGCAAAGGTTTCTACTTCCAGTCGAAGGTAATTTTTGCGGTCTCAGTGACCCTGTCACTTCTGGTGACCCTGGCCGCGCTGTGGTGGGTGAAGCAGGCGCTGATTGCGCCACTGGCGCGGATGCGCAGCCATTTTGAGCGCATTGCCTCCGGTAACCTGAATGGCGAAGTGGAAGCGGGAAGCCGCAACGAGCTGGGCCAGCTGTTCACCAGCCTGCAGCATATGCAGCATGCACTGTCTTCGACCGTGCGTGATGTGCGTGACGGCAGCCGCGCCATGCAGACCGGGATTGGCGAGATCGCCGCCGGTAACAACGATCTTTCCGCCCGCACCGAGCAGCAGGCGGCGTCGCTGGCGCAGACGGCCGCCAGTATGGAGCAGCTGACGGCCACGGTGTCTGCCAACGCCGATAACGCCCGTCAGGCTTCTGATCTGGCGCGGGAGGCATCGGGTACGGCGCACAAAGGCGGCGCACTGACCGGTAATGTGGTCACCACCATGAACGCGATTGCCAGCAGTTCAAAACGGATTGCCGACATTACCAGCGTCATTGACGGTATTGCCTTCCAGACCAATATTCTGGCGCTGAATGCGGCGGTAGAGGCGGCCCGCGCCGGTGAGCAGGGACGCGGGTTTGCCGTGGTCGCGGGTGAAGTGCGTAACCTTGCCCAGCGCAGCGCACAGGCGGCGAAAGAGATTAAATCTCTGATTGAAGAGTCGGTCAGCCGGGTCGATCAGGGGGCGAAGCAGGTCGCTTCTGCCGGGGAAACGATGGATGAGATCCTCCAGTCGGTCAACCGGGTGAACGACATCATGGGCGAAATTGCCGCCGCCAGCGACGAGCAGCGACGCGGTATTGAACAGGTTGCACTGGCGGTAGGCCAGATGGATCAGGTGACCCAGCAGAACGCCGCCCTGGTGGAAGAGGGCGCGGCCGCCACGGGGGCACTGGAAGCACAGGCAGAATATCTGACAGCGGCGGTCAGCCGCTTCGCACTGGATGAGCGTGCAGACTAAATAGCGATCCCGTCGGTCTGAAGACCGGCGGGAACGAGACACCCTAATAATACCCTTATCCGCGCTTTGCAGGATGGCTACATGAAGAAATCGACGTTGTTAGCTCCACCGGAAAACGCAACGCTGCTGTCGCAGATGGTACAGCGCCTGCCGTTATCCGATACGCATTTTAAGCGTATCAGTCAGTTGATTTATCAGCGAGCTGGCATCGTTCTCGCCGATCACAAGCGAGAAATGGTCTACAACCGCCTGGTCCGCCGGCTGCGGATGTTAAATATCGACGATTTTGGTCGCTATATGGCGCTGCTGGAAAACGACCCTAACAGCGCAGAGTGGCAGGCGTTTGTGAATGCCCTGACCACCAACCTGACGGCCTTTTTTCGCGAAGCCCACCACTTTCCGATCCTGGCGGAGCATGCGAAACGTCGCCCGGGGAACTACAGCGTGTGGTGCGCAGCGGCCTCTACCGGCGAAGAGCCTTACTCCATTGCGATGACCCTGGCGGAAACGCTGGGCACCGGCCCGGGTAAGTTTCAGATCCACGCCAGTGATATCGATACCCAGGTGCTGGAAAAAGCGCTGGCGGGCGTCTATCGCCAGGAGGAGCTGCGTACGCTCTCACCGCAGCAGCTGCAACGCTTTTTCCTGCGGGGAACCGGGCCGCATGAAGGCATGGTGCGTGCCCGTCCTGAGCTGGCCAATATGGTGACGTTTGCTCAACTGAATCTGCTGGCTAATGACTGGGCGCTGCCCGGACAGTTTGATGTGATTTTCTGCCGTAATGTCATGATCTATTTCGACAAAGAAACACAGGAAAAGATTTTACGACGTTTTGTTCCGTTACTGAAACCCGGCGGTTTGCTGTTTGCCGGTCACTCGGAAAACTTCAGCCAGATTAGTAAAGAATTTTATCTGCGTGGCCAGACGGTCTATGGACTGACTAAGGAAAGATAATGAGTAAAATCAGAGTGTTGTGCGTCGATGATTCGGCGTTGATGCGCCAGTTGATGACCGAAATTATCAACAGCCATTCCGATATGGAGATGGTCGCGTCTGCACCGGACCCGTTGGTGGCACGGGATTTGATTAAGCAGTTTAACCCGGATGTCCTGACCCTGGATGTAGAGATGCCGCGCATGGACGGTCTCGATTTTCTGGAAAAGCTGATGCGTCTGCGCCCGATGCCTGTGGTGATGGTTTCATCACTGACGGGCAAAGGGTCTGAAATTACCCTGCGTGCCCTGGAGCTGGGAGCCGTCGACTTTGTCACGAAACCGTCGCTGGGAATTCGGGAAGGGATGCTGGCCTACAGTCAGATGATTGCCGATAAAGTGCGTGCGGCGTCACGCGCCCGTCTGCACACCCGTGGGCCACAGCCTGCGCCGGTGATGCTGAAAGCCGGGCCGCTGCTGAGTAGTGAAAAACTGATTGCCATTGGCGCCTCTACCGGCGGCACCGAAGCGATTCGTCATGTGCTGCAGCCGTTACCGGCCACCAGCCCGGCGCTGTTAATCACCCAGCATATGCCCCCGGGCTTCACTAAATCGTTTGCCGAACGTCTGAACAAGCTGTGCCAGATTACGGTGAAAGAAGCGGAAGACGGTGAACGTATTCTGCCGGGCCATGCGTATATCGCACCGGGTGCGATGCATATGGAACTGACGCGCAGTGGCGCGAACTATCAGGTCAAACTGAATGACGGACCGCCGGTGAATCGTCATAAACCGTCGGTCGATGTGTTGTTTAACTCAGTGGCGCAGTTTGCCGGTCGTAACGCCGTTGGCGTGATCCTGACCGGCATGGGGAACGATGGTGCTGCCGGGCTACTGGCGATGAATAAAGCCGGTGCCTGGACCATTGCCCAGAACGAAGCGAGCTGTGTGGTATTTGGCATGCCCCGGGAGGCAATCGCCCTCGGGGGAGCCAGTGAGGTGGTGGATCTCCACCAAATCAGCCAGCACATGCTGGCAAAAATTAGCGCCGGACAGGCGTTGCGTATCTAACGCGGTCCTCGCGGGCTACATATTACGGGAGTAGGTATGGTTGATAAAAATATGCGGTTTCTGGTGGTCGATGACTTCAACACGATGCGTCGTATCGTCCGTAACCTGTTAAAAGAGCTGGGCTTCAACAATGTTGAAGAAGCAGAAGACGGTGTGGATGCGCTGAACAAACTGCGTGCAGGGGGTTTCGACTTCGTGGTGTCTGACTGGAACATGCCGAATATGGATGGCCTGCAGCTGCTGCAAACCATCCGTGCGGATGCCGCGCTGAGTAAGCTGCCGGTGTTGATGGTTACGGCAGAAGCCAAGAAAGAGAATATCATTGCGGCTGCACAGGCGGGTGCCAGCGGCTACGTTGTTAAACCATTCACAGCGGCTACCCTGGAAGAGAAGTTAGGTAAGATCTTCGAAAAACTGGGTATGTAAGGAGCTGAGATGAACACTATTCCGAAACCAAATGTTGATGCAGCTTCGGCGCAGGACATAATCTCTAAAATTGGTTCACTGACGCGTATGCTGCGCGACAGTCTGCGTGAGTTAGGTCTTGATCAGGCTATCGCAGAAGCCGCAGAGGCGATCCCGGATGCCCGCGATCGTCTTGATTATGTGATTCAAATGACCGGCCAGGCGGCCGAGCGTGCACTAAACTGCGTCGAGGCCGCGCAGCCCCGTCAGACAGTGATGGAGAATGGAGCGAAAGCACTGAAAGTTCGCTGGGATGAGTGGTTCGAGAACCCTATCGAACTGTCAGATGCCCGCTCTCTGGTTTCGGATACTCGTGGTTATCTGGACGAAGTACCGGGGCATACAGGCTTCACTAATGCCCAGCTGATGGAAATCATGATGGCTCAGGATTTCCAGGATCTGACCGGGCAGGTGATCAAACGTATGATGGATGTTATCCAGGAAATTGAGCGTCAGCTGTTGACGGTCCTCATGGAAAACATCCCTGACCAGAGCGCCCGCGTGAAGAAAGATACCGACAGCCTGCTGAACGGCCCGCAGATTAATGCTGCGGCTCCGAACGTGGTGGCAAGCCAGGATCAGGTTGACGATCTGCTGGACAGCCTCGGCTTCTGATAACAGAGGCGGAGCCATTCCGCCTCTGCTGATGTCAGTGCCCGCGCCATTGCGCGGGCACTGTCTTTCGCCCATTCCTTAAATAACCCCCTTTTTACCCGTTTACTCGTGGCATTACCCCTGCGCGAATTTGGCATTCTACCCTCAGTCATTCCGTATTGAAGGTTTTGCTACCGTGTCTCAGGATAGCGATCAGGAAAAAACAGAGTCCCCCACGGCCCATCGACTTGAAAAAGCACGAGAAGAAGGGCAAATCCCGCGATCGCGCGAGCTGACATCGATTCTGATGCTGGTGACCGGCCTGAGTATTCTGTGGGTCGGCGGCGAGTGGATGGGGCGAAAACTGGGTGCGCTGGTGGCCGATGGTCTGGTCTTCAATCATTCCGTGGTCAGCGATACCAGTCAGATGCTTCATCAGATAGCCAATCTGCTAATGCAGGCCGTGCTGGCCATTCTGCCAATGATGTTCGGCCTGGTGGTGATGGCAATTGCGGCACCAATGCTGCTGGGTGGGCTGGTGATCAGCGGCAAGTCGATTAAATTCGACTTCGGCAAAATGAACCCGATAAAAGGCCTGGCGAAACTGGTGTCCGCGCAATCCGCGGCCGAACTGCTCAAAGCCGTGCTGAAAGCGACGCTGGTGGGCGTGGTGACCTGGCTGTATATCTGGCATCACTGGGCGGAAATGTTACGCCTGATCAGCGAATCGCCGGTGACGGCTCTGGCCAGCGCACTGAATATGATTGCCATGTGCAGCATTCTGGTGGTGCTGGGGCTCTCCCCGATGGTGGGTTTCGACGTCTTCTTCCAGGTGTACAGTTACTTCAAAAATTTACGCATGTCTCGTCAGGATATTATGGACGAGCACAAGCAGCAGGAAGGCGACCCGCATGTGAAAGGGCGTATCCGTCAGCAGATGCGGGCGGCCGCCAGGCGACGCATGATGCAGGATGTGCCGAAGGCGGACGTGATAGTCACTAACCCGACCCACTATTCGGTTGCGTTGCAGTACGACGAAAAGAAAATGAGCGCACCAAAAGTGCTGGCGAAGGGCGCAGGAGAAATTGCTCTGCGCATTCGTGAACTGGGCAAGGAGCACCGCATCCCGATTCTTGAAGCACCGCCGCTGGCGCGTGCGCTGTATCGTCATAGTGAAATTGGTCAGCATATTCCCGGGACGTTGTACGCAGCCGTGGCTGAAGTGCTCGCCTGGGTGTGGCAACTCCGCCGCTGGAAAGTGGAAGGGGGGCTGATCCCGAAGAGACCTGTTAAATTGCCGGTGCCGGATGGGCTGGACTTTGTTGGAGAACAAAAATCTGATGGCTAATCTGGCCGCATTACTTCGCTTACCCGCTAACATGAAAGACACGCAGTGGAAGGTGCTGGCCGGGCCGATCCTGATCCTGCTGATCCTGTCGATGATGGTGCTGCCGCTGCCGCCGTTTATCCTCGATCTGTTGTTCACCTTCAACATTGCCCTGTCGATCATGGTGCTGCTGGTGGCGATGTTCACCCAGCGCACGCTGGATTTCGCTGCCTTCCCGACCATCCTGCTGTTTTCCACCTTATTACGCCTGGCACTGAACGTGGCCTCAACGCGTATTATTCTGATGGAAGGCCATACCGGGGCCGCCGCCGCCGGTCAGGTGGTGGAAGCCTTTGGCCACTTCCTGGTCGGTGGCAACTTTGCCATCGGTATTGTGGTGTTTGTTATCCTGGTGATCATCAACTTTATGGTTATCACCAAAGGGGCCGGGCGTATTGCTGAAGTGGGCGCGCGTTTTGTCCTTGACGGGATGCCGGGTAAGCAGATGGCGATCGATGCCGACCTCAATGCCGGGCTGATTGGCGAAGAGGAGGCGAAAAAACGCCGCTCTGACGTGACCCAGGAAGCGGACTTCTACGGTTCGATGGACGGTGCGAGTAAATTTGTTCGTGGTGATGCTGTCGCCGGTATCATGATTATGATTATCAACGTCATCGGCGGTCTGCTGGTGGGCGTGGTACAGCATGGGATGGACGCCGGACATGCGGCAGAAACGTATACGCTGCTGACCATTGGTGATGGCCTGGTCGCGCAGATCCCGGCGCTGGTGATCTCGACCGCCGCCGGGGTTATCGTTACCCGCGTCGGTACCGATCAGGACGTCGGTGAGCAGATGGTGGGCCAGCTGTTTAATAACCCACGCGTGATGATGCTCAGTGCGGGCGTCCTCGGCCTGCTTGGCCTGGTGCCGGGAATGCCAAACCTGGTCTTCCTGCTGTTTACCGCCGCCTTACTGGGTCTGGCCTGGTGGATACGCGGCAAGGAGATGAAGCCGAAAACCAGCGATGCCCCGGCTCTGTCAATGGCCCGCCAGCCGGAGAGTGCCGCCAGCGTTGAAGCCACCTGGGGCGATGTCCAGTTGGAAGATTCTCTGGGGATGGAAGTGGGTTACCGGCTGATCCCGATGGTCGACAGCGCTCAGGATGGCGAACTGCTGGGACGTATCCGCAGCATCCGTAAGAAATTTGCGCAGGAGATGGGCTTCCTGCCGCCGGTGGTGCATATCCGTGACAACATGGATCTGACGCCGGCCCGCTACCGTATTCTGATGAAAGGGGTGGAGATCGGCAGCGGTGACGCCTATCCGGGGCGCTGGATGGCGATTAACCCCGGTACGGCGGCAGGGACACTTCCGGGAGAAGTGACCGTTGACCCGGCCTTTGGTCTGGAGGCGATCTGGATCGACAGCGCGCTGAAAGAGCAGGCACAGATTCAGGGCTTCACCGTGGTGGAAGCCAGTACCGTAGTGGCCACGCATCTTAACCATCTGATCGGCCAGTATGCCAGCGAGCTGTTCGGTCGTCAGGAAGCGCAGCAGCTACTGGATCGCGTCACCCAGGAAATGCCGAAGCTGACGGAAGATCTGATCCCTGGCGTGATCACCCTGACCACGCTGCACAAGGTGCTGCAGAATCTGCTGGCAGAGCGTGTTTCTATCCGCGATATGCGCACCATTATTGAAACGCTGGCGGAACATGCTGCGGTGCAGACCGATCCCCAGGAGCTGACCTCGGTGGTACGTGTGGCACTGGGCCGCGCCATTACCCAGCAGTGGTTCCCGGGCAACGGAGAAGTGCAGGTGATTGGCCTGGATACCACGCTTGAACGTCTGCTGCTGCAGGCGCTGCAGGGCGGTGGTGGCCTGGAACCGGGGCTGGCGGATCGCCTGCTGGCACAGGCGCAAACGGCGCTGCAGCATCAGGAAGGGCTGGGTGCACCGCCGGTGCTGCTGGTGAATCATCCGCTGCGTGCGTTACTGGCCCGCTTCCTGCGCCGCTCGCTGCCACAGCTGATGGTCATTTCGAATATGGAACTGACTGACAACCGCAATATCCGTATGACGTCCACCATTGGAGGCCACTGATGAAGGCGCTGGCAGGAGTGTTGCTGCTGATGCTGCCGGGCCTGAGTCTGGCGGCTGATGGTGGCTGGCAGGCGAGCGCAACGGGCCCGGCACTCTCCAACCGGGGCGTGCAGGCATCATCGCGCCCTCTCAGCCCGCCTGAAGCGCTGCCCGGGACGATGACCGATGTGGTGTGGCGCTATACGCTCAGCGCGCCTGCCCCTGCCGGATTGCAGGTTCGCTTATGCTCAGAGAGTCGCTGTGTACCAATTGAGGGAGCCAGCGGTTCAACGCGCGGGCTGACCAACGTGGCGGCCGGTGAGACGCTACGCTTTATCTATCAGGTAGAGGGAAAAGGGCGGGTGTTTCCGGTGTTGCGGGTGGTCAGTAATGAGGTGATGGTGAATTACCGCCAGGCATCGGCGCTTCCTGCGGTTGATCTGCACTGATCAGTAAGGCCTGATGACAGATTTCCCCCTTCACCTGTTGGCGGAGTTGTCGCTGTTTGCAGCTGAAAGCCAGCACAACGCCCGTGGGATGAAGCCAGACTCAGACTTACCGCTGAACGTTTAGCGAGGAAAAGCTGAGGGCTCCCTCAGGGGCGACCCGTGTTCCGGCCGCCCCTGAGCGCTTACATCCGTTCTACGGTTTCAATACCCAGCGTATCCAGACCCTGCTTCAGGGTTTTCGCCGTCAGCAGCGCCAGGCGCAGGCGGCTCTGCTTTGTCGCCTCATCTTCTGCGGTCAGGATCGGGCAGTGCTCGTAAAAGCCGGAGAACAGCCCGGCAAGATCGTACAGATAGCTACACATCACGTGCGGCATCCCGTCGCGGGCAACCTGAGTAATCGTTTCTTCGAACTGCAACAGCCGGACGGCCAGCGCCGCTTCACGATCTTCGGCGATGGCGGTTGCACCCGTAACGCCGTGCTCATCAATGCCGGCCTTACGGAACACGGACAGCACACGCGTATAGGCGTACTGCATATAGGGCGCTGTGTTACCTTCAAACGCCAGCATGTTATCCCAGTCGAAGATGTAGTCAGTGGTGCGGCTTTTCGACAGGTCAGCATATTTGACGGCACCGATACCGACAATATTCGCCAGCGCTTTCAGCTCATCTGCGGGCATATCCGGGTTCTTTTCAGAGACCAGTTTTGTTGCACGCTCAATGGCCTCATCCAGCAGGTCGGAAAGCTTGATTGTGCCCCCGGCGCGGGTTTTAAACGGCTTGCCATCTTTGCCCAGCATCATGCCGAACATATGGTGTTCTAAAGGAACAGAGGCCGGAACATAGCCAGCTTTGCGTACGATAGTCCATGCCTGCATCAGATGCTGGTGCTGACGTGAATCGATGTAGTACAGCACGCGATCTGCTTTCAGGGTTTCATAGCGGTATTTAGCGCAGGCAATATCCGTGGTGGTGTAGAGATAGCCGCCATCCTTTTTCTGGATGATCACCCCCATCGGCTCGCCTTCCTTGTTCTTATACTCATCAAGGAATACGACCGTCGCGCCTTCGCTCTCGACGGCCAGGCCTTTGGCTTTCAGGTCGGCAACGATACCCGGCAGCATGTCGTTGTACAGGCTCTCGCCCATCACATCGTTACGCGTCAGGGTCACGTTCATACGGTCATAGATCAGCTGATTCTGCGCCATCGTGATATCCACCAGGCGCTTCCACATCTTACGGCAGTACTCGTCGCCGCCCTGCAGTTTCACCACATAACCACGCGCCCGCTCGGCAAAAGCGGGATCTTCGTCGTAGGTACGTTTCGCTTCGCGGTAGAACACTTCCAGATCCGCCAGGGCGATCTCTTCATGCTGCTCGTTCTGCTGTTTCTCAAGGAAAGCAATCAGCATTCCGAACTGGGTACCCCAGTCGCCGACATGGTTTGCCCGGATCACATTGTGGCCGAGAAACTCCAGCGTACGCACCGCGGCATCGCCAATAATCGTTGAGCGAACGTGGCCGACGTGCATCTCTTTCGCGACGTTCGGCGCAGAGTAGTCAATCACCACTGTCTGAGGATTAACGGGGGCCACACCCAGTTTGGGGGCAGCCAGCACGCTGTCGATCTGGGTGGACAGCCACTCGGGTGCCAGGAAAATATTGATAAATCCGGGACCGGCGATTTCGACCTTTTTGGCAATACCCGTGAGATCCAACTGCTCCAGCACTTTTTCAGCCAGTTGTCGCGGCGGCATTCCCAGGCTTTTGGCGACGGCCATCATGCCGTTAGCCTGGTAATCACCAAACTGTGCTTTTGCCGACTGGCGCACCTGAGGTTCACAATCCAGGGGAGCACCCACTGCGATCATCGCCTGACTGACTTTTTCTGAGAGAAGAGCCTGAATATTCACCGAGTTACCTTAATTTTTCTGAAAGCCTGTGAGCAGGCCGTTGTCACCGCGCCGCCGTCATCAGGGTGTAAGTCACTCATGGCGTCAGCGCTTAAAAAAGAAGGGGAAAAGTATACTGCATTTAGGAACAAGTTATCCAGGAACCTGCATGCCTGGATAACTTGCTGAATGAGCATGGAGATAGCGTACTGCGGGGCTGTTTTCCGCGAGGCGGGATTAACGTCGGCGTTGAGGGCGGTGGGGACTGGCAACAGTCGTTTTCCCGCTTCGAACCCGCCAGTGGCGTACAATCGCCAACGCCATCATCGCGATCAGGACGGCGACAAGCAGTATCATCAGCATTGGGCTTTTCCTCGTGTGGATGGTCGGGACAAATCTATAAGAAAGCAGAATAGCCTACAATGCACCCTGTGCGATTTAGGAATTGTCGCATTGTATAAATTTAACTAAACTAAAACATAAACTTAAAGGCTGTTTTCTAAAAAAAAAGCTGGTACTGAACCAGTGAGGGCTGGATGTCTGTCTGAGTAAGCAGGCAATTAATATGAATAATTCCGATAATTACGGCTTATTCTATTCAATCTATTGGTCTTTAAAGTCGCTCACAGGCGTTGATATTAATAAGAGAAATTACTGTAAATGAAGGATTTGAGCATGATGATCATCGAAAACGCCGAGGAACTAAGCGATCTGGCTAATGATTTACCCCGTTTTTTACAATGCCTTAACCACCTTTCTCAGCGTTTAGGGCTAAAGCTTGATGATTTAGAGGTCGACCATATCGCTGTCAGATGCCATCAAAACACCACGGCAGAACGATGGAAGCAGGGATTACTCCGCTGTGGCACCCTTTTTTCTGAAAAAGAGATTGGGGGACGTCCTGTTGCGCTGTTTGATTTAGCCACCCCACTGCAGGTGGGGCCGTGGCAGATTAACGTGGTTGAACTTCCCTGGCCGGGGGAGCGGCGCTATCGCCATGAAGGCTGGGAACATGTGGAAGTGTTACTGCGAGGCGATGAGCAGACGCTGGGGGCTCGTGCACTCGCCCTGATGAGCGACGAAGGACTGATACAGCAGGGGATTTCCGTTAAAAACAGTGCACCTAAAGGGGAAGGGGAACGCCTGCCTAACCCGACACTGGCCGTCAGTGACGGGCTGGTGACCATCAAATTCCATCCCTGGAGTCTGAAAGAGATTGTCGGGAGTGAAAGAGCGCGTCAGCGCTAGTGCCCGATCGCCAGCGCCAGCGTCATGCGACGTAATGCTTCATCTAACATTGCGCGCTGGCAGCCAAAATTGAAGCGAATAAACTTATCGTCACCAAAGTCACGTCCCGGTGAGAAACCCAGCCCGTGTTTTTCAAAGAACAGCGCCGGGCTGGCGACTTTCAGTTTGCTGGCATCAATCCAGGCCAGATAGCTGGCTTCCGGTGCGGCCACACTCAGGCCAGGCAACTTATTGATATGTTGAGTCAGGCAGTCACGGTTGCCACGCAGATAGTCCAGCTGTGCCTCCAGCCAGGGCTGACCGTCACGCCAGGCGGCGGTAGCCGCCACAAAGGACAGCACATCCACATCCGGCACCAGGCCTTTACGCTCGCGATTAAACCGGTCACGCAGGTCCCGATTGGGAATAATCGCCAGCGATGCGCCCAGACCGGCAATGTTGAAACTTTTTGACGGTGACAGTAGGGTAATGGATCGTTGCGCGGCATCCTCGCTCAGGCTGGCAAAGGGGATATGCCTGACGCCGGGTTCCAGCAGCAGGTCGCAGTGGATTTCATCGGAGCACACCACCAGGTTATGGCGTTGGGCGAAACGGAGCTGGGCCTCCAGCTCATCACGCCGATAGACCGTACCGCCCGGGTTTTGCGGGTTGCACAGTAATAACAGTTTTTCGTTGCCGGTCATCTGGTCGTTCAGGTCATCAAAATCCACCACCCAGCGCTGATCCTTAAGCTGCAGCGGGGCACTAAGCTGGGTACGACTGGCGAGTCTGGCGGCCTGACGGAAAGGCGGATAAATCGGGGTGGGCGCGACAGTACCCTGGTGGGGTTCGGTAAAGGCGCGTACGCTCAGATTCAGACCGGTCACCACGCCGGGTAAAAATACCAGCCATTCCGGCTGAATATGCCAGCCGTAGCGCGTACTCATGCGGTCGACGACAAGATGAATCAGCTCATCGGGCGGCACACCATAACCAAAGATCCCGTGTGAGATACGTGTCTGTAATGCTTCGGTAATACAGTCTGCTACGCGAAAATCGGTGTCGGCGACCCACAGTGGAAGGATATCCCGATCACCATATTTTCGCCATTTCAGGCTATCGCTGTGACGGCGGTCTATCCGTTGGTCAAAATTGAATGCCATGATGCTGATTCCCGTTAAAATAAATACCTGTAATACCGATCAGACTAATCATCGGCATCGAAATAAACAACCAGCCAGCAGTGATAAACCGGAGGATGGGATGCGAAAACTGGAAATATGCTGCTATGGAGTGGAATGTGCAGTCACGGCAGAGAAGGCAGGGGCGGACAGGGTGGAGCTCTGTGCTGCTCCGGCAGAGGGGGGGCTGACGCCATCGGCGGGAACGCTGATGTCAGCTCGACAGCGTGTGTCCATACCGGTACATCCTATCGTCCGGCCGCGCGGCGGCGATTTCTGTTACAGTGAGATTGAATTCGAGCAGATGAAGTCAGATATCGACTTTATCCGCGAGCTGGGTTTCCCCGGACTGGTGGTGGGCCTGCTGGACATTGATGGCCATATTGATCTGCCACGCATGCAGCAAGTGATGAAGCACTGTCAGGGGATGGCGGTGACGTTTCATCGCGCTTTCGATCTGTGCCACAGCCCGTTGCTGGCGATGACCCAACTGACTGACTTAGGCGTGGCGCGTATTCTCACCTCCGGCCAGCAGCAGAGTGCGGAGAGTGGTTTACCTCTTTTACGGGAACTTACCCATAAGGCCCGGGGTCTGAAAGTCATGGCCGGTGCGGGTGTCCGTCTGAGCAACGTTCAAAAATTTATCGATGCCGGCGTTATTGAGCTTCACAGCTCCGCCAGCCAGCGAACTGCGTCACCCATGCGTTACCGCAAAGCCGGTGTCTCCATGTGTTCTGAGGCGGAAAACGATGAATTTACCCGTACCAGTGTGGATGGTGATGTGGTGGCCGCGATGAAGAGTGTGATGTCATTCGGGGCTCCGGTGAAAGTGGCCTGATGCGGTTCTCCTTTTACACCGATACTGGCGGTTCTCATTCACAGTAACCTACTGATTTTGCCGCGCAGCACGCCGAAACGTGACGTGATGTTTGCAAGTACCAGACCCCAGCTACCTTTGTTGGGGTTTTTTTTGACTCAGACGCGTGTTACAGGTGCGCCAGGGGGCAAAAAAACTCTACACTGCATGCTTCTCTTTACTCTGTCATGGAAGCCGTGATGAAGATTCAGTTTTTGAGTTATTCCCTGATGGCATCGCTGGCGTTGCTGCTGGCCCCGGCGGCACAGGCCTGCCAGCCCGGCTATCAGCAGATCAACAGTAATAACAGCATCGTCATGCTGGGCGGAACGGCACAAGGACCGATTAAACAGTTTGTGCTTGGCGAATTTGGTAAGGATGTTAATCAGCAAAAGCGCATGATCGGTGAATTTGACCCCTGTGGCGTTCTGCAACGTGCCGATATTCGTTACGACAAACAGGAAGGCCGCCTGCAGATTGAACTGGTGCAAAATTTTGAGCGCGTCAGTGATGGCTGGCTTTCCAGCTATACGATGACGGTGTCAGAACTGGGAAGCGGAGCGGCCACGGTCATCAACGACAAACGTGGCACGACGCACTACCGTACTAACAATCGCGGGATGATTGTCAGTTCTGCCGACGCATTTATGCTTAAGGGTGAGAGCGGGTTTACTGAAACCACGCACTTTTTCGACCGGAAGTCGCGACTGATCCGCAGCACCTCCCGCGGAACTGACGCCAACAGTAACGGCGTCCTGACGTACCGCTGGAATAAAAAGAATCAGCTGGTGGCGTCAGACTCTGAGCGACAGAAAATGACCTGGGACTATGACAGGGAAGGGCGTGAACTCCGTCTGAATACGCGGTCTGACAGTCCGATAAGCAGTATGACGACGCAGGACGAGTGCCAGCTCTGGGACGATCGTGACAACTGTACGTTAAGTTATGCCCGTGAGATGGAAGTGTTTCCCGGAGGAATTGTCCGGCGAAATATCACGGCAGCTTACCGCTATGAGTACTGGAAATCGCCCGGTCGCTGACTGAGAAGGCCGGCCTGAGTGGCCGGCCTGTCGGGGGCGTGCTTACTTCACCGACTGACTGAAGGCGTCCACAGCCAGAATGGCCTGAGCGACATCCTCCGCGCTCAGTCCCGGATTGAGGTTTTTCAGCGTGTCACCCTCGTTACCGGCCAGCGCGCCAATTTTCACCAGGTTTTCCCAGCTCTCTTTATCCAGATGCATCTCTTTGAGCGTGGTTGGCATGTTTATCGCGCGGTAAAAACGGACGTAACGGGCAATTTCTTCGTCCGGGCGCTGCTCAAGGATCATCTGCGTCAGCGTGCCGTAGGCGACTTTTTCTCCGTGCGTCAGGTGATGGATATCGCCTTCAATCGCCGTAAACCCGTTATGAATAGCGTGCGCACCAGCCAGGCCGGCATTTTCGAAGCCAAGGCCAGAAAGCAGCGTGTTGGCCTCCACTACCGCTTCCACTGCCGGTGTCACCAGCTGTTTTTCCACTGCCTGACAGGCGCTCAGGCCCCAGGTGAGCAGGGTTTTCTCACAGGCTTCCGCAATCGCCATCCCGGCAATCGTCGGATCACCATTGACCATTGATTTGCTGTGAGAACGCTTCACCGCCTGGGCTTCAACGTAAGTGGCCAGCCCGTCAGCGATGCCGGAGGCAAACAGACGCACCGGTGCCCGGACGCAGACCTGCGTATCCACCAGCACCAGATCCGGGTTTTTGCTGTAAAAACGGTAGCTTTCGAAGACGCCGCTGTCGGAATAGATGACCGACAGTGCGCTACAGGGGGCATCGGTGGAGGCGATGGTCGGCACGACGGCAACCGGCTGCTTCAGTTCGTCGGCAACCGCCTTCACCGTGTCAAGGGTTTTACCGCCGCCCAGACCGACCACGATGTGGGTGCCTTTCTCTTTTGCCAGATTAGCCAGACGGGTAATTTCATTGCTGGAAGCTTCGCCATTAAACGCTGCGTAGTGGCAGCCAATATTGCTGGCTGCCAGTGATGCCTCGACCTCTTTGCCAGTCAGGCCCCAGACGATATCGTCGGCCACCACGAAGGCACTGCTTCCCAGCTCTGCCAGATATTCGCCCAGGTGAGCAAGCTGCCCGGCGCCCTGAATGTATTTCCGTGGTGATGAAAAAACAAATTTACTCATACCAGTTACTCCTTTCAGGTGAAATGAACGCATAACTGACTGTAGACTAATTCCTTAGTATTAAGCTTGTTACCCAAAAAGAGGTATTGAAGAAAAAAAGGGCAGGTTGCTTGACGGGGATCAGAAAAGGGGCGCAAGGGAAACGCAGGGCCGTCGTGTGACGATCGGCCCTGGCGTGGTCAGGGTTTGGTCGCGACCAGCACCGCACGCAGCGGAGCAGGGTAACCCTCAACGGTTTTCGTCGGGTCATTCGGGTCGAGGAATTCGGCCAGCGACTCGCTGGTCATCCAGCTGGTGCGACGCTGTTCCTCCGTGCTGGTCAGCGAGTAATCGGCGATGCGCACATCGACGAAACCGCATTTTTCCAGCCAGTTTTTTAGCGCGCCGGTGGAGGGAATAAAGTAAACGTTACGCATCTGGGCGTATCGTTCACCCGGCACCAGCACCTGCTGGTCATCACCTTCCACCACCAGCGTCTCCAGCACCAGCTCACCGCCGCTGACCAGCTGATTTTTTAGCTGGAACAGATGATCGAGCGGAGAGCGACGATGGTACAGCACGCCCATGGAGAAAACGGTATCGAACGCTTTCAGCTCCGGTAACTGCTCAATACCCAGGGGCAGCAGGTGCGCACGCTGATCGTTGCCCAGGAGTTTACGCACCGCCTCAAACTGGCAGAGGAACAGCTGCATGGGATCGATACCCACCACCAGTTGCGCGCCGGCCCCCAGCATTCGCCACATGTGATAACCACTGCCGCAACCGACATCCAGCACTGTGCGTCCGGCCAGCGGGGAAATATGCGGTAAAACACGCTCCCATTTCCAGTCAGAACGCCACTCGGTATCAATACTGACCCCGTAAAGTGAAAACGGACCTTTACGCCATGGCATCAGGTTCCGCAGCAGTTTTTCAATTCCCTCGCGCTGGCGGGCCGACAGCTGGCTGCTGTCAGCGGTCACGCTGTGGAGCAGATCCAGTGTTTCGGGCGTGAGTGCAGGCAGATGTTCAACCGAGCGATCCCAGTTTTTAAAGTGCCCGTGCAGGGCTTCCCGCTGCCAGGCCGCGATCTGCGCGGGCAGGGTTTCCAGCCAGTGTGAGAGGGGGCTTTTAGCAATAAGTTGGTAAAAATTTCCAAAATCCATCAGGCGTGACCTGCTTTTAAGGCCACCAGAGAGCCAAAGTTGAAACACTGGAACCACAGTTCGGCGTGCTGGAAACCGGCTGTATGCAGGCGCTGCTTGTGGGTTTCCACGCTGTCCGTCAGCATCACATTTTCCAGCATGCTGCGCTTCTGACTGATCTCCAGTTCGCTGTAGCCGTTGGCCCGTTTAAAATCGTGGTGCATGTTAAACAGCAGCTCACCCATCTCAGGGTCGGCAAAGCTGAATTTTTCTGACAGCACCAGCGCCCCACCGGGGCGCAGGCCCTGATAAATCGTGTTCAGCAACTGCTGACGCTCTTCAGGGGCAAGAAACTGCAGGGTGAAGTTCAGTACGACCAGGGACGCATTCTCTATCGGGATCTGGCGAATATCGTCCTCGATCACCTCCACCGGGGTGTCGGCGCGGAACGCATCTATATGGCGCCGGCAGCGCTCAACCATTGCCGGGGAGTTATCCACGGCAATGATCTGACAGCCAGGTGCCTGAATATGACGACGCACCGACAGGGTGGCCGCGCCCAGCGAACACCCAAGGTCATAAACCCGGGAGTCGGGCTGAACAAAGCGCTCGGCTAACATACCAATCATTGAAATAATATTGGAATAGCCGGGCACGGAGCGCTGAATCATGTCGGGAAACACTTCAGCAACGCGCTCATCAAACGTCCAGTCGCCCAGTTTGGCAATTGGCGCGGAGAACAGCGTATCGCGGTTAGACATAGTGGTAAGTCCGGGGAAGCTAACGGAAAGGGCATATTCTGGCAGAAAGTGATGGGGGCTGCACCTTTTCTGCCAGCCTGGCCGTCAGGAAAGGCCAAACACCAGGTCCCAGGGCAGGAACAACAGATTCACCAGCACCATCCCCGCCAGGGAAAGAAGGGTCAGCAGCATGCCATTTCGTCGCCACAGCACGGTACGACTGCGCAGGCCCCACGCATGCATCATGCGACCAAAGAAGAAAAACAGGCCCAGCAGGTGCAGCATCCAGATATCGGCGCCGTTCATCTCCATCATCACCAGCAAAAACATCGCGATGGGAATATTTTCTACCGCATTGCCGTGGATGCGAATGGCCAGTTGCAGATCGGAAACGCCGCCGTCGCCAATCGAAACCCTGTACTGCCGACGTAAACGCACGACGTCGAGTAAAAACTTCAGAATAAACAGCGAACCAACTACCACGTAAAGTGCACTGACCATCTCTCACTCCATGATGTAAGAATTATCTTGCCGAACAGGGTAGCGAAGAAAACTCAGGCTGTCGCCTGCCCGCCGATCAAAACAGCATCTCCTGCTGTGGCCAGTTGGGGACTTCACCGATGCCGGGCACGGCCTGCTGCAGGCCAGGCCAGAGTGCGCGAACCAGCTCGGGAGCAAACCCGACATCCGGAGTGTGAATAAACAGCCAGGGCTGGCCTGCGGCGCACCACTGCGGCAGGCGCTGTCGCCAGGCGTCAAACCACTTTGCATTGGCCGAGAGATCATCGCCCCCGATAAAGCGGATCATTGGGGCATCTGCCGTCATCACGGCGTGAACGGGCAATTTGGGTTTTTTACGCTGTGCTTCGATAATCGCCGGAGAGGAGGGGATGGCGCTGTGAACCCCACGCGTATCCAGGATCACCCGATTGACGCCACGCTGGTGCAGTCCACGGTTCAGCGCCTGTTCAGCCTCGCCCTTGGCGAAAAACTCCGGGTGCCGTACCTCTACCCCGTAGCGAAACGCCGTCGGCAAACCGTCCAGAAACTGCCAGAGTGCGGGCAGGTCAGCGGGTGAAAACGCTGACGGCATCTGCAGCCAGAACTGTCCCATTCGATCGGCCAGCGGGGAGAGCAGATCAAAAAATTCTGCGGTCAGATCGCCGCACTGTCGCAGCGATGCCTGATGGCTGATGGTGGCGGGGAATTTAAAACAGAAGCGGAAGTCATCATGGGTCATGGCCCGCCAGCGTTGAACCACTTCCGGGCGCGGCAGCGCGTACAGCGTGGTGTTGCCTTCGACACAGTTAAAGTAGCGGGCATAATCTTCCAGGGTGGTCATTCCCAGTTTTTTCCATTGTGGGTGCTGCCATTGCGGCAGGCCAAGGTACAACGGCGTCATCGCATTTCCTGTTTAGGTGAACTGCGGGCGACTGTAACGTGGGGAGAGGGAGGAGCGCAACACAGATTGCGGAGGAGGAAAATGTACGACCGGTTCCCTCCGGTCGTTGACGCACTACTGCAATGCCGCCAGGATCTCATCGCTCTGACGAACGCGGGCAATGCGGGGGAAGATCCATTCGACGCTGGCCTGATGCTGTTCCGCCGTCGCGGTGCTGCAGATGTCTTCGGCAATCACCAGATTGAAGCCCAGCTCCCAGGCATTGCGTGCGGTCGACTCCACGCCAATATTGGTGGCAATGCCGCCCAGGACAAGGGTGTCAATGCCGCGTCGGCGTAGCTGTAACTCCAGGTCCGTGCCGTAAAAGGCCCCCCACTGGCGTTTGATAACGGACAAATCGGTGGCCCGGGCATTCAGTGCCTCAGGGTAGTCCCACCAGTTGTCCGGCAGCGCACCGCCGGCATGGGCGGCATCCACCGGCTGTCTCAGTGCCTCTGCAAAATCGGCGGACCAGCCAACGCGCACCAGCACCACAGGGGCATTAACAGCGCGAAAATGCGCGGCCAGCGTGGCCGATCGGCGGACGACGTCATCGGCGGAATGCGGAGCATGGCCGAAGGGCAAAATGCCTTCCTGCAGATCGATCAGAACCAAAGCAGTGGTGTTGGGGTTAAGTTTCACTATCAGAATCTCCGCGAGAAGGTAGGAAACCGTCAAGAATACAAAGGAAAGGCCTCAGGCGGCGATGAAAATGATGTCGGTAAAGCGCAGTGTTTTGTTAGCGGTTATGTCGAGGTGATGATGTTTTGTTAACCATCTGCTCCAGTGAGAGGGGATATCGGGGTTTTTCTGCCCCTTTCCCGCGCCGACAGCACTTATCCTGTGAGCCATTTTCCATTATAATGGCAGCCATTTTTCGCGGCAGCAGCGCTCCTCAGAGCAGGATATTGACCATAAAGCTGTGCCAGCAGCGCTGAAGTTAAAAGGATATCATTATGCGTACTGAGTATTGTGGGCAGATCAATCTGTCTCATGTAGGCCAGCAAGTGACACTGTGCGGTTGGGTTAACCGTCGCCGCGATCTCGGCAGCCTGATCTTTATTGATATGCGTGACCGTGAAGGCATCGTGCAGGTGTTCTTTGACCCGGATCGCCAGGAGGCCTTCAAACTGGCCTCTGAACTGCGTAACGAGTTCTGCATCCAGTTAACCGGCACCGTCCGCGCGCGTGATGAGAAGAACAAAAACAGCGATATGGCGACCGGTGAGATCGAAGTATTCGCCACCGATCTGACCATCATCAACCGCTCTGAACCGCTGCCATTAGACTCCAATATGGCCAACAGTGAAGAAGCGCGTCTCAAGTATCGCTATCTTGACCTGCGTCGTCCGGACATGGCGAACCGCCTGAAAGCCCGTGCGAAAATCACCAGCTTCGTGCGCCGCTTTATGGACGAGCACGGTTTCCTGGATATCGAAACCCCGATGCTGACCAAGGCGACGCCGGAAGGCGCCCGTGACTATCTGGTGCCCAGCCGCGTGCATAAAGGCAAGTTCTATGCCCTGCCACAGTCACCTCAGCTGTTTAAACAGCTGCTGATGATGTCCGGCTTTGACCGTTACTATCAGATTGTAAAATGCTTCCGTGACGAAGATTTACGTGCGGATCGTCAGCCTGAATTTACCCAGATCGATGTGGAAACCTCCTTTATGACCGCACCGCAGGTGCGTGACATCATGGAACGTCTGGTGCGCAATCTGTGGGTCGACGTGAAGTCGGTTGAGCTGGGTGATTTCCCGACCATGACCTTCGCAGAAGCCATGCGTCGCTACGGTTCTGATAAGCCCGATCTGCGCAACCCGATGGAGCTGGTGGACGTGGCCGATCTGGTGAAAAAAGTGGAGTTCAGCGTTTTCTCCGGCCCCGCCAATGATGCCAAAGGCCGTGTGGCGACACTGCGTGTACCGGGTGGCGCACAGCTGAGCCGCAAGCAGATTGACGACTATACCAAGTTTATCGAAATCTACGGGGCTAAAGGCCTGGCGTGGATGAAGGTCAACGAACGCGCTAAAGGTCTGGAAGGGGTTGCCAGTCCGGTCGCCAAGTTCCTTGATGCCAGTATTGTTGAAGAGATCCTGGCGCGTAACGGCGCGGCCGACGGGGATATCATCTTCTTCGGCGCGGGCAGTGCGAAAGTGGTGGCTGATGCGCTGGGCGCGCTGCGTCTGAAGCTGGGTCGTGACCTGAAAATCACCGACGAAGCCGCCTGGGCTCCGCTGTGGGTGGTTGACTTCCCGATGTTTGAAGAAGACGGTGAAGGCGGCCTGACGGCCATGCACCACCCGTTCACCGCGCCAAAAGATATGTCCCCTGGTGAGCTCGCATTACAGCCTGAACTGGCGATTGCCAACGCTTACGACATGGTGATCAACGGTTATGAAGTGGGCGGTGGTTCCGTGCGTATTCATAACGGCCAGATGCAACAGACCGTGTTCGGTATTCTGGGGATCACCGAGCAGGAGCAGCGCGAGAAGTTTGGCTTCCTGCTGGATGCGCTGAAGTTCGGTACGCCACCGCACGCCGGTCTGGCCTTTGGTCTGGATCGTCTGGTGATGCTGCTGACCGGCACCGATAATATTCGCGACGTCATCGCCTTCCCGAAAACCACCGCAGCGGCCTGTTTGATGACCGAAGCGCCAAACTTTGCTAACCCGGCTTCGCTGGCTGAACTGGGCATTGAAGTGGTTAAGAAAGTGAAAGATCAGCCGTCAGAGAACGAATAATGGCGTTTAAGCATCCGGTTTCGGTTCTGGTGGTGATTTATGCCCTGGACACCCGGCGGGTGCTGATGTTGCAGCGACGTGATGATGTGGATTTCTGGCAGTCGGTCACCGGCAGCCAGGAGCCCGGCGAAAGTTTGCTACAGACCGCGCAGCGGGAAGTGCAGGAAGAGGTCGGGATTGATATTAACGCTGGGCAGCTCACATTCGTGGACTGCCAGCGTCATATAGAATTCGAAATCTTTGCGCACTTTCGCCACCGCTATGCGCCGGACATTACCCACAACCGGGAGCACTGGTTTACTCTGGCGCTCCCTGCGGAATGCAACATCACATTGAGCGAACATCTGGCTTTTCAGTGGCTGGATGCCCCGGCCGCCGCGGCGCTCACCAAGTCCTGGAGTAACCGCCAGGCAATTGAAGAATTTGTAGTGTAATTTTTGTTTTTTATCTTTTGAACTTAGCCAAACGTTCAGGCGTCTGTCGGCGCAGCGAGATGGCAGCCGGCAAGATAACCTGTTCAGCGTTGATTTGGAGACAAGAGTAAATGGCAGGACATAGTAAATGGGCAAACACCAAGCACCGCAAGGCGGCCCAGGATTCTAAACGCGGTAAAATTTTCACCAAAATCATTCGTGAACTGGTGACCGCTGCCAAACTGGGCGGCGGTGATGCGAACTCTAACCCACGCCTGCGTGCGGCGATGGACAAAGCGCTGTCAAACAATATGACCCGTGACACCATGAACCGTGCCATTGCACGCGGCGTGGGCGGTGACGATGACAGCAACATGGAAACCATTATCTATGAAGGTTATGGCCCCGGCGGTACGGCGGTCATGGTCGAGTGCCTGAGCGACAACCGCAACCGTACCGTGTCTGAAGTCCGTCATGCCTTCACCAAAACCGGCGGCAATCTCGGCACCGATGGTTCCGTAGCGTATCTCTTCACCAAAAAGGGTGTGATCACTTTTGCACCGGGCCTGGAGGAAGATACGGTGATGGACGCGGCGCTGGAAGCCGGCGCAGACGACGTGATGACCTATGATGACGGGACGATTGACGTGTTTACCGCCTGGGAAAATCTGGGCGCAGTGAAAGAGGCGCTGGAAGCGGCAGGGCTGAAGGCAGACAGCGCCGAAGTCACCATGATCCCGTCTACTAAAGCGGATATGGATGCCGAAACAGCGCCTAAGCTGCTGCGTCTGATTGATATGCTGGAAGACTGCGACGACGTGCAGGAGGTTTACCATAACGGTGAAATTTCTGACGAGGTAGCGGAAACCCTGTGATACACCGACCATCACATCTGGTGAGCGCGTAATGGCTATTATTTTGGGGATCGACCCCGGTTCGCGCATCACCGGTTACGGTGTGATCCGGCAGGCGGGGCGGCAGTTAACCTATCTGGGTAGCGGCTGTATTCGAACCAGTGTGACTGATTTGCCGACGCGGCTGAAACTGATTTATGCCGGGGTGAGCGAAATCATCACCCAGTTTCAGCCGGAGTTCTTCGCGATAGAACAGGTCTTTATGGCGAAGAATGCAGACTCCGCGCTGAAGCTGGGTCAGGCACGCGGGGCGGCGATCGTGGCCGCCGTCAATCAGGATTTGCCGGTGTTCGAGTATGCCGCGCGCCAGGTAAAGCAGACCGTGGTGGGCATCGGCAGCGCCGAGAAAAGCCAGGTGCAGCATATGGTGCGGACGCTGCTCAAACTGCCTGCGAATCCGCAGGCGGATGCGGCCGATGCGCTGGCAATTGCCATCACGCACTGCCACCTGAGCCAGAACGTTAACCGTATTGGTGAGGGAAAACTGAACCTTGCACGCGGGCGTCTCAGTTAACTCGGGAAGTCCGCGAATCATATTCAGGCTGGATATTCATCCAGCCTTTTTTATGCTATAAACACCACTCTGAATAGTTATCTGAAGGAAGCGAATGTGATAGGTCGTCTGAGAGGCATTATCCTGGAAAAACAGCCGCCTGTGGTGTTGCTGGAGGCGGGCGGCGTGGGTTATGAGGTGCAGATGCCAATGACCTGTTTTTATGAGCTTCCCGACCTCAATCAAGAAGCGATTATCTTCACCCACTTTGTGGTGCGTGAAGATGCGCAGCTGCTGTTTGGCTTTAACAGTAAACCGGCGCGTGCGCTGTTCCGTGAACTGATTAAGGTCAATGGCGTCGGGCCGAAGCTGGCGCTGGCGATCCTCTCCGGCATGTCTTCCCAGCAGTTTGTCACCGCCGTTGAGCGCGAAGAGATCGCCGCACTGGTCAAACTGCCCGGCGTGGGCAAGAAAACTGCCGAGCGCTTAGTCGTGGAGATGAAAGACCGCTTCAAAGGGATGCACGGCGATCTGTTTGCCACCGATGCGCCGTTTGCACTGACCAGCGAAATGCCGGCCGAAGCTGCCAATGATGCTGAAAGCGAAGCCGTCTCTGCGCTGGTGGCCCTGGGCTATAAGCCTCAGGAAGCCAGCCGTATGATCAGTAAGGTTGGAAAACCGACCGCAGACTGCGAAACGCTGATCCGCGAAGCCCTGCGCGCTGCTATTTGACTGAGGTAGAGCATGATTGAAGCCGATCGCCTCGTTTCCGCCGGGGTTGTTACCGAAGAAGAAGTCATTGACCGCGCGATCCGACCGAAAATGCTGGCGGAGTATGTCGGCCAACCGGTGGTGCGCGAACAGATGGAAATCTTCATTGAAGCCGCCAAAAATCGCGGTGATGCCCTCGACCATCTGCTGATTTTCGGCCCGCCAGGCTTAGGGAAAACCACGCTGGCGAACATTGTCGCCAACGAGATGGGTGTGAATCTGCGGACTACCTCCGGGCCGGTGCTGGAAAAAGCCGGCGATCTGGCGGCCATGCTCACCAACCTCGAACCGCACGACGTGCTGTTTATCGATGAGATCCACCGTCTTTCACCGGTGGTGGAAGAAGTCCTTTATCCGGCCATGGAAGATTATCAGCTGGATATTATGATTGGCGAAGGGCCGGGCGCCCGGTCAATCAAACTTGACCTGCCACCGTTCACCCTGATTGGGGCCACCACGCGCGCCGGGTCCCTGACCTCACCGCTGCGTGACCGCTTTGGCATCGTGCAGCGCCTGGAGTTTTACCGGGTGGAAGACCTGCAGCATATCGTCGGCCGCAGCGCTGCCTGTCTGGGCCTGCCGCTGAGCGATGACGGCGCGCTGGAAATCGCCCGCCGGGCACGGGGAACGCCGCGTATTGCTAACCGTCTGCTGCGGCGGGTGCGCGACTTTGCCGAGGTTCGTGCAGCCGGCAATATGAGCGGTGACGTCACCTCAAAGGCGCTGGATATGCTGAGTGTTGATACCGAAGGCTTTGACTATATGGACCGTAAGCTGCTGCTGGCGATCATCGATAAGTTTATGGGGGGGCCGGTAGGGCTGGATAACCTGGCGGCAGCAATAGGTGAAGAGCGCGAAACCATCGAGGACGTGCTGGAGCCGTATCTGATCCAGCAGGGGTTTATTCAACGCACCCCACGTGGCCGTATGGCGACCGGACACGCGTATAAACATTTCGGCATCACCCGCGAAGAGCAGTAGGTAGCAAACCCCGGGGACGAGGCGACCGGAAAGGTCTCCTCCCGGGTGGGCGAGGGGCTGCCCCTTTTCCGGTCAGCCCGTCACCATCATGATTACACAGCCGGCTTCTTCACCATACTGATGATAAACATCACTGCCGCGCCCAGTACCACGGACGGGCCGGCGGGTGTATCGTAAAACGCAGAGAACGTCAGGCCCGCCGTCACCGCCAGAATACCGAACACCACGGCCAGTCCAGCCATCTGCTCGGGTGAGCGGGCAAAGCGCCTTGCGGTCGCCGCCGGAATAATCAGCAGGGAGGTGATTATCAGCGCCCCGACAAACTTCATGGCAACGCCGATAGTCAGGGCGGTGATCAGCATCAGGATCATTTTCGTGCGCTGAATATTGACGCCGTCAACCTGTGCCAGCTCAGGACTGATGGTCAGCGACAGCAGCGCGCGCCATTGCCAGGCCAGCAGCAGCAGCACCACGACCACCCCGGCCACAATCGTCCACAGGTCGGTGGGGGTCACTGCCAGCAGATCGCCAAACAGATACGCCATCAGATCAACCCGCACGTCAGACATCAGGCTGACGACTACCATACCCAGCGACAGCGCGCTGTGCGCCATAATCCCCAGCAGGGTATCAATAGCCAGGTGCGGGCGCCGCTCCAGCCAGACAAGCACCAGCGACAGCAGCAGCGTCACGGCGATCACCGCGTAAAAAGGACTGACGTTCAGCAGCAGACCAAAGGCCACCCCCAGCAGTGAGGCATGCGCCAGCGTATCGCCAAAATAGGACATCCTGCGCCAGACAACAAACGAGCCCAGCGGCCCGGCGGCCAGAGCCAGCAGTACGCCCGCCAGCCAGCCCGGTAATAACAGTTCAATCATGACGGCCGGTTCCTTTGCGCAGGATAATTCGTCCCTGGAGATCGTGACGGTGGTTGTGATGGTGGCGATAAATGGCCAGCTGTTCCGCACCGCGCGGACCAAACATCGAAATAAACTCCGGATGTTTAGATACGGCCTCCGGGGTACCCGAACAGCAGATATGATGATTGAGACAGAGTACCTCGTCGGTTTTGGCCATCACCAGGTGCAGGTCATGGGAAACCATCAGGACGCCGCAGTTCAGCTCACGACGCAACTGGTCAATCAGGTCATACAGCGCGACCTGGCCATTCACATCCACGCCCTGGGTGGGTTCGTCCAGCACCAGTAGCTGCGGCTGATTAAGCAATGCACGCGCCAGCAGGACGCGCTGCATCTCTCCGCCTGACAGTTTCTGCAGCGGATACTCCAGCAGTTGGGCTGCCTGGACTCGTTTCAGCGCAGGCAGAATGTCCCCCCGTTTCACGCCAGAACGCAGGCGCATAAAGCGGTCTACGGTCAGGGGCAGGGTGACATCAAGATGAATCTTTTGCGGTACGTAGCCGATGCGCAGCTGTGCCGGACGCAACAGCGTGCCTGAGGTCGGCGCAATCAGCCCAAGCACGACGCGCACCAGCGTCGATTTACCGGCACCGTTCGGCCCCAAAAGAGTCAGGATCCGACCGGGCTGCAGCGAGAGTGAGACATCGGACAACACACGGCGTTGACCAAAGCTCACAGAAATTTTATCAAGGGCAATCAAAGATGACATGTTCATTACGGGTTGCAGAAATTTACGAATGTTATAATATCACAATCCATCGACACTTCACGATGGATTGAATCATTATGTTACATAAAAAAACGCGTGTATTTTCAACGCTGGCCGGCCTGAGTATCGCCGCTTCGCTTGCGCTTCCTGCCCAGGCTGATGTGGTCGCCTCCGTTAAGCCTGTTGGTTTTATCGCGGCAGCCATTGCTGATGGCGTCACGCCCGTTCAGGTTCTGCTTCCGGACGGTGCTTCCGAACATGATTACGCCTTACGTCCATCTGACATTAAACGCTTGAAGAGTGCGGATTTAGTCGTCTGGGTCGGCCCGGAAATGGAAGCGTTCATGACCAAATCTGCCGCCGCCTTACCTGCTGCTAAGAACGTTCAGATGAGCGATCTTCCCGGGGTGAAACCCCTGTTACTGAAGGGCGGAGAAGACGAAGAAGAAGAAGAGCATGAGGCGCATTCAGGGCACTCACACGGGACCGCTGACAGCCACGATCACCACCACCATGGTGAATATAATATGCATCTGTGGATGTCGCCGGAAATTTCCAAGAAAACTGCGATTGCAATCCATGCAAAATTATTGGAACTTATGCCGCAAAGCAAGGACAAACTAGACGCAAACCTGCAGCACTTTGAGGCAGAACTGGCGTCAGCCGATGCGAAAATCAGTAATCAGTTAGCCCCGGTCAAAGGAAAAGGGTATTTCGTTTTTCATGATGCATACACATACTTTGAAAAACACTTCGGTCTGACTCCATTAGGTCATTTTACCGTCAACCCTGAGATCCAGCCCGGCGCACAACGTTTACATCAAATACGAACACAGTTGGTTGAGCAAAAAGCGACCTGCGTTTTTGCTGAGCCACAATTCAGGCCGGCCGTGATTGAAGCCGTTGCCAGAGGGACCACCGTGCGTTCGGGCACACTGGATCCACTCGGGACGGACATCACCCCAGGTAAAGACAGCTATGTGACATTCCTCTCACAGCTGTCCAGCCAGTATGCGAGCTGCCTGAAAGGAGAATAGAGGATCATTTAAGTGCAGCAGATATCCCGCGCTGTCGCCCTGGCGTTTAACAACCTTCCGCGGCCCCATCGTATTATGTTGGGGTCTTTGACCGTGGTGACGCTGGCCGTCACCCTGTGGCGGCCTTACGTTTATCATCCAGGCAATGAAAGTCCGATTGTTAAAACGGTCGAACTTGAGAAAAACCAGCTTCGAACCCTTCTTCCGGAAGCCAGCGAACCCATCGATCAGGATACGCCGTCTCCCGCTGACGATCTGCCAAAAGATGAAATTGATGAGGATGTCGCGGATGAAAGCGGCACGCACGATTACGTTATCTCCACCGGTGATACCCTCAGTAGCGTGCTTAACCAGTACGGCATTGATATGTCTGATATCAGCCAGCTGGCAAAGAGCGATAAAGATCTGCGTAACCTGCAAATTGGTCAGCAGCTTTCGTGGACGCTGAATGATAACGGTGAACTGCAACGCGTGAGCTGGGAAGTGTCCCGCCGTGAAACCCGAACTTACGATCGTTCGGGCAATGGTTTCAAATCCTCTTCGGTGATGCAACAGGGCGAGTGGCAGAACAATGTTCTGAAAGGCGTCGTCAACGGCAGTTTTGTCAGCAGCGCCAAAAAAGCGGGGCTCACCAGTAGTGAAATCAGTGCGGTGATCAAATCACTGCAGTGGCAGATGGATTTTCGTAAGCTGCGTAATGGCGACCAGTTCTCCGTGCTGATGTCCCGTGAAGTGTTGGACGGCAAGAGTGAACAGAGTGAACTGGTTGGCGTGCGGCTGAACAGCGGTGGTAAGGATTACTATGCTATTCGCGCAGAGGACGGGAAATTTTATGACCGCAACGGCTCCGGGCTGGCGCAAGGGTTTATGCGTTTCCCGACGGTTAAACAGTATCGCGTGTCATCAAACTTTAATCCGCGTCGTGTGAACCCGGTTACCGGGCGTGTTGCTCCTCATAAAGGCGTTGATTTCGCCATTCCTGTCGGCACGCCGGTGCTGGCTGTCGGTGATGGTGAAGTGATCGTGGCGAAACGCAGCGGTGGGGCAGGTAACTACGTTGCTGTTCGTCATGGCCGTCAGTATATGACGCGTTACATGCACCTGAAAAAACTGCTGGTGAAACCGGGGCAGAAGGTCAAACGTGGCGATCGAATTGCGCTTTCCGGTAACACCGGTCGGTCTACAGGGCCACACCTGCACTTTGAAATCTGGATCAATAACCAGGCCGTGAACCCGCTTACGGCGAAAATGCCGCGTATGGAAGGCTTGTCGGGTAAAGATCGCCGCGATTACATCGCTAAAGTACGTGAGGTTGTGCCACAGTTACGTTTTAAGTAATCCTGCTGCACAATAAAAAAGCCGATGGGTGATTCCATCGGCTTTTTTTTAGTAAAGAATGAGCATTCTTGTCAATAACTTTGCAAAATGCCATGTCAGCACTATCATATGCCGGTTATTGTCCGAGGCGAGTGCATGGAAAACCCAAAAAAAAGTCAGATCGAATTTATTCCCACTTTTAAACGAAGCTTTTTATTACCGCGATACTGGGGAAGCTGGTTAGGAGTAGGCGCGTTTGTTGGCCTCGCCCTGTTGACGCCACGTCTGCGTGACCCACTGTTGGGTTCACTTGGCCGACTGGCGGGGAAGTTCGCCCGCAGCGCGCGCCGTCGTGCGCAGATTAATCTGCTGTATTGCATGACCGATAAATCAGAAAGTGAGCGTGAAGCGATCATCGACGAGATGTTTGCTGTTGCACCGCAGTCGATGGCGATGATGGCCGAACTTGCGCTTCGCCCGCAACACGCCAAAAAGCGTATCCGCTGGCACGGCAGAGAAATTATCGAAGAATTACAGCGTGACGGGAAGAATGTGATTTTCCTCGTGCCGCATGCCTGGGCCGTTGACCTGCCTGCGATGGTGCTGGCCTCGGAGGGGCAGCCAATGGCGGCCATGTTCCACAACCAGAGTAACCCGGTGATGGATTATGTCTGGAACCGGGTACGCCGTCGTTTTGGCGGACGTATGCATGCACGTAACGATGGGATAAAACCCTTTATCATGTCTATCCGCCAGGGATACTGGGGCTATTACCTGCCTGACCAGGATCACGGCGCGGAGCAGAGTGAGTTTGTTGAGTTCTTTGATACCTATAAGGCCACACTGCCTGCGGTAGGAAGAATGATGAAAGTCTGTCGCGCCAGGGTGGTGCCGTTATTCCCGTCCTATGACAGTAAAACTCATTGTCTGGACATCTACCTGCGCCCGCCGATGGACGATTTACCTGATTCTGATGATGCTTCTCAGGCCCGGCGTCTGAATGAAGAGGTGGAAGTCTTTGTCCGTCCTCACCCAGAACAGTACACCTGGATACTGAAGCTGCTGAAAACCCGTAAACCCGGCGAGAAAGAGCCTTACGATCGCCAGGAGCTTTATCCAAAGAAGTGACATGCGGTACAGGGGGCAACACATCTGCCCGTTACCCCCTGCTTTTTAGTTGAGTGCCGACCGGCGCTGCCACTCTCTCAGAAAGGCCCTCACCAGAACAAACCACACCACGCCAAAGGCCAGGTTGACCAGGCTGAAAGCGCGGGATCCGTCGCTGAAATAGGCAAATTTTGCCAGTTCTATTCCCAGGGCAAACACCAGAATGCTGATCATGCCGAGCATGGCAGCCACGCTGCCTTTTCCTGCCTCGCTGGAAAACAGCGTCAGGCGATAGAGCCCGGCGTTGACCAGGCCGGTGCCAAAGCCATACAGGCTGAGACCGGCCGTCAGCCACAGGTAGCTGTGATTATCGATCACCGAAGCCAGCGCAGCGATGCCCAGACCCAGCAAAATCGGCCAGGCACCAAAACGTAGCGGGCGATCAATGGGTAAGCGTGATGCCAGCTTGCCCAGCGTCAGGTTACCGGCAATCATGGCAACAAACACCGGCAGTTGCAGCAGGGCATAATCAAGGCGGGACAGCCCTTCATCATGGATCAGGATCACCGGTGAGAGCGCCACCCAGGCGAGGCAGGGGATGCTCACCAGGCCGATAGCCAGCGAACCGCTCATTACCTGACGGTCTTTAAACAGCGCGAGATAGCCTTTACCCAGGGATGACAGGGAGATCGAAACCTGCTTATCCCCGGCGGTTTCCGGCATGGTGCGCCACAGTCCAATCAGCGCGACAGCGGTGACGATACCGAAAAGCCAGAACATGGTGCGCCAGTCGCTGACCTCCAGAAAAGCGGCTCCTGCCAGCGGGCCCGCCAGCGGAGCCAGCAGGGCGACGTTGGCCATCAGCGCCATCATTCGTACGCTCAGAGCTTCATTGAAGGCTTCCTGAATGGCGGCATAGCCTACCGCGCCGATAAAGCACAGGCTGATCCCCTGCAGAAAGCGCAGTAGAATGAATTGTTCAATGCTCTGTACCCAGTGGGTGGCCATGCAGGTGAGCATAAAGAAGGTGACGCCAGCCAGCATCACCGGCCGCCGGCCCAGCTTGTCCGACAGCGGCCCCAGCAGCCACTGTAGAACAATGCCGCCGACCAGATAGGCGGTCAGCGAGGCTGACACCCATTCCGGCCCTACACCGAACTCACTGGTCACCAGCAGCATTCCCGGCTGGATCATATCGTGAGCAATATAGGTCGCAAATTCGAACAAAACTAATGACAGGGGAAAAATAAGGTGTCGACGGGTTAGGGTCGACACGGGGACATATGACGCCATTCTGGCTCCCTCCAGGGTGTTCAAAACATTCAAAACGTGCAGTCGCCTGAACAGGCTCGCTAACATACCGCATTTTCACCTGTGCAGACTGCACTAATGTGAATAAAAGCGTGGTGACAGCGCACGGACAGGGCGATAGAAAAACGAGGGGGAAAGAGGAGGACACTTCCTGCCCGGGCTGACAGTGCCCGGGCAGGTCAGATCGTATTACTCAACGCGCAGCACGCGGCTGGTGTTGGTTGTACCCGTGGTGCTCATCACATCGCCCTGAGTGACGATAACCAGATCGCCTGACATCAGGAATCCTTTCTCACGCAGCAGATTGACCGCATCGTGCGCCGCCGCCACGCCGTCACTGTTGCTGTCGAAAAATACCGGCGTCACACCGCGATACAGCGCAGTGAGGTTCAGCGTGCGCTCGTGGCGAGACATGGCAAAAATCGGCAGACCAGAGGTAATGCGTGAGGTCATCAGCGCGGTACGGCCGGATTCGGTCATAGTAATAATCGCGGTCACGCCCTGCAGATGGTTCGCCGCATACATGGCCGACATGGCAATTGCTTCCTCAATATTATCGAACTGCACGTCAAGGCGGTGCTTGGAAACGTTGATACTGGGGATCTTCTCCGCGCCCAGGCAGACCTTCGCCATGGCAGAAACGGTTTCGGCGGGATACTGGCCTGCTGCGGTTTCTGCTGACAGCATCACCGCATCGGTGCCATCGAGCACGGCGTTGGCCACGTCCATCACTTCCGCACGGGTCGGCATCGGGTTGGTGATCATCGACTCCATCATCTGAGTGGCGGTGATCACGGAACGGTTTAACTGGCGGGCGCGGCGGATAAGGGCTTTCTGGATGCCGACCAGCTCAGGATCGCCAATTTCAACACCCAGGTCGCCCCTGGCGACCATCACCACATCAGAGGCCAGGATAATGTCATCCATCGCTTCCTGGCTGGCTACGGCTTCTGCGCGCTCTACCTTGGAGACAATCATAGCCTCACAGCCAGCTTCGCGCGCCAGACGGCGGGCATAGTGCAGGTCTTCACCACAGCGCGGGAATGATACCGCCAGATAGTCGACGCCAATTTTAGCGGCGGTCAGAATATCCGCTTTGTCTTTTTCCGTCAGGGCTTCTGCCGACAGGCCGCCGCCCAGTTTGTTAATCCCTTTGTTATTGGACAGTGGGCCACCGACGGTCACTTCGGTAAAGACTTTCATGCCCTGAACTTCCAGCACTTTCAGCTGTACGCGGCCGTCGTCGAGCAGCAGAATATCGCCAGGAACCACGTCAGCAGGCAGACCTTTATAGTCGATACCGACTTTCTCACGATCGCCTTCCCCTTTGCCCAGGCTGGCATCCAGCAGGAAACGCTCACCGATATTGAGGAAAACTTTGCCCTCTTTAAAGGTTGAAACACGAATTTTGGGGCCCTGTAAGTCACCGAGGATGGCCACATGGCGACCCAGTTTAGCGGCAATTTCACGCACTTTATCTGCGCGCATTTGGTGATCTTCAGCGGTGCCATGTGAGAAGTTCAGACGAACAACGTTGGCGCCGGCAGCGATGACTTTTTCAAGGTTATTATCGCGATCGGTGGCGGGGCCTAACGTGGTTACAATCTTGGTTCTTCTGAGACGTCGTGACATGTATGACTCCATTGACTTTGAGAGTGGTGTTGCAGGAGCAAGCACTACTAAGGCTGTAAATCTGGTTAGAAGACAGAGAGGGGATGCAAACACCCCTCACGTCGGTAAGACCCATTTAAAAATCACGTTGTTACTGGCCGGGAAGAAGTGAGAGAGCGCTGTCTTTATCAAACCTGGACTCTCGCAGTGCCTCTTTGACTCGTTTGAGATTATCGCGAAATTTCGTGCCGCGACGCAGAGTAAAGCCGGTGGCCAGGACATCAATTAATGTTAACTGCGCCAGGCGGGAAACCATCGGCATATAAATATCGGTATCTTCGGGAACGTCCAGCATCAGAGCTAACGTTACCTCTCGGGCCAGCGGTGAGTCAGGCGAGGTGATGGCCAGTACGGTAGCATCATTTTCCCGCGCGATCATCGCCAGTTCAACCATGCTTTTGGTGCGTCCGGTATGGGAAATCAGCACCATCACGTCGCCTTCCCCACTATTCATACAGCTCATGCGCTGCATTACAATATCATCGGAATAGATCACCGGCACATTGAAACGAAAAAATTTATTCATCGCATCATGGGCCACGGCGGCGGAGGCCCCCAGGCCAAAGAAGGCAATTTTTTTTGACTGGGTCAGCAAATCAACAGCGCGATTGACGGCCCCCATATCCAGACCCTGTTTCACCCGATCGAGCCCGGCCATCGCTGATTCGAAAATTTTCCCGGAATATGCCTCCACGCTGTCATCCTGTTCGACGTGACGGCTGACATAGGGCGTTCCGCTGGCCAGACTCTGCGCCAGCTGTAATTTGAAGTCCGGGAATCCTTTCGTTTTCAGCCGGTGGCAGAAGCGGTTTACCGTCGGTTCGCTGACGGCCGCTGCCCGGGCCAGCAGGGCAATGCTGGAGTGCATCGCTGTGGCAGGAGAATCGAGGATTACCTCGGCCACTTTCCGTTCTGACTTGCTCAGATTTTCCAGCTCGGCATGGATTTTTTCCAGCATATTCATAGTGCTACCTGTTCATACATTCTGACGATTTCAATCAAAGGAGAAATCGATGTCATTTTGTAGAGAATATACAATGCACGGCAGCCCGGGTGGCAGTAGCATAACGACATTCATTGACATTTATTGCCAGAGTTTGAGCTGTGTCTGATTTTCAGAATGGTAAGAACAGTAACAAAAATGACGAAAAATTACGCATAAACTGCTGGCCGACCGGGGAAGATTGCCTCTAAATTAAGCACTGACTGAATACATTGTGCCGCAGCGGCTTCGTCTGGTTTACGCGGAGCAGGCAAAAGCAGTACATTGTATTGAAACAAAATTACAATAAGAGTCTGTCCGACTACGGAATTTCAGGGACAGGCTAATCCTGCAACGAGGAGAATGAAATGGCGGTTACACAAACAGCCCAGGCATGCGATCTGGTGATTTTCGGTGCCAAAGGCGATCTTGCGCGCCGGAAACTGTTGCCCTCACTGTACCAACTGGAAAAAGCCGGTCAGATTCATGAAGACTCCCGCATTATCGGCGTAGGTCGTGCCGAGTGGGATAAGGCTGCCTATACCAAAGTGGTACGCGAGGCACTGGAAACCTTTATGAAGGAGAAAATCGACGAAGCGCTGTGGGACAAACTCAGCAACCGCCTCGATTTCTGCAACCTGGATGTCAATGACAGCGGTCATTTCCCCCGCCTTGGTAAGATGCTGGACCAGAAAAAACGCGTCACCATTAACTACTTCGCGATGCCGCCAAGCACCTTTGGTGCAATCTGTAAAGGCCTGGGCCAGGCAAAACTGAATGCCAGTCCGGCGCGTGTCGTGATGGAAAAACCACTGGGTACCTCGCTGGCCACCTCACAGGAAATCAACGATCAGGTGGGTGAATACTTCGAAGAGAACCAGGTGTTCCGTATTGACCATTATCTGGGCAAAGAGACGGTGCTCAACCTGCTGGCACTGCGCTTTGCCAACTCCCTGTTTGCCTCCAACTGGGATAACCGCACGATTGACCACGTGCAGATCACCGTGGCGGAAGAAGTGGGCATCGAAGGCCGTTGGGGTTACTTTGACCAGGCCGGTCAGATGCGCGATATGATCCAGAACCACCTGTTACAGGTGCTGACCATGGTCGCCATGTCGCCACCGGCCGACCTGTCTGCGGATCGTATTCGTGACGAGAAGGTGAAAGTGCTGCGCTCCCTGCGCCGCATTGACCACACTAATGTGCGTGAGAAAACGGTGCGTGGTCAGTACACCTCCGGTTTTGTGCAGGGCAAAAAAGTACCGGGCTATCTGGAAGAAGAGGGCGCGAATAAATCCAGCACCACGGAAAGCTTCGTCTCTATCCGCGTGGACATCGACGACTGGCGCTGGGCGGGGGTTCCTTTCTATCTGCGTACCGGTAAACGTCTGCCGGCTAAGTGCTCAGAAGTCGTGGTTTATTTCAAGAATCCGGCGCTGAACCTGTTTAAAGAAACCTGGCAGGAACTGCCGCAGAACAAACTGACTATTCGTCTGCAGCCGGACGAAGGTATGGACATTCAGATCCTCAACAAAGTGCCGGGGCTGGATCATAAACACAATCTGCAAACGACTAAGCTGGATCTGAGCTTCTCCGAAACCTTCAACCAGTCACATCTGGCCGATGCCTACGAGCGACTGTTGCTGGAAACGATGCGCGGTATTCAGGCGCTGTTCGTGCGTCGTGATGAAGTGGAAGAAGCCTGGAAGTGGGTCGACTCCATTATGGATGCGTGGGCATCGGATAAAGAGCCACCGAAGCCTTATCAGGCGGGCACCTGGGGGCCGGTGGCCTCCGTGGCCATGATCACCCGGGACGGTCGCTCCTGGAATGAAATCGAGTAATTGCCTCTGCGGCTGAAATAAGCGCGTGGCTCTGCCTTGTCCAGGCAGGGCCATTTTTTTCCGCCAGTCACTCTGCGATGATCCGCTGGCTTCACTGTTCACTTTTCGCCTGCTTCTCTCTGTTACTCTCCTGCTTAACTCTTCTTTTGGCACGTAATGCCTACGCCGGTCATTATACCAGTGCTAGTTTCTGCCCTGGACTGCCGTTTTTAACAGGACATAACATGTCTGTGAATGTGGATAAGTATGTGGCTTTCACCGTGGTGAATTTTTTTACGGCCAGCTTCATCATGCTAATCGTCTGTATGATATTTGCCTCCCTGAAGTTTTTCGTCTGTTCTTTGATCAGCATCCTCATCGTGGTGGTATTGCAATATCCTGCCCTTAACCGATGCAAAGGGTGGCTATCCCGGAGTGTGGTCTTTTTCCTGTCGATGAACGTATTTTTGTTTATCTTAGGGGTTGTGGCCAGCTTAACCCTGGGCATATCGTTGGATAATGTTGATGCGGGATTGAAGATGATATATATCGGCAATGTTTTCGGCGTTTTTTTTGCCGGTATTGGTCCGATTGGCTATCTTTTGATACTGCTGGTCAATATCAGTTTGCGGAAACATTTTTTTGATTAGGCGGAACACTCTCAGTCTGCTCCCGGTCAGTGTTGCAGGCACCCGAGCCGATCCCTTACCCAGGCTGGCTGATAGCGGGGAACCGCCATACGGAGCGTCACCACCGGGTGCCGATGGTCTGCTGGCCTGGCGCGGCGTTAACGGCTACCCTGAACCTGCGTCACCTGTCAGTTTACCTTCATCGTAGTATCGCGCTACTAACAACATCGCACGGCACGCAGGCATAATTTCCCTGCTGGCCCTGATCTTCACGATGCTGTTGCCGCAGCACTCCGGCCTGTTGTCTTTAATAAAATAATAGTTCATAAAAAATGAACCTGCATTTTAGGAAAATACATCGGGGCGTAGACGCCTGCGGCCTTTCTGCTGTAAGGTAACGGACACAGCGATAGTCTTGACGCAAGATGTGTCACTTTTTTCCTGCAGCGCACCATCCTGGCGGCGGGCAGGTCAGACAGGAGAAGGTCACCGATGAGTTACTGGAAAACAAGTGCAGAACAGATCCTCACCACCGGGCCGGTCGTTCCGGTGATAGTGGTGAACAAGCTTGAGCATGCGGTGCCGATGGCAAAAGCGCTGGTAGCCGGTGGGGTGCGGGTGCTGGAAGTGACGTTGCGTACTCCCTGTGCGATGGATGCACTGAGAGCGATGGTCAGAGAAGTTCCGGAAGCGATTGTCGGTGCAGGTACGGTGCTTAACGCGCAGCAGCTTAAAGAAGTGACTGATGCCGGGGCACAGTTTATCATCAGCCCTGGGCTGACGGAGCCGCTGCTCCGGGCCGCTTTAGACGGTTCTGTTCCGCTGATCCCCGGCATCAGTACCGTATCTGAACTGATGACCGGTCTTGATTACGGTCTGCGTGAGTTTAAATTCTTCCCGGCGGAAGCCAACGGCGGAGTGAAAGCCTTGCAGGCTATTGGCGGACCTTTCCCTCAGGTGCGTTTTTGCCCGACGGGGGGCATAACGCCCGCTAACTACCGTGACTATCTGGCGCTGAACAGCGTGCTGTGTATTGGCGGATCCTGGCTGGTGCCCGCCGATGCGCTGGAAGCCGGCGACTATGACCGCATTACCCGCCTGGCGCAGGAAGCGGTGGCAGGCGCCACGCGTTGAGTCAGCAGTGGCGGTTAATCCGCCCCTGAAGCGTGTGCGGATTAACCGATGACGTTGACGCTGGCAGCGGCACGAATGGCGCGCTGTACTGCATCATCAATGTCGCTGCCGGTTGCCAGCGCCACGCCCATCCGACGCTTACCCTGAATCTCTGGCTTACCGAACAGGCGCAGCTGTAACCCTGCGCCCAGTGCGGCAGAGAGATTGGCAAACTGCACGTTGCTGCTGTTCAGTTCTGGCAGGATCACCGCCGAAGCAGCCGGGCCGTACTGACGGATACCGCCAACCGGCAGGCCGAGAAAAGCCCGAACGTGCAGGGCAAACTCTGACAGGTCCTGAGAGATCAGGGTCACCATCCCGGTGTCGTGCGGGCGCGGCGAGACTTCGCTAAACACCACGTCATCACCGCAGACAAACAGCTCAACGCCAAACAGACCCCGGCCACCCAGCGCGTTTACCACGTTGCGCGCAATCTCCTGCGCCCGCTGCAGGGCGAGGTCACTCATCTGCTGGGGCTGCCAGGACTCCCGGTAATCACCGTCTTCCTGGCGATGGCCGATGGGCGCACAAAAGTGGATGCCGTCCACCGCGCTGATAGTCAGCAGGGTAATTTCAAAATCAAACTTCACCACGCCCTCGACGATCACGCGTCCGGCACCGGCACGGCCACCCTGTTGAGCATAGTCCCAGGCGGAATCAAGCTGAGAAGCGTCACGAATAAAGCTCTGGCCTTTGCCGGACGAACTCATTACCGGTTTAACGATGCACGGCAGGCCAATTTCTTCTGCTGCCGTCAGGAAGGTCTCGCGGCTGTCGGCGAAACGGTAGCTGGAGGTCGGTAGCGCCAGCTCTTCCGCTGCCAGACGGCGGATGCCTTCACGGTTCATGGTCAGCTTAGCCGCACGGGCGGTGGGCACAACGTGTTGACCCTGCTTTTCCAGTTCAACCAGCATATCGGTAGCGATAGCCTCAATCTCCGGCACCACGAAGTGGGGTTTTTCCCGGGCAATAAGTGCGGCCAGCGCGGCACCATCCAGCATATTGATCACATGGCTGCGGTGGGCAACGTGCATGGCCGGAGCGTCGGCATAGCGATCCACGGCAATCACTTCCACACCCAGACGCTGGCATTCCAGCGCCACTTCTTTCCCCAGCTCACCCGATCCTAACAGCATTACACGTGTGGCTTCAGGGCGTAGCGCCGTTCCAAGAGTTGTCATAATCGATACCTGAATGGATTGAAAAAATCGGCCGCAGTATAAACGAAAACGTTTGCGTACGCATCCCGCAGTTTAGGGTTGAGTCAGAAAAGCGGCGCTGATATACTGTATAAAAATACAGTTAAACAGGACGGAAATCATGGCTGTTGAAATCAAGTACGTTGTCGTCAGAAAAGGTGAGGAAAAGATGACATTTGCCAGCAAAAAAGAAGCGGATGCTTACGACAAGATGCTCGACCTGGCAGAAGTCTTCGCCGACTGGCTAATCGGCAGCAAGCTGGAAATGGAAGAGCAGCAGGGCGAAGCGCTGGGCCTGTTTATGGCAGAAAACAAAGATGCCCTGCAGCAAATATTGCGTAGCGGAAAGCTGCCGGAAGACAATTCCGTTGCCGGTGACAGTGAAGAGAATGCCGAAGGCAAGCTGCGGGCGGTTAAATCGGCCTGATTCGCCCATGACATCAAATCTATCCCTGTACAGTGGCTGACTTTATTTCGGTCAGCCTCCCTGACGTTATTTTCCGCTGCCCGCCAGTGCCGAACGAAAGCCCGTTACCCTTCCTGCAGTAAATTCTGTAACGATGCCATCGCCGCGTCTGCCGTCTGCGCCGGACAGGCCGCCTGACGGGCATCGTTAAACACCTCCAGCCCCAGCGGCCCCTGATAGCCGATCTGCTGCAAATGCTGCAATAACGCCTTCAGGGGGTAGTGTCCTTCACCGGGTAACAGGCGCTGATGACGGGCGGTATCGACCAGCTGTTGCGCATCCGGCTGCCAGTCCAGGTCTGAGAGCTGCACCAGAAAGATCCTGTCTGCCGGAATTCCCGCAAGATCTGCCAGAGTTCTCTGCCGCACAAACAGGTGAAACGCATCCACCACCAGCCCCAGATTCTCGGCGTCAATCTGCCGCACGCGCTGCCATGCTTCGGCGGGATTAGTGACGTGACGACTCCAGGCCATCGCTTCATAGGCGATACGCAGGTCATGCTCTGCCGCCTGCCGGACCAGCCAGCGCAAATCCTCGTCAATGCGATCTTCGCAACTCAGTGGGTGTGTCGAGGCGGGGACCAGCAGCGTCGTGGCACCGAGATGCTGCGCCGTCTTCATCATCGTCAGTGCTTCCCGACGCTTATCATCGCGCAGGCCGTCAGGGGCACCGTCAAAATCCAGCAGGACCTGATAGTCTGTCAGCCCCAGCGACAGCGCCTGGCACAAATCAGCCAGTGCAGGGGTCCCTCCGGCCGCATGGTCCACGTCCTGTTGCCACAGTTCCACCTGGTCAAAGCCGGCCAGGGCCGCCGCCCGCAGTTTCTCTTCGCTGCTGCCACCAAGCAGGATGGTATTAATAAATAACGGGTTTGCTGTAAGTGCCATGGTTACCGTTTCTCCTCTGCGGTTGATGCCGTTTCAGGGTAGGTGCATTCGACTGTTTTAACAAACCTTACGCCTGCCAGGGGACAGAGGTGGCGGAATGAGTCCGTAATAACCGGAAATTTTACAGCCTTTGCATCGTTTGACGTTTCCTGACGTGGGCTGTTCTATTGTGGTGTTTTAGGGCAAAAAAGGACTGACTTATGAGTAACTGGCTGCAACAGATTCAGACGGTATTAGGTAAAACAGGTAAATCTTCCGGCGGCGGCGAAGGGCTGAGTAAAATGCTGGCACCCGGAGCGCTTGGGGGGCTGGCTGGTTTGTTGATTGCCAGCAAATCCTCACGCAACCTGCTGATGAAGTATGGCAAAAATGCCGTCATCATCGGTGGCGGCGCTGCTGCAGGTGCACTACTGTGGAATAAATACAAGCAGCGCGTCAGTGAAACGCATCAGGATCAGCCTGGTTTCGGCCAGCAGAGTTCTCCCGTTGATCGCCGGGCTGAGCGACTGATCGAGGCGCTGGTGTTCGCCGCCAAAAGCGATGGGCACATCGACAGCGATGAACGTAAAGCCATTGATGAACATATCCATCAGTCCGGGCTGGGGGCGCAGGGTGAACAGCTGGTGCAGCGCGCCATCGATTCTCCGCTCGATCCACAGAAGCTGGCCGTGGACGTGAAAAATGAAGAAGAGGCGCTCGAGGTCTATTTCCTCAGCAATCTGGTGATCGACGTTGACCATTTTATGGAGCGCAGCTATCTGCAGGCGCTGGGTGATGCGTTGAAAATTCCACAGGATGTGCGTGAGTCGATTGAAACTGACATTCGCGCCGAGAAACAAAAACTCCCCGCCTGATCCGGACGCGGACGGTTAACGTCGTCCGCGTAGCCCCGTTAAAAATTGCGGCCAGTCTCGATAACTGCTTGGCAATCAGCGCGCTTGCTGCCAACCTTACAGACAGGCACAGCAACAGCGAAGAGACCATGACACCTCCAAAAGCGAAAAAAATCCCCCATACCCTGTCGTTGCACGGCGATACACGAACTGACCACTACTACTGGCTGCGCGACGACGAGCGTGAAGATCCTGAGGTGCTGGCCTACCTGCGTGAAGAGAACGCCTTCTGCGAGCAGCAGTTGCAGCCGCAGAAGACGCTACAGGCTGAGTTGCTGCAGGAGATTATCGATCGCATTCCGGCGCGTGACCACTCGGTGCCTTACGTTAAGCGTGGCTACCGCTATCAGAGCCGCTATGAAGAGGGGAACGAGTACACTATTTACGCCCGCCAGCCTGCCGGGACGACGACGCCTGAGCAGTGGGATACGCTGCTTGATGGCAACCTGCGGGCAGAGGGACACGAGTTCTATACGCTCGGCGGTGTGGCCATCAGCCCGGATAATCAGATCATGGCGGTGGCGGAAGATTTTCTCTCGCGTCGGGTATACGGCATTCGGCTGTGTAATCTGCAGAGCGGGGAGTGGTATCCGGAGGTGCTGGAAGGGGTATCCTCCGCAATGGCGTGGGCCAGTGATTCACAAACCCTCTACTATGTACTGAAGGACAAACAGACGCTGCTGCCTTACCAGGTCTGGCGGCATACACTGGGTACGCCGCAGCAGCAGGACCAGTTGGTCTATGAAGAGCAGGATGACACCTTTTATGTCAGCGTCTATAAAACCACGTCAGAAGCGTACGTGGCGATTGCCCTTGGCAGCAGCACCACCAGCGAGATCCTGCTGCTGGATGCGGCACAGGCCGATGCCCAACCCCGTCTGTTCTGTGCGCGCCGTAAAGATCACGAGTACAGCGTTGACCACTACCAGGACCACTTTTACGTGCGCTCCAACCGTGAGGGCAAGAACTTCGGGCTGTACCGCACCGACAAGGTGGAAGAGCAGGAGTGGCAGGCCCTGATAGCCCCGCGTGACGCGGTGGTGCTGGAAGGCTATACGCTGTTCCGCGACTGGCTGGTGGTGGAAGAGCGTGAGCAGGGGCTGACCCGTCTGCGCCAGATCCACTGGGCGAGTAAAGAAAGCCGCAGTATCGCCTTTGACGACCCGGCCTACGTGACCTGGATTGGCCATAATCCGACGCCCGACAGTAGCAAGGTACGTTACGGCTACTCTTCCATGACCACCCCGGATACGCTGTTTGAACTGGATCTGGACAGCGGTGAACGTGAGGTGCTGAAGCAGACCGAGGTTAAAGGCTTTGATGCCAGTAGCTATCGCAGTGAACGCCACTGGATCACCATGCGTGACGGCGTGGACGTACCGGTATCACTGGTTTACCGTAAGGATCGCTATCTGCCGGGGACGAACCCGCTGCTGGTCTATGGTTATGGCTCGTACGGCAGCAGTATGGATGCCGATTTTAGCGCCAGCCGCCTCAGCCTGCTGGATCGTGGCTTTGTTTTCGCACTGACCCATATCCGCGGCGGCGGTGAGATGGGACAGCAGTGGTACGATGATGGCCGCCTGCTGAACAAGATGAACACTTTCCACGACTTTATCGATATCACCGATGCATTGATCGAAAGACAGTACGGTGACCCGGAAAAACTGTACGCGATGGGCGGAAGCGCGGGTGGCCTGCTGATGGGTGCGGTGCTGAATATGGCCCCGGCGCGTTTTCGCGGCGTCGTCGCTCAGGTGCCGTTTGTTGACGTGGTCACCACGATGCTGGATGAAAGTATTCCGCTCACCACCGGCGAATATGACGAGTGGGGCAACCCGGCGGAAGAGCAGTATTATCACTACATTAAGCAGTACAGCCCCTATGACAACGTCACGGCGCAGGACTACCCGCATCTGCTGATAACCACCGGCCTGCATGACTCACAGGTGCAGTACTGGGAACCGGCAAAATGGGTGGCAAAACTGCGGGAACTGAAAACCGATGACCATCTGCTGCTGCTGCATACCGATATGGATGCCGGCCACGGCGGTAAATCAGGGCGTTTCAAAGCCTATGAAGGGGTGGCGCTGGAATATGCGTTTCTGATCGCGCTGGCAACCGGCCTGCTGCCGGCAACCGCTTAATCTACCGCGCTTAACGCCCGCTGCATCGCGCTGCGTAAGTCGGGTTTCAGATCCGGGATGTTTTTTAACATCCACTTTAGATATCCCGGGTCTGACTTCGCTACATCATCCACTTTCTGCCCACGATATTTCCCGAACGGGAACGTATTGAACGACCCCTTGACGTTTATCCGGCGGATCATTTCCGGCGCATCCCAGCCGCTGAACGACATAATACGGATCAGCAGCGCGGCGGTGACATAACAGTCGTACAGGGCGCGGTGTGCGTGCAGGTCGGCAGGCGGGGTAACCTCCAGCTGCAGGGCCTCGCGCAGTGCCTGGTTACTGTATTTCAGACCCGGCCACAGGCGGCGGGAGAGGGCCATGGTGCAGATCCATTCCCCGTGCATTTCCGGCAGCATACGCCGGTCGAAGCTGGCATTATGTGCGACGTAATAGGGGCTGCCGTGATAACGGCTGATGGCCTGTTCAATCGTCGGTTTGCCCCGCACCATCGCTTCCGTAATCTTATGTACCGCCATCGCCTGATGACTGATAGGCCGGTCGGGTGAGATCAGATCGCTCATCGGATTGACGATCTGCCCGGCAATCACGTCCACCGACGCCACCTCGACAATCCCCCCCTGCAGGCCGCAGGTTTCCGTGTCTATCACGCGTAACATAATTTCTCCCGTTTACAGAACCGACGGGCAGGGTAACGAATGCGCCTCCCCTTGCCAATGATTACCGTCACGGCGGGCGATAATCAGCTGCTCTCCCTCGCCACCCCGGATCACCTGGTGGCCCTGCGCATCCCAGAAGGCACTTTTTCCGGCGCACTGATAACCACCTGTAGGCCAGGCGTGGTTTGCCATCAGTACCGCCATTTTATACTCCCGTGACCAGCGGGCCAGATGACCGCAGTCGGTGTCATACCCTTTCTCTGAGACCAGCACGCTGGTGGCATAGAGGTCGGCTCCACGAACTGAAGCATCCCGGGCAAACTCTTCAACGCTGATATCGGCACAGATGGCCATGGCGACCTGATGATGCTGATAGCCAAAAATCGGCACCGTATTGCCGGGGGTGAAAATCTCTTTCTCCGGACCAAAAAGGTTACGTTTGCTGTAGGCAATGCGGGTACCATCCGGCAGGAAAGTCAGGGCGGAAAGACGAACGTTATCGTCTGCTTTTAACGGCAGTCCGATGCTGATCCCCATCTGATGCTCCTGCGCCGCCACAGCAAAAGGGTGCAGCAGCGCATCGTCTACCGAGAGGGCCAGATCGGCCACCAGCGGGAGCTCGTAGCCCGTCAGGGACAGTTCGGGAAACATCAGCAGATCCACCCCCTGGGTGGCAGCCTGTTCTACAAAATCAAGATGGTGCTGGATATTCCAGGAAAGGTCACCCGGACGCGAACCTGACTGTGCTGCTGCGATAGTCCACTGGGACATAAAAGCTCACCGTTAAAGGGATGTTTAATGTCTTATCTCAACCGAAGCGGTAATAAAATACAAGCCACTATTTTGGCTTCGGTTCATACGGCAGACGTGAGAGAGACAGCGAAGCCTGGCGATAGTGGGTTAACCGTTCACGAAACCAGTCATGCAGCGCTTCGGGCTGCTCACGCAGCACCATTTCCGCGATAACCGGCATATTGTAGCGCTCTTTAAATGCGACCCCAGCGGCCGCCAGATCGACATTGACCTTGTCTTTTTCGTCCTGCGGCAGCGTGGCCAGATTGTAGCTCATGGTTTTCTCCCCCTGTTAAGGGGCAAAAAATAATGCAGAAGACACGGATTAGCAAGCCCGGTGAGCCATTGATCGTCGCTCTTACCTCGACACCTGTTTTTAAGCGGGGTATCCTTTCGGCCTCAGCAGCCAGGGGCTGCGTCCCGCTAAGGAACATTGCGACATATGCGACACTTCTTCAGGGTTTCCGGCGTACTGATCGCCGCTCTTTTTGCCCAGCAGGCTTCCGCCCACGCCCATCTGAAAAGCCAGTATACGGCGGTGAATCCGGCCGGCAGCGAATGGCCTGAATCGCTGACCATCACCTTCAGCGAAGATATTGAACCCGCGTTCAGTGGCGTAGAGATCAGTCGTACGGACAAACAGCCCGTCGAGCAGCTCAAAGCCGCGCGCGACCCGCAACAGCACAACACGCTGCGCGTGCAGTTTAAGCAGCCGCTTTCCCGTGGGGAGTATGCGGTGAAATGGCACGTGCTGTCGGTGGACGGCCATAAGACGAAAGGGAATTACACCTTTAGCGTGAAATAAGATGGCGCTGACCAGCTTCTATATTCTGTGCCGCTGGCTGCATTTTGCTGCACTGATGTCGCTGGCCGGAACAGCGATATATATCGCGTGGCTGGCCCCGGAGCGTTACCGGACCCACCTTGCGCAGCGGCTGATGCCGTCAGCCATCGTCGCCTGCTGGCTGGTGCTGCTGAGTGCGGTGCTGCTGCTGGCAGCACAGACCGGCCAGATGGGCGACGGCTGGCAGGATACGCTGGATCCCGACGTCTGGCTGGCCGTCCTGCAGACGCAGTTTGGTCGCGTCTGGCAGGGACAGCTGGCGCTGGCGATCCTTGGCTGCCTGAGCCTGACGTTACAGGGCGAGCCACGCCAGCGCACGCTGCTGATCTGCGCGCTGTTTCAGCTTGCCGGGCTGGCTTTTACCGGTCACGCGGCGATGCTGGACGGCTGGGGCGGCCTGTTTCAGCGCGTGAATCAGATGGTGCATCTGCTCAGTGCCGCCTTCTGGGCGGGCGGGTTGCTGCCGCTGATTATCCTGATGCGCGACGCCCGAAGGCCGGGGCAGCGTCACGATGCCGTGGTGACCATGATGCGCTTTTCGCGTTACGGGCACCTGGCCGTCACGCTGGTGGTGGTCAGCGGCGCGATCAACGCGCTGCTGCTGTTAGGCTGGCCGCCTGCCAGCTTCCGGCTTTACAGCCAGCTGCTGGTGGTGAAAACGCTGCTGGTCGGCGTGATGGTCGCGGTTGCCCTTTATAACCGCTACTGCCTGGTGCCGCGCTTTCAGCGCAGTGCGGGGGGGGCGGAGCAGCGGTTTATCACCAGCACGCTGGTGGAGGTTGGCCTGGCGGCGGCAGTACTGCTGGTGGTCGGAGTGTTCGCCACGCTGGAGCCTGCCTGAGCGGGCAATGGCCCGACACGTTATTCCTGTTCAGTAAGTGTTTTATCGTTTGAGGTGTTAACTAAATGAAAAATTTGGCATTTTTATGCATCGCTCTTGGCATCAGCGGCAGTGCCGCAGCCGGTATTGAAACCGTTAGCCGGTTCGATATGGGCAAAGATAACTGGCCGTTCGTGCGTGAAGAGATGATGCTGAGCTGCGAGAAAGGGAACGTGCTGCTGGCGATTAATGACGGCACGCTGGTGCAGTATCCGCTTAACGCCGCCGCGGAAGAAAAGGTGAAATCCGGGCAGATTAAAGCGGGATTCCCGATTGAAAAAATCCTTGCGGATGATCCGGCCAATCCGGGACATAAAAAGAGCCTGGCCCCGATCGTGGCCCGTGCGGAAAAACTCTGTCGCTGACCGCCCTGAGCAGGCATCTCCCACAGGAGGTGCCTGCAACCCGTTGGCATTCACTACGCTGAACCCCGCCTGTCCGTTTCTGCCGCCGCGATCACAACGCTGATAATCCGTCCACTGGTTGGGCTGCCTGTCGCTGGAAAACCCCTGCGCCTGGTCTATCTTTTAAAGTGCAAGGCGAATCGCCTGCAATAATGCCAACTTTTAGCGCACGGCTCTGAAAAGAGCCATTTCCCTGGACCAAAGACAGGAATCGTCTTTGGTCTTTTTTTATATCATTTCCACCCGAAATAGTTTTACTCATTTCTGAATGCATCATTTTTATTAATATGGCGTAATGCGGGTTTCTGCTCTATGGAATAGCGGTATTTAAAACGCGGCTTTAACTTACCCGAGAGATAATACACGCGTCTTTTCAGGGGTGTTGTTTTTGTTGTAAATGAAAAGGGAAGGGGTGTTACAAATATCTCCCTGCTAACTGACTGATGCCTATAACTTTGCTTATTTATTTTATTAATATCGCCAATAGTCTGAACTGCCACCTATACTCAAAACGCAAACGGCAATAATTCCTGTAATTTCAGACTGGAGTCTAAAAATGGAACTGAGAAATGAGCTGGCGCTCACCAAACGTGTTTCGTGGGGAAGTATTATTGCCGGTGTGGTAACGGCGATGGCGATCTCTCTTCTTTTAACCATGCTGGGCACCAGCCTGGGTCTATCCATGCTGTCGCCCAAGTCGGATGACATCGTCAATGGGGCCGACACGGCGGTATTAGCCTGGTCCGTTATCGGGGTGGTGATCAGTCTGGCGTGCGGTGGCTTTATTACCGGCCGTCTGGCTGGCACGGACGGTGCCATCCACGGTTTCCTTATCTGGGCCACATCCCTGCTGGTGGCCACGGTGCTGGGATTTGCCGCCGTAGGCGGGATCCTGAATACGGCCGGAAGCGCCGTGGGCAGCGTGGCGTCAGCCACCGGCAGCCTGGCCAGTGGAATGGGCAGCGTGGCCGGTCAGGCCGCACAGGGGGCCGCCAGCATCGGCCAGAATATCTATGGTGATCTTGGCCTGGATACCAAACTCAATCCGGATAATGCCGACGATCAGGTTGTTCAGGCCCTGAAAAAAAGCGGTATTAAAGAGCTGCAGCCGGAATATCTGCAGACACAGCTGGAAGAAGCGGGTAAAGATGTTGCCAGCGCGGTGAAAAACCTGGCGGTAAATCCTGATAACAGTGATGCCGTTATTAAGGGATTAACAGATAAACTTAAAAGCCGGGCGGAAGCCCTTAGCCAGGCGATTGATAAAAATGAGGTGAAGCAGGCGCTGGTGCAGAATACCAGCATGACGCCTGAAGAAGCGGACAAAGCGGTCGAAAACTTTATTCAGACTCGCGATAAAACTGTACAGGAAGTGAATCAGCGTCTGTCGCAGTTAGAAAAGAATGTGAACGAAGCGAAGGTGAAATATGCAGAGTTTAAAGAAAAAGCCAAAGAGAAAGCCGATGCCGCCGCTAAGGCAGGCGCGAAAATTGCTCTCTGGTCCTTCATCGGATTATTAATTGGCGCGATTGTCAGTACGCTGAGTGGTTTCTGGGGCGTCAATACGCATCCTGAATACCGTAAAGTCAGAGCCTGATCGTTCAGTGCTATCAGGGCCCCTTTGGGGCCTTTTTTTCGTCTGGCGGTGCTGATACCGTGCTGCCTGCGGTCGTCAGCGGTCGGTTCCCGGTTGCCCTCCAGGGTAACGCTGGGTCAGCCATCCCACCCGGATATCTTTGCCGGCAACCCACTCCGGTAGGCAGGTTGTGTGCAACTTGTCGATAAGGCGCTGGGCGGCGACCCCATTGTCCTTATTCGCCACAGCACAGAAACGCCACCCAGATTAAACTTGTGTAAACCCGGAGCCTGCGTTTGCTTTTACCGGTGCCTTATCGCACTATCTTCAACGGCTTACTGTAACCTGTTATCCGGACGTTATTCAGCCGCCGTGGGCACCGTTGCCCGCTATTAACTGAGCCTCGACTAAAAAGGTGTTGTAATGGGAACCATGTTAGGGCTACTGGGCTTAATGCTCGGGGCGTGGGCGGTACGCAGTATCTGTATGAAGCCGATGGGCAACATTAAAAAAGTGACCCTGTCACTGATTGCCGGGCTGTACTTTTTATCCGCGGGGGGGATCGGCGGCACTGAAGAAGATAAGATCCCTTACGCCATCGTGGCGATGCTGATGGGGGCTGCGGCAGTGTGGTACGGGAACCGCCTGTATAACGAGGCTGCAGCCCGGGAAGAGTGAAACCATAATGACCGATCGCGCTACCCCTAATCTGCCTTCGCGCAATTTTACTGATACAGAAACCTTTTATTGCCGGGCGGGCTTCACCACCACCTTTAAAGACGCTCACTGGTTAATCATGGTTCGGGGTGAACTGACGCTGGAGTTTTTCCCACATCCCGGGCTTGACCCTGACACCAGTTGGTTTAGCTGCTGTCTTCGGCTTGATGATGTCGATACGTTTTATGCTGTCTTGCTGGCGGCAGGAATAGAGGAGAAGAGGTCTGGTCTGCCTCGTCTTCACCCACCTGAAGCCCAACCCTCTGGCATGAAGATCGGCGCGCTGCTGGATGTTGACGGTACGCTGATACGCTTAATCGGCAACTGAAACGGTGGGCGTCATCTGTGGGAAAATAAAAACGGGGCTCAGTGAGCCCCGTTGAGGGTTACGACTGGCTCTCTTTCTGCAGTGCTGCTTCTTTCTGCAGGGCCTCTTTCTCCAGCAGTTCCCGCTCCTGGTTTTCCTGATGCGTCTGACCTTCCTCGATAAAGTCAGGATCAATCTCGTCGGTATTCCCCTTGTGATCTTTACCGGACAACAGGTTCCAGCAGGAGATAAACAGGGCGGCGATCAGCGGCCCGATGACAAAGCCGTTCAGACCGTAGATTTCCATCCCGCCAAGGGTGGTGATGAGGATCAGGTAATCCGGCATCTTGGTATCTTTGCCCACCAGCAGCGGGCGCAGGATATTGTCGATCAGACCAATCACCACGACGAAGAAGAAGGTCAACGCCAGCGCTTTCACCAACGCGCCGGAGAAGAAGAAGTACAGCACTACCGGCAGCCAGATGATTGCTGATCCCACTGCCGGGATCAGGGACAGGAAGGCCATCAGCGACCCCCATAAAATGCTGCCCTGAATATCCGCGAACCAGAAGGCAATCCCTCCAAGCGCACCCTGTACGGCGGCGACCACGACCGTGCCCTTCACCGTCGCGCGGGAAACAGCCGCGAATTTGACGAACAGATGCTGTTTTACAAACTGCGACAATGGGATCGCGTCCAGCGTCAGGCCGACCAGGTAGGCACCGTCCTTCAGCAGGAAGAACAGCAGATAAAGCATGACGCCAAAACCGATGGTGAAGCTGAAAGTGCTTTTACCAATCATCATCAGGCTGCCGGCGAAGAACTGGCCGCCTTTCATGGCCACGCCGGAGAGTTTCTCCTGAATGGCCCCGGCATCGTTCATGTTGTTTTCTGCCAGGAAGTGACGCAGCCAGTCCGGCAGGTGGTTAACAATACTTGCTGCGACCGTGGTCAGCTCGGTCTGGTTGCCCTGCAGCCGGTTGTACAGCGCGTTGAACTCTACCGCCAGTGAGGAGGCGACGATAGCCAGCGGAATAAACACAATCAGGCAGATGACCAGCAGCGTCAGCAGCGAGGAGAGCCCGTTTCTGTCGCCGAGGTGTTTTCTGATTTTAGTTTTCAGCGGATGGAAAATAATCGCCAGGATAGCAGCCCAGAGGATGGCGGAAAAATACGGTCCCAGGATGTGAAAAAAAGCCAGCGTGGTGACGGCCAGTATAAAAATAAAGAATCCCTTACTAATGCCCTTAATAATCATTTTATTGTCTCGGTAATTAACTTATTCCTTGCCCGCGCTAAAAATAGACCACGTCTGGGTTAGCAGCAATGGTTATGCGTCATTTAGCCGTAAGAAAGTCAAATGGTGGCCGCCGCTAAGGGCCAGGCCAGAAAGTCAGCTTTTGCGCCAGCGGGCTCATATCGGTGGCAAAGTCGCTGCCCGTCTCTTTCATTTGCTGTTGCCAGCCAGCAAGCGGATGGGATGATTGCGACGAGCTGGCATAAATCACGACGTTACCGGTCGGTGTAGTGCAATAGAGCACGGTCGTGAAAAGCGCGGTCAGGGCACAGGAAAAGGGGGAGTTCGCCTCCGGCTTATGGGCATGATTCAGCACCAGCCACCCTCCGTCTTCCAGTTTAGCGGCGCAGTGACGAAGAAAGCTCTCTGATGTCTGTAGCGGCGCAATCGCATTGGCGGAATAGAGATCGGAAAAGATCAGCGAGTAACGGCGACCGGTTTCACGTGCTATGGCTTCACCCGCATCCGCCACCTGATAGTGAATATGCTCGCTGACTGGCAGATGGAAGTAGTCCTGCGCCACGGCCAGCACAGCGTGCCGGAGTTCGACCACGTCTATTACGATATCCGGGTCGCGGGCAAAGAGCGCCCGCACCAGGCTGCCGCCGCCCAGCCCAAGCAGCAATACCCGTTTAGCCGGCGTCAGTGCCACTGCCATCAGCATCGCCCGGATATAAAAATGGACCGGCAGAGCGGAATGGTTCTTCTGCATTTTGCTTTGTTCGAATATGCGGTCAAAACTCATAATGCGGAACGTTTTATTATCGATGACGATCACTTCGCCATGATCATCTTTCACCGTAGTAACGATGTGGCCACGGATACGAAAGAGGGGGGAAGAGGTGTACAGATCGATATCGGACATAGTGATAACTCCGTGACCTTCAGCCTGAGCTGAGTTCCTTAATTTATCCAGGTGCCATGTTTGCATTTTACCGCCGTGCAGAGCAATGGTCGTGCGGTGCAGGTCGGATCGGCAGGAAATTTTTGCCACGGATGCATTTTTCAGCAACATGCCTCTATTTTACCCGTAAGTGAAGTCAGCGACGTAAACATATCTCAAATTCTTCCATCGAGTCTTGTTTACAAGCGCCCGGCACTTTACGATGGCAGGTGGCCCAGTGTTTCGGATACCCGTGGCACTGCTAACTGGCCAGGAGCCTGTTGCATGAAAAGCGAGAAAGAAATTTCCATCGACCAGTTTACGGATGAAGAAAAAGTATTGGTGGAGCAGCGGGTTAAGACGTTGACCGATAAACTGAGTCACGTTGCCAGTAAGAAAGAAGAGAAAGAGATCCTGAAAGAAGCTAAGCGACTGGTGATGAAAGAGCGTGTGGTGCGTGAAAGCAGCAAAGTCGTGCTGGCGAAAAAACCGCGTAAACCCTCTGCGGCGAAAGAGAGTGAAATTAAAGATTTTAACTGGAGTGCCTCGCTGCGTAAGAACCCGCGCGCGTTGAAATAATTCAGTTACCGGGGCTGTGGTGGCCCTGGCACTTCCTGTCGGCTTCCTTTGTGCTATCCCACGATGATCAAATGTACCAGCCTGGCCAGCACTTCAATGATTAACAGACTGCCTGCCGTTATCAGCGCCAGCGTAAAGTAAAACTGCGTGCGGTTGTTCATGGCTTTCGAATCCGTGAAGGTCAGAAAAGAACCAGTTTAACCCTCTGGCATTAAACCGGGCGTCAATACGTGCGGTAAAATTCAGATAATAGCAGGGGAACGGCTCCGAAAAGCCGCCCGGCGTTTACAGACTGAATAATTTCCCGTCACGAACCAGATCGCGGGGATAGTTATTTTTGATGCGGTTGCCCACCTTTTTGGCCAGGCCAATCGGCTGCTGCTGATAACAGATGATCAATTCATTTCCCGGCAGGTCACGGTCCGGGTAGATATCCCGACCGCGATACCACTCCTCTGCCTCGCTGGCGGTCAGTTCAATGGCATGGGCGACCGTAATATCAGCCAGCGCAATCGCCGCTTCATGCTGCCAGCGGTAGCCTTTCGGGAAGGTTTCGGCCAGTTTCAGTCCGATTCGTGAAAAACGGACCCGTCCCAGCAGAGACTCCATCGCGCGCGGGAAGAGCCAGAGTTCTTTATCACGCTGCCATAAGGCCAGTTCCGCCTCGTCCCAGCGCAGGCCCGAGCGTGCAGCGGCAGCCGTCACTTCCTGCTGTTCCTTACGGTTAAGCGGCGTAAATGGCGGCTTACCGACCTTGTAGCCGGGCACCGGTAGCGGCGGCACGCTGGCTGTTTTGCGCAGTCTGGCGACAAAAAAACCTTCGCTGTCGAAAAGCTGCGGGAATACATGGAGGAAGCCCTCCGGTGTCACGGCCCGGTCTGCGCCGTCAAACAATCCGCCCAGAGGCTCAATTTCTACGGCGTCCGGGTACTGCGCCATCAGCCAGGCAATGACCGCCTGATTTTCAGTGCGGTTCAGGGTGCAGGTCGAATAAATCAGTGTGCCACCCGGACGCAGAGCGTGAAATGCGCTGTTGATTAAATCCTGCTGGGTAGCCGCAATCTCTGCGGTGCTGGCTTCAGACCAGTTGCGCAGGGCGTCGGCATCTTTACGAATGACGCCTTCGCCCGAGCAGGGCGCATCCAGCAGAACCGCATCGAAACACTCTGGCAGCGCCGGGCCAAAAACACGGCCATCGAAGTGGGTCATTGCCGTATTGCTGACACCGCAGCGGCTGAGATTCGCATGCAGTACCTTAACGCGGCTGGCGGAGAACTCATTGGCAAGGATCGTGCCCCGGTTATGCATACAGGCCGCCATCTGGGTGGTTTTCGAACCAGGGGCCGCGGCCATGTCCATGACGCGCTCCGGCGAGGCATTCCCGCTGAACAGTGCGGTGACCGGCAGCATGGAGCTGGCCTCCTGAATATAGAACAGTCCGGCAAGATGTTCGGCGGTACTGCCCAGCGGCAGCGTATCGGCGTCGTCACGGCTGATCCAGAAACCTTCTTCACACCAGGGAATGGGCGTCAGCGTCCACTGACAGGGGGCGACCAGGGCGAGAAAGTCCCCGACGCTAATCCTCAGCGTGTTGACGCGTATACTGCGGCGCAGCGGGGTCTGGCTGCTGGCAATAAAACGTTCAAATTCGACGCTGTCAGGAAGTAACTGCTGCATTTGATCGAGAAAGGCTTGCGGAAAAAAGACGCGGGAAGAGTGAGACACAGGCTGGATCCAGGAGGAAAAAGTTCGGCCAGTTTAGCATGCTCAGGGCGGGTGGAAAAAGCAGAGTCCAAAAAAGTAGTCTGTTCCTGTCAATCATTGCAGAGAAAGAACGGAGCCTTATGCGGCAACATAAGGCTCCGGGACAGCGGTATCAGCGATTATTGCGGCAGGGCGGTGCCCCATTTACGCCAGTCTTTTGGTTCTTCATCTTCCAGCAGGAAGTGTTTACCGGATGATGCCTGTGGTGCCAGCGGTACCGTAGGCGGTGTGGCGAAGGCGATGCCGCCCTGAATAAACTGCTGGAAGGTGCCGGTTTTCACGACCCCACCGATCAGGCCAAACTTCAGGTTATAGCCGGAAGCCAGCCAGAACACCGAGTTATTACGAACCAGATGCTGATACTTCTTGCTGATCCGCAGCGTGATCTGCACGCGATCGGCCATGGCACCGAGTGACGTTCCGGTGATCGTCCCGACTTCCACACCACGGAATAATACCGGTGTGCCTACCGAGAGCGAACCGCCTTCCGGTGCATCGACCACCACATTCAGACCGTCAAGGTAGCGGGCATCGGTGATGGTTGACTCCTGCAGTTCAAAGCTACGCTGACCGCGCCCCTTACCGGGATCGACATTAATGTACGGCTGCAGCAGGGTTTCAAGATGGTTTACCCCGGCAGCAGAAATTTGCGGAGAAACGACTGAGAAACGCGTACCCAGACGGGCGAAATCCTGCACGTATTCCGGATAGAGCACCGCTTTCGCAATGACCTGCTTATTCCCTTCGCCTAAGGCCAGTGATTCCAGTTGTCCGATGGTGATGCCCAGATAGCGGATTGGCATTCCCGGCGATAGCTTGCTGGCATCATAGGTGCGCAACGTAATCTGACTGCCGACAGCGCGCGCGGCCGTTTCAGAGTCATACAGCATACGTTTATCTTTGCGGGTTAAGCCTACCCCAGCACCGGACAGATTATCAAAGCTGATCGCCCCTTTCAGGGCCCGATTCAGCGGTGACGCCTGCACCGTTAACCCACTTCCATTCAGCTGCACTTTTGCACCACCTTCGGCCCAAAAGACGCTGCTCTGTGTCAGCAGGCGGCGATACTCAGGTTTAATATGAACGTTCACATCAAACGAATCGGCTAGCGGTTTCACGCTGACAATCTCACCCACCTGGTATTTGCGGAACAGCACCACCGATCCGGCCTGAATATCGGGCAGGCTGCTGGCAGTGAGCGTCAGCGTGGTAGGCAGTGTATCGCCAGTGATGCCTTCCTGCGCTTTTTCACTGTTGGCATAAAGGGGGTAATCGGTTTTGGGTTCGCCCTTTTTACCGGGATCGAGGCGGATACCGCCGTCTACCCATTCACGTGCGCTGGCTCCAAGGACTTCCATGCCGTCAATGCCCAGCTTAACGTCAAGACGACTGTTAATAATAAATTTACTGTCCGCATGCACCAGATCGCGATATTCCGCGGCCACGGCCACCTTGAAATTCACCCCTTTCTCGGTCAGCGTACGTTTCACCACCTGACCGATGCGCATTCCGTGCAGCATCAGCGGCTGGCCGGCATCAATGCCATAGCTCTCCGGGGCGGTCAGTGTCAGCTCCAGCACATTGGGCTGTTGCAGAGGGGCCTCATTGTCTGGCAGAACCACAAAATGAGTCTGCGGCGCGCCTTCGCCCGGGATCAGCTCCAGCGTATTACCGGTCAGCAGGCTGCTCAGGCTGGTGTCGCTCAGGCTGACTTTCGGGCTGCGCATTTCAATACGCGTACCGGTGCGCATCAGACCGGTCACCGAAGGATCAAGCGTCAGTTCGCCGCTGACTTTGCCATTGTCCAGTAGCGTCATTTTGGTCAGCGTACCCACCTCAAGCCCCTGGTACATCAGCGGGGTACTGTCTTCTTTCAGGTTTTTGCCGTCAGGCAGGTCGAGTGAAATCATCACGCCGCGCTGGCTCTGGGCCAGATCGGGATAAAGGGAATAACTGTCATCCGATTTAGCCGCCTGCGAGGTTTCCGGCGAATCGAAGGCAATCGCCCCGTTGACCAGGGCCGCCAGACTCTCCAGCTGGACTTTTGCCCCGCTCAGACCAACATCGGCCTTTACGCCGGAGACATTCCAGAATCGGCTCTCTTTTTTCACCAGATTGGTGAAGCGGCGTTCAATCAGGACGTCGATGGTGACGCCCTGATTGCCGGAATTCAGGCTGTAATCATAGACACGACCCACCGGGATTTTACGGAAGTAGACCAGCGATCCGCTGTTCAGCGCACCCAGATCGGGGGCATGGAGGTGGATCATCATTTCGCCGGTATTCACACGATACTTAGGCTGGGTATCAAGGGCGACAAAGTTTTCACTCGGTTCCCCTTTGCCAGGCATCATGCCGATGTAATTACCGCCGACCAGCGCATCAAGTCCAGAAACACCGGCCAGAGAGGCTTTCGGCGTGACCAGCCAGAATTGTGTATCTTTGCGCAGGGCATCACGCATATCGCTCTTGATACTGGCTTTGATCTTAATGGTGCGCAGGTCATCGGTCATGCTGATGCCCTGTACCAGACCCACTTCCACCCCCTGATAGCGAACCGGGGTGCGGCCGGGCACAATGCCGTCCGCCGTCGCGAAGTCGATGGTGACCGTTGTGCCACGCTCCTGATAGTTCGTCCAGATTAGCCAGCCGGCAATCAGCAAAGCGATAAACGGCAGCAACCAGAACGGCGATATTTTGCGCCGGTTTTTGATGCGTGCGCTAGTCGGTGTAGTCGGCGTTTCCTGTTGCATGTGCATCCCAAAGTAAACGGCTATCCAGCCACTCAACGGCAAGGATAGTGAGTATGACTGCTGACCCAAAATAGAAGGCAGCCGGTCCCATAGTAAAAGCCAGTAACTGGTCGCGATTGACCAGCGACATCGTTAATGAAATGACAAACAGATCGAGCATCGACCAGCGGCCCACCCATTTCACCACGCGCAAAAGGCGGATGCGGGTTTTCAGACCCTGTTCACACTTGAAGTGGATGCTGACAAGCAGCGTCAGCAGCACGATAACTTTCGTAAAAGGTACTAATATACTGGCAATAAACACCACGATAGCCACAGGGATATTACCGGAGGCCAGAGAAAGTATTCCAGAGAGGATAGTATCCTCCTGACGGGCACCGTTCAGATAGATAATCGAAATCGGTAACAGATTCGCCGGGATCAATAAAATAATCGAGGCTATCAGGGATGACCAAGATTTTTGCAGACTGAAGCGGCGGCGATAGCGCAGGGGCGTATGGCAGCGTGGGCAGCGTCCCCGATCGTCAGCCAGACCCGTGTGGTGACAACTCAGACAGACCCGCAGCTTGTCAGGGGCGACGTGAGGATGGGGCTGCGGATAGAAGCGATGCCACAGCTGCTCCACATTAAGATGAATCAGCGTCACCAGGCTCAGCACTGTCAGCAGGACGAAGGCCACCAGCCCAATCCCGGGGGTAATATCCGCATATTCCTGAACCTTAATTGATGCGATGGCAACACCCACCAGATAAATATCCAGCATGACCCACTCTTTTAACCTGTCCAGCATCAGCAGCACCGGGCGCAGGTTCATGCCCAGTTTATGACCAAAATAGAGGTAGGCAATCGACGCCACCAGGGTCACCGGGGCACCGATGGTACAGAAGGCGACCATCGAGGCGGTGATCACGTCCCCCTGCTGGGTCATTTGCACGATCCCCCCCAGCAGGCTGGCGTAAATATTGGTGCCCAGCAGTCGGATCGACATCAGCGATTCATTAAATGCAAAGGGCATCAGCAGCAACATGGTGACGGCCATCGCTGTCAGACGTGTCATTGACCAGTCGCGCCCGTTAAGGATAAGCGCGTTGCAACGAGGGCAGTGCGCTGACTGGCGTGATTTCACATCTGGTAAGGAAAAAAGGGTATCACATTGGGGACATCGCTGATAACGTGCCTGTGGCAGAGCATGACTAATGGCGTTTATTTTCATATTCCCGATCGTGCTTTAGCCCAGACAGTGCAGGTACAGGGCAGGTTAGGCTGGTTAACGCCAGGAGAGCTAGACTCAGTATAGCCATGCTTTAGTGTTCGGATAATTCTAAGGTTATAGCAACTAAAAGAATGATTCACCTCGCCGACTGGTTTTTTAATGCTTAATTTTATCAGGCGAAGCGCCACTGCGCTTCGTTTCAGTTTCTACAATGGTTAAACAATGACAAAAGCAGAATTTTATACCGACCTCAATCGTGACATGCGTGCTCTTCTGAGCGGTGAAACCAGTTTCCTGGCAGTGATGGGCAATTGTAGCGCGCTTTTATATGAACGTCTTGATGGGGTTAACTGGGCGGGTTTTTATCTGTTAACGGAAGAGAATACGCTGGTCCTCGGGCCGTTCCAGGGGAAAATCGCCTGTGTGCGCATTCCTGTCGGGCGCGGCGTTTGCGGTACGGCGGTGGCTGAAAAGACCGTGCAGCGTGTGGCTGATGTTCACGCTTTCGCCGGACACATTGCCTGTGATGCGGCCAGCAACGCTGAAATTGTGCTGCCGCTGGTGGTTAATGGCAGCGTTATCGGTGTTCTGGATATTGATAGTGTTGAATATAACCGCTTTGATAGTGAGGATGAAGCGGGGCTGAAAGCGTTAACGGACGGGCTTTGCGAGGTGCTTGCCGGATCGGATGTGGAAAAATTTATTCACATGAAACGCACCTAAAGCGCTGGATCACGTAGCAATTGCTGATGGGGTCATTATAATGTCGCCTGTTCATGCCTGCGCTGATTGGCAAACCCGTTGTAATCAGGAAATTTCATGGAAAATCAACCTAAGTTGAATAGCACCAAAGAAGTCATCGCCTTTCTGGCGGAGCGTTTCCCACAATGCTTTAGCGCCGAAGGCGAAGCACGACCACTGAAAATCGGAATATTTCAGGATCTCGTCGACCGCGTGCAGGGCGAAATGAGCCTGAGTAAAACTCAGCTTCGTTCTGCACTGCGTCTTTACACTTCCAGTTGGCGCTATCTGTATGGCATCAAAGCGGGCGCAACGCGCGTCGATCTTGATGGCAATGCGTGTGGTCAACTGGACGAACAGCATGTTGAACATGCGCGCAAGCAGCTTGAAGAAGCGAAAGCGCGCGTGCAGGCACAGCGCGAACAGCAGCAGGCGAAAAAGCGTGAAGCGGGTGAAGAAACCACCCCGCGTCGTCCGCGTAAACCTGTTCGTAAACCTGCGGCAGAAGGTGAGCAGCCACGTAAAGTGCGCAGCAAACCTGCACGTCCACAGGCAGAACAGACTGCTTCCGCTCCTCGTACCGAGACCCAGCCGGAACCGCGTAAGCCGGTTACCGACACCTCAGCATTGCAAGTCGGCCAAAATATTAAAGTCACCGCAGGTAAAAGTGCGATGGATGCCACCATTCTGGAAATTTCCAAAGATGGCGTTCGGGTACAGTTAGCTTCCGGCCTGGCAATGATAGTACGCGCAGAACACTTGCAGTTCTGATACGGAGGCTAATCAGGGCATGAACACTCTTTTTAAAAGCACTATCGTTGCGGGCCTGCTGATAGCGGGCAACGTTTTTGCGGCGGATAATATTACGCGCGCCGATCAAATCCCGCAGTTACATCAGGAAGCACAGCATGCCACTGTCAGTGAGCGTGTCACCTCCCGTTTTACCCGCTCCCACTATCGCCAGTTCGATCTCAACAAAGATTTTTCCGTTAAAATCTTTGAGCGTTATCTGAACCTGCTCGACTACAGCCACAATGTGTTGCTGGCGTCGGATATTGCGCAATATGCGGACAAAAAAACCACGCTGGGCGAAGAATTTAAAAGCGGCCAGCTTTCGGCGTTTTACGATCTCTATAATCTGACGCAAAAACGCCGTTTCGAACGTTATCAGTACGCTCTTTCCGTACTGAATAAGCCGATGAATTTCTCCGGCAATGACACCATTGATATCGACCGTAGCAAAGCGCCATGGCCCAAAAGTACCTCAGAGCTGAATGACCTGTGGGATGCCAAGGTTAAATATGATGAGCTGAGCCTCAAGCTGGCCGGTAAAGATGAGAAAGAGATCCGTGAGGTTCTGACCAAACGTTATCAATTTGCCGTGCGTCGCCTGGCGCAGAGCAACAGCGAGGATGTGTTCCAGCTGGCGATGACGGCGTTTGCCCACGAAATCGATCCCCACACTAACTACCTGTCACCACGTAATACTGAACAGTTCAATACCGAAATGAGCCTGTCGCTTGAAGGTATTGGTGCGGTCCTGCAGATGGATGATGACTATACGGTCATCAATTCCATGGTCGCCGGAGGCCCGGCGGCGAAGAGTAAAGCGATCACCGTCGGTGACCGCATTGTCGGTGTCGGCCAGCCGGGTAAACCTGTCGTTGATGTCATTGGCTGGCGTCTGGATGATGTGGTTGCCCAAATCAAAGGACCGAAGGGCAGTAAAGTCCGCCTTGAGATCCTTCCGGCCGGAAAAGGCACAAAAACCCGCACCGTAACGCTGACGCGTGAAAAAATTCGCCTGGAAGATCGTGCGGTGAAAATGACCGTGCACAACGTCGGCAAGCAGAAGGTTGGCGTGCTGGACATTCCTGGTTTCTACGTGGGACTGACCGACGACGTTAAAGTGCAGTTGCAGAAGCTGCAGAAGCAGAATATTGACAGCATTGTTATCGACCTGCGCACCAACGGCGGTGGGGCACTGACGGAAGCGGTATCGCTTTCCGGCCTGTTTATCCCAAGTGGCCCGGTAGTACAGGTTCGTGACAACAATGGCAAAATTCGTCAGGATAGCGACACCGATGGTGTCACTTACTACAAAGGGCCGCTGGTGGTGCTGGTTGACCGCTTCAGCGCGTCGGCATCAGAGATCTTTGCTGCGGCCATGCAGGACTATGGCCGTGCGCTGATTGTCGGTGAGCCGACCTTTGGTAAAGGTACTGTGCAGCAGTACCGTTCGCTGAACCGCATCTACGATCAGATGCTGCGCCCTGAGTGGCCGGCCCTGGGGTCTGTACAGTACACCATTCAGAAATTCTACCGCATCAACGGCGGCAGCACTCAGCGCAAAGGGGTGACTCCGGATCTGCTGATGCCTACCGGCGTGGAAGCGGTCGAAACCGGTGAGAAGTTTGAGGATAACGCCCTGCCGTGGGACAGCGTGAATGCGGCAAGCTACGTTAAAACAGGTGACCTCAAGCCCTTTGAACCGCAGCTGATCAAAGCGCATCAGGATCGTATCGCGAAAGATGCTGAGTTCCAGTACATCATTAAAGATATCGCCCGCTTTAATGCCAACAAAGACAAGCGCAATATCATTTCACTTAATCTTGCTGAACGCGAGAAAGAGAATCGGGAAGATGATGCCCTGCGTCTGGAACGCATCAATGCCCGCCTGAAAGCGGAAGGGAAAAAACCGCTGGCGAAGGTGGACGATCTGCCAAAAGATTATAAAGAGCCGGATCCGTATCTTGATGAAACGGTGAAAATTGCCAATGACCTGGCGCAGCTGGAAAAACAGCAGCCGCCGGCCTCTCCGGCAGCGGCCAAATAAACGCCACAGGCACAGCAATCGCTGTGCCTTTTTTTTATCTCCTTCTGTGGGGCCCAAAAAGTAAGACAAAGTGTAAAGTTATGTCTTTTTAAACACTTAAAGATTAAGAGTGCTTGAAAAGCGCAGTATTGACCTTACGATAGTGTTACGCGAAAAGCGGAATAACTGAGGAAGAATAAATTTTATGATGCGTATTGCTCTTTTCCTGTTAACCAACCTTGGGGTAATGGTGGTTTTCGGGCTGATCCTCAGCCTGACAGGGATCCAGTCAAGCAGTGTTATGGGCCTGATGATCATGGCAGGTCTGTTTGGCTTTGGCGGTGCGTTTGTTTCACTGCTGATGTCGAAATGGATGGCGCTACGCTCCGTTGGCGGTGAAGTGATTGAACAGCCGCGCAACGAAACCGAACGCTGGCTGATGGAAACCGTGGGACGTCAGGCGCAGCAGGCGGGTATCGCCATGCCGCAGGTCGCCATTTACCATGCCCCGGACATCAATGCTTTTGCTACCGGCGCGCGCCGCGATGCGTCACTGGTTGCGGTGTCTACCGGGTTGCTGCAGAACATGAGCCGTGATGAAGCTGAGGCCGTGCTGGCGCATGAAGTCAGTCACATTGCTAACGGCGATATGGTGACCATGACCCTGATTCAGGGGATTGTGAACACCTTCGTGATCTTTATCTCGCGTATCCTGGCGCAGCTGGCCGCAGGCTTTATGTCCGGCAACCGCGATGAAGAGGGGAGCAGCAACGGTAATCCGATGGTTTATTTCGCGGTGTCCATGGTGCTGGAACTGGTCTTCGGTATTGTCGCCAGTATCATCACCATGTGGTTCTCTCGTCACCGTGAATTCCATGCGGATGCAGGCGCAGCGCGTCTGGCTGGGCGTGAGAAGATGATTGCTGCACTGCAACGTCTGAAAACCAGCTATGAGCCGCAGGAAGCCAGCAGCATGATGGCATTCTGCATCAATGGTAAGTCCAAATCGATGAGCGAGCTGTTTATGTCGCATCCACCGCTGGACAAACGTATTGAAGCGCTGCGCAGCGGTGAGTACCTGAAATAGCCCTGACCGCTGTTCTGTAAAAACCCGCCGCTGGCGGGTTTTTTTATGTCAGGCGTTTCCTGGCTGCGTCATTCTCAGGGCGCTGATCAGTGCAGCCAGGGCGGCAAAGCAGCCTGCCAGCAGCAGAGAGAGGTGGGTGCCCTGGGTGGAAAACAGATTAAACATCAGCGCCACCAGTGCAGCACCGCTCGACTGACCAAACAGGCGTGCTGTTCCCAGCATCCCACTGGCACCGCCGCTGCGATGGCGCGGGGCCGAGGAAATAATCGTGTGATTATTTGGCGACTGAAACAGTCCGAACCCGGCACCACACAGCACCATACGCCAGATAATATCAGCATCTGTGGGGGTCGCAGGCAACAGCGCCAGGGCAAAAAGCCCGGTGGCAAACAGGGCCAGCCCGACAGCACCCAGCAGCCCCGCGTGGAAACGCTCAATCAGCCTGCCGGCAACCGGGGCCATCACCATCGTCGCCAGTGGCCATGGGGTCAGTAACAGGCCGGTGACGACTTCGCTGCGGCCCAGCACGCCCTGCAGAAAGAAGGGCAGAGAGACCATCGCCAGCATCTGGGCGCAGAAAGAACAGATCGACGTGCCGATGGAAAGTGCAAACACTGGTATGCGGAACAGATCCACCGGCAGGAGCGGGAACGTCATCCTCAACTGACGGCGGATAAACAGGGTGCCGACAACGGGCAGCAGCAGCAGTTGTACCAGCAGCAGCGAGCCGTTAACGCCCTGCGCAAAGCCACTCAGCAGCGAAATCAGCAGGCCGAAGGTGAGGGCGTTCATCACCGCGCTGGTCACATCAAAACGTTGCCCCTGGGCCTTCTGCTGATTGTCGGGCAGGAAGCGCAGCGCCAGAAAGAGCGCGACAATGCCCACCGGGATATTGATCAGGAACAACCACTTCCAGGAGGCCACGGAAAGGATGGCGGCAGCCACCGTAGGCCCGGCAGCGCTGGAGACGGCCACAATCAGCGAGTTGATCCCCATCCCCCGGCCCAGCAGGCGTTGTGGGTAGATAATGCGTATCAGCGCCGTGTTCACACTCATCAGCGCCGCTCCCCCGAAACCCTGCAAAATGCGGGCCACGGTCAGCATCGTCAGCGAGTCTGAAAGCGCGCAGAACAGTGACGTGCAGGTAAACAGCACCAGTCCGGCCTGGTAAATACGACGATAGCCAATCATATCGCCGAGGAAGGACAGTGACAGCAGTGACATTATGATCGCCAACTGATAGGCGTTCACAATCCAGATAGACTGCGCCGGGCTGGCCCGGAGTTCACGGGCAATGGTGGGCAGGGCGACATTGGCAATCGCACCATCCAGCACGGCGACCGTAATACCCAGCGCAATGGCCATGATCGCACCGTAGCGCTGGGGTAAAGGTAAGCCGTCGTTCGGGGAATCAGGAGGCATGTTCATGAAATAATCAGGGGAGCGAATATCATCATGCTAATGGATTTTACGGAATTTTCCAGTCTGTAAATGACTGAAAACTATCAATGGATGTGTCGGCCTGTGTGCCGTCAGCATTGCACCCGGATAGCCTCAACCGTATACTGGAAATAGCGTTCCACTTTTTATAAAACAACAAAGGATAAACATGACCAGTGCCGATACTGATAAGCAACCCGATTCCGTCTCTTCGGTAATGAAAGTGTTCGGCATTTTGCAGGCACTGGGTGAAGAGCGTGAAAATGGTATTACCGAACTGTCGCAGCGGGTGATGATGTCGAAAAGCACCGTTTACCGTTTTCTGCAAACCATGAAAAGTCTTGGCTACGTGTCGCAAGAGGGGGAGTCCGAGAAGTATGCGCTGACCCTCAAGCTGTTTGAACTGGGTGCGAAGGCGCTGGAAAATGTGGATTTGATCCGCAGTGCGGACGTGCAGATGCGCGATATTTCCCGTCAGACCAAAGAGACCATTCACCTCGGCGCGCTGGAAGAAGACAGCATTGTCTACATTCATAAGGTCGACTCGTTGTATAACCTGCGTATGTATTCACGTATAGGTCGCCGTAACCCGCTACACAGTACAGCAATAGGCAAAGTCCTGCTGGCCTGGCGCGATCGTGCCGAGGTTGAAGCGATCCTGAGTGGCGTGGAGTTTACCCGCAGCACCTCTAAAACGCTGGAGAGCAGTGCGGCATTGCTACCGGTGCTCGACAGGGTGCGTTCTCAGGGTTTCGGCGAAGATAATGAAGAGCAGGAAGAGGGGTTACGCTGTATTGCTGTCCCCGTGTTTGACCGTTTTGGTGTGGTGATTGCCGGCCTGAGCATCTCCTTCCCGACGATCCGTTTTTCCGAAGAACACAAAAAAGATTATGTGGCGATGCTGCATCAGGCAGCAAAAAACATTTCTGAGCAGATGGGTTTTCACAACTACCCCTTCTGAGTGAAACGGGCCGGCAGCAAGCCGGCCCGTGCGATCACTCAGTTATCAACCACTTCCGTACTTTTTCTCAGCAGGGGGCAGTCGGTCACACCGACAATTCCGCTGTCGGTATGCAGATACTGTGCAATAACCATCCCGCGCGCCGTCAGATACTGGCACTGCAGACCCATTCCTGCGACATTTTTAGTGCTGCCCGTCAGGACGCCATAGCCTGTCAACAGCATAGCCAGCCAGATAATGACCAGCAGGGCAACGATGCGTAGCAAGAACTTCATTTATATCCCCTTATTATTTTTTTCAGGCGGTGTTCTCACCGTCCGCGTTCATCATAACAGCATGATACGCACTGTCGTTAAAATCGATAAGAGGATGCTGAATCCGCGTCCGGCCGGCGCAATAAGATTTGTGTGATGCCGCTATCAATTATCCTTCGGGCAGGTAAAATCATGCCTGCGGCGCGGCCATCATTTGGCCGCCCATTTTTCAGCTTTTGAGGCAGGTATGAACGAGATGACAACGGGTACGATGGATGTCGTATCGATGGGTATGGGAGCGGTACTGGTGCTGGCCGGTCTGCTGGTCTGGTTTTTTGTTAATCGCGCCAGCGTCAGAGCGAATCAGCAGATACAGCTGCTGGAATCGCTGCTGGAGGAGCAGAAACGGCAGAATGTGATGCTGCTGCGGCTGACCAATGCGGTGGCCGGAAAAGAGCAGGCTGAAAAAGCCAGCGATGCAGGCGATAACAAAGACTTCACCCGCCTGATCCCTGAGCGCTGAGTCAAAAAAGGAGCCGTCATGGCCTGGCAGAACCCCTGGTATAATCCGTCCCTCCCGCACCATACGCGTGAGGGATTCCGCAACGCCGAAGCGGATATGCGTCAGGACGGTGACCTGAGGCGCTGGCGGCGGGAACGTAAACAGCAGGGGCTGCCGCTGCCGCCGTCCGGAGGGTATAAGCAGTTTATCCACCAGTGGTGGCAGCCTGCCAGCCTGAGCGGCGAAGCAGACGCCGTCTGGTGGCTCGGTCACGCCTGCCTGATGTTGCGCACCGCAGGGCGCTACACGCTGATTGACCCGGTGCTTTCCAACAGGGCATCACCGCTGAGTTTCATCGGGCCTGCGCGTAAAACCCCGCCAGCGCTCGCCGTGGAAGATCTGCCCGCCCTGGATGTGGTACTGATTTCGCACAATCATTACGATCACCTTGACCGCGAAACCATAAAGAAAATCCTGCGTCGTTTTCCGCAGGTCACTTTTGTGGTGCCGCTGGGGCTGCAGGCGTGGTTTCAGCGGCTCGGTGCCCGTCAGGTCGTGCCACTGGACTGGTGGCAGCAGACAGAGGTTGCCGGACTGACAATACATGCCGTGCCCGCCCGGCACTGGAGTATGCGTACCCTGTGGGACCGTAACCGTTCCCTGTGGTGCGGCTGGGTTATCCAGCATGTCGCTCTGAATTTCTGGTTTAGCGGTGACAGTGGATATTCAGAAAATCTGTTAGAGATCGCGCGTCGTTTAGGGCCATTCAACCTTGCGGCCTTACCGGTAGGAGCCTATGCACCTAAATGGTTCATGGCAGGGCAGCATATGGATCCTGACCAGGCCGTGTCCCTGCATCATGCGATTGGACAACCTTATACGATCCCCATCCACTGGGGCGTGTTTGAGCTTGCTGACGAGTCACTGGACGAGCCGCCGCAGGCGCTGGAAACGGCCATGCAGTCAGCCGGTCTTGATACAACCCGCTTTAACGCCTTGAGGATAGGGGCTCATATCCTTCTCGATAATATAAATTAAGAATTATCCTAATGTTAAATTCCGAATCAAAGCAGAAATAACAAGTTAAGAGAACGGTGTCTAATTATTCAGTCCCCATGAACATAATATTGATAATACCCATATTCAGATCAATGCATTTAAATGGGGCATTGTGTTTTTCATTTTCCTGATTTTGGTGCAACGCTATTATTCAGTGGTGCTAATGTCTGATTTTCATACAACCAGAAGCGGTATTAGTGTGAGAACCTTGCCTGACCATCGATAAGAACTGAAAAAGCTTTGCCATAATTATGCAATAATTTCAGCAGTAAATATTCTTTTTACGCAGTATCGGCATAGACTTCATACTGTGTGCGGTCTAAGATATCAGCAGACTGTGCAGGTGGTGAAAGGGTTCTGTGTGGCAAAGAAGTGTTCGTTGCTGATGTCGCATCATGCATGAAAGTGCATTCTGTGCCGGGTATCGATTTAAATGTGTGCGACATCTCTATCCCCGTTTAAAAATGACTTGCCATTAATTAACGGATATGTGATAAAACATTCGGGTAAAACGAGGTACAGTTCTGTTTATGTATGGCATCTTCAGTAAAGAAGTTCTGAGTAAAGACGTTGACGTTGAATACCGCTTCCTTGCCGAGCCTTAATTTAGTGCCTCATGCAGTAATGTCTCTGGTTTTTCTGTACGTAAAGCCCACGGGCGAATAAACACTCTAAGGAATTTGCAAAATGGCAAAGATTAAAGGTCAGGTTAAGTGGTTCAACGAGTCTAAAGGTTTTGGCTTCATCACCCCAGCAGACGGCAGCAAAGATGTATTCGTACACTTCTCTGCAATCCAGGGTAATGGCTTCAAAACTCTGGCTGAAGGCCAGAACGTTGAGTTCGAAATTCAGGACGGCCAGAAAGGCCCTGCTGCTGTGAACGTCACCGCTATCTAATTTTCGATCTGAGCCTGTCAATGACGCCCTGTGCGTAATCCAGGCTGAAATCTGAATACTGAGCCTCGTCAGAAATGACGGGGCTTTTTTGTCTGCGTTAAGCGGCGTGACAGCGGGATTTTAGCTGGCGTTTACAGTACACTGCTGCGTCGTCAGATTTATGGAGTGTTGTCTATGTCGTACCAGTGTCCTCTCTGCCAGCAGCCGCTGTCATTAACTCAGCGTACCTGGCGCTGTGAAAATCAGCATCAATTTGATCAGGCCAAAGAGGGGTATGTGAATCTGTTGCCGGTACAGCATAAGCGTTCAAAGCAACCTGGTGACAGTGCCGATATGATGCAGGCGAGGCGTATTTTCCTTGATGCCGGTCACTATCAGCCGTTACAGGAGCGGGTCAGTGAGCTGCTGGCGGGCGTGCTGCCAGAGGACGGGGTAAACGTTCTGGATATTGGCTGCGGGGAAGGGTATTACACCCACCATGTCGCCCAACGTCTGGCAGAGAAAGGGGATGCCAGAGTGTACGGACTGGACGTCGCTAAAATTGCCGTTCGCGCCGGGGCGAAGCGTTACCACAACGTGGCGTTTTGCGTCGCCTCCAGTCATCGCCTGCCCTTCAGCGATAGCCTGTTTGATGCGGTTCTGCGTATCTATGCTCCCTGTAAGGCTCAGGAACTGGCCCGGGTGGTGAAATCCCAGGGTTATGTTCTGACGGTGACGCCAGGCCCGCGCCATCTGATGCAGTATAAAGCGCTGATTTACCAGGATGTCCAACTGCACGACACCACGCCGGAAAAGATGCCGGGCTTTACGCTGGTGCAGCAGGAGCAGCTCACCTATCCCATGGTGCTGAACAGTGAAGAGTCCGGGGCGTTGCTGCAGATGACGCCTTTTGCCTGGCGCGCCCGTCCGGAAGTGTGGGGCATTCTGGCCACCACAGAACAGTTTTCTTGTGAAACCGACTTCACGCTTCGCCTGTGGCAGCGCGATAATGACATGGCCACCACCCCGATAATTAACGACTTTCCAGCATAACCTGATAAATTTTTTCAAGGTCATCCAACTGGCGAACGTGGATCAGTAACCGGCGGTTTTCCAGGGCAATCACCAGCACGCCATCCTCCGAAAGATTGATGGCGCTGATACGTTCCCAGCGGATAAAAACATTGGCGTAGAAGAAGCCAGCCTGCTTGAGCAACAGCTTGGGGGCACGTATCCAGAATAACCATACCGCCAGGGCACTCAGCGCCATCAACAGCAGGGTGGTGAGTTGCGGGCCGCTATCACTGACGTTCTTATAGATGAGGATAACCAGCAAGCCAATAAAAATAAGGCTGTCGATCTTATTACGGCGCTGCAAGCGAATTTTCAGCCGCGTCGGACCGTGAAGGCGGTCCATAATCCATTCATCGTAGATGGCATAAAGCAGAATTAATGCAATAAATAGCACAATACAATAATCAGTCAAAAACATATCAGAGCCCATAAAAAGGGGCCAGACTGTGCTGGCCCCGGAGTGAAAACAAAACTAATTAACTTCAGACACCGAGCAGACCAATCCAGTATCCGAAGATACCAATCGCAAAGAAGCCCATGATAATCCACAGCGCGTTAACTTTACGGCGCAGCAGCCACATACAGCCGAAGGTAAGCAGCAGAGGGATTAAACCCGGCATCAGCTGGTCAAGAATCGACTGAACGGTGGTGACGGTGGTTTTACCCGTCTGGTCGGTGATCCTGGACACCACCAGCGGAACGTTAACATGCGTCCACTTGTTCACCAGCGCGCCCATAACAAAGAGGCCGAGAATGGACGCCCCCTCAGTCAGTTTCTGCAGGAAGCCGCCGCCCATATCGCTGACGATATCCACCCCTTTACGGTAGCCGTAAGCCACACCGTAATAACGCACCAGTAAACGTACCAGATTAAACAGCACAAAGAACAGCAACGGGCCGAGCAGGCTGCCGCTCATGGCAATGCCGGCACCCAGTGCGGCAAAGACCGGACGCACGGTCCCCCAGAAGATCGGGTCACCGACACCCGCCAGCGGCCCCATCAGGCCCACCTTGATGCCGTTAATTGCCGCGTCATCAATGGCTGCGCCGTTAGCGCGCTGCTCTTCCATCGCCATCGTCACGCCCAGCACCGGGGCCGCAACGTAAGGGTGGGTATTAAAGAACTCCAGGTGGCGTTTAATGGCCTGTTTGCGATCGTCATTATTCTCAGGATACAGGCGGCGGATCACCGGCACCATGGAATAACAGAACCCCAGTGCCTGCATACGTTCGAAGTTCCACGAACCCTGAAACAGGTTAGAGCGTAAGAACACACCGCGAATATCGCCTGGCGTCAGTTTCTTTTGCGTAGCGGTAGCTGTTGTATCAACCATTTCTCTCACCTTTCCTTAATCGAGTTCGTTATCAAGGTCGTTATGTGCCGGCCCTGACGCCTGTGCACCCGCAACACGGTTATATTTTGGTGCCAGCTGGATATACAGGATAGCCATCACCACGCCAATCACGCCCAGCGCGACCAGGTTGAAGCTGGTAAATGCCGCGGTCACGAAACCCAGATAGAAGAACGGCATCAGATATCCGGCACGCATCATGTTGATCACCATAGCGTAACCGACGACCACGATCATGCCACCGGCAATATTCAGACCGTTGGTGACCACATCCGGGATCGAGTTAAGCAGTTCCTGCACCACATGCGTACCGACCGAGACAGCCACAATCAGCGCGGGGATAGCAATACGCATCGCCTGCAGAACCAGTGCTGAAACGTGGATCCACGAGATCGCGGTCAGGTTGCCTTTTTCGGCGGCTTTATCGGCCGCATGCTGGAAGGCCACGGTGATGGTACGCACGATAATGGTCAGCACCTGGCCTGCAGCAGCAAGCGGAATAGCCAGTGCGATACCGGCACCGACGCTTTGTCCGCCAGCAATAACCAGAATGGTGGAAATGATGGAGGCCAGGGCCGCATCGGGGGCCACGGCGGCCCCGATATTCATCCATCCGAGGGCGATCATTTCCAGCGTACCGCCGATGATGATCCCGGTTTTCATGTCGCCCAGTACGGCACCTATCAACGTACAGGCCACTAAGGGCCGGTGAAACTGAAACTCATCGAGGATGGAACCCATGCCTGCGATACAGGCGACGATAAATATCAGTACAATTTGTAGCGTGGTAATCTCCATTACACTTTTCCTCTTTCATGCCAGAACGGAGTTCAACCTGAGTTTTCAGGCCACGGTCTATTGCGTCATTTTGTCGATCAGATCCATCATTTTCAGTCGCTGGTCGCTGGAGACTTTACGGACTTCCAGTTCGATACCACGCTCGTTCAGTTTTTTAAACGCCTCAATATCCTTAGCGTCGACCGATACCGCGTTATTAACCTGCGTTTTTCCCTGACGGAATGCCATGCCGCCGATATTGACGGTGGTGATGTTGACGCCTTCCTCGACCAGACGCAGGACATCAGTCGGGTTGGTGAATAACAGCATGACTTTATCTTTGCCGTACTTAGGGTTATTCCATACGCGTACCATTTTCGCGACGTCGACAACGTGCGCGGTGACACCCGGAGGGGCAACCTGAGTGAGCAGCGTTTTGCGCACGTTATCGGCGGCGACCTCATCGCTCACGACGATAATGCGCGTGACGTTGGTCTCTTTGGTCCAGCGGGTAGCCACCTGACCATGGATCAGACGGTCATCGATGCGGGCAAGCCCAATTTTCATATGATCGCCGGGCTGCATGGGGGCCTGGGGAGGGGCGGGCGCTTTGACGGCGGCGGCGACAGGCGTGGCCTCGGGCAGCTTCGCTTTCAGTGCCTTCACGCCTTCACGTCCGGTTTCAACCGCCAGAGCAACCAGCTCATCAAAGGTAGGATTATCGTCGCGCGCCATCAGTACTTCGACCAGCATCGGGATATTGACCCCGGCGACTACGTCGTAATTCTCTTTATCGACGACCAGGCGACTGGCCGCATTGAACGGGCTGCCTCCCCAGGTATCGACGAGGAACAGCACGCCCTGTGCACTGTCCATTTCTGCCAGTCGCGTCTGGTATTTCTCCATCAGCGTTTCGGCATTTTCCCCGGGGACAAAGTCGATCCAGCCGACATTTTCCTGCTCCCCTAACAGCATTTCGGCAGTCTTCAGTAGTTGTTCTGCCGCCCAGCCGTGTGTGCCGATCATAATAGCAATAGTCACTTGCTACCTCCTTTATACGTTGGCAACGGCTACAGCCAGCTAGCCGCGCAAGGGTCATCTGAATCAACAGGCATTCAGTATGATTAAAGTCCAACTTTTACTGCGACGTGCTCAAAACGGATCAGTAGTTCTAAACACACAGCCATAAACGGGATTTATTTTAGTATGCGAAAAAATAAATATTGTGACGGTGCTCAGTTATTTAGACGTTAACCTGGATTTCAGGAACCCTGATGAAACATTATCCAGAAAGTGGCAAAACATGCCCGAGTGTAAGAAATTATTTTGACGCTACTGTTTCAACTGCTAAAGTAATGATCCTTTTTCAATACAGGAGTAACGGGCCTCAGCCCTCCCTATGGACTGTCACCGAAGTCGCTTAATCATGCCGCCGGGCTACCCGGTCTTGTTTTCAACGTCGCCAGACGTCACCTTACATTCCACTCGTTGTTATCCCTGCTGCACGCTCATCCGAACGTTTGCTGCCTGTTCCCGTTCCTTTTTTCGGAGTCTGTCATGGAATTTCTCTTAGACCCCTCAATCTGGGCAGGTCTCTTTACGCTCATCGTTCTTGAGATCGTGCTGGGTATCGATAACCTGGTATTTATTGCCATTCTTGCCGATAAGCTGCCGCCAAAACAGCGTGACAAAGCCCGGCTGATTGGCCTGTCTCTGGCCCTGATTATGCGTCTGGGCCTGCTGTCGCTGATCTCATGGATGGTGACATTAACCCGTCCTTTGTTCAGCGTAGGAGACTTCAGCTTCTCGGGCCGTGACCTGATCCTGTTGGTGGGTGGACTGTTCCTGCTGTTCAAAGCCACCATGGAGCTGCACGAACGGCTGGAAAACCGCGATATGAACGCCGGCGGTAATAAAGGATATGCCAGTTTCTGGGCCGTGGTGGTACAGATTGTCATTCTTGACGCCGTGTTCTCCCTGGATGCGGTAATTACGGCCGTTGGAATGGTTAACAACCTGGCCATCATGATGACCGCGGTGATCATTGCGATGGGGGTCATGCTGCTGGCGTCCAAGCCGCTGACGAACTTTGTTAACGCGCATCCGACTGTGGTGGTGCTGTGTCTGAGCTTCCTGCTGATGATTGGTCTCAGCCTGGTGGCGGAAGGCTTTGGCTTCCATATTCCGAAAGGCTACCTGTACGCCGCCATTGGCTTCTCAATCCTGATTGAGCTGTTCAACCAGATCGCCCGTCACAACTTTATGCGTCATCAGGAACGGCGTCCGATGCGTGAACGCACCGCAGAGGCTATCCAGCGACTGATGGGCGGACGTCGCCAGAACGAAAGCCATAGCAGTGAAAGCAGTGAAGTTGCCGCTATCATGCCGCAGCAGGCGTTTAAGGACGAAGAGCGCTACATGATCAACGGCGTCCTGACGCTGGCCTCCCGTTCGGTGCGCAGCATCATGACCCCGCGCGGTGAAATCTCGTGGGTAGATGCGTTGCGTCCGGTGGATGAGATCCGCATCCAGCTGCTGGACACCCCGCACAGCCTGTTCCCGGTATGCAGGGGCGAACTGGATGAGATTATCGGCGTGGTGCGTGCTAAGGAGCTACTGGTAGCCCTGGAGCACGGGATTGACGTGGTGACCTTTGCTGCGGCCACACCGCCGATTATCGTGCCGGAAACGCTGGATCCGCTGAACCTGCTGGGTGTCCTGCGGCGTGCAAAAGGCAGCTTTGTTGTGGTAACCAATGAATTTGGCGTTGTGCAGGGGCTGATCACGCCGCTGGACGTACTGGAAGCTATTGCCGGGGAATTCCCGGACGAAGACGAAACCCCGGATATCATTGCTGACGGTGACGGCTGGCTGGTGAAAGGCGGAACCGATCTCCACTCGCTGCAGCAGTTGCTGGATACGCAGGATCTGGTTCGACCGGAAGACGACCACGCTTCCCTGGCCGGTCTGCTGATTGAGCAGAAAGGGCAGTTGCCTAAGCCGGGTGAAGTGATAGAGATGTTGCCGCTGCGTTTTCAGATTATCGAAGCCACTGACTATCGCATTGATCTGGTGCGCGTAACCAAAGAGCGCGATGAGCATGATGAAGACGATCAGTAATCCTTACTGACGTGCAGGTAATAAAAAGCCGGGGATACCCCCGGCTTTTTTTATGCTGAGTACCGTACTTAAGCGTCCAGCGACTCGTCATGATTAATCAGCCAGTCCGGGAAATCCCCTAATGGCATCGGTCGGGCATAGAAATACCCCTGCAGGACATCCACGCCTTTCTCGCGCAGATAGGCTGCCTGTTCTGCCGTTTCCACCCCTTCGGCCACCAGGCTGATATTCAGCCGCTGTGCCAGGGAGATCACCATATCGGTCACCGTCGCATTAATGGCATCCGTACCGATAGCCGCGGTAAAGACTTTATCGATTTTCAGCACGTCCGGACTGAGTGTTTTGAGGTAGGAGAGCGAACTGTGTCCGGTACCAAAGTCATCGATCGCCAGCTTGACGCCAATTTTATGCAGATGGGACACCACACGCTGATCCACCACTGGCAGAGAGTCGCGCTCTGTCAGTTCAACGATTAGTTGAGGCTTAGGGTTTGCGGGCCACCACAGACGCTGCAGATCATCAATAATCGCCCGCTCATGGAAGTGGCTGGCTGCCACGTTAATGGCAATGTGAAACGAATTGCAGCCGGGCAGATTGGGCAACTGCCGGACCGCCTCACTGATAACAAAGCGTGTGAGGGGAGCAATCAGATTCTGCCGCTCAGCCAGCGGGATAAAGACATCGGGTGGTATCCAGCCCTGTCTGGGATTGTGCCAGCGCAGCAGCAGCTCAATGCCGTCACAGGCGCCGGTACGGGCATTAATTAGCGGCTGACAGTAGACCATAAACTCGCGTGCGGTAATGCCATAGCTGATTTGCCAGGAGAGGCTCATGCGGTTGGCCGTGGCAAGCCAGACGATATAGCCCATCAGTAAACTGAGCAGCAGCGCCAGCGGCAGTTGAGACGGTACGGTCAGTAAAGAAAGACGGGCGGGTGAAGGGCCGAACAGCGTGATAGAGAAAGGGTAACGCAGCGAAGACTCTTCGTAACTGACTTCGTCAGGCGAGGGCACCGCTGGCTCAATCATCGGATTACCGTATTCAAGACTTTTCCCCCCGACGTTGAAGATTGCCCGCTCGACCCAGGGGAGGGTGGGTTCCAGCAGATAATTGGTCATCAGTTCAATATTAATGACCTGGATAATCCCTGAACGGTTATCCAGCGAACGCGGCGTCCATAACAACAGAACCGGCGAACCTTTAATCAGGTGTTCATCCACCGCCAGCATCATTCGCTGATTATTCACTGCCAGTTCAGGGTAGCTGTCAGTAAAAGGGATATCTGAACTGCCGTAAATGCTTGAACAGTAAATCCGGTCTTCGTCGACCAGAAGAATCGAACGCACTGTCTGTAATGAAGCGAGTTTTTCAATCAAAGGAAAACGGATTTCACTACAGGTCAGGCCTACCAATCCAATGGTGTTATTGGCGGCCACGTCCAGGGGTGAGAACATGCGATCAAAGCGCTGGATGGCGTTATTGGCAAAGGTACGCGACTGTTGCTCTATTCGGTTTTTTTCTTCCACAAAGCGGAAAGTTAATGTGAGAATGAGCACCAACGCGGCAACAACCGCAGCGATTAGCAATCGCTTACGGCGAAACTGTCCGAATACTTCCTGGGACATTTGCATCAGTAACCACCCTTTAGAACAAGACGCGTATATAGAGACCGAATACTAATTATCGGCAACTGATGCATTTAGTTTAGTTGCGCTGAAGAGAAAAGCTGAATGGCTTAAAAACAGAGAGTTACTCTCAGAAACTGCGCCCAAAACACTTTAGCGACTTCTTGATGTCGACGATAGCGGGGCGCTGAATTATTTTTACTGCGGTGAAATTGAGAAACGCCACCCGGGAGGGTGGCGTTAAGATATCAGTCACACTGGACTTTAATTGCCAGACCACCCCGTGACGTTTCACGGTACTTGGCATTCATATCTTTGCCGGTCTCGTACATCGTTTCAATGACCTTATCCAGTGACACGCGGGCCTCACTGGTGCGGCGCATCGCCATGCGGGCCGAGTTGATGGCTTTTACCGAGGCAATGGCATTGCGCTCAATGCAGGGCACCTGCACCTGACCCGCGACCGGATCACAGGTCAAGCCAAGGTTGTGCTCCATCCCGATCTCGGCGGCAACGGCAACCTGTTCCGGGCTGGCGCCCAGCAGCTCTGCAAGGCCAGCGGCTGCCATTGAGCACGCCACGCCCACTTCACCCTGACAGCCCACTTCTGCACCTGAAATCGATGCATTCATTTTATACAGAATGCCAATCGCCCCTGAGGCCATAAAGTAGCGGGTGAAAATTTCCGGGGTAACAGGTTCAATAAAGTGATCGTAGTACGCCAGCACGGCAGGGACGATACCACAGGCACCGTTCGTTGGCGCAGTGACAACACGGCCACCGGCAGCATTCTCTTCGTTCACTGCCAGCGCAAACATATTCACCCAGTCGATGACGATCATCGGGTCGCTGGACATTTTATCGGATGACACCAGCAGACGGCGCAGGGCAGAAGCACGGCGCGGAACCCGCAGCGGCCCGGGCAGTACGCCTTCGGTATTCAGACCGCGATCGATACACTCACGCATGGTTCGCCAGATATCGGTGAAGTAGCGTTCAATATCGGCGCGACTGTGCACCGCAAGCTCATTTTTCATGACCATGCCCGACAGGGACAGCCCGGTCATCTGACAGTGGGCCAGCATCTCTTTTGCGGAATTAAACGGGTAAGGGACGGACACTTCATTGACGACTGACTTACCAAAATTCTCTTCGTCAACAATAAATCCGCCACCCACGGAATAATAGGTTTTGCTGTAAATGCGCAGTTCACCGGCAAAGGCATGGATAGTCATGCCGTTTTCATGCAGGGAGAGATTGTCGCTGCGGAACACCATACCGCCTTCACGCGGGAAATCCACTTCGTGAACCCCGTTAGCCAGTAACAGGCGCTGACGTTGTTCCACATCGCGAATGAAGGCAGGAATGCCGTCGATATCCACGCTTTCCGGTGATGCACCGGAAAGACCCATAATAATGGCGATATCGGTATGGTGCCCTTTGCCGGTAAGGGAAAGAGATCCGTAGACATCGACAGCAATACGCGTCACCGAAGAGAGCTGGCGATTGTTCACCAGATCGTCGACGAACTGTTTGCCGGCTTTCATTGGGCCAACCGTATGAGAACTCGACGGGCCAATGCCGATCTTAAACATGTCGAAAACGCTAATCACGTTGTACGCTCCTGTAAGGATTTTAATCACGCTGTGGGAGAGGTAAGAACGGGTGCCCACATATTTGCGAGAAATATAAATGAAAAAGCACCGTATTGCAGTGATTTGGATCGCCCGTTGGCAATAATCTGGTGAAAAATAATGTAAAGACGGATTTTGATGCAACTAATGCCTGTATTTTAGCCGATCTCTCAGGATTTTGCCACTTGCAGGCTCAACTGACGGATGATCCCGCCAGTCATTCCCCAGATAAAGTAGTCATCGAACCAGGACAGCCATACGCGATGTGTCTGGCCGGCGCGATGAATATCCAGAGCGGAATAACGCCCGGGGCGAAGCGCTTCCTCCAGCGGCATTTCAAAGATAGATTCGACTTCCCCCTCATTAGCCTGCCAGCGCAGGCCAGCGGGCAGGATGCCTACCACTGGCGTGACCTGAAAACCGGTGCTGCTGGTCACCGGAGGCAGTACGCCAATGACGTTAACCGCATCGGGTGGGATCGCCACCTCTTCCCAGGCTTCGCGCAGCGCAGTGGCCACCAGGGAGGTATCGCTACTGTCCATCATGCCCCCGGGGAAGGCGACCTGACCCGCATGTTTGCGCAGCGTGGCGGCACGGCGGGTCAGGAGCAGCGTCGGTTCAGGATGGGCAATAATCGGCACCAGCACTGCCGCCTGACGGCGCGGTAAATTAGGCTGTCCTGCTGACGGAGGTTGTAAGAGAAAACGCGTCAGGAAGTGCGACAGCACGGAGGGTTCAGAACGTATCAAGCGGCGACTCCAGGCACGGCAGAATGCGGTTTACTTTATCAAACGTTTCCTGATATTCCGACGCTTCGTCGCTGTCGGCAACGATGCCTCCCCCGGCCGCGCAGTAGAGCGTACCCTGTTCGGCGATCAGGGTGCGGATAGTTATACTGGTATCCATCCGACCGCAGACACTGAGATAACCAATGCTACCGCACCAGGCATTCCGCCGCTGGGGCTCCAGCGTTTCAATGATTTCCATCGCCCTGACTTTCGGCGCGCCGGTAATGGATCCGCCGGGAAAACAGGCGCGGAGAAGGTCACAGGCGGTCAGGTCTGACTTCAGTTCGGCCGTAATGGTACTGACCAGGTGATGTACTGCCGGAAAGGGTTCGACGACAAACAGCTGGGGAACCTTCACGCTGCCCGGCACGGCGACCCGGCCAATATCATTGCGCAGCAGGTCGACAATCATCAGGTTTTCACTGCGATCTTTCGGTGACTGTGCCAACCTCTCTCCCTGCAGCCGGTCGGCCTCGGGATCGGCCAGCCGTGGCAGGGTGCCTTTAATGGGCCGGGTTTCAATCTGCTGCCCGGTGAGTTTAATAAAACGCTCCGGCGACAGGCTGAGGATCACGCTGTCCGGCAGGCGAATAAAGGCGCTGAACGGTGCGCGATTTTGCCGGCACAGACGCAAAAAGGCCTGCCATTCATCGCCCTGATAGCCCGCGGCAAAACGCTGAGCCAGATTAACCTGATAACAGTCGCCTGAAAGTAACCATTGCTGGATCTGGCGAAACTTCTCACCGTACTCTTCCCGTGACATATTTGCGCGCCAGGGGTGGGTCAGATGGAAAGCGGAAACCGTTGCGGGCTGCTGTACTTCAAGCCACTGAAGGCGGGCCGTGAGGTCGCCATGTACCACCAGCGTCAGCGTCTGTTGGTGATGGTCAGCAATCAGCGCCCAGTCATAAATCCCGACAGCCATATCTGGCGTGGTCAGCTGCGCTTCTGCCGTGGATGGGAGCTTCTCAAAACGCCGGCCGAGGTCATAGCCAAACAGACCCAGCGCGCCACCCTGAAACGGCAGATCCTGATGCTGTTCTGCCTGCAAGCCGCAGGCAGCTAACTGCTGTTGCAGCAGCGTCAGCGGATCGTCGCCTGAGCGCTGTTGCGCACCATCCGCATCAATGGTGGTCACTTTGCCGCGGGTGGTCAGCGTGGCGCGGGGGTCGGCCACCAGGATATCAAAGCGATTATCGCTGTGATCGGCAAATCCGGAATGCAGCAGCATCGCCCAGGGGTGGTGGGCGAGGTGGGCAAAATGATGCTCAATGGCATCTGGGGTATAATGGAGACGGTGATAAACAGGTGACATGGTTCTTCAGCAGTGAAATTTCATTCATACGCCAAGCGTGACATATTTTTATGTCGCTGGCATCTCTTTGTCGCCCGTGGAATAATCCGCACCGCAAACTACCTCAGGAGTCACTATGTTTACAGGATTACCCGCACTGTCACATGAGCAGCAGCAGGACGCGGTAGAACGCATCCAGAAGTTGATGTCAGAGGGCATGAGCAGCGGCGAGGCGATAACGCTGGTTGCTGCAGAAATCCGTGAGAATCACACCGGTGGACACGTCCCGGTGATGTTCGATGAGGATGAAGAAGATTATATGGGTGACAATAACCACGACGAAGAAGAAGAAGAGTACGACGAATAAGTGGTTAACCCCTGCCAGATCGGCAGGGGAACGTATTATCTGGCGGCAACAATTTTAATTTCTACCCGATATTTCGGGTTCATCAGGTTGGCCTGTACCGTACAGCGCACCGGCGCGTTACCCGGCGACACCCACGCATCCCACGCACGATTCATTGCTGCGAAATCGTCTTTATCCACCAGGAAAATGGTGGCATCCAGAATTTTGCTTTTATCTGAACCGACGCGGGTCAGCAGGTTATCGATCACCGCCAGGGCATTGGCCGTCTGTGCTTCTGCATCCTCATCCAGATTTTCCGGCACGCTGGTGTAATACACCGTATCGTTATGGATCACGGCTTCTGACATCCTGTGTTCAGGATCGATACGTTCGATGGTCATATTAGCTCCTTTTTCAATGCGCTTAAAACCGCGACAGACTGGCACAGATTACCGCTCTCTGTCACCTAAAGGGTGGAGTGCGCAGGCGGATACTGACATAATTACAGTAGTATTGACCAGGTGGTGAGGGTATGTGGTAGACGATTTTGCAGCAGAAGGCGCACTGGCGCAGGCGATCCCCGGTTTCCGGCCGCGTGAACCTCAGCGCGAGATGGCAGCGGCAGTGGCACATGCCATTGACAGTAAAAGTGAGCTGGTGGTCGAGGCGGGCACCGGCACGGGGAAAACCTACGCCTACCTTGCTCCGGCGCTGCGTTCCGGTAAAAAAGTCATTGTGTCAACCGGCTCCAAAGCCCTGCAGGATCAGCTCTACAGCCGCGATCTGCCGACGGTGGCGAAGGCGCTGAAATTCAAAGGCAGCATGGCCCTGCTGAAAGGGCGATCGAACTACCTTTGCCTTGAGCGGCTTGAACAGCAGTCGATGGCCGGTGGTGAACTGGCGGTACAGGCGATGAGCGATCTGGTTCATCTGCGTGGCTGGTCGAATGAAACGGTCGATGGCGATATCAGCACCTGCGGTGGGGTGGCTGAAGACAGTCCGATCTGGCCGCTGGTGACCAGCACCAATGATAACTGTCTGGGTAGCGACTGCCCGCTGTACAAAGACTGTTTTGTGGTGAAGGCACGGCGTAAAGCAATGGATGCCGACGTGGTGGTAGTGAACCATCACCTTTTTCTTGCTGATATGGTCGTTAAAGAGAGCGGCTTTGCTGAGCTGATCCCCGACGCTGACGTGATGATCTTCGATGAAGCGCATCAGGTTCCGGATATTGCCAGCCAGTATTTTGGCCAGCAGCTCTCCAGCAGACAACTGCTCGACCTGGCGAAAGATATCACCATTGCTTACCGCACCGAGGTGCGTGATATGCAGCAACTGCAAAAATCGGCGGATCGGCTGGCGCAAAGCGCCCAGGATTTCCGCCTGTCGTTAGGGGATCCTGGTTTTCGCGGCAATCTGCGTGAGCTGTTGAGTAACCCGCAGATCCAGCGCGCACTGCTGCTGCTCGATGACGCACTGGAGCTGTGCTACGACGTGGCGAAACTCTCGCTGGGCCGTTCTGCGCTGCTGGATGCGGCTTTTGAGCGGGCGGCCCTGTATCGCGGACGGCTTAAGCGGCTGAAAGACACGACCCAGCCAGGTTTCAGCTACTGGTATGAGTGCAACGCCCGCAACTTTGTGCTGGCACTGACGCCGCTGTCCGTCTCCGATCGTTTTCGCGAGGTGATGGATGAGCGCCCGGCGAGCTGGATCTTTACCTCCGCCACCCTCGCGGTCAACGAACAGATGACTCACTTTGTGGAGCGCCTGGGGGTGAATAAAGCGGAAACGCTGATCCTCAACAGCCCCTTTGACTTTGCCCGTCAGGCCCTGCTGTGTGTGCCAAGGAATCTGCCGTCACCTAACCAGCCGGGGGGCGCCCGACAGCTGGCCAGAATGATGCGTCCGCTGATTGAAGCCAATAACGGTGGCTGTTTCTTTCTGTGCACCTCCCATCAGGTGATGCGTGAACTGGCCGCTGAGTTCAGGGCCACGATGACACTGCCGGTGCTGCTACAGGGAGAAACCAGTAAGGGGCAAATCCTTAAACAATTCGTGGCGGCGGGTAATGCGCTGCTGGTAGCGACTAACAGTTTTTGGGAAGGGGTGGACGTGCGCGGTGATGCGCTGTCGCTGGTTATCATTGATAAACTGCCGTTCACATCGCCCGAGGATCCGCTGCTGAAAGCCCGTATGGAAGACTGTAAGGTTCGCGGCGGTGAACCTTTTGATGACGTCCAACTGCCCGATGCGGTCATTGCGCTCAAGCAGGGCGTCGGACGTCTGATCCGTGACGTGGACGATCGCGGCGTGCTGGTCATCTGTGATAACCGGCTGGTGATGCGACCCTACGGCGCGGTGTTTGTTAACAGCCTGCCGCCCACGCCCCGCACGCGTGACCTGCAGAAGGCAATAGACTTTCTGCAAAATACCGGCGGCAGTAATCATTCCGACGGTGATGTGCTATGATGCGCGCCGAAAATTTTCTCCCCTGAGGTTGTTATGTCCACGCGAATTTTAGCCATTGATACGGCCACGGAAGCCTGCTCGGTTGCCCTCCTGAATGACCAGCGCCAGCTGGCACATTTTGAACTCTGTGCGCGTGAACATACGCAACGTATTTTGCCGATGGTGCAGCAGATTTTACAGGAAGGCGACGTCACCCTGAACGATCTGGATGCGCTGGCCTTTGGCCGGGGGCCGGGAAGTTTTACCGGGGTCCGCATCGGCATTGGCATTGCGCAGGGCCTTTCACTGGGAGCCGGGTTACCGCTAATTGGCCTCTCCACACTGATGACCATGGCGCAAAGCGCGTGGCGACTGCACGGGGCGACCCGGGTGCTGGCTGCCATTGATGCGCGGATGGGCGAGGTTTACTGGGCCGAATATCAGCGCGACGGGCAGGGGAACTGGGTGGGTGAGGCGAGCGAAGCCGTGCTGAAACCCGAAGCGGCAGCCGCGCGGATGGCAGTCCTGAGCGGGGAGTGGACCTGCGTGGGGACGGGCTGGCAGGCCTGGCCGCTCATGGGGGAAAACAGTGGCCTGGTACTGACGCCTTCGGACGTGACGTTGCCCTGTGCGGAAGATATGCTGCCGCTGGCGCAGCAGGCGCTGGCCGCTGGCATGACCGTTGCGCCGGAACATGCGGAGCCAACCTACCTTCGTAACGAAGTGACATGGAAAAAATTACCCGGACGTGAGTAGTACAGAGCAACTATTTGAACCGGCAACAGTCGAAGTAGGATAACAACGTGGGAGCGTCTATGCGTCAATCCAGTGTCTGGCAGTGCAGCATTCTGTTTTTAGCGTCGCTGGTGTTAAGCGGCTGCGTCACCGTGCCCGACTCCATCAAGGGGCACTCGGAGACACCACAGCAGGATCTGGTGCGGGTGCTCAGTGCGCCTGAGGTGTTTACCGGCCAGGAGTCACGCTTTGGCGGTAAAGTGATCAAGGTGGATAATCGCAACGGGATGACCCGTCTGGAAATCGCCGCGATGCCGCTGGACGACGGGGCCAGGCCCATTCTGGGCTCACCGTCCATGGGCCGCATTTTTGCCGATGTGAATGGCTTTATCGACCCGGTCGACTTTAACCAGCAGATGGTCACTGTTGTTGGCACCATCAAAGGGACGGAAAAGGGTAAAATCGGTGAAGCCCGGTATCAGTTCCTGGTGATTAGCGTAACGGGTTATCAGCGCTGGCACATGACGCAGCAGATTGTGACCCCGCCTCAGCCTATCGATCCGTGGATCTGGTATGGCCCGGGATACGGACGTCACCGCGGCGGCTATTGGGGGCCGGCCCCCTGGGGCTTCTACAATACCGGCCCGGCACAGGTACAGACCATCCTTACCCAGTAAATCAAAAGTCAGACATTAATCGGCGGGTCCGCTGGATTTCAGCGGATCGGCCTTTTTTTTTGATCCTCTCCGGACGAGAGAAATTTAGTGATGGACTTCGCAACCTCAAAACAGAGACCTGAGCAAACTGGTACGCTGAGTTAAAATAATGTTAACAGATGCCGACTGGTCGAGGCTGCGATGACAACAAATAATAATTTTCGAGGTGATTCCTTGCATAAGGTTTGGTTAAACCGCTACCCCGCCGATGTTCCGGCTGAGATTAATCCCGATCGTTACGGCTCCTTAATTGACCTTTTCGAGCATGCAGCGCTCCGTTACGCGGCGCAAACCGCCTTTATTAACATGGGACAAAGCCTTTCCTTTCGCCAGCTGGACGAGCGCAGCCGGGCATTTGCTGCTTATCTGCAACAGGGCCTCGGGCTGAAGAAAGGCGACCGTGTGGCGCTGATGATGCCCAATCTGCTGCAATATCCCATCGCGCTGTTTGGCGTGCTTCGTGCCGGTATGATTGTGGTGAACGTCAATCCGCTCTATACACCACGCGAACTTGAGCATCAGCTAAACGACAGCGGGGCCAGTGCGATTGTCATTGTCTCCAACTTTGCCCATACGCTGGAAAAAGTGGTGGCTAAAACTGCAGTAAAACACGTTGTCCTGACCCGCCTTGGCGACCAGCTCTCTCCCGCGAAGGGCACGCTGGTGAACTTCGTGGTGAAATATATTAAGAAGATGGTACCGAAATATTATCTGCCCGGTGCCATTTCCTTTCGTCAGGTGCTGCAAAACGGCGCGCAGATGACCTACACCCGACCGGAGATCCTGAACGAGGATGTCGCTTTTCTGCAATATACCGGCGGCACCACTGGCGTTGCGAAAGGCGCCATGCTTACCCACCGTAATATGCAGGCGAATCTTGAACAGACCAAAGCCACCTACGGCTCTCTGTTAAAGGCGGGAGAAGAGACCGTGGTGACGGCACTGCCGCTTTACCATATTTTTGCCCTGACCGTGAACTGCCTGCTGTTTATTGAGCTGGGCGGCGCGAATCTGTTGATCACTAATCCGCGTGATATTCCAGGCCTGGTCAAAGAGTTGAGCAAGTATCCCTTTACCGCGATTACCGGCGTTAACACGTTGTTTAACGCGCTGCTGAATGATGAGGGGTTCAACAAGCTGGATTTCTCAACGCTGACGCTGTCAGCCGGGGGGGGAATGGCGGTGCAAAAAGCCGTGGCGGAACGCTGGGAAAAACTTACCGGCCATTATCTGCTGGAAGGCTACGGCCTGACCGAGTGCTCGCCGCTGGTATCGGTCAACCCTTATGATATTCAGTGCCACAACGGCAGCATCGGGCTGCCGGTACCTTCGACGGATATTATGCTGGTCGATGATGAAGGTAACGAGATGCCCGAGGGAGAACCCGGTGAGCTCTGTATTAAAGGGCCACAGGTGATGGCGGGTTACTGGCAACGACAGGATGCGACGGAGGAAGTTTTAAAAAATGGATGGCTTCGTAGCGGTGATATTGTTACCGTTGACCACGAAGGTTTCCTGCGCATTATCGATCGCAAAAAAGATATGATTCTGGTCTCCGGGTTTAATGTTTATCCTAACGAGATTGAAGATGTCCTGATGCTGCATCCGAAAGTCCGTGAAGCCGCCGCGATCGGCGTGCCGAATGACGCGGCGGGTGAGACAGTGAAGATTTGTGTCGTGAAGAAAGACGACTCACTGACCAAAGACGAGCTGATCGCCCACTGTAAACGTCATCTGACAGGGTATAAAATCCCCCGAATTGTTGAATTTCGGGACGAGCTGCCGAAGACGAACGTCGGTAAAATCCTGCGCCGCGAACTGCGCGAGGAAGCGATGAAAACACCACAGCCGTCCGTCTGACAACGGCTGTTTTACCGATAACGAATCATGCCGGGCTACCCGGCATTTTTATTGCGCACTGACCACTGACCGCAGGCCTGTCTGCCCGCGGCGAGAGAACGCTATTTTGAATTACATGATGATCACCACCAATGAAGCGCTGGCCGACGTGTGCCAGCGTGCCCGTCAGGTTTCCGCGCTGGCGCTGGACACTGAATTTGTTCGTACCCGCACCTATTATCCTCGCCTGGGCCTGATCCAGCTGTTTGACGGGGAAACCATCTCTCTGATTGACCCGCTGCCGATCACAGACTGGACGCCGTTTCGCGATCTTTTGCTGGATCAGCAAATCGTCAAGTATCTTCATGCGGGAAGCGAAGACCTGGAAGTGTTCCAGCACGAGTTTGGCGTCCTGCCGCAGCCGATGATTGATACCCAGATCCTTGCGGCGTTCAGCGGTCGTCCGCTGTCCTGTGGCTTTGCGACCATCGTTGAGTCTTTTACCGGCATCGCACTGGATAAGAGCGAGTCACGCACGGACTGGCTGGCGCGTCCGTTAACGGAAAAGCAGTGCGTCTATGCGGCCGCAGATGTGTTCTATTTGCTGCCCGTAGCGGAAAAGCTGATGGCGGAAACCGAAGCGGCAGGGCAGATGGCCGCCGCACTTGATGAGTGCCGACTGCTGTGCCAGCGTCGTACCACGGTGACAGACCCGCAGGAGGCGTATCGCGATATTACCAATGCCTGGCAACTGCGTCCCCGTCAGCTTGCCGCACTGCGCCTGCTGGCGGCCTGGCGTCTGACGCTGGCCCGTGAGAAGGACATGGCGGTTAATTTTGTCGTACGTGAAGAAAACCTGTGGAAGGTGGCACGCTATATGCCGGGTTCTCTGGGTGAACTGGACCACCTGGGTCTGCCAGGGCAGGAGATTCGTTTCCATGGGAAAGCGATGGTGGCCATGGTGGCCGAAGCCAGTGCAATGGCTGAGGATCGGCTGCCCGAGCCGGTGCCAAACCTGATCGATTATCCCCATTACAAACAGGTTTTCAAAAGTCTGAAGGCGCTGGTGGCAGAAACGGCAGAAAAGCACGGCGTCAGCCAGGAACTGCTGGCATCACGTCGTCAGATTAATCAGTTGCTGAACTGGCACTGGAAGCTGAAGCCACAAGCGGGTAAACCGGAACTGGTAGATGGCTGGCGTGGGGCACTCTTGGGAGAGGGCATCGCTGCACTGTTAGCGGCGGAGTAGGCCTGCAATTTTCCCCTGCAATAGCAGGGGAAAATCATGAGCAGGAGAAGATCATTTCGGTGTTTCTTCCGTTTCCGTTTCCGGCAACGTCACGTTCAGTTCGAGAATAGAAATATCGTCATCTTTTTGATCCAGCTTAACGCTCAGCATCTCCGGATCAATTTTCACGTATTTACAGATTACTTCCAGAATGTCCCTTTTCAACTGTGGCAGATAGTGGGGCTCGCTATCGCCCCTCCTGCGTTCCGCCACGATAATCTGTAGCCGTTCCTTGGCAATGTTGGCTGTGCTCTTTTTTCGGGATAAAAAGAAATCGAGTAAGGCCATGGTTTATCCCCCAAACAGGCGTTTCAGGAAACCCTTCTTCTCTTCTTCAATGAAGCGGAAGGGGCGTTCTTCACCGAGCAGACGGTCAACGGTATCAGCATAGGCTTTACCAGCGTCAGATTCGGCATCCAGGATCACAGGCTCACCCTGGTTCGAGGCACGTAATACTGACTGGTCTTCCGGGATCACGCCTGCCAGAGGGATACGCAGAATTTCCAGTACGTCCTCCATGCTTAACATGTCACCACGGTTAACGCGGCCCGGGTTGTAGCGGGTCAGCAGCAGGTGTTCTTTAATTGCATCCTGGCCTCGTTCCGCGCGGCGTGACTTGGAAGAGAGAATGCCAAGGATACGGTCGGAGTCACGTACGGAGGAGACTTCCGGGTTGGTGGTAATGATCGCTTCATCGGCAAAATACAGCGCCATCAGCGCGCCCGTTTCGATCCCGGCCGGGGAGTCACAGACGATGAACTCAAAGTCCATGGTCGCCAGATCATCCAGCACTTTTTCAACGCCCTCACGGGTCAGCGCATCTTTATCCCGAGTCTGGGAAGCCGGAAGGATAAACAGGTTCTCCGTACGCTTATCTTTAATCAGCGCCTGATTCAGCGTGGCATCACCCTGAATGACGTTAACGAAGTCATACACTACGCGGCGTTCACAACCCATAATCAGGTCAAGATTACGCAGGCCGATATCAAAGTCGATAACGACGGTTTTTTTACCTTTCTGCGCTAAGCCGGTAGCGATGGCCGCGCTGGACGTGGTTTTCCCAACGCCTCCCTTACCCGATGTAACAACAATAATGCGTGCCATATAATAATTTCCTTAAGAAAAGAAAGGGCTCGAGAGCCTGGCTCAGTTCAGTGTTTGTATAGTCAATGCGCCGTCTTTGAGACAAAGACGCGACGCTTTTCCAAAAAATTCAGCAGGAATCTGATCCATCAGCCAGTAGTTTCCGGCAATGGAGACCAACTCTGCAGATAAACTGGTGCAAAATATCTGGCAGTTTTTATCGCCTGAAGCACCCGCCAGAGCGCGACCGCGCATCATGCCATAGATGTGGATGTTACCGTCTGCAATCAGTTCGGCACCTGCGCTCACGCTGCTGGTGACAATCAGATCGCAGTTTTTTGCATAAATTTGCTGTCCGGAACGGACCGGGGAAGCGATAAGCCGGGTTTTCGTAGCGGGCTGTTCAAAGGGAATAGCCACGGGCTTTAACTCGGCGTTGCGCTTTTGTTCTTTTCCTTCATTTAAAACGGGCAGCCCGGAGCGCGAAATCATCCGCTTTAACTGTTCATCTTTGCAGCCGCTGATGCCAACAATGTGCAAACCCGCTGAGACTATCGCCTGCTGCATCTGGCGCCAGTTAACATCGCTGGTTAACGAGGAAACGTTGATCACCACCGGGGCATTTTTCAAAAATGCCGGGGCCTGACTGACCTTTTCCTCGATAGCTTTACGCACGATTTCAGGATCGGTGTGATGCAAATGAACGACCGACAGCGTAAAACTGCTGCCCTTTAACTCGATTGGCGATTGTGACATCTGTCCCGCTCAGTCCTGTTATTTCCTGTCCCGGCTAAATCAGCACCACTTTCAGGTGCTTAATCAAGACAGGCAATATTCCGAAGTTCTGCAAGCATGTTATAGTTACTGTAATATTCAGGCAAGTGACCATCCCTGTTAATTCGAGTAAAAAATATGTTTTGTGTGATCTACAGAAGTCCCCAGCGCGACCAGACTTATCTCTATGTTGAAAAAAAAGACGATTTCTCTCGCGTGCCGGAGGCGCTGCTCAAGGGCTTTGGTAAACCTAAGCTTGCTATGGTGTTGCCACTGGACGGGAGTAAGAAGCTGGTAGGGGCAGATATTGAGAAAGTGAAAACAGCGCTGCGTGAAGACGGTTTTTATTTACAACTTCCGCCTCCACTCGAAAGTCTGCTTAAGACACATCTTAACGATGTAAAAAAAGATTAATTCGGAATCATCTGCAAATATATCTCCACGCGTCAGCATTCGTTTTTATTATAAATGCCGGTGGAGATAGCGATAAAAGGATGCCCGCATGAAGCCGTTAGCCCTGAAGTTCCTCGTATGTTCTGTGATGGTGGCAGTCAGCCCTTTCAGCCAAGCCAGTTTTCTCAACCCGCCCGGCAGTACCGCCTCTTCTGGCACTACGCTGGCAGAGCAGGGGCGCGATCCCGCTCAGTTTCCTGCCTATGTGCTACAGCTCAAAGAGCAGGCCCGGCAGCAGGGTTTCGATCAGGCGACCATCGACACGGCGTTTGACGGCATACATTTTGTCGACCGGGTGATTAAATCAGACCGTGGCCAGCTTGAGAATAAGGTGACACTGGATGATTATCTTGCCAGGGTGCTGACCCCGGAAAAAATTGCCCAGGGCCGGGAGTACCGGCAACAGTATCAGAATGCCCTGCAGCCTATCGCTTCTGCATCAGGGGTACAGTCGCAGTATATCGTTGCCCTGTGGGCGCTGGAGAGCCACTTCGGCAAGATACAGGGTAAAGAAGAGGTGGTGTCTGCGCTGGCCACGCTGGCGTTTGAAGGGCGGCGTGAAGCGTTTTTCACTAAAGAATTAATGGCCGCCGTGCGTATTATTCAACGTCAGCAGATCACCGCCGCTGATCTGAAAGGATCCTGGGCTGGCGCTATGGGGCAAAGCCAGTTCATGCCGAGCTCCTTCCTTAACTACGGTAAAGATGGCGATGGTGATGGCAAAATTGATATCTGGAACAACCTGGATGATGTTTTTGCTTCCATAGCTAACTATCTGCAACGGGAAGGCTGGCGTGCCGGGCAGGGTTGGGGGACTGAAGTCACGCTACCCGCAGAATTTGATACGCAGCAGACCGGGTTGAAAACCGGACAGGCGAAAACCCCGGGCCAGTGGCAGCAGATGGGGATTCAGGTCATCGATCCTGCAAAGAATAGGGCGCCAGGCGAACGGGCCTGGATTATCACCCCTCAGGATGGCGGCGGGCGTTCGTTCATGGTTTATGACAATTTCCGTACATTGATGCACTGGAATCGCTCATACTATTTCGCTATCAGTATTGGCATGATGGCAGACGCCATTGCCGCGCAGTAACATGACAATCAGCCATCGCTGCGATGGCATAATGCCAGCGCAGCCACGCTCACTCAGCAGAGGTAAAGCATGTATCAGCATCATAACTGGCAGGGTGCACTGTTAGATTTTCCGGTAAGTAAAGTGGTGTGTGTGGGCAGCAACTATGCTAACCATATCAAAGAAATGGGCAGCGCTACGCCGACAGAGCCGGTATTATTTATCAAGCCAGAGAGTGCCATCTGTGATATCCGCCAGCCACTCTCCATCCCTAAACATCTGGGTGCAGTACACCATGAAATTGAACTGGCGGTGCTGATCGGCTCCACGCTGAAACAGGCCACAGAGCAGCATGTCGCTCAGGCGATTGCTGGCTATGGTGTAGCGCTGGACTTAACCTTGCGCGATGTTCAGGCGGGTTGTAAAAAAGCCGGGCAGCCGTGGGAAAAAGCGAAAGCCTTTGATAACTCCTGCCCACTGTCAGGGTTTATTCCGCTCAGCGAATTTAAACAGAATCCGCAGAATGTGGAACTGAAACTGACGGTGAATGGAGAAGTACGCCAGCAGGGTTCAACGGCGGATATGATCCATAAAATTCTGCCACTCATCGCTTATATGAGCCAGTTCTTTACCCTGCGCGCGGGCGATGTGATCCTTACCGGCACCCCGGAAGGGGTGGGGCCAATGGTCTCAGGCGATCGCCTCGAAGTGTCGCTGGGCGGCCACGGTGTTGCGACCCGCGTACTATAAAGACCGCTGAAAACTTGCAACTGAAGCCCAAACCCTCTATAAGGGCGGGGCTTTTTACTTTTACCGGACACCCAACATGACTGAAACCCCTTTCTGGCAGCGGAAAACGCTGGAACAAATGAGCGACGAGGAATGGGAGTCCTTATGTGATGGCTGTGGCCAGTGTTGCCTGAATAAACTGCAGGATGCCGACACCGATGAGATCTACTTTACCAATGTCGCCTGCAATCAGCTGAATATTAAGACCTGTCAGTGCCGCAACTACGAAACCCGCTTCGAACTGGAAGAGGATTGCATCAAGCTGACGCGCGATAATTTGCCGACATTCCAGTGGCTACCGCCGAGCTGTGCTTATCGCGTGCTGGCTGAAGGGAAAACGCTACCGCCGTGGCACCCTCTGCGCAGCGGATCGCGTGCCGCGATGCATGCCGCACGTATCTCGGTGCGTCATATCGCCGTGCATGAAAGTGAAGTGGTTGACTGGGAGGAACACATTATTAACCGGCCACGCTGGTACGGTAAATAACCAGGCAGGACTGGAACTGGATGGGAAAGCTCCGCTGAGTCGGGGCTTTTTTTGTGCCCTTCATCGAAGGGCACAACAGGTGGGCGACCGCCCGTTTGTAGTGATTAACGAGAGAACAGATCGCGTCGTTTCGGCTTAAAGGGCTGACTGATCAGCACCAGTATCCCGATAACCAGATAGGCAGCCAGGATCCCCACCAGCCATTGCGGCATTCCCAGCGTCAGGAATGACCAGGACTTTTCAGCACAGTCACCACTGGCAACAAAGACCGATGGAAGCCATTTATCCAGAGGAAGCCAGGTCGGGAAGCGGGCGGCAAAATCACACGTGGCGAACGGTGACGGATGCAGCTGGATCATGGTGTGCTCCCATGCCAGCCGTACGCCTTGCCAGGCGCTGTAGAGCCAGATGAGGATAGCCACCCAGCGAAGCGGCGTCCTGGGGGCGATAGCACCCACAATGCCAGCACCCATAATGCCAAACAGGGCACAACGTTCATAAATACACATGACACAGGGTTTCAGCATCATGACATGCTGAAAGTAGAGCGCCGTCATCTCAAGTGCGAAGGCGGTCAGTGCCATCAGCAGCCATGCACCCCGGCCGCGAGAGCAGCTATTCAGATATCTCAACATTCGTCTGTCCGTCTAAAATAGAATAAACGGCAGTGTAAACGAAAAGCCGCCGCAATCCAGCCAGCACAGATAAAAAATTTAAGCAGGAAAATGACTTAAAATAATTCTGGTGAGAATAAATGTCGCTTTTCTTTGCTGTGACGAATGCCACAGAGGGGAGGGCCGAAACGATCGTCTGAAGGGCAGTAGAGATAGTCAGTTTTTTGCAGACGATCGGCTTTTCCCTCCCGGGTGAGCTAGGTGATGCCTGGGGCGTCTGGTATGATGAGCTGAATATTGAAGAAATGAACGCAACGGAAAAAGAACGCTATGGTCATTAAGGCGCAGAGCCCGGCGGGTTTCGCTGAAGAGTACATTATTGAAAGTATCTGGAACAGCCGTTTCCCTCCGGGGTCAATCTTACCTGCTGAACGTGAACTCTCCGAGCTGATAGGCGTCACCCGAACCACATTACGCGAAGTCTTACAGAGACTGGCACGTGACGGCTGGCTGACAATACAACACGGCAAGCCGACCCGGGTGAATAACTTCTGGGAGACCTCCGGGCTCAGTATTCTGGAAACCCTGGCCCGTCTCGATCATGACAGTGTGCCGCAACTGGTGGACAATCTGCTCTCCGTACGCACCAACATTTCCTCAATTTTTATCCGTCGTGCAATACGCACTTACCCGGATAAAGCGCGAGAGGTGCTGGAAACCGCCAATCACGTTGAAGATCATGCAGAGGCCTACACGCATCTGGATTACAACATTTTTCGTGGTCTGGCGTTCGCTTCAGGTAACCCCATTTACGGTTTGATCATTAACGGGCTAAAAGGGTTGTATACGCGCGTGGGCCGCCATTACTTCTCTAACCCGGAAGCACGCTCTCTGGCACAGGCTTTTTATCAGCAGCTTCTTTCTATCCTGCAGACGCAACAGCACGATAAAATTCTGGACAGTGTCCGCGATTATGGCCGCCGCAGCGGTGAAATCTGGCATTCCATGCAAACCAGTATGCCTACCGATCTCCCCCCTGCACGGCGTTAATTCGCGTCAGTGTTAACAGGGCCGCTCGTTATGACGATCGGCCCTTTTTTAGATCCCTCTAAACGGTATACGTCCCCGCCAATGACGATCAGATTGGCGTACCCGGACGAGGGGGGCAGCGATCAAGGATCTCAACGGTGCCATCATCATTCTGTTGTTCCAGAGTGATATCAAAACCCCACAACCGGTGCACATGCTTGAGGACTTCGCGGCGGCTCTTGTCCAGAGGCGCACGATGATGTGGCACGTAGCGAAGCGTCAGGGAACGATCGCCGCGCAGGTCGACATCATAAACCTGAATATTGGGTTCCAGATTGCTCAGATTATACTGGGCGGAAAGCTGCTGGCGTATCGCCCGGTATCCCGCCTCATCATGGATAGCGGCAATTTCCAGGAAGTTATTGCGGTCATCATCCAGCACGGTAAAGAGACGGAAGTCCCGCATCACTTTGGGGGACAGGAACTGGCTGATAAAGCTCTCGTCCTTGAACTCCTTCATGGCAAAATGCAGCGTATCCAGCCAGTCTGAACCGGCAATATCCGGGAACCAGTGGCGGTCTTCTTCCGTTGGCGCTTCGCAGATACGCTTGATATCCTGGAACATCGCAAAGCCGAGTGCATAAGGGTTAATACCGTTATACCACTGGCTGTTGTACGGCGGCTGAAATACCACATTGGTATGACTGTGCAGGAACTCCAGCATAAAGCGTTCAGACACTTTACCTTCATCGTAAAGATGATTCAGGATAGTGTAGTGCCAGAAAGTGGCCCAGCCTTCATTCATCACCTGGGTCTGTTTCTGCGGGTAAAAATACTGGCTGACCTTCCTGACAATACGGAGGCACTCACGCTGCCAGGGCTCCAGCAACGGGGCATTTTTTTCCATAAAATACAGCAAATTCTCCTGCGGCTCGGCAGGATAGCGCGCGCTGGCAGAGTGAATCTCCTCGCGCTCACGGCGCGGCAGGGTACGCCACAACATATTGACCTGGCTTTGCAGGTACTCCTCGCGGCTCTTCTGCCGGGCTTTCTCTTCCTGCAGAGAGATTTTCTGTGGACGTTTGTAGCGGTCAACGCCGTAGTTCATTAACGCATGGCAGGAGTCCAGCAGACGCTCGACATTCTCCACGCCGTAACGCTCTTCACACTCGGTGATGTAATTGCGCGCAAAAATCAGGTAATCAACAATAGAGCTGGCGTCTGTCCAGCTGCGAAACAGATAATTATTTTTGAAAAACGAGTTGTGACCGTAACAGGCGTGGGCCATCACCAGCGCCTGCATGGTCATCGTGTTTTCTTCCATGAGATAGGCGATACAGGGATTGGAGTTAATGACAATTTCATATGCCAGCCCCTGCTGACCATGCTTGTAACGCTGTTCGGTTTCGATAAATTTCTTACCAAACGACCAGTGTGCATAGTTGATGGGCATCCCTACACTGGAGTAGGCATCCATCATTTGTTCAGAGGTAATGACCTCTATCTGATGAGGATAGGTATCCAGTCGGTAAGATTTTGCGACGCGGTCAATCTCGCTGAGATATACGTCAAGCAGGTCGAAGGTCCAGTCTGGTCCATCATCGAGGCGTTTGCTGTCCTTAATCGGAACGTCAAAGATCGTGGTCATAGCGCACTCCTTTTTATAAAACCGGATTATCCTGCTGCAGAATGTCCGTTTTCATCTCGACCTGTCCGTACGCCAGCGGCGCGGATAAGCCTGGAATTAAAGCCAATATCTCAATGATAGTTCACTGTCTCTTATCCCTCTCGTTAAAACAATTGAATTTTTCGGTATAAAATTCAGACGTGTTTAAAAAAATAATTTTACGTAATGATAAATTCAACCAGACGGCCTTTTTACAGCATAATATTCTGTTTATAATCTAATGTTATGGCAGGGCGTGTTTGTGCTGGTGCTTGATGGATTATGCTATTTAAAAAAAATTATCTGCTTTTAAAGGGCTAAAATCAGTTTCATCAGCTGAAGTGGGAGCGGCATCTTGTTTTTAATCGGCTTTAAGGTGAAGAATGTGTGAAATATGTCAGCGTAATGTGAAAAGATGATGGCGGTCTTTTACTCCGCTTGCGTGCGTAAAATCCAGTGAATAATTCTATAATGGCTCCCTGAGAGGTGGTTATGAAAGTGGTGATTTTGGGTAGTGGGGTCGTGGGCGTGGCTAGCGCCTGGTATCTGGCGCAGGCGGGACATGAAGTGACAGTTATCGATCGCCAGCCCGCCGCTGCGCTGGAAACCAGCGCGGCCAACGCCGGACAAATCTCACCAGGGTATGCCGCCCCCTGGGCGGCCCCGGGTGTGCCATTGAAAGCCGTAAAATGGATGTTTCAGCGTCATGCTCCCCTCGCCATCCGCCTGGACGGCAGCCGATTCCAGCTGGCGTGGATGTGGCAGATGTTGCGCAACTGCGATATGTCCCATTACCAGTTAAATAAAAGCCGTATGGTGCGCATTGCAGAATACAGCCGCGACTGCCTGAAAACACTGCGTCAGGAAACCGGCATCGCCTATGAGGGGCGGCAGGGCGGCACGCTGCAACTGTTCCGCACTGCCCAGCAGTATGAGAGTGCGGCGAAGGATATCGCCGTACTGAAAGAGGCAGGAGTGCCCTATGAACTGCTGGAGGCGGCACAGTTGCGACAGGCCGAACCGGCGCTGGCGACCACTCAGCATAAGCTGACCGGCGGCCTGCGATTACCGAATGATGAAACCGGAGACTGCCAGCTCTTCACCCAGCGTCTGGCAGCCATGGCGGCGGAGGCGGGAGTGACTTTCCGTTACAACACTACAGTGGATGCTCTGGAACAGGAGGGGAATCGTATCACCGGCGTCAGATGTGGCAGCGAACGGATCACTGCTGACGCCTACGTTGTGGCCTTTGGTTCATTTTCGACGGCGCTGCTCGACGGGATAGTGAACGTGCCGGTTTATCCTTTAAAAGGGTACTCTTTGACGATCCCAATAAAGGATGCCGATGCTGCACCGGTTTCTACCGTGCTGGATGAAACCTACAAAGTCGCCATCACCCGATTTGATGACCGTATCCGCGTGGGGGGTATGGCCGAAATCGTCGGTTTTAATACCCGGCTGTTACCTGCACGGCGTCAGACACTGGAGATGGTGGTCGGCGATCTTTTTCCCCAGGGCGGCAGCATTGAGCAGACGACGTTCTGGAGCGGTTTACGTCCTATGACGCCGGATGGGACCCCTGTTGTAGGGCGTACCCCATTGAAAAACCTGTTCCTTAATACCGGTCATGGTACTCTTGGCTGGACGATGGCCTGCGGTTCAGGGCAGCTTCTGGCGGATATTATTTCCGGTGTGACTCCGGCGATTTCTGCTGATGATTTGTCCGTGATGCGCTACCTGCCCGGGTTTATTCCAACCCCGGCGCGCACGCTGCACAGTGCCAACGTTCGTTAACCTATTGCATTGTTATACAAGGAGAGGGTATGGCTCGTCCGATTGTCGCAACGATTAACCGCGCCGCGTTGCGGCAAAATCTGTCAGTAGCGCGTCAGGCTGCGGGCCGTTCACGCCTGTGGTCAGTCGTGAAAGCTAATGCCTATGGGCATGGAATTGACCGCGTCTGGCAGAGTCTGGCGGAAACGGATGGTTTCGCCCTGTTAAATCTTGAAGAGGCGATCCTGCTGCGGGAGGGCGGCTGGAAAAAGCCGATCCTCCTGCTGGAGGGATTCTTCCATCCTGAAGACCTGACGATTATCGATCGCTACCGCCTGACCACCAGTGTGCACAGTAACTGGCAGATTCAGGCACTGGCGAAAGCCAGCCTCTCTGCCCCTGTGGATATCTATCTGAAAATGAACAGTGGGATGAACCGACTGGGCTTTCAGCCCGGCCAGGTACACAACGCCTGGCAGAAGCTGCATTCGCTCGATAACGTCGGTGAGATGACGCTGATGGCCCATTTTGCAGAAGCAGAAACGGCGGAAGGCATTGCCGAACCGGTCAGGCGTATTAATGAGGCGTCCGAAGGCCTGAACTGTCCACGTTCACTGGCCAATTCTGCCGCCACGCTGTGGCATCCTCACACCCACCACGACTGGGTTCGTCCGGGTATTATTCTTTATGGTGCCTCCCCAAGTGGGCAGTGGCAGGACATTGCCAGCAGCGGTCTGCAGCCGGTGATGACGTTGACGTCTGAGATCATCGGCATCCAGCAACTGACGGCCGGTAGTGGCGTCGGTTACGGTAGTCGCTATCGGGCAACGGCTGAGCAGCGTATCGGTGTGGTGGCCTGTGGTTATGCAGACGGCTATCCCCGGCATGCCCCCACCGGCACGCCAGTTTGGGTGGATGGGGTGCGAACACAGGTTGTGGGTGCCATTTCGATGGATATGATCACCGTTGACTTAACGCCATGCCCACAGGCGGGCATCGGCAGTCAGGTGGAGCTGTGGGGGCATAACGTGAAGATTGATGAGGTGGCTGCGGCATCCGGCACCGTAGGGTATGAGCTCATGTGCGCGCTCGCCCCCCGAGTGCCGGTGAAGGTTGTCTGATCTCAGAGCGCGGTCAGTGTACCGCGCACTTTTTTACTCATCCGCCATGCGGTCAGTGCCAGCAGGGCACCGGCCACCATCATCAGAGCCAGCGCAGATTTTTCTGCTATGGGCAGCGCCATAACCAGCAGCCCGGCGGCCGAACCGCCCGCCATTTGAATAAAGCCTGCCAGCGCCGAGGCGACGCCCGCCTGCTGCTGGTAAGGCTCCAGCGCATAGCTGGTCGCCGGCCCTACGGTAAAGGCCAGCCCCGCAACGGAGATGGCGACGGGCAGCATATACAGCGCCCAGTGCGTCTGTGCGGCGACAGGGAACAGCATCACTCCTGCCATTAATGTCACAGCCCCCAGCGTCATCGCCAGCGCACCTGTTGCCAGGCAGACAGGACGACCGAGTTTGCGGATCATCTTATTCACCAGTACGCTCACCAGCATGATCCAGAACCCGTTGGCCCCGAAGGCAATAGAGAACTGCAGTGCGCTGAGTTTCCCTTCGGTCATCAGCACCTGCGGGGCCAGGGAAACATAGGTCAGTACCATTCCGAGTGCCCCGGCGTTAGCAAAGGCGAAGGCAAGGAAGCGCGGCTGACGCAGGATCTGCCAGTACTGCCGAACCGGCAGGCTTTTCACCTTCTGTGTATCGGCAGGACGGGTTTCCGGCAGGAAAACGATCACCAGCAGGGTGATGAACAGCGCATAGCCGGTCAGAAACCAGAAATTCGCCCGCCAGCCGAACGCGCCGGCCAGCACGCCACCCAGTAAAGGGGCCAGCGCCGGAACGATATTCAGAGCACCGTTTAAAAAGCCATAGGCCCGTGCAGCTTCATCGCCATTAAGACGGTCGCGTACGCCGCTGAACGCCACGACGGCGGTACAGCATACGGCACAACCCTGAATGACGCGGGCGCTGAGGAACTGGGGCCAGCCGCTGGCCGTGGCCGCCAGCACGCTGCCCACGACGTACAGCAGCAGCCCCGTCAGCGCGACAGGTTTACGGCCAAGATTATCGACCAGCGGACCGGCAATAATCTGACCCAGACCCATCACCAGTAAAAACAGCGGGATGGTGGTCTGGATAGCAGAAACCGGCGTGTTCAGACCGACAGCGATATCGGGCAGCGTGGGCAGATAGAGATCAATACCCAGTGGCGCAAGCAGCACCAGGCTGAGGAGTAATAGTGTAAATTTTTGCATGGCAGGTGAGGCGTCCAGAGTAAAGCAAGCCGGACAGGGTAAAGATAACCGGCAGAAAAGAAAAGGGGAAAGTGATAAACGCGGGAGGGAAGGGTGTCAATCGTCATTGCCAGTGAAGGGCAATGACGATCGCAGAAGGAAAGTCGGTTGGTCGCCGGTTAATAGGCACCATCGCGGCGAAGCACCACCCCGGCGGTTTTAAACAGAATGGCAATATCTGTCCATAGCGCCCAGTTTTTGACATACCAGGAGTCGAAGTAAACCCGGGTATCATAATCGATATCATTGCGGCCACTGACCTGCCACAGTCCGGTCATGCCAGGTTTTGCCATCAGATAGTAATCAACATCCCCGGCGTACCGTTCCAGCTCCGCCTCAATCACCGGACGCGGCCCCACCAGACTCATTTCTCCGCGGATCACATTCCACAGCTGTGGCAGCTCGTCCAGGCTGGTCTTGCGCATAAACGAACCGATCTTTGTTACGCGGGGATCGTTCTTCAGTTTGAAGTCCTTATCCCATTCGGCCCGCGCCTCTTCGCTGGTGGCCAGCAGCGTTTCCAGCACTTCTTTGGAGTTCATCACCATCGATCGGAATTTAAGGCATTTAAACTTTTTACCGTCCTGGCCGACGCGCTCATGGCCGTAAATCGGGCTGCCGCCATCACGGCTGACCATCCAGCAGATCAGGCCAAAGGCCGGTGCCAGAAACAGCAGCAGTAAAGAGGCCACGATGACATCAAAGGTACGCTTGAGGAATCGCGACGAGCGTTTCGCCAGATTGTTGCTGACGCGCAGCAGCATCACTTCATGGCTGAAGATAAAGGACATGTCGGTGCCATACAGGGGAACGCCACGCAGGGTAGGCACTACTGAGACAGAACGACATTTTTTCTTCGACAGCAGCTTCAGCCATTTATCCCTACTGGCGCGCTGGTCGTTCTCCATGGCAACGATGAACTGGGTGTTATCCAGGTCGACGCTGTCCCAGACGATATCCTTATGGGTGATTACGGGAATGCCGTTGAACGACTCCGCGCTGTCCTTCTCCCCGGAAGCGGCGACAAACGCTTTAACGTCGTAGCCCAGCAGCTCTTCACTTTGCAGCGCCGCATAGGCTTCACGGGCATTTTTACCGGAACCAATGATAATCGTGTGTTTCTGCCACTGCCCGGCTTTCAGGATGGCATTCTTGACGCAGGAGCGCAGGAGGGGCACCAGGATTAAGGCATACAGCCAGGTGAAGCTCCATAACATGCGGGAAAAATCCCATTTGGAAAACGCAATCAGTGCCAGATCTAACAGTGAAAAAATGACCAGCGTTTTAATAATTTCTTTTAATTCAAACCAGAAAGGTTTGCGGTAAGTATAATGTCGCAGACGCATCCAGAACCAGGCGGTACATAATACCGACATCACGAACTGCGCAATAAAACGAATATCGACTTCCTGGGGCGGGATAAAAATATCCAGAGTGCCCCAAATACCCTGAAGTGTTGCAGCGGATAAAAACAGGGCCAGATTGATTGAGAGTAAATCTGAAAAACTTAACGCAACTTTCGCAATAACATTCTTACGTGTACCGCTAAACGTACGGCGGCTGTCGTTGAGTACCAGAGTACTTGCCATAATGCCTGCTCTCTTTTAATGAGAAATCAATAACCTGTCGAGGGCAATCCCCGTATCAAGGCGTCTCTACATTAACCCCTGTGGGTTTATCAGACTGACGTGATGTGGCCATTATCGTTACGGTTTCGGGGCAGCGAAGTGGTGGTTAAAGAGGGTGCCACGCTATTCCGCCGCATAATCAAGATTCGAGTATGCCGGAGTTATTTGTTTTAGGTAATACAGGATAATCCTAAAAGCAGGTGAAAAATCAAACAGCAGATTAATCTTAACCAGAACGTAATAAATAAAAATTATGACAGCGTGATAAATGAATAAAGGCGGATTGATGAATCTGATAAAAACATTGATAAATAGTCGGCTTTTAAGACTTTTTCTAAAGACCAGGCACCTCTGCCCGCTCACAGCGGGCAGAGGTGCGGAGGGGGTTATTCTTTCTCTTCCTGAACCTTGACGCCAATCTTCACAATTTCATTGGCTTCTTTTTCTGCCACCGTCCAGATCATGTTTTTCCACTCCACCTGGTCACCCACGACAGGCGCGCCACCAATCAGGCCCAGCACCAGCTGGCCCAGCGTCTGATGCGTGTCGGCGTCTTCATCCAGCTCAATACCGTAAATCTCTGAGACATCATGCAGGCGGGCATCGGCCTGCAAAATAAAGTCACCAAAGAAGCGCTGATCGAGTGAAACTGGCGGCAATTGACTGAAGAGCTTACCCAGCGCCGGGAGATCGCGCTCACGACCAATGACGCAAAGTACATCGTTCTCTCTCAGGCGTGTGCTGCCCGTTGGGTGCAACAGCAGGTTGTCACGGAACAGGGCAGCAATGCGCGTTTCCCGCGGCATCACGAGGTCGCGCAGCGCGGCACCCACACACCACTTATCCGCGCTGAGTTGATAAACAAACTGCTCCCACGGGTTTTCCGGGTGGATATCAAGGCCCACGCGTGAAATGGGCGAGGCCATCGGCGGCACCACCACGCGCGCCTTGCGCGCCGCCCAGCCCAATGAGGTTCCCTGTACCATCAGCGACACCAGCACAACGAAGAACGCGATATTAAAGAACAGTGAAGCATGGGGCAGCCCCGCCATCATCGGGAAGACCGCGAGGATGATCGGCACTGCACCACGAAGCCCGACCCAGCTGATGAATACCCTCTCGCGGATATTGAAGCCGCGAAACGGCAGCAGTCCGATCATCACGGACAGCGGGCGGGCAACCAGAATCAGGCAGAGCGACAGGAGGGTGGCAGGGATGGCGATATGCCAGAGGTCCGTCGGATTGACCAGCAGACCAAGAACCAGGAACATGCCAATCTGGCTCAGCCAGGCCATACCATCGAAGGTTTGCAGAATGCCATGCCGGTTGCGGATCGGCCGGTTGCCCAGTACGTAACCACAGAGATAAACGGCCAGGATACCGCTGCCTTCCAGTACGGTAGTCAGCGCAAACACCAGAATACCGCCGCTGACGGCGAGCAGAGGATAGAGGCCGCTCGCCAGAGAGACGCGGTTAATCAGCTGCAACAGGGCCCAGCCGCCGCCCAGACCGAGCACGATGCCCAGGCCAAACTGCTGCACCAGATGCACGACAAACATCCAGCTTAAGCCGCTTTCACCATTCTGAATCATCTCAATCAGGGTGATGGTGAGGAAGACAGCCATCGGGTCGTTGCTGCCGGACTCAATTTCCAGCGTGGCACTGACGCGCTCGTTCAGTCCTTTACCACCCAGCAGAGAAAATACCGCAGCGGCATCCGTGGAGCCGATAATGGCGCCAACCAGAAAACCGTTCATCAGATTGAGATCGAACAGCCAGGCCGCGGCCAGCCCGGTCAGACCGGCGGTGATCAGCACGCCCACCGTAGCCAGCGACAGTGCAGGACCTAACGCCACTTTGAAGGAGCTGGCCTGAGTACGCATCCCTCCATCCAGCAGGATCACGGCCAGCGCAAGGTTACTGATCAGATAGGCGGCGGGATAGTTATCAAATGCAATCCCGCCGATGCCATCAACACCGGCCAGCATGCCCAGCACCAGGAAGATCACCAGAATCGGAATGCCCAGCCGGGAGGAAAAGGAACTCAGGAGAATGCTCGACGCAACCAGCACAGAACCAATAATAAACAGACTATAAATCGCGCTGGCTTCCAAAAGGCACCTCTCCTGTGACGTGTAAAAAAAACCGGTTTCACCAGGGCGGGGAACGCCCCGGTAAAGGGTCAAAATCTGAACGCACGTCGTGTGCAGACAGAAAAAATATCAGTGTGGATAAAATATCGTAAAACAGACAGAAGTAAATGCCGCTGAGTGTCACCAAAATGGCCTTTAATTAACGAATTAGCGCTGAGCCATTGAGTAAACGGGGTTAAAACGCGATAACACTGCTGACAATAGACATTATGCCACGTGTCAGCTGCTGGTCAGCTATTAATGCGAAGCGAGGGTGGAAATAGCTCAGCCGACAGGGGCGCCGGCTGAGGGCAGGATCAGTATTTTTCTTCGACCTGTTTATGGAACAGGGCACGGAACACCGGATAGATATCTTCCGGCTCACGAATATGCTGTATGGCAAAGTTGTCAAAGGTGGATTGCAGATGTTCATATTCGCGCCACAGCGTCTGATGGGCGCGCCGGGTGATTTCTATGTAGCTGTAGTAACGAACCACCGGCAGGATACTCTTCGCCAGAATTTCATGGCACAGAGGAGAATCGTCTGCCCAGTTGTCGCCATCCGATGCCTGAGCCGCATAGATGTTCCACTGGGCCGGATCGTAACGTTCCTTCACCACTTCATCCATCAGTTTGAGTGCGCTGGAGACAATCGTCCCGCCGGTTTCCTGCGAGTAGAAAAACTCCTGTTCGTCGACCTCTTTTGCCTGCGTATGGTGGCGAATATACACCACATCAACGTTCTTATACGTCCGGCTGAGGAACAAATACAGCAGAATATAAAAGCGCTTAGCCATATCCTTAGTGGCCTGATCCATCGAGCCTGAAACATCCATCAGGCAGAACATCACCGCCTGGCTGGAAGGTTCCGGTCGTTTTTCAAAGTTCTTATAGCGCAGATCAAACGTATCAATGAAGGGGACGCGTTTGATGCGGGCGCGCAGTTCCTCAATTTCCTGCCTGAGCCGTTCCTCTTCCAGCAGTTGCGCCGGTTCACTGTTTTCCACCCGCAGCAGTGAGGCTTCAAGCTCAGCCAGCAGACGACGTTTACCCGCCGTCATCGCGGTACGGCGCGCCAGCGAATTCTGCAGTGAGCGTACCACGCTGATATTGGCAGGCACGCCATTCGCGGTATATCCGGCCCGGTGGGTCTTATACTCATTGAGCTGGCGGTGCTGGTTCTTTTTCAGATTTGGCAGGGCCAGATCCTCGAACAGGAGATCCAGGTATTCATCTTTGGAAATATTAAAAACAAATTCATCCTGACCTTCACCATCTTTTCCGGCATTGCCCTGGCCGCTTCCGCTCCCGCCGCCACCGCCCTGAGGGCGTTCAACACGGTCATTTTGTACAAAATGGTCATTACCGGGATGAACACGATGGCGCTCGCCGCCCCGGCCCTGATGAAATCCCGGTTCGTTGATATCTTCCACAGGAATAGAGACGGATTCACCGCTGTCTACGTCAGTCACCGAACGCTTGTTGATGGCCTCGGAAATCGACTGTTTGATTTGCGATTTATAGCGGCGCAAAAAGCGCTGTCGGTTCACTGCGCTTTTGTTTTTACCGTTAAGACGCCGATCGATAAAATAGGCCATAGCTCCCCCAAACAGTGTTGCCGTCCGGCCCCCCTGTGCTGCCCGGGCCCGGACGGGTGCGACTTCCGAATCAGGATGATTTTCTCACGCGCAAATACCATTCACACAGCAAGCGAACCTGTTTACGTGTGTAGCCTTTCTCCATCATACGGTCGACAAAATCGTCGTGTTTTTTCTGCTCATCGGTGGATGTTTTCGCGTTAAAGGAGATAACCGGCAGCAGCTCCTCGGTGTTCGAGAACATTTTCTTCTCAATAACGGTGCGGAGTTTCTCATAGCTGGTCCAGTTCGGATTCCGGCCATTATTATGCGCCCGGGCACGCAGCACAAAGTTGACGATCTCATTACGGAAATCTTTCGGGTTACTGATCCCCGCTGGCTTCTCGATTTTTTCCAGCTCCGCGTTCAGGGACTCACGGTCAAACAGCTGGCCGGTATCCGGGTCGCGGTACTCCTGATCCTGGATCCAGAAATCCGCGTAAGTGACGTAGCGATCGAAGATATTCTGGCCGTACTCGGAATAAGACTCCAGGTAAGCCGTCTGGATCTCCTTACCAATAAACTCAGCGTATTTTGGGATCAGGTAACCTTTCAGATGCTCAAGATATTTTTCAGCCTGTTCCTGTGGGAACTGTTCGCGATCGATTTGCTGTTCGAGCACATAAAACAGGTGGACCGGGTTTGCCGCTACCTCAGCGTGGTCAAAGTTAAACACACGGGAAAGAATTTTAAAGGCAAAGCGCGTGGATAAACCGTTCATCCCCTCGTCCACGCCCGCATAATCGCGGTACTCCTGATAAGATTTCGACTTAGGATCGGTATCTTTCAGGCTTTCCCCGTCATACACGCGCATCTTCGAATAGGTGCTGGAGTTTTCAGGTTCTTTCAGGCGCGACAGAATCGAGAAACGGGCCAGGGTTTCCAGCGTGCCCGGCGCGCACGGTGCGTGGGTCAGTTCGCTGTTCACCAGCAGTTTGTCGTAAATCTTAATCTCTTCCGATACCCGCAGGCAGTAAGGGACTTTGACAATGTAAACACGGTCAAGGAAGGCCTCATTGTTTTTATTATTACGGAAAGTCACCCATTCTGATTCATTGGAGTGTGCCAGAATAATCCCGTTGAACGGCAGGGCTGAGATCCCCTCTGTTCCGTTGTAATTCCCTTCCTGCGTTGCCGTCAGCAGGGGATGCAGCACCTTAATCGGCGCTTTAAACATCTCCACGAATTCCATGATGCCCTGATTGGCCCGGCACAGCGCCCCGGAGTAGCCGTAAGCATCCGGATCGTTCTGCGCGTGATTTTCCAGCTTACGGATATCCACTTTACCCACCAGGGCAGAGATGTCCTGGTTGTTCTCATCTCCGGGCTCTGTTTTTGCTATTGCAACCTGTTCCAGAATGGATGGCCACACTTTAACGACTTTAAAGCGGGTGATATCGCCGCCGAAATCGTGCAGGCGTTTTGCCGCCCACGGCGACATAATTGTGCCAAGGTAGCGGCGCGGTACGCCGTACTCTTTTTCCAGAATATTGGCGTCCTCCTGCGGATTGAACAGGCAGAGCGGATGGTCATTCACCGGACTGCGTTCCCCGTCCGCCGTCAGCACATAAATTGGCACGCGCTGCATCAGAGATTTCAGACGTTCAGCGAGGGAAGATTTCCCTCCGCCGACGGGCCCCAGCAGGTAGAGGATCTGTTTCTTCTCTTCCAGCCCCTGTGCCGCGTGTTTCAGGTAGGAAACGATCTGTTCAATGGCATCTTCCATGCCATAAAACTCTTCAAACGCTGGATAACGGGCCACTACACGGTTTGAGAACAGCCGGGAAAGCCGGGGCTCCAGCGCGGTATCAACCATCACTGGCTCTCCAATGGCCATCAACAGTCGCTCTGCCGCGTTGGCGTAGGCACTGCGATCCTGGCGACAGATGGTCAGAAACTCCTGCAGTGTGAACTCTTCGTCCTTGGCAGCTTCATAACGCTGACGATAGTGATCGAATATATTCATGGGATGCCCGTCCTTTCTTTTTTAGCACAGGTACCAGGAGCCTAAGAAGAGCGAGCTCCTGAAGGAACTTAAGTGAGTACAGCAACCCTTATGCCAACCTGACTTGCTATCGGGCTACACAACATTGCCGCTCACTCTACTCGTTGGAATTTAGCGTCTTATAATTAAGCGTAGATCGCATTCAGGAAATTTCCTGACCTGCCAGCCATTTTCGATGAAATTTCAATAACAAAGTCATAAATCAGCAAAACAAATGCCTTGTGTGATGCGGCCTGACAGGGCTTTATAAAAAAATAACAACAACTCCAGACGTCAGGCATGGCGTCGGTAATTGATTATATGTGCTACGAATGATGTGAATTTATGACTCATTTCGCCCATACTGTTTAAAATGTTTAGTTGATTGTTATATTAATGGAATGAATAAATTGTGAACCAATTCAAACTTACAGCGCTAACTGTTCTGATACCTGTCTGTTTTGCTGCACCCCTCGCACAAGCTAACCCGCTGACGCTGGGCGCATCACTTCTTTATAGCCAGAGCCCCTATAAAAGTGGGCAGGATCGTTACTACCCTGTACCGATCATTAACTACGAAGGGGACAGCTTCTATATTCGCAGTCTTCAGGCGGGTTACTATCTGTGGAAAGACCAGCAGGATCAGCTTTCTCTGACCGTGCTGGGCTCACCGCAAAATTACGATCCTGATGACGCCGATGACGGTGACATGAAGTCATTGAGTAAGCGTCATATGACTCTGATGGGCGGTGTGGCTTACCGTCACAGCGCTGACTGGGGTATTGTCCGCACCACGCTGGTGGGGGATATGCTCGATAACAGCAACGGCATTATCTGGGATCTGACCTACCTTTATCGCTTCGAGTTCGGCCAGTTCAGCCTGACACCAGGGATTGGCGCATTGTGGAGCAGCGCCAATCAGAACAACTATTATTACGGTATCTCGTCTGCGGAATCACGACGCAGCGGTCTGGATCGCTACGATCCGGACAGCAGCTGGAGCCCGTACGTTGAGCTGACCGCCGGCTGGAACATCAGTGAACACTGGAATGCCACGCTGGCTGGCCGTTACAGCCGCCTGGGTGATGAGATCAAAGACAGCCCGATGGTCGATACCAGTTCACAAATGCTGTTGTGGACCGGCGTAAGCTATACCTTCTGAGGTTGATCGCTCTGCACCAAAAAAGGGCGCTCTGCGCCCTTTTTGTCAGATGAACTGCGCTAAAACCGTGCACGGAGAGTCGAATGAACCGGAAAATTACTTTTGCCGATGGTACCGTTTTGCCTGCGATAGGCCAGGGCACCTGGTTTATGGGAGAAGACGCGGGTCAGCAAGGTCAGGAAGTGGCCGCGCTGCAGGCCGGCCTTGAACGCGGGCTGACGCTGATTGACACGGCGGAAATGTACGCTGATGGCGGGGCCGAACGGGTGGTGGGGAAGGCCCTTGAAGGGCGTCGCGATCGCGCGTTTGTGGTGTCAAAAGTCTATCCGTGGAATGCCAGTGTGGTTGATGCGGTTGAAGCCTGTGAACGCAGTCTGACACGCTTAAATACCGACTATCTCGATCTTTATCTGCTGCACTGGCGCGGTAACATTCCCCTGGAAGAGACAATACGCGCCATGATAGCCCTGCAGCAGCAGGGTAAGATCCGTCGCTGGGGCGTGTCGAATTTTGATACGGACGATCTGCAGGAGTTACTGGCCGAGGACGGGGGCGGGCGCTGTGCGACCAATCAGGTGCTTTACCATCTTGGCTCGCGGGGGATTGAGTATGATTTGCTGCCAGAGTGCCAGCAACTGGCAATGCCGGTGATGGCTTACTGCCCACTGGCGCAGGCGGGACGACTGCGCAGTGAACTGATGAACCATCCCCTGCTTCTCGACATGGCCCGGCAGAAGGGCATCAGCGTCGTCCGTCTGCTGCTGGCATGGGTGATCCGTAAAGAAGGGGTGATGGCTATCCCGAAAGCAGGCACTGTCGCGCACGTGGACGACAATGCCGCTGCGCTGGACGTCTCACTCAGCAGTGAGGAGCTGGCGCTGATGAATCAGGCTTTTCCACCCCCCACTTCAAAGCTGCCACTGGACGTTGTCTGAAGCACCATGACCGGGCAGCGATAATGCTCAACGCCTGTTACGCACGCGGAAGGTGGTGGCCAGGCGGGCGGGTTGCTCACCCGCGCTGATCATGGGTTTGCTGACATGTGCCGTTTCAACGCAGACCATCGTTTTAAAGCCCTCATTCGCCATGTCTCCCATGCTACAGGAGAGTTCAGCTCCGGGGTTCCATGTGACAACGTCACTTTGATAGTGATGATGTACTTCAATGACCCGCTGCCCGGTCTTATCCTCAATCACGCTGCAGTCTGAAGGTTGAGTATAGATACGGTCGATGCGCTGAGGGTAGGTCTGCTTACCGTCCGCAGAGGTGCCGGTAACGCCGTTATTCACCTTGTCGATATAACTCTGCCCCAGGCCGCTGACTTCCACGCCGTCTATATCTGCCACGGCAAAATAGCTGTGCAGGGCGGCGGTGGCTTCAAAGTCTCCGTGGGCTTCAAGCTCAATTTCACAGCGGTCACCCAGGCGGAAGCGGGCAAGAAGCGTAAAGTCGTGCGGCCACAGTTTCCTGCTTTGTTCGCTGCTCTTTAATTCAAAGGTCAGCATCACGCTGCTCTCATTTTCATCATGCGCCGTTAAGTTCCACGGGAGCGTGCGGGCAAAGCCGTGTGCCGGTTCACCGGCGGGACCGAACCATGGCCAGCAGATCGGCACGCCGCCGCGAATCGCCTTGCCCGGTGTCCACGCCGTTTTATCGCTTAACCAGATGACGGGTTTTTCACCGGCAGGCTGCCAGGCAATAAGTTGCGCGCCCTGTAGCGTCACCGCGGCACGCACTTTAGGATGTGCCACCACCACCACGGGCAGGTCGCCCATCTGTCGCTGGGAGAGATAAGGAGTAATCTGGTTAATCACCGGCAGTGAAAAAATTTTTTCGTTCATCATTCAGCCTTCTGAAATTTAACCATAAAAAAAGGGCGACATCGTCGCCCTCATCATCATTTCACGTCGCTTATTTAGCGATGTGAGCAACCAGGTCCAGGACCTTGTTGGAGTAGCCAGTTTCGTTATCGTACCAGGAAACCAGTTTAACGAAGGTGTCGCTCAGGGCAATACCGGCTTTAGCATCGAAGATTGAAGTCAGTGTTTCACCGTTGAAATCGGTAGAAACCACTTCGTCTTCGGTGTAACCCAGAACGCCTTTCATTTCGCCTTCAGCAGCGGCTTTAATTGCAGCACAAATTTCTTTGTAAGAAGCAGGTTTAGCCAGACGTGCAGTCAGGTCAACAACGGAAACGTTAGGGGTAGGAACGCGGAACGCCATACCGGTCAGTTTACCGTTCAGTTCAGGGATCACTTTACCTACCGCTTTAGCTGCACCGGTAGAAGAAGGGATGATGTTCTGAGATGCGCCGCGGCCGCCGCGCCAGTCTTTGTGAGACGGGCCATCAACGGTTTTCTGAGTCGCAGTTGTTGCGTGTACAGTGGTCATCAGTGCTTCAACGATACCGAAGTTGTCGTTGATCACTTTTGCCAGCGGTGCCAGGCAGTTGGTGGTACAGGAAGCATTTGAAACGATATCCTGGCCAGCGTAAGACTTGTGGTTTACACCCATAACGAACATTGGGGTGTCATCTTTAGATGGACCGGTCAGAACAACTTTCTTCGCGCCCGCTTCGATGTGTTTACGTGCAGTTTCGTCGGTCAGGAAGATACCGGTCGCTTCTGCAACCACATCCACGCCTACTGCATCCCACTTCAGGTTAGCCGGGTCGCGCTCAGCGGTAACACGGATGGTTTTGCCGTTAACAACCAGATGGCCGTCTTTGACTTCCACGGTGCCATTGAAACGGCCGTGAGTTGAGTCGTATTTCAGCATGTAAGCCATGTACTCTGCGTCCAGCAGATCGTTGATTGCAACGATTTCTACATCAGAACGTTCCTGAGCAGCACGGAAAACGATGCGACCGATACGGCCAAAACCGTTGATACCTACTTTGATAGTCATATATTCCACCAGCTTGTTGATAGTGAATAAAAGGTTGGCTGTAAAATTACAAAAACCATACCAGGCGTCAAGCGGAATCGTGTCAATTGTTGCGACAAATCAAACTGTCGAACAGGAATTATTCAACACAAAACCTTATTCTTGACGCACGAACAACATTGATCTTGGGGCATGTTGCCTGAATATAAAGGGGTCAGCACCTTAAAGGGTGATCTGCGTCACAAAATCAGAGTGGACTGGATCACGATGTGCTGACGATGAGAAAAAATCACCTGATCTTGTTAAGTATTTGTTAGAATACTAACCGATATTTTCAGAATAACACTGCCAGAGAGTCTAGCATGGCTAAAGATAATACACCTTTCTCACCCGAAAATGAGTTAACCGAGATGCAGCGCTATGTCACCCAGCAGCGCGGCACAGAACCACCATACTCGGGAAAACTGCTGCACAACAAAAACGAAGGCATCTATCACTGCCTGGTGTGTCAGGCGCCGTTGTTCCTTTCCAAAACGAAATATGACTCAGGCTGTGGCTGGCCGAGCTTTTATCAGCCTTATAACGATGAGGCAATCCGCTACGTGGAAGATAACACCCACGGTATGCAACGTATTGAAATTCGTTGCGGAAGCTGCGATTCGCACCTTGGCCACGTCTTTCCGGACGGTCCCCAGCCGACCGGTGAGCGCTTCTGCGTCAATTCCGCCTCGTTGAGTTTCACCGACGACGACGGCCACAGCACTCAGGGTTAGGAGTCACGATGGAACTGGAAGAGATGATCGCCAGCATGACGCCGGAAGTGTACCAGCGACTGGTGACGGCCGTGGAAACGGGCAAGTGGGGCGATGGTGTGGCGCTGACGCCGGAACAGAAAGAGAACAGCCTGCAACTGGTGTTACTCTGGCAGGCACGTCACAACGACAATCCGCAACATATGACCATCGCCAGGGGGGGAGAGATAGTGACGAAAAGTAAAAAACAGCTGAAAGAAGAGTTTGGCATCCCCGACGATGCCGTGACGCGCATTAAACTGCAATAAATTATTCCTGCAGGAATAAACGGCGCTATTATTTCACCGGGACGCACGTTATTGCGTGCCGGTTTAGTCACGTCCTAGACGATCCCGGCCCCGGCCATCGCCATGTCTGCCAGCGCCCGCTCACTGTCATTTTCCCGAAGATTGACCCCGCGACAGCCTGCGCTGATCACCTCAACCTGATAGCCAAGCGTCAGAGCGTCCAGGACGCTGAATTTTACGCAGTAGTCAGTGGCCAGACCCATGACAGTCAGGGCGGTGATCCCCCGCGCCTGAAGCCATCCGTGCAGCAGCGTCTGCTGACGCTGGCCGTTATCGTAAAAGGCGCTGTAGCTGTCGATATCCGGATCCTCGCCTTTGCGCACCTGGAGTGTCAACAGTGAACGATCGAGCCCGGGGTGCAGTTCAGCCCCCGGGCTGAGCTGCACGCAGTGGTCCGGCCACCACACCTGAGGCAGGCCGTTCAGCTCGCCCCACGTTCCCGGCTGTGTACCGGCATTGCTGGCAAAACTGCCGTGTTCTGCGGGGTGCCAGTCGAGCGTGGCAATGACCGGCTGCCCGCGCTGGTGGAAGGTTGCAGCCAGCCTATTAGCGAGAGCAATCGTTTGATCACCCTCGCTGACCGCCAGTGCACCGCCGGGGCAAAAATCATTTTGTAAATCGATTAATAACAGTGCCTGGCGGTCACGCATGATCAGTCCTGGGTCAGTTCGCCGCGCAGATTCTGCATCATCAACCGGCGAATGTCATCGCTGGAGAGATCCTGACTGAGCAGAAAGTGCAGTTTGGTCAGCGTTGCCTCTACAGTCAGGTCAGCCCCGCTCACCACCCCGGCATGTGCCAGTGCGTTCCCCGTGGCATAGCCGCCCATATTGACCTTACCCGACATGCACTGGGTAAGATTGACGACGACAATGCCGCGATCGGATGCCTCTTTCAGCTCCCGCAGGAACTCCTTATTCTGTGGCGCATTGCCCACGCCATAAGAGCGCAGGATCAGGGCCTTAACCGGTTGTTGCAGAAAATTACGCACCACCTCAGCCGAAATGCCCGGGTAAATCGTCACCACACCAATCGGCTGCGGTGTGATCGGATGAACGATCAACTCCCCCTGGCCTGCCGGGGCCGGCGGCGTATTCAGGCGACGAATATGGATACCTGCTTCCAGCAGGGGGGCAAGGTTAGGGGAAGCAAAGGCGTTGAAACCATCGGCATGAGCCTTGGTGGTGCGGTTACCGCGATACAGGGTATTGTTGAAGAATAACGTGACTTCATTGATCGGATAGTTCGCCGCAACGAAAAGGGCGTTCAGCAGATTTTGCTGACCGTCGGAGCGCAACTGCTCCAGCGGGATCTGAGAGCCGGTGACGATGACCGGCTTGGCCAGGTTTTCCAGCATGAACGACAGCGCTGAGGCGGTAAAGGCCATGGTGTCGGTGCCGTGTAAAATGACAAAGCCGTCGTAGTGGTCATAATTCAGGCGAATATCATCAGCAATCGATTGCCAGTCCTGCGGCGTCATATCCGATGAGTCAATCAGCGGCTGGTACTCATGGATGGTGAAATCTGGCATCTCGGGTCGGTGAAATTCGGGCATGTTCGCCAGCTGGCGCTGCAGGTGGCCTGACACAGGAACAAAGCCGTGTTCGGAGCGTTGCATACCGATCGTCCCGCCGGTATAGGCGACATAAATGGATTTCTTTTGCATTAGTAAACTCAGGACTTGCCAAAAAAGCGCAGTATAAGGGGAAACGGGAGGAAAAACAGCCCGACCAGATGGCGTCGGGCTGATTAGTGAACCGGGTCACATCTACTTGACGTTACCGCAGGTCAGACAGAAAGCGTAGCGGTTCTGCGGGTCATTTAACTCTCCCATCAATCCTGGCTGCGCTTTCATAGCCTTCATGACGTCCAGCATCGGGGCGGGAAGGTACGCTTTCAGCGCCTCTGGCAGCGCCGCATGTGCGGAAGCATCCACCTGGCTGAACAACGCTTCCAGCAGCCCCGGTTCGCTCTGATACCAGTCAAGTTGCACCTCGTTCAGCTTCGCCAGCTCTTTGGCTTTCGCCACGGCATCGTCGAAGTCCCCCAGTGCATCCACCAGGCCATTCGCTTTCGCATCACTGCCGGTCCAGACATGTCCCTGAGCGATCTGATCAATCTGTTCCGGCGTTTTATTGCGTGACTTCGCCACTAAGCCGATGAAGTTTTTGTAACCATTTTCGATGGTTAACTGCATCAGCTGCTGGACTTCTGGCGGCAGTGCCTTGGTACTGGCAACGTCTGCCAGCGGGGAGGTGGCCACGCCATCGGTATGGACGCCAATCGCATCCAGCGAATTTTCCACGGTGTTAATCACGCCAAAGATACCGATAGATCCGGTCAGGGTGTTCGGGCTGGCAATGATGTAGTTAGCCGGGGTAGAAACCCAGTAGCCGCCTGATGCTGCCATTCCCCCCATAGAGACGACCACCGGCTTACCAGCGGCTTTCGCTGCGGCAAGTTCTTCCCGTATCATCTCTGATGCCGTCACGCTGCCACCCGGGCTGTTGACGCGGAAAATAATGGCTTTGATTTTCGGATCAAGGCGGGCGTCACGGATCTCAAGTGCGGTGGTATCGCTTCCGACACTACCCGGTGTTTCTTCGCCATCCATAATGGCACCGTTTGCCGTGATCACTGCAATGTTGCCATCGGTGGTGGGGGCATTTTTCAGCGGATAATCATAAATACTGGTGCCGTTATAATCTTTTGCCTGCTTGTCCCAGCCGAAGGTTTTCACCAGTTGCTGATCGACAAGGGATGGGGAAGCCAGCTCGTCCACCAGTTTGCTGTCCTTCGCATACTGCGCTGTATCGCCGCCGACTTTATTCAGACCATCAAGAACCCCCTGGGCGCCCGGGAAGACCTGATCGGCGGTGATCTGACGGTTTGCCGCCAGCGTATTAACATAGTTCTGCCACAGTTCACCGACCCAGCGGCTGTCTGCATCACGCGCTGCCGGTGACATATCGTCACGCAGGAACGGCTCTACGGCGGACTTATACGTGCCAACGCGGAACACGTGCGAGCTGACCTTAAGTTTGTCCAGCAGCGTTTTATAGTAAAGACCGTTGGTCGCAAAACCGTGCAGGTCTACCGTACCCTGAGGCGAAAGGTAGATCTTACTGGCATAGCTGGCGAGATAATATTGCGCCTGCGTGTAACTGTCGCCCGTCGCATAGATGGGTTTACCGCTGTCGCGGAATTCGCGTAACGCCTTGCCAATGTATTGCAGTGAGGGTTGGTCAGCACCGGCAAAATTACGTAAATCCAGCACCATACCGGTAATTTTCGCATCACCCTTCGCCTGGCGAATGGCATCGACCACGTCAAACAGGGAATTTTCTTTCAGACGATCGCTGCTGGAGCCCAGAAGCTCGCGGCCCAGTTTACTCATGGTGCTACTGACGGAGGGTTTGTCCACCACGACACCACTGAGGTCAACGGTTAGCGCTCCTTTCTGCACGTCGGCCGGGGTGTTTGCACTGTTAAACTGGAACCAGACACCGGCCCCGACCAGTATCAGCAGGACAAGGAAAAGGTTAAGAATAAATTCGCGTACAAAATTCAGCACCCGCCATGTCCACCTGAAAATATTAGCGATAATTCGCCACAAGACGCGCATACACTCTCCATAATCGCAATGAAATGCCCGGTGCGGCACGTGTTGGTGACAACGTAACCGCTAAACCGGGCAGTAATAGACCACATCCTAATTAGCAGTGGCGTAATTGTCAGCAGGAAAAAGTGCAATGCTGTAACAAAACATCATCCTGTGCTAGTTTCAGCGGGATACCAATCATTATCAGGAGGAAGTAATGGACGCTCTGGAATTGCTGGTTAACCGTCGTTCTGCATCCCGTCTGGCCGCGCCCGCCCCGGCGGGTGAGGTACTGGAAAATATTCTGCGCGCCGGAATGCGTGCTCCCGACCATGGCACACTGCAGCCGTGGCGCTTTATTATTATCGAAGAGGAAGGGCGCGATCGCTTTAGCGCACTGCTGGAAAAGGTGTCCCGTGAGGGGCAACTTGACGATAAGGCCATCGAGAAAGCCCGGCAGGCACCGTTCCGCGCGCCGATGATCATTACGGTGGTGGCGCACTGCGAAGAACATCACAAGGTGCCCCGTTGGGAACAGGTCGTTTCTGCCGGCTGTGCCGTGATGGCGATGCAGATGGCGGCAGCCGCACAGGGGTTTAACGGCATCTGGCGAACAGGGGCATGGACAGAAAACGACGCCGTGCGTCAGGCCTTCCACTGCCGCCCACAGGACGCCATCGTGGGCTTCCTTTACCTTGGCACACCGCAGCTTAAATCTTCGACAAATGTATTGCCGTCCGACACTGCGCCGTTTGTCAGCTATTTCTGAGTAATGGAAAGATGAACGAAACCCCCCTTCGTCTGACGCAGTACAGCCATGGAGCCGGCTGCGGTTGTAAAATATCCCCCCGGGTGCTGGATACAATTCTGCACAGCGATCACCCTCTGCGCCACGATCCTCACCTGCTGGTGGGGAACGAGACCCGTGACGATGCTGCCGTTTACGACCTCGGTAACGGAACAGCGGTGATCAGTACCACCGACTTTTTTATGCCGATCGTCGATGATCCTTTCGACTTTGGCCGTATTGCTGCCACCAACGCTATCAGTGATATCTGGGCGATGGGCGGCAAACCGATTATGGCCATTGCTATTCTCGGCTGGCCGGTCAACGTTCTGGCCCCGGAGATTGCCCGCCGGGTGATTGAGGGAGGCCGAAGTGTCTGCGAGCAGGCGGGTATCAGCCTGGCGGGCGGGCACTCCATTGACGCCCCGGAACCGATTTTCGGGCTGGCAGTGACGGGCATCGTGGCCACTGACCAGGTCAAGCGCAACAGCGAGGCACGCCCGGGATGCCGCCTGTATCTCACCAAACCGCTCGGCATCGGCGTGCTGACTACCGCCGAGAAAAAAGCGTTGCTGCGGCCTGAACATACCGGGGTGGCGACAGAAACCATGTGCCAGCTCAATCAGGTTGGGGCAGCATTTGCCCCGGCTGCGGGCGTCAGCGCGATGACCGACGTGACCGGCTTCGGACTGCTGGGGCATCTGAGCGAGATGTGCCAGGGCGCGGGTCTGCACGCCGACCTCTGGTTCAGCGCCATTCCACGCCTGTCGGGGGTGGACGAGTATATTGCCCTCGGTTGCGTCCCGGGCGGGACAGAACGCAATTTTGCCAGCTACGGGCATCTGGTGGGTACGATGAGCGACGCTCAACGTCAGCTGCTGTGTGACCCGCAAACCTCCGGCGGCCTGTTGCTGGCGGTGCTGCCCGGTTCAGAGGCAGAGGTCGAGGCTATTGCCGCTGCGCACGCTATTTCGCTAACACCTATTGGCGAACTCCTGACGGCGCAGGCCGGCAGGGCCGTTATTGAAGTCAAACCCTGAGCAGGAATTCACCCCCGGATGCGTTTGTTTATTGCCGAGAAACCCAGTCTTGCCCGTGCTATTGCGGATGTCCTGCCAAAACCCCACCGTCGGGGCGACGGTTACATTGCCTGTGGCCAGGACCAGGTGGTGACCTGGTGCGTAGGGCACCTGCTGGAGCAGGCACAGCCTGACAGTTATAATAGCCGCTACGCCCGCTGGTCGCTGGCCGACCTGCCGATTGTGCCGGAAAAATGGCAGTTACAGCCGCGGCCTTCCGTAGCGAAGCAGCTCAACGTCATCAAAGGGTTGCTGGCACAGGCGAGCGTGGTGGTCCATGCCGGTGACCCGGATCGTGAAGGGCAGCTGCTGGTCGATGAAGTGCTGGACTACCTGACTCTGCCCGCCGAAAAGCGGGCGCAGGTGCAGCGCTGTCTGATCAACGATCTTAACCCGCAGGCCGTCGAGCGTGCGATCGATCGCCTGCGTGAAAACCGCGAATTTATTCCGCTCTGTGTCTCTGCCCTGGCCAGATCCCGCGCTGACTGGCTGTACGGCATTAATATGACCCGTGCCTATACGCTGCTGGGCCGCAATGCGGGTTATGATGGCGTGCTCTCGGTCGGCCGCGTGCAAACGCCGGTGCTCGGGCTGGTCGTGCGTCGTGATGAAGAGATCGAAAATTTTGTTGCCAAAGATTTTTTTGAAGTTAAAGCGCACATTATCACCCCGAAGGATGAGCGTTTTGTGGCGTTGTGGCAGCCCAGTGATGCCTGTGAGCCTTATCAGGATGAAGAAGGACGCCTGCTACATCGTACTCTTGCTGACCATGTAGTGGGGCGCATTGGCGGGCAGCCCGCCCACGTGACCAGCTATAACGATAAGCGGGAAAATGACACGGCACCGCTGCCTTTTTCCCTGTCGGCTTTACAGATTGAGGCGGGGAAGCGTTTCGGCCTGAGCGCCCAGACGGTGCTGGACACCTGCCAGCGACTTTATGAAACTCACAAACTGATCACTTATCCGCGTTCTGACAGCCGCTATTTGCCAGATGAGCACTTTGCCGGACGTCAGGCAGTACTGAATGCAATCAAGGTACATCAGCCGGATTTAGCGCCACCGGCAGATTTCAACAGTGACCAGAAGAACCGCTGCTGGGATGATAAAAAGGTCGATGCCCACCATGCGATTGTACCCACTGCCCGCAGCAGCCGGGTGAATCTGAGCGATAATGAGCAGCAGATTTATCGGTTGATCGCCACGCAGTATCTGATGCAGTTCTGCCCGGACGCCGTGTACCGCAAATGTGTTATTGAACTGGATATTGCTGGCGGTAAATTTGTCGCAAAGGCACGCTTTCTTGCCGAAGCCGGATGGCGTGCGCTGCTGGGCAGCAAAGAGCGCGATGAAGAGAATGACGGCACGCCGCTGCCGGTGGTAAAGAAAAATGATGAGCTGCTGTGCGAGCGGGGGGAAGTGGTGGAAAAGCAAACACAGCCGCCGCGACCGTTCACTGATGCCACGCTGCTGTCAGCCATGACGGGGATTGCACGCTTTGTTCAGGATAAAGATCTAAAGAAAGTGCTGCGTGCGACCGATGGTTTAGGAACTGAGGCGACGCGTGCCGGGATCATCGAGCTGCTGTTTAAACGCACCTTCCTGTATAAAAAGGGGCGCTATATTCACTCCAGCCCGGCGGGGCGCGCGTTGATTCATTCACTGCCGGAGATGGCCGCGCGGCCAGATATGACGGCGCAGTGGGAGTCTACCCTGACCAAAATCAGTGAAAAGCAGTGCCGCTATCAGGACTTTATGTTCCCGCTGGTGGAAACCCTGCACAGTCTGATCCACCAGGCGCGGCAGCAGCCGGCTGCGCACGCATTCCGGGGCCTGCCTGCTCCGGCAACGAACAAAGCGAAAAAGCCGCGACGCAAGGCGGCGAAAGAGAAGGAAAGTGAGTGATGAAAGTGCATCTGGCTATGCTGCTGCTGTGTGCCATCAGCGCCCCGTCGCTGGCAGAGCGTTACATCAGTAACGGTCACGGCGACAGTGGTCAATACGGTGGCGGCGGTAATGCTGACGTGGTGGTGGATATGCCGCCAGAAGTCTGGACGCAGGGCGGTCGTGACAGTGCACCCGCGTGTCAGCGCTGCTGTACCTTTGAGAACCGCAGCTATACCGAAGGCGCGGTATTGAAAAGTGAGGGTGTCCTGCTGCAGTGCGTGCGCGACGAAAAGTCACTGGGCACCAATAATCTTATCTGGCGGATTGTAAAATAGCGTGGAGTGCGTCGGGAAGGGGGGGGCGTTGCTCCCCGTCCCGACGCTGACCCGTCAGGATGACAGGTTGAATTCTGCCCAGATCGGCGCATGGTCAGAGGGTTTTTCCATGCTGCGGATCGCATAGTCAATCCCGGTGGCCACACAGCGCTCTGCAAGCGGTCGGCTGGCCAGCACCAGGTCAATACGCAGCCCGCGGTTGTCATCAAAGCCTTTTGAACGATAGTCAAACCATGAGAAGCGGTCGTTGACGTCCGGGTTCTGGGCGCGCCAGGTATCGACCAGGCCCCAGTTCATCAGGCGATCCATCCACTCGCGCTCTTCCGGCAGGAAAGAACACTTCCCGGTACGCAGCCAGCGCTTACGGCTGTCTTCGCCGATACCAATATCCAGGTCGGTGCTGCTGATATTCATATCACCCATGATCAATACTTTATTGTCGGCAGTCTGCTGCTGCTCAAGGTAGTTTTGCAGATCGCGATAAAATTTCTCTTTCGCCGGGAATTTCGTCGGGTGGTCGCGGCTTTCTCCCTGCGGGAAATAGCCATTGAGCACGGTGACAATCCCCGATGGGGTCTGGATGTCTGCCATAATCATCCGGCGCTGGGCCTCTTCATCATCGCCATCAAAGCCACGGCGGACGGCGACAGGCTCTGCTTTCGTCATCAGGGCGACGCCGTAGTGGCCTTTCTGCCCGTGATAAAACACGTGATAGCCGAGTTTAGCCACGTCCTCAAGCGGGAACATATCGTCGTGTACTTTTGTTTCCTGCAGACCGATGACGTCCGGCTGATGCTGCTCAACAATCGCTTCAAGCTGATGAGGTCGAGCACGCAGCCCATTGATATTAAAAGAAAGAAATTTCATAGCGCAGGCCATTTTGCGTGAATTAAGAGGGCGGAATGGTAGCAGGTTTCAGGCAGAGAAAGAAATATTGCTGTGAGACATGGCGTGGCCTTACTGCGCTCGACATAAACCTTCGGGGCGACGCTTCTCATCCTTCCCATCGAG
>NZ_BCTN01000011.1 GCF_001571305.1 Erwinia persicina NBRC 102418 | reverse complement strand
TATTCATATCAACGGATCTCCACGGAGGTCCGTTTTTGCATTCTAAGCCCGCAGCCCCCCCTTTGTTGAATAAACCGGATTTAGATAAAAGCAGCTCCCGTCTCTGTCTTCCTCAGGCAATCCGCAAACTTTATGGCATCCATGCACGCGTCATTTTGTTTAAGATACGAATTATGGTCATCGCCTAACTAACCTGCGCATCGAAGTCACACAGCGTCAGGTGTCCACCGAAAGCTGTTTAACCCGGTACATTGCCGTTTCGGACAGCGACCACAGGTTATAAGCCGTGTTCCATTTCCAGTAAGCATTGCTCCCGGTAAGTCTCAGCCTGTCCTGTGGATAATGTGGGATATCAGGCGAGTGACCGGTAGCTCAATCCCGACTGAGTTACCTCAAGGTGATCGACTATTCCGCGAACCTTTTTAGAAACGGTACAGAAATCTTGGGGGTTAAAGATGGTACGTTACCTGAAAGCATTCCAGAGAAAAATCAGTATGGAATAATACTCTTACTGCAACGTTAGAAGATTATGAAATTAATGAAAAAGAGCAAACTCTTTATACCGATGCGGCCTTACAAGCCGCATATGAAAAAGAGTTGAAGGATGCTTTCAAAGGAGATAAATAATATCTTTAACCGAAATAGTAAAAAATGAAAGTGTAGAAGATGTATTAACCTTCCTGGGGCCTACATCTGATTATACAAAGCTGGATAAGCCGTTCACTTATAACCGATATGACGTCATATCCAGCGGAGATCTTTCAAGGACCTATGACGAATTATTCCGGAAAGGCGTGCTTCAGGACCTGAACGGGCAGGTGGTCAAAGGCCCAAACTGGAAAGAACCGAAATTTGTCACTGACAAGAAATACGGCATTGAGTGAGCTCCCTTCATCTAGCGCCATCCGTCTGGATGGCGTTTTTATTCGACCGACCAGCACGCTGAATAAAATTCAATAAACGCCCGTGCCGCCGGGCCAATGCGCCGGTTGGGTCGTACGCAGTACAACCCGGTTTCACGGCCGGTCCACTGCGGCAGCACCTGCACCAGGTCTCCGGCGGCAATGGCAGCGCTCATTGTCAGCGCGGAATGAAAAGCGATCCCCATGCCGTCGACACACAGCCGTCGGGCTGCATCTGCGTTGTCCACGGTAACGCGCCCACGGGGTTCCAGCGTGCGCTGTTCACCCTGAGAAAACAGACGCCAGGACAGACCATCCTGGCTGGCCGCAGAGACAATACACGCGTGTTGCCCAAGCTGATCAATCGTTGTGGGCGTGCCTCTTAATGCCAAATAGGCCGGAGAGGCCACCAGAATACGGCGGTTCTCCAGCAGCTTGTGCGCCACCAGTGAGGAGTCCTTCATCTGGCCAATACGCAGGGCCAGCATCACCCCTTCCGCCACCAGATCCACATAGCCATCATTGAGGCGTAAATCCAGCTGTATATCCGGAAAGGCACGCAGAAATCCCGCCAGATGGGGCACCACGTGGGTGTGACCAAACGCTACGGGTGCGCTGACCACCAGCCTGCCCTGCGGCCTGACCTGTTCGTCGCGCACCCGATCGGCGGCATCGCGCAGCTGGCCTAACGCCTGCTGGCATTCAGAAAAATAGCGCTGCCCGGTGTCGGTCAGCGACATCGCCCGCGTGGTGCGGTTCAGCAACTGGGTGCCCAGATGGTGTTCCAGCATCTTGATAAAACGACTGACGGAGGAAGGGGTGATCGCCAGCGCTTCCGCCGCACGGGCAAAACTGTTGTGTTCAACCACAGCGATAAAGGTTTGCACTAAGTGCAGAGGCGGCGCAGACATTATTGCTCTCAATAAACGAATGAATCTTATTAGCAGCTATTATCAAGAAAATTAAGCATGATTAGAATCGTTCTTTTTTGGAGAACATCTGATGAACACCTCTTCTGCCGCCCGGTTCCACGCCCTGCACCACCAGCCCCTCCCCCTGCGTCTGCCCAATGCCTGGGATGCAGGCAGCGCACGCCAGATCGAAATGCTCGGCGCACAGGCGATTGCCACCACCAGCGCGGGCGTGGCCTGGTCACTGGGCTATCGCGATGGCAATCAGCTCCCGGTCGCAGAGTATGTTGCCCGCGCCGCATCCATTGCCCGCGTGATCAACATCCCCCTCAGCGCCGATATCGAAGGGGGTTATCATGAACATCCAGCCACCGTAGCCGACACGGTAAGACAGATGATCGATGTAGGCGTGGTGGGGATCAATATTGAAGACGGCAGCGCCCATCCGCAGTTACTTTGCCGTAAGGTTGAGGCCATCAGAGCCGCCAGCATCAGCGCAGGCGTTGAGCTGTATATCAATGTGCGTACTGACGTCTACGCACGTAATCTGGTCCCGGCCGGGGATAAGGCGGGCGAAGTGATCCTGAGGGCACAGAACTACCGTCACGCCGGGGCTGATGGTCTGTTTGTGCTGGGATTAGTGGAAGCGCAGGAGATGCAGGCGATCGCCAAAGGCAGCGATCTGCTGCTCAACGTCAGCGTCTGGCCCCAACTTCCGCCGCTGGCATCGCTGACAGCCTGCGGCGTGCGACGCATCAGCGCTGGCTCCTGGCTGCCACAGACGCTGTGGGCCAGTAACAAACAGCTGGTGCGGGGCTTTTTATCGCAGGACGAGACAGCACCGCTGATGGCGACAGCCACACCCTATGCAGATATTAACGCGCTGTTTTAGACTGACAACGGATACGGGCGGACCGCAACAGGCCCGCCCGGCAGGGAGATTATACGCGGAAGGTATCGGTCATCGCCTGCAGGCTGTGAACCTGCTCTGCCAGCGACTGTGACGCGGTAGAAGACTCTTCCACCAGCGCCGCATTGCTCTGCGTCACATTATCCATCTGGCTGACCGCGGTGCTGATCTGGGAAATGCCCAGCATCTGCTCGCCGGAGGCCAGGGCGATTTCATCCATTGACGCGGCAAGCTCACTCACCATGCTGACCACCGCCACAATGCTGCGTCCGGTGTTGTCCGCCACCGTCACGCCGTTTTCCACTTCGGCCACCGCTTCCGCGATCAGCGCCTTGATCTCACGGGCGGCGGTGGCGCTGCGCTGTGCAAGGATACGCACTTCACCTGCCACCACGGCAAACCCACGCCCCTGCTCACCGGCACGCGCCGCTTCCACGGCCGCGTTCAGCGCCAGAATATTGGTCTGGAAAGCGATGCCTTCGATCACGCCGGTAATATCACGAATTTTACCTGAACTCTGCGCGATATCTTTCATCGTGCTGCCCATGGTCTGGACATGCTCCTCACCTTCGCGCGCCAGCACCGCCGCACCGCGTGCAGACGAGGCGGTCTGCGTGGCGCTCTGGGAGTTATTTCTGATGGTGGCCGTCAGTTGCTCCATGCTCGCCGCCGTCTGCTGCAGGGCCGCCGCCTGCTGCTCCGTACGGGAAGAAAGCTCGGTATTCCCCTGGGCAATCTCATCCGACGCCAGCGACACCGATGCCGCCGTCTCTTTGATCTGCGTGACCAGACTCCGCAGGCGCGTCTGCATCACATCAAGAGACGCCAGCAGGCTGGTGGTATCCTTTGCCCGCAGTTCGACCGGCGTATTGAGGTCGCCGTCCGCGATGGCCGAGGCCAGTCGCTGGGCCTGAACCGGTTCGCCCCCTAACTGCCGCTTGATATGACGGGTAATCAAACCACTCATCAGCAGACCCAGCGCCACCGACGCCAGCGTCAGGACGATCAGCGTCACGAACACCCCGGAGAGGCTCTCCTGTGACTGTACGGCCGTGCCTTTGGTCACGCGACTCTGGTAACTGACCATGGCGTCAATTGCCGTCAGGTAGGCATCCTGCGCCACCTTTAACGGCCCGGTGATCAGCGCGCGGGTGCCCGCCATATCGTTGCTACTTTTCAACTGTAGCAGACGGGTCATCGCCGCCACGAACGCCGGCTGCGTCTGCTCGATGCCAGCCAGCAGCGTCGAGGCTTCCTCGACTTCCTGCAGATTAATGCCTGGCAGCGATTTCGCCCCTTCCACCAGCTGACGGAAGCGTGTGGTGATGGCCTGATTACCGGACTGGGCCTGTTCAATCTGCGCCAGCATGTCAGGCGCAACGGCACCCTCTTCTGTCGCCAGTGCCCGCAGCATCAGCGTTGACTGCAGGGTGGCGTTATCCTTCACCGTCCGCAGTATCTGCAGGTCGTCCAGCCGGGCGCTGGTGAGTTTCTGCTGATCGTTGGCATCAGACAGTTTAATTCCCGCAAAAACGGAGACCATTACGCCGCCGGCAATAACCACCAGAAACGCCAGACTCAGCATCACGCTGAGTTTCATATTTTTTATTCTGAGCATGTTTTTACCTTACATCAGGGTCGGAATTTCATGCTCTCTGACAATCGTATACGGGCATTCCGTAACAGCATAATTGCAGTCAGCATCAGTGTGTGTAAGTCAAAAAAATCATCAGGATCCTGTGAATCCGGCTCTGTTTTTTTGTTTCAGCCCATCAGGATCCGGATGCACAACGATAAAGCAGGCATTGTGATGTTGTTTAACAAACCGATCATGTTATCGGCCGCGAGAGCGGAAAATTTAGTCAGTGGCGGCAGATCACCGCGCGGAGGAAGGCTGGCGTCAGGGTGGCGACGTCGCCGCGTTGCGCATCATCAGCAGCAGCAACGCCATCAGGCAGGCGCTGGTCTGCAGGCCGCCGAGCGTACTTACCGGGGCAAAGGTCAGTACCGACCCCAGCCAGGTCGCCAGGGCCGCAGCGGCCATCTGCAGAAAGCCAAACAGGGCGGAAGCCAGCCCCGCTTCCTGACCAAACGGCCCCATGGCCAGCGCCGTCCCCAGCGGGTTAGCCAGCCCCATTCCCAGAAGAAACAGCACCATCGAAAGCGCATACGCCCCCGGTCCGGGGTGGGCGGGGCCCCAAAAGAGCACCAGCCCTCCGACAGTGGCGATAGCGATCCCGGCGGCAGCTACCCTGGCTGAGCCAAAACGGCGGGCCAGACGCGGCGCGGCCAGTCCCGCCGAGAAGACCACAAAGACCGTCGAGGCAAAGAAATATCCGGCCTGGAGCGGGGACAGCCCCATTCCATTCATCAGAATGGCCGGAGCCGCAGCGAAAGCGGCGAACAGCCCGCTCATCAGCAGCGCCATCGACAGCGCAGGCAGGATAAAACGCTGGTCAGTGAGCAGCCGACAGTAGGCACGGATCACCGTACCGGCCGAATGCGGTGCACGCCGATCGGCGGGATGAGTTTCTCCCATCCCCCACCGGTAGCACACGGCAAGCACCACGGCGCTCAGCCCCACCAGCAGGAACATGGTCCGCCATCCGAACGCCAGCGTTAACAGGCTGCCCAGCAGGGGCGAAAAACCCGGTGCGGCGGCCGTGGCAATCATCGTCAGCGAGAGCGCCCTGGCGAGCGTATCCCCCTCGTAAAGATCGCGGGCAATGGCCCGGGACAGAACCGACGTTGCGCAGACCCCCAGCGCCTGAATCACCCGGCCGGTAATCATCTGCGCCAGGCTGTCCGCACAGCCCGCCAGCACGCTGCCGGTGACAAACACCGCCAGCCCGCCCAGGACCAGTTTCTGCCGTCCGAAGCGATCCGCCAGCGGGCCCACTGCCAGCTGGCCAAAGGCGAAGGTGATAAAGAATGCCGACAGTGTCAGCCCAAGCTCGCGGGTGGATACGCCCAGCGCCCTGCCCATCTCCGGAAAGGCCGGCAGGATAATATTCGTCGACAGCATGCCAATGGCGGCTAACCCGGCCAGTAACGCAACGATCTTCCCTGTCAGCGGGCGCACAGCCGGGGCCTGCTCAGGGGAACTCACGGTTGAACTCCTGCGGAGCGGACATGGCTGACGGCGCGATCGGTGGCGGCGGAGGCCGCTTCGTCGCTCGCCGGCGGCTGCCATCCGCCCCCGAGGGCGAGAAATGCCGCAACGGCGGCACGGGCTGATGCCGTTTGTGCCATCACAAGGCCATCCGACGCCTGAAGCCGGGTATCATCTGCCTGCAATACGTCAATCAGGCTGGCCGCACCGTTCTGCCAGGCGGCATATGAAGAGGCGCGGGCCTGGGTCAGGGACGCCTCTCCCTGCGCCAGAATCCTCGCCTGCTGTTCCCGGTTGATCAGCGCGGAAAAGGCATTTTCAACCTCTTCTGTTGCGCGCAGCACCGACTGACGATAGGCAGCCAGCGCTTCAGCCTCCTGGCCCCTGGCACGGTCAATGTCGGCATTGATACGGCCAAAATCAAACAAACGCCACTGCAGGCCAAGCCCCACTGACGACTGGCTGGCGGGGCCGCTGAACAGATGGCCGTCGGAAAGCGAGGTCGCACTGCCCAGCAAGGCGCTGAGGCTAAATTTGGGGTAATACTCCGCGATAGCGACCCCGATGCGCGCATTTGACGCCGCCAGACGACGCTCTGCCACAATCAGGTCAGGCCTGCGCCTCAGCAGATCGCCGGGGGTTCCGGTATCGCTCATCGATGGGATCGCAGGCAGCCCCACAGGCACCTCCAGCAGGCGGCGCTGCGTGCCGGGCGGCGTGGCTAACATCACATCCAGCGCATTCATGGCCGTCTCCAGCCCGTTACGCAGAACCGGCAGCGTAGCGTCCACCTGTGACAGCGCCCCTTCGGTCTGGCGCACCTGATATTCTGCCGCGATGCCCTCGCGCTGGCGCAGTCTGACTTTTTCCAGCAGCATCCGCTGCGTTGCGGACTGCTGACGGGCAATCTCAAGCCGCATCTGCAGGCCGCGAACGGTAATATAGAGATCCGCCGTTTGTGCGGCGACGGCCAGTCGGGTTGCCACTACATCCGCCTGCGCAGCCTGATATTCCGCCAGCGCGGCCTGACGCTGACGCCGCTGTCCCCCCGCCAGGTCCAGCTCCCAGCTGGCTCCCAGGTTGGTTTCCCAGCGACTGCCGTAGCGATCATAGTCCGGAGTGGTACTGAGAACTCTCCCCAGCGGGGTTTCCGTCGATTCGCGGGCGCGTCCGGCCTGGGCGCTGATATTACCTGAAGGCAACAGTGCGGCAGTCGCCGTTCCCAGTCCGGCGCGCGTCTGAGCGACACGGGCGATGGCCTGCGTCAGATCGAGATTCTGCGCCAGGGCTTGCGAAATCAGGTGAGTCATCACAGGATCGTTAAATCCCTGCCACCAGACAGCCAGCGAGGTGACCGGTAGTGCGGCGCGTTCGCCCGCAGAAGGCTGGCTCAGGTAACGCGCTTGTAATGGAACCCCGGGTCTGTGATAGTCCGGGCCAACGGCACAGCCGAACAGCAACGTGCTGCTCACAGCCACAACAAGGGAACGCAGGGAAGACATGGAGATTCCTTGGGAAACGCGTTAAGATAGTGACCAGATTACCAAATGGTCACTAGTTGTCAATCAGGCTCTACAAGCTAAGTGGTGAATATGACTGAAAATACCCCTCTGCCCACGTCACGCGGGCCCTCCGAGCACAGCGTGCGCGACCAGATCGTCGAGGCGGCGACCGTACACTTCGGTCATTACGGTTACGAAAAAACCACCGTGTCCGATCTGGCCAAAGCCATCGGTTTTTCAAAAGCCTATATCTATAAGTTTTTCGACTCGAAACAGGCAATCGGTGAAGTGATCTGTGCCAACCGCCTGGCGATGATCATGGCGCGCGTCGACAGTGCCATCGCGGAGGCCCCGACCGCCTCCGACAAGCTCCGCCGCCTCTTCCGCACGCTGTCCGACACCGGCAGAGAGCTGTTTTTCCACGATCGTAAACTGTATGACATTGCCGCCGTAGCGGCTCGCGATCGCTGGCCGTCGATCAAAGGGCACGAAGAACATCTGCGACTGCTGATACAGGACATTTTGCATCAGGGCCGGGAGTCGGGCGAGTTTGAACGTAAGACCCCGCTCGACGAAGCCTCCAGCGCTATCTATCTGGTGATCCGCCCTTATATGAATCCGGTGCAGCTGCAATTTAATCTGGAAATTGCCGAGGAAGGGGCGGTTCAGCTGGCGGCGCTGATCCTGCGCAGCCTCGCCCCCTGAAAGTGACCATTGACATAATTGGTCACTAGTTACAGAATGCGGTTTCTGCTCTTTTCAATAAGTAAGGGAACCCATGCTCCGGCTACGACCTGTTACCATTGCTGTCTGTCTGCTGCCACTGACCCTGGCCGCCTGTGGCGATCCCCCCTCAGAGGCCGGGGATCCCCGCAATCAGCCTCCGCTGGTGCGGGTGGCCAGCGTGCAGGATGCCGCCGCATCTTCACGCACCTTTACCGGCGTTGTTGCCGCACGTACTCAAAGCGATCTGGGCTTCCGGGTATCGGGTAAGGTGCTGGAACGCCTTGTCGATAGCGGACAAAGTGTCAGCAAGGGGCAGCCGCTGATGCGTCTGGATCCGGTTGATCTTGGGCTGCAGGTTCGCGCCCAGCAGGAGGCGGTGACCGCCGCCCGCGCCCGCGCCGTGCAGGCCACGGAAGACGAGCGCCGTTACCGGGGCCTGGTCTCCGCCGGGGCCATCTCGGCCTCGTCTTACAGCCAGATTAAGGCCACGGCAGAAGCGGCAAAGGCCGATCTGAACGCCGCCCAGGCACAGGCCGATGTCTCGCGTAACGCCTCGACCTATGCCGTGCTGCGGGCCGACGCAGACGGTGTGGTGATGGAAACCCTGGCCGAACCCGGCCAGGTGGTCAGCGCCGGACAGGCCGTGGTGCGCGTGGCCCGGGCAGGACAACGCGAAGCCGTTGTGCAACTCCCTGAAACCCTGCGTCCTGCGCTTCACTCTCTCGCCTGGGCCTCGCTGTACGGCAATAAAGACGCGCCCGTCGCGGCCACCCTGCGGGTGCTGTCTGACTCTGCTGACAGCGTGACCCGCACCTATGAAGCCCGCTACGTTCTGCAGGATGCCCTTGCCCGCGCCCCGCTTGGCGCTACGGTGACGCTGCGCCTGCCACAAACCGCCGATGCCCGTCCGGGCGTGGAGGTGCCGATCGCCGCCGTGTACGACGCAGGCCAGGGGCCAGGAGTGTGGGTAGTGAAGGGCAAGCCGGCGACCGTCACCTGGCGCGCCGTACAGGTTATCAGCCTGAGTGATGATACCGCCCGCGTGACGGGGAAGCTGGCGCGCGGTGAGCAGGTCGTGGCACTCGGTGCCCATCTGCTTCACGACGGGGAAAAAGTACGTCTGGCCGTGCAAAATGTCCCGGGAGCCCAGCCATGAGTGCGCATCGCTTTAACCTCTCCGCCCTCGCGGTGCGTGAACGCTCCGTGACCCTGTTTTTGATCCTGCTGGTGGCCGTCGCAGGGATCCTGGCGTTCTTTCAACTGGGACGGGCAGAAGATCCCCCTTTTACCGTCAAGCAGCTGACCGTCATTACCGCCTGGCCCGGCGCAACGGCGCAGGAAATGCAGGACCAGGTGGCTGACCCGTTAGAAAAGCGCCTGCAGGAACTGAAATGGTATGACCGTACCGAGACCTATACCCGTCCGGGCATGGCATTCACCATGGTCTCCCTGCTCGACAGCACGCCCCCCGGTGAGGTTCAGGAGTCCTTTTACCAGGCGCGTAAAAAGCTGAGTGACGAAAGTCAGAATCTCCCCGCCGGCGTGATCGGGCCGATGGTCAACGATGAGTTTTCAGACGTGACCTTTGCCCTGTTCGCGCTGAAAGCGCGAGGTGAACCTCAGCGTCAGCTGGTGCGCGATGCCGAGGCGTTGCGCCAGCGGATCCTGCATGTGCCGGGGGTGAAAAAGGTCAATATCATCGGCGAGCAGCCTGAACGTATATTTGTTTCCTTCTCTCATGACAGGCTGGCCACCCTGGGCGTAATGCCGCAGGATATTTTTAACGCCCTGAACGGACAGAACCTGCTGACCCCTGCCGGTTCGATCGATACGCACGGTCCGCAGATTTTCCTGCGTCTTGAAGGTGCGCTCGACAAGCTGGATAAAATCCGTAATACCCCGATCAGTGTGCAGGGCCGCACGCTCAAGCTGTCCGATGTGGCCACCGTCGAACGGGGCTATGAAGATCCCGCCACCTTTATCGTGCGCAACAACGGTGAACAGGCGCTGCTGCTCGGCGTGATTATGCGCGACGGCTGGAATGGCCTCGATCTGGGCCAGGCGCTGGACAAAGAAACCGCACAGATCAATGCCGGAATGCCGCTGGGGATGTCGCTGACCAAAGTCAGCGATCAGGCGGTGAACATCAGTTCGGCCGTTGACGAGTTTATGGTTAAATTCTTTGTCGCGCTGCTGGTGGTGATGGTGGTCTGTTTCGTCAGCATGGGCTGGCGCGTTGGCGTGGTGGTGGCAGCAGCGGTTCCCCTGACGCTGGCTGTAGTGTTTGTGGTGATGGCCGCCAGCGGAAAAAACTTTGACCGTATTACCCTGGGCTCGCTGATCCTGGCGCTGGGCCTGCTGGTGGATGACGCCATCATTGCCATTGAAATGATGGTGGTGAAAATGGAAGAGGGTTATGACCGCATCGCCGCCTCTGCCTATGCCTGGAGCCATACGGCTGCACCGATGCTCTCCGGGACGCTGGTGACTGCCATTGGCTTTATGCCCAATGGTTTTGCCCAGTCCACCGCAGGCGAGTACACCAGCAATATGTTCTGGATCGTCGGCATCGCCCTTATTGCCTCCTGGGTGGTGGCGGTGGTCTTTACCCCCTACCTCGGGGTGAAAATGCTGCCGGCGATCAAGCCGGTGGCGGGCGGTCATGCGGCCATCTATAACACCCGTCATTACAACCGATTCCGCACTCTGCTGGGCAAGGTGATTGCCCGCAAATGGCTGGTGGCGATCACGGTGATCGGTCTGTTTGTCGCTGCGGTTATCGGTATGGGGCTGGTGAAGAAACAGTTTTTCCCGGCGTCCGACCGTCCGGAAGTCCTGATTGAAGTACAGATGCCTTACGGCACGTCGATAGAACAGACCAGCGCGGCCAGTGCAAAGGTAGAGGCCTGGCTGCAAAAACAGAAAGAGACGCGCATTGTGACCGCCTATATCGGGCAGGGTGCGCCACGTTTCTATCTGGCCATGGCGCCGGAGCTACCCGATCCCTCCTTTGCCAAGATTGTCGTGCTGACCGACAGCCAGCAGGACCGCGATACGCTGAAACTCCGCCTGCGTCAGGCGGCAGCCGATGGCCTGGTGCCTGATGCCCGGGTCAGGGTCACGCAGCTGGTATTCGGGCCCTACTCCCCGTTCCCGGTGGCCTGGCGGATAATGGGTCCCGACCCCGCGGTACTGCGCACGATTGCCGCGAAGGTTCAGGGCATCCTGCAGGCCAGCCCGCAGATGCGAACGGTCAACAGCGACTGGGGGCCACGCACACCTGTCCTGCACTTTGCGCTGGATCAGGACCGGCTGCAGGCCGTAGGCCTGACCTCCAGTTCCGTGGCGCAGCAGTTGCAGTTCCTGCTTGCCGGCGTGCCGATTACGGCCGTGCGGGAAGATATCCGTTCCGTCCAGGTGGTGGGGCGTGCCGCCGGTGACATCCGGCTCGATCCCGCTAAGATTTCTGCGTTCACGCTGGTGGGTGCCGCCGGGCAGCGCATTCCCCTGTCTCAGGTGGGGGAAGTCAGCGTTGGTATGGAAGAGCCTCTGCTGCGACGCCGCGATCGCACCCCGACGATCACCGTGCGCGGCGATATCGCCGACGGCCTGCAACCGCCGGATGTCTCGGTCGCGATTGGCCGGTCCCTGCAGCCGGTGGTGGATGCGCTTCCACCGGGATACCGTATTGAACAGGCCGGTTCGATTGAGGAGTCCGGCAAAGCCAGTCAGGCAATGCTGCCGCTGTTCCCCATCATGATTGCCATGACGCTGCTGATTATTATTCTGCAGGTGCGTTCAATGTCGGCGATGGCGATGGTGTTCCTGACCGCCCCGCTGGGGCTGATTGGCGTGGTGCCCACGCTGCTGCTGTTCCAGCAGCCGTTCGGTATCAATGCGCTGGTCGGGCTGATCGCGCTGTCGGGCATTCTGATGCGTAACACGCTGATACTGATTGGGCAGATTCATCAGAACGAGCAGGAGGGATTAGCGCCGTTCCAGGCGGTGGTTGAGGCCACGGTACAGCGCGCCCGTCCGGTGCTGCTGACCGCGCTGGCGGCGGTGCTGGCCTTTATTCCCCTGACCCACTCGGTGTTCTGGGGGACGCTGGCCTACACCCTGATTGGAGGAACCCTTGGGGGAACCGCAATGACGCTGATCTTCCTGCCTGCGATGTACGCCATCTGGTTCCGCATCCGTCCGGTGACGGCGTCAGGCCCCAGCACGCCTGCCGAAAGATAAGCGTGACGCGGCTGAATTCAGTGCACTACTGGCTGACTTCAGCCGCGGCCCCGTTCTGCTGTCCGGGGCTGTTCCTGTGCGCAAACAGGCGGAAATCGCTGTAACTGAGCGGGCGGGAAAAGTAGAACCCCTGAAAGGCCGTGCAGCCAAATCCCTGCATCAGCAGCCACTGCTCGGCGGTTTCAATGCCTTCCGCCAGCACCTCCAGCTTGAGTTCCAGCCCCATGCGGGCAATATTCATGGCAATAACTGCCCCTTTCGGCCCCTCCGTTGCGCCAGAGATAAAGCTGCGATCGATTTTGATCTGCTCCAGCGGCAGACGGCGCAGATAATTCAGCGAGGAAAAGCCAGTACCAAAATCGTCGAGCGAGAAGCGGAACCCCGCAGCAGCCAGCGCATGCATCTTCGCTACCACCGTCTCAATATCCGAGGCAAACACACTCTCTGTCAGCTCAAGCTTCACCCGTGACGGGGCCACTGAACGCACGTCAGCCAGGTGGATCAGGCGTTCGACAAAATCCGCTTTCATCAGGTGGTCAACGGTAATATTGACGGAGATGGTCAGATGGGCCATCGCCGGATCGCGCTGCCATGCCGCCAGCGCGCTCAGGGCGTTGTCGATCACCCACTCCCCCACGGCGGGCATCAACCCTGCCCGCTGGGCATCAGGAATAAACTCAGAGGGGGGGACCATTTCCTTGCCCGGCTCCTGCCAGCGCAGCAGCGCTTCGGCCCCACTAATCTGCCCGGCCGCATTGAGCAGCGGCTGATAAAAGAGAACGAATTCATGGTTATACAGCGCATGCTGGATGGCCCTGATTTTCTCGCTGTGGCGGGAAAAATCCACATGCATGGCCGCAATACCGCCGCATAAAATAACGGTGGCCGCCATGGCATTAATCAGCGGAAGACAGAGGTGAAGACGGTAAGGTATCGGTCGCGCAAAGGGATAGATCAGATCGGCACTGCTGAAAATAATAAACGCCAGCAGCGTCACCGCTATCAGCATCATCTGCGCCAGCGTGTGCCTGCGCTGATAGTTGATATAACCGACCAGGGCAATCGTCAGCAGGTAGAGATGTGTGGTTCTGGGGATACCCGCTTCAGGTACGTCATACAGCAGACAGAACAGGACGGCATAAATCAGATGGACCAGCTGCGCCAGCATCAGCCCGGTGGAGAAATAGCCCCCTGCGGCAATGCGCCAGCTGAAAAAGGCCGCCATCCCCATGATTAACAGAGAGATCACCAGCGTCCACTGCTGCATAATGGCAAACACCACCAGCCAGCCAACGGTGACGACCAGACCGCTAAGGAAAGCCATCCTGCAGATATACTCAAGATGTTCTTCATTAGGGGTTTTCAGCATTCTTCTTCCCGGCATGGCGTTAATCACTCCGTTCGCAATTAAAGGGTCCTGATTTTAATATTGATTTCATCCCATTCTGGATACACCACTCTCTTATGTAAAATAATCGATGCCCTGAAACGCTCACATTCAGCGGAGGCATCACCGTAAGACGGCGCGCCTGTCAGACCCAGAATTGAGTCACCGAAGGTCAAAAGGGATAACGTATTTAACGGGAGTGAATAGCAATAATAAGCCCGGTTGACGGGCTTATTATTGCGCTGGAAAACGACTTAATTATTTTCTGGCAAGATAGATCTCTTCGAGGTGGAAATCGCCCCCCTCATTATAGTAGCTGTAAGAGGCAATAATCATATCTTCACCCCGGTAGTTCACGTAATGCGGCTGCAGGAAGGCTTCGACCGGCAGAATTCGCTTAGTGGTTTTATCGGCGAGATCGGTTTTCCAGATACAGGCGTAGCCGCCCTCATTGTCGAAGTAGAATGATGAATCACGCCCCCAGACATAATTGCGGTTGTAGCTGAAATCCGGGCCCTTGGCCGTGTCGGCCTGCGGCAGGAATACGTTCATACCGGCATCCGGACGGTCATGTGGGAAGACGTACATCCCCTCATCAACTTCGCTGTTGCTGCGGTCAGCAGAGGCCAGACGCCACTGGCCATCAGGTGACGTCAGCCGGCTGTTGCACTCATTGCTTCCGCAGTACCCCACCCACTTTTTCTTCTCGGGTTCGTCCGGCGGCACACTCAGCTCAGTGATGGCGCCCAGCGCTTTCGGGGAAACGTTCAGCGCATAGGCATGCGGCGTGGCAAAGTCGCTTTGGCTGTTCACCGTCACGCCCGGCGCGCGGTATTCTGCCACCGTGTAGCGAATGTCGCCCTCCACCGTGCTGACGTTATCCAGCAGCGACAGTACGAGGTTATAGCCCTCATACACCGCCTGCACCTGCGGTTTCTCACCGTCTTTCAGGCTCAGGAGAAACGCCCCCTTTTTGTCGTCTTTTTCAACATACAGAACGACAAACACCATCAGGTCGTTATTCACGATGCGGTAGGTCAGCGGGCTGAGATAATGCCCGCTGGTGCCCACGGTCAGATCGGTGACATCACTGGAGGTGATCAGCGGCCGGACGCGCCACGGCTCTTCGGTAATGGTAAAACCGGCTTCACTTTTTAATCCGGCAGCGACGGGTTTATCCAGCTTATCGCCCGGACGGGTAAAGACATCGCTAATCTTTTGATACACTCCGGCTCGCGACAGGGTTTTATTGCGCTCGATATAACGCTGCTTGATACACTCCGCATCCACCCCGCAGCGATTTCTTTCTGCCAGCCATTTTCTCTGCTCACGCGACAGGCTGCCGACCGCAAAGCTGTTATCCATGGCTTTAACGAAATACCCATTGGTGACGTTATCCAGACCGGAAAGATAGGGATCTTTGCAGATGGTTTGTTCCGTCTTGTTCAGACCGGTTAGCGAGCAGTCGAAACCGGCGGCCAGCGCGTTCTGCGCCAGCAAAGCCAGCGCAATCCCCAGACCGTATTTTAGTTTTATCATTTTTATTTCCTTACGCCCTTTCCATCATGTCATGCTGATTAGCAGGTGCTCAAACGTATATTGTGGCGGGACATAAGCCCGCCTGTCAGGCAGGAATAATCTACCGGAAAAAATAGCAAAAAGTACGACAAAGAAATGAAAGCGTACCGGCAGACTTACTCTGCCTCATCAAAAGTGATGGCCTGCCCACGTTCATCGATATGTTTCCGATCGCGACGGAAGGCCATTGACGCCCGCAGCCCGCCAAAAAGAGCGCCACGCTGGTAAATCTCATCCGCCCGTTCGCGCAGATACGCATCCTGCGGATTGATCGCGAGACCGCGGTCGACCCACACTTTTGCCAGATAGCGGTTCGACACGCAGCCCGTCCCGGTGAAAAAGGCATAAGCATAATAGGCAGCGGCATACTCCTGATTCTCCGGGCGCTCATCACGCCACAGTTCACCCAGGACCTCCGCCACCGCCAGCTTCCGATCCGCATAGCTGGCATACTCACTGAAAAGGATGAGCCCTGCCAGCTCGCGCGTGGCACGCTGCCAGACCTCCAGAGCGACGTTAGGGGCTCGCATCACCGCGATAAACAGGTCGCGCGCACGCTGGTACTGCTCTGCATTGACGATGTCATTTTCCCGGGCAATCACATAGCCGAGGTTGTACTGGCACACCACGCTGCCCGCCTCAGCCGCCCGCGCCAGCCAGTGCTGTGCCTGGGCCGGGTCGTCATAGGGCGAAGCGTCGCGCCCGTAGCGGCGTGACAGGCTGCCGGCGTAAAGGTCATACAGACCGGCCATGGCCGACGCATTTCCGGCCCCGGCGGCGGCATGATCGAGATAAATACCCGCCTCCTCCGACACCGATTCAAACAGGTTCGCCGCGGCCTGGCCGATATCGAAGTCAGACGGCAGTGCCAGCCCCCGTGCGATCAGTCTTTCATGATCAAACTGCCCCGGTGCGATGCCGTAAAAACCGAAGCGGCTGGCCAGCCCCGCCATCAGCACTTCGTACGGACAGTCCCCCCACTGCTGGCTGCGTTCCAGCCACAGCGGGCGCAGGCCAAAATGGTCCTCAATGCCGGCAAAATCCAGGCAGAGCAGCAAGGTACTGAAAGCATCGCTGCTCCCCGGATCGGCCGCCGGATGATCCACCTGCCATGCCTGCACCAGCGCATCATAAGCCCGCTGCATATCAGGCCGATCCCACTGCACGCCCTCTTCATTTTCCGTACGCGCATAGTGGCTGAGAAAATTAGCATAGCTGCGCAGGACCGCAGCATGCTGGCGTGGGGCAAGGGTGAGGGCCAGCAGCGCATCATACTGCTGCAGACAAAAGGCAATGTGCTCGCTGTCGTCAGCGTCCGGCATCAGGGCCAGGTAGCCCAGATAATCCCACGCCTGAGTCATCCGCAGGCCATTGCGTTCGATGTCACTCAGTCCGCGGCACCAGTCGCTGGCGATAAACGCCGACATCTCCTGATGACTTCCGCCCCAGCGAGGATAAAGGAAATAGACCCATGAACTGAGAATGCTGTAGAAGTCCGGACGCGCGGCCAGGGTTAACTGCAGCCAGTAAAGCTTACTGTTGTGCTGCTCCTGCTCACTGCGCAACGGCAACGAAGGCGGTAATGCCGCAGGGATGATCGCCAGTTCGCTGCCGCCTTCATCACGCAGACGCTGAACACCAGCGGCCCAGAGAGCCGGATCAACCTCCGCCTCGCGCTGCGAATAGTCCGCCGGCACCACGCCCGCAACCAGCGCCGTCAGCCACTGCGGCTCCCCCAGATAGCAGCTCAGACGGAAGATACGAAACAGCGCAAAGGCAGGTTGCTGATGCAAAGGTAGCGCACGCAGGTAGGACGCAATGGCCAGATCCCGTGCCAGCCCGGCCCCCATCCAGCGATCGTCCGCGACGAACTCACCGCCATCCTGGGTACGAATTCGCCCGGCGGCCCGCTCCCAGTAGCCTCCCAGCAGCAGATGTGCATGGTAGGAAGTCGGATAGTGTCTGACCCATTCCTGCAGAAGGGACAGCAGTTCAGTGGCGGGCTGGATCGGGTCGAAGAGCATTTCGATGCTCCACTCATAGTCATAGTCCTGACTGATGCCGTTCAACCAGGGCCGGGACTGCTGTTCCAGTAACGCGTCAAGGGCATCAAATTGCTGCCCGACTAACAGCGCCCGCAGGTGCGCGCGGCGGCTGAGGATCGTATCCAGAGATTCAAAATTCGTCGTCATAGTAGGGCTTCTTCCTGAGTTTTCGTCCGCCAGCCCTGGCAGGCCACACGCGGCGAAAAGGTGTCTGTGCTGATAAAGGGATAAAAATAAGACAATGTATGAATATGTTGTTATATCAGTTAATAATGCAGGATTCAGAAAATATATCGCCCGGAAATCCTCCGCTGATGGCTCCTCTTCCTTCCCGTTCCCTGTTCGCCACGCGCTCTGGTTGTTCCCTGCTCCGACACGATGAGACACCAGTCACAAATTTTCATCTCCGGCTTCGTGGATAAAACCGCTTATACCACTCAACAACCGCTTACCCGCCCGATAGCGCCACTCAACGAATTATCCCCCCTGGAACCCTTGAAATTCGCCACCATAGACCCGGTCTGAAAATGTGACAAACCGACTCATTATCATTTGATAAAAAACCAGGTCCCCTATGAATAAAAATAAACTATTCAAACACATACCCTGGATGATCCTTGGGATTATCGGCGCGTGCTGTCTGGCCGTCGTCGCGCTACGGCGCGGTGAACATATCAGTGCGCTATGGATTGTGGTTGCCAGCGTCTCGGTCTATCTGGTCGCCTACCGTTACTACAGCCTCTATATCGCACAGAAAGTGATGCGGCTGGATCCAACCCGCGCCACGCCGGCGGTGATCAACAACGACGGACTGAACTACGTCCCGACCAATCGTAACGTGCTGTTTGGTCACCACTTTGCGGCCATTGCCGGTGCAGGCCCGCTGGTCGGCCCGGTACTGGCGGCGCAGATGGGCTACCTGCCCGGCGTGCTGTGGCTGCTGGCCGGTGTGGTACTGGCAGGGGCGGTGCAGGACTTTATGGTGCTGTTTATCTCGCAGCGACGTAACGGGGCGTCACTCGGTGAGATGATCAAAAATGAGATGGGCCCGGTGCCCGGCACCATCGCCCTGTTCGGTTGCTTCCTGATCATGATTATTATCCTGGCGGTGCTGGCACTGATCGTGGTGAAGGCACTGGCAGAGAGCCCGTGGGGCGTATTTACCGTCTGCTCAACGGTGCCGATTGCGCTGTTTATGGGTATCTACATGCGCTTTATCCGCCCCGGACGGGTGGGTGAGATTTCGGTTATCGGCGTGATACTGCTGATCGCCGCCATCTACTTCGGCGGCGTGATCGCCCACGATCCTTACTGGGGTCCGGCACTGACCTTCAAAGACACCACGATCACCTATACCCTGATCGGCTACGCGTTTGTTTCCGCCCTGCTGCCGGTGTGGCTGATCCTGGCGCCGCGTGACTATCTGGCCACTTTCCTGAAAATTGGCGTCATCGTCGGTCTGGCTATCGGGATTGTCATCCTCAATCCTGAACTGAAAATGCCGGCGCTGACGCAGTATATCGACGGCACCGGCCCGCTGTGGAAAGGGGCGCTCTTCCCGTTCCTGTTTATTACCATCGCCTGCGGCGCAGTCTCAGGTTTCCACGCGCTGATCGCCTCCGGCACCACGCCGAAGCTGCTGGCCTGTGAAACCGATGCCCGCTTTATCGGCTACGGGGCGATGCTGATGGAGTCCTTTGTCGCCGTGATGGCGCTGGTGGCCGCATCGATTATTGAACCCGGTCTCTACTTTGCCATGAACACACCGCCGGCGGGCCTTGGCATCGTGATGCCAAACCTGCATGAACTGGGAGGTGCCAACGCGCCACTGATTATGGCGCAGCTGCAGGACGTGACCGCTCAGGCGGCCGCCACCGTCAGCTCGTGGGGCTTTGTTATCTCCCCGGACGCGATCCTGCAAACCGCGAAGGATATCGGTGAGCCGTCGGTGCTGAACCGTGCAGGGGGCGCCCCCACGCTGGCCGTCGGGATTGCCCATGTGTTCGACAAAATTATGCCGATAGCCGATATGGGGTTCTGGTATCACTTCGGTATTCTGTTTGAAGCGCTGTTTATCCTCACCGCCCTGGATGCAGGAACCCGCTCCGGCCGCTTTATGCTGCAGGATCTGCTGGGTAACTTTGTGCCGTTCCTGAAAAAAACCGACTCGCTGCTGGCGGGCGTGGTAGGCACCGCTGGCTGCGTCGGGCTGTGGGGCTATCTGCTGTATCAGGGCGTGGTTGACCCGCTGGGCGGCGTGAAAAGCCTGTGGCCACTGTTCGGAATTTCGAACCAGATGCTGGCTGCCGTCGCTCTGGTGCTGGCAAGCGTGGTGCTGATTAAGATGAAGCGGACGAAGTACATCTGGGTGACCATGCTGCCGGCCATCTGGCTGCTGATCTGCACCACCTGGGCGCTGGGTCTTAAGCTGTTCAGCAACAACCCGCAGATGGAAGGTTTCTTCTACATGGCCCGCGAGTACAAAGCCAAAGCCGCTGCCGGGGGAGCCGATCTGACGGCACAGCAGGTGAGCAATATGAATCATATTGTGATCAACAACTACACAAATGCCGGTCTGAGTATCCTGTTCCTCGTGGTGGTGTACAGTATTATCTTCTACGGCATTAAAGCCTGGCTGAAAGCACGCCAGGCCGATGGTCCGACGGATACTGAAACCCCGTATGTGGCCGTGCCGAAGGAAGGGGTGAAAATCGCTTCCGGCCACTGACACTGATCCGCGTTAACACGGCCCCGCTGCGGCGGGGCTCGTCGTTGGGAGTACCTGATGTTTGATAATCTGAACAGCGCGAAAAAATATCTCGGGCAGGCCGCGCGTATGCTGGTCGGCATTCCTGATTACGACACTTACGTCGAACATATGCAGAATAATCACCCGGATAAGCCGGTGATGACCTATAAAGAGTTCTTCCGCGAGCGCCAGCAGGCACGTTATGGCGGAGATGGAAAAGGCGGAATGCGCTGCTGTTGATAAGGAAAAAATGATGACACCTGTTGCTGTTACGGTACTGACCGGCTTTCTTGGCGCGGGCAAAACCACGCTGCTGCGCCATATTTTGCATGAACAGCAGGACTACAAAATCGCGGTCATTGAAAATGAATTTGGTGCCGTCGCCGTCGATGACCAGCTGCTGGGTGACAGCGCCACGCAGATCACCACGCTGACGAATGGCTGCATATGCTGTACCCGCTCCGGCGAGCTGGAAGCGGCCTTACTCGACCTGCTGGAACGTCGCGACAGCGGCGAACTGGCCTTCGACCGCTTAATCATAGAATGTACCGGCATGGCCGACCCCGGCCCAATCATTCAGACCTTCTTCTCTCATGACATCCTCTGCGAGCGCTATCTGCTGGATGGGGTGATTGCCCTGGTGGATGCAGTCCATGCCGGGCAGCAGATGGATCAGTTCACGCTTGCCCAGTCGCAGGTGGGCTATGCTGACCGGATCCTGCTGACCAAAACCGATGTCTGCGGAACGCCTCTGGCCCTGCTGGAACGTTTACAGCGCATCAATGCCCGTGCGCCGATCTACCCGGTGATCCACGGCAAGATTGACCTGGCGCAGCTCTTTGATACCCGGGGCTTTATGCTGGAAGAAACCATTGTGACGCCAAAACCGCGTTTCCAGTTTATTGCGCCGCAGGAAAACACCATCACCTCGGTGGTGGTGGAGCTGGATTATCCGCTGGCGCTGGAGGCGGTATCTGCCGTCATGGAAGGTCTGCTGGCTGGTTTTGCCGACAGGCTGCTGCGCTACAAGGGAATGCTGTGGATTGCCGGCCATCCCTGCCGTCTGCTGTTCCAGGGCGTGCAACGCCTGTACAGTGCCGACTGGGATCGCGAGTGGCAGGCGGATGAACAGCCTGCCAGCACACTGGTCTTTATCGGCATTCAGCTACCGGAAGCGGAAATCCGCGCGGCCTTTGCCGGGCTGAAATCGTAACCTACAGCCCGACGGTCTCCTTCAGGCTTTTCAGATAGCGGCGACTTACCGGCACAGTGTGGCCGCCGCTGAGTAACAGCTCCGCCTGGCCATTATCCTCCAGGCGGATCTCCTTCAGATGGGTCATATTCACCAGGAACTGACGGTGGCAGCGCACCAGCGGCGTGCGGTTTTCCAGCGTGCGTAACGTCAGCTCAGTAAAACCCTCTTTTCCCTCCTGGCTGGTGACATACACCCCGCTCAGGCGACTGCTGACAAACACCACTTCTTCCATCTGCAGCAGCCAGATACGGCTGAGGCCGCTGCAGGGAATACACTTCAGATCCTGCTGACTGTCCGGCAGCACCGAAACATCCTGTCCGTGGCGATCGTGGCGCAGTCGCATCAACGTTTTATTCAGTCGCGATGCTTCGACCGGTTTCAGCAGGTAATCAAAAGCATGTTCTTCAAACGCCTGCACGGCAAACTCATCGAAGGCGGTGAGAAACACGATCCACGGACGTTCCGCCGGGTCGAGCATACTGACCATTTCCAGGCCGCTGATGCGCGGCATCTGAATATCGAGAAACAGGACGTCGGGGTGCAGTTTATGCACCATGCCGATGGCCTCGACAGCATTGCCACACTCCCCAACAATGTCGATATCCGCTTCTTTCTGCAGCAAAATACGCAAATTTTCGCGCGCCAGCGGCTCATCATCCACTATCAATACGCTAATCATACTGTTTCCTCCAACGGCAACCGCAGAGTGATACGGGTGAGACAATCCTTCTCACAGGTGACAGTGATGCCGTAAGCATCGCCATACCGCGCGCGCAAACGTTTATCCACCAGGCTCATTCCCAGCCCACCGCTGCTCTCTTTGGGCTGATACAGCCCGGCGTTATCTTCAATATCCAGCACCAGATGCTCTCCGTCGCGGCTGGCCTGAAGGGTGATTTCCCCCCGGCCCAGCAGCTGCGAAGTGCCGTGCTTAATGGCATTTTCCACAATCGGTTGCAGGGTAAATGCCGGAAGCCGGTAATACGCCAGCGCCTCCGGCACCCGCAGCCGGATGCTCAGTCGCGACTGAAAACGTGCCTGCTCGATCTGCAGGTAGGCATTAACGTGCTCAATCTCATTCGCCAGGGTGACTATCTCCGAAGGCCGTTTCAGATTTTTGCGGAAAAAAGTGGAGAGATAGTGCACCAGCTGCCCGGCTTTTTCGCTATCCTGACGGATGACGGCCATCAGCGTATTCAGTGCGTTAAACAGAAAATGCGGATTTACCTGAGCGTGCAGCAGCTTGATCTCCGACTGTGCCAGCAGCGCCTTCTGCCGCTCGTACTGCCCGGCCAGTATCTGCGCGGAGAGCAGCTGCGCAATGCCTTCGCCCAGCGTGCGGTTAATCGAACTGAACAGCCGGTTGCGCGCCTCGTACAGTTTTATCGTGCCGATCACCCGCTGATTTTCGCCCCTGAGCGGGATCACCAGCGTGGATCCCAGCTTGCAGTTCGGGTGCAGCGAGCAGCGGTAAGGGACTTCATTACCGTCGGCATACACCACCTCCCCGCTGTCGATGGCGCGCCAGGTACAGGAGGAAGAGATCGGTTTGCCCGGCAGGTGATGATCGTCCCCGGTGCCGGTAAACGCCAGTAAGCGTTCACGATCGGTAATCGCCACCGCGCCGATATCCAGCTCCTGATAAAGCACCTGTGCCACCTTCATACTGTTCTCTTCGTTAAAGCCCTGACGCAGTATTCCTTCAGTCGATGCCGCCACCTTCAGTGCAGTGGTGGAAAACGCGGTGGTGTATTTCTCAAACATCGCCCGCTTATCCAGCAGGATACGCATAAACATGGCGGCCCCGATGGTATTGGTGACCATCATCGGGGCCGCAATGTTCTGCACCAGATGCAGGGCATCCTGAAACGGACGGGCAATCAGCAGAATGATCGCCATCTGTACCAGTTCAGCCACAAAGGTAATGCCCCCCGCCGTCAGCGGGCTGAAGACTTTATCGCTGCGGCCGCGTTTGATCAGAATGCTGTGCATCAGGCCGCCCAGCAGCCCTTCGGCAATGGTAGAAACCATACAGCTGAGGGCGGTCATTCCCCCCAGTGAATAGCGATGCAGCCCCCCGGTCAGGCCGACTAATCCGCCAACCACCGGCCCACCCAACAGCCCCCCCATCACCGCACCGATGGCGCGCGTATTGGCAATCGAGTCTTCAATATGCAGGCCGAAATAGGTGCCCATGATGCAGAAAATAGAGAAGGTGATGTAGCACAGCAGCTTATGCGGCAGGCGCACAGTCACCTGCATCAGGGGAATAAACAGACGGGTTTTACTCATCAGCCAGGCAATAACCAGAAACACACACATCTGCTGTAACAGCAGTAAAATCAACGTAAATTCGTACATATCCTGCAATCCGCATTCTCCCGTGCGTGCAACATACACCGGGCGGGGCGTTCTTTCCCAACCTCAATCCCTGAAATGCGAACTGGTACAGAGTTTTTTTAGTGACAAAACGTCAGGAAAGGCAGCGGTACGCCCCTTCCCTGGCGCATTAACCGGCTGCCGGACTGAACGGCTGGATCACCGGATTACCGGCGCGATCGCGCAGGATCTCGACGTCGACCCCGTAGGTGGTGGCGATCAGTTCAGCGGTGACCACATCGCGCGGTTGACCGACAGCCTGAATTTTCCCCTGCGCCACCACCAGCAGGTTATCGGCATACTGGCAGGCCAGATTCAGGTCATGCAGCACAATCACCGTGACCCAGCCACGGGCACGGGTTTCCCGCCGGACAAGGTCGAGGAGCGCCAGCTGATGCTTCACATCCAGGGCGCTGACCGGCTCATCCAGCAGCATCACCTGCGGTTCACGCATCATCACCTGCGCAAACAGCGCCATCTGACGCTGACCGCCGCTTAACGAGGCAATATCGCGTCCGGCAAGATGGGCAATACCCGCCTGCTCCAGACGCTGCATTGCCGCTTCCAGCGTCTCATCATCAATATGCAGCGACAGCCGGCCCAGCCGCCCCAGCACCACCACTTCCAGCACCGTCAGACCAATATCAGCCGTGCTGTCCTGCGGAAGGTAGGCAAAACGCTCACGCCAGGTGTGGAGCAAACGGCCCGATGGTTTTCCCGCCACCAGCCGCTGCCCGCCGCAAGAAATCTGGCCGGAAGCCAGCGCCAGCTCACCGAACAGGGCGTTCAGCAGCGTGGTTTTACCGGTGCCGTTCGGGCCAATCATCACGTGGATTTTGCCGCCCTCCAGCCCGGCGCTGACGCCGTCGATGACCGGTCGCCCCTGACGATGGACAGAGACATTTTCAAGCTGGATCACAGCGCACTCCTTCGCGGGGAAAATATCAGCCAGAGCAGGAACGGTACGCCGACAATGGCAGTGACAATCCCCACCGGAAACAGCGCACCGGGCACGATGGATTTTGACAGCACTGAGGCGGCAGACAGCATCAGCGCGCCGCTCAGGAGTGACATCGGCAGGGAAAAGCGTTGGTCTTCTCCCACCAGCATGCGGGCAATATGCGGTGCGACCAGCCCGATAAAGCCGATGACCCCAACAAAACTGGTGGCGGTGGCGGTCATCACCGCAACAATCACCAGCACCTTCATCCGCAGGCGCCGGACGTTCACCCCCAGACTGAGCGCGCGCATTTCGCCCATCCGCAGCGCGGCCAGCTTCCACGCGTCGGCCATCAGCAGCAGGCAGCACACCAGCGTCACCCCTGCCGTCAGGGCCAGCGTCGGCCAGGTGGCTTTGGTCAGGCTGCCAAACAGCCAGAATAAAATCTGCTGCGACAGTTCCGGGGCGGAGAGAAACTGGATCAGCGACAGCATCGACTGGAACAGAAACAACAGAGCGATGCCGCCGAGAATAATGGTTTCCGTACGCACCCGCCGCAGCGAAGCCAGCATAAACAGGAACAGCGCGGCCAGCATGGAGAAAAGAAACGCCCCCACCGGCACGGCGATCATCGGATGAAGCCCGAAACCGCCGGAGGCCAGGCTTAACGCCGCGCCGAACCCGGCCGCCGCCGCCATCCCCAGCGTGTAGGGACTGGCCATCGGATTATTCAGCAGGGTCTGCATCTGTGCTCCTCCGGCCCCCAGCGCTGCGCCAACCACCAGCGCCATCAGCGCCATTGGCAGACGGAACTCACGCACGATGGCATCGGTCATCGACGCCCGTTCACCGATGCCGGTCAGTGAACGGATCACCTCTGACGGGGCCAGCATTGACGGCCCGGTCGCAATATCCAGCACCAGGCAAACGGCAGTCAGCAGAATAAAGAGAATGACAAAGCGCCAGCGTTTTCCTTCACGCAGGCGATGTGCCGCAATGGCGATACGATGGTCGGGAGGTGTGTTCATTTAGCGGTCCTGGGTATCACGCGGAAAAGCCGATCCGGCGGGGCTGATCTTTTGCCAGTCAGCCCGCAGGGGGATCAACTCACTCTTTCACACTGACCACAAATGTCCCTTCCGGGGTGACCGGCAGGTATTTTTTATAGAAGTTCATGTAGTTACCCAGCGGATCGAGATCCGTAAACAGATCCGGGTAGAGCTGTTTCGCCATGTACTGCACCATCGCGAAGTCTGACAGCGTTCGCGATGCGCCCTGATAAACCCCGAACACTTTACCGTTTTTCACGGCCGGTAATTCATTCCAGCCCGGACGCTGCATAAACCCTTTCAGCTTCGCACGGGCTTCTTCCACCTTCACGCCCTGCCCCATCGGTAGTGCGTTCGGGTTTTTATTGTTTTCACGCCCGGAGATAAAGACAGCATCGGGCCTGGAGGCCAGCACCTGCTCCGGATTCAGCGGCCCCCACCACTCGACGAACGGCGTGGCAATGTTATTGCCCCCCGCGGCTGTCGCCATTGCGCCCCACATATTTTTACCGTAGGTAAAGGAGTACTCTTCCGGCCCTTTGTTACCAAACTCCACGTAGACTTTTGGCTGAGGTTTGCCTGCCGCAGCAATGCGGTCTGCGACCTGCTTCAGCGCACCGGCATACAGTGCTGCCATTTCACTGGCACGGGCTTCCTGCCCGGTCAGCGTTCCCAGAACGCGTGTTGAAGCGACGTGGCGCTCAACGGTCTGGGCGTTGAAGTCAATGACCACCACCGGGATGCCCTGCTTTTCGATGCGCAGCACGTCCTGGCCCAGCGCCTGGAACTGCCAGTCAGCGAGGATCACCAGGTCCGGGTTCAGACTGAGCACTTTTTCCACCGAGAAACTCTGTGCTTCCACTTCCCCCACGTCCGGGATGGTTTTCAGCGAGGGGCGGTGCGCCACGTGCATGTTCCAGTTGGCTGGCACCCAGCCTTCCCAGGCCTCACGGGAAATCCCTGCCACGGCGTCATAAGCTTTCTCCCCGCCCACCGCCATATAATCTTCAAAGTAAAACCCGAGTACCACGCGTTTTGCGGGCAGATCGACGTTCACTTTCCGGCCGATCACGTCGGTCAGGGTCTGAACCTTAGCCGATACGGAAGAGGTAAACGTCAGTACAGCAAAAGAGAGCGCGCACAGCAGCGCACGTGGAGCAAAAGCAGAGTTGGTCATGGATGCAGGTTCCCGGTAAGAAACTAAAGGCAAATAAAAATGATTATCAGTTAGATTTGATACGGTTTTTTACACAATTTAACCATTTCCTGCAACTTATTTAGCCGCTACATTATTTCTCAACGAAACGGATCACCTCAGAAAAACCTCAATGATGAAATTTTCCATTAAACAGATTGCCGCGCAGGCGGGCGTCAGCAAAGCCACAGTAGACCGGGCGCTTCACCAACGCGGCGCGGTTCATGCCCGCACTGAACGCCGCATCGCCCAGGCGATCAGCGACCTGGAACAGCAGCAGCGTATGAGCCTGGCCAGCGGCAGGACACTGCCCATAGACGTCATCATGCACACCCCTGCCCGCTTCAGCCAGCTGGTTACCGCAGCACTGCTGGAGGAGTTGAGTAGCTTTGCCCCCTTCCGGCTGACGCTGCGCCTGCATATTTTTGAGGCGATCGCGGCAGACCAGATCGCCCGGCTGATGCAGCGCTGCGCCAGCGACAGTTATGGCATTGTGCTGAAGGCGGAAAGCAGCCCTGAACTGACGGAGACTATCGGGGAATTGCTGAAACAGCGCGTACCGGTGGTGACGATGGTGACCGACCTGCCTGACAGCCAGCGCATTAGCTACGTCGGCATGGACAATCACGCCGCCGGACAAACCGCCGCCTGGCTGATGTCTCACCTGCTGGCCCAGCACCGCCCGGAAGTGGCCGTGGTGACCGGCAGCCCGCATTTTCATGGGGAGGAGGCGCGTGCAGACGGATTTTGCGCGGCCATGTCCACGATGGCACCGGCGCTGAAATGCGCCGCATTCGCGCAGGCTATGGCATTGATGCCCCCACCTACAGCGCGGTGTCACAACAGCTGGAGGCGCATCCCCTGCTGGGCGCGATCTACTGCGCGGGTGGGGGCAATACGGCGATCCTGCGGGCCTTCTCCGATGCCGGTCGGCCGCTGAAGGCATACCTTGGTCACGATCTTGACCGCGAAAATCGCCAGTTGCTCAGTGACGGCAGGCTGGATGCGATCATTGACCATGATCTTCAGCAGGATGCACGGCGTATTTTTCATCACATTCTGGCTTTCCATGGTTTCATGACGCCACCGGACCAACCGGCGCCCTTTTCAAAAGTCAGCATCATCACGCCTTATAATCTGTAAGCAGTGACTGTCACTGCTTTTTGGCCTGAAAGCAGCGTAAAGAATTGCAAATACACCAGCTAAAGCGATGATGATCGGGTAAAAGAGAGGCGTGTATCACTACTGAGGACAATTTCCTTTCCGCACCGACGAAAAGCAACAACGCGGATAAGTTGTAAATATTATGGATAATATCGGCAAGACCTGGCATAACCGCTCTTCTCTGAACGCTTCTGATTATTCCCTTTCCGGCGAACAACACTGGCGCAACGCGCTTTAGTCCCCTTCCTCATTTTATTTGTCTGTGACTTATTGCCGTCTGAAATCGCTTCAGGCTGGCGCGTAGACGTATTATCTGGAAGAAAAAATCATGTTTTACTGGATGTTACTGGCCCTGGCGATCGCGCTTGAGATCACCGGTACGCTATTGATGAAGTGGTCAAACGTCAGCGATAATCAACTGGGCTATTTCCTGATGCTGATGATGATCGCCCTCTCCTATATCGCGCTCTCTGTTTCCATTAAAAAAATTGCTCTCGGCGTTGCTTATGCCATGTGGGAAGGCATTGGCATCGTGTTTATTACGCTGTTCAGCGTGCTGCTGTTTGACGAGTCCGTTTCGCTGGCAAAAGCGATTGGCCTGGCCACGCTGGTGGCGGGGATTGCCCTGATTAAGTCAGGCACCCGCAGCAGGAGGTCACATGCAGCCGTTTGAGTGGATCCATGCCGCCTGGCTGTGCGCGGCAACGCTGCTGGAGATTGCCGCCAATATCTTTCTTAAGCTGTCAGACGGCTTTAAGCGTAAAACCTACGGGCTACTGTCATTGCTGGCGGTGCTGGCCGCGTTCAGCGCCCTTTCCCAGGCGGTGAAGGGCATCGATCTGTCTGTCGCCTATGCCCTGTGGGGCGGGTTCGGTCTGGTCGCCACCATTGCCGCAGGCTGGATCCTGTTTGGCCAGCGTCTGGATCGTAAAGGCTGGCTGGGAGTGGCTCTGCTGCTCGCCGGGATGGTGATCATTAAGCTATCCTGAGTCCACCCCGGCGCAGGCGATGTCCGTTGCCTGCGCCGCCTTCTCCTGGCAACAATAGTCGGTGCGCATTGGCGTTCTGACCTGTAAAGTCTCAGGCGATAACCATGACTCGCAGGGAGCGCACCATGACACACAACAAAGCCACACTGACCGGACTGATTGCTATCGTATTGTGGAGCGCGATTGTCGGACTGATACGCGCCGTCAGTGAAGGACTGGGCGCAGTAGGCGGGGCGGCGATGATCTACTCACTCAGCGCGCTGCTGCTGCTGCTGACGGTGGGCTTTCCGGATGTTAAAAAATTCCCCCGGGCTTATCTGATAACCGGCAGCCTGCTGTTTGTCTGCTACGAACTCTGCCTGTCGCTGTCGCTGGGCTTTGCCACCACCCGCACGCAGGCGATAGAGGTCGGTATGGTCAACTATCTGTGGCCCGCGATGACCGTGGTGCTCTCAGTACTGGTCACCCGACAGAAATGCAGCCTGCTGCTGATCCCGGGCCTGGTGATCTCCGTCGCCGGTATTGGTCGGGTTCTGGCGGGCGACAGCGCCTTTTCCCTGCTGGAGATCGGCCATAATATCGCGTCCAACCCACTCAGCTACGGTCTGGCCTTCAGCGGTGCGGTGATCTGGTCGGTTTACTGCGTGGTCACCCGCCAGATCGCCCGTGGCAGTAACGGCATTACGCTGTTTTTTATTCTTACCGCACTGGCACTGTGGCTGAAATTTTTTGCCGGGCCGCAGCCGGAGATGATCTTTACTGTGCGGGTCGTGGTCAGCCTGGGGCTGGCCGCGATGGCGATGGGTTTTGGCTATGCCGCCTGGAACACTGGCATCCTGCACGGCAACGTGACGATACTGGCCGCCGCCTCTTATTTTATTCCCGTTATTTCTGCGGTGCTGGCTGCCGGTCTGCTCAACGCCAGCCTGTCGGTGAACTTCTGGCAGGGGGCCGGCATGGTCAGCCTGGGGTCGCTGCTCTGCTGGTGGTCAACGCGCACTAAAACACTGACAAAAGCCTCCAGCCAGACATGATAAGGATACGCCGATACATTTCACGTGCACCGGATCGTTATCATTAACCTGCGACTTGCCAGCCTGACAGCAGATAACAACTTTCGTATCCGGGAAAGGCTCTCTGCTGTGGATCAATTGGTTACGTACCGCAGCAGGCCTGATACCAGGCGTTTTTAGCGTATCCCCGTATTCAGAACGATTCATTGCCACGGACAGCCCCCCTCCCTCTTTGCCGTCAATATATTCAAAAGACAGAGAAGACATCCACACGAAATAAGCGTTACCACCAGAAGTACCACGCTGAAAGCCGTGGTTTATGTCAGTGACATTTGCTCAAAATCTTGCAACATCGCCAACGCCAGCCCTCTCGCAGGGTTGAGCCTTTCGCTAACAAAAACAATCTGTGTGCTGCTAAAAGGAAACGCCAGCGTACTTTGCCTGGCCACTGCCAGCGTATTTTCCACAAATGATGGATGACTGTTGTAAGGGCCGTCTATCAGCAATATTTTCGGGTTTAACAAATGAATTATTTGACTGAGCGCCCTGCCTAACAGCTTTCCGGCATTCACCATTACCTCATCGACCAACGCGACTGCCTGATGTCGGTTATCCCAGTTGAGGCCCGGCTGCATCTGTTCTAACTGCTTATTAATCGCCAGGAAACCAATCAGCGATTCCAGGCAGCCGTTCTGCCCGCATGAACATAGCGGTCCCCCAGGGAACACCGCTAAATGCCCCACTTCACCCGCCGTCCAGCTGCCGCCGGAATATACTCCGTGTTCGGTCAGTAATGCACCGCCAATACCTTCGCCAATACGCAGATAAAAACAGGCCCCGTTTCCTCCCGCTATTTCTCCCTGCCGGGCAATCAGCGCCGCAGCTTTAACGTTATTCCACAGACTCACCGGAATAGCGTTCGTGCAGGACAGTAAAGGCTGCAAGGAAACCGCCCCCCAGCCAAGGTGGGCGGAAACATGCAACATGCCTTTTTGTTGATCGACAATACCGGGAAAGCCTATGCCTATGCCGACCAAATCCGGATAGGATTGCTGCAACTGTTGGCAGTTATCCATTATCGCTACCAACACCTCTTGCGGATTGGCAGTATCAAGCAGGATATTTTTTTCATCAATAATTTGAGAGAAAAAGTCACAAACCACCCAGTGAATACGCTGGCGCTCAATCATGATACCAGCCGTTTTTATCGCCGCAGGTCTGGCTGCTATATAAATTTTAGGGCGCCCAATGCTGCTAGTTTGCGCTGCGCCCTGTTCCTCAACAAACCCCTGCGCAAGCAAGCCGTCGATTATCAGTGAAATCGTATTTTTGCTTAATGACAGCGCACGCGAAATATCCAGGCGAGAACTGATTTTATGTTGGCGCAGATACGCCAGCACACGTTTCTCATTATACTGGCGCAGCAGCGCCGGTCCTTTGCCTGGCTCTTTCATCTCATGATCTTCCGTTCGCTACAGCCTGTCAGGTATTATGGCATGAGAGAAGATTTACTGACCAAACTATTCAACACGCCATACTTCCGTCCCCTTTTTATATGTCGCCAGCAGCTGGAGCGTTTTATCCCCCTCCTGTCGTAACAAAATAGCATCCATCGGTGCGCCAACGGCCAGTCCTTGTTGCACCGGTAACCTAAGGCACTGCGCAGGCCGCCTTGATCCCATCTCAATAGCCTCTGCTACCGAAACCAGATCATTTTTTACCAGCGTGTTAATGCCGTGCAATAATCCCTGTGCTGATCCGGCCAACAACGCCGGGTTCTCTGCCATCGACAACCGCCCTTCTGCGCTCAATATTACCTCACCACCAATATGCGAACGATAACGGCCCGCTGGCATCCCTGCATGGCAGGTAACATCGCTGACCAGCATAGCCCGCTCGCCTTTAGCACAAATAAATACTTTCAGTACCGACAGTGGTAAATGTTCGCCATCAGCAATCATTGCGCACCAGAGACTGTCCTGTGCCAGTTGTTCCCACAAGTAGTTAGGATGGCGTGGCAACATCAGGTGCGTTCCGTTACCAAGATGGGTAGACATCCGTGCACCCGCGTTAACCGCAGAGGCAACTTGTTCTGCGCTGGCAGCCGTATGCCCGATAGAAACCACCACATCTTCAGCAACACAGTGACGGATAAAATCATCAGCGTGTTTCCATTCCGGGGATAACGTCACCAGGCGGATACGCCCCTGGGCGGCATCCTGCCAGCGCTGAAACAGCGACCAGTCAGGGGCTTTTATATGCTCGAGGTTATGGGCACCGCGTGGTCCGTCCTGTGTTGATAAAAAGGGGCCTTCCAGATGAATACCTGCAACAGACTGGCCGACTAGCGGAAAATGCTGGCAGGCCCTCGCCAGCGTTGCCATCATCTGTTCAATTTCATCTTCGCCATTCGTGATAATAGTGGGTAAAAACGTCGTTACCCCTTGTTGCCATAGCGCACGTGTCACCAGCTCTACAGACTCTTCGGCAAAAGGAAAACAGTTGAAATCCGCGCCGTTGTATCCATTAACCTGCAAATCAACTAATCCCGGTGCTATCAGCGGCAGATATTGCTCTCCATCGGCTACAGGGCGGATCTCACTGATCACACCATTATGGGCGATAATCTCAACCGGTTGCCGATCGCGATAGTCTCTGGCACGCACTATCATTTCACTCATGTGGCAATTCCCCATAACCCGCAATATCGGTATATAGCGTACAGGCAGGATGGCTGCGTAAAATGGTGGCAGGGCAAGCCACAGACTGGGGTGAGTTCAGCGTTTGAACAATGGCATTACGCTTATTTTTACCGGGTACGATACAAAACAAACGCCGGGCTGCCATCAGGGTTGGAATCGTGAGAGTTAAAGCATGGACAGGCACTTCATCCAGCGAAGCAAAACAGCCATCGTTTACCTGCTGCTGACGGCATGATAAATCCAGTTCAACGACTTTCATCGCCTCCCTGTCGTTAAAATCAGCCACCGGTGGATCGTTAAATGCCAGGTGACCATTTTCGCCAATACCCAGGCAGACCATATCAACAGGTGCCTGTTGCAACAGCATGGCGTACTGCTCACACACCCGTTGAGGATCGCCAGATGCAGGAATGTAATACACCCTACCTGGCCGCACCGTATCAAATAAATGATGCGCCAGGTAGTGGCGAAACAGTGCCGGCGAATGTTCAGGTAACCCAATATATTCGTCCATATGGAAAGCCACAACCCGACGCCAGTCGATCCCCTCTGCTCGTGACAGATGTGCCAGAAACGCATTTTGTGATGGCGCAGCGGCAAAAACAATTCGCACATTATTTTGCTGACTAAGTAGTTGCCTTAAATGTTGTGCCGCAGCCGCAGCGGCGGCTTGCCCCATTTGTTGCCGGGTAGCGAAAACTTCAACGGTCAGATGCTCAACATGTTTAATATAGCCAGGTGTTGTCATAGCATTACATCCTGTATTCATTTGGACTCGTGTTGATAAATGGGTTTATTTTTTAGCGCAGAGAAATCATCGGCCTGATCCTGATTTAATGCATTTAGCAAATTATCCACCTCTGCACTTACCGGGCTGCGACGGAGGAACCCCCCAAGCGTATAGACAGCCAATGACAGCAATACCGGAATAGCCACGACCTGAGCTGTGCTCATATCTGGAATTACAAACTTCACCAGGAAAAAGGCAGTGACACCGAATACCCATGAGGATATTGCCGCCGTCGAGTTGCATTTACGGAACCACGGCAGCAGGCCAAGTAACATCGGAATAGATATCGGCCCGACAAGCCCGCCAAACCAGACAATTAATAATGACAGGACTCCACCAAAGCGGCTGGCGTTGGCGGCAATCAGCAGCGTGATCAGAATAAACAACACAATAGTTATCCGCGCGACCAGAAGTGAAGACTGCCCGTTACCAAATTTTTTCGGCAACAGTATCGGCAGAATATCGCGGGTTACCACAGCAGTAATGGCATTAGAGTCCGAGGACGTCATCGATAAGGTGTGTGTAAACATCGCCACCAACACCAGGCCAATCAGACCGTTTGGCAGTAACTGCATGGCCATGATGGAATAAGACTGCGAAGGGTCAGGGATATCCGGGAACAACAGTGGTGCTGCCCACATGGGATAAAAAAGAATCAGCGGCCAGACAAGATACAAAACAGATGAAAGCAATGCGGCTTTGCGGGCATCTTTACCACGGGGCGAAGCAATAAATCGCTGCGCCAGATTCCAGGTGCCGCCATTATAACTCAGAGTGTAAATAACAAAGTAAGCCAGAATAAATCCCGTTGAATAGGGTTCAACAATAATATCGGTATGCCCTGCCGGTAATCGGTCCCAGATAGTCAGCAGGTTACTGAAACCACCAAGATGAAATGCGACGGCGGCCACCATGACAGTGGCGGCAATAAACTGGACAATAAACTGGCCAAAATCGTTACAAGCATCGGCCCATAGCCCGCCGAGAACGGTATAAAACAGGCACAACAAGCCGGAAACAGCAATACCCACGACAGGATCAAGCCCGGTAAATACATTGATAATAATGGCGATAGCGGCCCACTTAGCGCCGACATCGAAGGTCTTTAGCAGCACGCCACTCCAGGCCAGAACTTGCTGGGTTGGCACGTTATAACGCGTTGCAAGATATTCCATCGGTGATTCGATATTCATATGGATACGCAGACGCGCCCAGCGCGGTGCAAAAATAACCGAACCAATAAATACGGCAATAGAAATGGGCAGCGCCCACCAGAAATAGATGGTCAGCCCAAACTTGTAAGCAACTGCGGCATAGGCCACAAATACCGCCGCGCTATAGCCGGACATATGGTGTGAGATACCGGAAAGCCACCAGGGCATCTTTCCTCCGGCAGCAAAGAAATCTTTCGTACTTCCTACTTTACGCATGGACCACAGCGTGATCATAACAATCATAAGCGCATACAGCGCCATGACAAAATAGTCTATCCCGTTCATCGTTAACTCCGGAAGCAAGGCTGCATGGTCGAAGTCCGGCGGGAAAGCTGCCGGTCACCTATTTAGTCCTAACTAAGGACTAATAAAAGCCTAGCACGGTAAAAGGGCAACAATATGCGAACAGGATCACGAAGCTTTTTATTTACCCCCTCACTGCTCATAGGACTTTGTTATGAATGTGATAGGGGTAATATCTTGTAACTCAGTTTTTAGTGCAGCAACAGGGGCGGATATCAGCAAGGCTTGCCGTATTGGGTCATTCCAAACCGTTTCCTGCTTTTTAGCGGTAATACATCGCTATACGCTGGCCATTGACCTGCTCAACGGTCACCGGCAGATCGAAGATCTGTTCAATCACCTCCGGCACCATTACCTGCTCCGGCGTGCCGCGAAACACAACCCTGCCGTCCTTCATCGCCAGAATATGGTCGGAGTACGCCGAGGCAAAGTTAATATCGTGGATCACCAGCACAATCGACTTCTCCAACTGATCGGCGGCGCGTCTGAGCTGCTTCATCATTGCCACACTGTGCTTCATATCCAGATTGTTCAGCGGCTCGTCCAGCAGCACATACTGAGTATCCTGACACAGCACCATTGCCACAAACGCGCGCTGACGCTGCCCGCCGGACAGTTCATCGAGGTAGCGGTTGCGCAACGGCACCAGCGCCAGGAACGCCAGCGACTGCTCAATATGCTGGCGATCCTGTTCCGTCAGGCGGCCTTTGCTGTAGGGATAGCGGCCAAAGCTCACCAGGTCCCACACCGTCAGGCGGCTGGTAAAGTGGTTCTCCTGGCGCAGCACCGACAGCACTTTCGCCAGCTTCTCACTGTTGGCCTCACTGACGTCCAGCGCATCGACCTTCACCTCACCGCTGTCCGCTTTTAACAGGCGGCTGATCACCGACAGCAGCGTGGATTTTCCCGCGCCGTTCGGCCCGATAATCGAGGTGATACCCGACGATGGCAGTGTTTCGCAGATATCCTGCAATACCGGCTGGTTATCATAGCCTTTGCTAACGTGCTTAATTTCAATCACTTTGCGCCCTTTCTCAGCAGTAACCAGATGAACAATGCGCCGCCGCTGAACTCAATCACCACCGACAGAGTACCGGCCATATTCAGCAGCCGTTCGAGGATCAGCTGCCCGCCCACCAGCGTAATCATGCCGATCAGCACGCAGCCGGGCAGCAGGTAGCCGTGACGCCACGAGCCAATCAGCGGATAAGCGAGGTTAACGATCAGCAGACCGAGGAACATCATCGGCCCCACCAGTGCGGTCGATACCGCCACCAGCAGCGAAATCAGCAGCAGCAGACCGGTCACGTGGCGCTGCCAGGCAATGCCGAGCGCAATGGCGCTGTCCGGCCCCAGCGCCATCACATCCAGACGGTGGCGCAGTCGCCACACCAGCAACGTCACCAGCGCAATCACCAGCGACGAGATCAGCAGCACATCACTGTCGGCGCGGGTAAAGGTGGCAAAAATCCGGCTCTGCAACACGGCAAACTCGCCGGGTTCCATCAGCCGCTGCATCAGCCCGGAAACACTACGGAACAGCGTGCCGCACACCAGACCAATCAGCAGCACCCGGTGCAGATCCAGCCCGGCTCCGCCCAGCAGCCAGCGGTACAGCAGCGTGGCAAACAGTACCAGCAGCGTACTTTCTGCCACAAAGCGTCCCACGCTGCCCAGCATATTCAGCCCGCCGACATCCAGCGCAAAGATCAGCAGCGTCTGCATCAGCACAAACAGCGACTCCAGCCCCATCACCGACGGGGTCAGTATGCGGTTACGGGTCAGGGTCTGGAACAGCAAAGTACTGATGCCGGCAGCAAAGCCGACCAGCATCATGGTGGCGAGGATCTGCCCGCGATGCCGCAGGATATAGGCGATATTCCCGTGCAGATCGAGGGTCATAAACAGCGTCATCAGCGCCAGCAGCAGCCCGGCAAGCAGCAGCAGACGCTGACCCGGCGACAGTGACAGATCAGTGCGCATGGCGTTTCGACCTCACAATCAGCACCAGGAAGATCGCCGCCCCCATCACACCAAGCAGCGCGCTGACGGGGATCTCAAACGGATGAATAATCAGACGGCCGGCGATATCGCAGGCGATCACCAGCACTGCGCCCACCAGCGCCACCCACGGCACGGTACGGCGCAGGTTATCGCCCAGCGCCAGGCTGACAATGTTGGGCACGATCAGGCCAAGGAAAGGCAGCACGCCGACCACCACAATCACTACGCCGCTGATCATGGCGATCATCGCCATACCGGTGAGCATCACGCGGTGATAGCGCAGCCCGACGTTAACCGAAAAGTCACGCCCCATTCCCGCGACCGTAAAGCGGTCGGCAATCACTGCCGCCAGCAGCGTAATCGCCCCCACGCCCCACAGCAGTTCATAGCGCCCCTGCATCACGCTGGAAAAATCGCCGGACTCCCAGCCGCCCAGCGACTGTAGCAGGTCAAATTTCATCGCAAGGAAAGTGGTGACCGAGCTGAACACCGCCCCCAGCATAATGCCGGCCAGCGGGACCATCAGAGAGGATTTCATGCGGATACGCTGGATCAGCAGCATAAAGAGTGCGGTACCGCCGAGGGCGAACAGCGTGGCAACGCCCATTTTCAGCATGATCGGCGCCGCCGGGCTGACGATCATCACCAGCAACAGTCCCAGGCTGGCAGACTGCGTGGTGCCGACCACCGAAGGCTCAACAAAACGGTTCTGCGTCAGCATCTGCATCATCAGCCCCGCCACGCTCATCGCACTGCCCGCCAGCAGCAGCGCAGCGGTACGCGGAAAGCGGCTGATCATCAGGATCTCGCGCATCTCCGGGTCCGACCACAGGCTGGCCAGCGTGACGCGGCTGACGCCAACAAACAGGCTGCACGCCATCAGGCCCAGCAGCAATGCCAGGCCTGCAACAAAGGCAACAGATTTCATTTACGGCTGTGTTTTCGTTTTATCCAGCACCTGCTTCACCTGAGTCATCAGATTGCTGTAACTCTGAATGCCACCGGCGATATACAGCGAACCGGAATCCAGGTACACCACCTGCTGTTTTTTCCAGGCGTTGGTTTTACGCACCAGCGGGTTATCCAGCACCTGCTGCGCTGACTCGCCCTCTTTGCGGCCAATCGCGCTGTCACGATCCAGCACAAACAGCCAGTCCGGGTTAGCTTCCATAATGAATTCAGGCGACACGGCGTTACCGTGTTTGCCCGTTTCCGGGAAAGCGGTAGCGGGTTTAAAGCCCAGCACGTCATAGATAAAACCAAAGCGCGAACCTGGCGAATGGGCGCTAATCTTACCGCCGTTGATCATCAGCATCATGGCGCTACCGGCAGTGGCTGACTCCTTACGCACGTCGGCTATCTGCGCGTTAAACGCCGCCAAAACCTGCCGGGCTTTTTCTTCTTTACCGAACAGCTTACCTAACTGCTCCGTGCGTTCAGTCAGACTCTGCACAAAATGTTTCGGGTCGAGATCCAGCGAGACTGTCGGGGCAATTTCACTCAGCTTGCTATAGGCATCGTGGGCGCGGGCACCGGCCAGAATCAGATCGGGTCTGGCATTGCTCAGGGCTTCAAAGTTGGGTTCGAACAGCGTGCCGGCATTCAGATACGCCTTGCCGTTGTACTTCGCCAGATGCTGCGGATAGTGCGCGCTGGTTTGTGGCACACCCATCGGGTTAATCCCCAGGGCATCAGCAATATCCAGCGTGGCCGGGCTGAGGATCACCACACGCTGCGGATTTTTCGGCACTTCCGTGGTGCCCTGCGCATGAACGATTGACAGCACGGACGCCTCTGCTGCAAAGGCCGCGGGGGTCATGGCCAGCAGAGCGGAACACAGCGTTAAAGCGAAAGCCTGAGGGAAGCGCATTTTCTCTCCTGAGAATCAGATAAGTAGCAAAAATGAGAACGATTCGCGTTTGATTTTGTTGCGGGATAATAACGACTGAGCGGCGGGATGGGTAGACAGAACATGGCACAGAGTGTTCATAAAACATCCAGCTTTCACAATCGGTGCCAAATAAGCAGATTGTGAAGTAAATATGGAAAACCTAAAACATTGTATAATATCAACTAAAATCTGAGCGCTGACTTTTTCTGACAAAAGTGGCCAATTGTGGAGATTTTAAGGATTCGTTGCTTCCGCCATAGAAATGATAACAATTATCGTTATCATGCACATTCTCTTACAACACCAAACACTTTGAGATGATGCAATGAACAGGAACGGACGCTTTCGATTACACCCTCTGGCACTTTTACTGACTGCCACGCTGGCCGGGACGGCCAGCGCCGATGACGATACCGCCGCCGCCAGTGAAGTGGAGGATGTACTGCTGGTACAGAAAACAGCAGAACAGGAGTTAAAACAACAGCCTGGGGTCTCTATCATCACGGCAGAGGATATCGCGAAGAATCCGCCCGTTAACGATTTATCCGACATCATCCGCAAAATGCCCGGCGTGAACCTGACCGGCAACAGCGCTAACGGCAGCCGGGGCAATAACCGCCAAATCGACATTCGCGGCATGGGCCCGGAAAACACGCTGATCCTGATTGATGGCGTTCCCACCACCTCGCGGAATGCCGTGCGTTACAGCTGGAAAGGCGAGCGTGATACCCGCGGCGACAGCAACTGGGTACCGGCAGAGATGGTCGAACGCATTGAAGTACTGCGTGGCCCGGCCGCTGCCCGTTACGGTTCAGGGGCTGCCGGCGGCGTAATCAATATCCACACCAAACGCCCGACCAAAGACTGGCACGGCTCCCTGTCACTGTTTACCAACCAGCCGGAAAACAGCAAAGAAGGTGACACTAAACGGGCCAACTTCAGCCTGAGCGGCCCGCTGGCGGGTGACGCGCTGACCATGCGTCTCTACGGTAACCTCAACAAAACCGATGCCGATGCCGCCGATATCAACCAGGCGCAAAACGGATCTTATGCCGCGGGCCGTGAAGGGGTGCGTAACAAGGATATTAATGCGCTGGTGTCGTGGAAAATGACCCCCTCGCAGATCGTGGATTTCAGCTACGGCTACAGCCGCCAGGGGAATATCTATGCCGGCGATACCCAGTACAGTAACGGCAATATCAGCCCCGGTGGCCTGGTTGATTCGCTGTACGGTTCCGAGACCAACCGCCTGTATCGCCAGTCTTACGGGCTGACCCATAACGGCTTCTGGGAATGGGGTGACTCTAAGCTCGCCTTTAATTACGAAAAAACCAATAACACGCGTATGAAAGAGGGCTCGACCGGCCGCGTGGAAGGGATGATTAACAGCGATGAGTACAGCACCAGCCGACTGGAAAATTACCGAGCCAGCGCGGAAGCCAATATGCCGCTGGATCGCTGGATTGAGCAGACTGTGACCCTCGGCGCTGAGTGGAATCACGAAAAGCTGGACGACAGCGCCTCCATGTCAGCCACCGATGCCAGCGGCGTGATCATCGGCGATATGTCGGGGGATCCCGCCAGTCGCAGCAGCAAGAACAGCGCGACCACGGCCGCACTCTACGTCGAAGATAATATCCAGCCATGGGAAGGCACCTTCCTGATCCCGGGCCTGCGTTTTGATCACCACAGTGAATTTGGCAGTAACTTCAGCCCGAGTTTCAACTTCTCTCAGGATCTGGGTGAAAGGTTCAAACTGAAAGCCGGTATTGCTCGGGTGTTTAAAGCCCCGAACCTCTACCAGTCAAGCGAAGGCTATCTGCTGGCCACCCGGGGTAATGGCTGCCCGACGACGGTTGCCAGCGGCAGCTGCTATCTGTTAGGCAACCCTAATCTGGACGCGGAAGTCAGCGTGAATAAAGAGCTGGGGCTGGAGTTTGCTGCCGACGGTTATGCCGCGGGTGTGACGTGGTTCCGCAACGACTATAAAAACAAAATCGTCTCCGGCACTGACCTGCTCGGGCAGGCCTCCAACGGTTATAACATCCTGCAGTGGGAAAATGGCGGCAAAGCGCTGGTGGAAGGTCTGGAAGCCAGCCTGACGATCCCGGTGGTAAGTGATGTGCTCGACTGGCGTACCAATGCCACCTATATGCTGGAGTCGAAAGACAAGAAAACCGGCAACCCGCTGTCGATCATCCCTAAGTACACCATCAACTCGATGCTGGATTATCAGGTTACCGATAAGTTCTCCACCGAGCTGAACTGGACATTGTACGGACGCCAGAAACCGCGTGAGTTTGTTGAAAGCCGCCTTGAGGGCACCACCGGGCTGTCAAACAGAGAAATTGGTGCGTATTCCATTGTGGGTCTGAATATGAACTATAAGTTCACCAAAGATCTGAGTGTGAAAGGCGGCGTCAGTAATCTGTTTGATAAGCAGATTTACCGTGAAAACGACGGGGCTTCCACCTATAACGAACCGGGCCGCGCCTACTATGCGGGCGTCACTATGTCATTCTGATCCCCTGCCCCGCCACTGGAATCACTCAGGCAACATGGCCAGGTCTTTATCGCGGGAGGCGCAGTACCAGGTCTACGGAGGAAGGGCTGCTTGCTGCAACGGCATAAACACATCCCTGTGGCCTGGCGGCCGGCCTTCCCTGGCCGGCAGCCTGCTGCAATCAGCCCTTCCTCCTTTACCCGCAGCCTCCGACGTGGCTGTTTTCAAACCCACAGCGGGCACGATTGTGTGAGGGGCTGTTCATCCACCCATTGAATGACTGAGAATATCTCCGGGGTCATTCCCTGACGCTAATCGCAGGTGTTTCCTCCCTCCCCTTTCCAGTGGTCCTACCAATTCCGAAAAAAGATGAATCACCCCCACAAAAAAGCAAAATTCAAACAACAATCATTGTATTTAACTAACAAAATATTAACTATCAGCAGCTGTTAACCCCAGATAGCTGAATTGGTAGGACCGTAATCAGCAGGGGGGTGAGAAAAACTCTGGAGAAACCTGTATGCAGCCCTGGCAACAAGTGTATGACCCGCTGGACAATATCTGGCTATCCAGCCTGATCGCCGCCATTCCGATCCTGTTCTTCTTCTTCGCGCTGATTAAGCTCAAGCTGAAGGGCTACCTTGCCGCGACCATCACCGTGGTGCTGGCGCTGATGGTGGCGCTGTTTCTTTACCGCATGCCGGTCGATCGCGCACTGGCTTCGGTGGTGTATGGCTTCTTCTACGGGCTATGGCCTATCGCCTGGATTATTATTGCCGCTGTCTTCGTTTATAAAATTTCGGTGAAAACCGGGCAGTTCGATATTATTCGTGCCTCAATTTTGTCGATCACCCCCGATCAGCGCCTGCAGATGCTGATTGTCGGTTTCTCGTTCGGCGCGTTCCTTGAAGGCGCAGCCGGGTTCGGTGCGCCGGTGGCGATCACCGCGGCGTTGCTGGTGGGTCTGGGCTTCAATCCACTGTATGCGGCGGGTCTGTGCCTGATCGTCAACACCGCCCCGGTGGCCTTTGGCGCGATGGGCATCCCGATTATTGTGGCCGGCCAGGTCACAGGGCTGGACAGCTTTGAAATTGGCCAGATGGTGGGCCGTCAGCTGCCCTTCCTGACGATGATCGTGCTGTTCTGGATCATGGCGATCATGGACGGCTGGCGTGGGATCAAAGAGACCTGGCCTGCGGTGATCGTCGCTGGCGGATCCTTTGCCCTCGCTCAGTATCTCAGTTCCAACTTCCTCGGCCCCGAACTGCCGGATATTATCTCCTCCCTGGTGTCACTGGTATGCCTGACGCTGTTCCTGCGCGTCTGGAAACCGGTGCGCATCTTCCGCTTTAAACCGGCGGATAACGCGGCTGAACAGCCGCTGGTGGTGGAGAAATACCGCACGGGCCAGATTATCCGTGCCTGGATGCCGTTCCTGTTTCTGACCGCCACCGTTACGCTGTGGAGCATCCCGCCGTTCAAGGCGCTGTTTGCCCCGGGTGGCGCGCTGTACGACCTGGTGGTGAATATCCCGATCCCGTTCCTTGATAAACTGGTGGCGAAAATGCCGCCAGTGGTCAGCGCTGTCACGCCTTACGCGGCGGTGTTTAAATTTGACTGGCTGTCGGCCACCGGCACCGCGATCATCGTGGCGGCGCTGATCGCCATCGTCTATCTGAAGATGAAGCCTGCCGATGCCCTGTCGACCTTTCGCAGCACGCTGAAAGAACTGGCATTGCCCATCTACTCTATCGGGATGGTGCTGGCCTTCGCCTTTATTTCTAACTACTCCGGACTGTCGGCCACGCTGGCACTGGCGCTGGCCCATACCGGCCCTGCTTTCACCTTCTTCTCGCCGTTCCTCGGCTGGCTCGGGGTGTTCCTGACCGGATCGGATACCTCTTCTAACGCGCTGTTTGCCGCGCTGCAGGCCACCACCGCACAGCAGATTGGCGTGTCCGACCTGCTGCTGGTGGCGGCGAATACCACCGGCGGCGTGACCGGCAAGATGATCTCCCCGCAGTCGATTGCCATTGCCTGTGCGGCAGTGGGGCTGGTCGGGAAAGAGTCGGATCTGTTCCGCTTTACCGTGAAGCACAGCCTGATATTCACCTGCATGGTCGGGGTGATCACCACGCTGCAGGCCTACGTCCTCACCTGGATGATCCCATGACCGCCTCCGTCCAGCTTGTCGAACGTATTCGTGCGCTGATTGCCGCACGCCAGCTGGCGGCAGGCGCCCGGCTGCCTGCTGAACGTAAGCTGGCCGAAGAACTGGCTGTGTCGCGATCGTCGCTGCGCGAAGCGCTGCAGAAACTGGTGGGGGAAGGCATCCTGTACAGCCGTCACGGCGGCGGCTACTACCTGTGCGATGCGCCGCCACCGTGGTCAGAACAGCGCATCGTCCAGCCGCTGAAGGCGCTGGTGGCCGACGATCCGGACTATCGCAATGATATTCTGGAAGCCCGCCACGCCATTGAAGCCAGCACCGCCTGGTATGCCGCACTGCGCGCCACCGACGCCGACAAAGAGAAGCTGCAAAGCTGCTTTGACGCCATCCAGCAGCAGGAGAGCCTGTCGCCGGAGATGGCCACCCAGGCCGATGTGCGCTTTCACCTGGCGATTGCCGAAGCCTCACACAACGTGGTGCTGTTACAGACCATGCGCGGCTTCTTCGATCTGCTGCAATCCTCCGTGGCCCACAGCCGTGAACGTATGTACACCGCCCCGACCATTTTTGCCCGGCTGACAGAGCAGCATGAGGCGCTGCTGCTGGCGATCCTTGCCGGGGACCCGGAGCGGGCGAGTCAGGCGGCCAGACACCACCTTGGTTTTGTGCAGACCACCCTGAAAAACCTGCATGAAAATGAAGCCCGGCAGCGGCGCAGCACCCGCCTGCCGGATGACGATACCGATATCACAAGGGACGAAAATCGATGATTATTTCAGCCGGAACCGACTACCGCGCCGCAGCCAAACGCATCCTGCCACCGTTTCTGTTTCACTACATTGATGGCGGAGCCTATGCCGAACATACGCTGCGGCGTAATGTTGAGGACCTGGCCAGCATCGCGCTAAAGCAGCGGGTGCTGAACAATATGTCCGACCTGAGCCTGCACACCACGCTGTTTAACGAAACGCTGTCGATGCCGGTGGCGCTGGCCCCGGTCGGGCTGTGCGGCATGTACGCCCGTCGGGGTGAAGTGCAGGCAGCGAAGGCCGCAGCGGCAAAGGGCATTCCGTTTACGCTCTCCACCGTATCGGTCTGCCCGATTGAAGAGGTGGCCCCGGCCATCACCCGCCCGATGTGGTTCCAGCTCTATGTACTGAAAGATCGCGGGTTTATGCGTAACGCGCTGGAACGCGCGAAAGCCGCAGGCTGCTCCACGCTGGTGTTTACCGTGGATATGCCCACCCCCGGCGCGCGCTACCGTGATGCGCATTCGGGGATGAGCGGGGCGAATGCCGCCCTGCGCCGCTACGGCCAGGCCGTGACCCACCCGCAATGGGCGTGGGACGTCGGGCTGCACGGCAGGCCGCATGACCTGGGCAATATCTCCGCCTACCTCGGCAAGCCCACCGGGCTGGAAGATTATATTGGCTGGCTGGCGAATAACTTCGATCCCTCTATAAGCTGGAGCGATCTGGAGTGGATCCGTGAGTTCTGGGACGGCCCGATGATCATTAAAGGCATCCTCGATCCTGACGATGCGCGCGATGCCGTGCGCTTCGGGGCCGACGGCATTGTGGTGTCCAACCACGGTGGTCGCCAGTTAGACGGCGTGCTCTCTACCGCCCGTGCGCTGCCCGCCATTGCCGATGCGGTAAAAGGCGATATTGCCATCCTGGCCGACAGCGGCATCCGCAACGGTCTGGACGTGGTGCGTATGATTGCACTGGGCGCAGACACCGTGCTGTTAGGCCGTGCTTACCTTTATGCGCTGGCAACGGCCGGTCAGGCTGGCGTCGAAAACCTGCTGACGCTGATTGAAAAAGAGATGCGGGTGGCGATGACGCTGACCGGGATGAAGTCCGTCGCGGAGATATCGCGTTCAGCACTGGTGGAGAACGGGCTGGCTTAAGCCAAAAATCGCCTGGCGACAGGCACCGTCGTCGGCACGTTCGCACTGACACCGCAGCGGGATAGTGATGGCAGATCCGGCTGGCAGCCGCCGCTGTTCAGCCCCGTTGTTCCGCTGCCCGGGCAGTGACCACGCGCCCCCCCCGCCGCCGGGCACCGCACAAATTGCCACCATTGTAATGATAACCATTATCAATTATCCTCTCAGCGTCATTTTTTTGCCGGGCGATGTAACTTCTTATGTCAACGCTGACGGCGCCGCTGGCTGCCAACGCTTTTAACACCCTGTATCAGACGCATCACCGCTGGCTGCGCCACTGGCTGCAGCACAAGCTGGGCTCCAGCTGCGATGCGGACGATCTGGCTCAGGATACCTTTGTTCGGGTGCTGCTCGGGGGCAGCGCCCAGGATATCCGCGAGCCGAAATCGTTCCTCTGCACCGTCGCCCGGCGCGTGATGGTCGACTTTTTCCGCCGCAATGCGCTGGAGCGCGCCTGGCTGGAGATGCTGGAACAGCTGCCGGAAGCGCAGGTGCCCTCCCCCGAACTTCAGCATGAGCTGCTGGAAACGCTGCAGGAAATTGATGCGATGCTCGACGGACTCGGCGCAAAAGTGCGCCAGGCGTTTCTGCTGTCGCAGCTGGAAGGGCTGACCTATGCGCAGATTGCCGGCCAGCTGAACGTCTCCGTCAGTTCAGTGAAAAAATACATGGCCAGAGCCACGGAACACTGCCTGCTGTTCCGGCTGGGGCTGGGCTGACATGAGGCATGAACCGGTCAGTGACCGGCAGAAGCTGGCGCTGAAAATGGCGGCGCACTGGTTCGCCACCCTGTGCGCCGGGGAGATCACCCCGCAGCAGAGCGCAAAATGGCAGGCATGGTATCAGCAGCATGAAGACCACCGCTGGGCCTGGCAGCGCGTGGAATCCCTGCAGGGCCAGCTGAAAAATATCCCGGGCCATCTCAGCTATCAGACGCTGCATCAGGCGCAGCAGAGCGCGCACCTGACCCGTCGCCGGGTGCTGAAATCGCTGCTGGTACTGCTGGGCGTCGGTGGCACCAGCTGGCAGCTGTGGCAGTCCCCGCTCGGCGTCGGTCTGCGGTCCGATTACCACACCGGCACCGGCGAACAGCGTCAGGTGCGGCTGGACGATGGCTCACAGCTACAGCTCAATACCGCCAGCGCCGTGAGCGTGGCTTTCAGCCCGCAGCAGCGTGTGCTGCATCTGGCACAGGGTGAGATCGCCATTAGCACGGCGAGGGACGCGCAGCAGCGTCCGTTTCGGGTCATCACCCGCCAGGGCAGCCTGCGCGCGCTGGGCACGGCATTCAGCGTACGTCAGTGGGAGCATCAGACGCAGCTGACCGTAGAAAAGCATGCGGTCGAAGTCACGCTTAACGCCGCCCCTCAGCAGAAAATCCGCGTGCAGGCAGGCCAGACGCTGCGCTTTACCGACCGGGTCTTTGACCCCGTCCGCGCATTAACGCCTGGCGATATCAGCTGGACGCAGGGCCTGTTAACGGTCAGCAATCGCCGCCTGTCGGAGGTGCTTGCCGAGGTGGCACGCTATCGCCACGGGATACTGAGCTGCGACCCCAGCGCCGCCGATCTGCGCGTCAGCGGCACCTTTCCGCTGCGCGATACCGACCAGCTACTGCGGGTGCTGGCGCAGACGTTACCGATCGCCATTCATACCCGCAGCCGTTACTGGGTCAGGGTCAGCGCCGCCTGACCCCCTGACACTGAATAAAAATAAGAAATATTTTCATTTCGATTGTCCCTTTTGCGCGGCTCATCCGACTCCTGTAGTACACCACATAAAAATGATTTTTTTCGGAGACGGTCATGTCTGAACCCAGCCCCCGCATTCAGTACGCTTTTTACCAGGCAACACCTCTGGCTGCCGCGCTTCACTGCGCGCTGATCCCTGCCGCCCTGCTGGCGGCACCTTTTGCCGCCGCAGCAGCGGCCACGCCCCAGGCCTATCAGATTGCCGCCACGGATCTCGACAGCGCGCTGAACCAGTTTGCAGCCCGCGCCGGCATCACCCTGTCACTCGACGCGTCACTGACGCAGGGTAAACAAAGCCCGGGGCTGAACGGCCGCTATACACCAGAGGAGGGTCTGCAAACCCTGCTCAACGGCAGCGGTCTGCAGGGGAAATCGCTGGGTAACAACGCGTGGACGGTGACGCCGGTGCCGGCAGCCCCCGCAGAAACGCTGACCGTGGTCGGTGACTGGCTGGCCGAAGCCCGTGAGAATGACGTCTTCGAACATGCCGGAGCGCGTGATGTGCTCCGCCGTGAGGATTTTACCAAAACCGGTGCCACCACTCTGCGCGAAGCACTGAACCGTATTCCCGGCGTCAACGCCCCGGAAAATAACGGCACGGGCAGCCATGATATGGCAATGAACTTTGGCATTCGCGGGCTCAACCCGCGTCTGGCCAGCCGCTCAACCATTCTGATGGACGGTATTCCGGTGCCGTTCGCCCCGTACGGCCAGCCGCAGCTGTCGCTGGCCCCGGTATCGCTCGGGAATATGGATGCCGTCGACGTGGTGCGCGGGGGCGGTGCCGTGCGCTACGGACCGCAGAGCGTGGGCGGCGTGGTGAACTTTGTCACCCGCGCCATCCCGAAAGAATTTGGCATTGAAGCCGGAATGGAAGGGTTACAGAGCCCGACCTCCAGCCAGCACGATCCCAAAGGCAGCGGCAATCTGATGATCGGCGGCACCGCCGATAACGGCCTCGGCGCGGCGCTGCTCTACTCCGGCACCCGGGGCAGCGACTGGCGCGAACACAGCTCGACCAAAATCGACGACGTGATGCTGAAAACCCGCTATGCGCCAAACGAGGTACACACCTTCACCAGCCTGCTGCAATACTATGAAGGCCGGGCGCAGATGCCGGGCGGTCTGTCGCGCGCCGACTACAACGCTGACCGTTTCCAGTCCACCCGCCCGTACGACGAGTTCTGGGGCCGCCGCCAGCTGGCCAGCCTCGGCTATCAGTATCAGCCGGACACGCAGCACAAGTTTTCTGTTCTGACTTTCTATACCAACACCCTGCGCAGCGGCTATCTCGATCAGGGGAAAAACCTGACGCTGTCACCGCGTGAATACTGGGTGCGCGGCGTGGAGCCGCGCTACAGCCAGAGCTTCACCCTCGGGGAAACCGCCCATGAAGTGGGCGTCGGCTACCGCTACGTCAGTGAATCCACCCACGAAGTCCGCTACACCAGCCCCGCCAGCAGCGGCAGACTGCCCACCGGCAACAGCCCGTACGACCGGGATACGCAGTCCGGCACCGAGGCGCACGCCTGGTATATTGATGACCGCATCGACGTGGGTAACTGGACCCTGACGCCGGGCATGCGCTATGAGCATATCCAGTCGTATCAGAACGACTACGTCAAAGACGGCAGACAGGAGATTGGCTATAACGCCCCGCTCCCGGCGCTGAATGTGCTGTATCACCTCAACGAGTCGTGGAACCTGTATGCCAATACTGAAGGCTCCTTCGGCACCGTGCAGTACAGCCAGATTGGTAAAGCGGTCAGCAGCGGCAGCATTGAGCCGGAAAAGGCGCGGACCTGGGAACTGGGTACCCGCTTTGATAACCAGGCCCTGCAGGCGGAAGTGGGCCTGTTCCTGATTAACTTCAGCAACCAGTATGAGTCTAACCAGACTGATGACAGCGTGACCTCGCGCGGAAAAACCCGCCACAGCGGGCTGGAAAGCCGGCTGCGCTATGACCTGGGCGATGTCTCGCCGGCGCTGGAAAACCTCTCCGTTTCCGCCAGCTATGCTTACGTGAATGCGGTGATCCGTCAGGCCGGAGATAACTATGGCAATCAGGTGCCGTTTTCACCGAAGCATAAGGGGACGCTGGGGATGGATTACCTCAGTGGAAGCTGGACCTTTAACGTCAACAGCGAATATCAGTCTGGTCAGTACGCGGACAACGCCAACACGCAGGATGAGAGTGCGGACGGCAGCCTTGGCCGCATACCCGGCTTTATGCTGTGGGGCGCGCGCGCCAGTTATGATTTTGGCCCGCAGTTCGCCAACCTCAATCTGGGCGTCGGGGTGAAAAATATCTTCGACCATCATTACTTTACCCGTGCCGCCGAAGACAATAACAAGGGCCTGTACGCCGGTCAGCCGCGCACGATTTATATGCAGGGCTCAGTGAAGTTCTGATCGTTCGTCCCCCAGCGGGCTGCGTTACGGCAGCTCGCTTTTCGTTTCTGTGATCCGGAGGAAACATGCTAACGCGACTCATCCTTATTCTGTTCAGCACCCTGCTGGTCATCGTGCCTGTCGCCCGGGCAGTGACCGTGCAGGACAGCAACGGTCCCTTTACGCTGGATAAAACGCCGCAGCGCGTCGTGGTGCTGGAACTGTCCTTTGTGGATGCGCTGGCCGCCGTCGGCGTCAGTCCGGTGGGCGTGGCGGATGACAATGATCCAACGCGCATTCTGCCGGAGGTGCGGGCGCGCATCCAGCCGTGGAAATCGGTGGGCACCCGTGCCCAGCCCAGCCTGGAAGTGATTGCGGCGCTGAAGCCGGATCTGATTATTGCCGACGCTGCCCGCCACGGCGGTATTCTCGGCCAGCTGAAAAGCATCGCGCCGACGCTGATGCTAAAGTCGCGCAATGAGACCTGGGCCGAAAATCTGCAATCTGCGGCAATTATTGGTAAGGCTGTCGGGAAAGACGGTGAAATGCAGCAGCGCCTGACTCTGCATCATCAGCGCATGCAGGCCTTTGCCGCCGAACTGCCCAAAAACCAGACGGTGGTGTTCGGCACCTCGCGAGAACAGCAGTTCAACCTCTACAGCAGCCAGTCCTGGACCGGCAGCGTGCTGGCAGCGCTGGGAATGAAAGTGCCGCAGCCGGTGGGCCAGGCGGCGATGATCAGCATTAACCTGGAACAGCTGCTGGCCACCGATCCGGACTGGCTGATTGTCGCCCACTACCGTCAGCAGAGCATCGTGCGCGACTGGCAGCAGGATGCACTGTGGCCGATGCTGAAAGCCGCCCAGCGCCATCAGGTGGTGGCGGTTGACAGCAATGTCTGGGCGCGGATGCGCGGGCTGTTTGCGGCGGAACATATCGCCAGCGACCTGGTCGCCCTTCTCCATCACCGTCCGGTTCCCGTTGCGCAATGATGCGCCAGACCCCGCTGCTGGCGTGGGGCCTGCCGCTGCTGGCACTGTTCCTGACGTTCTGGCTGTCGCTGTTCTGCTGGTCACCGGTGCCCGTCAGCCCGTGGCAGGCGCTGAGCGCCCTGTTTCCCGGAGGCCCCCCTTCGCTGCCGCAGGCGCTGGTGCTTAACCTGCGTCTGCCGCGCAGCCTGGTCGCGATGCTGCTCGGGGCCAGCCTGGCGCTGGCGGGCAGCCTGTTGCAGACCCTGACGCGTAACCCGCTGGCGTCCCCTTCCCTGCTGGGTATTAATGCTGGTGCCTCACTGGCCATGGTTCTGGCCAGCGCGTATAACCCTGCCTGGGTCGCCGGATACAGTATCGCGCTGCTGGCGGCCTGCGGCGGCGGGGTGAGCTGGGGGCTGGTGATGCTGCTGGGCAGAGGCTGGCAGCAGGCGGGTGACCGCAGCCGCCTGATCCTGGCCGGGGTGACGGTGTCAGCCCTGTGCGCCGCCCTGACGAAAGCCACGCTTCTGCTGGCCGAAGATCACGCGTACGGCATCCTGCACTGGCTGGCGGGCGGCGTATCCCACGTGCGCTGGCGTGAATTCTGGCAGCTGTTTCCGTTTACGGCCCTGCTCTCCCCGCTGGCCTGGCTACTGGCTGCCCGCCTTAATCTGCTGCGCGTCAGCGACGACAGCGCCCGCACGCTGGGTGTTAATCTCAGCCGCCTGCGTCTGCTGGTCAATATCGTGGTGGTGCTGCTGGTCGGCAGCTGCGTCAGCGTTGCCGGGCCGGTGGCATTCCTCGGGCTGCTGGTGCCGCATATGGCGCGGGCGTGGGTCGGCCACGATCTGCGCCTGATGCTGCCGACGGCGATGCTGCTGGGCGCCCTGCTGATGCTGGCCGCTGATCTGCTGGCACGCGGCCTGACGTATCCGGCCGAACTGCCCGCCGGCGCGGTGCTGGCGCTGATCGGGGCCCCCTTCTTTGTCTGGCTGGTGCGGAGGCGCACATGAGATCGCCACGTCTGATGCTCTCCCTGCTGCTGGCGCTGGTCCTGCTGGCCCTGGTGCTGTCCCTGCGCTACGGCAGTGAAACTTTAAGCTTCAGCGCCCTGCGCCAGGCACTGGATCCTGCCGACAGTCGCCACTTCGCCCTGATGGAGTATCGCCTGCCCCGCACCCTGCTGGCGCTGCTGGTCGGTGCGGCGCTCGCGGTTTCCGGCGTGCTGGTGCAGGGCGTGATCCGCAATCCGCTGGCCTCGCCGGAAATTCTGGGCGTGAACCACGCCGCCGGGCTGTGCTCCGTGAGCGCACTGATGCTGTTCCCGGCCCTGCCGGTGCTGTGGCTGCCGCTGCTGGCGTTTGCGGGGGGTCTGCTGGCCTTTGTACTGCTGCGAAGGCTGGCCGGCCACAGCACCCCGTTAAGGCTGGCGCTGCTGGGTGTGGCGCTGACCGCGCTCTATGCCAGCGTCACCGACTATCTGATGCTGTCACGTCCGCTGGAGATAAACCAGGCGCTGCTGTGGCTCACCGGCAGCCTGTGGGGGCGTGGCTGGCCGTTTGTCTGGGTGGCCCTGCCGTGGCTGTTGCTGCTGATCCCTCTCAGTCTGCTGCTGTGCCGCGATCTCGATCTGCTGGCGCTGGGTGAGGAGCAGGCCCACACTCTCGGGGTGGCCCTGCCCGCAACCCCACACCGCGCCCTGCTGCTGGCCGTCGCACTGGCGGCGGTCAGCGTTGCGCTGTGTGGCCCCTTAAGCTTTATCGGTCTGGTGGCCCCGCATCTTACCCGCCGGCTGATCGGCGGACGCCACCACTGGCTGCTACCGGCCTCAATGCTGGTCGGCGCACTGCTGCTGCTGCTGGCCGACCTGCTGGCACGCACGCTGCACCCGCCGCTTGAACTGCCCGCCGGGGTGCTGACCGCCATTATTGGTGCCCCCTACTTTTTCTGGCTGTTAATGAGGACCCGCTGATGACGCAGATTGCCGCTGAACGGCTTCACGCCGGCTATGGCAGCACGCCTGTCCTGCATGATATTTCGCTGATGCTGCCGGCGGCTAACGTTACCGCTCTGCTCGGCCCGAACGGATGCGGAAAATCCACCCTGTTACGCTGCTTTTCGCGGCTGTTGCGGCCAGGCTCAGGAGAAGTCCGTCTGAATGGTCAGCCGCTGAACAGCTTCAGCGCCCGCCAGCTCGGGCAGTCGCTGGCCCTGTTACCCCAGCAGCACATTGCGCCGGAAGGGGTGACCGTGCAGGAACTGGTCGGCTACGGCCGTAGCCCGTGGCAGAACCTGTTTGGCCGCCCGTCGGCGGCTGACCGCAGGCTGATCGCCACGGCGATGGACGATGCACAAATAGCCCATCTGGCCGGGAAAAATGTCACCGAGCTGTCAGGAGGCCAGCGTCAGCGGGTCTTTATTGCCATGATGCTGGCACAGGACACGCCCCTGCTGTTACTGGATGAACCGACCACCTGGCTCGATATACACCACCAGGTGGAGCTGATGGCCCTGTTGCGCCGCCAGCAACAGCAGGGAAAAACCGTGGTCGCCGTGCTGCACGATCTGAATCAGGCCAGCCGCTACTGCGACCATCTGGTGCTGATGTCTGGTGGACAGATTGTGGCCAGCGGGACGCCGGAACAGGTGATGACACCGGTGCTGCTGCGGAAAGTCTTCAATATTGAGGCACAGATTTACCCCGAACCGGCCTCAGGGCGCCCGATGTGCGTGGTGCGCTGACGGCGTTCCGCTCAGGCGCAGGGGCCGGTTTTCTCCTCGCCCGGCCCGAAACGCTCATAACGTCCTGATCAACCTGGCCGGGTTGCCGGCATAGATCCCCTTTACGGTCGCCGGCCTGATCACCACGCTCCCGGCGCCGATCACCGCCCCGCTGCACACCGTTTCCGTCAGGATGGTGGCGCCACTGCCCACGGTCACACCGTCGCCCAGCGTGATAGTGATCCAGTTCTGCGCATCGGCATCGGGCTTCCCGCTGTGGAACAGATCGTTGGCAAAGGTGACGTTATGTCCGATAAAACAGTGCTCGCCCAGCGTCACGTTTTCACAAAGAAACGTATGCGACTGGATACGACTGCCACGACCGATGACGCATCCTTTCTGGATTTCGACAAACGGGCCGATAAAAACATCGTCGTGCAACTCACACTCATACAGGTTAGCTGGCGTCATCACCCGAACATTTTGACCCGATGTCACATCACGAATTTCACTGTTAATAATTTTCATCCTCACCCTCTATTTATACAGCGCCAGATTTCCCGTCAGTTGAGTAATTTTCTTTTTCGGGCCGAGCAGGCCAATCGCCACCAGCGCAATCTGTGGGCTGGGGACGGCAGAAATTCGTTCGCTATATTCCTCATAAGTCCGGCAGGACTGTGCCAGGGCGCTGAACGGCATGGCGACGATCTCATCGTCCTGCCCGGCTATCGCCAGCAGTTGCTGAACATAGCTGCTCTCCGCCCGCAGAACCGGCAACGGGGCATAAATCACCCCGGGATAACTGACCGCATCAAGGCTGTGCAGATCCGGTCCGACAAGGTTTTCAACCGTGCGGCCAAAGCTGATACCGATCACACTGGCGGCATTCATGGCCAGCCCGGGGCTGAGCTGGCTGTCGATAATAATCGTACATCGGTGCTGACTGGCGTCAAATCTCATCAAAAATTCCTCAGGGAAGTCAACGAATACAGCCCTTATTATCGCCCGGCCTGGCAGGAAAATATTGTCTGAATCCGTTGTTAAACCGCAAAAAAAGGGCAGAATAAACCTTAATAAATCACTAAATGGAAAGGATCTGACATGACGACCTTAAGCGCTGTTGATATGAAAATTCTCGCGCTGCTGCAGGACGATGCGCGAATGACCAACCAGACGCTGGCCGACGACATCGGTATGTCGGCCTCGCCCTGCTGGCGCAGAGTGCGCAAACTGGAAGAAGACGAAGTCATTCAGGGCTACCGCGCGGTGCTCAACCGCAAAAAAATCGGACTGGGGGTGATGGTCTTTGTACGCGTAGCGATCGACAGCCACAGTGAGGCTGAAGCCCGCAAGTTTGAGCAGGAAGTGACAGCGCTGGAAGATGTGGTGGCCTGTTACAGCATCGGCGGCGATGCAGACTTTTTGCTGCAGGTGGTCGCACGCGACCTCGATGCCTATGCCGATTTCGCGATGGCCGTGATCCGGCGTCTGCCGGGAATCAAAGAGATGCAGAGTATGTTTGTACTGAAAGAGATCAAGCCACTGGCCAGCTATCCGGTAAAGCACAGATAGGGGTCAACGGTCAGATTTATACCGTCAACCGCCCGGCCAGACTGTCAGGTTGCCCCCACGAATTCAGATAAACAGAGATTTTCTAACCTCTTTAACTTTGCCAATAATAGACAATGCGGTAATGTTTGCGCTTTACAGGTCCAGTGGTTTCCTGAGGTTGCGACGCGTTCATCCTGGAAGGTCAATGAAAATCGAATACAGCACGGTTGCTGAATTACGTCGTGAATTCAGGCGTAATGTGGTCGTACCGGTGGTGGCGGTAGTGCTTTTTTCCCTGTTTGGATGCGGCCTTACCGCATGGTGGGTGACAGCACAAAGCAATGCAAAAGCAGAAGAAAAACAGCAGCAGGTGATTCAAAACATTCTTGCCCAGCACCTGGATGATTATGCGCTCCAGCATAAAGGACTCTTGAAAAGACCGGATCTAATCGATCAGATTCAAAAACCCACTGAGTTTGGCCGTTGGCTTTTTAACCTTGCCGGGGACAACGAAATCTATCTGCTGGATAACCAGCAGCGTCCGCTGGTCAGCTGGCAGCAAGGCAAACCGGTTTCCCCCTCCGGTTTTGCCGCCATCGCACTGTCGCTGGATCATGTTCTTCTGCCGTCAGGCAAGACAGAGATGACGCGGGACTTCATCCGTCTGCGCGGCCGGGTGGCGGAAGTGGCGATCGGTGGCCTTCCCGATAACTCCGGCAAAACGCTGGTGTTTATCCGCTACCTCCATCACAGCTTTATCGACTTCCTTGAGCATCGCGGCGTCGTCAGCCATTTTCGTTTTACCCCCAATGACCCCGATCGGAATAACAGCGCAGGATTCCTTCTCACGTCAGCAGCAGGGATCCCGGTCAGCAGCGTCTCGTGGATCCCCATGCGCCCCGGCAGCCAGATGCTGATGGTGACAGGCCCGCTGATTGCGATGGCCATTCTCAGTATTTCACTGATGTGCATTATTATGACGCGCCGTCTGTGGCACGCCTCACTCAAGCTTTCCAGCTCAATGCACCGCCTGGCCGCCAGTGAAGCTCACGCCCGCCATCTGGCGCGCCATGATGTGTTAACCGGTCTGCCTAACCGCGCCTGGATTGAAGAACAACTCAGTGAAAGGCTGTCCTCGCGACCGGGGAAAAACCACACGCTGGCGCTGCTGCTGCTCGACCTCGATCGCTTTAAAATGATCAACGACACCTACGGCCACCCTACGGGAGACGACCTGATTGTCGAGGTCGGCCAGCGGCTGTCGGCGCTGCTACCCGTCAGGAATGCCGTCGGACGCCTGGGCGGGGATGAGTTTGTGGTCATGGTCAGCGAGATTGAAAATGAACAGCAGGTCGCCGATTTATGTCAGCAGATTATTGCCCGTCTGGCCGAACCGATGACGCTGCGTGGCCATACGCTCTGGGTGGATGTCAGCATCGGCGTGGCGCTGTCGCCGCGCCACAGCAGGGATCGGCTGGAGCTGATGCGCAAAGCGGATATTTCACTGTATGCGGCCAAAGCCGAAGGGCGCGGCCGCTACTGTCTGTTTGCTCCGGCCATGGATGAGGCCCTGCAAAAGCGCCAGCGGCTGGCGCAGGAGCTACGTCTGGCGCTGGCAAATAGCGGCGATCTGATGCAGTGGTATCAACCCATTATGGATATCAGCGGCACAAAACTGATTGCTGTTGAGGCCCTGCTCCGCTGGCATCATCCCCAGCTCGGCGCGATTTCTCCGGCAGAATTTGTGCCGGTTGCCGAAGAAACCGGACTGATTATACCGCTGGGGGAGTGGGTGCTGGAGCAGGCGTGTCTGCTGGCCATCACCTGCCCCCGGCTTATCGTTGCGGTGAATGTGTCTCCCCTGCAGTTTCTCGCCCCGGGTTTTGTTGACCACCTGATGGCGATCATGGCGCGCCATGCCATTAATCCGCGGCAGATCGAACTGGAGATCACCGAAGGCGTGCTGCTGGAAAATGAGCAGGAGGCGTTGAAAACGATTAAAACGCTGCGTGCAGCAGGATTCTGCATTGCACTGGATGATTTTGGCACCGGCTACTCCAGCCTGAGCTATCTGGTGCAGTTTCCGGTAGACACTATTAAAATTGACCGCGCCTTCACACAGTCGCTGGGCGTCAGGGAAAATTCTGCCACCATCGTGGAGTCGGTGATTAATCTGGGTCACAGCCTGGGCATTACCGTCACCGCCGAAGGCGTGGAAACCGAGGAACAGAGGCTGATGCTGGCCTCAGCGGGCTGCGACAGGTTACAGGGATTTCTGCTTAGTAAACCGCAGCCGGCTGACCAGCTCCATGCCCTGCTCAAAAAGATGTCCCCTGAATGCGCAAACGCATGAGGGTGTTTTCGGTCGCTACAGGAGAATTTCTCCGTATAATGCGCCCCTGTTGATAGCCCACCCCGGGTGAATTTGAGTTGTGGTCATGAAAAAGCTGTTCCCGCTGTTGATGCTGGCTGTTGCCGCCCTGGCCCTGTGGTGGTTTATGTTCCGCAGTCCGGCGCCCGATCCTCATTATGATGCCGCAGCCTGCGCGGCGGTCATCGCCCTCGGTGCGCCCACCAGCGATCGGGATTTCGTCAATAAAATCCGTACCGTCATCATTAACGAAAACAGCGCTTATTCGATCAAACAGATCAGCTATGACGACCGGTCTGGCCGGGCGTCGATTGAGAAATATCAGGCACTGAGTGCCGATCAACAGGCCACGGCGGCCAGAGACATCGACAGCTGTATTCAGGTGATGGCTGCCGCCGGGCGCTGAGGGCTATCAGGTGAAGCGGAACACCGCGATCGCCTGCTGTACCGCTTCTGCCTGGCGCTGCTGCTGCTGTGCCACTTCCAGTGTTTCGGCAACGTGCTGCTGGTTATGCTGCACGCTGAGATCGATGCTCTCCACACTCTCCTTCATCTGCGTAATACGACTGAGCTGCTGGTCATTCATCCCGGCCAGCTCGCGTACCAGATCGTTGAGACCGTTAATGGTATGAATTATTTCCTGCATGGTTTCGCCCGCCGCAGCGACCTGTTCGGTTCCGCTCCGGGTACGTTCAACAGAGGTGGAGATAAGGTGCCGGATATCTTTCGCCGCATTTTCGCACCGTCCGGCCAGGATACGCACTTCTGACGCCACCACGGCAAAGCCCTTTCCGTGCTGACCGGCATTTGCGGCTTCGACCGAGGCGTTCAGCGACAGAATATTGGTCTGGAATGCAATGCTGTCAATCAGTTCAAGGATGACATTGATACGCTGCGACTCCTGCTCTATCTGCGCCATCGAACTGACCGCAGAGGCAATACTTTCCCCGCCGTGCAGTGCCACCCGGTTTGCCCCCTGCACCAGCTGCTGTGCCGCATGGGTCTTTTCGCTGGTGATTGCCGCCGCGGTGCTCATCTGCTCCATCGCCCCGGTGGCCACCGCCAGTGCGCGGGCCTGCTCGTCGGTTCGCTGCGAAAGCGCAGCGTTACGCTGCAGAATACTGTCCGACTCCTCGCGCAGGGTGCTGACCCCTTCACTCACCTGATTCAGGGTACCGCGCATGGTGCCCAGCGTACTGCTGAAGGTGCGGGCAAACACGGTTTTGCTGCGGCTATCTGCCTGCGCCAGGGTCAGACGACCTGGCTCACGATTGATCCACGCGGCCAGTTTTGCCACCTCACAGGCTGCCCGGGCATCCGCCGCCATGCGGTGGGCGATAAAGATCAGGATCGCTGTCTGCGCTACAACAAAAATGGCGTGAAACACCACCATATGAAAGCCGGGATGCGTAAAGCAGACGATGCCGTAAAGGTCATTTTCCTGTAAGTAGTTAAACAGGGTGTGGTGAACGGCAGCAGTAGCCGCCCCCATCAGCAGTGGACGATAATCGCGATAGGCCAGTAAGGCAGAAAGAAGAACAAAGATAAAGAAGTGGTACTCAACCTCGCCTTTCCTCAGCTGAATTAACAGGGCAGAGAAAGCGAGCAGGGTAAAGGCAAACCACAGCCGGGTAAAGAGACGCCCAGGCCCGGCAAAACGGATCAGGGTGGCAATGATGGCCAGCGCCCCACCAACGGTCAATGCCAGCAGGAATGACCCCATCAGCCATCCCACTATGCAGGCGATGCCCCACATTCCCCATGACAGGAAAAGCATCAGAAAGTCAGCCTGCCGCCAGATTTTCTCCAGAGAAAGAATCTCATTCTTCCCGGCAGTGGCCGGCGTTAACGATGCGTCGATCATACTGGTCTCCCTGTCAATATAGAGTAAGCATCCTTAAAACAGTATTAACGGCAGAAACCATTACAAACTTTACTGGTTTTTAACATGTCGGAGTCGGCAGGAACGGCAGGAGGGGATCGGACGGGAAAGCGGGCTGTAAAAAAAGCCGCTCAGTGAGCGGCTTTTTTGTTAAAACAGATACTTTGAAAAGATTTACTGAAGTGACAACCTTCATCAGCATCAGACTTCTTTATTTATCGCTTTTTCATCCGCCGCTGTTTTGGTCGCTGAAAAAGAGGCGTGCTGTGTAATTTTCCCTGGTGAGGCTAAAGATTGCCTTGCCAAATTGGAAGGACGACAGGATATTAGTCGTGTCTGCAGAGCAGTGCCGTCCGTGATGCATACCATAAGCGTTTTTCCACGCCGGAGTAAGGGGGGAAAACACTCTTGTCACCGACGAATTAAAATGATAATTACGCATTGGTAATGTACAAGTAATCTTATTAATTATTATTCGAATAATGAGAGCATGAGGCCAATGAAAATTACCGTTACCGATCGTCCATCTGCCGCCGATGAGGCGTTCGTCATCGACAGCCTGTGGCAGCACAATGCGAAAACGACACCCGTGGATATCCACCCGCTTTTCCTGACCCAGCGTGATGAAAATCAGCAGATTACGGCAGGCCTGGTTGCAAGAACCTGGTGGGGTGGGCTGGAAGTCCAGTATCTGTGGGTCAGCGACGCCTGCCGGGGCCAGGGTGTGGGCCGCGATCTGATGCTGGCGGCAGAAGAAGAAGCCAGACAGCGTGGCTGTCATATGGCTTACGTGGACACCTTCGATTTCCAGGCAAAAGGGTTTTACGAGAAGTTAGGCTATACGGACTATGGTGAGCTTGGCGATTATGCACACCTGCATACCCGTCACTACCTGGCGAAAAAGATTTAACAGAGACAGTCCTCAGGGGGGAAAATGGAATTGCCGGATGATAAAGCACGGTCAGACTTCAGCGCACTGATTGCCATGATGGAACACTTATCCGAACCCTGGGGCATTAAAGATCCTGAATCCCGCCATCTTTATATGAATAAAGCGGCGTATCTTTACACCAATACGCCGCAGAAATTCAATATTGAAGGCCAGCTGGACAGCGACTTTCCTGCCTCCTGGGCCGAGTGTGAAGAGGCGCTGATCGAGCACGATCGCCGGACACTGGCCTCCAACGGACGCGTAGCGGTGATTGAAACCCATTACTGGTTCGGCCAGAAAAGCTTAACGCCCTACGTGAGCGAGAAGATCCCCCTGCATGATGCAGCCGGTGAATTCATTGGCATCGCCTGGAATGCGAAACTGCTGGATACCATGTCCCCCCTGAAGTACATCACACAGCAAAAACCCGGGGTACTGACCACCGAAGTCAGCAATAACCTGTTTACCCGTTCCGAACTGGATACGCTGTTTCTGATGCTGCAACGCTTATCAACGAAGGAGATTGCCCGGATTTATAACCTCAGCCACCGCACGGTAGAAAACCGCATCTATAACATCTATCAGAAGGCCGGGGTGCATACACTGAGCCAGTTTGAAGAATATTGTCGCCAGGCTGGGTTAGATAATTTTATACCGGATCGTCTGATCGAAAAGGGCATCCAGTTTATTTAATTTTTTGCGAAGGAAACTCAACTTGATTCGTATTGAAGATTACCCACTCAGTCGCGTGCCTGAGAATAAACGCGTCTCTTTTTTAAGCGTTGCCGTTGTCCACATGGGCATGCTGACCGCACTTGACCAGTTTATGCTGGGCGCGGTGCTGGGCGACTCCATGAGTCTCGCCTCGGCCTTTCTGGCCATCCTGGCCGGGAGCGTGATTTTTGGTATTGTTACCTTCGGTCTGGGCTACGCCGGGATGAAAGAAGGGATCTCAGGCAGTCTGCTGGCCCGCTGGTGTGGCTTCGGTCGGATTGGTTCCGTCCTGATTGGGCTGGTGGTAGCCGTCAGCCTGCTGGGCTGGTTTGGCATTCAGAATGCCATCTTTGCCAAATCGCTGAATTTCGCCCTCGGTGGCGTACTGGGCTTCCCGCTGGCCGCTACGCTTTCCGGTCTGCTGCTGACCGTGCTGGTGACCTTCGGTTTCAAAGCGCTGCGCGTCACGGCGCGTATCGCGGTACCACTGTTTATCTGCCTGGTCGGTTTTATATCTTTCCAGACATTGTCCGGGCATACCCTGCAACAGATTATTGATCTGCCACCGACGGGCAGCCCGCTGACCATCAGTGCAGCAATCACCATGGTGGTGGGCGGCGCGATTGTGGCCAGCCTGATGACGCCGGATCTGACGCGCTATTCCCGATCGTCTAAGCATGTCGCTGGCGTGACGCTGCTGACCATTATTGCCGGTGAGTTTATCGTTAACGGCCTGGCGATCATGATTGCCCGTACGCTGCAAACCGCCGATGTGGTGACCATCATGTCACAGGTGGCGGGCGGCGTCGGACTGCTGGTGGTGATCCTCTCCACGCTGCGCGTGAACGATCTTAACCTCTACTCCTCTTCCCTGGGGGTGATTAACGCCGTGGAAGGTATCAGTGGCAGGAAGCTGCAATATCGTCACACCACGCTGGCCATTGGTGTGTTAGGTACGCTGCTTTCAGTACTGGGCATCCTTGACCGCTTCGTCGATTTCCTCACCGTACTGGGCGTGGTATTCCCGCCGATCCTCGGCATTATGCTGGTTGATTACCTGCTGCTGCGTTCCCATCGTGCCGTGCTGGACAGAAGCCGGGCTGAGGGAAAATTACCGAATGAAAGCGAAACGCCGGTGATTGGCTGGACGGCGATTATCGCCACGCTGATTGGCAGTGTGATTGGCCTGGTGACCGAATGGGGGGTGCCAACAATCAATTCGCTGCTGGTTTCGTGCGTCATTTATTATGTGCTGTGCCTGGCACTGCGCAAGCGGGCAGTCACTCCGGCCGTGTAAACAGGTGAGCCGGGCAGCAGCGCTATGCGCTGCCCGGATAGCCGCTTAGTTCAGGCGTTTCGGCAGGAGATCAACAGGCTGACTGCGATTTTTCATCGCATGGTTCAGCAGCACGTAGCTGCAGCTGGCGATGAGGCCTGCCAGACCAAACAGCAGAACAATCAGCGACCGTTTTGGCGCATCACGCTGGATAGGCTCATAGGGCGCACGCATGTATTTGAACGGCTCAACGTGCAGCTCATTAATTTTCACCGCGTTCAGTTTTTCAATATACAGCCGGCGGTTCTGTAAGTCGGCACTCAGCCGGGCAGGATCGGAGATCGCCTGCTCAATCTGAAGTTTGCGCGCCAGGCCATCCGCGCCCAGGGTCACTGAAAAGTCCGGGTCATCCTGAATGGTACGGCCATTGCTCCACGACGGCTGCTTCAGCCCGGCGGAGTTAGCAATCTGCAGCGCGTATTGCAAACGTTCCAGTTTGATTCGGTGGGCGTTTTCGGCACGGCTGACATCCAGATTATATTGTCCGATGGCTTTGCCTTTCAGCATATCAATCTGGTAGTTGATGCGCTGATGTAACTCACTCTGCACCACATCCGAAACATAATTAATGTACCCCTCCAGCAGATCGCGGGCGGCAACGGGGTTTTCGGCAGTGTATTTAATTTCGTAGTAGCGATACTCTTTTTTCGCGGCATCTTTATCTTGCACGGAGCTGTGCGAATCGATATTTCCCTGCAAAATGGCATTCACCAGCCGGTTACGTGTATCCGGTGTATCTGCTTTGTCTTTTGCCAGCTCTTTAAAATAAGTGGTATTAACCAGATATTTCTCGCGCAGGCTGCGCGAATCAAAGTTACGCATAAAATCAGACAGCAGCGAGTCAGGGGTGATATCCGTTTTAATATCCAGTACGTTCAGTTCGGTCAGGATTTTTTCCATACTACGCAACTGTGGTGCCTCTGCGGGCACCAGCACGGCGGAACTGGTCCAGCGCTGCGGAATCAGATAACTCATGCCCGCCCCGGCCAGCACGGCCAGTCCGGTAATCGCAATCACGAAAAACTTACGGTTAAGCAGAATACTCAGTAACCCCAGCAGATCGAGTTCATCGTCCTGATGCACATAAGGCTTCAGTGCCTGATTACCAGGGCGTGCAGATGAAATATCATCCATTTTGATGTCACTCATGATTCCATTCCTTTAAGGCGACCGGGTACAGGAAAACCGATAGCATAAATGCATCGTATTTCCATACAACGTTCAGTGAATTAACAGAGATTTTTGCCCGCGTATTATCATGTCATTTTCACGTCAAATCAATACAAATGCGGGGATGAAATACCTGTCCGGGGAAATATTATTTAACCCAATAATAACCCTGTGTTATTAAGGTTCAGTCAGAACCTCTGTATGACGGGGATATTTTTCAGACAGGCAAACAGCCTGTTCAACCCCATCCAGTCCCGGCCCGGAGGAGGTCAGGTGCGTCCCAGATAGGGGCCGGCCACCACGGAATCACGTACGATCAGCTGACCGTTAAACGCCGGCAAGGGCTCTGCAGGCTTGCCATCCAGCATCATTACCAGTTTCTCCAGCGTATGCATAATCATCTCCCCGACCGGCACATGGACGGTAGTCAGCGGCGGAACAAAAAACGCGGCCATGGGAATATCATCGAAACTGAGCAGGGAAACATCCTGCGGAATACGCTTACCGGCGGCAGACAGCGCCTTAGCCGCACCAATCGCCATGTCATCGTTGCTGGCCACCAGCGCGGTAAATTCAGCGCCCTGCTCCAGCAGCGCCAGCCCCGCCTCATAGCCACTCTGTAATGACCAGCTTCCCTGCGCCAGACGCTGGGCATTAAAGGCAATATGATGCGCCCGCAGGGCCTGCGTATAGCCGTTCAGGCGGCTGTTACCGGTCGGTGAATCGGGTGAGCCGGAAATAAAGGCGATATCACGATGGCCCCGGGAAACCAGATAATTGACGGCATCAAACGTGTTCTGCTCATGCGCCGCGATCACACAGTGTTCGGGGTGTTTTTCCAGCTGACGATTGACGACGATAATGGGTTTATGGGTTTTTTCAATAATCTCGTCAAGTTCGATGGTATTGAGAAAACGCGGATAAATAATAATCGCATCACAGCGCAGATCGAGTAAAAACTCAATAGCCTGACGCTCCTGACGGGCGTCATGTTTGCCGTCTGCCAGCAGCAGCTGTCTGCCATGCTGTTCCGTTAACGTTGCCGCCTGGAATAACAGCTCGCTAAAATAGGGGCCGTTATACAGCGTATTCGTCACCACCAGCCCAATATTTTGCGATTTGCTGGTCGCCAGGTTACGCGCGAGTAAATTCGGCCGATAACCGGTCTCTTCAATGGCTTTAAAAACTCTTTCCTGCGTGCTCTTGCTGACGTAACTGTTTCCCGCCAGCACCCGGGATACAGTCGCTTTTGATACGCCCGCCTTTTTTGCAACGTCCAGCATGGTAATCATTGTGGCATCCTGAAAGCGAAACTCTTGTGGTCATAATAGCCTGTTTTATCGTACTCCCATACCTTTGCGATCCTGCTCACAGAACAAATTAATGAATATGAAACCGGTTGCAGAAACGGGTTCCTTTCGGCTATTTATTAAGGAAACCCAGACCGGAGAACAACCATGAATAAAATCTTACTCTGTTGTGCTGCAGGTATGTCTACCAGTATGGTCGTCCAGCGGATGGAAAAATCCGCTAAAGAAAAAGGGATTGCTGTAGAGATTAATGCCGTCGGTCTGGATGAGTTTAATGAGCGAATAGCCGACTACGATTGCTGTCTGCTGGGCCCACAAATTAAATATAAGCTGGTGGATTTTAAGCCGCTGGCTGATGAGCTGAATAAGCCTATTGCGGTCATCAATACCATGGATTACGGCATGATGAACGGTGAAAAGATCCTCACGGAAGCGCTGGCGATGATCCAGAACGGCGGGCCCCAGCAATGAGTCGCTTCAGCGAGTCTCTGTTCGGCGTGATAGAGAACCGGATCAGCCCCATCGCGGCAAGGCTGTCCAGCCAGCGCCACGTGGTGGCAATCAAAGACGGGTTTATCTCCTCGATGCCGTTCCTGATTGTGGGTTCGTTTATGCTGCTGTTCGCCCATCCGCCGTTTGGTGCCGACAGCCAGTGGGCCTTTGCCCGCTGGTGGCTGGGGATGGTCGAGCGTCATTCCGCGCAGATCATGATGCCGTACAACATGACCATGGGCATCATGGCGGTGTATATCGCCGCCGCCATCGCCTATAACCTGGCAATCAGCTATAAGATGAATGGCTTTATGGCTGCCTGTCTGTCGCTGATGTCATTCCTGTTAGTGGCGTCCCCCCAGAGCAACGGTGCCCTGCCGGTGGGATCGCTGGGCGGAGAAGGCATCTTTACGGCGATTATCGTCAGCCTCTATTCCACCGAACTGATGCACTTCCTGCAGAAACACCATATTGGCTTTAAGCTGCCGGAGCAGGTTCCCCCCAAAATCCGCCAGTCGTTTGACCTGCTGATCCCGATTCTGGCGATTTTCCTGACGCTGTTCCCACTCAGCCTGCTGGTGCAGGATCAGTTCGGCATGCTGTTACCGCAGGCGATTATGGCGCTCTTCAAGCCAATCATCTCGGCGTCTGACTCACTGCCTGCGGTGCTGATTGCCGTGCTGCTCTGCCACCTGCTGTGGTTTGCCGGTATCCACGGCGCGGTGATCGTTGGCGGCATATTGCAGGCCTTCTGGCTGACCAATCTTGGGATTAACCAGCAGGCGCTGAATGCCGGTGAACCGATTACGCAGATCTTTATCGAACCCTTCTGGCAGTTCTTTATTGTCGTTGGTGGGTCTGGCTCCACCATGGGGCTGGTGTTCCTGTATCTGCGCAGCCGTTCAGCACATCTTCGTTCTATCGGTAAGCTGGGCCTGGTTCCCAGCATGTTTAACATTAACGAGCCGATTATCTTTGGTTCCCCGGTAGTGATGAACCCGCTGCTGTTTATTCCCTTTATCACCGCCCCACTGGTCAATGCGATCATTGCCTGGGTGGCGACGCGTACCGATCTGGTGAACCACGTGGTGTCGCTGGCCCCGTGGACGACCCCCGGCCCGATTGGTGCCGCCTGGTCCACCGGCTGGGACTTCCGTGCGGTGATTCTGGTCGGCGTGCTGATTGTGGTCTCGACGCTGATTTACTATCCCTTCTTCAAAATGTACGAACGCGAGCTGTTAAAACAGGAAAAACCCACTCCGGCAGAAGCCGAACTGAACGCCGTGGAGAACCGATAATGGATATGGAAACAACGGTGATGGAGCTGATCATTCATGCCGGTGAAGCCCGCTCATGCTCCATGCAGGCGCTGCGCGCTGCACGCAGTTATGACTGGCAGGAAGCGGATGCCCAACTGGCTGCCGCAGGGGCCGCCGCAAAGGCGGCGCATAAAATCCAGACGGCACTGATCGGTGCTGACGAGGGGGTGGGTAAGGTGCCGGTCAACCTGATTCTGGTGCATGCGCAGGACCATCTGATGAACGCCATGCTGTGCCGCGAACTGGCCGAAGAGATCATCCTTCTGCATCGCGAAGTCCAGGCACTGAAACAAAAGGGCTGACCCTTTATTCCGCCAGCCCGTGACAGACAATTTCGTCCCCCGGGAGTCAGGCACGCCTGCCCCGTCCAAAACGCAAGGAGAACAGGATGCAATATCGTGAGCTTACGCCCTTCCCTGACGGATTTTTATGGGGAGCGTCGACCTCGGCCTATCAGGTTGAAGGCGCTTCAGACCAGGACGGTAAAGGGCCGTCGGTCATTGATAAAGCCCGTTTTGATCCGCGCCTGACTGATTTTACCGTCACCAGCGATCACTACCATCGCTTCGCTGAGGATGTGGCACTGTTCGCTGAACTGGGCCTGAAAACCTACCGCCTGTCGATCTCCTGGAGCCGGCTGTTTCCGCAGGGAACCGGGGAAATTAATGCTAAAGGCGTTGAGTTCTATCAGCAGCTGATCACCGCCCTGACCGATAAGGGGATTGAGCCGCTGGTCACGCTGTATCACTTTGACCTGCCGTGGGCGCTTCAGGTGAAAGGCGGCTGGTCAGATCCGGCCACGATTACCGCCTTTGAACATTTTGCCCGTACCTGCTTCGCGCTGTTTGGCGACCGGGTGAAATACTGGCTGACCATCAATGAGCAGAACATGATGATCCTTAAAGGGGACGTCATCGGTACGCTACCGGAGGGAACGCCTGATCCGCATAAGACCCTGTATCAACAGAATCACCATATGATGCTGGCCCAGGCGCGGGCGATGATCGCCTGCCACGAGATGCTGCCGGCGGCAAAAATCGGCCCGGCCCCGAATATTTCCTGCGTTTATCCGGCCAGTGCCAAGCCGGAAGACATGCTGGCAGCCAATAACTTTACCTCGATTCGCAACTGGCTGTACCTCGACCTCGCCTGCTATGGCCGTTACAACACCATCGCCTGGCGCTTTATGCAGGAAAAAGGCTGGCTGCCCACCATCACCGAGGGCGATATGACGCTGCTGAAACAGGCGAAGCCGGACTTTATTGCCTTTAACTACTATGCCTCTGCCACCGTCGCCGCCGAACTGGGCAGCGAAGGGGAAGGAATGCAGAAAGTGGACCAGCAGATGGCGGGCATTGATAAAAGCGTGTACGTCGGCACCAATAACCCGCACCTGAAGAAAAACCAGTTTAACTGGTACGTTGACCCCGTTGGCTTCCGCATTACCGCACGTGAGATCTACGACCGTTACCACCTGCCGCTGATTGTCACCGAAAACGGCCTGGGGGCGTTCGACGAGCTGGCGGCGGGCAATAAGATCTATGATGACTATCGCATTGCTTACCTCAGCGATCATCTGGCGCAACTGCAGTTAGCCATCAGCGATGGCGTGGAGATCTTCGGTTACTGTCCGTGGTCGGCGATCGATCTGGTCAGCACCCATCAGGGGATCAGCAAGCGTTATGGTTTTATCTACGTCAACCGTGACGAACACGATCTGAAAGATCTGGCTCGTTACCGTAAGAAAAGCTTCAGCTGGTATCAGCGGGTGATCAACACCAACGGCGCCAACTTAGATAAAGCGATCGATTATTAATTCTCACCGTGCCCCTGCGGCGCGGTTTTTTTACAGACGTTGTTAATCTCACCAGAAAGGACAGATTATGTCAGAGCAGCAATTACCAAAAGATTTTTTATGGGGCGGCGCGGTCGCAGCACACCAGGTGGAAGGCGGCTGGGATCAGGGCGGTAAGGGTCCCTGTATTGTCGATGTCCTGTCCGGCGGTGCGCACGGCGTTGACCGGGTGATCACCGACGGTATTGATCCGGCGCACCACTACCCTAACCACCTGGCGGTGGATTTTTACCATCGTTATAAAGAAGACATCGCGCTGTTTGCCGAGATGGGCTTTAAGTGTTTCCGTACGTCGATCGCCTGGACACGCATTTTCCCTAAAGGTGACGAACAGGAGCCTAATGAAGAAGGGCTGAAGTTCTATGATGACCTGTTTGACGAACTGCTGAAGCACGGTATCGAGCCGGTGATCACCCTGTCCCACTTCGAGATGCCGGTGCATCTGGTGAAAGAGTACGGCGGCTGGCTGAACCGCAAAGTGGTGGACTTCTTTGTGCGCTACAGCGAAGTGGTGCTGAAACGCTATCAGCATAAAGTGAAATACTGGATGACCTTTAACGAGATCAACAATCAGCGTAACTGGCGCTACCCGCTGTTTGGCTACTGTAACTCCGGGGTGATTTTTAACGAGCATGAACAACCCGAGCAGGCGATGTATCAGGTGCTGCATCACCAGTTTGTGGCCAGTGCGCAGGTGGTGAAGCTGGGCCACCAGATTAATCCTGACCTGCAGATCGGCTGTATGCTGGCCATCGTCCCGCTCTACCCGTGGTCATGCCACCCGGACGATGTGATGTTTGCGCAGGAGTCGATGCGTGAGCGCTACCTGTTCGGTGACGTGCATCTGCGCGGCTACTACCCCTCCTACATCCTGAAAGAGTGGGAACGTAAAGGCTACCAGATTGAGATGCAGCCCGGGGATGAGCAGGACCTGCGCGACGGCTGTGCTGACTACCTGGGCTTCAGCTACTACATGAGTAATGCGGTGCAGTTCTCGGCCAAAGACAGCGACGACGGACGCCATATCGAAGGCTTCCCGGGCAGCCGTCCGAACCCGCATGTCAAAGCGTCCGACTGGGGCTGGCAGATTGACCCGGTAGGCCTGCGTTATACGCTGAATGCCTTCTGGGAACGCTATCAGAAGCCGATGTTTATCGTTGAAAACGGCTTTGGTGCCTACGACACCGTTGAAGCCGACGGCCAGATCAATGATGACTACCGCATCGCCTATTTGAAAGCCCATATCGAGCAGATGAAAATTGCGGTACTGGAAGATGGCGTGGATCTGATGGGGTACACCCCGTGGGGCTGCCTGGACTGCGTATCGTTCACCACCGGCCAGTACAACAAACGTTACGGCTTTATTCACGTGGATAAAAACGACGACGGCACCGGCACGATGGCCCGTTCGAAAAAGAAAAGCTTCAACTGGTATAAGCAGGTGATTACCAGCAACGGCGCAGATCTGTAACAGGGTTTAAAACCGGGGCGACCGAAAAAGAAGGTCCCCCCGGTAACGCCCCTGTCTCACCTGCTGACCGCTGCAGATCCCATCACAGTCCGGCCAGCAGCATCCCGTCAGGTTCAGCACGCAGTCAGGCGTACCGATGCGGTTCAGCGGCACCACCGCCAGCATCGCCTTTCAAAACCCGTAGCGGATCGCGTCCTTACTCTGCTGCATCAGTCCGTCGATTTTTTCCGAGTAGCGCTCCACGCCCTGACCGTCACCCGCCTGCGAACAGGCGCGGCGTTTGGCGTTGTAAGCTTTCATCAGTTGTGCCTGGGCAAAACCCGGTTTGCCGTAGCGCGACATACTCTCCTCCCAGCACTGAATGGCGCTGTCGCTGTCCTCCTGTGCCATAAATTGCTTACCCAGCTCATTCAACGCCTCGGCACAGGCTTTAGCCGGTAATGCCTGTTGTAAGATCTTATCAATCGCATCCATAAAGCCTCCTGAATCAGTTAGTGAAAGAAGTTAAGGATATGGCCGAACACCAGCCCGACCCCGATCACATCCGAGTCGCTGAAGGTGACATTCTGGAAACCGTACTGACCAAGCAGCGGCAGGAGGAGGGCGGGCAGCAGCGTAATAAACAACCCGTGGAACACACCGCCTATAATGGCTCCGCGTCGCCCGCCGACTGCGTTAGCAAAGATCCCGGCGGTGCCACCAGCAAAGAAGTTCGTCAGCATCCCCGGCAGGATCATCGCCAGCCCCACCCACGGGAACAGAAACATCCCGATCACCGCTCCGGCCGTGGTGGAAATAAAGCCGATAATCACCGCATTCGGTGCATAGGGAAACAGCACCGGGCAGTCGAGGGCCGGAACCGCATCCGGAACAATGCGCAGCGCAATACCGCGAAACGCCGGAACAATTTCAGCCAGCAGCAGGCGCACCCCTGCCAGCAGCACATACACCCCTACTACAAACTGGATCGCCTGCAGGAAGCTGTAGACCAGATAATTGACGCCGTTAGATGACGCCGCCACCACTTCCGGGCCAGCGGCAATCGCCGGAATCAGATAGATCGGGATCATCACCACCATCATCGAAAGATAGGTATCCTGCAGGAATGACAGCGCCTGCGGCAGCTCCACATCTTCGGTACTCTTGCTGACATCTCCGGTGACTTTCGCCACCCCGGCCTGCACCATATAGCCAATCGTACAGAAGTGGCCAAGGGCAATATCATCCCCACCGGTGATCTTACGCACGATCGGCTGGGCAATTGCCGGCATCAGCACCGCCATCACGCCAGCGATCCCCCCGCCGAGCAGGATCAGTTCCACGCCGCGCAGCCCGCCCATATAGCCGATCACCGAGCACACCGTCGCCATCCACAGGGAGGCCTGCCCGGTCAGAAAGATGTACTTATACCGCGTCAGCCGGGCGATAAGGATGTTAACCACAAAGGCGACCACCATAATCAATGCCGTTTCGCGCCCCAGCGTCTGCTGCGCGATACCGGCAATAGAGCCAACATCGGTGACAACACCCCGCATATTAAAGCCTTTCTGGAAGATATCGCCCAGGAAGGTCAGGGTGGCAACAATAATACTGGCACCGGAGAGCAGGACTAAAAAACCCAGTAACGTTTTTAATGTGCCGGTAATGACCTGACCCGGGCTTTTTTTCAGGGCGATCAGACCGATCATGGCTATCAATGAAATAAGAATTGACGCCTGCCCCAGCACATCATGGACAATAAAAGTAAGGAAAGACATAATACTCCCCTGTTTTTGGGCACAGATACCCTTTCTGTTAATACGACATTACATCGCGCTAACAATAAAGGGATGTAGGTTTAGATTAAAAAGGAAATTAAATAAGATAGCCTTTCTCTTTCAGGATTGGTTCTAGTTTTAATTTTATTTCATTTTTATCTACCAGGCGCTTAAGGTAAATAATAGTAGAATTGATTGTGTAATGCTGAAACTGTGAACGGAAGTTTTCTCCGGTCATGATAATATCCGCACGGGAGGAGGTTGCACTGGAAATATCACAGTGTGATAATTCAGCATCCACACCCAGATCTTTCAGGGCCGCTTCAATACTCATTTCGCAGGCAAAACTGCTGCCAAGCCCGGCACCGCATACGGCCAGAATAGATAATTTTTTCATCAGGCATACCTTATTAAGTGTCTGTAAGTCCGCGACCACTGACTGCGGGTATGATGACGGGCATCCCTGCCCTGTTGCGGTTTAAAACTGTTGAAGAATCTTCATTACCGCGGGTTTATCCCGTGCCTGCCTTAACTGTTCAACCACATTGTCCTCACAAAAAAGCTGAGACAGGCTGGCGATCATTTCAATATGTGAGTGGCTGTCGACAGCGGCCAGGGCAAATATGACATACACTGGGTCATTATCTTCACTGCCAAAACTCACGCCTTCGGAAACAATTAACAGCGAGAGTGCCGTATGATTCACCCCTTCTTCTGGTCGGGCATGAGGCATGGCAATACCCTCACCCAGCACATAATAGGGGCCAATCTGTTCATGCATATCATAAATAGCATTAAGGTATCGGGGCTGTACGGCACCATTATCGATCATCGGTTGCAGTGCAATCTCCACCGCCTTTCGCCAGTTATCAGTATGCGTTAACAGTGTCAGATTACTGTGGTTAATCCAGTCGGTTAACATACCTCGTCGCCTTTTAATTACCCCAAACATTAATTCACTATACTTTTTGCAGAAAGATAAAAATGTGATCGGGTTGACTTATTTAATAATAAATAACTTATTATCAGTTAATTATATTAACAGCCATAGTTATCCGCTGGCGAATTAAACCAGTGGTTACACTCTCTATTAAATAGGCCGCCAACATTCAGGATTAATCCTGGTTATTGTTAGCCCTGTGAATGTAGAAACTCAACCTGATCGATATTCTTCTGCAGCCAGTGAACCAATTGGGTGAAGTCAGTCTCGCACCGCTGATCGGCTACCCACACCGGCCCCAGTTGCATCGGCTCGGCGCAATCGGCCAGCTGTTGCAGTTCTGCCACATACTCCGCTCCCGGGTGGCCCGGTAACCGTGAGCCCAGCCGGCTGCTGTAGCGCTGTGCCGCCATCTCACCGGGGATCTGACACCAGACTTCCGCGACACGTTCGATCCCTACCGCCTGAATAAAAGCGGCCAGATCCGCTTTGGGCTGGAAGCCAAACCACGCATCGACGATAAAGGTATGGCCCGCCGGGGCGGCGGCAATAATCGACCAGATGACCTGATAAGCCGCAATGCCCAGCTTACGGTTCATCGGGCGATCGATCCCGTCGATCTGACGCATAAACGGCTCTTTGATCTGATCCAGCGTCAGCAGCGGCCAGCCGGTTTCCGTCGCCAGGCGGGTGGCAATATGGCTTTTTCCCGACGCGGGTACGCCGTTCACCATCACCAGGCCTTTACCCCCGGGCTGTGGAACGGAATGCGGCAAAACGAACGACTCAGGCATGGCGGGCTTTTTCCTCTGTGGCACCGGGGTGAAAATACTGACCGATAACGGCCTGGATTTCGCGTAGTCGCGGGATCGCCAGGGTTTCCAGTTTTTCGCGGGTGACGCGGCGATCCAGCGAGATGCAGTCTTTCCATAATGCCCGCCCGGCAATCACGCCGGAAGCCCCGTTGCTCATCGCATCCGCCACCTGCTTCAGGAAGGTGCTGTGATCCACACCCGCAGAGAGTACGGCCCACGGCACATCACCGGCAAGCGCCGTGATATCGGCACAGGCTTTAGCCGACCCCGGATACGGGATCTTCAGCACTTTGGCTCCCAGTGCCAGCGACAGTTTTGTTCCCTCATAAATCAGTGATGGCACCCGGCTTTTATAGGCTTCATCTGTTTCATCAGGGAGTGGATAAGTCAGAAACTCCACCACCAGCAGCAGGTCTTCACGGGCAAAGTCTTCAATGCAGTGACGCAGGATATCGAGGTTATGTTGATTGGCATCCGGGCGATCGGCACGTAAATAGACCATAATTTTACCCCCGTTACCGCCCAGTTCGCGCACGCGGCGGGCGCTGATGCCCTCAACAAGACGCGAATGCCGGTAGCCCTCCGGCGTGGTGTCAAAGCCGGAGGCATCCAGACCGATCAGCAGGGCGGTATCACGGGCAATGATGCCGTCATCCACCAGGTCCGGCACCGCGCAGACGGCATCCACCAGCACGCAGGAGGCCTGACTGGCAAGATAGCGGGTTATGTCCGCTTTGATACCGCCGAGCTGCTGCTCGGAGATGGATTTTTGCTGTTCAGGATCGGCGCTTAACAGGGTACGCATTGCACCGCGCTGGTCGCAGGCAATCACCAGCATCGCGCCATTGCTGCCGCAAATTTGCTGATAACCGCGCAGTTCAGAAGTGGACATGTGTGACATGAGATGTGCTCCGTTGTAGTGATACCAGGTAAAAAGCCGTCACCGACGACCCGAAAGTTACCTTTAGCCTGAGTGCACGACGCCGGGCTGATGCGGGTGAATCTCCAGTCCTGTCAGGGGTTTCAGCCACCTGTGCACGTTGCAATTTTTCTGGTGTTGCGCAATAATTCTCCAACCGATGAAATGAGTGTAATACATTGCAGAAAGGAATTACAACCCTGAAAGAGCCTCTTTTACAAGATCCCGCCACCACGCGGGCGATGATGCATATGGTGGCGAAGCTGCACTATCAGTCCGATATGTCGCAGGTCGATATCGCGAAAAAGCTGGGGGTATCCACCGCCACTATTTCGCGTCTGCTGACTAAAGCCCGTGCTGCGGGCATTGTGCGCATAGAGGTGATTGAGCTGACGTCGCCTGAGGAGATCACGGCGGATCTGATTGCCCGGCTGGGGTTAAAAACGGCTGCGGTGGTAGAGTCGCCGCCCGCCAGCGTTCTTAGCGCACTGACTGCGCCGCTGGCTTCGCTGTTGCAGCAGGCCGATCTGGTCAGCGGCTCGGTGGTGGGCATCGGCTGGGGACGTGCGGTGCGTGAAGTCACGTTATCCGGACTGCCGCGTCTGCCGGGCGTCCTGACCGTGGCGCTGAACGGCGGCATGCAGCAGGCGGCTGCGCATTTTCAGATTAATGAATTTGTGCGCCAGGCCGCAGAACAGATGGAGGGGACGCCCCACTTTCTCCATGCGCCCTATATTTCGTCGCCGGTGCTGCGTGATGCCTTTCTCTGCGACCCGGGCGTGCAGCAAATTACCTCTCTGTGGGACAAGCTGGATGTGGCGATTGTCGGCGTCGGCCTGACACATCATGCCCCCCACGCCAGCGAAGTTTCCACCGCCACGCCGGGTGAGCAGGCCCTCAGCCATGCGGCAGGTGATGTGTTGCGCCATTACGTCACGGAACAGGGAGAAGTCCTGCACTGGGAAGGGGAACAGCGGATGATCGCCGCCTCACCTGACCAGCTGCGCCAGACGCCTCTTTGCATTGGTGTGGCAGCCACGCCGGAAAAAGCCGCCGGCATTATCGGGGCCGTCCGCTCGGGGATGATTAATGCTCTGGTTACCGATATTAAAACCGCTCAGGCCATTCTCGACCGTCTGGTCAGCGATCCTCAATAAATGTGCAGGCTGTCTTTGTCTGACTGACAAAGACAGCTAATTGACGAAAAATGAATACGTTATCAGAAAGAACCTAAAGCTGATTAATTCTCATTACGTCTTTATATCCCGCCTTGATATAAATAAGAACAGTTATCATAACTATTTAAAAACCAGAACAATTCAGATTCATCATGGAATGATTATCACTTACCAATCAGACCTTTAGCGATGTATAAATAAATTAGCCAATGCTATATAAAACGGTTTTTATTTTATCAGTCTGGGTGCATAATGCGCAGAAATCACCTCTTTTACTCGTTATGATTTACGTTCCAGATACATTTACCGTGTCTCTGCAACGCGAATTATTGCGAGTAGAAATCTCGCTAAAAATATAATGTTAAGGAGTCACCATGCTGACGAATGAAATGACCGCTCAGTTGAACGATCAGCTGAATCTGGAATTCTACTCTGCCAACCTGTACCTGCAGATGAGCGCATGGTGCAATGACAAAGGGTTTGAAGGGGCTGCCGCGTTTATGCGTGAGCATTCCACAGAAGAGATGCAGCACATGCAGCGTCTGTTCAACTACCTGAGTGATACCGGTGCTATGCCGGTGCTGGGGACTATCGACGCGCCGCCGGTCACCTTTAACTCCCTGCACGAAGTGCTGGAGCAGGCCTATCAGCACGAGCAGTTGATCACCAAAAAAATCAATGAGCTGGCACATGCCGCCATGACCACCCAGGATTACTCCACCTTTAACTTCCTGCAGTGGTATGTGTCTGAGCAGCATGAAGAAGAGAAACTGTTCAAATCTGTGCTGGACAAACTGGCGCTGGTGGGTAACAGCGGTCAGGCACTGTTCTTCGTGGATAAAGACCTGCAGAAACTGAGTGAGCCAGGTACGCACCAGGCTTAATCGCTGCGGTTCCGCTGCTGGGGCGACCTGTCTTCCGGTCGCCCCGTGCTGATAAATTTACGTTCTGTGTTGCCGCCCTTTTACTCCCCTCCCCGCACGTCCTTCACCTGCTCCGGCGTCACCTCACTGGCCTGATTTCCCCAGCTGTTGCGCACAAAGTTGCTTATTGCCGCGACCTGTTGATCCGTCAGCCGCCAGCCAAAGTCCGGCATTCTCGTTCCGGTCAGCGCCTGTCGGGTGACCGGTGCCCTGCCGCCGTGCAAAATCATCGAAATCAGTGATGACGGATCGTTTCCCTGTAGCGCTGCGTTGCCCGCCAGCGCAGGGAAGGTACGGGCATAACCCCGCCCGTCGCTGCGGTGGCATGCCGCACAGTTATCGCTATACAGCGCCGCGCCCGGGGAATTCAGATCGGCATAATCTTCACTGGCCAGCTCGGTAGAGTACGTGCCGGCGGGCAGACTCTTCAGAAACACGGCGATGGCATTGAGATCGGCCAGCGTCAGATACTGCGTACTTTTTTCGACCACATCCGTCATCGGGCCAAACGCCATGGTGCGGTCGTTCTGCCCGGTTTTCAGAAACGTCACAATATCCTGCTGCGACCAGCCTCCCAGTCCACGAACATTGTTGCCCCTCAGGTCGGGTGCCTGCCAGCCGTTTAGCGTCCCTCCGGTGAGATACGCGCTGTCGTGGTGATCCTGCCCTTTTTCCTGCAGGGCGAAACCGCGCGGCGTATGACAGCTGCCGCAGTGTCCCGGCCCCAGCACCAGCCATGCCCCGCGATTCCACTGACCGCTGTGCAGCGGATCGTTAAGATAGCGCGTGTCATCGTGAAACAGCAGGTTCCACACCCCGAGCGGCCAGCGGATGTTCAGCGGCCAGGGAATATCGCTCTTGCGGTTCTCCTGCCGCACGGCAGGAACCTCGTGGGTGAAATAGTCGTACAGCGCGTGCATCTGCGGGTCATCAAACTTGCTGAACGCCGTATAAGGCATCGCCGGATACAGGTTCCGCCCGTCACGGGCCTTTCCTTCGCGCAGGGCACGGGCGAAATCCTCGTAGCTGTAGTCGCCAATCCCCGTCCGGGCATCCGGAGTGATATTGGTTGAATAGAGCGCCCCGATGGGCGTCTGCATTTTCAGCCCGCCGGCAAAAGGCTGGCCTTTTTCAGCGGTATGGCAGGCCGCGCAGTCCGAGGCCAGCGCCAGGTAATGCCCCGTACTGAGACTGTCAGGGGCAGCGGCACGGCTTCCGCTGGCGGCCACCAGCAGCACACACAAACCATAGTGTCGGATATTCATCACTGACTCCCTGTCAGGCCTGTACCAGCGGTCCGGGCTGGGCGAGATAATCGGTGCGGATGGCATGCGCCGCCCACAGCGCCGTGGCACAGACAATCCCGGTGGGGTTGTAGGCCAGATTTTGCGGAAAGACCGACGCCCCGAGGACAAACAGGTTGTGCACATCCCAGCTCTGTAAATACTTATTCACCACGCTGGTTTTCGGGTTATCCCCCATTACCGTCCCGCCCGTCGTATGGGTGGACTGATAGGGCCGCACGTCGTAGCGATCGCCCGGTTTCATAAAGCCCGACTCCACGTGCGGCGCGCCCATCTCCCGGGCGATCTGCTCCGCCTTACCCTGCATAAACTGCGTCATCTTCAGCTCATTGGGCTGCCAGTCAAACGTCATACGCAGCAGCGGCTGGCCGTGGACGTCGCGGTATGTCGGGTCAAGGTCAAGATAACACTGCCGGTAAGGCATAACCGACCCGGACGATCCGATGCTCATGGTGTGCAAATAGTGCTGGCGGATGCTCTTTTTCCAGCCCGATCCCCACTGCGGTGAGGCCTCAGGCAGCGTCATTTGCTGGATCGGCCGCCCGCCGCTGGTGGCTGCGCCAAGGGTGGCCCCACCAATAAAACCCAGCCCGGTGTGATCAAAATTTTCAGCATTAAAATCATCAATAAACGTGCCCGTCACCCCGGTGGCGGCAAACGGATTAAAGTGATGCTTTTCCCCAAAGAACAGGTTGAGGCTGCCGTTCATCTGGTAGGCGTAGTTACGACCAACGACCCCTTCTCCACTCTGCGCATGGTAGGGTTTGCCGATGCCCGACAGCAGCATCAGCCGGACATTATGCAACTGGAAAGCGCTGAGGATCACCAGCTCCGCAGGCTGCTCATGCTCCTGTCCCTGCGGATCCACCCAGATCACCCCGGTGGCCCTTTTGCCGCTGGGGTCGGTGTTGATGCGTATCACCTGTGACTGGGTACGCAGGGAAAAGTTAGGAAACTGACGCAGTGAAGGCAGCACCGTTGACTGCGGTGACGCTTTTGAACCGTTAAAACAGCCAAAGCGCTCGCAAAATCCGCAGTAGTTACATACGCCAAGCTGCACGCCATAGGGATTCTTCCAGGGCCCGGTACAGTTCGCCGCCGGAATGGGAAACGGGCTGTATCCCAGATTTTCTGCCGCCCGCGCAAAGAGCTGTCCGCCGTACTGCTGTTTCAGCGGCTTTGTCGGATAAGGAGCGCGGCGCGGGGCTTCAAACGGGTTGCCTCCGGCCATATGCAGACCGTCAATATTGCCGGCCATCCCTGCCGCGCCACAGATTTTCTCGAACTTTTCAAAGAAAGGCTCCAGCTCGTCATAGCTGACGGGATAATCCTGCAGCGTCATATCCGCAGGGATAACGCCGGCGCCGTAGCGTTCCGTCACGGTACTGCGCAGTTTCAGGTCGGCCTCCAGCGGTCGCCACAGCATACCGTTCCAGTGTACGCCCGCACCGCCCACGCCGTTACCGGGCAGGAATGAGCCAAAGCGCCGGTAGGGCATGGCGCGGTCGGCAGCGGTATGGCGTACCGTTACCGTTTCACGTGCGGCGTTCTGGAACAGCTTCAGGCGAATGCCGTACGTCAGCTCGTCGGTAATACGCGGATAGGCAAAATCAGGCCAGGTATCACGATTTTCTCCCCGCTCCAGCGCCAGGATATTCAGCCCGGTTTCTGCCAGTTCACGCGCCATCAGCGCGCCGGTCCAGCCGAAACCGATAATCAGTACGTCAACCGAAGGGTGTTTTAAGCGGCTCATTGTCATGCTCCCCTGCGGCCGGAAATGCTCACCGGAGGCAGCGGATAGCGCTGGCCGGGATGGTCCATTTGGTCCTGGTAATCGGCACGCGCTCCGGGGAAGCCAATCAGCGTCCAGCTGGCCAGCGTCTGATTGCCGCCGTGCTGCGGGTCGGCAAAATACCCCTCTTTGGTATTTTCCAGCAGTTGGGTAAAGAATAAGGCACCGGGTACCTGTTCATCATTGATGCGTCCCGCTTCCAGCCCGGTGAGCACCTCATCCTGCTGTGCTGCCGTCAGGTCAGCGAATTCCGCATGATACTGCTGCTGACAGTAGCGATCGACCGCAGCAATCCCGCGACGGTAGGTTTCACGCGGCACCAGCGATGACTGATAGCCCAGCTCCGGGATCGCCTCTGCAAACGGCGGCTGCATATACCAGAGCTGGCCGTAGCCGTAAGGCTGCTCCATCTGCCGGTCAATAAACACCGGGACGCCTTCACTGACGGCCCCGGGGCCGAGGTCGTCTTCGGGGATCAGACGGGCGCAGGCCGCAACAATAAAGCGCCATTCGCCCGGGTTAAACCACAGGGGAACCGCTTCAGCAGAGACGCCGCGGGCAGGGGTAGCCGACGCGAATGCAGCGGACGGCGCGATGCCGCGAGTGGCCACCGCAGCCAGCGGGATCAGCGCCACAGATTGCTGTAGAAAACGTCGCCTTCCACGGGCGACCTCATCATGATTTGCCATTGTATTCTTCCAGTGAACAGTCAGAGCCACCCCGGACTGGGGCCAGTGCATCAGCAGAAAACCATGCGTTTTGCGGGGGATAACATAGGCGACTGCTCAGAAAAAAGAAAAATGACGGAGGGGGAAAACTGTTAAGGGATATGAGAAAAAAGAAGGAATCTTCCTGGATAACCGATTCAGCCGGTTCAATTCTATCGGAATTATCAAAGGGTGCGGATCGCACCCTTTCATCAACGACTACGGCGCCGCTTTTAACGTCACCCAGTAACCTGGCTGGTAGGTCACCGGCAGGAAACGCTGATGGAATTCACGGAAGGTCGCGTCCGGGTCGATATCGCTAAACAGATCGGGATGCAGCCATTTGGCGATCATCTGAATGGCGACAAACTGGTACGGGCTGTCGTAGAACTGATGCCAGATGGCATGAGCATTGCCGTTGGTCGCCACCGGCAGGGTGCGGAACGCCGGGCGCGCCATCAGCGCAGTTAAACGCTGCGTTGCCAGGGTAAGATCGGCCCCCGGACCGACGCCCACCCAGCCGCCAGCGGTATTGTAGTTTTTCCAGTTAGCCCCGGTGACGATCACCACGTCCGGGCGCGAAGCGATAATCTGCTCCGGGTTCAGCGTGCCGAATGTGCCTGGGATCAGCCCTTTGGCAATATTGGTCCCACCGGCCACTTCGACCATCCGGCCGAAATTCTCGTCACCGAATGACATACAGCACTCTTCGGTATACCCCCCGGCGCGATCAAGCATCACCTTCGGACGCGGGCCCTGATAGTTTTTCAGTCGCTCAGTCACAATATCAATCTGCTGCTGGCGGAAAGCGATGATCTCTTCCGCACGCGCGGGTTTGCCCACCAGCTGTCCCATAATGCGGATACTTTTCACCGCATTCTCAAACGGCTTTTCACGGAAGTCGATAAACACCACGGGAATACCCAGTTTGGCGAGCTTTTCCGTGAGCTTAGACTCATCGGTGGCTGCTTTTGACTCCAGGTTCATCAGCACCAGATCGGGCTTCAGGGTCAGGGCCTGCTCAACGTTAAACGTGCCATCTTTGGCACCGCCGAAGGTCGGCAGAGCGGTGATTGACGGGTATTTTTTGGCGTAAATCTGATAGCTGTCGAAATCGGCTTTCGGCAGATCGTCGCGCCAGCCCACCACACGCTGGAACGGCGCGTCGGTGTCAAAAGCGGCCAGCAGATAGATCTGCCGCCCTTCCCCGAGGATCACCCGCTTCACCTCAGATTTGATTTCCACTTTACGGCCGCTGACGTCTTCCACCACAAACGGTGCCGCCATCAGGCTGGAGGAGATCATTAAGCTCCCCATCAGAATCACTGCTTTACCCCAGAACGTCATCGCACTCTCCACAAAGGAAATAATTATTATTCTCAATCTCAGAATTGCGCAGGAATGCTACGACGGCAGGGAGGTCATTACAAGATGTGTCAGAAAATTTTGCCTGAGCCGCACTGATGGGCTCAGACATTCCTCTCAGAAGGAGAACCGGTAGAACTTTGTATCTACGGCCATTAACGGGAAGCGTGCAGGCAGGTCGCCGGGCGGAATATCGACAAAGCCATTTTTTTCATAAAAACGGTGGGCCGCCAGAAATTTTGCTGTCGTCCCCAGAAAGATCTCCATCACACCGCGATCGCGGGCGTGCATCATCAGCGTATTGAGCAGCGCAGAAGCCACCCCCCACTCCCGGCCACGGTATGGGGCAGCCACAAACATTTTGCGCAGGGCCGTTTGCTGCTGGCCGATATCCTTCAGACCGATACATCCGACGACCCGGTCATCAATCTGCGCCAGCCAGAAATCCCCGTTCCCCTGCTGATAAAATTTTTCAATCTCACTCAGATCTGGCTGCTGCTCTGCGGTGATCGCAATGCCGAACTCTTGATTCTGGATCGGCAGGATTAGCTGTACCACACCCGGCTGATACGTTGCCCGGTAACGCTGAATAGTCACAAGCTCGGTAGGCATCATCTCTGGCTCCGCTGGGATTAACATACGGTGTTACTGGTGGGTTCAATCTATCGCTTTTATTCCCGCTTTGGCGAATGAATAATCATCAGCTTAAAGATGAAATTCTCGCTGGCTCTTTTCCTATCCGCTCACTGCCGCCGCTTAGAAATCATAGTAAATCGACAGCCAGGTCTGGTCCGGATCATGATCAGAGGTGGCCGTGAAGGTGTGTTCCAGATAAACAGAGAAACCGTAGGCCAGCTGCGTTACAACGCCCAGATACTCATGGTTAGCATGATAATCGCCACTGCCGCGCAGCCGCAGGGTATCGGCAGCCGCATAAGGCTGGATCGATGCCAGCCAGGGTTTGTTGATGGGAAAGGTATACCCGGCAAACGCTTCCAGCCCGTAGCCACTGCCGGCAAAATAGTGTTCCGTACGCTGCTGTTTTTTTGCCGGAACAAAGTTATGGGTCCAGGTCGCAGTACTGACTAAATACCAGTTTCCCGGTTGCCAGGTAGCGGCAACACCTGAAAACTGCTGGCGATAACTTCGCTGTGCACCACCGCTGTTTTTCACCACGGCATTCGTCTGGTTCCAGCTGGCGCTGAGCACCAGCGCTTTGGCCGCCTGATAATCCAGGCCCAGCCCGGAGCCGTGTTTACGCCGGTAGTACTGATCATCATCCAGCACAATATCATCCTGCGGCAGCAACCAGTCAGCATACAGGGTATAGGCACCCAGGGTCGTGGTGTACTTCATGCTGTTACGCGGACGATCACCGCCATCGACATTTTTACTGATGCCACTGCCGTTAGGCCCGGCGAAAGCATCGTTATCCCAGACATCGCTTTTCACGCCGATGGTATCGTAGTAAACACCGTACTGATGGCCAAAGGTCAGCGTACCGAAACGGTCGTCCTGGATGCCGCCATACATTTTACGCTGGCTTGACCAGTCAGCCTGATGATCATAATGGTGCTTCAATCCTAATGCGTGGGCGGTATCCAGACCCAGCGAATAGAAGCCAATGATGGATGTTCCCGGCCTGAGCAGGTAATCAGCGCTGAAGCGAAAACGTGAACCGCCATCGTGTCCACCATGGTTATCCGGGCCCCGGTTCCAGATAAACTCGGGCCGGACGCTACCGCTCATTTTCAGGCTGAGCGGAGCGAGAACAGGATCCTGAAAGGTATTCTTTTTCAGCAGATTCACGTCTGCCTGAGCGGCGGGCGAAAGCAGGGCCAGTACACTAAAGCGGATAAATATTCCGCTAAACGATGAGTGAGATAACATCAGTCTGCTCCTTAGAGCTTGTCTGTCAGACCCACTGAATACCCTGTTCTGTTCACCTCGCTTTTTTCACCTTGTGCGCTTTTGGCACGGTATTCGTGCTTTTTAACCTCCCCTGGCGGAATTTTTACCGCAGTAAATACGAAACAAACGTGCCAGTTCTGCCCCCATTGGTGTCAGCGTGGTGTCCTTACGTTGAATTAAATAAAACGTGGCATGGGGCAACGGTTCCTTAATGTTCAGCGCCACCAGCTGATTGCCCAGGATCGGGTCACCGATGACATCGCTGGAGAGAATGCTGACAAAATCACTCTGCGCAATCAGGCTGGTGCAGGCCATAAACGTTTCACAGGTGACGCTGATTGCCGGGGCCATGCCCATATCATGTAACAGGTCATGCAACAGACGATAGTAGCTGCCGCGCGGTGTTGGCATGGTCCAGTCACAGTGCTGCAGTTCCGCCAGCGAAGTGACGTGTTCGCAGGGATGCCCCTTACGCACGACCACCTGATATTCACGCTCCATCAGCCGTTCATAACTCAGCTCGCTGTCGAGATGGCCGGGGTAGGAGGTATTGATCGTAAAGTCCAGTTCGCCCTGGCGCAGTTCAGGGATCATCGACACCAGCTGCCCCTCGACAATACGGATCTTCACGTTCGGAAACTGGCGTCGGAACTGGGTGATCACCGGGGGCATCAGGGTGCGTGCAATGCTGCCCCCGACGCCAATATTGACCGTGCCGCCCGCCAGCCCTAACCGCTGCTGAATATCCTCCTGCGCGACGCGCAGCTCTTCTATGATCAGGCTCGCATGTTGGAAAAAGTTATCACCGATTTCGGTCAGAGCCACCCCCTGACTGCGGCGAACGAACAGCCTTGCGCCAAGGACGTCTTCCAGCTCCTGAATCGATTTAGTCAGCGCGGGCTGAGACAACCCTGCGGCACGGCTGGCGGCGCGAATACTGCCGTGGCGGGCGACGTCGACAAAAGCACGTAGCTGGTGCAGTTTGATGGATGCGGGCATCGGATCTCCTGTTGGTGATAACCAGCGATTATCAGTCACAAGATATTGTCATCTTCTGCCGGGGGATTCCATTGTGTAGAACAGAAAGAAATCACCCGGAAATAACGATGCTTAACCAGAAGGATGACCCCATGCACCAGGCTATTGCTGAGTTTGTGAAAGAGATTGCCCCCCGTCTGCAGGAACAGCGCCGCGATCTGCATAAGTACGCTGAATCGGGCTGGCTGGAGTTCCGCACCGCTACGCTGGTGGCTGCTGAACTGCATCGCTTAGGCTATCAGCTCACGTTAGGTAAAGACGTGGTGAAGGCCGGGGCGCGAATGGGGTTACCCACGCCCGAGGTGCTGGCATTTCACGAGCAGCGGGCGCTGGAACAGGGTGCGCTGCCGGCATGGCTTCCGCACTTCTCCGGCGGATTCTGTGCCATTGTTGCCACGCTGGCAACCGGACGCCCCGGCCCGGTGATGGCGTTCCGCGTCGATATGGATGCGCTGGACGTCATTGAAAACCAGACCCGGGAGCACCGCCCTTATGCTGAAGGCTTTGCTTCTGCGAACCCGGGCATGATGCACGCCTGCGGCCACGACGGCCACACCACCATTGGTCTGGGGCTGGCTCAGGTGCTGAAGCAGTTTGAAACGGAGCTGATCGGCACCATCAAGCTGATCTTCCAGCCCGCCGAGGAAGGCACGCGCGGGGCGAAGTCGATGGTGGAAGCGGGCGTGGTCGATGACGTCGATTTCTTTACCGCTATTCACATTGGCACCGGCGTACCGGCCGGGGAACTGGTGTGCGGAAGCGATAACTTTATGGCGACCACCAAGCTCGATGTCAGTTTCCGTGGCAACGCTGCCCATGCAGGGGCACGTCCGGAAGAAGGCAGCAACGCCCTGCTGGCGGCCGCGCAGGCGACGCTGGCGCTGCATACGCTGACCCAGCACAGCGGCGGCAGCGCACGCGTCAACGTCGGCGTATTGCAGGCAGGCACCGGGCGCAACGTGGTCGCGGATCGTGCCACGATGAAGGTGGAAACGCGCGGAGCGACGAATGAAATTAATGACTTTATCTATCAGCGCGCGCTGCAAACCCTTGCCGGTGCTGCCGCGATGTACGGCGTTGAGCATCAGGTCACGCTGATGGGCGCAGCACGCAGCAGCCAGCCGACCGCCCCCTGGGTGCGTTACATCCGCCATCAGGCGCAGCACATCCCGGAACTGACCTCGCTGGTCGACACGCGCGGTATGGCGGCCGGTTCGGAAGATGCCACTTACATGATGGAACGGGTGAAACAGCACGGTGGCCAGGCCTCTTACATCATTTTCGGCACCGACCTGAGCGCCGGGCATCACAACGAAAAATTCGACTTCAATGAGCAGGTGATGGCCGTGGCGGTGAAAACCCTCGCCCTGATTGCTCTGCATATTGCTGAATTCCAGCCGGAGGCGTGATGAACACGGAAATAAATGACTTTGTTGCGGACTACATCGACCGGCATCAGGCGCGGTTCAGTGCGTTAAGCGACGCCATCTGGGATCGGCCTGAAACGCGCTTTACCGAAACCTTCGCCGCCGGGTTGCTCTCCACTGCGCTGGAGCAGGAAGGGTTCCACATTGAACGGGCAGCGGGAGGTATCGATACCGCCTTTATCGCCAGCTACGGCAGTGGCCAGCCGGTGATCGCCCTGCTGGGCGAGTATGACGCCCTGGCGGGACTGAGCCAGCAGGCGGAGTGCAGCACGCGCGCCCCGCTGGTGGCAGACGGCAACGGACATGGCTGCGGCCACAATCTGCTGGGTACCGCCGCGCTGGCCGCCGCCTGTGCGGTCAAAGCGTGGCTGCAACTGAACGGCACCCCGGGCACGATTCGCTTTTACGGCTGCCCCGGCGAAGAGGGCGGCTCCGGGAAAACCTTTATGGTCCGCGAAGGACTGTTTGACGACGTCGATGCCGCACTGACCTGGCACCCGGAGGGCTTCAGCGGCATGTTTAATACCGCCACACTGGCCAATATTCAGGCGGCATTTCATTTCAGCGGCGTGGCGTCCCACGCGGCCAACGCGCCCCACCTCGGGCGCAGCGCGTTGGATGCAGTGACCCTGATGAATACCGGCGCGAACTTCCTGCGCGAGCACATTATTCCCGACGCCCGGCTGCACTATGCAGTGACCAACAGCGGGGGCAGTTCCCCCAATGTGGTGCAGGCAGAGGCGGAGGTGCTCTATCTGGTGCGCGCCCCGCAGCTCGATCAACTCCAGGATATTTACCAGCGGGTGACCGATATCGCCCGGGGGGCCGCCCTGATGACCGGGACGGAGATGAGCGTACGCTTTGAGAAAGCCTGCTCCAACTATCAGCCCAACCGCGCGCTGGAAAAGCTGATGTATGCCCGTCTCTGCCACTTTGGCCCGCCTGATTACAGCGCGGAAGAACGCCAGTTTGCCGCCGGGATCCGCCAGACGCTGAGCGCCGACGATCTGCGCAATGCCCGGCTGAACGCCGCGCGAACCGGGGGATCGGCGGGCGGCGAGTGGGCCGCCGCGCTGGGCGATCGCGTGCTGATGGACAGTGTGGCACCTTACTGCGCCAGTGAAGAGGTGCTGTACGGCTCGACTGACGTCGGTGATGTCAGTTGGGTGGCCCCGACCGCACAGTGCTTCACGCCCTGCTTTGCCTTCGGCACGCCGTTGCACAGCTGGCAACTGGTGGCCCAGGGCCGCACCTCCGTCGCACACAAAGGCATGTGTCTTGCAGGCAAGACCCTGGCCGCAACCGCGCTGGCGTTGTTCAGCGAGACCAGCCTGCTGGCAGAGGCCAGGCAGGAGTTCCGCCGCCAGCGTGCGGAGCAGCCCTATCGCTGCCCGATCCCGGCAGGAGTCATACCCACGCCGCTGGCGTAGCGATACCCGACAGAACCGGAGGCCTGGCTCGATCCCGGCCCCGTTAAAAAAACAAAACGCAAACAACGACATAACGACGACAAGGCATAGGGTGAATACCAATGAGCGAGACAACGGCAGCGAACAAAAGCCCGGGAAGGATCTTTTACTGGATTGAACGCATCGGCAACAAGGTGCCTAATCCGTTTCTGTTATTCGTCTATCTGATTGTGGTGCTGATGGTATCGACCGCACTGCTCTCCTGGTTCGGTGTGGCGGTGAAAAACCCGGCCAGCGGCAAAATGGTGGAGGTTAAAAACCTGCTGAGTGTGGCGGGCATCCAGTGGATCCTGCCGAATATTATCAAGAACTTCAGCGGCTTTGCTCCGCTGGGTTCGATCCTCGCGCTGATGATCGGGGCCGGGCTGGCAGAGCGTACCGGGCTGCTGCAGGCGCTGATGAACAAGATGGCCTCCTTTGTCAGCGCCCGCTATGCCAGCTATATGGTGCTGTTTATCGCCTTCTTCAGCCACATCTCCTCCGATGCTGCGCTGGTGGTGATGCCGCCGCTGGGGGCGCTGATGTTTATCGCCGTTGGCCGCCATCCGGTTGCCGGGCTGCTGGCGGCGATTGCCGGCGTCGCCTCCGGTTTTACCGCCAACCTGCTGATCGTCACGACCGATGTGCTGCTCTCCGGGATCAGCAGCGAGGCGGCCAAAGCAGTCAGCGATACGGTTCACGTCAGCGTAGTGGATAACTGGTTCTTTATGGCCAGCTCAGTGATCGTGCTGACCGTTGCCGGGGGGCTGCTCACCGATAAATTCGTGGAGCCGCGTCTGCCCGCCTGGCAGGGTAACAGCGAAGAGAAGCTGGCCAGTCTGACCCCCCTGCAGAACCGTGGCCTGCTGATGAGCGGGCTTTCGGCGCTGATTTTTATCGGTCTGGTGGCGCTGATGGTGGTACCGGAGGGGGCCATGCTGCGCGATCCGGCCAGCGGGTCGATTATCCCGTCGCCGTTTATTAAGGGCATCGTCCCGCTGATTATTTTGTTTTTCTTTGTGGTGTCCATCACCTGGGGCGTGGCGACGAAGCAAATCAAACGGCCCGATGATATTCCCGCCCTGCTGATTGAACCGATGAAAAGTATGGCCGGATTTATCGTCATGGTGTTCCCGCTGGCCCAGTTTGTGGCGATGTTTAACTGGAGCAATATGGGGACGTTTATGGCGGTGGGGCTGACCGACCTGCTGGAGCAGATGGCGATGACCGGAGCCCCGGCGTTTATCGGGCTGATGTTCCTGTCCGCGTTCCTCTGTATGTTTATTGCCAGCGGTTCGGCCATCTGGTCGATTCTCGCCCCGATTTTCGTCCCGATGTTTATGCTGCTCGGCTTTCATCCGGCCTTCGCCCAGATGATTTTCCGCATTGCCGACTCGGCCGTTTTGCCGCTATCACCCATGTCACCGTTTCTGCCGCTGTTCCTCGGCTTTCTGCAGCGCTACCGCAAAGATGCCCAGCTCGGGACGTATTACACCTTGATTATGCCTTACCCCCTGGTGTTTTTTGCCGTGTGGATTTTGCTGCTGCTGGCATGGTACGCACTGGGTCTGCCGATTGGTCCCGGCGTCTATCCGTCCATGCCGTAATCCTGAGGGGGCTCCTTTCCAGGGGGGGCCCCCGCCTGAACGCTTAAAAATCATAATAAAAGGTCAGCCATGTGGTGTCCGGCTGATTATCGCTGGTTGAGGTAAAGGTATGTTCAAGAAAAAAAGATACACCGTAGGCCACCTTCACATACGCACCAAGGTAGAGGCGGTCGGCATGAAAATTTTCGTTCCCTTTTAACCGTAACGTATCGGCAGCCAGATAAGGCTGTATAGAGTGAAGCCACGGCTTCCCCAGCGAAAAGGTATAGCCAATAAAACTCTCCAGCCCATAGCCATGATTGGCGAAATAGTGCTCAACGTTTTTCCTGCCGTTAACCGGTACATAGTGCCGGTACCAGGTGGCGGTGCTCACCAGCGTCCAGTTGCCGGGCAACCACCTGACGACACCCCCGCTAAAATTCTGGTGGTAACGCCGACGTCCCCCCCGGGTGTCGCTGATGCTGGCATTGGTCTGATCCCAGACCGCTCCCAGTGTCAGATCCTTTCGCATCTGATAATCAACCCCCATTCCCTCACCGCTGTGACGCTGGTAATACTGGTTACCGCCTAACGGGGCGTGATGCTGGGGCAGCAGATAATCCGCATACAGCGTGAATTTACCCAGTGAATGGCGGTACTTAAAGGAGTTACGCGGGCGATCGCCCCCGGTAAAGTTTCCGTTGATGGCAATCCAGTCGGCATCCGCATGACCGTCATTATCCCACAGGTCACTTTTCCCCCCGATGACATCATGGTAGACACCGTGCTGGTGACCATAGGTAAGCTGGCCATAGCGCTCCACCTTTATTCCGCTAAATAACTGACGCTGCATATCCCAGTTTTTTGTGTGGTCATAATGATGTTTTATCCCCAGCATATGACCAAAATCCACGCCCCAGAGATAGCGCCCCACAAGGCTAACGACCGGCGTTAACTGGTAACCGACCGTAAAGCGAAAGCGTGATCCGCCGTCATGACCACGCCGTCTCACATCATCCTTGTGCGTCTGATCCCAGACAAACTCAGGGCGAATGCTGCCGGCAATCTTCAGACTCAGCGGTGCCAGTAACGGATGGCTGAAGGTGTTTTTTTTGATCACGTTGATCTCTGCCGTCGTTTTTGAGCTCCACAGGCTCAGTGCGAGGAAATACAGCGGCAAACCTGCCACTTTTTGAAGCGATGTCATAGAGGTGACTCCGTAAGCATGGGTAATCATCTCTTCTGCTTACAGAGTACATCTGATCAAATTTTAACCAAAACAGCGTAACCGCAGCCGGCGTTTACAGGGTGGGATTTGCATCACATTTATTTAACACTAAATAAACATTTTTATATCATTTCACTGTCGCTGTCATGGACTCACCGGTTACGCCTGCCACGGCAGCACGCCACGATGACGCCGCGCCAGCCAGGACGCCACCAGCATCAGGGCGACCACCAGCAGGATCATCAGGCAGCCGACCGCCGCCGCCAGCGTTGAGGAACCGCCTTCATCCAGAAAAACAATTGTCGGGCCGAGCGTCTGCGTATTCGACGTCACCAGCAATATCGACACCTGGATTTCATTCAGCGCGGTAAGGAACACCAGAATCGCCCCGGCAATCGCTGAGGGGGCGACCAGTGGCAACACAATATCCCGCATACGCCGCAGGAAACCCGCCCCCGCCAGTTGGGCCGCTTCGTCCAGTGATCGCTCAATGCGGGCAAAGCCGGCCAGGGTTGGGCGCAATACCAGCGCAAGAAAATTAGAGAGGTAGGCCGCAAGGATAATCCACACCGTACCGTAAAGGCTGACGTTCACCAGCGGCAGCGGCTTCAGGAAGAACAGCAGCGCGGCGATCCCCGTTACCACGCCAGGTAACGCAAAGGCCAGCTCACTGGAGAGGTGCAGTACACGCACCAGCCGGCTGCGTCGCCAGCTGAGGAAACAGGCCATAAACAGCGCCATCACGGTCAGGATGCACACCGCCAGCAGCGTTAATCCCAGGCTGGTGAGAAACGCGTGGCGGACAGCCGGGTAGTCAAACAGCGCATTGCGGTAATTGACCAGCGTCAGCGACTGCATGTTCAGCGTCTGGCCGAACCCCTGGGTCAGCGAGGTGGTCAGCAGCGCCGACAGCGGCAGCAGCAGGATCAGCACCATCAGCAGCCAACTGGCGCACTCCACGGGCAGACGCCAGCGGCCGAGAGACTGGGTGAACGGCTGGGTGCTGCCGTTGACGCGCACGTCGCGTCGCCCGCCAAGCAGGCTGCTGACCAGCATGCCGCCCAGGGTGATCGCCGCCAGCAGCAGCGACAGTACCGCCATATCCGGCAGCGCCCCCGGGCCGGTGGTGTTGAGCTGCTGATAAACCAGGGTGATCAGCGTCGGCACGCGCCCCGGAATGCCCAGCATCGCCTGAATACCAAAATTCCCGGCGGCAGCGACAAATGACAGTGCCGCCCCGGCAAAGATAGCCGGACGTGCCAGTGGCAGCACCACGGTCAGCAGCACGCGCAGCGGGGAGGCCCCCGTGATCCGCGCTGCCTCGACCAGTTCGGCGGGCAGCCGCTGCAGCCCGGCACGTACCGCCAGGAACACCAGCGGTGCATTATGCAGGCCGAGGAGAAGAATAATCCCGCCCAGCGAATAGAGCGGCGGTGGCCCCCCGCGGTCCACCGGCAGACCCAGCGCCGCCAGCCACTGCACAAGCAGGCTGGAGGGCGACAGCGCCTGTACCCAGGCCAGCGCAGTCACCTGCGGTGGGATCATCAGCGGCAGAATAAAGGCAAAGACCCAGGCGGACTTTGCGCGCATAGAACTGATCGCCACCAGCCATGCAGCCAGGGTACCGAGCAGCAGCGCCAGTGCCGTCGAGGCCAGGGCAATCATCAGCGTGTTGCCGGTGGCACGCAGCACACGCGGCGTTGCCAGCAGACCGGACAGTCGCTGCATGTCCGGTACGCCCTGCGGTGCCACCGCCGCCCAGACCAGCCTCACCAGCGGCGCGACGGACAGCAGCCCAATCACCAGCGCCAGCAGCCACAGCACCCAGCGTTCACTGCCGGGCCAGCGGCTCCACGGCGTTCTGGGGAGACGGCGCGTCAGAGAGGGCAGCACGCTCATGTCTTATCCGCCGAAGATTTCAGTGAACTGATCGCGTACCTGTTTATCGTCGGCCACCGCCTTATCGCTGTCCAGCGTCAGCAGCTTAATGCTGTCAAACGGCGCAAAGCCTTCCGGTGCCGCAACGCGTTTGTCGATCGGGCGGTTACCCTGCCGGGCGACCAGCTGCTGACCTTTTTCTGACAGCATAAAGTCAACGAAAGCTTTCGCGGCCGCCACATTGTGGGCACCTTTCAGGATCGCCACGGGTTCAGTGACAAACGACACCCCTTCCTGCGGATAAACCAGATCGACCGGCGATCCCTGTTTTTTGGCGCGGATCAGATCGGCATCGGTGATCACCCCGTACTTCGCCATCCCGCTGGCCACCGCTTTCAGTGCCGGACCGTTACCCCCTTCCGGCGTGATGCCGTTGGCCGCCAGCTTTTTATAGAATGTCCAGCCGATGGACGGCGTGCCGATTGCCGTGTGCAGATGATACAAGGCCGCTCCGGAATAAAGCGGGCTGGGGACCGCCACCTGCCCGCGGTTCTCCGGGTCGGTCAGGGCCATCCAGCTGTTGACCGGTTTCGCCTTCTGCGTGTTATAGCCGATCACCGTGGCGATAATTTTGGTACCGAACCAGGTCTTATCCTTGTCATAAAAGTTCGGGCTGATATGGCTGACCGGCGCCTGCGGATACGCCATCAGTTGGCCCTCTTTCTTCAGTGCGCCGAGGTTGATGGAATCGGCCACCAGCAGAACGTCTGCTTTCACATCGCCGCTCATCATTTCCGTGCGCAGGACGTTCATCAGTTGCGTGGTGCCGTTACGCGTCCACTGCACCTCTATTCCGGGGTTAGCGGCTTTAAACGCATCAATGGTCTGCTGGGCAATTTCCGGTGCCTGTGAGGTATAGACCACCAGCCTGCTATCGGCGGTAGCGGTGAGGGAAGAGAAGCCAGTAAGCAGAGCCAGAACCGTTATCGTGCTACGCATATCCCTGAGATCCTTAAGGTAATGAAAGAAAAATTAAGCAGGAATGACCCAGCCGTCGATCGCCACCAGCTTCAGACGGTCGCCCGTCTGCCACAGCGGTTCATCGGTCAGCATCAGGGTCAGGCGGTTCTGCGGATCGGCCTCCGGGGCGATCTCCAGCTGGCGGTAGCCGCCCCGGTAGATCACCCGCTGGATGGTGCCCCAGAAACCAGTTTGATGTTCTTCAGCCAGACGCAGGTCAGCCGCATGGAGGCAGATTTTGCCGGACGGCAGAACCGCCTGCTGCAGGCTGGCTCGCAGTGCGATGCGCTGGCCATACAGGGTGACCCAGGCGCTGCCCTGGCCATCCGGTTCGACATCGCTGACCGTGACAACGCGGCCATCATCAATAAACCGCGCCACCATTTCACAGGCAGGCTGGCGATAAAGGGTCTGCGGGCTGGCGAACTGCATCACACGTCCGGCCTGCATCACCACAATCCGGTCGGCCAGTGCCATCGCTTCGTGTTGATCGTGAGTGATATACAACAGCGTGGCACCGGAGTGCTGGTGGAAGCGGGTAAATTCCTCTTCCATCGTGGCACGCAGATGGACATCGAGATTGGCCAGCGGCTCATCCAGCAGCACCAGCTGCGGGCGGGTGACCAGGCAGCGGGCCAGCGCCACACGCTGACGCTGACCACCGGAGAGATCGGCGGGTTTGCGTCCGGCCATTCCCGCCAGCCCTACCTGCAGCAGGGCGGCGGCCACGCGCTGCTGTCGCAGGCTGGGCGCCATCCCTTTCACTTTCAGGCTGTACTCCACGTTCTCTGACACTGACATATGTGGCCACAGGGCATAGTTCTGAAAGACGATGCTCAGGTCGCGCTGCTCCGGCGGCAGATGCTGCCCGGGGGCGCTGTAGCAGCGTTCCCCCACCACGATGGTGCCGGCATCCGGCGTTTCAAAACCGGCCAGGGTGCGCAGCAGCGTGGTTTTGCCACAGCCGGAGGGGCCGAGAACCGCAATAAACTCGCCGTGCTCTATGCGCAACGAAACGTCGCGCAGCACCGGCTGCGTGCCAAAAGATTTACACAGGTTGTCGATCAGGATCTCAGACATGGATACGGCGCGTCTCCGTTGGTAACAGCAACGGGTTAAAACATACTGAGCGCAGATGACAGACAGGTGACAAGGCGGGAGCCTCACCCGTTATTGACCGCCCCGCACCGGGATAAGGATGAGCCGGAACAGCAGGTCTGCCCCGGAAATAAAACAGCTGGCGGGATCGCAGGGGCCGATCTTCTTTTTTGATCGACCCGTAAAGGCTAGCCGACGATCGGGGTCTTGGTTTTATTCAGCGCGTTCATAAAGGCCTCATCCAGATGCAGATGCTGCTTTACCAGCGCCGGTGGTGTCAGGGCCAGCCACTGATTAAGCGACAGGTCTGCATAGTAATCGCTTTTAAACAGCTCTAAAAACCGCAGCGGCTTATCCCCGGTGTTTTCAATATAGTGCCCCATGGCAAAGGGAACATAGCCCACATCCCCCGCGCGAAAATCGAAGGTCCGCGCCTCGCCCGAGGAGGCAAAGACCCCCATGCGCCCCTGCCCTTCCAGATAGTACTGCCATTCGTCGTTATTGGGATGCCAGTGCAGTTCGCGCATCGCCCCCGGCTGCAGTTCTACCAGTGCAGCGGCCACGGTTTTGGCGATTTTAAAATTGGAGGAGTCGGTAATGCGCACCGTACCGCCTTTCAGCGTCATGGGTTTTTGCGCCATCATGCGGTGGCTGAACTGCAGCGTGGAACGTTTAGCGCCAGCCATCGCATCGGCACTGAGCGCCCCCGGCACCTGACCGGCGAAGATATACTCATCGGACGGTGACGGCAGCGAGCTGAAGGTGCTGGCAGGGACACCAAAGTTTTTCGCCAGCACCTCCGGGGGAATATGTTTGAACCAGTCGCTGAGTAAGAAGGTGCTGTCCTCATCAAAGTTACCGTCGTCGAAGGCCAGCAGGAACTCGCAGCCGTCCGGTCCCAGTCCCTGAATGGAGTGCGGCATACCAGACGGGAAGTACCACAAATCACCGACACCGACGTCATCCACAAACCAGCCGCCGTTGGTGTCCAGAGCAGTAATGCGGGCTTTGCCGTAAAGCATATAGGCCCACTCTCCCTCCTTATGCCAGTGCAACTCGCGGATACCGCCGCTGTTCAGCCGCATATCCACTCCGGCAATGGTGGTAGAGATCCCCAACTCACGCTGCGTCACCTGGCGGGTCCAGCCGCCAGTGCCCTTGCGCACATGGGCGTCGCTAAAGGAGAAACGTAAGTTAGGCAGTGTGCCACTGTCGGTCGATGGCGGGTTCACAATATCCGGATTTTCCGCTTCACGGGTGGGGTCGTGCGGGCCGGGATCCGTGCCGCCCATATTCCCGTTGACAGGCCGTGCAGCGGGCTGTTCGTGGGCGTGAACCTTACCGGCAGCCAGTGCCACGGTGCCTCCGGCGGCAAAAGCCATAAAACGGCGACGTGAAAGAGGATTCATCGCGGAATTTCCTTATGTCAGTCAAAAAATGGACAACACCTACGGCACACCGATGCCGACAATTGATAAGATTAGGTGATGATTTTTTGCCCTTCCAGCGGAATACCTGCCGGAAAATAAGGGAAATGTAAGCAGGGATCCATCAGCGATTTTAATCACATGAGGGTTAATAACACCTCTAACACAAACATTTAATCGATAAATTCAACGCCGTTGACGATCTGTTTCCATCAGGACGTCGGAAAGGCACAAAACAGCGGTAAGATATTAAAATTATTTATCGACGCCATTACGTGCGAAGACATACCTCGTTACAGCCGATAACGCATGATTGCTTTATACGGCGCGCCCGGTTACCGCCTAGAATAAGGTTAATCGTTCCTCCTTCCTGCCCTCTGAATAAAGGCTGTTATGAACATCGATTCGGATATTACCTTTCGTAAACTGGAAATTTTCATCGCCTTTATGCAACTGGGCAATCTGGCCCGCACCGCCGATGCCCTGCGGATCAGCAGCGTCAGCGTACACCGGGCCTTGCACAGCCTGGAAGAGAGCGTGCGCTGCCCGCTGTTTATTCATAAAGGTCGCAATCTGGTGCCGTTGCCGGCGGCGCATACCCTGTGGGAATACAGTCAGGAAGCGCTGGATATGATGTCACGCGGGGTGGAGGAGACACGAAAAACGGCCGGCGTAGGCCAGGGAAGAATACGCCTTGGCACCCTCTATTCACTGACGCTGGAAACCATCCCACAGTTGATTATGGGCATGAAATTACGCCGCCCGGACCTGGAGATGGAACTGACCATGGGTTCAAATCAGATGCTGACGGCGCGGCTGGAAGAGGGCACGCTGGATGCCATTCTGATTGCGGTTGCCCCCGGCGATCTCGACCACGGTCGCTTTGAGAGCCTGCCGCTGTTTGACGATGACATTTTCCTTGCGGCCCCGGCGGCGTCAGGCCTTGATACCAGTTTCCCCGCCGATCTGCGTGACTTTCGTCAGGAAAAATTTGTCTCACTGGCGGAAGGTTTTGCCACCTGGCAGGGGTTCCAGGAGGCCTTTAATATTGCCGGCTATGAGCCAGACATCGTCACCCGGGTTAACGATATTTTCTCTATGCTGAGTCTGGTTCAGGCGGGTGTCGGCTATACGCTGCTGCCGGGCAGGATGAAACGCGTGTATGAAAATTCAGTGCAGTTGCTCAGGCTGGCACAGCCTTATCAGATGCGTCAGAACATCGCCATTGTCTTTGAGCGCAACCGCGAACACGATCCGAACCTGCTGGCGCTGGTCGCTGAGGGCCGTATGTACAGCCGCCAGCGCCTGCTGACTACGACGCCGCCCTGAGACGCTCTGCCAGACGACGCACCAGCAGCTCGCCGCTCTGTTCCAGCGACACCGCCTCCCCCGGACAGCCACAAAATGCCACGCGCGTCAGACCGGTCAGCGTGGCGCCGGGCGGCATCTCAATCGCCAGCCGGACCTCGCGTTCGTTGGCCGCCACCATGGCCTCATGCCAGCGCACGGTACGCGCCATATTGTTCGCCAGATCGTCGGCTATCTGCTCTGGCTGCCACATCGCGCGGGCGGTGCTGCCACTCAGGTACGCACACGACGGCCGCGTCAGGCTTACCGAACGGAAGGCGTCGGCCAGTCTCGCAGCCGGTTCCGCCAGCAGTGCACAGTGTGAGGGTACGCTGACTGCCAGCCGGTGGATTTTCTGTGCTCCGGCGGCGCGGGCGCGGGTGGCCACGGCGCTCATTGCCGCCTCACTGCCGGCAATCACCATCTGCAGCGGTGAATTAATATTGGCCAGCCAGCACTCACTGCCCAGCAGCGGCACAAGCTGCGCCTCTCTCAGACCGATAATCGCCGTCAGGCCATAACCTTCGGGGTAGGCCTCTTCCATCAGCGTGCCGCGCAGGGCCACCAGACGGACGGCATCGCTGAAGGGCAGTGCGCCGGCAACCACGGCTGCCGGAAAGGCGCCAATCGACAGACCACAGGTCATATCCGCGTCAATGCCCTGCCGGCGGAGTTCACGCGCATGTGCGACGCCGGCAATCAGCAGGCAGAGCTGGACAGCGCGGGTGTGTTGCAGTGCGGTCGCACCGTCCAGCTGACGTGCATCCTGCTGCAGGATCTCACTGGCCTCATCCAGCAGCGCCGCGCCGCCGGGTAACTGTTGCAGCATACCGGGGCGCTGTGCGCCCTGGCCGGGAAAAGAGAAGAGAATTTTCATGATGTTGCACTCCACGGCTGGGGGGTCATACGTGGTCCTGCGTTGGTTTTCAGCAGTACCTGCCCATCGCGCAACCATTCGTTTAAGGCAAAAGCGCCCCAGGGGGTTTCCACCTGCGTATCGGCCCGGCACGGCAGCTGGCTGACAAATGTCTGCCAGCGCCGCAGCGCCTGCTCCGCCAGCGGCTCAGGGCTGCGGATCAGCAGATCGAGATCGCTGCTGTCGTGCAGCACCGGAACCTCCGTAGCCAGCGCGTAACCCACGCTGCCGGTGATCCCCCATGGCCACTCCCAGCGTTGCTGTGCCAGTTGGATCGCCGCCTGCACCGGCTGCTGGGAAACAAAGGGCGAGGCCAGCAGCCGTTCGGTCACGCTCAGCGCCTCCGGTGACAGCCTGCGGATAATACGCTCTGGTGCCACCCAGCCTGCGGCACGTCGATCGCGCCGCAGGCCACGCACGCCCACCGGAATGCGCCCATGCTGATCCTGGTCGCGACGCACCACCAGCGGCAGATCGCTGCGCCACTGGCTGGCGACCCACTCAGGCAGATCGCCCTCAAGGGCATCCGTTGTCTGGATCCAGATCAAATCATGTGGCGCAATGGTCATATTACATCCCGGCGGTAAGGGTGATAAACAGCGGTAACGTGATGATACACAACAGCGAACTGATCAGCAGCGTCGCCTCGGCATCCGGTGACTGTACGCCAAAGCGGTTGCCAAATACCACGCCAAAGAACCCGGCGGACAGCGCCACCATCAGGATCGCGGTGATCGCCACCTGACCGCTAATGCCGAAGGCGATCACCAGCCCCCAGGCGATAAACGGCTGGATCAACATGGTGGTGATGCTGGACAACACCACCACGCCGTTAATTTTCAGCTGGCGGGCCGACAGGATCACCCCGGTCAGGAACAGCGCACCGGCGGTGGCGGCTAACCCTAAGGGTTTGATGGCTGACAGCACCATGCCCGGCATAGAAACCCCCAGGCCAGACAGCACCACCCCCAGCAGCGGCCCCCAGACAATCGGTTTGGTCACCGAACGCCACATCAGTACCGGCAGCATGCCGATCCCGGCGCTCGCGCCATCCCCTGCCGCCCGTGCTTTTTCCCTTTCCAGCGTCAGCAGACAGAAAGGCGTCATCAGCACTGAACCACAGGCAATCGAGACGGCAACCGACAGTGAGGTCGAGGCACCTTCACCCAGCACGCTGCCGAGGATCGGCAGGCCCAGCGCCGCATAGTTTGGCAGGGCGACGGTGAGCGTCAGCACTGCCGCATCCTGCGGAGACTTATGGAACAGCCGCGTGCTGATAAAATAGATCGCCGCATAGACAATCCACATCGCCAGCACCAGCACCAGAATCAAGGGCGACTGCTGGACAATACCGGCCCACGGCGTCTGCACCGTGGCGCTGAACAGCGCCGCCGGCAGGGCGAAATCCATCACAAAAATATTCAATAAAGAGACGTTTTTATTGTCCACCATCCCGGCTTTACCGGCGTAAAAACCCAGCAACATAATCACAAAGATAGGGGCAAGAGCATTAATAATTACATAAGTCATAACATCACCTGGTAGTTGAAGAGAGCACAGGCGCGATGATTATTATTTTTCAGGTGTTTATCGTCGGGTATGTCTGCCATACCCGACGACACCTGGCAGGTTGTCTTATGGCTCTTTATTGCTGGCGTGCACACTACCAGAGGCTGCGCATACGCTCCCTGACGGCTTTTGAACTGCGGCGGTTTTCCGCCTGCAGGCGGCACGTCAGGCCGGGATCGCGCCGGGCGGCTGCGAGAGCGTCCGTCAGCGCCTGCTGAACCTGCGCCACGTCGTCAGCCTCCGGGGCATCCGGCTGGCGGATATCCAGCAGCGACTCCAGCAGCCCAAGGGTGTGGTAGTTCCTGATGTCATAGGCCATCGGCGGAATGGTCTGTGCCAGTTTTTCCAGGGCCTCAACGCTGCGCAAGGTAATGCGCGCCGCCGCCTCTTTGCCCATGGCGTGGATCAGCACGCCACTGTCGTTGAAGGCGATCAGCCGGTTGGCCTGGTAGCCGTGGGCGAGGAAAGCCCCGGACATCGCTTTACCGACGATCAGCCCAATCACGATGTGCCCGGCCAGACGCGCCTCGGCGTAAGCGCCTGCTGCTGCTGCCAGCGCCTGATGAATGCCAAAAGCCTCTTCACGGCGTCCGTACGCCTGGCTCGGTACATCAATCACCGCGACAATTGGCCGCTTATGCGCGCTGGCCGCATCCTGCTCCACCGTTTCGTTAATGACTTTTGCCAGCGTCCAGCCTTCCAGCAGCCCGACTTCGCCCCGTGCGGCGCGGGGGTAATGGTTAGCGGCATCAGGCACCACGGCAATAAAACGGGCATCCTCGCCGTTCAGCTCACCGTCAGCCACCTGCACTGACGGGCATAATCCCGCCAGGCGGGTCGCCCCGGCAGTCAGCTGCTGAAGCCAGATTTCACCACGTCCTGTTGGCTGTTTCATTTGCGATCCTCCCCACTGAATAACGCTGTGATTTGTTGTGCATCGGCCTGCTGACGGGTATCAAACTGCGCCAGGCGCGGCAGGTAGTGCTGATAGCGACGCGAACGCGGCATCGCCGGGACGCCTTTTGCCAGCGCATCGCGCATTGCCTGTTTAATCGCCTGCTGACCATCGGCAACGAGAGCATCCACCAGGCCGCTGCGGGCGCGCACTTCGCCCCCGGTCATGCTCCAGATAAACGGCCGGTCGCGGGAATCATACTCATCAATGCCCGCTTCCTGTTCAATGACCTGTGGGCCATTCAGGCCCAGCCGGGCTTCCCGGGTGACAATCAGGTAGCTGCACAGCCCGGCGGCAATCGACATCCCGCCGAAGCACCCTACCGTACCGGCAATAATGCCCACCACCGGGGTGTAACGACGCAGGTCAACGATGGCCGCGTGAATATCGGCAATCGCCGCCAGCCCGAGATTGGCCTCCTGCAGGCGCACGCCGCCCGTTTCCAGGCACAACACCGCGCGGGTTGGGATACCGTTGCGGTTATCTTCTGCCGCCAGTTCCAGCGCAGCGGCCATCTTCGCGCCGGAGACTTCGCCCATGCTGCCGCCCTGGAAACCGCCTTCAATGGCGATCACCACGGCAGGCTGGCCGTCGATGGTGCCTTTTGCCACCACCATGCCGTCGTCAGACTGCGGCACAATACCCTGCGCACCCAGCCACGGCGACATCATGCCGTCAAACGGATCAAGCAGTTCACGGAAGCTGCCGTCATCCAGCAGCAGGCGGGCGCGCTCACGCGCTTTCAGTTCAATAAAGCTGCTGTCATTACGCATCGGCTGCCTCCTCAAACACCTGTTCAATGCGGATGCGTGCCACGCCCGGGGTGGCACCAAAATCGTGAATGGTCATCTGGCCGGACGGTAATGCCCCGAAGCTGCTCAGGCGCTCAAATAACGCCTGCCAGCGTGGGCTGCTGTTATCCACGGAGGTGGTGATCGCCACGCGCAGTTCGTCTTTGTCATCAGCGACGTAGAGCACTTCCATATCGCCGGATCCCACCACGCCCGCCAGCGCTTTACCGCTGAGGTGGCGTGTAGCCGGAAAAGAAAAGGTTATCTGTTGCATAAGATCCTCGTAAAATTTGTTTCATCTGCGGGCAGACCGGAGACAGGCCTCGCCCGACAAAGCACCGGGTTACCCCACACAGACACGATCCAGAAACAGCGCCGCAGACAGCAGGTCAGCCGCACCGCCCGGTGAGGCGTTCAGTGCCAGCATCTGTGCATCAAGCTGCATAAGGGCCTGATAGCCAGCAGGCTGCTGCACGCCGCCCGCCGCCAGCACCGCGCGTGCGCCCTGCTGCATCGTCACCAGGCCCGCCATTCCGGCCCGCGACAGTACGCAGGTATCACTCAGTGACGTCATGATGGCCATCAGCGCATCCAGCCGGGCGGCGTCCACACCGGCGCCCTGCTGGCGGCTTTGCCACAGCTGCGGCAACGCCAGAGTGATCACATGAGGGAAACCCTGCCGGGCCTCTTCACGGGCACCGGGCAGACGGTAGCGTGAGCTGGCACGCTGGCCATTGCTGAACAGCTTCGGGGCAGCCTCATCCGGCAGCTGTGCCAGGCGGGCTGCCGTACTGACCACCTGCGTCAGGCTACCCATGCCGCCACACATCGACGCGGCAGAAACCAGCAGCCCCAGCGCCCAGATCGCTCCGCGATGGGTATTGACCCCACCGGTCTCCCGCATCATGACGGCTTCCCCGTCGCGTCCCAGCCGGCCTGCCGTCTGGCGCAGGGCGATATCCGCCGGGCGTCGCCAGCTTTGCAGCGCCATCTCACGAAACATCGGCGTCAGGCTGTGGGCAGACCGCTCCATCAGCGCCAGCGTCAAATCGTGATGCGCTCCGCTGCCGCGACGATCGACCAGCCCCGGCTTGGGCGTCAGCTTCGCTTCCATCAGCAGACAACGCGTGGCCAGCGCGGCCAGACGCTGCGCGTGACGTTCAGCAGGTGAGGCGGCGATCTGCCGCTGCAGGCTCATTACCAGCTCCTGAATTTAGCCGGTGGCTGATATAACCCGCCGGACCATTCGACCAGGTCAGCGACACTGCCGGCAGCCAGCAGAGAGCGGCGGGCATCGGTCCGGCGAATATCCAGATCTTCCGGGAAGGCGACTTTGCCTTCACGGCGCAGCTGTGTGACGCGCTTCGCATCCACGCCCAGCCCGATATCGGTGATACCGGCCACGGCGGCGACCATGGCACGCCGTTCTTCCAGCGACTTCGCCCGATAGAGGTAAGCAATCCCCTCTTCGGTCAGGACGTGGGTCACGTCGTCCCCGTAGATCATCACCGGAGCCAGCGGCATACCGGACGCTTTCGCCACGTCGACCGCTTCCAGCTTCTCGACGAAGGTCGGTTTTGATCCGGCCTGGAAGGTTTCCACCATCTGTACCACCAGCTTGCGGCCGCGTGCCATCGGATCGGGTTCATTGATCATCGCCAGCCAGGCGAGCGTTGCATGGCGTCGGCCGTGCGGGTCATGGCCCATATTCGGCGCACCGCCAAAGCCCGACAGACGGCCACGGGTGACCGTAGAGGAGTTGGCGTCACCATCGACCTGTAAGGTGGAACCGATAAACATATCGGCGGCGTACTGTCCGGCCATCTGGCAGAAGGCGCGGTTCGAGCGCATGGAGCCGTCAGCACCGGTAAAGAACACGTCCGGACGGGCGGCGACGTATTTTTCCATGCCCAGTTCACCGCCGAAGCAGTGCACGCTTTCTACCCAGCCGCTTTCAATCGCCGGGATCAGGGTCGGATGCGGGTTCAGCGTCCAGTGGCGGCAGATTTTGCCTTTCAGCCCCAGCTGTTCACCGTAAGTGGGCAGCAGCAGCTCAATGGCGGCGGTGTTAAAACCAATCCCGTGGTTCAGCGACTGCACCTGGTGCTCGGCGTAAATACCTTTGATCGCCAGCATCGCCATCAGCACGTGTTCCTGCTTGATCAGGCGTGGATCGCGGGTAAACAGCGGTTCGATAAAGAACGGCCTGTCAGCCACGACAACAAAGTCTATCCACGAGCCCGGGATATCTACACGCGGCAGGTCACATTCGTCGTCGACCAGTTCATTGACCTGAGCAATGACAATGCCGTCATGGAACGCGGCGGCTTCCACCAGAGCGGGAGTATCCTCGGTGCTCGGGCCGGTGTAGAGGTTACCTTTGCGATCGGCTTTGAAACCGGCGACCAGCGCTACGTTCGGGATCAGGTCAACGTACAGCCGCGAGTAAAGTTCGATGTAGGTGTGAATGGCCCCGATTTCCAGCTGCCCGTCTTCCAGCAGTTGCGAAATACGCAGGCTTTGCGTGCCGGAGAAGGAAAAGTCGAGCTTGCGGGCGATGCCCTTTTCGAAAATGTCCAGATGTTCGCTGCGGCCCACGCTTGGCATGATCATATGCAGATCGTGCAACTTTTTCGGATCAGCCTGCGCCAGCGATCGTGAGAGGAAATCCGCCTGCTTTTGGTTGTTCCCCTCCATAACGACGCGATCGCCGGGCACGATCAGTTTTTCCAGCATGGCAACCAGATCGCCCGTAGGCAGTATTTTATTGTTCAGACCCAGGCTGGCAATACGGCGCTGTTTTTCACGGCGGCGCGTATCCCAGACACGGGGGGACGGGTTGGAAATCATGATAAAGCCTCCTGTAAGTGCATCCTGTCAGGGATGCTTCACTCTGATGACGAGTCTGCACCCAAACAAGACGTTCAAACAATTACGTCCGGTGTATCAAACATTACCCATGGCGTAACGGTTGATAAAAAAATCATCTTTATCAATAGATTATGAAATTCATTTTGAGGGCGAGGTCACCCTTTTTTCGTGCTGACCGGGTGGGTAAAAAAAAGAGCCCGTCAAGACGGGCTAGTGGGAGAGAGAGGGCGGGGTCAGTCTGCGTTATGGTCTGCCACCCTCTCCTGCGGGTAATGGATGGCTATATAGCGCTGGAAGCGACTCTCTTTCAGCCGGGTGAGATCCACCAGCACCAGCCCGTCGATACAGTGATTGAAGTCGGGGTCACTGCCGAAGTCAATGAACTGGACCCCGCCGGCCTCACAGAGTTCGGAATACTGTTTATACAGCGGGGGGATACCGGTGCCCAGGTTGCTTAACAGGCGCTTGAGGCGTTTGAGATCCTCACTGTAATTATCGCCGCTAAACTGCGCCAGAACGTCCGGCAGCGAGGCCGGATAAGGGCGGCGGGAGGTCGCCAGCGGCAGCGTCGGGGCAAAGTAGAGCCGGTAGAAGGCCACCAGCAGGTCGCGCGCCGCCAGCGGCAGGCCGCCGGAGATCGAAACCGGACCAAACAGATAGCGGTACTGGGGGTATTTTGCCAGATAAGCCCCGATGCCCATCCACAGGTAATCCAGGCCACGCTTGCCCCAGTAGGCAGGCTGAATAAAGCTGCGGCCCAGCTCAATGCCCTGCATCAGCACCGGGTTCATCTGGTGATCGTAATGGAACAGACTGTGGCTGTAGATGCCCTCGAAGCCTTTGCGTTCAAACTGTTCGGCGGTCGGGATAAAGCGATAGGCCCCGACGATATCCAGTGCCTCTTCATCCCATAAAATCAGGTGATAGTAATCGTCGTCGTAATCATCCAGATCGCGTCGCGTGCCGCTGCCCTCACCCACCGCCCGGAAGGCGATTTCGCGCAGTCGGCCCAGTTCCCGCAGTATCGGCACATAATCCTCTCCCTGACGGCGGTACAGGTAGATCATTTTGCCATCCGGTAACTGACCGAGCACTTCACAGCCCGCCAGCGCCCGTTTCAGCACGGCGCGATCTTCAGCACGCGCGATGGCTGCCTCAGTCTGGAACAGCGCTGATTTGCCCTGTCCGATGCGGTACAGATGGCGGCGAAAACGTGCGGCCAGTTCCTTCGCCGGGGTACGGCCGTCGTGCCAGCTGGCATAGGGGATGCGTTTGCCGATTTTGAGCTTCAGCCGCGCGCCGCGGTTGCCAAACATTTCCCGTACCAGCAGCAGCATCGACAGAGGCTGGTAAATTTTCGAGGTGAGATAGAACAGCGCGCTGTTGCGTCCGCTGATATGAATGGGGACAACCGGTGCCCGGAAGCGGGCGGCCAGGCGCAGGAAGCCGTGGCTCCATTTGCCATCCCTGATGCCTTTGCTGCCGAAGCGGGAAACCTCCCCCGCCGGGAAGAAGATCAGCACCCCCTGGTTTTCCAACTGCTCCTGCATCTGCCCCACCTGATGGCGGCTGGTGCGGTTACCCATGTTGTCCACCAGCACCATCAGGCTGCTCAGGGACTCAAGGCAGTGCAGCAGGCGGTTGGTCACAATTTTGACGTCGCGCCGCACCTGTGACACCGCGTGCAGCAGCGCCAGGCCATCCAGGGTTCCCAGCGGATGGTTAGCAACGATCACCACCGGGCCCCTGCTGGGGATCTGTTCAAGGTCGCGTTCACTGAGTTCGCAGCTGACATCCATGTATTCCAGCACCTGCTCCACCATATCCAGCCCTTTCAGGTGGCGGTTGCGCTGATTGAACTGCTGGAACTCTTTTTCATGAAGCAGGCGGCGCAGCACGCTTTTCTGCCAGGAGGGGGTGTCATGACCGGGACTCAGGTCGTCCAGTACGCGCTCGATAGTAAACACAGGTTAGCCTCCGGGTGTTTTAACGGCACACTAACCAGCCCGGATGACGATAGCGTGTCAGGAAAATGACAGGAGAAAGATGCGCTGATTTGGCGGGAAGCGGGCTGACCACAAAATGCGGTCAACCCTGAAAGGACAGGGGTGGGCGGCAGGTTACTCGTCGAGCTCCAGCGGCGGCAGCTGTGAAAAAACGCTTAACAGACCGCTGCTCCAGAGCTGGCGGATCTGGGAGAAGTAGGGGTGTTTTTCCGTAATGTGGTACTGCTGCATACTGCTGTAGCTGTCGGCCGGATAGACCATCACGTCCAGCGGCAGGCCGACCGAAATGTTACTGGCCAGCGTGGAGTCCATGGAGATCAGGGCGCACTGCATCGCCTGGTCGAGCGGCGTGTCATAGCGCAGTACGCGGTCAATAATCGGTTTACCGTACTTGCTTTCCCCTATCTGAAAATAGGGCGTATCGGTGCTGGCCTCAATAAAATTGCCCTGCGGGTAGATCTGAAACAGCCTGGGTTCTTCCCCCCTGATCTGCCCGCCCAGCATCAGCGTGCCGCCAAACTCTTCGCCGTCGCGTTTGATCACTGACCGCAGCGTCTCGCCCACCAGCAGCGCCACATCGTACATATTGGTGGCATTCATCAGGCTGGGCTGCTTTCCGTCCTCGCAGCCGCGCCGCAGCAGGCTTAACGCGCTCTGGGTGGTCGCCAGATTACCGGCGCTTTGCAGCACCAGGGTGCGTTCGCCGTCCTGCTGAAAAACATGAAGCTTACGAAACGAGGAAATATGATCCACGCCCGCATTGGTTCGGGAATCGGAAACGAAAATCATCCCTGACGATAAGCGCATAGCTACACAATAGGTCATAGTGAGTCCGGTAAAAGATTACTGCTGCGAAAACACCAGTTGTACCGCAGCCACTGCCTGCATATTTTCGCTGCCGCCGCCCAGGCGCATACCACGCACCGGGCAGGCATCCAGATAGTCCACGCCCACCGCCAGCTTCAGATGCTGACGGGTGCTGCGGGTATTGTTGGTGATATCGAAACTGTGCCAGCTGCCGTCCACCCAGGCTTCCACCCAGGCATGCGTCGCCACATGTTCCACGTGATCAGTATACAGATAGCCGCTCACATAACGAGCGGGGATATGCAGGCTGCGACAGCAGGCGAGAAAGACGTGGCTGTGATCCTGACATACCCCGCTACCCGCCGCGAAAACTTTTGCCGCAGGATCGGTGACCAGCGTGCTGCCCGGCTGATAGGGCATCTTCAACAGCAGCTCCCCCATCAGGCGCTCCAGACTGACCAGCGGGGCCTCTTCACGGTAATAGCGGCGGGCGAAGTGAACGATCTCCGCATCGGGCTGGGTCAGCGGGCTGTGGCGCAGGAACACCAGCGGCGACAGCGTACAGTCAGGGTCCGGTGCGCTGTCTCCCTCATCCAGAATGTTGACCACACCGCGTGCTTCAATTTCAATTTCCTGATGCGGGCGGTCGAGGGTCAGGACGTGCAGCACGTTGCCCCAGGTATCGGTGGTGCAGATCGCCTCTTCCGGCAGCAGCAGATCCCAGGAAATAATCTGCTGATGCACCGAATTTTGCGGTGTCAGCCGCAGGTACTGCGTGCTCTGCCGCACCATGCTCTGATAGCTGAAACAGGTTTTGTGCGCAATGGTCAGCTTCATTATTTCGCCTCCAGATAGGTGTGATGAATGCTCTCGGCAATCCTGCCCAGCTCGCTGAGAAAAGCCTGCAGCCAGACGTGCAGCCCCTCGCTCATCAGGGAATCCCAGCTGCTGTAACGCAGCTGGGCATGGAGAACGGTCAGCAGATAGCGCGGTCGATCTTCTCCGCTGTTGCCGATCAGGTTGAGCTGATTGGCGATCTCATCCAGGCAGGATCGCAGCGATCGCGGGCTCTCCTCGCGCAGGATCAGCATTTCGTTTACGCCGTCGGCGGCCAGCTGCTGCTTGTAGATGGTGTGGTACGCCTCCCGCGCTGACACCGAGCGCAGCAGCGTATCCAGCCGGTAGTATTCACGTACTGTGTCGTCATCTTCATCACTGAGATACTGATACACATCCAGCAGACGCGCCGTGCAGTCGGCACGCTCCAGCAGCGTGCCGAGGCGGATAAAGCTCATTGCATCGCCGCGCATCAGGGTGCCAAACATCGCGCCGCGAAACAGGTGTGAACGCTCTTTAACCCAGTCGAAAAATGCATCCGCCCCGCCGCTGCTGACGCCGTTATGCCGCAGTTTGCGCAGCTCGATCCAGCTGGAATTAATGCTCTCCCACACTTCAGACGACAGGCTGCCACGCACGGCATGTGCATTGTTCCAGGCCGACTGCCAGCAGTTATAAATACTGGCGGGATTGCGCTCATCAAGGGCAAAAAAGTGGAACAGCTGCGACATGGTCAGCTGCTCGCTGACCGACCAGTAAAGCTCATCGGTACTGGTCAGGTTAAGCGGTACGCGCAGTTCATTATTATGACTGCCGCGCACCGGCATCAGTGACAGACGGTTGGTCACGTCAAGCACCCGGGCAATATTTTCCGCACGCTCTAAATAGCGCGCCATCCAGTACAGGCCACTGGCCGTGCGACTCAGCATGCGTCATCCTCCAGAACCCAGGTATCCTTGGTACCGCCGCCCTGCGACGAGTTCACCACCAGCGATCCCTCCGTCAGCGCCACGCGGGTCAGCCCGCCGGGCACCAGCCGGATCTCCGCGCCGCTCAGTGCAAAGGGCCGCAGATCGATATGTCGCGGAGCCAGGCCCTGTTCCACAAATGTCGGACAGGTGGAAAGCGCCAGCGTATTCTGCGCAATGTAGTTTTGCGGCCGGGCAATCAGCAGCGCACGGAAATCCGCCAGCTGCTGCCTGCTGGCTACCGGGCCAATCAGCATGCCGTAGCCCCCCGCACCGTGAACCTCTTTCACCACCAGTTTTTCAAGGTTAGCCAGCACCCAGGAGAGCTCATCCGGGCGGCGGCACTGCCAGGTGGGCACGTTGTTAAGGATCGGATCCTCATTAAGATAGAAGCGCACCATATCGGGAACGTAAGGGTAAATTGACTTGTCATCAGCCACACCGGTGCCGATGGCGTTGGCCAGAACCACATTGCCCGCACGATAAACGGACAGCAGCCCCGGTACGCCCAGCATCGAATCCGGCCGGAAGGCTAACGGATCGAGAAAAGCATCATCCACCCGTCGGTAGATCACATCGATCTTGCAGGGGCCGGCAGTAGTGCGCATCAGCACCGCCCCGTCTTTGACAAACAGATCGGCGCTTTCCACCAGCTCAACGCCCATCTGCTGGGCGAGGAAGCTGTGTTCAAAGTAAGCGCTGTTAAAGCGGCCGGGGGTTAATACCACCACCACCGGATCGTTAACGGGCGAGCTTTCGCGCAGGGTCTGTAACAGCAGCGACGGGTAGCGCTCGACGGGCGCGATGCGGCGGTCGGCGAACAGCTCCGGATACAGGCGCATCATCATTTTGCGGTTTTCCAGCATATAGGAGACGCCGGACGGGGTGCGCAGGTTGTCTTCCAGTACGTAATATTCCCCGTCGCTGTTGCGGACCATATCCACGCCAATAATATGCGCGTAAAGATCGCGATGCAGGTTCAGCCCCTGCATACAGGGCTGATACTGGTCGTTGACCAGCACCTGTTCCGCCGGGATGATCCCCGCCTTCAGGATGCGCTGATCGTGATAGATGTCGTGCAGAAAGGCGTTGAGCGCCTGCACGCGCTGGCGGATACCTTTGTCGAGCATCGCCCACTCCCCGGCGGGGATAATGCGCGGAACACTGTCGAAGGGGATCAGTCTTTCCTCCCCGCCGTCCTCACCGTACACGTTGAAGGTGATCCCCAGACGATGAAACAGCAGCGCCGCTTCTTCGCGCTTGCGCGCAATCGCCTGCTGATCGGCCTGCTGAAGCCACTGCCAGTATTCCCGATAATGTCCACGATAGCGCCCGTCCTTCAGCAACATCTCATCATAAAAGTGCGACGCGACCTGATAGCTTTGATTCATGATTTCCCTACCGCTGTCTGTGAACCTGCATTAATGCTGCACAAAGTGTGCCAGAGTCGTGCGGATCGACCCGCCCCGCACAGGGCAAGGAATGGACATTAGCCTGGTGGAAAACCGGGTCAGGGAAAGCGAAGCGCGAAAGGGGAACGCACCATGACAGTGCATTCCGGTAGGGCGATGAGAACCTGCTCCGTGAGGGGGGCTGAGGCCACCGGGTCGGTCACGGGCATCCCAGAAAAACCAGAGCGTACATCGGGTACGTCAGGGTTTCAGGCTCTGCCCGGTTCCTGAAGGGCCGTAAGTTAGCCTGATGGCACAGCTTTACTGTACCAGCGGGTGCCAGACCTCCGTCAGTGCGCCTTCCCCGCCGGTCACAGGGTCGGTCTCGGGCATCGCGACGCGTTTTATTTCAAGGATAGACTGTTCCATCAATGCCTGCTCATCGCGCAGGGTTTTCGGCGTCACGCCCGGAGGGTAAGCCCCCACGGCCATGAAGTCGTCGCTGGCGGCGATTTGCTGATGGCCCACGCCTGCCGGGATCAGTACCACATCCCCGGCGTAAACGGTCACCATACGCCCGCTTTCACCGCCAAACAGGATCTCTGCCCAGCCGCAGGTGATCCCCAGCAGCTCATGGGTATTCGGGTGGTAATGGGTGTAGGGATATATCGGAGCGTGCCAGCTCACCGGCCAGCCATGGCGGCCAAATTCGGCGCTGAACCACTGGGCCATATCAACGGGCGTGCTGTCTTCTACCCCTTCGTCGTCCTCTTCCGGGACCACTTGCGGATAGATAATTAACGGCAGCGGGTTATTGGGAATACCCTGAGAAGGTTGCGCCAGTATCAGATGACGCGGGTTTGAGGAGGCACCTGCAGCAAAGGTCCCGGCAGCAAACGACATCATTAACATTACACTGCGAGAAGAAGTCAACATATCAGGCTCCTGGATCAATTTCCTTGTTGGGAGTTTGTTAAATTAATTGTGGCATTATTCCACCAGCTTGCAATGTTTTCCTCGCGTAGCAGATCACATAACTTATTAATTTAAATAAACTTAAGCCAAATTACCGCCCTTTACCTGCCTCCGCACGTCCGGCCCACCCAGCTCACCTCGTTACCTGGCTTTAACCGCAGTTAAGCACGATAATAATGATGGATGACCGATGAGAGTGAGATAAAAAATAACGATAACCACTCCGCTTAAAGTGTCTGATAAGCTAAAATAAGAATATTCTCAAAACCAAACGACTTTGGGCTTCCTGCACACCTTAATAGTCCTAAAAAACAAGCAGATACATTCACTGGCTTTCTGATATACGACACTTATGACTGCAGATTATATTATTCACCACTGGTTCATCGATTTTTCATCTGGAACGTTGATCCACCAGGGCACAGGTGAACAGCGCCGGCTCGGTGAATATCAGCTTAAACTGCTGCAAGTGCTGGCGGAACATGCCGGTAACATTTTATCCCGGGAAGAACTGAATACGCTGGTATGGGAAAGACGGGTTATTGGCAATAACAGTCTGCCGAATGCGATTCATGCTCTGCGAGTTGCGCTGGAAGATGATGGTAAACAGCAGCGTATTATCAAAACCATTCCAAAAAAGGGCTATATTCTCGAGGCTGAGTATTGCCAGCGTTTATCCCCTGAGGTTGCCCCCCCTGAAGACCTGGATAATTCAAAGGCCGCTGACGATGGCCGGCACGCGGGGTCCGTTACGGAAAACAGGCAGGACGTTTTACCGGTAGAATATTCCGCGGACGGAATGTCTGTCCCTCCGGTGTCGGTGACAGAGACAGAGACAAAAACGCCTGCCCGCCGCCACTTTTGGCTCTGGCTTATTATTGCGCAGGCACTGGTGCTGCTGCTGGTGCTGATGTGGGCCGGACGAACCCTGTTCCCGCTGCCGAGCAGCACACTGGTGGAGAAAAACTCCGTGCCGTACAGCCATATTCAGCTGATGGAGTTACGCCGGGGCCGGGACAGCGCGTCGGCTTCCTATGATCTTAATAAGCTGCTGGGGCCGGTGCTGTTTACCCTTAATCAAAATCTGAAGAATAATCAGGTGTATATGGAGATTTTTTATTACACCTCCGGCACCACGCTGAACTACACCATGACGTTATCTAATCAGTGCGATCGTAAACAGCTGGCGATGAACATTATCAACTGGCGTACGGATGGTGCTCAACTGAGTGCACTGATCTACCGGGAAGGCGAGAGAAAAATTAATGAAATGGCCAACTGCGTCAATTAGCTTACTGGTGGTGACCCTGCTGGTTCCCGTGGCGGTGGCGGTGGTGAAATATCTGCCAACCGATAGCGGGCTGTTTACGCAGGACTTCATTAAGGCCAATCTGCAGCTGGGTTACTATGACCTGCTGGCACGCCAGCGTGAAATTTACGATACGCAATATGAAGGTAAAGGGAATACGGTGTTGCTGACGCTGACCAGCCCTAACGATAATCGTTTTATGGCTAAAGTGAGTCTGGAAAAGCAGAAACAGGATACCGAAGGGGTGATGTTTACTTTTCATAAAATTTATTATGCTGATGATGGTCAGATGCGGATGATCAAAAATATCCTCGGGTATGCAGAAAATAATAGCGTGCATTTTGATACCCTGCGCCTGGGCAAAGAACGTCTGATGATCACGCCCTCTGGCCAGATGCTGCGTTACCGCTAAGGCAGCAGTGATGATGTGACCTGGCGATCGATAAACCGGGTGCGCCAGGTACTTAGCGTTTTCGGTAAATGCTGTTTATCTTTTTCAGTGGTCACATAGCGAACTTTTACACTGTTATCTTTATCAGGACTCACCCGTAGCGCCCAGATTTGACCTTCGGGCGTGTACATAATCATGGCCGACCGTCGGTTAGCCATGCCTTTTACCCAGAGGGTGAGCACCGTTGCCCCTTGTTGATCCAAATCCTGGCTGTAGACAAAACTGGTCGCCGTCGCGACGTATCCGGCATAGTCACTCCCCACCAGCTGGCGGAAGCGATCGTCCAGAGCCTTATTCGGCAGTATTCCCAGCGTCAGGAGCGTGGCCGCCGGGCGCGGATCGTTATCCGCTTTCACATATACGCCATCAATCGACATTTTACCCGGCAGCAGCATATCGCAGCGCCCATGCGAGTCACTGCTGACTTCAATACGGTTATCGGGGCGCGGGGTGAGCACGATTGCACAGCCGCCGCCCCAGAGGATCGAATGGGTGAAGCCAACGCCCCCGGTCAGCGTCACTTTGCCACTGAAGGACGACTGGTAATAGCCGCCCCAGACTGAAGCATCCAGGTTAAATTCATTGCCTGCAAACTGGCTGATGCGGATTTTGCCTCCGTTGCCATGAGGCGCGCTCATATTCCACCAGACCCCCTGCCAGTCCATCTCGCGATCGGCCCCGTACAGCTGGCTGAGTCCTCCCAGATAGGTTCGGCGCAGGCAGCTGTTACTGACGCAGGCGTTACGTTCGCGCATCATCGCCTGCGCGATCCGGGTAAAATGCGGCGGGTCGCTGATTAACAGCTCATGGAAGGCGTTGTTGAAGACCTGATCCAGCCACACCAGTTCAGGATTATCACAAAGGGTATTTTCCACCACGGTGGCGGCACGCCCACAGTCGGTTGCGCTGGCGTTAAAGGAACAGAGCAGCAGCGTGAAGCCGATAAGCGCAGGGGCTTTCATTAACATCATCCCGGGTCATTTCATCCATTATGAGCAGGCCCTCAGGGTGAGCCTGAATTTTACACGTCGCCGCCGCCGATGACGACGGGCCCATCCCTGTGAGCAACTGTTATAGCGGAATAACCGAAAACTGTGCCTGCTATTATAGGTTCAAACATGGTTTACTTTCACCCTGCCCGCACTCTTTTGCAGAGGTAAATAAATGGAAGAAGTTAAAAAAATATTGCTGCGCGAGATCGACACCCTGAATCGCGAGGAGCAGCGCGACAACAAACCGCGCTTTAGTTTTCAGTTTCTGAAGACCCATCCGGGACTCTGGGCATCCATGTACGGCTGCTATATTTTGACCGTGGCGCTGATCTTCACTACCGATTTTCTCGGCTGGCCGGCCTTCTGGGGCGCCACGATTTTTGTGCTGCTGATGAGCGGTCTGATGCTGATGGACGTTAACCCGAAATATCGCTTCGAGGACATTGATACCCTCGACCTGCGCGTCTGCTACAACGGCGAATGGTATTATGTCCGCACGCTGTCTGAGCAGGCGGTGGGCGATATTCTCAGTAATGACAAGGTGCCGGAAAAAGTGAAGCAGGGGATTACCAAACTGCTTTCCCTGAAGGGCGAGGTCGATTTTTATGACGTGTTCCATCTGACCTGGGGCCAGAAAAGCGCGGCGACCGTGTAAACCGGCCGGGCGGACCGAAGAAAACGTCCGCCCCTACGGCGATATCAACAACTCGGTGATTAAGCTGCCGAGCGTGGCGACCGCAGCTTCCTGCGACTCATCCCACCAGGCGGTGTTAAAACGGAAATAGTTAGCGTACTGCTCGCTGGAGGAGAACATCTTCCCCGGCGCAATACTGATATTCTTTTCCAGCGCACGGTAATAGAGCTCGGTAGTGTTCACCTGCTTCGGCAGCTCCACCCACAGAAAGTACCCTCCCCGCGAATCATTAATCTGCGCCCCCGGTGGCAGATAGCGTTTCAGCACCTGACGTGCCAGATTTTTACGCTGCTCCAGCACCTGACGCAAACGCCGCAGATGGCGGTCATAGCTGCGTGTTCCGAGATAGGTTGCCAGTGCCTGCTGCATGGGAGCGCTGGTCGACAGGGTACTCATCAGCTGTAAGCGCTGAATGCGCTGGGCATGTTTGCCCGCCGCCACCCAGCCGACACGAAACCCCGCCACCAGGTTTTTAGAAAATGACGAGCAGTGCAGTACGTTGTCGTGGCGATCAAAAGCCTTAGCCGGCAGCGGTTTTTCATGGCCGAAATAGAGTTCGCTGTAGACGTCATCCTCAATCAGCGCCACGTCGTGCCGGGCGAGCAGCGCCACCAGTTGTGCCTTTTTCTCTTTACTCAGCGTACAGCCGACCGGGTTCTGCTGGTTGGTCATCATCCACAACGCCTTAATGGGCCAGCGTGACAGCGAATGACTCAGTTCGTCGAGATCGATACCCGTTTGCGGATCGCTGGCAATCGCCACGCTTTTCAGCTTGAGGCGCTCAATGGCCTGAAGAGCGCCGTAGAATGAGGGATTTTCAATCGCCACCCAGTCACCCGGCTCGGTCAGCGCCTGCAGACTGAGGTTAAGTGCCTCCATCGCCCCGTTAGTGATAACAATTTCATCAGGTGATACCTGAATACCCTGCAGGGCATAACGCTGTGCCAGCGTTTTGCGCAGCGCTTCATTCCCCGGCGGCAGATTATGCAGGGCATCCACGGCTTTCATACTGTGGGAAACGGTGGTCAGGGCACGCATCAGCTGGCGCTGGGGGAACAGTTCCGGGTCCGGAAAGGCGGAGCCAAACGGAACAATCTGCGAGTCGCGGCTGGCCTGCAGCACGTCGAAGATAAAGGCGTTGATATCGACCGACTCGGCCAGCTGCACTTTCTGGTGAGTCGGGGGCTGACTGAGGAATTCGGCACGCGGGGCAACATAGTAGCCTGACTGAGGGCGCGACTGGATCCATCCCTGGCTTTCCAGTACCTGATAGGCGTGCATTACCGTCATCAGGCTCATGCCACTCAGCTCAACCTGCTGACGCAGCGAGGGGAGTTTTTCCCCCGGCTGCCAGATATCCGTTTCTATTTGCTGCTGGATCTGCGCCACCAGCTGTTCATATTTTGCCACGACTGTTACAGGCCATTTTTACCAAAGTGTGAACTATTATAGGTGTTCAGCCCCTGGCCGTAAATCACACCGCGTCAGGGAGCGGCAGAATGGCTGCGAGCTTTGGGACAGCCACCATCAGCGCTTCCTTCTCTTCAGCATCGACATACTGTTTGAGATCAAGAACTTGATCGGGTGGAACAGGTCGGCCCAGCAGGTAGCCCTGCAACGTGTTACAGCCCAATCCGGTAAGAAATGCCTGCTGCTCCGCGGTTTCCACGCCCTCTGCCACGACTTTAAGATTGAGGGTCTGCGCCAGGGCCACAATTGCCGTCACAATCGTCGCATCTTCGGTCTGCGCCTGAAGCTCGTTCACAAATGCACGATCGATTTTCAGCTCACTGGCCGGCAAACGTTTCAGGTACAACAGGCTGGAATAACCCGTGCCAAAATCATCAATAGAGGCCTTTACCCCCAGTTCGGTTAACTGCGTCAGAATGCGGATGCTCTCGTCCGGGTCGCGCATGGCGGTGGTTTCAGTGACCTCCAGCGTCAGCAGTTCAGGCGGGATCTGGTGCGTTTCCAGCGCGCTGATAACCGTGTCCACCAGCCCCGTCTGCTCAAACTGCAGGGCTGACAGATTGACCGCTACCGACCACTCGCTGTGGCCCTGAAGATGCCAGCTGCGCAGCTGTCGACAGGCTTCACCAATCACCCAGTTGCCCACACTGACTATCAGCCCGGTTTTTTCTGCCAGCGGCAGAAAGAGATCCGGCGTCAACAGACCGCGCTGCGGATGCTGCCAGCGCAGCAGCGCCTCGAAGCCGATAATCGGCCCACTGGGCGCACAGAATTTAGGCTGATAGTAGAGCCTTAGCTCATTATTTTCCTGCGCCAGCCACAGATCGTTGATCAGCTGTAGCTGATTCTGTGCAATGGTGTTCATCGACGGCTGGAAGAAGCTGTAGCCATTACGGCCATTGTTTTTCGTGTGGTACATGGCGGCATCAGCGTTAAACATCAGCTCACGCTCGTCGTGGCCGTCACCCGGGAAGACGGCAATGCCGATACTTAATGACACCACCAGCTCATAGCGGGAGATAGCAAATGGCCGCTCGACCGCTTTCACCAGCGTATCGGCAACCGCCGCGGCATCATTGGGATCCTCGATTTCAATCAGCAGCACAAACTCATCACCGCCCAGTCGTGCCAGGGTATGGTGCCCTTCGACTTTTTCCCTCATGCGCTCAGTGACGGCAATCAGCAGACTGTCGCCAATATGGTGACCAAATGCATCATTGATGGCCTTAAAACCATCCAGATCCATAAACATCAGGGCAAATTTCGAGTCCTCGCGCGTGGCCTTAATGATTGCCTGATCCAGGCGGTCTTCCAGCAGAATGCGGTTTGGCAGGCGGGTCAGATTGTCATGCAATGCCAGCTGTGCCAGCTCGCGGTTGGCTTCCGCCAGCGATGAGGCCAGCACGGAAGTACGCGCCTGCAGGCGTGCATCCAGCATAGAAACCAGCAGCGTAATCCCGAGGATCGCCAGCGTCACCACCACGACGAGGATCGCCAGCCAGTTGCTGTTAACGCCAAGGTGGGTGGCATGACTGTCCATCGGAAAGCTGGCAGCGGCCATGCCGGTGTAATGCATCCCGGCAATAGCCACACCCATAATCAGTGCTGCCCCACTGCGCATCAACGCCAGCCGGCCAATCCCCTGCCGCAGGCGGAAGGCCAGCCACAGCGCCACGCCGGAGGCGACCAGCGCAATCACCACTGACAGCCAGATCCAGCGCCAGTCCCAGATGATCCCGGGTTTGATTGCCAGCGCGGCCATACCGGTATAGTGCATTGCCACCACGCCGCTGCCCATAATAGCCGCCCCGCCACACAGCCGGTACCACGGCAGCTCGCCGTAACAGACGATCCACAGGGCAAAAATAGAGGCGGCGACCGCAATCACCATCGACACGCCCGTCAGGCTGGCGTTATAGCTCATTACCATCGGCAGGCTCATCGCCAGCATGCCGATAAAGTGCATCGACCAGATGCCCACGCCCATCGCGAAGCCACCGCCGACAAGCCAGACTCTGGCCACTTTTCCCGTGGATGTCGCCACCCGCCCCGCCATATCCAGCGCGGTGTAGGAGGCAAGAAACGCGACGATAAAAGAGACGATAACCAGCAGTTGATCGTACGAACTCATGAGCATAGGACAGTCTCGAATGCAGAAGCCATGTTGACTTAGTGTGTGGTGGCCCGGTGTCATTAAAAAAATTAATCGGGCTGAAGCCTGTTTTATCGGCTAAAAATCAGCCAGCTTTAGCCGCGTAACGGGAAAGAGGAGGACGCTGAAACGTTTTTTTTCAGGGATGGGATATAGCCCTATAATTTATAAAGTTTATTAAACTTACTCGTCTTCTGATGTGAACATAGCACTGGCCTGATAAATAGCCTAGATCCACCAGTAAATATTATTGAAAATTTCACACCCCCGTCACAGCAGGGCTGAAAGCGCCCTTATCCATGATCGTGTTAACACATAAATAATATTTTTACGATTCGCTTATCAGCGAGGCATGAGCTGATCTATAGTTACGCTAATGAATGCTAACGCGTTAATTCCAATAACAGACTATTCCTTACGTGATATTTTACCCGCTAACGGGTTTTGATTATTTTCATTGTTGATTCAGCCCTGCTGACGACACTGTTCCATCAGGCGGAAAAGCACGTTCATCACTCTAATCAGTAAGGAATGGTTATGAAAATGAAGCTTTTACTGCTGGGTTGCGGCCTGAGCCTTGGTGTAGCCAGTTCAGGCTACGCCGCCACCACCACCGGAAGTATCGCCGCTAAACTGATCCTGACCGCAGGTTGTCTGGTCAATGGACAGCTAGCCACCAACAGTACGGGCGTCAACTTCGGTAACCTGGACTTTGGTACCAGTCCGGCGACCTTTGATACGCTGTCAGCCACCCTCGTGGGATCGTTGGGTAACGGTATCTTCGTGCGCTGTTCTACCGGCTCAACCTACTCGGTGCAGATCACCAGCAGTAGCGCCAAACCGACCACGGTTTACGGTGCAGAGACCACGCAGCCCCGCTATCTGATCAACGCCACCACCGCCACCGTGGGGATCGCCTATACCCTGTACGGCAGCACCAACTACACCACCCCCATCGCCAACAACACTAATCTGGTCAGCGCCGGGACGCCCGATCCGGCGAACGGAGATAACTACCCGATTTACGGTCGTATTACCGGTGGAGGGAACAATAACGTCGCCATTCCGGCCGCGACCTATCAGGATACGATTAACGTCGCTGTGAACTACTGATTGTCGCGATAAGGGAGCGCATCGTGTGGAAGCGGGTGCACTGCGCCGCGGACGTTATTTATCCGCTGATCCTGCTGCTGCTGGTTTACAGCAGTGGCGTGGAGGCGTTGCCCAGCGTGAACTTTACGGTGAGTGCTTCGGTGGTGAACGGCTGTGTGGTCTCCGGCGCCAGCACCTCCTCTTTCGGTACGCTCGACTTTGGTACGCAACCCGGGGTGGGCAGCGTCACTGCCAGCGCGGCCTATGTGCAAAATTCTGGTATTGCGCTGGCCTGCACGCCCGGTACCACGCTGAATATGCGCATTGACGGCGGTGGCAACTACACCACCACGCGCAATCTGAAAGTAGCCGGCAACACCAACCTGGTGGCGTACAACCTCTACACCAACGCTGCCCACACGACGTTAATCCCGGTCAATCAGGACGTGGCAGTGCCGCTGGGCAATGCCAACAATATTACGTTGCCCATCTACGGTCAGTTACAGCTGAGTGGCGTGAACCGGGCCGGAACCTACAGCGACACGCTGACGGTGACGTTGAGCTGGTAATGTCGGGCAGCACAAGGAGCAATAATGAAGAAATATACCTTTCCGGGACTGTTTTTTGTCCTGTTTTGCGGCGTGATGTCCCTGAAGGCTCAGGCCGGTAATTCCGTTCTCATCTGGCCCATCGACCCCAAACTCAGCCACAACGAGAAAGCCACCGAACTGTGGCTGGAGAACCGGGGGGCGAGTACCACGCTGATGCAGGTGCGGGTCTTCAGCTGGCAGCAGGTCAACGGTCAGGAGCAGTATCAGACCCAGCAGCAGGTGCTCGCCAGCCCGCCGGTGGTGCGTATTGAACCCGGCAAACGCCAGATGGTGCGTCTGATTAACCAGACGCCGCCCGCCGCAGGTCAGGAGCTGGCTTACCGGGTTCTGCTGGATGAGATCCCCACTCCCAGGGCGCCGGGTGAGAATCAGGCCGGACTGACGTTCCAGATGCGTTACTCCGTGCCGCTGTTTGTCTATGGCAGCGGCCTCGACCCCGACACCGCCCGTCCGGAACTGAGCTGGAAACTGGTCAACCGTGAAGGTAAGCAGGCCCTGGAAATTACCAACCGTGGCAGTACACATGCCCGGTTAAGCAATGTGACTCTGGGGGGGCGTACGCTCTCCGGCAGTCTGCTGGGGTACGTGCTGGCCAACGCCAGTAACACCTTCCCGTTAAGTTTCCCGGCATCCGGGCGGGCGGAAATCTACGCAGAGCTGGAACATAAACAGACCTGGCGCAGTACCAGTTCAGCACGCTAGCAGATGAACAGATACCGTCCGGTGCCGGGAGGGCACTGCACCCTGGCCTTCACCGGCCTGCTGACCTGCCTGTCCCCGCTGACCGGCAGTGCGGAAATCTATACCTCGCTACCGCCCCCGCCCGGTGCCAGTAGTACCACCACGGCGAACGATCAGGCCTTTATGCTGGGGCTGGTGGTCAACGATGACGACCGTGGGCTGGTGGTGCCGGTTCAGTTTCGTGACGGCCATTACCTGCTGCGCGCCGCTGACCTGCAGCAGGCCGGTATCCCGACCGCGCATATCACCTCATCATTAATGGATGTCTCTACCCTTGATCGGGTCAGGGTCGACTATGACCGCCAGCGCCAGCGCATTTCGCTGACGGTTCCGCCGGAATGGCTACCTGTACAAACCTTTGCCGGAACGACCCGTAACGGGCCACGCTATGAAGGACGTAGCAGTAACGGGGCGCTGTTCAACTACGACCTGTATACCAGCCATACCACTGGCGGCGGTTCCCGCCTTTCCGCCTGGAATGAGCTGCGTCTGTTCGGGGGGTACGGCCAGTTCATCAGTAACGGTAACTATCAGCAGCAGCTCTCCGGCGAAACGGGTTATCTGAAAAATGGCTACATCCGCTATGACAGCTGGTGGTCCAGTCAGAATGAAGAGAATGCGCTGAACTGGCAGGTCGGCGATCTGATCAGCGACTCGCTGGCGTGGAGCAGCAGCGTGCGTCTGGGCGGGATTCAGGTGGGCCGTGATTTCTCACTGCGCCCCGATCTGGTGACCTATCCGCTGCCCTCCTTCTCCGGCCAGGCGGCGGTTCCTTCCACGGTGGATCTGTTCGTTAACGGTTATAAAACCAGCTCTAACAATGTCCAGCCGGGGCCCTACTCGCTGACCAATATGCCGTTTGTCAACGGGGCCGGGAACGCCGTGGTGGTCACCACCGATGCCCAGGGCCGCCGCATCAGTACCACGCTGCCGTTCTATGTTGCCAGCGACCTGCTGAAAACGGGCCTCTCTGATTACGCCCTCTCTGCCGGGGCTCTGCGCCAGAACTATGGTCTGAAGAACTTTGATTATGGCTCTGCCGCGACCAGCGGATCCTACCGCTACGGCCTGACAGACTGGCTGACGCTGGAAAGTCACGCCGAGGCGGCCCCGTCGCTGGCGCTGGGAGGGGCGGGGATGCAGTTAAAGCTGGGAGCGTACGGCGTGGTTAACGGCTCAGTCAGCCAGAGCCAGATGCAGGGCGACCACGGCAGACAGTACGGCTGGGGCTATCAGTACAGCACCAGCCGCTTCAGCCTCGGGATGCAGCAAACTCAGCGCACCACCGGCTTTGGCAACCTCGCTCTGTATGCCGACCGGGAAAACAGCAATGAGATCACAGAGTTCAACACCCTCAGCCGTCGCAGCGCCCAGTATAACGCCAGCGTGTCGCTGGATCGCTTTGGCAGCGTCGGCGCGGCGCTGATTGATATTACCAGCGGTGACGGCAGCCGCACCCGGCTGATGAACCTGTCCTGGAGCAAAAGCCTGTGGGGCAGCTCGAACCTGTACGTCTCGGCCAGCCGCGATCGGGAGCGCGGCGACTGGTCCGGTGCGATTGGCCTGACCATTCCCTTCGGTGAACTGAGCAGCGCCAGCGTCAACGTGGAGCGTAATCAACAGGGAGGCACCTCAGAGCGACTCAGCCTGTCACACGCCATGCCTACCGACGGCGGTCTGGCCTGGGATGCCTCGGTGGCCAATCAGAGCGAGGGCGGCAGTTATCGTCAGGGCAGTGTGCGCTGGCGGGACCAGAAGGTAGAAACGTCAGCGGGCTTCTACGGTGACGATCGCTACAGTACGGAATTTGCCGATATCTCCGGCTCGCTGGTGCTGATGGACGGCAGCGTCTTTGCCGCCAACCAGGTGACGGATGCCTTTGTACTGGTGAAAACCGATTACCCGGCCATCAACGTCCGCTTTGAAAATCAGCTGATGGGCAAAACCGACAAAAATGGCTATCTGCTGGTGCCGCAGGTGAGCTCCTATTATCCGGCAAAGTATGATATCGACACGCTCGATCTGCCGGCAAATATGGCCGCCAGCAGCGTCGAGCAGCGTTTTTCCGTCAGGCGACAGAGCGGTTACCTGCTGCACTTCCCGATTGAACCGCTGCGCGCCGCCAGCGTGATCCTGCACGACCAGGAGGGTAAGCCGCTGCCGCTGTCGACGCAGATCGATCGCCCTGACCAGCCATCAACATTTGTCGGCTGGGACGGTATTACCTGGCTGGAGAATCTGGCCGCACAGAATCCGATTCATGCGACAACGCCGGACGGACGCCGCTGTGACACCGTGCTCACGCTGTCCGGTGGACGTCCTGCCTCCCTGACCACTTACGGTCCGCTGATCTGCACACTGCCACCCCCACCCAATGGGAACACACCATGACAATCCGACTGCTGCTGTATAGCGCACTCCTGCTGATGGCGGGCACGCTGCCCGCCATGGCAGCCTGTACCACGCCCACGGTGACGGCCAGCTTTGGCGGCGTCAGCTCGTTTACGGTCAATACCACGCCAGGCACTGTTCAGCGCAATATCACCGTCAACTGCGGTGGCGGTGTACTGGCCCTGCTCTCCAGCGACAGCATCAAGCTGCAGCTGACCGGAGCCACTGCCGTTGCCACCACGGGCAGTCGGGGGGCACTGAAGCTGAACACGGATCTGATCCCGCTGCAGCTCTGTTCCGATGTTAACTGCAGCAACGAACTGGGGCTCAGCGGCACAATTTATACCCTGTCCCGCAGCCAACTGCTCGGCCTGAACATCGGTGGCGTCGGACAGGTGGTATTTAATGTCCCCCTTTATCTGCGAACAGTGCCGGGTGCCGTGGTGGCGGAGGGAAACTACACCGTCACACTGACGGTGACGGTGAACTACGATGTCTGTACCGGCGTCGGTCTGCTGGGGGCCTGCCTGCTGGGGTCGCAGCAGACCGGCACCAGCGCACAGTCCATTATCGTTAACATGGCGATTTCCAAAGACTGCACCACCATTACCGCCCCGGCGGTCAGCTTTGGCAGCGCACCGCTGGTCGGCAGCTTTAACAGCATCAGCCAGTCGATTAATGTCATCTGTACGAAAGGCAGCACTTATACGGTGGGTCTGAGTAACGGCCTGAACGCCGTGGGGACGCAGCGCTATATGACCAGCGCTACCACAACGGGGAAGCTGGCCTATGAGATTTATAAAGGATCAGGAACCTCTCGCTGGGGCAGTACGGCTCCTGACCGGATGGCCAGTGCCGCGGCAAATGCCGTCAGCGGCGACGGCTTAACGCGTACCTTTAATTACAATGCGCAGGTGCTGACAAATCAGGCCACGCCGGTAGCAGGAAATTACAGTGATACGGTAACGGTGGATTTATCGTTCTGAGCAGGCCGCTCATCAGGCAGGTCGGGCGGGGCTGTCGCCCCGCCGCAGGCGGTTAACCCAGATGGTTACCGCCGGTAACGCCATGGACTTCGGCGGTGACGTAACTGGACTCCTGAGAAGCCAGATAGACATAGACCGGCGCCAGTTCAGCGGGCTGGCCTGCCCTTTTCATTGGTGTCTGCTGACCGAATTCCGGGATCTTATCCTGGGTCTGCCCCCCGGCGATTTGCAGTGCCGTCCAGATCGGGCCCGGTGCCACGCAGTTCACGCGGATGCCTTTATCGATGATCTGCTTCGCCAGCCCGCGCGTGTAGGCAAGGATAGCGGCTTTCGTCGAGGCATAGTCCAGCAGGTGCGGGCTGGGCTGATAGGCCTGAATGGAGGACGTGGTGATAATGCTGCCCCCCGGCGGCATATGCGGGATCGCAGCCTGAGTAATCCAGTACAGCGAAAACACATTGGTTTCATAGGTTTTGCGGAACTGCTCCGTGGTCAGGTCAGCAATATCTTCTACCGCCACCTGCTTACCGGCCACCAGCGCCAGGATGTCCAGCCCGCCGAGATGTTCGCGGGCGTCTTCCACCAGCTTCTTACTGAACGCCTCCTGACTGACATCGCCAGGCAGCAGGAAGGCTTTGCGTCCGGCCTGCTCAACCAGTTTTGCCACTTCTTCCGCATCTTTCTGTTCTGCAGGCAGATAAGAGAGGGCCACATCAGCCCCTTCGCGGGCATAGGCAATCGCCGCCGCGCGCCCGATGCCGGAGTCGGCCCCGGTCACCAGCGCTTTGCGCCCTTTCAATCGATCGCTACCGCGATAGCTGTTTTCACCACAGTCAGGCCGGGGCTGCATATCGGCCTGCACGCCCGGAGCGGGCTGACGCTGTTTAGGATATTCCGTGGCAGGATACTGCGTGAGAGGATTCTGCATTTCATATTGGTCGGCCATGGTTCCTCCTGGGTTTATAACAGTTTTGTTCACCAGTAAGGCTAGTCAGCACAGAGAAACTGTCGAGAAGAGAAACCGGCAGAACGGCCATCCTCCTGATTTTTGGTAAAAAAAAGGCGGTGTGAAAATGCAAAAAAATATAACTAAATATGAACATTAACCCAACGCAGCGGCAAATACGCGTCCGGATATGTGCGGAGCTGTGCTTTTTTATCTCCTGTTAATTTTTGGTTACTAATGTCAACAAACAGTAAATTAACACAGTGATCGCCATCACATTCACCGCCCCCTCCCGCAGGGTAAAAACGAGAAAAAACAGACAAAGGATGCGGTAATGGCCACAACAACCCCGACAGGGACATCGCGGCAAGGCGGTGCGAAAACGATCTTCAATGTCACCAGCGGTAACTTCCTCGAAATGTATGACTTCATGGTGTTTGGCTACTACGCCACCGCCATTGCGAAAACCTTCTTCCCCGGTGATGACCCCTTTGCCTCACTGATGCTGACGCTGATGACCTTCGGGGCGGGTTTCCTGATGCGTCCGCTGGGGGCGATTATCCTCGGCGCGTATATCGACCAGCACGGGCGTCGTAAAGGGCTGCTGCTGACGCTGGGGCTGATGGCGATGGGCACGCTGACCATTGCGGTGGTACCCGGTTACAGCACCCTCGGGATGGCGGCGCCGATCCTGATCCTGCTGGGGCGCCTGTTGCAGGGGTTCTCTGCCGGCGTCGAGCTGGGCGGTGTATCGGTCTATCTGTCGGAGATCGCGCCGAAGGGCAGGAAAGGTTTTTATGTCAGCTGGCAGTCGGGGAGCCAGCAGATAGCCGTGATTTTTGCCGCGCTGCTGGGCCTGCTGCTCAACCATCTGCTGGATAAAGGGGAAGTGACCGAATGGGGCTGGCGTATTCCCTTTGTGATCGGCTGTATGATTGTCCCGTTTCTGTTCTGGATCCGGCGCATGCTGGAAGAAACTGAAGCGTTCAGCCAGCGCAAACACCACCCGACCATGGGCCAGATTATGCGCTCGGTCGGCAGTAACTGGGCCCTGATCCTCGCCGGTATGCTGATGGTGGTCACCACCACGGTGATGTTCTATATGATCACCGCCTTTACACCCACGTTCGGTAAAACCGTACTGATGATGAGCGACAAGCAGAGCTTCTTTGTCACTCTGTGCGTTGGCATCTCAAACCTGTTCTGGCTGCCCGTGATGGGCGCTCTTTCCGATCGCTACGGCCGCCGTCCGCTGCTGCTGCTGTTCACTGTGCTGATGATCCTCACCGCCTGGCCGGTGCTGCACTGGCTGGTGGGGTCGCCCAGTCTGTCGCATCTGCTGGAAGCCGAGCTGTGGCTCTCCTTCCTTTACGCCAGCTACAACGGGGCCATGGTGGTATACCTGACTGAAGTGATGCCCGCCGAGGTGCGTGCGACCGGCTTCTCACTGGCTTACAGTCTGGCGACCGCGCTGTTTGGTGGTTTTACGCCCGCAATGTGCAGTTATCTGATCCATGTCACCGGTGATAAAGCGATGCCGGGCGTCTGGCTGACGATTGCTGCGGTGTGTGGGCTGGCAGGGGCACTGATGATTAAGCGGCTGGTGAAGCAGTATCAGGTGCGGCGTCTGAAAGAGCCGGCGATCACGGTGTAGAGGTCAGGGCCGGAGGGCCAGTCAGCAGCAGGGGGCGACCGGAAAAAGGTTCGCCCCCTGCGCGTTGGTTTATCGATAAGACAGTGACAGAATGGCGTGTTATTTACCGGTCGTTTCCATACCCATCAGACCAATCTTCAGGTACCCGGCCTGGCGCAGTTTATCCATGACGCCCATCAGCGTTTCATAATCAACCGTCTTATCGGCCTGGAAGAAGATGGTGGTGTCCTTCTTGCCTTCGGTCTGCCTGATTAACGTCTCCACCAGCGTCTCCTGCGTCACCGCATCGTTACCGATAAACAGCTGGTTATCCGCTTTGATAGACAGGTAAACCGGCTTTTCCGGGCGCGGCTGTGGGGAACTGGTGGAAGCCGGCAGGTTGACGCGAACGTCAACGGTGGCCAGCGGCGCGGCGACCATAAAGATAATCAGCAGCACCAGCATAACGTCGATAAACGGCGTGACGTTGATTTCGTGCATTTCACCGTTGCTATCGAGATCTTCGTTTAATCGCATGGCCATAATACTTAACCTACCCGCAGTTTCTGCGCTGGCTGAACGCGCTGCGCGCTTTCACTGGCTGCAAGGTCAAGGTCACGGCTCTGCAGCAGCAGAACCTGCGCGGCCACATCACCCAGCGAGGCTTTGTAGCTGCCGATGGTGCGGGCAAAGACGTTATAGATAACGACCGCAGGGATAGCGGCAACCAGACCAATCGCGGTGGCCAGCAGCGCTTCGGCAATGCCGGGGGCGACAACCGCAAGGTTGGTGGTCTGCGTCTGCGCAATGCCAATGAAGCTGTTCATGATGCCCCATACCGTACCGAACAGGCCGACAAACGGGGCGATGGCACCAATCGTCGCCAGAAAACCGTTACCGCGCCCAGCGTGACGGCTGAAAGCTGCCACACGGCGCTCCAGGCGGAAGCCGGTACGCTCTTTGATACCGTTGTTATCGTCCGATCCGGCCGACAGTTCCAGCTCGTTTTCCGCTTCTTTAATCAGCAGCGTGCTGAGACTGTAGCCCTGGAAACCCTCGCAGACCTGTGCGGCTTCTTCCAGCGAGCGGACATTCGCCAGCTGCTGTTGCTCACGCTTGAGACGCCTGCGCGCTGCGCTTAATTCAACACTTTTGCTGAAGAAAATGGCCCAGGTGACAACCGATGCCAACAAAAGGCCAATCATCACCGCTTTAACCACGATGTCTGCATGCTGGTACATGCCCCAGACGGACAGGTCCATCTGCATCAAATCATTTGTCACGCTGTGTCTCCAACGTCTAATTGTTGATAGCGAAAAATTCTTCACAGATCATACCAAAAAGACCGGGAATTGATAGTAGTTCTCATTACTATTTACAACTTTCTGGCTGTTTTTTACGCAATTTATTGACTGGCGGCGCTCCCACGGGCACGGATGGTGAATTTTCATCACTTATACTGATGCTCAATACCGCGTGGACGGCTGCCGTGTTAACGTTAAAAAAAGGGTGAAAATGACACAGGAACTTTATGAGCAGCGAAAAAATTGAAACGGCACTGATTCGTGCCGGACGCGGCAAGCGTTATACCCAGGGGTCGGTGAATACCGTCATTCAGCGTGCTTCGTCGCTGGTCTTTGATACTGTTGCCGATAAAAAACGGGCCACCGCCGGACGGGCAGACGGTGAGCTGTTCTACGGTCGCCGTGGCACCCTGACCCACTTCTCGCTGCAGGAGGCAATGGCCGAACTGGAAGGCGGCGCCGGCTGTGCGCTGTACCCGTGCGGTGCGGCGGCAGTCTCCAATGCCATTCTGGCGTTTGTGTCTGCCGGGGATAACGTGCTGATGAGCGGCAGCGTGTATGAGCCCACGCAGGATTTTTGCACCAAAATCCTCAGTAAGCTGGGGGTGACCACCACCTGGTTTGATCACAGCACCGGCAGTGAGATCGCTGATCTCGTCCAGCCCAATACCCGCGTAGTATTCCTGGAGTCCCCGGCGTCGATCACCATGGAAGTACAGGATGTTCCGGCGATCGTCGCGGCGATCCGCCGTAAGGCCCCGGAAACAATTATCATGATTGATAATACCTGGGGCGCGGGCATCCTTTTCCGGGCGCTGGACTTCGGTGTGGATATCTCCATTCAGGCCGGGACCAAATACCTGATTGGTCACTCGGATGCGATGATTGGCACCGCCGTCGCCAACGAACGCTGCTGGGAACAGCTGCGGGAAAACTCCTATCTGATGGGGCAGATGGCCGATGCCGATACGGCCTATATGACCAGCCGTGGCCTGCGTACGCTGGCAGTTCGCCTGCGGCAGCACGAGGAGAGCAGCCTGCGGGTTGCACACTGGCTGGCAGAACGGCCAGAAGTCGCCGTGGTGAATCACCCTGCTCTGCCGCAGTGTAAAGGGCATGCATTCTGGCTGCGTGACTTCACCGGCAGCAGCGGTCTGTTTTCCTTTATACTGAAAGAAAGACTGAGTGATGTTCAGCTGGCGGACTACCTGGATAACTTCAGCCATTTCAGTATGGCGTACTCCTGGGGCGGTTATGAATCGCTGATTCTGGCTAACCAGCCGGAAGAACTGGCCGCCATCCGTCCGGCGGGCGGTATTGATTTTACCGGTACCCTGGTACGCGTACATATCGGGCTGGAAAATGTTGACGATCTGATTGAGGATTTAGCGGCTGGTTTTGCACGCCTGAACCGCTAAGGGCGATGAACATCAACAATTGATCAATGGGATAATGAGTTCGCGCCTTTGATCAAGGTGCCGGAGCGCTTTTGCAGGTACACTAGGCAGCAACGTTTTCATCGCCACCCTCATCGATGCGAGAGGTGGCACCGTCTGACCCGGTTCAGTCATCACGACTGGCATGGGGAGCGTTAAAAAAGACAGGTCATGGGTTTAACGGGATAACGAATGGGTGTACTACACGAGATTGTTCAGGCGCTCTGGCATCAGGATTTTGCCGCGCTGGCCAATCCGGACGTAATTTGGATCGTCTATGGCATTATGTTCCTGACACTGTTTCTGGAAAATGGCCTGTTACCTGCCGCATTTTTACCCGGTGACAGCCTGCTGCTGCTCGCCGGAGCGATGATTGCCAAAGGCGTGATGGCGTTTATTCCGACATTGCTGATCCTGACGACAGCCGCCAGCCTCGGGTGCTGGCTGGGGTATCTCCAGGGCCGCTGGCTGGGGAACACCCGGCTGGTCAAAGGCTGGCTGCTGCATTTACCGGCACAGTACCACCAGCGTGCATGGAATCTGTTTAATCGCCACGGTTTGATGGCGCTGCTGGTTGGCCGCTTTCTGGCCTTCGTGCGGACGATATTACCGACGCTGGCAGGGATTTCCGGCCTGAAAAACGGGCGGTTCCAGCTCTTTAACTGGATGAGTGGTGTGCTGTGGGTAGGGATTCTGGTCGGGTTTGGTTACACCATCAGTCAGGTGCCGTTTATTAAACGTCATGAAGATCAGGTGATGGCCTGTCTGATGATCCTGCCGCTGATCATGCTGACGATTGGCCTGATCGGCAGTATTGCCCTGGTGGTAAAAGGCAAAAAAGCCCGGTAATGACCGGGCTGGATATCACGCGGGGCAGCGCGCTGTGCCCGCCCCGCGTCAGTCAGCGGATTACAGCTGCTCTGCGGTGGTTTCCACCAGCGCCAGCAGGACCTGAATATCCTGCAGGGTGACGGTGGGATTTAATAGCGTCATCTTCAGGCAGGTTACCCCGTCCGATTCTGTCACTCCCACGTTAGCCCGTCCCGAATCCAGCAGCGCATCACCAATTTTCTGATTCAGCAGTGCGATAGCCGCATCATCCGCGCCAGCCAGGGAGGCCGGACGATAGCGGAACAGCACGCTGGCCAGCTGTGGCTCCATCACCAACTCCAGTGACGGCTGCTCAGTGACGTACTGTGCCACCTGCTGCGCCAGGGTAACACCGTGGTCGATGATTTCAGCGTACTGCTGCTGGCCCAGCGCCTCAAGGCCCATCCACAGCTTCAGCGCATCGAAACGGCGGGTGGTTTGCAGCGATTTGGACACCAGGTTAGGCACGCCCTGCGCTTCATCGAACTCGGAGTTCAGGTATGCCGCCTGGTAGCGCATCAGCTCGTAGTGACGTGCCTCTTTCAACAGGAACGCGCCGCAGCTGATGGTCTGGAAGAACTGCTTGTGGAAGTCCAGCGTGACGGAGTCCACCAGTTCAATGCCGTCCAGGTAGTCGCGGTATTTCTCAGACAGCAGCAGCGCCCCGCCCCATGCCGCATCCACATGCACCCAGATCTGATGTTCTGCCGCCAGGCTGGCAATCGCCCGCAGCGGGTCAATAGCCCCCGCGTCAGTGGTGCCTGCGGTGGCCACAATCGCCAGAATCTGTTCGCCGTTGGCCTGTGCCTGAGCAATCTTTTCCGCCAGGTCATTGACGTCCATGCGTGCAAAGCGGTCGGTTTTCACCAGCGTAACGGAACGGTAACCCAGTCCCATCAGTGCCATATTCTTCTGCACGGAGAAGTGCGCATTTTCGGAACAGAACACTTTGATCTTGCTCAGATCGCCTGGCAGCCCGTCCTGCTGGACAGAATGGCCAATGCGCGCAAAGAAGGCATCGCGCGCCAGCATCAGGCCCATCAGATTACTCTGGGTGCCACCGCTGGTGAACACTCCGGCATCACCCGGCTGGTAGCCTACCTGCGTGCGCAACCATTCGATCAGCTTCACCTCAATAATGGTAGCCGACGGGCTCTGATCCCAGGAGTCCATACTCTGGTTAGTGGCGTTAATCAGCACTTCCGCCGCCTGGCTGACCACCAGACTCGGGCAGTGCAGGTGGGCAACGCACTGTGGGTGATGAACCGACAGGCTGTCTTTTAAGAAGAATTCGACCGCACGCTCAATCGCGGCCTGGTTACCCAGGCCCTGAGAGGTGAAGTCCAGCTGGATGCGCTCACGCAGTTCAGCCACGCTTTTTCCCTGATACATTTCAGGCTGTTGCAGCCACTGCACCACGGCTTCGCTGGTCTGTTTAATCGCTTGCTGATACGCATCCGTGCTTTGCGCTGACGCGGCCAGAATCGGGTTTAACCGGGACATCACTTACTCCAGTTATACAGGTTTGACGCCAGCAGACAGCAGGGCGTGTTCGAATTTGTCCAGGAAAACACCCAGCTCTTCATTGGTGATCAACAGGGACGGCAGCAGACGCAGCACACAGCCGTGACGACCACCACGCTCCAGGATCAGACCGTTTTCGAAGCATTTCTTCTGAAGCAGTGCGGACAGCTCGCCGTCGGCCGGATGGCAGCCCATATGATCCGCCGCTTCCTGTGGCTTAACCAGCTCAATACCGATCATCAGGCCCAGACCGCGAACGTGGCCAATCACCGGATAGCGCTTCTGCAGTTCAGCCAGTTTGCCTTTCAGCCACTCGCCCTGCTCTGCCACTTTCGCCGCCACGTTATTGTCTTTCAGAATTTTCAGCGTAGTCAGGCCGGTGGCCATCGCCAGCTGGTTGCCGCGGAAGGTCCCGGTATGGTGGCCAGGAGACCAGGCATCGAACTGCTTTTTGATGCCCAGCACGGCCAGAGGCAGACCGCCGCCGACGGCTTTTGACATCACAATGATGTCCGGTTCAATGCCCGCGTGTTCAAAGGCGAACTGTTTACCGGTACGGCAGAAACCGGCCTGGACTTCATCAATGATCAGCAGAATACCGTGTTCCTGAGTGACCTTACGGATACGCTGCAGCCACTCGGCCGGTGCCGGGTTCACCCCGCCCTCGCCCTGTACGGCTTCCAGGATCACGGCCGCAGGCTTGCGCACGCCGCTCTCAACGTCGTTGATCAGATTATCGAAGTAGTAGGTCAGCGCTTTAACACCGGCTTCACCGCCAATCCCCAGCGGGCAACGGTACTGGTGCGGATAAGGCATAAACTGCACTTCCGGCATCATGCCATCGACCGCTTCTTTTGGTGACAGGTTACCGGTCACGGACAGCGCGCCGTGGGTCATGCCGTGGTAACCACCGGAGAAGCTGATCACACCGGCGCGGCCGGTCACTTTTTTCGCCAGCTTCAGCGCGGCTTCAACCGCATCAGCACCGGATGGGCCGGTGAACTGCAGGCAGTACTCTTTCCCCTGACCTGGCAGTAAGGACAGCAGGTATTCAGAGAACTGGTCTTTTAACGGCGTTGTCAGGTCTAGAGTATGTAACGGCAAGCCGCTGGTAATGACATTCTGGATGCTCTGTAAAACGTCCGGATGGTTATGTCCAAGCGCCAGCGTTCCCGCGCCGGCAAGGCAGTCAAGATAGTGATTATTTTCAACATCAGTGATCCAAACACCCTGAGCTTTCGCAATTGCAAACGGCAATTTACGGGGATAGCTCCTTACATTAGATTCAAACTCAGCCTGTCTGGCTAAATAGGTCTCATTGTTTCCATCAAAAGATTTGGCATCTAAAGTATCAATACGGACTTTATCCGTCATCATATCTCTCCTACAACCGGGGGTTTGTTTAACGCCGCAGTTGAATTAATTGAATTAAGTAATAAGTGGGCCATGCATAAAACGCGGCCAATATATGGCTTTTTAAGTATCTTCTCAATACATTATTTTATTTAGATTTTCTTACTAATTATCAACGTGTTGTTAATTTTTTTCCCGCTAAACCGTTGATATAATGCCCCCAGGCGGATCGTCACCTACCCCACCTGACGCATCCGGGACATCTCTTCGCCTGGCGTGACGCCAAAGTAGCGTTTAAATTCGCGTGAAAATTGCGACGGGCTTTCATAGCCGACCCGGATGGCCGCGACGCTGGCCTTCATTCCTTCCTGCAACATCATCATGCGCGCCTGATGCAGGCGATAGCTTTTCAGATACTGCAGTGGTGACGTACTGGTCACCGCTTTAAAGTTATGGTGAAACGCCGAGACGCTCATATTGGCTTCGGCCGCCAGCAGGTCAACGCTGAGATTGTCGGTAAAGTGGTGCTCAATGCGGCGCAGCGCACGGGCAATCTGGCTGAACTGGGTCTGCCGGCTGACCAGCGCCAGTAGTGCGCCGCCACAGGGCCCCTGCAGGACGTGGTAGAGAATTTCACGCACAATCTGCGGGCCCAGTACGCGGGCATCGCGCGGATGGCGCATCACGTCCAGCAGCCGTTCGGTCGCGCACAGCATCGCTTCGGTCAGCAGCGCCGAGTGAATACCCCGCGTTTGCGGCTCTGGACGAAAGCCGTCGTCGTCCCCGATATCAATCAGCAGATCCTGCAGCTTCAGCGCATCGACGCGCAGCGACAGTCCCGCCAGCGGCTGTTCCGGCGTGGCGAAGGTTTCACACTCAAACGGCAGCGGCACGGTAAGCATCAGATACTTGGTGGCGTCATACTGAAATACGCTGTTGCCGAGATAGCCGGTTTTCTGCCCCTGAAACAGGATCACAATGGCCGGCTGATACATCACCGGCTGGCGTGCCCAGTAACGGTCAGCGTGTATGAGGGAGATCCCCGGCACCGGAGCCACCTGATGTTTATCGCCGGTCACCAGACTGATGACCTGTTGCGCCAGCCGGGCGCAGATTGCCTGTCTATCCATTTTGATTCCCGCCTGCAGAATGAAACCCGGGCGTATCATCGCCCTGGTTCCGGTATTTCTCCACCCCTTTGGAGGATCAGGCAAGAAACAGGCAGAAATGAGCATTGAGCCATGCCCGGCCGCTGGCGACAATTGAACGCCGGATCCAGCCGATACCCCTTTCAACAGGATTGCCCGTGATGAATAATTTTGTTCTGCATACCCCGACCCGTATTCTGTTCGGCCAGGGGCAGATCGCCCATCTGGCTGCTGAAATTCCGGCGGGCAGCAGAGTGCTTGTCACCTTCGGCGGTGGCAGCGTGAAAAACAACGGCGTGATGGCGCAGGTGTATCACGCCCTCGAGGGCTTCGACGTCCAGGCGTTCGGCGGTATTGAGCCTAACCCCAGTTTTGAAACGCTGATGCAGGCGGTTGAGGTGGTGAAGCGTGAAAAGATCACCTTCCTGCTGGCCGTCGGTGGAGGATCCGTGCTCGACGGCACCAAGTTTATCGCCGCCGCCGCGTTTTATCCGCAGGACCCGTGGCATATTCTGCAAACAGGTGGCACAGACATCCAGCAGGCACTGCCGATCGGCTCCGTGCTGACGCTGCCTGCCACTGGTTCAGAGTCTAACCGCAGTGCGGTGATCACCCGCCGTGCCACTCAGGATAAGCAGGCCTTCCGCAGCCATCATGTTTTCCCGCGCTTTGCCGTGCTGGATCCGGTTTATACCTATAGCCTGCCGCCGCGCCAGATCGCCAACGGCATAGTGGATGCGTTTGTGCATACGATTGAACAGTACCTGACGTATCCGGTCGAGGCCTGCGTGCAGGATCGTTTTGCCGAAGGTCTGCTGCTGACCTTGATCGGGGAAGGCCCGAAAGCACTGGCCGAACCGGAAAATTACGACGTCCGCGCCAACGTCATGTGGAGCGCGACCCTGGCGCTGAACGGTCTGATCGGGGCCGGCGTGCCGCAGGACTGGGCCACGCATATGCTGGGCCACGAAATCACGGCGTTACATGGGCTGGATCACGCCCAAACGCTGGCGATCGTCCTGCCCTCGCTGATGAATATTCAGCGCGCGACCAAACGTAAGAAGCTGCTGCAGTACGCCGCCCGCGTCTGGGGGATAAACGACGGCAACGATGAAGAGCGCATCGATGCCGCCATCGCCGCCACCCGCAATTTCTTTGAGCAGATGGGCGTACCGACGCGCTTCAGGGACTATCAGCTCGACGGTTCTTCAATCCCGCAGCTGCTGAAAAAGCTGGAGGAAAAAGGCCTGACCGCACTGGGTGAACATCAGGATATTTCCCCTGAGGTCAGCCGTCAGATTTATCTGGATGCCCGTTAATCCCTCCCCGAGTCCTGTGTATCAACTAGACTTAGAGTCATTAACCGGTGCCCGCGCACCGGTTCACACGCTGATAAGGAGATAACATGGCAGATCAACCGATTATTAAACTGCACGATGGCAATATGATGCCCCAGCTTGGCCTGGGTGTCTGGCAGGCCAGTATTGATGAGGCCCGCGCCGCCGCCGTGAAAGCACTCTCCGTCGGTTATCGCTCCATTGATACCGCCGCCATCTATAAGAACGAAGAGGGTATCGGCCAGGCATTACAGGAAACGGACGTGGCACGTGAGGATATCTTCGTGACCACCAAGCTGTGGAATGACGATCAGCTTAACGCGCCTCAGGCACTGGAAACCAGCCTGAAGAAACTGCAGCTCGACAGCGTCGATCTCTATCTGATGCACTGGCCCTGCCCGGCAAAGGACAACTTTGTTGAAGCGTGGAAAGCGATGATTGAACTGCAAAAGCAGGGGCTGACGAAAAGCATCGGCGTCTGTAACTTCAACGAGCCGCACCTGAAGCGCCTGCTGGATGAAACCGGCGTCAGCCCGGTGATCAACCAGGTGGAGCTGCATCCGATGCTGCAACAGCGCACGCTGCATGCCTGGAATGCCCTGCATCAGATCCAGACTGAATCCTGGAGCCCGCTGGCCCAGGGCGGCAAAGGCGTTTTCGACAAAGACGTGATCAAACAGCTGGCGAAGAAATACGATAAAACGCCGGCTCAGATTGTGATCCGCTGGCACCTCGACAGTGGTCTGGTGGTGATCCCGAAATCGGTCACGCCTTCGCGCATTGAAGAGAACTTTAAGGTGTTCGACTTCCGCCTGCAAAAAACGGAAATCAGTGAGATTGCAGCACTGGATGAGGGGAACCGCCTGGGGCCGGACCCGGATGAGCTGAATTAAGCGGAGGCAGCGCGTGGGACGACGGAAAACAGGTCGTCCTCATTTCCCCGCTGCGGCACGCCTGACGGCAATGCTGAGCCCGTCACCGCAGCACCTTAACCCATAGGCTGCGGTGACGGGCTCACCGCCAGCTGCCCCGCCGTCCCGCGATCGGCCAGTTCCAGCGTCTGGCTGTAATAGGTAAACGGGAAATGCTCGGACGAGGCCTGGGTAAAGGACACGAACAGCTCCACGTCACCGTCCACCCACAGCGTATCTTTCCAGCCGCGATCTTCCGCCATGGGTTGTGCCCCGTTCACGCTTTTAATCAGGAACATCACCCCCTGAATATGGAATGACTGCGGCAGGTCGGCGTGAATAATCCAGCGCTCAAAGCTCCCCTGCTGCGCCTGCACATCAATCCTGTTCATATCCCACAGCGCGCCGTTGATGCCCGGCATTGAGTCGCCTAAGCGGAACTCACGCGTGCGGCTGACGGCCCCCTCAATCACCTGATCTGCCAGCAACCGCATCGGCAGATTGTCGGTCACCAGCGGTAGCAAGCCGGTGGGACGCAGCGTCAGGATCAGCGTCGAGGTGAGGATAGAGGACGGTTCAAAGAAGCCGCGCAGGCGGTCAACAATGCCGGCGGCCTCGCCGGCCGTAATCGACACTTCATCGCCCTGGGACATATCCACGAGGATTTCGCGCCGTTCACCCGGTGCCAGCGACAGCTGCTCTACCGCCACCGGTGCAGGCAGAAAACCCTGATCGCTGGCAATGACATTGAACGGCCGGCTGTCGCTCATCCGCAGCTGATAGCGGCGCGCGTTTGAAGCATTGAGCAGGCGCAGGCGTACCCAGCCGCGGGAGACTTCCAGATACGGATTCTGCACGCCGTTGACCAGCAGCGTGTCCCCCACAAACCCACCGCTGCCCGGCGGGTCATATTCCGCTGCGCCAAAATTATCCAGCCGTTTATCCTGAATAATCAGCGGAAAATCATCCACCCCGTAATGGTTAGGGATGGGCAGGGATTTGCTGATCTCATCTTCCACCAGCCACATGCCCGCCAGCCCGTTGTAAACGTGGGGCGCCATGCGATTCGGGGTATTGGCATGATACCAGCAGGTGGCCGCTGACTGACGGATCGGCACCACCGGTGCCCAGTCTACCCCTGGCGACATCATGCGCGCTGCGCCGCCCATCAGCACGCCGGGCACCTGAAGACCGCTCACCGTCATGGAGACGGGTTCATTCAGGCGGTTGCTGTAGATCAGCTTCACGTCGTCGCCATTCCATACGCGCACCGTCGGGCCAAGATAGTGGCCGTTAATGCCCCATACCGGCACTTTATTACTGCCGTTAAAAGACCAGTGGCTGCGCTGCAGCGTCAGGAACAGCGGCTGTCCGCGACGTGATTCAATTAAAGGAGGAACGGGTAGCGCGCTGGCCTGCCCGGCAGCGCGGGCGCTGAAAGGAACAGCAGTGGCACAAAGGGCAATACCCGAGGCTTGAATAAACTGACGTCGACTGAAGGACATACCCTCTCCGTAAGTCAAAACCGGCCGCCACAGCGACCGTATTCCATTTTTATCATTATGCGCGGGCTGTGTATCCGCGAGATGTGCTGCCGTCAAAATACAAACGACATCGCCGTCGTCACGGCCACTGCGTTAATTTATAGCTTACCTGACGCTTCCCGTGCGGCAACTTCAGCATTTAACTCATCCAGCTTTGCTGACATCAGTTCGCGACAGTGGGTGGCCAGCTTGCGCACGGACTGCTCGGCAAAGGCCTGCGTGTCAACCGGCGGCAGCATTTCCACAATCGCCAGTCCATTTTTCAGGCGGTTCAGTTTAATTTTACCGTGCGTATTTGACACCACCACCGGAATAATCGGCACACCCGCCGCCACTGCCGCATGGAAGGCACCGGTTTTAAACGGCAGCAGACCACGGCCCCGGCTGCGCGTCCCTTCCGGGAACATCAGGAAAGAGATCCGCTTACGTTTAAACTGATCCACCAGTTCACCGATAGTGCCGTGTGCTTTAGCACGGTTATCCCGGTCAATCAGCAGGTTACCGGTGAGCCAGTAGAGCAGACCAAAGAACGGGACCCACAGCAGACTGCGTTTACCCACGGTCACTGTCGTGGGCTGCACCATTTTGGCCGCGGTGATCATGTCGTAATTGTTCTGGTGGTTACAGATATAGATCGCGTTGGGATAGTCTTCTGCGCCGACGGGTTTCCGCAACTCAACTTTCAGGCCAAACACCGGAGCCAGACGCCCGAAAAGGTGGCCAAACGTGGCAACGTGGCGGGGATCGCGCGGACTGAACAAACAGTAAATACAGCCAAAGACACATAACAGTATTGAATAAATCACGACGATCATAAGACGTAAAATAGCGAGCATAACAACCTCATTATCACTTGCAGGTATCGCGCCAGGCAGCGCCAGGCGCGCCTGAGCTTATTCTATTTTTTCTGACAGCACATCCGCCTGCGTATCCGTGATACGCAGGCGGGCAGAGCGCATTACTCTTCGCTGTCATCCACAGGGGCTGGACGGGCCGGGCCATCGACATCCACCCGGTCAATGCGCTGCAGGCCACGCGGCAGCAGCGTGCCGCGACGGCCACGTTCGGCGCGGAACTTCTGCAGATCGGCCGCTTTCAGCGTCAGTTTACGCTTACCGACGTGCAGCGTAATGTCACTTTGCGGCGTCAGCAGCAGGAGCCAGGCCAGCTTATCCTCACCGGAGGCCGCCTGGGCCGACGGAATCGAGACAATCTTATTGCCCTTGCCTTTAGACAGCTGCGGCAAATCGCCCACCGGGAACATCAGCATCCGCCCGGCGCTGGTGATCGCCAGCAGCAGGTCGTCGTTGCTGTGGATCGCCATCGGGGTCATCACTCTGGCGTTGGCAGGCAGCGTCAGCAGCGCTTTACCGGCACGGTTACGGGAAATCAGATCGCTGAAGGTGCAGACAAAACCATAGCCGGCATCAGAGGCCATCAGCAGTTTTTGATCCTCCTCCTCCATCAGCACCTGTTCGATCACCGCGCCAGGCGGTGGCGTCAGTTTGCCCGTCAGCGGTTCACCCTGACCGCGTGCCGATGGCAGGGTGATCGGGTCCAGCGCATAGCTGCGCCCGGTCGAGTCAATAAAGGCCACCGGCTGGTTGCTCTTGCCGCGCGCGGCGGCACGGAAGCTGTCCCCGGCTTTGTAGCTGAGGCCTGCCGGGTCGATATCATGTCCCTTGGCACTGCGCACCCAGCCACTCTGTGACAGCACGATAGTCACCGGCTCGGACGGCACCAGCTCGCTTTCACTGATCGCTTTCGCTTCTTCGCGTTCGCGCAGCGGAGAACGGCGGTCATCCCCGTAAGCATCGCTGTCAGCCTGCAGCTCTTTTTTCAGCAGCGTATTCATTTTGCGCTCAGAGGCCAGCAGCCCTTCCAGATACGCCCGCTCTTTTTCCAGTTCATCCTGCTCACCGCGAATTTTCATCTCTTCCAGTTTGGCGAGATGGCGGAGTTTCAGCTCGAGGATGGCTTCAGCCTGGGTTTCAGAGAGGTCGAAACGCGACATCAGCACCGGCTTCGGCTCATCTTCAGAGCGGATGATATGGAGCACTTCGTCAATATTGAGGAACGCCACCAGCAAACCGCCGAGGATATGCAGGCGCTTCTGCACCTTATCCAGACGGAAGTTCAGGCGGCGACGCACCGTATCACGGCGGAACACCAGCCACTCGCTGAGGATCTCCAGCAGGTTTTTTACTGCCGGGCGATTATCAAGGCCAATCATGTTCAGGTTAATGCGGTAGCTGCGTTCCAGATCGGTGGTGGCAAACAGATGGTTCATTACCTGTTCCATATCCACACGATTGGAGCGCGGCACAATCACGAGGCGCGTCGGATTTTCGTGGTTGGATTCATCGCGCAGGTCTTCCACCATCGGCAGCTTTTTATTGCGCATCTGGGCAGCGATCTGCTCCAGCACGCGTGCCCCGGACACCTGGTGAGGCAGCGCAGTGATCACCACGTCACCGTCTTCTTTCTTCCACACCGCGCGCATCCGCACCGAACCACGACCGCTCTGGTAAATTTTGCGGATTTCGTTGCGCGGCGTAATGATCTCCGCTTCTGTCGGATAATCCGGCCCCTGAACGATATCCAGCAGCTCATCAAGCGTAGTTTTCGGGCTGTCGATCAGCGCAATGGCGGCTTTCGCGACTTCGCGCAGGTTATGCGGTGGAATATCGGTCGCCATCCCCACGGCAATACCGGTGGTGCCGTTGAGCAGAATATTCGGCAGGCGTGCCGGCAGCATTGACGGCTCCTGCATCGTGCCGTCGAAGTTAGGGACATAATCGACGGTGCCCTGACCGAGCTCTCCCAGCAGGACTTCAGCATACTTCGACAGGCGTGACTCGGTATAACGCATCGCGGCGAAGGATTTTGGATCGTCCGGTGCCCCCCAGTTCCCCTGGCCATCGACCAGCGGGTAACGATAGGAGAACGGCTGTGCCATCAGCACCATGGCTTCATAGCAGGCGCTGTCGCCGTGCGGATGGTATTTACCCAGCACGTCACCGACGGTACGGGCCGATTTTTTGAACTTAGCGTTGTTGCTCAGCCCCAGTTCCGACATTGCATACACAATGCGGCGCTGAACCGGCTTCAGGCCATCGCCAATATAAGGAAGCGCACGATCCATGATGACGTACATGGAATAGTTAAGGTACGCATTCTCGGTAAAGGTATGCAGGGCAAGGCGCTCTGCACCATCCTGCGTCAGATCAGTCATTGTTCTCTCTTCCTCACATCGCGGCGCGTTAAGGGCCAGCGGCACACAGCGGTAGGTTTGGCGAGGATAGTACCTTATCTGATAAGGGTCTGTCACAGGGATCAACGGTTAAGCCCGGCTGCAGGCAACGAAGGGTGACGGGCTCGCGCCGAAATTACGCGTTGAGCAGCAGAAAGAAGAAAGGGAATAATATGAGAACAGGATCACATTTATTTCCCTCCAGGTTAATGTGATCTTCCTCTCAAATAATTTCACCTCGCCACGTCGTTTTAATTTTGTCCCACAAAGGGACAAGCTTTAGTATTGCCCGCTGGCCTGGCAGCAACTAGATTTACTCTCATTCAGTCAGCACAAGATAAATCCAACCCGGAATGATAAATAAATAAAACTTAAGGGTGATCTGATGCAACTACTTACCTCACGACAACATAAATTGCTGAAGTATCTGCTGCAACATCAGGAACATGTCCCGGTTAAAAATATGGCCAGCTGGCTGGCCGTGTCAGAAAAAACGGTACATCGGGATATCCAGTTTATCGAAACATTATTAACCGAGTGGAATATCACGACTGATAAAAAGACAGGCATTGGTATTATGCTGATTGTCGACGATAGTCAGCGTTTAATGCTGTTAGAGCAACTGATTACGCCAGAGGAAGGGAGCGCAGAGGCGCTGGTGAATAATTCACGGCGGGTAAAAATTGCCTCGCAGCTTCTGAGCGACACACCGCGGGAAACGTCGATCAGTAAGCTGTCAGAGCGCTACTTTATCAGTAGCGCCTCTATTGTTAACGATCTGAAAATCATTGAAAGCTGGATAGCCCCGCTTGGCCTGACGCTGGTACGTGGCCAGAGCGGAACACATATCGAAGGCAGTGAAAACCATATCCGCCAGGCCATGGCCTCGCTGATTAATGATGTGATGAATTTTCAGGAACCCGGAGCAGTTAACCCTTCACGCCTTGATCCCGGCAGCTATAAAGCGCTGACGCACTATTTTGGTGAAGAGGATGTGCTTTTTGTTCAGCAGCTTTTACAGCAGATGGAACAGCAGTTAACGTATCCATTAGGGGAACCTTATTATATTAATCTCTTTACGCATATATTAATCATGATGCACCGAATGGCACTGGGGAACCCACTTATTCTTAGCGAAGAAAACATTAATCAGAAAGCCGATGAAATCGTTTTTAATATTGCACAGGGAATGGTCGACCAGGTTGAAAAAAGAATTAACAATACATTACCGTGCGATGAAGTGTGGTTTGTTTACCAATATATTATTTCATCTGGCATTGTGGTTGAAGAAAATTCCGCCAATCCGCCGCTGTACTGTCAACTGTCCAATAGTGAATCACGTCATTTAACGCTGGATTTAATCGCAACTTTTTCTGAGGTGATTAATATCAATCTCAAGGACGACCGTCTGCTACATGAAGGCCTGTTGATTCATATTAAACCCCTTCTTAACCGGCTGAAATACCATATTCGCATCCGCAATCCGCTGCTGGAGGATATTAAACAGGAACTGGGCGATATTTATCAGCTCACCGGACACGCCGTGCTGCAACTGTGCCAGCGCTTTCAGTTACCGGAGATTGCGGATGATGAGATTGGCTATCTGACCGTGCATTTTCAGGCTGCGCTGGAGCGGCAGATTGCCCATAAACGCATCCTGATCGTGTGTTCCAGCGGTGTTGGCACTTCGCATCTGCTGAAAAGCCGCATTCTGCGTGCGTTCCCTGACTGGGTGGTCGCTGGCGTGGTATCGGCCAGCACAATGATCCCGTTTTGCCAGCAGCAGGATATTGAGCTGATCATCTCAACCATTCATCTGGCCGAGCAGCCGCTGCCCGTGGTGTACGTATCGGCTTTTTTTAACGATGACGATATTAAGCGCGTCACCGAGAAGGTCATTGCCAGCAAATTACTGCAGGCAACCGATCGTATCAAGGTGTCAGAACACGTCTTTTCAACTTGTATTTAAGAGGTTTGCCGATGGATATCACTAAGATTCTCAGCGCCCGGCGCGTCAAATTAAACATGAACGCCAGCAGTAAAGACGAAGCGATCCGCGAACTGACTGATTTGCTGTATGAGGACGGTGCCCTGACCTCGAAAGAGGATTTTATGCACGACGTCTGGCTGCGTGAAGCGGAAGGTTCAACCGGGTTTGAGAATCATATTGCCATTCCGCACGGTAAATCACTGGCGGTAAAACAGACCACACTGGCTATTGGCCGCACCCGCACCGATATCCCGTGGGAAACGCTCGATGGCAGCGAAGTACGCTGCATTATTTTATTTGCGGTGCGCATGGAAGATCAAAATACCACCCATATTCGCCTTCTGTCTCAGGTGGCCTGTGCCCTGGCCGATGATGACGTGATAGCCCAACTGTTACAAGAGCAGGATGCCGACAGCATTATCGAACTGTTCAGCCAGTACGCGGAAACAGACCTCTGTTAACCCTGAAGACGAGGCATACCATGAAAATTGTTTGTGTGGCCGCCTGCACGGCAGGCATCGCGCATACCTATATCGCGCGAGAAAAACTGATTAAAGGCGCGAAGGCGCTCCACTTCGACATCCTGGTCGAAACCCAGGGCACCATCGGTACCGAGAATCCCCTGAGTGCGGCAGATATCGCTGCCGCTGACGTGGTGATCCTGGCGGTGGATATCAAAATCAACGGCGAGGAACGTTTTAAGGGTAAACCGGTGGTACGGGTAAAAACCGATGTTGTGATTAAGTCCCCGGTGAAATTCCTTGAAAAAGTGGCCGATTCGCTCGCACGCGCCTGACCACTCTGAGGGGAGATCACCATGAACAGTCAATCTAAAAAACTGGGACAAGAGATTAAGGGACATCTGTTGACCGGGATCTCATGGATGATCCCGCTGATCGTCGCCGCCGGGATCTGCATTGCGCTCGGTCAGGTGATCGGCGGCCCCGACGTCGGTAAACAGACCGGGACCGTCGCATGGATGCTGAATCAGATCGGCGGCTGGGGAATGGGCCTGATCGTCCCGCTGATCTCCGCCGCTATCGCATGGTCGGTTGCCGACCGCCCGGGTTTTGCACCGGGCCTGATCGTCGGTTTTATTTGCGGGCAGATTGGCACCGGGTTTATCGGCGGTATTCTGGGCGGCTTCCTGGTGGGCTACACCGTGCTTGTCCTTAAGCGCAGCATCAAACTTCCCGCGTCGATGCAGGGACTGATGCCAGTGATGATCCTGCCGGTGCTGAGCACGGTCATTGCCGGGCTACTGATGATGACCTTTATTGGTCAGCCGATCGTCTGGCTACAGAAAGCGCTGATCCATCTGCTGGAGTCGATGCAGGGAGGATCGAAGTTTCTGATGGGGGCGATCCTTGGCGCCATGGCCACTTTTGACTTTGGGGGGCCGGTCAATAAAACCATGTCGCTGTTCGCTGACGGCATGCTGGTCGATGGTATTTACGGCCCGGAAGCCGTGAAGTTTGTCGGTTCGATGATCCCTCCGTTTGGTATCACCCTCTCCTTCCTGCTGACGCGCAACAAGTACACTCGCGCCGAAAAAGAGGCGCTGAAGGCGGCCTTTCCGATGGGGCTTTGCATGATCACCGAAGGGGTGATCCCGATTGCGGCACGCGACCTGTTTCGCGTGGTCGGCAGCTGTGTCGTGGCGTCGGCCATTGCTGGCGGGTTGATTATGGTCTGGGGCGTTGAGGCACCGGTGCCGCACGGTGGCATGTTTGTCGTCCCGCTGTTCACTAAGCCCGTGATGTTCTGCCTGGCGCTGGGAATTGGCACTGTTATCTGCGGCGTGATGTTGTCGCTGATTAAAAAGCGCGTGACAGAAGCCGATGAAGAGTTCAACGACGTCGATGATGGCAGCCTGCGCGACGAAGACATTAAATTCACTCTGGAATAAGGAGTTGTTATGTACGCCTCAATGAAAGCCGTGATTGCCGATGCCTTTCAGCGACAGTACGCGGTGTTAGCCATTAACTGCTTCAACCTGGAAAGCGCGCGTGCGGCCATTCACGCCGCCAGTGCACAGCGCGCCCCGATTATCCTGAATATCTATCAGGGGCACTGCGAACACTTCCCACCGGCGGTCGCGCTGCCGCTGGTCAGGGCGCTGGCAGAGCAGGCCAGCGTACCGGTAGCCCTCAGTCTTGATCACGGCCGCGACTTTAGCCTGATTGGTCAGTGCTTTCGCGCCGGATTCACCGGTCTGATGATTGACGCCTCCGCTTTTCCGCTGGAGGAGAACATCCGCCAGACTCAGCAGGTGGTGCAGATGGCGCACACCGCCGGGGTTTGCGTGGAGGGTGAGCTGGGCCATATTGCTGATGCACCGGTCTATGACCTGCAGGATGCCAGCGTCAAGATGACCCGGGTGGCCGATGTGGTGCCGTTTATCACGCAAACTGGCATTGACCTGCTGGCCGTGTCGGTCGGTACCGCTCACGGTCTTTACCCTGCGGGCGTGACCCCGAAGATTGATTTTACCCGACTGGAGGCGCTGCACTGCGCCTCAACGCTACCGCTGGCCCTGCATGGCGGCAGCGGCACCCAGGCCGGGGATATTCGCCGCGTCAGCCAGCACGGTGTGGCAAAGATTAACGTTGGTGCGGCGGTGTTTGAAGCCGGAAAAAGCGCACTGCAACAGGCCCTAAAACAGCACCCTCAGGCGGAGCTCCCCGATCTGATGGCGGTGATGGAATCTGCCTGTCGCGAAGTGGTTACTGAGTATCTCAACTGGTCTGGCGCCGTGGGTAAAGCGTAACGCCTGATCCGATTCCGTTCACCCTGCATTCCGTCAGTGACCTTCACTGATGCAGGAAAGTCTTGCCCAAAATCTGACTCTTAAGGAGTACAACCATGTTGATGTCTATGCACGAACTGTTAAAACCAACCCGTGAAAATCGCTTCGCCATTGGTGCCTTTAACGTGGCCGACAGCTGCTTTATCCGCGCCGTCGTCGAACAGGCGGAAGCCAGTAACAGCCCGGCGATCATCTCCATCCACCCCAGTGAACTGGAGTTCGTGACCGATGAGTTCTTCGGCTATGTGCGTGAGCGTACCCTGCGCAGCCGTATTCCTTTTGTTATCCACCTTGATCACGGCGCATCGGTTGAGCACGTCCAGCGTGCCATTCAGTGCGGGTTTACCTCCGTGATGATTGATGGATCGCTGCTGCCGTATGAAGAAAATGTGGCGCTGACGAAGGAAGTGGTGAAGCTGGCCCATGCGGTGGGGATCTCGGTGGAAGGCGAGCTGGGCACCATTGGTGATACCGGCACGTCAGTGGAGGGCGGGGTCAGTAAGGTCATTTATACCGATCCTGATCAGGCTGAGGATTTTGTCGCCCGGACTGGCGTGGATACGCTGGCGGTCGCCATCGGCACCGCACACGGCATTTATCCAAAAGATATGAAGCCGGAGCTGCAAATGCATATCCTGCGCGAGATCTCACAGCGCGTGTCGATCCCGCTGGTGCTGCACGGCGGATCGGCCAACCCGGATGCGGAGATAGCAGAATCCGTGACGCTGGGCGTGGGTAAGATCAATATTTCCAGTGATATGAAATATGCCTATTTCGCCAAAGCGCGTGAGATCCTCAGCCGCGAAGCCTGGTGGGATCCGAATGCCATCTATCCGGAGCCGATCAAGGCGGCAAAAGCGGTGATCGCCTATAAAATGTCCCTGTTTGGATCGACGGGTAAAGCGGATTTATATCGTTAGGGTAGCTCTTTGGTTTGGGCCACTGTTTTAAGGTCCAGGGCCAGGCCTTAAGGTTAAGGGGGTTTCGCTTTCCCGCTGCGCGGGTGGAGCGACAAGGGGCGGCCAGTCGCCGCCGCCCCTTTAACTTGACCTGGCCCTGGCCTGCCGTTATTTCCCCGCTAACCACTGCTGCACAATCTGCTGGTATTCACCGGTGGCTTTACTCAGGTGCAGCCACTGATCAACGTACATTTTCCAGCTGATGTCATCGCGTGGCAGCATCCAGGCCTTTTCCCCGTACTGCAGCGGCTTATCCGGGTTAATGGCACAGAGCGACGGATAGCGCTTCTGTTGATACAGCGCTTCAGAGGCGTCGGTGATCATCACGTCCGCTTTTTTGTCCACCAGCTGCTGGAAAATCGTCACGTTATCGTGAAACAACGTCAGATTTGCTTTCGGCAGGTACGCGTGGACGAAGGCCTCATTGGTTCCCCCCGCCGGTTCAATCAGACGTACCGATGGTTTGTTCATCTGTTCCACCGTACGGTATTTCTTCTTATCCGCGCAGCGCACCAGGGGAATTTTGCCATCGGTATCCAGCGGGTTGGCGAACCATGCCGTCTGCTGGCGTTTCAGCGTCACTGAAACGCCCCCCAGGGCTACGTCGCACTGCTTGCCGATAAAATCAGGCGTCAGGGTTTTCCAGGTGGTCGGCACCCACTTCACCTCCGCCCCCAGACTTTTTGCCAGCGACTGCACCAGGGAGATATCAATCCCCTCATAGCTGCCGTCCTGACGCAGATAGGTATAGGGCTTATAATCTCCGGTGGTGCAGACCACCAGGGTTTTGCTTTGCATGGCACGGTCAAGATGTGACTGCGCGCTGGCGCTGCCCGCGACCAGCAGGAGGGCCACAGCCCCGATTTTCATCATCATAGTTCTCTCATTGTTATTATCAGTGCCGCGTATTGTTGCTTAAAACGCAATAGTATTGTGATTAGCACCCCATTTTTCTCACAGCCGACGTCGGATACACTCTCCGGTATTGCACACTATTGAGAAAAAATCATGAGCCAGATTTTAATTATTGATGCCGGTAAAGCCTTCGCCCACTCAAAAGGTGAACTGAACCATACTCTGACCCAGGTCGCAGCGAGCTTCCTGCGCGATGCCGGGCATCAGGTCGATGTCACCGTGCTGGACGACGGTTACGTGGTCGCCGATGAAATCGACAAATATCTTGCCGCCGATACCGTTATTTATCAAATGCCGGGTTGGTGGATGGGCGAGCCGTGGACGCTGAAAAAATATATCGACGAGGTCTTCACCGAGGGCCACGGTAAACTGTACGCCAGCGATGGCCGTACCCGCTCCGATGCGGCGAAAAAATATGGTTCCGGTGGCCTGCTGCAGGGCAAAACCTATATGCTGTCCCTGACCTGGAATGCGCCGCTCCAGGCGTTTACCGACCCGGAACAGTTCTTTGAAGGCGTGGGCGTAGACGGTGTCTATCTGCACTTCCACAAGGCCAACCAGTTCCTCGGTATGGACGGTCTGCCAACCTTTATCTGTAACGATGTGATCAAACAGCCGGATATTGCAGGCGATATCGCACGCTATCGGACTCATCTGAGCGCGATTTTTGCTTAACTGGACACTCACCCATTGGGTTCCCCGGTAAAAAGGAAACAGTATGCTGACCGTAATCGCTGAAATCTGTATCAAGCCAGGCCGACGTACTGCCGTTTTACACGCTATTGAGCGTCTGACCCCCACCGTGCTGGATGAAGAAGGCTGCGGTAGTTACCAGGCATTGATTGACCACAAAGCCCAGGTGCCCTGGAAGCAGCACTCCCCTGATTCCATTTTTATGGTGGAGCACTGGGATTCACTGCGACATCTGGAGCAGCACCAGCAGGCTGACCATATGGAACGGCATCGCACCGCCATCAAAGACGATGTGGTCGATGTGAAAATCTTTGTACTGGAACCGGCACTGTAAAGGCCGGCGGGCTGACCGGTAAAAGGTCGGCCCCTGGCGGTTATCACCTTGCCATGCAGGGGCAGACCTTCTGTTTGGTTCGCCCTTTTTACAGCAGGGTCTTGCTGGCAAACTGCTCGCTGAGATAGTCCAGGAAGCAGCGGATCCGCACGGCCAGCGTGCTGTTGCGGTAGTACACCGCATGGATCGGGTGAAACATCTCCCGCGTCTCCGCCTCCAGCACCGGCACCAGCCTGCCGGAGGCGACATCCTCCCGGCTGAGAAAGTCCGACACCCGCGCAATGCCCATGCCGTTAACCGCCAGCTGACGCAGCGTCTCACCGCTTGAGGCCATCACCGTCGGTTTAATCTGCAAAAACTCCCCTTCCGAACGCCATACCGGCCAGATGTTATGCTGATCCAGATTGCAGAAGCCCAGCAGACGGTGCTTATCCACCATATCAGCGACGCTGAGCGGTACGCCGTGCTCCTGCAGATAGGCCGGGCTGGCCATCAGCCGCAGCCTGCTGCTGCCGAGCGCGCGGGCGTGCATGGTGGAGTCACGCAGCTCGCCAATGCGGATGGCAATATCGGTCTGCTGCTCCAGCAGGTCGATCACCACTTCATCGGTATTCAGTTCTAACTGGATCAGTGGAAAACGCCGTGAAAACTCCGGCATCAGCGGCACGATGACGTGCAGCATAAATGGCGTGGCGGCATTGACGCGCAGGCGACCGGAGGGGATTTCACGCCGCTGGGCAATCTGCTCTTCCGCGGTTTCCACCGAACGAATAATCTGCCGGGCGTGCTCAAGAAAGATCTGCCCTTCCTCCGTCAGCGCGATGCGACGGGTGGTGCGGTGTAGCAGCGTGGTTTGCAGTTTGCTTTCCAGACGGCTGAGGGCGCGACTGATACCGGAGGTGGTCTGGTTAAGCTGCTCCGCGGCGGCAGTGATCGAACCGGTATCGACCACGACGACCCACGCACGAAGCTCTTCAAGGGTGATTTTCAAGAGTTCAACCTGGTAGAAAGATGACCCTGCAATTCTAACAGAATCACGGCAGGACCTCGCACAGGTTGACGTCTTTATGCGTTTACGGCTTCACCGGGCCTGGAGGCAGACAACATCCGACCAACGGCAGCAAAGCAGAAAGCTGGGTTTAAATTTTCGTTTCAGAAGGGGTAAAGAGGACACTGCAGAATGGGCAAAGAAGGTTTTTATTCTTATGAACTCTGGGGGCGCTGTGGTCAGCACTTTTACTGCATTTTGGACAGGCGATGGAGATGAGAAAACCGTTTGATTTAGGTTGTTTTTGATTATAAGCCATAAATATTTCCTGTGTTGTTTGGACGCGTATAGTACACCCTCGCGGCCTATTCCCCTCACTCTTTATTGCTTAAATCTGTCTTCAGGCAGCATATCAGCGGATTATTTTGCAAAAAGCGGGGCCAACTGCCTCCCGGTGGAGGAAAAACAGTCGGCCCGCCGCGTTTACGCGGAAAATCCTCAGACCTCGATTTCCGCCATATCGCCTTTTTCCTGCAGCCAGTTACGGCGATCTTCAGAGCGTTTTTTCGCCAGCAGCATATCCATCACCGCCATCGTATGCGGGAGATCCTCATCGCTGATGGTGAGCTGCACCAGACGGCGGGTGTTCGGATCCAGCGTGGTTTCGCGCAGCTGCAGCGGGTTCATTTCACCCAGCCCTTTAAAGCGCTGTACGCCCGGTTTGCCTTTCTTGCGCTTTAACTGCTCAAGAATGCCCGCTTTCTCTTCTTCATCCAGCGCGTAATAAACCTCTTTGCCGAGGTCAATACGGTACAGCGGCGGCATCGCCACGTAGACGTGGCCATTTTTTACCAGCGTGCTGAAGTGGCGGACAAACAGTGCACACAGCAGCGTGGCGATGTGCAGGCCGTCGGAGTCCGCATCCGCAAGGATACAGATCTTGCCGTAGCGCAGCTGGCTCAGATCTTCACTGCCAGGATCGATACCGATCGCCACGGAAATGTCATGCACCTCCTGCGACGCCAGCACTTCATCCGAGGAGACTTCCCAGGTATTGAGGATCTTGCCCTTCAGCGGCATGATCGCCTGATACTCACGGTCGCGCGCCTGTTTGGCCGATCCACCTGCTGAGTCCCCTTCCACGAGGAACAGCTCCGTACGGGCAAGATCCTGGGCAGAGCAGTCGGCCAGTTTACCCGGCAGGGCCGGCCCGCTGGTCAGCTTTTTACGCACCACTTTTTTCGCCGCACGCAGGCGGCGCTGGGCACTGGAAATTGCCAGCTCTGCCAGCATTTCTGCGGCCTGAACGTTCTGATTCAGCCACAGGCTGAAGGCATCTTTCACCACACCGGACACAAACGCCGCGCACTGGCGGGATGACAACCGCTCTTTGGTCTGCCCGGCAAACTGCGGATCCTGCATTTTCACCGACAGCACATAGGCGCAACGGTCCCAGATATCTTCCGCCGACAGCTTAACGCCGCGCGGCAGAATATTACGGTATTCGCAGAACTCGCGCATGGCGTCGAGCAGGCCCTGACGCAGGCCATTAACGTGGGTTCCGCCCTGCATGGTCGGGATCAGGTTAACGTAGCTTTCCGTCAGCAGTTCACCGCCTTCCGGCAGCCACAGCAGCGCCCAGTCAACCGCTTCCACATCCCCGGCAAACGCACCGACGAAGGCTTTTTCTGGCAGCGTCGGCAGGCCGTTGACGGCTTCCATCAGGTAATCGGTCAGGCCATCGGCGTAGCACCAGGTCTGTTCGGTATTGTTCAGCTTATCTTTGAAAACAATCTCAACGCCCGGGCACAGCACGGCTTTCGCTTTCAGCAGGTGGCTGAGGCGCGAAACGGAGAAGCGCGGGCTGTCAAAGAAGGACTCATCCGGCCAGAACTGGACGCGGGTGCCGGTATTGCGTTTACCAACGGTACCGGTCACCGTCAGGTCCTGCACTTTATCGCCGTTTTCAAACGCCATTTCGTACACTTCGCCATTACGGCGAACGGTGACTTCGACGCGTTTTGACAGCGCGTTAACCACCGAGATCCCCACGCCGTGCAGGCCGCCGGAGAACTGATAGTTTTTATTGGAGAATTTACCGCCGGCATGGAGGCGGCAGAAAATCAGCTCAACGGCCGGTACGCCCTCTTCCGGGTGAATATCTACCGGCATGCCGCGCCCGTCGTCGATCACTTCCAACGATTGATCGGCGTGCAGGATCACTTCCACGCGCTTGGCGTGACCGGCCAGCGCTTCATCCACGCTGTTATCGATCACTTCCTGGCCTAAGTGGTTAGGACGGACGGTATCGGTGTACATACCCGGGCGGCGACGCACGGGTTCAAGGCCGCTGAGAACCTCAATGGAGTCAGCGTTATAGCTGGATTGAGTCATCGTAACAATCTGATTGGTAGTGGCTAAAAATGAGTGGCCAGACGCCGGTGTTAACTCACTCCTGAAAACCTAAGAAGTCGAGCATCGCGGAGAAATGGCGTTCGAATCCGATAAAAGCATGATTTCCGCCCTCTTCTACCGTCTGACGGCAGGCGCTGTAATAGTCCAGGGCCTGGCGGTAGTCGAGCACTTCATCGCCCGTTTGTTGCAGTAACCAGAGCAAATCCGGTGACTCTAACGGGTCAATCTGCATCACTTTTAGATCGTAAATATGGCGAGACTCTAACACATATTGCTGGCCGGTGTATGGGTTCTCGTTGTGACCGAGATAATCGGCCAGCAGCTCAAACGGACGTACCGCCGGGTTGACTACTACGGCAGGGAGAGTGAAACATTGCGACAGCCAGGTCGCATAATACCCGCCCAGTGACGAGCCAATCATTCCCAGTTGCTCTCCCGCTGACTGCAGGACAAATGTCTCCAGCAGGGCGGCGGCTTCAGAGGGAAACGCCGGAAGCTGTGGCACATGCAGCCGGATGTCCGGCCGGTGTTCTGCCAGCCACTGTTTAAACTGGGTTGCTTTGGCGGATTGGGGTGAACTGTTAAAACCATGCAGATAAAGCAGCGTGGCCATCGGTCAGTATCCTTCTGAATCGAGATCCGGGTTGAACATGCGCGTGGTCAGACGCTGCACCTGGGTTTCCAGTCGCCCGTCATCATAGAGGTCAAGCCAGCGCCAGCCTGGAGACTCGGCATCAATGGTAAAGTTGGTACAGTGCGGCTTGAACTGCACACAGGTCGATGGGGAAGCCAGTACGCGCCGTCCGTGCCAGTCGAGATCCAGTTCCTGATGAATATGCCCACACAGCAGGGTCTTTGCCTGAGGATAGCGCTGCAGAACACTATCCAGCATATGCGGATTCCTCAGACTGTGCTGGTCCAGCCATGAACACCCGGACGGCACCGGGTGATGATGTAATAACACCAGCGTATGGCGCTGTGGTTCGGTCGCCAGCGCACCCTCCAGCCACTCGAGCTGATAGTCGCTCAATTCACCATGGGGGACGCCGAAGACCTGACTGTCGAGCAGCACTATCTGCCAGTGGTCCCCCACCAGCACCTGTTTTTGATCGGCAATATGGGATGCCGCCAGCGTGCTGAACATCGTTGGCTGAAAGTCATGATTACCGGGCAACCAGACGCAAGGTGCCGACAGGCATGAGATGCCCTCAGCAAAATGCTGATAGGCTTCCATTGAGTGGTCCTGCGCCAGGTCGCCAGTCGCGACAACAAGATCGTAGTGACGCCGGTCTGCTGCAATCACCTCCAGCACGGCGTTAAAACTGGCCCAGGTATTCACCCCTAACAGCGTTTCGTGTTTACCTGCAAACAAGTGGGTATCCGTTATCTGTAAAATCCTGACTCTGGACCCACTCGCCACAGGAAGTTTTAACAGGCTATCCAATCAACGTCCTTAACTCGCTCTGAAATGTCGCAGCTTAAATTTTAAACCGGAACTGCCATCGCACCGTGGGACAAACAATAGCGCAGCCAGTCCGCTAAAAACTGGTTAATTTGGTGTTTTTCATCACGCTGATGCAATTTTTTATTAGGGTAATCATAGCGTGCTTTAAAGCGATAGATCTGCTGTGTTGAACACACTTCCGCCACCATCGCATCGTGGTAAAGCCTGACCGACATCGATGGCAGGCTCCAGTAGCTCACTGCCGGGGCCGTTTGTCGAATCTCCACCAGCGTGGTGTAACGCGTCGATTCCTGGATGGTAATCTGATAGCTGGCACCGTTCACCTGATACGCCATCGACTCTCCCGCCCGATCCTCCTTGGGTAACAAGCGCCGCAGCTGCGCAAAATTCGTTTCGCAGACGCGCATCATTTCAGGAAAATCGGGGACATAGCGTTTCATTATTCAGGATTCCACTCTTCTCGTAGCTGTTTATGGTGCAACTCCAGCCATTGCAAAGCAATGACAGCCGCTGCGTTATCAATTTTCCCCTGTTCCACCCACTGGTAAGCCTGACTGCGACTGACCACATGCACGAGAATATCCTCATTCTCCTCCTCCAGGCCGTGGTTTCCCTCCGCCACGCTGGCATCCACTTCACCGACAAATACTGACAGGCGTTCAGTAGTACCTCCCGCACTGGAGAGATAGTTCACTACCGGTTTTACCCGTCCGGCGACGATCCCGGCCTCTTCCACGGCTTCCCGGCGGGCCACTTCTTCCGGCGTTTCCCCCGGTTCGATCATCCCGGCCACCAGTTCCAGCACCCAGGGCGTTGGGCTGGTGTCGTACGCGGCAATACGGATTTGCTCAATCAGCACCACTTCGTCGCGCTGAGGGTCATAGGGTAGCAGCACCGCCGCGTGACCGCGCTCAAAAATTTCCCGGGTCACTTCACCACTCATGCCACCATTAAACAAGCGGTGACGAAACCGGTAGCGCTCCAGCGAAAAAAAACCACGATAGAGCGTCTCGCGTGCAATAATTTCTACATCGTTTTTGGTGAAAGTCACTGGGTATTTGTGACCAGTTTCCATAACAACTTCTCCTGGGAAATGGTGGCAAAAACGTAAAGTGCAAGAGTATTCCGACAGTTGTCTGGTTCTTAACGAATTATTTAAGTAAATTAAGGCAAGATGGCACTTTCAGCCAACTTACCTTATCGGAACTCTCTGCTATTATCGGCGATAATTTTTGGCCTACGTCAGCGCTACCATAGCAATTTTGCTGCACTACAAGGAATGCAAATGAACAAACTGCTCCCTTTACTCATCGGTCTGAGCCTGGGCGGCTTCAGTGTTGCCAGCCAGGCTGAAAACCTGCTGCAGGTATATCAGCAGGCGCGTTTATCAAATCCTGACCTTCGTAGCTCTGCGGCCGATCGTGATGCTGCCTTTGAGAAAATTAATGAAGCCCGCAGCCCGCTGTTACCGCAGTTAGGCCTGGGTGCTGACTATACCTATAACAGCGGCTACCGCGATGCACGCGACACCCATAACGATTCTAAAAGCGCTTCACTGCAGCTGACACAAACCATTTTTGATATGTCAAAATGGCGCGCGCTGACCCTGCAGGAAAAAACGGCCGGGATTCAGGATGTCACCTATCAGACGGCACAGCAAACGCTGATCCTCAACACGGCGACCGCGTATTTCAACGTGCTGAATGCCATCGATACGCTGTCCTACACCGAAGCGCAGAAGCAGTCCATCTATCGCGAACTGGATCAGACCACACAACGCTTTAACGTTGGCCTGGTCGCTATTACCGACGTACAGAACGCCCGTTCACAGTACGACACCGTACTGGCCAACGAAGTCTCGGCGCGTAATGCTCTCGACAACGCGGTGGAAACCCTGCGCCAGGTAACGGGTAATTACTATCCTAATCTGGCCTCGCTGAACGTTGATACGTTCAAAACCGAAAAACCTCAGCCGGTCAATGCACTGCTGAAAGAAGCGGAAAGCCGCAACCTGTCGCTGCTGTCTGCCCGCCTGTCCCAGGATCTGGCACGTGAGCAGATTCGTTCTTCAGAAACGGGTCATATGCCCACGCTGGATCTGACCGCCTCAACCGGTCTGTCAAATACCCGTTATGGCGGCGATCGTGCCAGCCCGAACAGTAATGACAACATCAGTGGCAGCAACCAGGTTGGCCTGAGCTTCAATATGCCGCTGTACAGTGGCGGGTCGGTCAGCTCCCAGGTGAAACAGGCACAGTATGCGTTTGTGGCTGCCAGCGAACAGCTGGAAAGTGCTCATCGCAGCACCGTGCAGACCGTGCGTTCTTCGTTTAATAACGTCAACGCGTCGATCAGCAGCATCGAAGCCTATAAGCAATCCGTCGTGTCGGCACAAAGCTCTCTGGATGCGATGGAAGCCGGTTACTCGGTGGGCACACGCACCATCGTCGACGTGCTGGATGCCACCACCACCCTGTACAATGCCAAGCAGCAGTTGGCAAACGCCCGTTACAGCTACATGATTAACCAGCTCAATATTAAGTCTGCGCTGGGTACGCTGAACGAGCAGGATCTGCAAACGCTGAACAATCATCTGGGCAAAGATGTTGTCACCTCGCCGGAGAGCGTTGCCCCCGAAAATGCGCAGCAGACTGCCTATGCTGACGGAGCACAAACGCCGCCACGCACCACGAACGCCGCAGAGCCCCGTCGCACTTCAGCGCCTCGTGCCAGCGGCAATCCATTCGGTCAGTAGTCCCCTGAGGGGCAGCGATGGCTGCCCCTTCACAATCAAACGTATAGCTACGTAAAGATCCCCTCCTGGTCAGGCCTCATCGCTTCATTTTTCACCGCTGTTCCCCTATCCTATGCACTACCTTTGGGCACAGGACGAAAAGTGATGAAACGGACTAAACAGATTAATCATGCCTCCTTTCGCAAAAGCTGGAGCGCACGTCATTTAACGCCGGTTGCGCTGGCGGTAAGTGCAGTATTTATGCTGGCCGCATGTGAACAGGCCGACGAAACCGTCTCCATGTATCAGAATGCGGATGACTGCTCTGCTGCGAATCCAGGCAAGAGCGCACAATGCACTACGGCGTTTAACAACGCCAAAGAAGAAGCGGTGAAAACCGCACCGAAATATGCCAGCCGTGAAGACTGCGTGGCAGAATTTGGTGAAGGTCAGTGCCAGCAGGCTCCGGCTCAGGCTGGCGTCGGCACGACAAATGCAGAATCGCAGTCCAGCGGCAGCTTCTGGATGCCACTGATGGCCGGTTACATGATGGGCCGTATGATGGGCGGCGGTATGGGGCAACAGCAGCCGCTGTTCTCCTCAAAGAACCCGTCCAGCCCGGCGAACGGCAAATTCGTTGATGCCAGCGGCAAAAGCTATGGCGCTGCAACGCCAGGCCGAACCATGACCGTTCCTAAAACGGCGCTGGCACCGAAACCTGCCACGACCAGCACCGTCACTCGCGGTGGTTTTGGTGAATCCGTTGCTAAACAAACCGCCATGCAGCGTAGCAGTGCCTCCGGCACCAACCGCAGCATGGGGGGTTAAGCGCGGATGAAGCGTATTGCCATTGCTGAACGCCCCGACTGGCGTGAAAAAGCGACGGAATATGGTTTTCGTTTTCACACCATGCACGGGGAACCGTACTGGTGTGAAGATGCTTATTACCAGTTTACGTTGCAGCAGATTGAATATCTGGAAGATGTCACCAGCGAACTGCACCAGATGTGTTTGCAGGCGGTGGAACTGGTGGTTAACAGCGAAGAGCTGCTGACCAAGTTCCGCATTCCCAAACATACCTGGGATTTCGTGCGCGAATCATGGAAAAGCCAGCAGCCTTCGCTCTACTCCCGGCTGGATCTGGCCTGGGACGGGGAGTCCCCGGCCAAACTGCTGGAGAACAACGCGGATACCCCGACATCGCTGTATGAAGCGGCGTTTTTCCAGTGGCTGTGGCTGGAAGATCAGGTTAAGGCCGGCCAGCTACCGACCGGCAGCGATCAGTTCAACAGCCTGCAGGAAAAACTGATTGAGCGTTTTGCCGAGCTTCATCAGCAGCACGGATTTAGCTGGCTACATTTTGCCTGCTGCCGTGACACCGATGAAGATCGTGGTACCGTTCAGTATCTGCAGGACTGCGCGACGGAAGCGGGTCTGCCGAGTGAATTCCTGTTTATGGATGAGATTGGTCTGGGCGAGAAAGGGCAGTTTACCGACCAGCACGATCAGGTGATTGGCAATCTGTTCAAGCTTTATCCGTGGGAGTTCATGCTGCGCGAGATGTTCTCCACCAAGCTGGCTGATGCCGGCGTGCGCTGGCTGGAACCGGGCTGGAAAAGCATTATCTCTAACAAGGCGCTGCTGCCGCTGTTATGGAAAATGTTCCCGAATCACCCCAATCTGCTGCCGGCTTACTTCGCAGAAGACAACGTGCCTCACATGGATAAATATGTGGTTAAGCCGCTGTTCTCCCGTGAGGGGGCCAATATCACCATCGTTGAAAACGGTCAGGAAATTGCGCGCGTTGACGGGCCGTATGGAGAGGAAGGGATGATTGTCCAGCAGTTCCATCCGCTGCCGAAATTCGGTGACAGCTACACGCTGATCGGCTCCTGGCTGATTAACGATCAGCCGGCGGGTATCGGCCTGCGGGAAGATCGCGATTTGATTACTCAGGATCTGTCACGTTTCTATCCCCACGCATTTATTGAATAAAACGGGCTGACCGCAACAGAAGGTCAGCCCCGGCACAATGCGTGTTTCCCTGCCCCACAGAGGGCGCCCTTTTCCGGTCGCCCTCTGTCGCAGGTCTCTCCCTGCGTAATGATCACCTTTTTCCGGGCGACCTTCCGCTTCTGCCTGTTACCCTACCTGTACCGACAGCATACTCAGTGAACCCATCACTATGCCATCGACCGGAACGGTAATTACCTCACCTTCCGCACGTGCGCCCAGCACATACAGCAGTGGCAGATAGTGCTCCGGCGTCGGGTTAGACAGCGCTGCCCCGTCATGTTGCATAAAGTTGATCAGCGGGTGCTGCTCTGACTCACCTTCCCAGCTCAGATTCTCGCGCACATACTGGTTGAAAGATTCTGCCCACGGCCAGGCTTCCGCCTCCCCGCTCCAGCGCACCATGCGCAGGTTATGCACCACGTTACCGCTGGCGACGATCATCACACCCTGCTCACGCAGCGCAGCCAGCTTGCGGCCCAGTTCAAAATGATAAGCCGCCGGTTTTGTCGCATCCACACTGAGTTGCACCACCGGGATATCGGCCTGCGGGTACATTTTGATCAGCACGCCCCACGAACCGTGATCGAATCCCCATTCCTGATCCAGCTCCACTGCCACCGGTGAAAGTGCTTCCGCAACCTGACGGGCCAGCGCCGGAGAGCCCGGGGCGGGATAACGGGTGTCGAACAGCGCCTGGGGGAAACCGCCGAAATCATGAATTGTGCGCGGATTTTCCATTGCCGTGACGGCCGTACCACGGGTGTACCAGTGTGCCGACACGGCAATAATCGCCTTCGGGCGCGGCAGGGTTTTGCCCAGTTCTCGCCAGGTTTCCGTCCAGATATTCTCTTCCAGCACGTTCATCGGGCTGCCATGACCGAGGAACAGAGCAGGCATACGTGTGTGGCTCATGGTGTGACTCCAGCAAAGTTTTTGTTCAATGCAGTCCACATTACGCGCTTTTTGACACGGATGAACCAGGATAACCCTGACGAAGATAGTCAGAAAATTTGAATGGAAGCGAAGGAGTGACGCGGCTTAAAGGCGGGGTGCGCGACAAGAGCCAGCGCACCCATAGCCC
>NZ_BCTN01000010.1 GCF_001571305.1 Erwinia persicina NBRC 102418 | reverse complement strand
GCGCATTAAACCGTAAACCCCGTTCGGCGTCAACGGCTTTGTCACAAAAAAGTCGTAAAATCCTGCCGACTGCCTGCTTTTTACCCGTACAGGCACACCCTGCTTTAGCTTAACGCCCCGTTTTTACGGCACAGCGCGAAGCTCAATACATCTTCCGCCAGACAGCGGGCGGTTTCCACGTCCTGAACCTGACGTTTCACCAGCAGTCGCGACAGACAGCCTTCAAGGATCAGTTCCATCTGATGCGCCACGCCTTCAGGATTATCCGTTTCCAGTTCGCTCAGCAGCTGGTGGGTGAACTGCCAGGAAGCCTGTTTCTGCTGCTCGGCAATCTGATGAATAGGGTGGTCTGGCTGCGGGTAGAAACTGCAGGCGGCAATAAACAGACAGCCGGGATAGCGCTGGTGATTGACCGCGTCAGCCAGCACCTGATAGCGCGCCAGCAGTTTTTGCCCGGCACTCTGGCTGTCATCCAGCAGTAGCTGGCGGCGCCAGGCCTCTATCTGCTGGCCATGGTAGCGCAGCGCGTCGTAAAGCAACGCATCGCGGTCTGGCCAGAAGCGCTGCAGTTCCTGCTCACTACAGTCCAGTTCACCGGCCATCATGGCAAGAGAGGTGGTTGCCGCTAACCCATGCTGTTCCAGCACGTTCAGAGCCTGTTCAAGTACTTGTTCACGCTGCACGCGGTTCTCCTCTTGTACGCTTCATTATCGAACCTTAGTGTCGTTTAACGCGCCAGTTTCTGCAAATGTGCACGGAAAGCGGCGGGTTTCATAAACCCGGTCACGCGTGAGTCGGGGATTTCATGACCCTGTGCATCAAAGAACAGCAGGGTCGGTAAACCCAGTACGTTCAGATGATCCAGCAGGGCGCGGTCCGCGGCATTACTGGCGGTAACATCGGCCTGTAGCAGCTGCGTATGCCCCAGCGCAGCCTGCACCTGCGGATCGCTGAAGGTGTATTTCTCAAACTCCTTGCAGGCCACGCACCAGTCAGCGTAAAGGTCGAGCAGGGTGATTTTTCCCGCACTGTTGGCCAACTTCTGATCCAACTGCTGCACATCACTGATGCGGGTAAACGTGAGCTGTGGGGCAGCTTCTGTCGTCTTCGCATCGCCAAATGCCCAGTCCTGTAAAGGACGCACGGCGATCAGCATCGCACCCAGTAACAGAATTTGCAGTACCCGCAGCCAGCCGCGGTGGCTTCTCAGAGTGCTGATAAATGCCCAGCCGAAGAAGGCAACGGCCAGCAGACTCCACAGGCGAACTCCCCAGGCATCGCCGATCACCCGCTCCAGCAGAAACACCGGCAGGGCCAGGATCACAAAGCCAAAGCCTTCTTTCACCGTCTGCATCCACGGGCCACTCTTTGGCAGCAGGCGGTTGCCGAACAGGGTAATGGCAATCAGCGGCAGGCCCATGCCCAGCGCATAAAGATAGAGCGTGCCGGCACCTGCCAGCATATTACCGCTTTGCGCGATATACAGCAGGATGGCACTGAGCGGGGCGGTAGTACAGGGTGAACAGATCAGCCCGGCCAGGGCTCCCATCATGAAGACGCCCGGCAGCGATCCCCCCTGCTGGCGGTTGCTCCATAGCGTCAGTCGGGTCTGCAGTGAAGAAGGCAGCTGCAGGGTAAACAGGCCAAACATCGACAGCGCCAGCACAATAAACACCACGGAAAGCCCGATCAGTATTGCAGGGGACTGTAATGCTGCCTGGAAGCGCAGCCCGGCAGCGGCGACCACGATGCCCATCAGGGTGTAGGTCAGCGCCATGCCCTGCACATAGACCATGGCCAGCGCAAACAGGCGCCCGGTACTGTAGCGGCGGTTCCCGCCAAGGATAATGCCGGAGATCAGCGGGTACATCGGGAGTACACAGGGAGTAAAGGCCACACCAATCCCGATCAGCAGCGCCCATAAGGGTGAGAAAGGCAGGTTGCTGCGGGTCGGCGGAGCAGGATCGGCCGTAGCGACAGGGGCAGGGGCGCTGTGGGCCGCAACGGCATTAAGCGGAACCGTACGGGTTTCCGGCGGATAACAGAAGCCGGCGGCAGCGCAGCCCTGATAGGTCACCGTCATCTCTGCACCGGCGGCGGCCTGGGTGACGGTGAACGGCAGCGTCAGGCTGTCAGGGTAGATCTCGGTTTTACCGTAGAACTCATCTTCATGAGGCTGGCCGGCGGGCAACTGCCATTCAGCGAGGGTGGCACCCTGAACGCCGATCTTGATCTGCTGCCGGTAAAGGTAGTAGCCAGGTTTGACCTGCCAGCTGAGGGTGAGCCGATCGTTCTTCTGTGTGAAATCAAACGTGAAGGCCTGATTGACCGTCACAAACTGGCTGTTGGCGTGGTTGTCAAACAACGATGCACCGGCGTTCAGGCTGAACAGCGTGGCAAACAGCAGGAATATCAGGGGAATAAATCGCTGGGTCATAACGGGTCTTGCTCTCTCCATGGGGGACCGACCAGGCGGAAAGGGAGATAATAGCATGACATTCCCTGGTGAGGGCCGTGCGGAACAGAACGGGACGACCGAAAAGAAGGCCGGCCCCTGCTAAGGGGCAGGGACCGGCCATTTATTCAATCAGCCGTTGGGCGGGTATTTTTCCCTTCGATCTGTCGGGACGGCTATTTTACCGTTCCTCTGTTCACCGCATCAGAGAATAATCCCCCCCAAAAGGAAGCCAAAGGCCACCGACAGCACAATCGCCAGCGTACCGGGGATGAGGAACGAGTGGTTGAAGACAAAGCGGCCGATGCGGGTGGAGCCGGTGTCATCCATCTCTACCGCCGCCAGCAACGTCGGATAAGTCGGCAGCACAAACAGGGCGGATACCGCGGCAAAAGAGGCCACGGCGGTCACCGGCGAAACGCCCAGCAGCAGCGCCGCAGGCATCAGTGCTTTGGTGGTGGCCGCCTGTGAGTAAAGCAGCGTAGAAGCGAAGAACAGGATCACCGCCAGCATCCATGGGAAGTCGTGAAGCAGCTCACCCGCGACCTGCTGGATATCGCCAATGTGGGCCTTAACAAAGGTGTCACCCAGCCAGGCGACGCCGAGCACGCAGACACAGGCGCTCATCCCTGATTTAAAGGTGCTGGCCCCGAGGATTTCCCCGGTATCGATCTTACAGGTTAAGCAGATCAGAGCGGCTACCGTCAGCATAAACACCACGATCGCTTCGTTACGCGGCAGTACCGGGTTCGGAATCAAACCAACGGCATCACTGATGGCGGTGGCATAGAACACCACGGCGATAATCCCCAGCAGCAGTAGCAGCACCGAGCGTTTTGCCCCCGGCTTTTCTTCAAACTTGCTGGCACCGCGCAGGGCGACTTCCCCTTTTGCCAGTCGGGCCTGATAGACTTCATCGTCCTTCAGTTCCTTACCGAGGAAGTTGGTGACCAGTGCTGCGATAAAGATCGCTGCCATCGTCGAAGGGATCGCCACCGCCAGCAGCATCAGATAGCTGATGCCTTTGGGCTCGAGGATACCGGCCATAAACACAACGGCCGCAGAAATCGGTGACGCCGTAATCGCGATTTGTGAGGAGACCACCGCAATCGACAGTGGACGGGAAGGGCGCACACCCTGCTCTTTAGCCACTTCAGCAATAACCGGCAGCGTGGAGAAGGCGGTGTGGCCGGTTCCTGCCAGCAGGGTCATCACATAGGTCACCAGGGGGGCCAGCAGCGTGATATAGCGCGGATGTTTACGCAGCAGTCGTTCAGCCAGGTTGACCAGGTAGTCCATCCCGCCGGCCACCTGCATGGCGGCAATGGCGGCAATCACGCCCATGATGATCTCAATCACATCGAACGGGATGGCGCCGGGTTTGATTTGAAAGCCCAGGGTCAGCACAAGGACCCCGAGGCCACCGGCAAAGCCGATGCCAATCCCTCCCAGCCGACTTCCCAGATAGATCGCGAGAAAGACGACGATAAGCTCAGGTAATAACATAGGGTGTTCCTTAATTTTTTTGCTAATAAACCGTTAAAATTTTGTGTGCTGCGAAAAGTAAAAAGGCACGTTGTTCAGTGAACACGTGCCTTAAAAGGGTGCTAATTATCGGGTCTGTTATTGTTCATTTTCATCGGTATAGCGTTTCGCTTTGTACACCGGGAACATCAGATTCTGCGTTGAGAAAATATCATCCAGCTCGCTTTCGGTCAGCAGGCCGCGCTCAAGCACCACTTCACGGACGCTCTTACCGGTTTCTGCACAGATCTTACCCACGATATCGCCGTTGTGATGGCCGATATACGGGTTGAGATAGGTGACAATGCCGATGGAGTTAAATACGTAGGCTTCACACACGGCTTTGTTGGCGGTGATACCGTCTACGCATTTTTCCAGCAGGTTGTAGCAGGCGTTGGTCAGGATATGAATGGATTCAAACATGGCCTGGCCAATCACCGGCTCCATCACGTTCAGCTGCAGCTGACCGGCTTCAGAGGCCATTGTCACGGTAATATCGTTACCAATGACTTTGAAACACACCTGATTGACCACCTCCGGCACCACCGGATTCACTTTGGCAGGCATGATTGACGATCCCGCCTGCAGTTCCGGCAGGTTGATTTCATTCAGCCCGGCGCGCGGCCCCGAGGAGAGCAGCCGCAGGTCATTACAGATTTTTGACAGTTTTACCGCCAGGCGCTTCAGCGAGCTGTGTACCATCACGTAGGCGCCGCAGTCTGAGGTGGCTTCAATCAGGTCTTCCGCCGGAACGCACGCCAGTCCGCTGACTTCGGCCAGCTTCTCTACGGCCAGCTGCTGATAACCATCCGGGGTATTCAGGCGGGTACCGATGGCCGTTGCACCGAGGTTGACCTCCAGCAGCAGCTCGGCGGTGCGCAGGATGCAGCGGATCTCTTCATTCAACAGGACGTTAAAGGCGTGGAACTCCTGACCGAGGGTCATTGGTACCGCGTCCTGAAGCTGGGTACGGCCCATCTTCAGGATAGTATTGAATTCCACCGCTTTACGCTGAAAGCCTTCACTCAACTGCCCGATAGCATCCAGCAGTTTTAAAATAGAGCTGTACACCGCGATGCGGAATCCGGTCGGGTAAGCATCATTCGTTGACTGGCATTTGTTGACGTGGTCGTTCGGATTAAGGAACTGGTATTCCCCTTTCTGATGCCCCATCAGCTCCAGGCCGATGTTAGCCAGTACTTCATTGGTGTTCATATTGACCGAGGTGCCTGCGCCGCCCTGATAGACATCGATCGGAAACTGATCCATGCAACGGCCATTATTCAGCACTTCATCACAGGCGCTGATAATGGCATTTGCCACGTTGCGCGGGATAGTCTGTAGCTCTTTATTGGCCAGTGCTGCTGCTTTTTTAACCATGACCATACCGCGGACAAACTCAGGAATATCGCTGATTTTGCTGTTGCTGATATAGAAGTTTTCAATCGCACGCAGAGTATGAACACCGTAGTAAGCATCCGCGGGAACTTCACGCATACCTAACAGGTCTTCTTCGATACGAATGTTATTAGCCATGAGAACCTTCTGTTGGGAATACCGGTTAAATCAATACAATTTAAGTGCCTGTTTCAGCGGCCAACATCCAGAGAATATCAGGCCGGGGAACGGCTGCCGCCGCATTTTATCCGTTTGCGTCAACCCGAGCACGATCATATTCTGTTGCGATGTAAAAGCCTGAATCCAGATCACTTAAACTGCCTGCTGAATCAAACAGTTTCAATCTTATGTGATCGTCCTCACAATGGAAGATGCAGAACGATTTTCCACATTTCCGGTTGAAAAGCGGGGCTTTCGTTCCCACCTTCTATACTATCGATCGTGACGATCGCCATTTTATGCCGCCGTGCAGTCTGCAGGGCGGCCCTTGATACAGGAGAACGCGGTGCGCTGGTTACCGTTCTTAGTGATATTTGCCCTGGTATGGATCGAGATCTCTCTCTTCATTCAGGTCGCCCACGTGATGGGTGTATTAATGACCATGCTGCTGGTGATCTTCACCTCCTGCATCGGTATCTCGCTGGTGAAAAACCAGGGGATGAAAAACTTTATGCTGATGCAGCAGAAGCTGAATGCCGGTGAAAGCCCGGCTGCCGAGATGATCAAGAGTGTGTCGCTGGTACTGGCAGGTTTCCTGCTGCTGCTGCCAGGTTTCTTTACCGACTTCATCGGTTTGCTGTTGCTGTTGCCACCGGTGCAAAAACATCTGACACTGAAACTGATGCCGCACCTGAAAGTCTGGCGTGGCCCGGGTGCAGGCCCCGACAGTGGATTTACCGTTGACGGTGAGTACGAGCGCAAAGAGTCAAACCTGATAGAGCACGATCGTCATAACGATAAACAGTAAGTGACGCTGCCTGGCCAAAACGGCGCTTTCCTGACGGGGCGCCGTTTTATTTTTGCCGGAACCGACAATTGTGCAAAAAACCACCAAACAGTTCAGTTAGCAAAAAAATTTCCTCCTGGCCCTTGAAAGGCCTCTCCTGCGACCGCATCTCATTCGTCACGAGGCCGGTTGCTCATGATGCCCGGCTTTCATCCCAAAACTGATTGGACTTCTCAAAGGAGAGCTAACAATGAAAATTCGTCCATTGCACGATCGTGTTATCGTCAAGCGTAAAGAAGTTGAATCCAAATCTGCAGGCGGCATCGTGCTGACCGGATCGGCGGCGGGTAAATCCACCCGTGGCGAAATCCTGGCAGTCGGTAACGGTCGCATCCTGGAAAATGGCGACGTGAAGCCATTAGACGTCAAAGTAGGTGATGTGGTCATCTTCAGCGAAGGCTACGGCGCGAAAACTGAAAAGATCGACAACGAAGAAGTCCTGATCATCTCAGAAAACGACATTCTGGCCGTTGTTGAAGCGTAAACAGCGCGTAATTCACTGAACGTAACGAATTTAAGGAAAAAGATAAAATGGCAGCTAAAGACGTAAAATTCGGTAATGACGCTCGCGTAAAAATGCTGCGCGGTGTGAATGTACTGGCAGATGCAGTAAAAGTTACCCTGGGTCCGAAAGGCCGTAACGTGGTCCTGGATAAATCTTTTGGTGCACCGACCATCACCAAAGATGGTGTTTCTGTTGCGCGTGAAATCGAACTGGAAGACAAGTTCGAAAACATGGGCGCACAGATGGTGAAAGAAGTGGCTTCTAAAGCTAACGATGCTGCGGGTGACGGTACCACTACTGCGACCGTACTGGCACAGTCCATCATCACCGAAGGCCTGAAAGCCGTCGCGGCGGGTATGAACCCGATGGATCTGAAGCGCGGTATCGACCAGGCGGTAATCGCTGCGGTTGAAGAACTGAAAAAACTGTCTGTACCTTGCTCTGACTCTAAAGCCATTGCTCAGGTCGGCACCATCTCTGCAAACTCCGACGAAACCGTGGGCGAACTGATTGCTCAGGCGATGGAAAAAGTGGGCAAAGAAGGCGTGATCACCGTTGAAGAAGGTACCGGCCTGCAGGACGAGCTGGACGTGGTTGAAGGTATGCAGTTTGACCGCGGTTACCTGTCCCCTTACTTCATCAACAAGCCAGAAACAGGCGCCGTTGAGCTGGAATCTCCATTCATCCTGCTGGCTGACAAAAAAATCTCCAACATCCGTGAAATGCTGCCAGTGCTGGAAGCCGTTGCGAAAGCCGGTAAACCACTGCTGATCATCGCAGAAGATGTTGAAGGCGAAGCGCTGGCAACGCTGGTGGTCAACACCATGCGCGGTATCGTGAAAGTGGCTGCGGTTAAAGCCCCTGGTTTCGGCGACCGTCGTAAAGCCATGCTGCAGGACATCGCTGTTCTGACCGGTGGTACCGTGATCTCTGAAGAGATCGGTATGGAGCTGGAGAAAGCGGGTCTGGAAGATATGGGCCAGGCGAAACGCGTTGTGATCAGCAAAGACACCACGATCATCATTGATGGTACCGGTGAAGAAGTGGCTATCTCTGGTCGCGTGACGCAGATCCGTCAGCAGATCGAAGAAGCAACATCTGATTACGACCGTGAAAAACTGCAGGAGCGCGTAGCGAAACTGGCAGGCGGCGTTGCCGTTCTGAAAGTGGGCGCAGCCACTGAAGTTGAAATGAAAGAGAAAAAAGCACGCGTTGAAGATGCCCTGCATGCAACCCGTGCAGCGGTAGAAGAAGGTGTTGTTGCTGGTGGTGGTGTTGCACTGGTACGTGTGGCTTCTAAGCTGTCTGAACTGCGTGGCCAGAATGAAGACCAGAACGTGGGTATTAAAGTGGCGCTGCGCGCGATGGAATCCCCACTGCGTCAGATCGTGGCTAATGCCGGCGAAGAGCCTTCTGTTGTGACCAACAACGTGAAAGCGGGCGAAGGTAACTACGGTTACAACGCGCAGACTGAAGAGTACGGCGACATGATCGACTTCGGTATTCTGGATCCAACCAAAGTTACCCGTTCTGCACTGCAGTACGCGGCTTCTGTTGCTGGCCTGATGATCACCACCGAATGTATGGTGACTGACCTGCCTAAAGGCGACGCGCCTGATTTAGGTGCTGGCGGCATGGGTGGTATGGGCGGTATGGGCGGAATGATGTAATTCTCCCCTGCCTTTTCTGTCGCGGTTAAAAGGACAGAAAAAAGCCAACGCCCGGTAAGGTGAAAGCCTTACCGGGCTTTTTTTTACTCATTTTGAGCTACTGGCAGGTCAGACTAAGCTGCTCGTAGAGAGCATCCTCATCGGTTGCATCCTTTAACTGATACTGAATGTCGCACTCATCGGTTGACTGGGCGATCTTCACATGAAAAGTGCCTTTGCTGTCAGCATTGTTGATAAAAGCCAGCCCTTCATCCACCGCTTCTGCGACTAGCCTTTTACCAATCCAAAGCGTGCTGCTCTTGGGTAATAGCTGGCCATTGGCTAAAGAGATCGTCATTAGCAGACGGGTTCCGGACAACATGTTTATCTGCACTTGTTTTACCGATCCCCGTGCGGGCCGCAGTGTGCGATGTCCGTTGCTGACATCGACATTTTTGGGGAGCTTATCAACGTCAACGTCAATGGCATTATCATGCCAGGGCGACAATGATGAAATGAGCGCCATTCCGCGCCAATCCGTCCAGGACGTTCCTGATGGCGAAATCACGGGCACCCCTGCCAGTGGGCGATTGAGGCTGAGTATGCCATAAGTATCCTGAACGCTACTGTTGCTAAAGGTCACTCCCTTATTGTGTACGACTAGTGAACCATTACCGTTAATACTGTAGTTACGCTGGTGCTGGTTATCCAACTGCACGCTGGTATTTACATTGGTGTAGCGCAGGTCGCTACTGAGTGAACTTTGCAACGAACGATTGCGATCTTTGCTGTTTTCCTCAACGGCGAGTTGCAAATTATTGCTGGTGCCCAGCGGGAGATTGATATCGCTGCCCATTATATTTCTCTGATTGGAGGAACGATAATAATGGCGGATACGTTTCTCGCCCAGTGGCCAACTCAGGTTAATATTGAGGCTTTTATTGCTCCTGTCGCGGCTTTTTGCCCGAGAGGCGCTGGTTGTGAGCTGTAACCCATTTTCGAAGCGCCGGTTCCAGGTAAGCATAGAGTAGCGCCAGCGATCGTTGTCGGGATAGCTGGTTGTCAGACTATGAGTGAATGAAAGTGTACCTAGTGTTTCGCTATTCCAGCTGAACCCCAGATTTAACTCTGAATTATCAGCACTGTAGCTCCACTTATCTTTGCGCCTCGCCCGCAAACTGGCTTCTTCTATTGAGGCATAACCCGGTGTATTTTTACTGGCTCCCAGCGACAGCGACAGATTTTTTGTCAGAGCATGGTTGCTGAAGACACGCACCTGCGCGCTTTTCTTATGCTGGTAATGGTCTTGCGCCAGCAGGACCTGTAATGAAAAGGACTGACCGGGCACCGACGCAATCTGGCCATTCATTGCTGCAGCAACAGACTGGTATTTGCCACTCAGCAATGATCCGGTACGCAGCGACATTCTGTTCAGAGGCTGCCAGTTTTTATTTAGCGTGAGTATGGCCGGGATCTTAGCGTCATCACTTGGCTGATCTTGTAATTTACCGAAAGACAGGCTGAAACCGCGGTTTTCAGGCTGGGACGTGTTCATTAACTGAATGGCGGGTACAATAAACTGTTGCGTCTCCCCGCTCGTTTCCAATACGGTAACGTCCAGTTCAGCGTTGCGGTTTTGCACCGGAATATTTGGCAGATGAAACGGACCCGCTGCAACCAGCGTACTGTAGATCAGCTGATTATATTGGCGTACCTCAACGCGGGCCTGAGAGGTACTGGCCATACCGTCAACAGAGACACCGGTTGCACTGTTGCTGTCAAGGGCATCATCGGGATAAAGCTGAAAGCCACGTAACTGGCCTAACGGAAAAAGTGTGTTTCTGGTGCTAATTTCGCCCGCCTGAAAAATTTTATTCAGACTACTGAGATAGCGTTCTACATAGGTGGAGTTGATGGTTGTGCTAATTTCTCCCTGATTATCCTGAACATTTTGTTGGCTGCGGATCATCCAGTTAGAAATATTAATTCCGCTGCTGAGTGATAGCCAACTGTAGCGTTGCTTTTGATATGCGCTTTTGTTCATGCTGGAGTAATAGTTGTAGTTTATATGGCCTGCGATGCCGCCATAATCACCGTTGCTCTCCTGCTGCAGCACATCAGGTGGGACAACGATGCTCAGTGTTTGTGACTCACTCTGCCAGGCAACGCTGGTGCCGGGTTGCTCACTAATCCAGTCATAGCACCCCTCTTTTGGATTACTATCCGAAACGGAGATCCCCAGAGCATCAAAAAGCGCCGGAGTGAAGCAAATAATACCTTGGTCATTCACATTAACTTGAAAAGAGGTTTTAAACGCACCGTTAAGGTTAATATCAACTAAATTTTCTCCGGGAGGGATTTCGTTCAACTTATCAAGGTTTTCCACCTGCTCAGATATGATCCCACGCCGCTTTAGCGCCTCGATATCCCAGGTTGTTTTCGTTGATTCTGGATGAGAGGCAGGTGGCTCGGAACCTTTGGCATGACCAAAGACCATCAGGAGTAATAACCCGCCGGCCAGAGCACCTGGTTTTTTTATGGCGAGGCTATCATTACATATGGTAAAAGTCCTTTTCACCATAAACATTAGTGCGATACAGGCATTTCAACGGTTCCGGTTTCATAACCATACTTGGACAGAGTTTCAATACTCACTTTTTGTAACTGTCCTGCCGTCTTATCATCTTTTATCTGCATGCTTAACGTCTGGCCAGGGAGAACATAGCTTTTTTCAAGGGGAGTTGCAGAACCTGAAGGCAGTAATTTTACATTCTGCGCAAGGCGGACAATATATTTTCCTGGATTCTTTACCGTCAATGTACTGCCACTCTGAGACCAGACAAGCTCTTTCCATGGATCGGCAATAAATGGCAGCCCTTTAGGGTGGATAATCACGGGTATATTATGACGAATATTCAGGGAGATATCGTTATTCCCTTCTGCTTTTTTGGGGCTGATACCCTCAAAAGTTACACGTTTTAAATGTTCCTTTTCTAAAGGTCGGTCGCTTTTTAGAATAAAACGCACGCGTTGAGTTTGCTGTGCACCTACTCGCATGACGGGTTGGGTCACCAGAAGCTTTGGCTGAGGATCGTCAGGTAAATCAGTGATTTTAACATAGAGCAGCGATTCTTCGGTTGCCATATTTTCGACATTAATACTTCCCCCCCCATCGGCTTCATTAATGAGTAACATTGATGACTCTGGTTTCATAATGGCGGACAAGGATGAGGCGAAAGTGATTAACATCAACGCGAGGGTTGTGTGCATTACGGTAAGAGACTTCATATTACCTCTGGTGTGAAAAGAGGGGACCCGAAAGGATCCCCTGAGAGATATTACAAGAAGAAATGATTACAGATAAACGAGGTCATAAGTTGCTTCACCGCTCAGTTCAATTTTGTCTGCCGCGTCTGAAGCTGACAGTGGATTGATGTAAGGATGAATAGTCAACCCAACTTCATGTGAGAAACCAATAGAAGGGTAGGACATTGCACTTTCTGTGCTCCAGGAGTAAATGCTCTTTTTCATTGCATCGAGCTTACCTGTGAACTTACTCCATTTTCCGTCTAATGACGCTGAAGAAATAAAGTTGGTCACTTTTTTTGCATCAATTTTTCCTGATTCAAAATCAATAAAGTATCCACCAACAATCGCACCGCTCTTCGTGGTACCCAGACTAAACAGGCCTGTATCTTTGACGCCACTTAATTCAACCTGACCAGCTTTTTCACCCAGATCCATCACCTGGAAACCAACAAAGGTTGGGCTTGGGCAGGTGATGTTCAGGCTAACGTTTTTATTTGGCAGAAGGGTGGTGCCACCATTCTGCTCCAACTGTGCTGCAGTTATTTTCCCCAGTGACAGGGTACTGGAGGTAGAGCCATTCACTTTGATATTACAAGTAGCAGGAATAATGCTACCTTCAAGTTTCATTGTTGCCTGTGAGTTAGCTGCATTTGCGACACCGGAAGCAGCGACACTGCTTAGAAGTGCTATAACGATGGCTGTTTTTTTCATTTCATATAGTCCTTTAATGATTTGATGGAGAATCTCAATGCATCTGTATCATTTTAAGTGATACATTTTCCTTTTTGGTGGAACCTAAAACAGATTGTTATATCTTTGTTGCGAATTCATTACTTCTTCGACATTCCTGGATTAATGAGTTTGTTGATTTTTATGGCTGCTTTATTAGCAATTATCCTGGTGAGATTTGTGAATGCCGAGGTTCTTTACCGGACGTGGAATATTGTCGGTGTTATCAGAGGTAAACCAGTTCAAAACTGCTGAGTCCCTCTATATTTACCGTGTCACTGTAATTATTTTTGAATAAAAACGGTGTAATAATTAAGCTGACTTTAACTGAACGTGCACTATGTGGCTGCGTCTGTTCTCCCCAGGAATAGACATTTTCCCCTTTAGCAGAGAGGTTACCCTGGGCGAGATTCCAGCTATTTCCTTGATCACGAGAGGCAATAATATTATCAGGCTGTTTGCCATCAACCGAAGAGAGCGATTTATTGATGCTGGCATAATAGCCCCCAATGGCCTGCCCGGAAGCCGTCAGGCCGAGACTGAATACAGTATTATCTCCTGAACCATCATGCTTAACATTGCCTGCATTTATTGCAATGTCCATAGGGCGAATGCCGAATAAGGTGGCTGCCGGGCAATTAATACTAACAATGATGTTTCTTTCTGGTAAGCGGATGCTTTTTTTTTCGGAGGAAAAATTAGGTGTATTCATTTTCCCAAGCTGCACTTTGCCACTGCTATCCATAGTGATATCACAGGAGCTGGGTAAAATCTCCCCCTGCAAAGTTAAGGATGCTTGTGATGTCGCATTACTTGAAGCGATAAAAAGAGCAGTGACAATAGTAATAATACGAAAGGGTATTAACTTGCTTACATTCACAGGTAATCCATTACGAGGTTAGTAGCTATATGTTGCATATAGAATCATAAAAATATTAAGTTTGTCAAGAATGAAATTGATTTATTGCCAGTCATGATGACTGGCATTGTTAATTAGAACTTTCCGAATAAAAAGGAAGGAAGCTTTTTTTTAAAATCCTGGATGCCTATTTGTCATCTTCTATTGGAAATTATTAAAATTAATATTCTTCTGGTAATGATAGCTATTACATTAACAATGATGACACTTTCCCCTTCTTTTTGCCTTGCAGGGATGTTTTTTTTTGTTGCTGAAAAGGGTATAAGTAAGGGGCGCGCAGCGTGGGCCTGAACAATGTTGGCACTGTTTTCTCAGGTAAAGAGTTGGAAAGCTTTCATGATGCCTGCTTGAAACTGATGATAATAAATGAGGATTATAATGCGGATTAACTTCCTGGGACTTTCTGTGGCGGCCCTGTTGCTGGCAGGCTGTAGCTCTTCTTCTAACACGCTGAGTTCTGCGGGCGAACGCGTCACCTTTACCGATCAGCAACCGGCCAGCAGTTGCCAGTTGCTGGGCAACGTGACGGGATCGCAAAGTAACTGGTTCTCAGGTTCCGGTGGCGAAGGCAGTTCACTGCGCGGCGCTGCAAATGACCTGCGTAATCGCGCCGCTGAGATGGGCGGCAATGTCATTTATGGTGCCACCAGCCCCACTCAGAACATCTGGTCCAGCTTCGCACCGCTGGACAGCAAAATGAGCGGCCAGGTCTATAAGTGTCCGTAATCGTTGTCGCCTGACGGGACATACAGCGCTAACTAAGGGTGGCCTTTGTGCCCACCCTTTTTATTTTCAGGCCGGCCTGATTTACTCCTGACGCAGCTGAAGATCCAGCGGCGTTTTGCTCGGCTCCCCACCAATTTCCCGCGCCAGTTTCGGCACCATATAGCCCGACACTCTGCTCAGCAGTTCACGCATAATGCCGCGTGCGCGCTCGTCGTCGACATAAAAATGCGCAGCACCCTGCACTTTATCCAGCACGTGCAGGTAATAGGGCAGGATCCCGGCATCAAAGAGCGCATTACTTAATGTAGCCAGCGTGACGGCATGGTCGTTAATGCCGCGCAGCAATACGCTCTGATTGAGCAGCGTCACCCCGGCCCGCTTGAGCCTTTGCATTGCGTGACGCAGATCGTCATCGATCTCCTGCGCGTGGTTGATATGGGTGACCATCAGCGTTTGCAGACGCGACTGAGACAGCCGCTGACACAGCGTTTCCGTGATGCGTTTGGGGATCACCACCGGCAGACGGGTGTGGATGCGCAGGCGTCTGATATGTGGGATCTGCTCCAGCTCGCCAATCAACCAGTCCAGTTCATGATCCTTCGCCATCAGCGGATCGCCCCCGGAGAAAATAATCTCATCCAGTTCTGGCTGTTGTCGGATATACTCCAGGGCTTGCTGCCAGTTGCGTTTATTGCCCTGGTTATCAGAGTAGGGAAAATGGCGGCGAAAACAGTAACGGCAATTGACGGCACAGCCGCCTTTGACCAGCAACAGCGCACGATTACGATATTTATGTAACAGACCCGGCACCACGCTGCTCTGCTCATCCAGCGGATCGGTACTGTAACCCGGTGCATCAACGAACTCCTGCTGCGAGGTGATCACCTGAAGCAGCAGAGGATCCTGTGGATCGCCTTTACGCATGCGTGCAGCGAAGGCCCGCGGGACGCGCAGGGCAAAAAGACGCCGTGCGTCATGGCCTGAAACCAGTTCAGGGTGGTGTTGCAACGCTAAAAGTTGCAGTAATTCATCCGGATCAGTGATTACATCGGCAAGTTGATGCAACCATTCTTCTCGCACAGGGGTATTTAGGGTTACAATGTGTGCCATTTTTTTGGCTAAGTACCAGTTATAAATTTAGAGGGCCTTCATGGCGACTTATTCTAGCAACGATTTCCGTCCCGGTCTTAAAATCATGTTCGAAGGCGAGCCTTATGCCATCGAATCCAGCGAGTTTGTGAAGCCAGGTAAAGGCCAGGCATTCGCACGCGTTAAAATGCGCCGTCTGCTGACCGGAACGCGCGTTGAGAAAACGTTTAAATCTACCGACTCCGCTGAAGGCGCTGATGTCGTCGATACCAACCTGAACTACCTGTATAACGACGGTGAGTTCTACCACTTTATGCACCCGGAAACCTTCGAACAGCACCCTGTTGAAGAGAAGACCGTGGGCGATGCGGCCAAATGGCTGCTCGACAATGCTGAGTGTATCGTGACCCTGTGGAACGGTAAGCCGATCCAGGTGCTGCCACCGAACTTCGTGGAGCTGGAAATCACCGACACCGATCCGGGCCTGAAAGGGGATACTGCCGGGACAGGCGGCAAGCCAGCAACGCTGTCTACCGGTGCAGTCGTGAAAGTGCCACTGTTTGTTCAGATTGGCGAAGTGATTAAAGTCGATACCCGTTCTGGCGAATACGTTTCACGCGTAAAATAAGCCCGAATCAGTAGGGGCCTGTCCGTCAGGCCCTTATCTTTTCTGTTATTCCCCCCTGATATCTTCATAAACTGACCTTTTTTCTGCTTACCACGGGCAGGTGGATAAAATACAGCTATGCTTATAGCGTTGTACTTATCTCTAATTAAAAGGAAATTGCTATGAAGAAAAGTATTGTTGCCATTCTTTCTGTTCTGGTGCTCTCTTCCGTACTCTCAGCTTGTAACACCACGCGTGGCGTAGGTGAAGATGTTGAGGCAGGTGGTCAGGCAATTCAGAAAAGCACGAATTAATCTGCTTTGACGGGCCGGCGCGCTGCACCGGCCCGACGTCGTTATTGCTGATTAACCCAGATTAGCTTATCCACGGCAAACCCGGCACGACGCGCTTGCGCCACCAGATCGGCTTTCACGCCGGCATCCAGCTGCGGTGTTCTGGACAGGATCCACAAATACTCCCGGTTAGGCCCACACACCAGCGCATGCTGATAATCGCTGTCCAGCGCGATCACGTTATACCCCCCGTAAAATGGCCCGAAGAAGGACACTTTAAGGGTGGCACGATCGCTGGGGCCGGTGAAATAGGCTTTGCCCACGCTTTCCTGCCAGCGCTGTTTTTTCGTATTAAAACCCCGGTTGACTACTTTCAGGCCGCCATCGTCTCGCTTGCTGTAGGTGGCGGTGACGTGATCAAGCCCGCGTTCAAAACGGTGATCCAGACGGGCAATCTCGTACCAGCTGCCCAGGTAGCGTTCGGCGTTGAATCCGGTCACAGGGGTAACGCCCTGCGGTGGGGTGGTTGAACAGGCGACCGAGAGCAGAGCCCCGGCGCCTGCAGTGAGCATTTTCCAGAGGGACATAAACCATTCCTTTATCAATGAATGGCTTAAGTATAGCCTGTACTGCGTTTTTAGACGGCAATAACGGCAATCAGCGCCACCACGCTCAATAACGAGGCGATCCCGTAGCACAGCTGTTTACTGGCCGGAACGTGCAGCCTGAGATCGTGAAGGCTGTGGTGCAGGCGGTGCAGCGCACACCACAGCGGCAGGACGATAATCAACAGCATGATCACCCTCCCAGGCAGTGACTGGGCGAAGCCTAGAATGCGCTCGTAGCTGAAGGCGCCTGTGGGTGCCCAGCCCAGCGGCAGCAGCAGCCCAACCAGCAGAACGATCACCGGGCTGACCAGCGCAGCCCACATGCCTCCCGCGCCAAACAGTCCCCAGAAGATTGGTTCATCGGAACGTTGTGGTTGTGTTTTCATCATGACTCCTCAGGCCAGCAGTGATACGGTCAGCACCGCACCACTCAGGATAATCAATGCCAGCCACAGCCCTTTGATCACCGGCTCCGGTGGCAGCTTTTCCCCTTTGACGATAATAATCTGTGCCTTGGGGGCCAGGTCGAACCAGGTTTTGCTGTGATGCAGGGCGGCGACCAGCGCCACCAGATTCAGCAACAGGACGGTGGGGTGTTGCAGGAAGCTGACGAAACCTGCCCAGCTATCGGGCCCCAGTTTGAGCGCAAACAGGCCGATAATCAGCTCAATGCTAAACCACAGTGCGGGAAGGGCTGTGCCTTCACGCAGCATGTACAGACGGTAAAACGGCAGCGACTGCCACCAGTTCCCCCGCACTGGACGAATATACGCATTACGTTTTGTGGTCATTGACGGCCTCCTTAATGGGGTTTGAGCGTGGCGATTAAAAAGTCTTTGCTGCTTTCCACTTTGCCCTGCTGGATAGCAGCGGCCGGATCCACGTGTTTAGGGCAGACTTCCGAGCAGTATCCGACAAACGTGCAGCTCCAGACGCCGTTAATACCGTTAAGCTGCGGCATTCGCTGGGCCTTACCCTGGTCGCGGCTGTCAAGGTTATAGCGGTGGGCGAGGGTGATGGCTGCCGGGCCAATAAATTCCGGGTTGAGGCCAAACTGCGGACAGGCGGCATAGCACAGGCCGCAGTTGATACAGCCGGAGAACTGATGGTATTTCGCCATCTGCGCCGGCGTTTGCCGCCCTGGGCCTTCACTGGCACTGCGCGTGTTGCCGATGATCCAGGGTTTGATGGCTTCCAGACTCTCAATAAAGTGGGTCATATCCACCACCAGATCGCGTTCAATCGGGAAGTTAGCCAGCGGCTCGATCTTCATTCCGGACGGGTAGTCACGCAGGAAGGTTTTACAGGCCAGCTTCGGTATGCCATTCACCATCATGCCGCAGGAGCCACAGATGGCCATGCGACAAGACCAGCGATACGACAGGTCAAAAGCGAGGTTATCTTTGATATAACCCAGTGCATCAAGCAGCGAGGTGGTTTCATCCCACGGCACGTCAAAAATCTCGTTGCGCGGAACGCGATCGCTTTCCGGGTTGTAACGCAGAATATCAATCTGACGGCGTTTGCTCTCACTCATGAGCAGGCTCCTTAGGGGTTTTGTCCTCAGAGGCCGCGCCATACACGCGTGCGGCTGGCGGGAGATGGGTAATCGTGACCGGATCATAGGCGACCGCAGGGGCACCCTGCGGGTTGTAGAATGTCAGGGTATGAGCGAGGAAGTGTTCGTCGTCGCGTGTAGTGCAGCCTTCATCCAGTCGCTGGTGAGCGCCGCGAGACTCTTTCCGCTGGATGGCCGAATGGGCCATACACTCCGCCACATCCAGCCCGTGGGCCAGCTCAACAGCGTACAGCAGTTCGGTATTGAATACGCTGGAGGTATCGGTAACGCGCAGGCGGGAAAAACGCTGCTTCAGTTCGGCCAGTTTATCGATCGTTTTTTGCATCAGTTCGGTGGTGCGGTAAATGCCGCAGCCCTCTTCCATGGCCATGCCCATTTCGTCGCGCAGGGTGGCTGCATTTTCGTTGCCCTGCTGGTTCACCAGGCCATGCAGGCGTTTTTCAATATCGTTGCGCTGTGCGCTGAGGACGGTGTCGCGCAGTGGATGTGGCTGGGAGGCCCGCTGTGCAGCCTGTTCGCCGGCCAGGCGACCAAAGACCACCAGCTCGGCCAGCGAGTTGGACCCCAGGCGGTTAGCGCCGTGCAGCCCGACAGATGAGCATTCGCCGACGGCAAACAGACCCTGAATACGGGTTTCACACTGGTTGTTGGTTTCAATGCCGCCCATGGTGTAGTGCGCGGTCGGACGAACCGGAATAGGGGCGGTAATCGGGTCGACCCCGACGTAGGCTTTGCTCAGTTCGCAGATAAAGGGCAGTCGCTCCCGTAGCTTTTTCTCACCCAGATGGCGCAGGTCAAGGTACACGACATCACCCCGCGGGGTGGCGATGGTACGCCCGGCGCGCCACTCGTGCCAGAAGGCCTGGGAAACCTTATCGCGGGGCCCCAGTTCCATATATTTATTTCTTGGTTCACCGAGCGGGGTTTCCGGCCCCATGCCGTAATCCTGCAGATAACGGTAGCCGTCTTTATTGACCAGGATACCGCCTTCGCCCCGACAGCCTTCCGTCATCAGAATGCCCGAACCCGGCAGGCCGGTCGGGTGATACTGGACAAATTCCATATCGCGTAGCGGAACACCATGACGAAACGCCATGCCCATACCGTCGCCAGTGACGATGCCGCCGTTAGTGTTATAACGGTAGACGCGTCCGGCCCCGCCGGTGGCGAGGATCACAGACTGCGCGCGCACCTCCAGCAGCGTACCCTCCATCATGTTAAGGGTCACCACACCGTGCGCGACGCCATCATCTACCAGCAGGTCGAGGACAAAATGCTCATCCAGACGCTGGATCTGCGGGTATTTCAGTGAAGTCTGAAACAGGGTGTGCAGCATATGAAAACCGGTCTTATCGGCGGCAAACCAGGTGCGCTCGATCTTCATGCCACCAAAACGGCGCACGTTAATCGATCCGTCTTCTTTACGGCTCCACGGGCAGCCCCACAGCTCCATCTGCGCCATTTCCTGCGGACAGTGCTGGACAAAGTAGTCCACGACCGGCTGCTCACACAGCCAGTCGCCGCCGGCAACGGTATCGTGAAAGTGGGAATCAAAGCTGTCCTGCTGCTGGGTGACCGCAGCGGCGCCCCCCTCGGCGGCCACGGTGTGGCTGCGCATCGGATAGACCTTGGATATCAGGGCAATTTTTAATCGTGGGTTGGCTTCGGCAGCGGCAATCGCGGCACGAAGCCCGGCACCACCGGCACCAACAATGACCAAATCGGCATTCAGGGTTTGCACAGCTTCCTCCCTTATACCCGTCATACTTCCCACCGCATCGCTATTAAAGCGTATTCTGCGGGGTGAAATAGTGAAGGTATGGTGTGTTTAAAATTTTTCCAGAGGCATGGCGGGTCGGTCTACTCGCCTGTCGCCGCCCAGTATAGGCGGGTTAAAAACACGCTAATTTGATGTGTTCGGCCATTTGGGCGGGTAGCAGATGAAAACCACTTTATTTTTGTGGTTAAACAGGTTGCTGGTTTTTTCGACGTAGAATTGTGTGTTGCTGCCGGTACAGGTAGACTTCCTGCCCCTACTGACTGTGGAGTAAAAAAGATGAGCGATTCGGCCAGCTGGCGGCCTTGTGCACCCATCGCCAATTTATTGAAGCGTGCGGCGATTATGGCTGAAATCCGGCGTTTCTTTGCCGATCGCGGCGTACTGGAAGTGGAAACCCCGGCGATGAGCCAGGCAACGGTGACGGACGTGCATCTGTTCCCGTTCCAGACGCGGTTTGTGGGGCCCGGCGCCGCCGCAGGCATCGATCTTTATCTGATGACCAGCCCTGAATACCATATGAAGCGCCTGCTGGCAGCGGGCAGTGGCCCGATCTTTCAGTTGTGCCGCAGCTTCCGTAATGAAGAGATGGGGCGGCACCATAATCCCGAATTCACCATGCTGGAGTGGTACCGGCCACACTATGATATGTACCGCCTGATGAACGAGGTGGACGATCTGTTACAGCAGGTGCTGGAGTGTGCGCCGGCAGAAACCCTTTCCTACCAGCAGGCGTTTATTCGTCATCTGGAGATTGACCCACTGTCGGCCGATAAAGCGCAGCTGCGTGAGGCCGCCGTGAAGCTGGGCGCAGGCGATCTGGCCCATCGGGAAGAAGATCGCGACACGCTTTTACAGCTGCTGTTTATGCTGGGCGTGGAGCCTGAGATTGGTAAAGAGAAACCCGCTTTCGTTTATCACTTTCCGGCAAGCCAGGCGTCGCTGGCTGAGATCAGCACGGAAGATCATCGCGTGGCAGAGCGCTTCGAGGTCTATTTCAAAGGGATTGAACTGGCCAATGGTTTCCGTGAGCTTACCGACAGCCGCGAACAGCGCCTGCGCTTTGAGCAGGATAACCGTAAACGTGCCGCAGCCGGCCTGCCGGTGCAGCCGATTGATACTCATCTGCTCGACGCGCTGGCTCACGGGATGCCGGAATGTTCCGGCGTGGCGCTGGGCGTGGATCGTATTGTGATGCTGGCCCTGAAGGCCGAGCAGCTCAGTGATGTGATTGCATTTACCGTCGATCGTTGTTAACGCGCAGGGCGCACTGAAAAGTCGGTGCGCCCCGTCAGGATCCCGGCGTCAGGGCTGAATGATCACCTTTGACCCGTGCCGGGCCATCACAACCCGCCCGATTTGTAATTACGAGCCGCAGGCGCGCCGTTGCTGGCAGGCGTTTTGCGTCCGATGGTTTCCATACGCACCTGGAACGGTGGGAACGGCATTTCCAGCCCGTGCTCCTGATAACCGCGCAGGATAAGCTGATGCAGCTCGTGGCGCAGCGGCATGCGGTGCCCCATTTCTGCAGCGTGAATGCGCAACTCAAACAGCTGGATCCCCTGCTGCAAATCCACCAGGAAGGCTTCTGGCGGCGGTGTCTCCAGCACGTAGCTGCATCGCTGTGCGGCAGTGAGCAGCACGTTGGTTACCTCTTCACTGTTCGCCTCGGCCGGGGCCGGGATGGTCAGCACCACGCGGGTGACCGAGTCTGACAGCGACCAGTTAATAAACTGCTCGGTAATAAAGGCCTTGTTCGGCACGATAATCTCTTTGCGGTCCCAGTCGGTAATGGTGGTGGCGCGGGTATTAATGCGTGTGATGCTACCGGTCAGATCGCGGATGGTCACGGTGTCCCCGATGCGGATCGGCTTCTCGAAGAGAATGATCAGGCCGGAGATAAAGTTTGCAAAGATCTCCTGCAGACCAAAGCCCAGGCCGACGGTCAGACCCGCCACCAGCCACTGCAGTTTCGACCAGTCAATGCCGATCAGGGAGAACCCGACCAGTCCGCCAATCAGGATCAGCATATATTTGGTCAGGGTGGTGATGGCATAGCCCGTGCCGGGCGTCAGGCTGAGGTGCTGCAACAGCGCCAGCTCCAGCAGGGCAGGCATATTGCGCACCAACTGGGTGGTGATCACCAGCACCAGGATAGCAATCACCACCGAGCCCAGCGTGATCGGTTGCAGGCTTTCCACTCCCTGTACGGTGGTGCTGACATCCCACAGGCGAATATTTTCCATAAAGCCAAACGCGGAGTGGATCTCTGACCACAGGACGATCACCGAAACCAGTGCGATCAGCGTCAGTATTGAACGCACAAGGCGTAATGACTGCGCGCTGATGGCATCCAGGTCTATCACCGGCTCTTCCACATCCACGCTGTCGGCAGCGGTTTGCTGGGCGGCGAGTTCCTCTTCGCCGCGCGCGCGCTGGGCAAGGATCTCAGCCCGGCGCTGGCGTGCCCGATCGAAGGCGATACGTCGCCGCTGGATCAGCATCCAGCGGCGAATAATATGGTAAATCACCAGCAGCAGGAACCAGATCGCTAACGAGGTTTCCAGACGCGCCAGCAGCGCCTGAGCCGCCGCCAGATAGCCGATACAGGAGGCAAGGGCCGCGACCAGCGGGATCGCGATCATCGCATTCCACAGCATCCGGTTAATCAAGTTATCGCCGTTACCTTCTTTATCAAGGTGCAGCGGGATCCCCGCCCGTTTCAGGCTGACAGTCACCAGGCTCAGGGCACCACAAATCAGGATAAAGCACAGGCGGCCGAGGGTGGCTGAGAATTCGCGGTCTTCAAGATTATCGAAGGCAATCAGCATCATCATCAGCGGTACTACCAGACCGATGCACAGCGTATAGAAACGCATTGCGCGCGCCACACGGGTTTGCGGCCAGCGGAAATGGACGATAAACAGCCCCTGCGAACGGGCAAAGGTATTGCTGACCATAAACGCCCAGAGCAGCGGGACGCTGGCGGTCACGCCGTCACCGATGGCAATGGCAATCGGATAGGGCCAGGCGTGTTGTAAACCATAGCCCAGCGCCGCCCACAGCACTGGCAAAGGGAGTGCCACCAGAATGGACCAGAACACCGTTCGCAGGGTGAGACTGAAGTGATCCTGGGTAACCTTGCCGACTTTACTGGAGGCGCGTTCAAGGAATTTGCGAAAGTGGCGGCGGGAGCTGATGCTAAAGCCGACCAGCAGCACGGCGCCAAGCAGCGGCAGCACGGTTTCCCGGCTGGTCACCATCATCACCATCGCGCCGCCCAGCTGACCCAGTGTGTCCAGTGACAGCAGGCGGTGCAGGTCACGCGCGAGGTTGATGGGGTAGCTGAAGTCGACGGCGCTGACATCCGCCGTCCAGAACAGGTAGCGGTGGGTGGCTTCTTTGACTTCATTCAGCGCATCCACCAGCTGGCTGTTGCCCACTTTCAGTTTGGTGACGCCGAGGATCAGATTATCACAGCCGGAAAGCAGCGAGGTCAGCAGTTCGCGCTGGGTTTTCAACTGGGCTTCAAGGATACGGCGTTGTTCAGGCGTCAGGTCGCTGTTGTCATCCTGGCGAAGCTGGCGCAGTGATTTCTGGCGCTCGAGCAGGTCTTCATAGTAGAGGCGCTGCACGCGCAGCTGGGCCATTTCATTATCCAGCTGTTGTGGCTTCGGCATATCCGGCAGTCGGGCCACCTGGGCACGCAGTGCTTCACCCAGCACGTTGGAGACGCCGAGCCACTGTGACTGTTCGCGAATGGTGCTGAGTGCCTGACGAACCTGGATGGTCTGATTGGCGGCGGTTCGCTGCTGCGAGGCCACCAGGTCCATGCGCTGCGCCTGCTGATTCAGTGCGCTGGAAAGTTCGCGGTTAATGCGAAACTGTTCCGTGATGCCGGCGGGCATATCACCGCTGTTTTCTGCCAGCTGTTCGGTGCGGGCCAGGGCCATTTCGGCCTCACGCTGGCGCAGGCTGTTCAGCTGGTTACGTAAATCCTGTAAGTAGGCATCCAGGCTGGCGGCTTTACGCTGGTGGACTTCGGCGCGCATACGCGCCAGCTCCTGACGGTTGTTGGCTGAAAGCTGTGCCAGCTCCAGCTCATCCACGCGGGCTTTTTGTGCGGCAGACTCTGCCTGACGCTGCGCCAGCTGCGCCTGACCGAGTGGCGTGTTGGGGGCAGGCTGTCCCTGTAAGCGACGTTCTATTTCGTTCAGCGCGCGGCGGGCATCGGTTTGCTGCTGCGGCAACTGGGAAAGAGAGTCGCTGATCTCACGGGCGCGATCCTGCTCCTGCTGGGCCTGACGGCTCTCTTCCAGCAACTGGCTGCTGACCTGCAGGATCTCCTGATCGAGATCGGCGGCACTCATATTACTGCGCAGGGGCTTGTTGCTGTCCGTCAGGGTGACGATCTGCTGGCGTAATTCACGGGACAGTTTGGGGAAATCGTCGATGACCTGCTGATATTCCTGCGTAAGATCCACGGACTTCTGGTATTCATCCAGCCAGTTAAGCGTGGACTGCAGGGCCTCGACGGTGGCGGTCTGACTTGCGGAGGTCTTCTCTGATTTCGCCTCTTCCAGCTGTTGTTTGATCTGCGACGCATCCGGTGCGCTGGCGGCATATACCGGCTGGAGCAAGCTCCAGCCTAACAAAAGAGTGAGTATCAGACGTGACATGATTATCCGCTATGGATGATGGAGGACGTCTTCCGCACTGTCTTTTTGCAGTGCGATGGCGAGGGTCGTGCCAAGACGGGTTTTACTCTCAGCCGTCAGGCTTTCTGCCAGCTTAACTTTGCCAGGAGCAAACAGGTTAATCACGGTTGAGCCGAGTTTAAAGCGCCCCATTTCCTGACCTTTCAACAGGACGACCGATCCCTCTGCATCTGCACCCGGCCAGCTCCAGCGTTTGATCACCCCTTCACGCGGTGGCGTTACGGTGCCCGCCCATGCGGTTTCGATGCTGCCGACAATCGTGGCGCCCACCAGAATCTGTGCCATCGGACCAAATTCGGTATCAAACAGGCAAATCACCCGCTCGTTACGCGCAAACAGATTGGGAATGTTCTGGGCCGTCAGCGGGTTCACCGAATAGAGGTCGCCCGGTACGTAGATCATTTCGCGCAGGATCCCGTTACAAGGCATATGAACACGGTGGTAGTCACGTGGTGCCAGGTAAGTGGTGACAAACTCGCCGTTACGGAACATCTCAGTCATCGCGGTATTGCCTGCCAGCAGCGCTTCCAGCGAATAGGTATGCCCCTTGGCCTGAAAAATCTGTTCGCCGTCAATATGGCCTAACTGGCTGATCGCGCCATCCGCAGGCAGAACCAGCAGATTCGGGTCAGTTTCAATCGGCCGGGCTTCGTCGCGCAGCGGACGGACGAAGAAATCGTTAAAGGTGCGATAGCTGGCCGTGTCCGGTTTCTGCGCTTCTTTCATATCCACTTTGTAATACCAGACAAAAGCGTCTATCACGGCTTTGGTCAGCCATCCACCCCGTTTGCTGGCACCCCAGCCGGCCAGTTCAGTCAGGGCTTTTTTAGGCAGTATGTTATTCAGGCCGAGTTTAATACGATCGAACACGTTAGCCTCCTGGCTCAATCAGATATACCTGCCCCCGGATCAGGCTGCAGAGGCGCGCTGCGCCGTTCTGCAAAGTGATGAATCAGGGGACAGTGCTAATAAAGGGGGCGGATTGTAGCAGCGCCCGCAGTTTTAGGCTATTGCCCGGCAGTGAACGCTGTTTTTAATGCCCCGCTGCCTGTTTATCAGGCCCGTTTTGTCAGTCTTTGTCGGTGCTAAAGCGGCGGGTTTTCGCCTGGACTTCAGACATGGTATCGAGAATCAGGTGATAGTTAACAAAACGCGACTCGTCGATCTCACCTTTTTCGACAGCTTCACGTATGGCGCAGCCGGGGTCAGTATCATGTTTGCAGTCACGGAATTTGCACCCGCCTAAGTAGTCACGGAATTCGACAAATCCCAGGGTGATTTGTTCCGGCTCCAGGTGCCATAAACCAAATTCCCGCACCCCCGGGGAATCAATCACGTCCCCGCCGTGCGGGAAGTGATAGAGACGGGAAGCAGTGGTGGTGTGCTGTCCCAGGCCTGAGTTGTCGGAGACGTCATTAGTGAGGATCTCGGCAGCGCTGAGCTCCAGACCCAGCAGGGCGTTGAGCAGGCTGGATTTTCCGACCCCGGACTGCCCGGCGAAGATACTGACCCGACCGGTCAGCGCCTCTTCCAGTTCCACCAGGCCCTCTTTACGATGGCTGGAAACCATCAGCACCTTGTAGCCAATATGGCGATAGATATCCATCTGCTCATCAACGAAGGCACGGCCCTTGTCATCCAGCAGATCGGTTTTGTTCAGTACCAGCAGTGGCTCAACGCCCAGTGTTTCGCACGCCACCAGATAGCGGTCAATGATGTTCAGCGAGAGCTCAGGCAGAATAGCCGACACCACCACGATTTGATTGATATTGGCGGCAATAGGCTTCACACCGTCATAGAAGTCGGGACGCGTCAGTACCGAGGTACGTTCATGTACGCCTTCAACAATTCCTTTAACGGTAGCTCCCCCTTCCACGCCTGGACGCCAGCGCACGCGGTCACCGGTCACCAGTGAACGAATGGTGCGGCGGATGTTACAGCGGTGAACGGAACCATCCGCATCTTCCACATCGGCATGCATACCAAAACGGCTGATCACCACGCCATCACGGGCTTCACCGAACAGATTGTCATCTGGCTCAGGTTTATCAGCACGCTGTTTCAGGCGACGATCGTGGTTGGCACTCACGCGACGTTGCTGACCTTTGGATAGTTTGTTTTTAGTCACTGTTCCTCACACCGGTTTTGCATATTTCGCCCTGACAGGGCAAAACGTCTATCATACACCTTAATTCGACACTATGCCGCTTCGGCCAACGCGAGACGTACTATGACTGCTAATGCTAACAACCTGATTTGGATTGATCTTGAGATGACCGGGCTCGACCCGGAGCAGGATCGGATTATTGAGATTGCCACCCTGGTTACAGACGCCGATCTGAATATTCTGGCCGAAGGCCCGGTGATGGCTGTCCACCAGTCAGATGCCCAACTGGCATTAATGGATGAGTGGAATGTACGCACCCATACCAACAGTGGCCTGGTGGAGCGGGTTAAAGCCAGCCAGATCGATGAAGAAGCTGCCGTGCGGGCGACGATTGCCTTTCTTGAACAGTGGGTTCCGGCCAACAGTTCACCGATCTGTGGTAACAGCATTGGCCAGGATCGCCGCTTCCTGTTCAAATATATGCCGGAGCTGGAAGCCTACTTCCATTACCGTTACCTGGATGTCAGTACGCTGAAAGAGCTGGCACGGCGCTGGAAACCGGAGATCCTGCCGGGCTTTAAAAAGCAGGGGACCCACCAGGCGATGGATGATATCCGTGAGTCAGTGGCCGAACTGGCCTATTATCGCGAGCATTTTATCCAGCTGTAATTTTACGGTGAGCGGGAAAAAGCAGTAAGCGCTGTTTTTAGCCCTGAAATGCTGTAAAAATCAGCGTAACGGCGGTTTAATCGACACTTGGCAAAAAAAAGTAAATTTTTTCAATGCCGGGGGTTGCGGGGGGGGAAAATACTCGTATAATTCGCACCCCGTACCGATGAAGAATTTTCTTCGGTACCCAGAGCGGGAATAGCTCAGTTGGTAGAGCACGACCTTGCCAAGGTCGGGGTCGCGAGTTCGAGTCTCGTTTCCCGCTCCAAATTTTAAGTAGTCAGTACCACCCAAGCGGGAATAGCTCAGTTGGTAGAGCACGACCTTGCCAAGGTCGGGGTCGCGAGTTCGAGTCTCGTTTCCCGCTCCAAAATTTCGTTTTCAGACAGACTCGTCTTTCTGTGAACCAGTAAAAAAAGAGCCGAAAGGCTCTTTTTTTATGCCTGTCCTTGCTGAAAATCATCTCCCTGTTCCTGCGCAAGAACGGCAAATGCCCTTGCCGCAGCGGTCTGGTATCCTCCCTTTCTTTGTAAAAGCACTGCCGTTCTTTCCAGCAGCGGGGGCGTGAGTTCAACGGACACCAGATCAGGATGCGCCAGGGTTGTCATTGCCGGTAGCAGGCTGGCAAGCCTGGTTCGCCGGATAATTTCAATCACCGCACTCAGTGAGTTTGCCTGCATTAACACCTGAGGATTCAGGTTGTTTTTCCGACAGCAGTGATCAATTTGCCTCCGGGTGGCAAATTCAGCCGTCAGCAGCACCAGCTTCTCCTCATCCAGTGCCGCAAGCGGCAGACGGCGATGCCGGGCCTGGGGGTGATGGCTGGCGACGACCAGCGCCAGCGTTTCGGTAAACAGCGTCTGAGCGGAGATGCCGGTCTGCACCGGTACGTCAAATCCGATGCCTAAATCCACGCGGTCATCCGCCAGGTTCTGCTCTATCTGCTCCTGAGGCATTTCCCGTATTTCCAGCGTAATGTCGGGATAACGGTGGTGAAAAGACGCGACCAGCGGCCCCATCAGGTAGTGAGTGAAGGTGGGGTTAATGGCTATGTGCAATGCTCCACGCCGTAGATTTTCCACGTCATTCAGCGCACGCTGTCCCTCCGCCAGGTCGCGCAGGGCCCGCTTCGCATAATGACGATATGTTTCTCCGGCGTCGGTCAGACGCATCTCTCTTCCGCTTCGGTCAAAAAGCGGGCTGCCCAGGGTTTCTTCTAACTGCTTAATCTGCTGTGACAGTGCCGGCTGCGAGACGTGCAACGCTGTCGCCGCGCGGGTAAAGCTACGGTGCTCAGCGACCGCCAGAAAATAGTGGATATGACGTAACAGCATGAGCGTTCCTATAATTACAGCTTATGGCATTCATTATAAATGGGTCTTTTACATTATAGCTAACCGGCCATAGCCTTATCTCCATTAACCCTACTCTGAGCAGACATGGAGATGATGATGGATTTTGTGCAGCGTACTGTCGATCTGGCAATGAAAAACGTGGAAGAGGGCGGAAGGCCGTTTGCGACGGTGATCGTGCGTGACGGTGAGATTATTGCAGAAAGTCCGAATCTGGTGGCACAAACCAGCGATCCTACCGCACACGCTGAAATCCTGGCTATCCGCCAGGCCTGTACGCGGCTCGGCACAGAAAATCTCAGTGACTGCGATATTTACATTCTCGCCAGCCCCTGTCCGATGTGCCTTGGCTCACTCTACTATTGCAGTCCGAAGCAGGTGATTTACCTTACAACGCGTGAAGACTATGCACCGTTTTATCAGGATAACCGCAAGTACTTTGAACTGAATACCTTCTATGCAGAGTACAGCAAGCCGATCGAACAGCGTCGCCTGCCGATGATCCAGCAGAAAAGCAGCAATGCGATCAACGTTTATCAGCGCTGGCAGCAGCTGAACCCTTAACGCTGGCAGATCTGATCGTTCACCGGCCGCAAAAATGATCCTGAGGGTCATTTTTGCGGTGTCGCCGGATGAGGATGAGATGTTTGTCGCAGCAGAAGACAGCTCTTGTCGTAACCTGCACGACAGGAGTCCTGTAATAACGAGAGCCCATAGCGCTCATTTTTCTCCAGAGCGTCGCCCGTCAGATACATTTTTCCCAGACTGTAAAAAGCAACGGGAGACCCTTTTTGTGCGGCATCGGCGTAGAGTGAAAGTGCTTTTTTCAGGTCCTTATCCCCACCCTCACCGTATTTATACATGGAGGCAAGATTGACTTCGGCTTCCAGACTGCCATTTGTGTAGGCAATATTAAACCAGAAGCGTGATTCAACATCATCTTTAGGAACCTGACGTCCCAGATAATACATAGTACCGAGCGTAAACTGCGACTCTATATTTCCGGCTATAGCGGATTTTTTCAGTAATTCGATAGTGTTATCGTGCTGATTATTGACTGCAGGGGGATCATAATGTTTAAAAAGGCTGTTGTTATTATCAGATAAGTAGAGCGCGCACAGCGTAGAAATGATTGAGCTCATGATAATAATAATCAGGCCGTTGATAATGGTCTTCATTGAAATAGTCACCTTTTATGGCCAGCGGGACTCCTCCCGATGGCCATTATTCAATCAGCCTTACCAGCCCCAGGCAAAACCTGCGGCAACGCCAGCGCCATTTTGGGTATCCCAGGAAGAGTTCACTTTCATGGCCGTATGTTCACTGGTTTTCACCGTCACCCCTGCGGCTAATGCCCCCTGATCCCGGTAACCTGACATCGACATACCGAAAGAGAAGTCGTCGGAATACACATGGGGAATGGCCGTCATCGCCATCGCCCCGGCAATCCCGGCATCAGCCCGTTTTTTATTCTTGTTAACTTCTTTCGCCAGGCTTCTGAATGAGTGATTCATGCCTGAGAAGGAATTTTCAAGGTCAGTGATTTTTGATGAGTTATTGGCAATATCCGTCTTGTTTTTATTAATATCTGTCCGGTTAATTTCAATATTTGCCGTGTTCTGCTCAACGTGAGTATTCGTCTCAAACAGCTGAGAACCATTAACCGCATCTTTCGAGTTTTTGGACAGCTCACCCTCTTTGATATTAGCAACGTTACGCCCGCCGACATCCAGAGTGGTTGTGCCTTTCCCGCCATCGTTGAAGACGATTTTATCGCCATCAATCTGCGTTACGCCTGTTTTACCACTGCTGATGTCTGTGCTTAATTTACTGATATCGGTAGTGTTTTTAGAAACCTGTTGATTGGTTTCAAACAGCTGAGAACCATTAACCGCCTCGGTGGAAGTCGCACTTAACTCGCCTGCGCCAATCCCGTTAATGGTGAGGCCGTCTAAATTGAGCGAGGTTGCCCCTTTCCCTGCCTCACTGACGACAAGGGACTGCCCGTCACCACTCATTTGCAGCATGCCGCCAGCACCCCCACCGCTGCTGTTACCGGCCAGTTTGGCAATGTCATCGGAGTTTTTATCAATGCGGGCATTGGTGTCATGCAGCTGACTGCCGTTAACAGCTTCGGTTGAGTCTGCGCTGAGTGTGGCTGCTTTCACACCGCTGATCGTGCGGTTTCCGACATTAAAGACCATTGCGTTGGCCGCCGCGCTGCCGAAGAACAGATTTTGCCCTTCCAGCTGCACCAGCCCGGCCTTACCGGTATTCAGATTGGTAATATCACCGGTGTTTTGCAGTACTTCCTGCTCGGTTTTAAACAGCTGATTGCCGTTGACGGCATCGGTGGAATCTTTTTCGACTATGCCCTCCAGCAGACCCGTCATTTTCCGGTTGGTTGTGACATCTTCACCATCTACAGTCTTTGTTGTGGACAGATCAAACGTGGTTACTTCTTCTGCAATGTCAGAACCGATAAACAGTGTCGTTTTATCTTTGGTTACCTGAATGACGCCGGCACTTCCCTGATTCAGGAGATCGATATTGGCATTATTGTCATTGATTCGTCCGTCAAACGCATCAATCTTCAGGTTAGTCGTATTCAGCTGACTGCCGTTAACCGCTTCTTTAGACGTCGCAGAAACATCGCCGTCAGCCAGGTTAACCAGTTTGCGCTCATGCCCTTTAGAACCAATGGAGACGGTATTTTCTTCGGTTGCCGTAGAGTTTGCGCCTATGGCGACGGAGTTCTTAACCCCACTAACGGACGCTGCATTTCCTATGGCGACCGAGTTCTCGGCACCTGTAAGACTGGCATTGGAGCCCAATACCACCCCGTTGTTACTGGTCTTTATGCTGGCCTTATTACCCAGCGCAACGGCATAGTCCGAGGCGTTGTCTATGTTGGCCTTGGGACCGATGGCGGTGCCGTAAAGCGACTGTGCCTCGGCGGTATCCCCCATGGCCACGCTGGCCCAGAATCCTTTAGAGCCGGCTCCGATAGCAATACCATAGTCATTATTGGACTTATCATTCTGGCCATTTTTATTATCAGTTGCATGGGCGTTGCCTTTGCCACCGCCTGCAATGCTGATTAATCCGTTTGCTGCCTGATAGTCCGGGTTAATACTGTTTGCTGGCGGTGCTGCGTTCACCGCATAGGCTGACCCGGACATGGCCATCAGTAGCGATGAGACCAGCAGCGAAAAGCTAAACAGCGTTGAGCTTTTCTGGCTTGCTGGTGTTAATTTTTGTCGTCCACTTTTAACTGTACTTTTTGCCAGTTCAGAAGAGACCACGAAGCACTGGGCACTTTTATTCCAAATTACTTTGAATATCTTATTCATGTCGATAATAGTCCGTTAATTTAAGTAATTTCCTAATAAAAGGAGGGGTAATTTAAAAGTTTTGTTTCTTCCTGGTGGTGCGGGTAATAAATTTGGCTTTAACCGAATAATGGTAGCGATATAAACTGCTTTATGTCAATCAGGGTGTGTGCTTATCGGTATCGTTATTTATCCATTATAATAAAATGATTAGTTTATTTATTGTCTATCGATATTTAATTATTTTTTTGTTGTTAGTGGTTTTATTAAAAATATCGTTATATTACTAATGGTTTTTTCGTCATCAGTATTATGAGGTTTGATATTGAATCGGCACATTTTGATACGCCAGTTCCATACTGACTGACGGGCAGGTTTGCAAATGGCGGGGATCTGAATCGTCTCATAACGGGTAACGGAGTGACGCAGTGCGCAGTTTTTTTGAGCGGGAAAATTTTTTTTGAAGCAAGGCTTGCCAGCACCCGTAAACAGGTCCATAATAGCGACCTCTCCTGTGAAAAGCAGGAATAAAAATCAGATTAATCAATAAGTTACATGCTTTTTAGTGCATTAAAGCAGCATTTATCCTAAGCGGGAATAGCTCAGTTGGTAGAGCACGACCTTGCCAAGGTCGGGGTCGCGAGTTCGAGTCTCGTTTCCCGCTCCAAATAAAAATATTTCTCAATTACCTTCATTTTTATCCACAGCGTCTGATGCAGTGCGATAGCCTGTTTTCCCCTGCTCAAAAATCTTTTAAACAGACTTATCCACAGCTTATGTTGTTGATCTTCGCGTGCGACAAAACAGCTTGTTATTCCATATCTTTTGTAACTCGTTGTTTTTAAATCAATTGTGAATATTTCAAATTGTTATCTGGATCACTTGCTGTTTCTGTGACGCTTGAATGACAAAGAGTTTTTATTTTTATTCACAGCATGTGGAAAAGATTCCGCAGGGAGAAAACTTACCCTGTTGTGCATTTAAGCATCACGTGGCAATCCCTTCTCGATCGTACGCACCAGGCGTTTCTGCTGGCTGCTCTGTACTTCAATAGTATGTTCATCGCGTCGTGCCAGCTGGCGCGCAATCGCCCAGTCAATATGTTCATCCAGCATGGCATGCTCACCGCGACGTGCTTCCAGTGCTTTCAGATGGTTTTCATCCCAGGGCGCGTTGCCGAGCGCCACCGCGATATTGCGCAGCCAGCGCAAATGACCAATACGCCGGATAGCTGACCCTTCAGTAATACGTAAGAATTTTGCTTCATCCCAGGCGAAAAGCTCTGTCAGGGGGGGAGCATGCAGGATGGCGCGTGGGCTGAAATCATCTTCATCCGTGAGCTGCCCGTAACGGTTCCACGGGCAAATCAGCTGGCAGTCGTCGCAGCCGTAAATGCGGTTACCGATCAAGGGACGAAACGCTTCCGGAATCGCACCTTCTAACTCGATGGTGAGATAAGAGATGCAGCGGCGGGCATCGACGGTGTAAGGCTCGACGATGGCACCTGTCGGGCAGGTAGTGATGCAGGCAACGCAGCGTCCACAGTTCTCTTCGACCGGACTATCAACCGGCAGCGGCAGATCAATCAACAGTTCGCCGAGAAAAAACCAGGATCCGGCTTCGCGATTGAGGATCAGCGAATGTTTACCCGTCCATCCCAGACCCGCCTTCGCGGCCAGCGGCCGTTCCAACAGCGGCGCTGAGTCGACAAAGGGACGGAACTGGGCGTCACTACAGTGTTCGCGGATCATATCGCCGAGCTTTTTCAGGCGATTGCGTAATACTTTGTGATAATCGCGGCCGAGAGCGTAACGGCTGACATAGCCCAGCCGGGGATTTTTTAGCGTGCTGGCGAAGGCGGCTTTTGCAGGCAGATAATTCATCCGTACGCTGATGACGCGCAGCGTACCGGGCAGCAGTTCATGGGGGCGGGCGCGCATCATCCCGTGGCGCGCCATCCAGTCCATTTCACCGTGGTATTGTTTGTCCAGCCAGGCCTGAAGACGGGGCTCTTCCAGCGTTAAGTCGGTATCACAAATACCCACCTGCTGAAAGCCGAGCGCCAGCCCCCACTGTTTAATATCCCGGGCAAGTTGATGAAAATCGAGAGGATGCGACATGAATAACCTGAACCAGCAAAAAGACCGTACCAGTTTACCCTATTCTGTCTGGCCTGTGGAGGCGGTCGCCGGGCTGGAGCGTGAGGGGGCAGACAGTCTGGGTATCACACTGTTTGAACTGATGCAGCGCGCAGGGGAGGCAGCGTTCAGCTTACTACGGCAGCTCTGGCCGCAGGCGCAGCACTGGCTGATCCTGTGCGGGCACGGCAACAATGGCGGCGATGGCTTTGTCGTAGCACGCCTGGTGCAGGCTGCCGGGCTGCAGGTCACGCTGATTGCTGTGGAAGGGAATAAAAACCCGCCAGAGGAAGCCCGCCAGGCGCGGGAAAACTGGCTGGCGGCCGGTGGCGTAATCCACGATGCACGCCTTTCCTGGCCTGATTCTGTTGACGTGATTGTTGATGCACTGCTCGGCACCGGGCTTCATCGCACCCCTGAAGCGCCTTATGATGCGCTGATTGAGCGGATGAATGGCCATTCAGCCCCGGTGTTTGCGCTGGATGTGCCCTCAGGGTTAGTGGCTGCTAACGGTACTGTCCCGGGTGTTGCCGTTAATGCGCGTCATACGCTGGCATTTATCGCCCTGAAACCGGGGCTACTGACCGGTAAAGCGCGTGACCATGTCGGACAGCTGCATTACCACAGCCTGAATCTTGATCCGTGGTTGCGAGGTCAGGTCGCGCCGATTGCCCGCTATGATGCCGGCCATCTCGCCACCTGGCTGCCGCCACGGCGGCCGACCTCACACAAAGGCGATCACGGCCGCCTGCTGGTGATTGGCGGCGATCACGGAACTGCCGGAGCGATTCGTATGACAGCAGAAGCCGCATTACGCGCCGGATCAGGTTTGGTGCGAGTACTCACTCACATTGAAAACGTTGGCCCCTTACTGACGGCGCGTCCGGAGATTATGGTACAGGAGATGACGGATAAGACGCTCGATGCCGGGCTGGAATGGGCGGATGTCATCGTGATTGGCCCTGGTCTCGGTCAGGGCGCGTGGGGTAAGAACGCCTTGAAAAAGGTCGAAAATTCTCAGAAAACGATGCTTTGGGACGCCGATGCGCTTAACCTGCTGGCAATCAGCCCCGATAAACGTCAAAATCGAATTATTACGCCGCATCCCGGTGAAGCCGCAAGGCTGCTGAACAGTAAAGTCAGCGAAATTGAGAGTGATCGCTTACTGGCTGTACGCCGTCTGGCAAAGCGCTATGGTGGTACTGTCGTCCTGAAAGGTGCCGGTACATTGATTGCCAGCGAGCAGGGCGAAATGGCCATTGCCGATGTCGGTAACGCCGGTATGGCCAGTGGGGGAATGGGAGATGTGTTATCTGGTATTATCGGCAGTCTGGCAGGGCAAAAGCTCTCACTGTACGATGCTGCCTGCGCAGGATGCGTCGTGCATGGAGCGGCGGCTGACGTAGTGGCACAGCAGCGCGGTACGCGCGGTATGTTAGCCAGCGACCTGCTCTCGATGCTGTATCTGTTTGTCAATCCTGAGATTTCGAATACAAAAGAATGATGACCTGTGTAATTGCATTGCCCGATGAGGCAGCAACCCTCGCTCTGGGTGCCCGCCTGGCCCGCGCCTGTCAAGGCGCGGCGATCCTCTATCTTTATGGCGACCTCGGTGCAGGTAAAACCACCTTTAGCCGCGGCTTCTTACAGGCGCTTGGCCATCAGGGAAATGTAAAAAGTCCCACTTATACGCTGGTTGAACCTTACGTTCTGCCAGATCGCCGGGTGTATCACTTTGACCTGTACCGTTTGTCTGACCCGGAAGAGCTTGAATTTATGGGCATTCGTGATTATTTTGGCCCGGACAGCCTGTGCCTGGTTGAGTGGCCTCAGCAGGGGGCTGGCATCCTGCCAGAGCCTGATGTGGAGCTGCATCTCACTTATCAGGGACATGCGCGTGAAGCACGCCTGTGCGCCTGCACCCCCAATGGTGAAACGATGTTACAACGCATAATGGCTGAACAGGATGGAGCATGATGCTGCGATTTAAAGCCTGGTGCCTGCTGGCCCTGTTTTGCTGTTCCTTCAGCTCGGTGGCGGCGAATTTATCCGATATTAAAGTTTCTAATGGCAGTAACGAAGCCCGGGTCACGCTGAGCTTTGCCGGGCAACCGGTGTATGCATTCTTTCCGTTACATAACCCGGATCGTGTTGTGCTGGATATCCGCCAGAGCGGTATCGTACAGGGGCTGCCCCTGACTTTCAGCGGTGAGAACATTGTGAAGCGCATCCGGTCAAGCACCGCCAAAGACAGCCAGAGTATCCGGCTGGTGTTTGAGCTGACCCAGCGGGGTAAGACCCGGGCGGTTACGCAGCGTAACGGCAGTCATTACAATGTGGTGTTCACCATTTCCGGCACGCAGCCATCCCAGGCAAGCCGCCAGGCCGCGGTAAGCAGCGTGTCACCTTCCCGTCCGGTCAGTGCACCGCCAAAAAGTCCGTTTGATGCCAATCCGGTGACGTCGGTCAGCAGTGGTAATGAGGTGGCGCGCCCACGCAACGCTCGTAGCAGCAATGACACCGTGATCGTGGCAATTGATGCCGGTCACGGCGGACAGGATCCGGGCGCCATTGGTGGCGGGGGCCTGAAAGAAAAAAACGTGACGATTGCGATTGCGCGCAAGTTAAAAGCGCTGCTGAATGCCGACCCGATGTTTAAAGGCGTGATGACCCGTGACGGCGACTATTTTATTTCCGTCATGGGCCGCTCTGAAGTGGCGCGCAAGCAAAACGCCAATCTGCTGGTGTCCATTCACGCCGATGCCGCACCCAACCGCAGCGCATCCGGTGCTTCCGTGTGGGTGCTGTCGAACCGTCGTGCGAACAGTGAAATGGCGGGCTGGCTGGAACAGCATGAGAAACAGTCAGAACTGTTAGGCGGTGCCGGTGACCTGCTGGCCAACAGCCAGGCGGATCCGTACCTCAGCCAGGCTGTGCTGGATCTGCAGTTCGGGCATTCGCAGCGCGTGGGCTATGATGTGGCAGTGAAAGTGATTGCGCAGCTGCAACGCGTCGGCGCGCTGCACAAGCGCCGGCCGGAACATGCCAGCCTCGGCGTACTCCGCTCGCCAGATATCCCTTCTCTGCTGGTGGAAACCGGTTTTATCAGTAACCCTTCGGAGGAGCGGCTGCTGGGCAGCAGTGCTTACCAGCAGAAGATTGCCGAGTCGATTTATAAAGGCCTGCGCAACTACTTCCTGGCGCACCCGTTACAATCCATCCCAAAGGAGGAAAACCGACCGTTGCAGGCCGCAACGGCGGTTGAAGTCCAGGCTAACCCGGCCCCCGCCAGCACAGAATATACCGGTGCGGTTCAGCGCCATGTGGTGAAACGCGGAGAGACACTTTCCGGTATTGCCGCCAGCTATGGGGTCAGTATGGAAACGCTGCGTACCATGAACACATTAAAAAAAGATGTGGTTTGGGTGGGGCAGCGTCTGAAGGTTCCTGCCGGGAGTAAAACGGCTTCTGCGGCGGCAGTGAGCAGCCGCAAACCCGCCAGGCACAAAGTCGTGCGGGGGGATTCGCTGACGGCGATTGCTGCGAAATACGGCGTGAGCCCGCAGGCAATCCAGCAGGCAAATAAGATGAAGTCGCAGAATGTAATGCTGGGGCAGACGTTAAAAATTCCGACCTCATAACCCTGGGCGGATAATGTTGGGGACGGCCATTTTTGCGGTCGCCCTGATAAATACCCGGTCGCCCCATGCCCAACCGTTTCAAAGGACAAATCATGCCCATTCAGGTATTACCGCCACAGCTGGCTAACCAGATTGCTGCAGGAGAAGTGGTTGAACGCCCGGCATCGGTAGTGAAAGAGCTGGTGGAAAATAGCCTGGATGCAGGCGCTACGCGCATTGACATCGATATTGAGAAAGGCGGCGCGAAGCTGATCCGCATTCGTGATAATGGCTGTGGCATTCATAAAGATGAGCTGGCGATGGCACTGGCCCGCCATGCAACCAGTAAAATCGCCTCGCTGGATGACCTGGAGGCGATTATCAGCCTCGGATTTCGTGGTGAGGCGTTGGCCAGCATCAGTTCCGTGTCGCGTCTGATCCTGACTTCCCGTACCGAGGCACAAAGTGAAGCCTGGCAGGCCTACGCGGAAGGACGCGACCAGGCCGTCACCGTTAAACCCGCAGCACACCCGGTTGGCACTACGCTTGAAGTGTTGGATCTGTTCTACAACACGCCGGCACGGCGCAAGTTTATGCGCACCGAAAAAACCGAATTTACCCATATTGATGAAGTGATCCGGCGTATCGCGCTGGCGCGATTTGATGTGGCCATCTCTCTCAGCCATAACGGCAAGCTGGTGCGTCAGTATCGTGGTGTCAGTGACAACACCCAGCGTGAGCGGCGCGTGGCGGCCATCTGCGGTACGGCGTTTATTGCCCATGCGCTGAACATTGAGTGGCAGCACGGGGATCTGAGTTTACGCGGCTGGGTGGCTGACCCGGTGGGCTCTAAGGCACTGACCGAATTACAGTACTGCTATGTTAACGGCCGGATGATGCGTGATCGCTTAATTAACCATGCTATCCGTCAGGCCTATCAGGATAAACTGGGGGATCAACATCAGCCTGCGTATGTGCTTTATCTGGAAATTGATCCTCACCAGGTTGATGTCAATGTTCACCCGGCAAAGCATGAGGTGCGTTTTCATCAGTCGCGGCTGGTGCATGATTTTATTTATCAGGGCGTGATCAGCGTACTGCAGGAAACCGGTGCAGAAGCGCTGCCTGATGTATCATCCGCGCCTGCCGAGCGCTGGCAGCCAGAGAATCGTCAGGCGGCGGGGGGAAATCACTTCTCTGAACCGGCCCCTGCTGCGCCGCGCGCCGCGCCGACGGACCAGGGTAGCCGGGCTGGAAACCGCTGGCAGCGGCAGGAGCCGCAGTATCAGAAACGCGAGGGCGCGGTCTATCAACAGCTGTTGAAGACCGGAGAGGTGTCATCTGCACCCGCCGTTCGTGACGAGCCGCCCCCGGAAACCCGCGTAAAAGAAGAAAAACCGGCCCCGCTTGCCGGGCACGTGCACAGTTTTGGACGCGTACTGACCGTGATACAGGAGCAGTATGCGCTGGTTGACGGCAGCTCAGGTGTGGCACTGATTGCGCTGGCAGTGGCTGAACGCTGGTTGAAGCAGATGCAGCTGGAACCCGGTAGTGAAGGGTTGAAGCCGCAGCCATTGCTGATTCCTGTCCGGCTTAAGCTGGAAAAGGCAGAGCGTGAGGCGGGGCAGCGGCAGTCGGACTTGCTGGCGTTGATGGGCATTGACCTGCTGTTTGACGCTCATCATGTGATGTTACGCGCCGTGCCTTTACCATTACGCCAACAAAATTTACAAAACTTGATTCCAGAAATGTTAGGGTATCTGGCCCGGCAGCAGGATGTATCAGCAAGCCAGACGGCGCAGTGGTTAGCGCGTCAGTCTGTTTCTGAATATCAGCACTGGAATCACTCGCAGGCGATTACCCTGCTGGCAGAAGTCGAGCGACTTTGCCCGCAATTAGTGAAATCGCCACCTTCTGGATTACTGCAATACATCGATATTGAAACGGCGATGAACGCCCTGAAGCATGAGTGAACAATCCACGGCTGGCCTGCCTAAGGCAATATTTTTGATGGGGCCGACGGCCTCCGGTAAAACCGCCCTGGCGATTGCACTGCGCCAGGCGTTACCGGTAGAGCTGATCAGTGTTGATTCAGCGCTGATCTATCGCGGTATGGATATTGGCACTGCCAAACCCTCCGCAGAGGAAAGACGTCTTGCGCCTCATCGTTTGCTGGACATTCGCGATCCCTCTGAGGCCTATTCGGCTGCGGAGTTTCGGCGCGATGCGCTGGCTGAAATGGCGGATATTACCCGGCGGGGTAACATTCCGTTGCTTGTTGGTGGCACCATGCTTTATTACAAGGCGTTGCTGGAAGGATTATCGCCGTTGCCCTCGGCCGATCCAGAGGTACGTCAGCGTATAGAGCAGATGGCGCGTGAGGAGGGCTGGGAAGCGCTTCACCGTCAGTTATGTGATGTTGATCCCGTTGCTGGACGTCGTATTCATCCGAATGATCCCCAGAGACTCTCGCGAGCACTGGAAGTTTTTTTCATTTCGGGTAAAACTTTAACGGAACTGACTAAAACTTCGGGCGATCCACTGCCGTACGATGTTGCACAGTTCGCTATCGCACCCGCGAATCGCGAATTAATCCATCAGCGTATTGAGCAGCGGTTTCATCAGATGTTAACGTCAGGGTTTGAAGCGGAGGCTCGGGCGCTCTTTGCACGAGGTGATTTGCATACGGATATGCCTTCCATTCGTTGTGTTGGTTATCGCCAGATGTGGTCATTTTTATCCGGTGAAATTGATTACGATGACATGGTTTATCGGGGAATTTGCGCAACCCGGCAGTTGGCTAAACGCCAGATAACATGGTTACGTGGCTGGAAAGATGTTCACTGGCTTGACAGCGAACAGCCTGATGCGGCCTATGCCCGCGTGTTACAGGTTCTTAGTGCGAAGCCTGGGTGATTGTGTACAATTGGTGCGTTATCTTGCGCAAATTTTTTACGTCATATTTCGAACCGTATGGTTCTTAAGTTACAAACAACAAGCATATAAGGAAAAGATAGAATGGCTAAGGGGCAATCATTGCAAGATCCGTTCTTGAACGCACTGCGTCGCGAACGTGTTCCGGTTTCGATTTATTTGGTAAACGGCATCAAACTTCAGGGCCAGATCGAGTCGTTTGATCAATTTGTTATTCTTTTAAAGAACACGGTTAGCCAGATGGTGTATAAGCACGCGATCTCTACCGTTGTTCCGTCCCGCCCGGTCTCCCACCACAGCAACAATGCGGGTGGCGGAAGCAGCAACTATCATCATAGCGGAAGTAACCAGGGGGCCGCTTCTCAGCCTCAGCAAGACAGTGATGACGCTGAATAATTAGTGTGACTGTCCCTCCCGGACGGGGAGTTTTTTGTTACCGGTTCCCCGTCCTGGCAATGTTTTTATGGCAACGAATTTATCGCCTGGCTTCCTTATTGCGCTTGAGTCATTAAGAGAATCCATGCAAAAAACGCCGTTTAGTGAGCTGAACGCGCATTTTGAATCTGGTTTTGACGCAGTATGGCCAACGCGCAGCAGGTTTAACAAAGTATTGAGAGGTCTAAAGTTTGTTTGACCGTTATGATGCCGGTGAGCAGGCCGTACTGGTGCACATCTATTTCTCGCAAGACAGAGATACTGAAGACTTACAGGAGTTTGAAACCCTGGTGTCTTCTGCTGGCGTAGAAGCGCTGCGTGTTGTTACCGGCAGCCGCAAATCGCCACACCCCAAATATTTTGTCGGTGAAGGAAAAGCTGTTGAAATAGCCGAAGCGGTAAAAGAGAGCGGTGCCTCCGTGGTGCTGTTCGATCATGCCCTCAGTCCGGCGCAGGAGCGCAATCTTGAAGCGCTGTGCGAGTGCCGTGTCATTGACCGCACCGGACTGATTCTGGATATCTTCGCCCAACGTGCCCGCACCCATGAAGGTAAACTGCAGGTTGAGCTCGCCCAGCTCCGCCATCTTGCCACGCGCCTTGTTCGCGGCTGGACGCACCTTGAGCGTCAGAAAGGTGGGATCGGTCTGCGCGGCCCGGGTGAAACCCAGCTGGAGACGGACCGTCGCCTTCTGCGCAACCGTATTACGCTTATCCTCTCCCGACTGGAGCGCGTGTCGAAGCAGCGCGAACAGGGCAGGCAGGCGCGTAACAAGGCCGATGTGCCTACCGTGTCGCTGGTGGGATATACCAACGCCGGCAAGTCTACGCTGTTTAACCGCCTCACTACCTCAGAGGTCTATGTCGCGGACCAGCTGTTCGCCACACTCGATCCGACCCTGCGTCGTGTGGACGTGGTGGACGTCGGTGAAGTGGTGCTGGCCGATACCGTCGGTTTTATCCGCCATCTGCCTCATGACCTGGTGGCGGCGTTTAAAGCGACGCTGCAGGAAACCCGTGAAGCCGCACTGCTGCTGCATGTCATCGATGCTGCCGATGCGCGTATTGATGACAACATCAATGCCGTTAATGTCGTGCTGGAAGAAATTGAGTCCGATGATATCCCCAGCCTGCTGGTGATGAATAAAATCGATATGCTGGATGATTTCGTTCCGCGTATCGATCGTGATGAAGAGAATCTGCCGATTCGCGTCTGGCTTTCAGCACAGACCGGTGAGGGGATTCCGCTGCTGTTCCAGGCACTCACCGAGCGTCTGGCTGGCGAGATTGCTCAGTATGATCTGCGTTTGCCAGCGGCAGCCGGGCGGCTACGCAGCCGCTTTTACCAATTGCAGGCGATAGAAAAAGAGTGGAATGAAGACGATGGCAGCGTAGGGTTACAGGTGCGTATGCCGATCGTTGACTGGCGACGCCTGTGCAAGCAGGAACCTTCGCTGGTCGATTACATAGTTGCCTGACACGTGTATCCCGGCCTGGGATACCACCGCACACACAATTAATGGAGTATAAACATGGCGTGGAATCAGCCCGGGAATAACGGACAGGACCGCGACCCGTGGGGAAGCAGCAATAATCAAGGCGGCAACTCTGGGGGAAATAAGGGAGGGCGTGATAAAGGGCCTCCTGATTTAGATGATATCTTCCGTAAACTGAGCAATAAGCTCGGCGGACTGGGCGGTGGTAAGAAAAGCGGCGGTGACGGGTCAGGTAGCGGCAACGGCGGCGCGCAGCGCAAGCCGGGCAATGCCGGGCGTCTGGTGGGTATCGTGGCTGTGGCTGCGGTCGTGATCTGGGCGGGCAGCGGCTTCTACACCATCAAAGAGGCAGAACGCGGCGTGGTGACACGCTTCGGTAAATTCAGCCATCTGGTTGAACCAGGTCTGAACTGGAAGCCGACCTTTGTCGATCAGGTTCGCGCGGTGAACGTGGAGGCCGTTCGTGAGCTGTCTGCTTCAGGCACCATGCTGACTTCGGATGAGAACGTTGTGCGCGTTGAAATGAACGTGCAGTACCGCGTGACAAACCCAGAGCGCTATCTGTTTGCGGTGACCAGTGCTGATGACAGCCTGCGTCAGGCAACCGACAGCGCGCTGCGAGGCGTTATCGGTCGTTCAACCATGGATCGCATCCTGACCGAAGGCCGTACCGTCGTGCGTAGTGAAACCCAGCGTGAGCTGGAAGAAACCATTCGTCCGTACGACATGGGCATCACTCTGCTTGACGTCAACTTCCAGACGGCACGCCCACCGGAAGATGTGAAAGCCTCCTTCGATGATGCGATTGCCGCGCGTGAAAACCGTGAGCAGGCGGTGCGTGAAGCTGAAGCCTATGCCAACGACAAACTGCCACGTGCCCGTGGTGATGCGCAGGGGATTCTGGAAAAAGCGCGTGCCTACAAGTCTCGCGTGACGCTGGAAGCACAGGGTGAAGTGGATAGCTTTGCGCGTATCCTGCCGGAATACAAAGCGGCACCACAGATTACCCGTGAGCGTCTGTATATCGAAACCATGGAACGCGTGCTGGGTCATACCCGCAAGGTGCTGGTTAATGATAAAGGCAGCAACCTGATGGTACTGCCACTGGATCAGCTGATGCGTGGCCAGGGGGCGTCTGCCAACAGCCAGGATGCAAGCGGTGGGCTGCTGCGTCTGCCACCGGCATCAGGCAGTAACGAACGCGCCAGCGGCAGTTCGTCGTTCAGTCCGGACGACATTATGGATCAGCGCCGGGTGAATGCTCAGCGTAACGATACCCAGCGCGAAGGGAGAGAATAAGCGATGCGTAAGCCATTAATCGTAGTATTGATTGTTGTGCTGGTGGTGCTGTACGCGTCACTGTTTGTTGTGCAGGAAGGCCAGCGTGGCATTGTGATGCGCTTTGGCAAGGTTCTGCGTGATTCAGATAATAAACCGCTGGTCTACGCGCCAGGTCTGCACTTTAAGATCCCATTCCTGGAGTCGGTAAAGTCACTTGATGCGCGTATCCAGACGATGGACAACCAGGCCGATCGCTTCGTCACTAAAGAGAAGAAAGACCTGATCGTTGATTCCTATATCAAATGGCGCGTAAGCGACTTCAGCCGTTACTACCTGGCCACTGGCGGGGGAGATATTTCTCAGGCGGAAGTGCTGCTGAAACGTAAGTTCAGTGACCGTCTGCGTTCTGAGATTGGCCGCCTGGATGTGAAAGATATCGTGACAGATTCGCGTGGTCGTCTGACCACCGATGTCCGCGATGCCCTGAACACCGGTAGTGCAGGCCAGGATGATGAAGTTGCTACGCCAGCTGCCGATGATGCCATTGCCTCTGTTGCCAAGCGCGTAGAGAGCGAGACCAACAGCAATGAACCGCCTATCAACCCGAACAGTATGGCGGCGTTGGGTATCCAGGTAGTGGATGTGCGTATTAAGCAGATTAACCTGCCAACAGAAGTGTCTGACGCTATCTATGCACGTATGCGTGCAGAGCGTGAATCCGTTGCCCGTAGCCAGCGTGCTCAGGGTGCGGAAGAAGCAGCAAAAGTCAGAGCTCAGGCCGATTATGAAGTGGAACGTACACTGGCAGAAGCGCGTCGTCAGGCTCTGATTACTCAGGGTGAAGGCGATGCAGAAGTGGCGAAACTGTTTGCAAATGCATTCAGCCAGGATCCGGACTTCTATGCCTTTATCCGCAGCCTGCGTGCTTATGAGAACAGCTTCAAGAGCAATCAGGATGTCATGGTGTTAAGCCCGGACAGCGACTTCTTCCGCTTTATGAAGAGTCCGTCAACCACAACGCGCTAACCCGTTGGAAAATGGAAAGGGCCGGATTTGTTCCGGCCCTTTTTTTATGTTTCAGTTAAAACCAGACAGTGAGTGAACGAGATGAATGGAACGGTGTGGATGGCGCTGGGGTTAGTACTGGTATTTGAGGGGTTAGGCCCGATGCTCTATCCGAAGCTCTGGCGGCGGATGATCCTTTCGATGGCACAAATGCCGGATGGCCTGCTGCGGCGGGTAGGGGGTGGGTTGGTCGTTGCCGGTGCAGTAATCTACTACATGCTTAATCGTGGCGGCGCTGGTTGAATCAAAAATACCCGCCAAACCCGGGTGTACAACCGACTCACTGGCAAAAAAGTACGCAATCGTATGCTAAAACTGCTGAAAGAGGGAAATGACGATGGTAGAATCCTTTTTTAAGCAATCGGTGATTTTGAAAAATGGGTAAGAACGTCGTCGTACTGGGCACCCAATGGGGTGACGAAGGTAAAGGTAAGATAGTTGACCTCCTGACTGAACGTGCTAAATATGTAGTGCGCTACCAGGGAGGCCATAACGCTGGCCATACGCTAGTCATCAACGGTGAGAAAACCGTCCTCCACTTAATTCCCTCTGGCATCCTGCGTGAGAACGTAACCAGCATCATCGGCAACGGTGTTGTGCTGTCTCCGGCTGCGCTGATGAAAGAGATGAAGGGTCTGGAAGATCGCGGCTTCCCGGTACGCGAGCGTCTGTTCATTTCCGAAGCCTGCCCGCTGATCCTTGAGTATCATGTCGCGCTGGACGTGGCACGTGAAAAAGCGCGCGGCGCGAAAGCCATCGGCACCACCGGTCGTGGTATCGGGCCGGCTTATGAAGATAAAGTGGCCCGTCGTGGTCTGCGCGTGGGCGATCTGTTCAACAAAGAAACCTTCGCGGCGAAGCTGAAAGAAGTGATGGAATACCATAACTTCCAGCTGGTGAACTATTACAAAGTTGACGCAGTGGACTACGACAAAGTGCTGGCGGATACCCTGGCAATTGCCGACATCCTCACCGGGATGGTGGTTGACGTTTCCGAACTGCTGGACGGCGCGCGCAAGCGTGGCGACCTGATTATGTTCGAAGGCGCACAGGGCACCCTGCTGGATATCGACCACGGTACTTACCCGTATGTCACCTCGTCTAACACCACCGCCGGTGGCGTAGCAACGGGTTCAGGCATTGGTCCCCGCTATGTTGACTACGTGCTGGGGATCGTCAAAGCGTACTCCACTCGCGTGGGTGCAGGCCCGTTCCCGACCGAACTGTTTGATGAAACCGGTGAGTTCCTGTGCAAGCAGGGGAATGAGTTCGGAGCCACTACGGGTCGTCGTCGTCGTACCGGCTGGCTGGATGCGGTTGCCGTGCGCCGTGCCGTTCAGATTAACTCTCTCTCCGGCTTCTGCATGACCAAACTGGACGTGCTGGATGGCCTGAAAGAGGTGAAAATCTGCGTTGCTTACCGCATGCCAGACGGCCGTGAAGTGACCACTACCCCGCTGGCAGCAGAAGGCTGGGAAGGTATTGAACCGATTTATGAAACCATGCCTGGCTGGTCTGAGACCACGTTTGGTGTGAAAACGCTGGACGGTCTGCCGCAGGCAGCGCTTGACTATATCAAGCGCGTTGAAGACGTGACCGGTGTGCCGATTGATATTATTTCGACCGGCCCGGACCGTAGTGAAACCATGATTCTGCGCGACCCGTTTGACGCATAATGTCGTTTCAGGCCGGGCATTGCCCGGCCAGCTTTTATTCAGTACCGGTTTCCTGCCGTTCCCTTCTGCCGTTCTCACCTTAAATAAAATGGCCCGGTTAGCCCCGGCTGGTTTATTATCATTGTTAACCATACAAATTATTGAGCGGATCACAACTTCACCTGCGGTTGTATCTTTGAGGTTATCGTGCAGCTAACCAGTTTTACCGATTACGGCTTACGCGCGCTGATCTATCTCGCTTCGCTACCGGCAGGCCAGATGACCAGTATCAGTGAAGTGACAGACACTTACGGTGTGTCACGTAATCATATGGTCAAAATTATCAATCACCTTAGTCGTGCCGGGTACATTGCTGCCGTACGCGGCAAAAATGGCGGCATCCGTCTGGGGCAACCCGCCGGAGATATCGTGATTGGTCAGGTGGTTCGTGCGCTGGAACCGCTGCAGTTGGTGAACTGCCACAGTGACTTTTGTCATATCACCTCAGCCTGCCGCCTGAAAAAAGCGCTGCATGATGCTCTGCAGAGTTTTCTGCATGAGCTTGACCAATACACCCTGGCCGATCTGGTTGAAGACAACAATCCGCTCTACCAAATTTTGCTGAGTGAACGACCTTCACTGAGCAACTGACAACGGAGGAACCTCGATGTCACACGATCCCTTTCAGGAACGAGAAGCTGAAAAGTACGAAAACCCTATTCCAAGCCGCGAGTTCATTCTTGCCCACCTGGATAAACGTGAAAAACCGGCCAGCCGTGAAGAGCTGGCAGAAGAACTCTCCATCAGTGGAGAAGAGCAGACTGAAGCGCTGCGTCGCCGTCTGCGCGCTATGGAGCGTGACGGGCAGTTAGTGTTCACCCGCCGTCAGTGCTATGCGCTGCCGGAGCGTCTGGACCTGCTTAAAGGCAAAGTGATCGGCCATCGCGACGGCTTTGGTTTCCTGCGCATTGAAGGCAGTAAGGACGATCTCTATCTTTCTGCTGAACAGATGAAAATGTGCATGCACGGGGACATGATCCTCGCGCAGGCAATGGGTGCCGATCGTAAAGGCCGCCGTGAAGCGCGTGTGGTGCGCGTGGTTGAGCCACGTAATGCCCAGATCGTTGGCCGCTATTTCACCGACTCAGGGGTTGGCTTTGTGGTGCCGGATGACAGCCGTTTGAGCTTTGACATCCTTATCCCGGCTGATGAGTTGATGGGCGCGCGCATGGGCTTTGTGGTGGTGGTGGAGCTGACTCAGCGTCCGACCCGCCGCAGCAAGGCCGTGGGTAAAGTCGTTGAAGTGCTGGGCGATAACATGGGGACCAGCATGGCCGTTGATATGGCGCTGCGTACGCATGATATTCCGCACGAATGGCCGGAAGCGCTGGAAAAACAGATTGCCCATCTGAGCGAAGACGTGCCGGAAGAGGCGAAACAGGGCCGCGTCGACCTGCGCGATCTGCCGCTGGTCACCATTGATGGCGAAGATGCCCGTGACTTCGATGACGCCGTGTTCTGTGAGCGGAAACGCGGTGGCGGCTGGCGCCTGTGGGTAGCCATTGCTGACGTCAGCTATTACGTGCGCCCGGGCACGCCGCTGGATGATGAGGCGGTTAACCGTGGTACATCGGTTTACTTCCCGTCCCAGGTGATCCCAATGCTGCCGGAAGTGCTGTCTAACGGCCTGTGTTCCCTGAACCCGGAAGTTGACCGCCTGTGTATGGTGTGTGAGATGACCATCTCCTCGACCGGTAAACTGACAGGTTACAAGCACTACGAAGCGGTGATGAACTCTTTCGCGCGTCTGACTTACAACAAAGTGTGGAACATTCTGCAGGGGCATCAGGAACTGCGTCAGCAGTACGAGCCGCTGGTGAAAGATCTGGAAGAACTGCACCGCATGTATCTGGCGCTGGAAAAAGCGCGTGAGCAGCGTGGTGGTATTTCGTTTGAAACGGATGAAGCGAAGTTTATTTTCAACGCCGATCGCCGTATCGAGCGCGTGGAGCAGGTTTCCCGTAACGATGCCCACAAACTGATCGAAGAGTGCATGATCCTCGCGAACATCGCTTCAGCGCGCTACGTTGAGAAAAACAACGAACCTGCCCTGTTCCGCGACCATGACCGTCCGGGTGATGAAAGCATTAAGAGCTTCCGCTCGGTGCTGAATGAGCTGGGTCTGACCCTGCCGGGTGGCGATAAGCCGCAGCCGGTGGATTACTCTGCACTGCTGAGTCAGATTGCGGGCCGTCAGGATCACGAAATGCTGCAAACCATGCTGCTGCGCTCCATGAAGCAGGCGGTTTACGACCCGGAAAACCGGGGCCACTTCGGCCTGGCGCTGGCGTCGTACGCACACTTTACTTCGCCGATCCGTCGCTACCCCGACCTGTTATTGCATCGTGCAATTAAGTACCTGCTGGCCAAAGAGGCGGGGACGTTGCAGGGCAACACCACGCCAACCGGTGGCTACCATTATGAGATGCCGCAGATGCTGCAACTGGGTCAGCACTGTTCCCTGACGGAACGTCGTGCGGACGAAGCCACCCGTGATGTGGCCGACTGGCTGAAGTGTGACTTCATGCAGGATCAGGTAGGCGAAACCTTTACCGGCGTGATCTCCAGCGTCACCGGCTTTGGTTTCTTCGTGCGTCTGACCGATCTGTTTATTGACGGGCTGGTACACGTGTCGACGCTGGATAATGATTACTACCGCTTTGATGCCGTGGGCCAGCGCCTGATTGGTGAATCCGGTGGCCGTACCTATCGCCTTGGTGACACGGTGGAAGTGCGGGTTGATGCGGTGCATATGGACGAGCGCAAGATAGACTTCGCGCTGATCTCAAGCAGCCGTAAGCCGCGTGGTGAAGGGAAAACCGAACGCGAACGCGAAAAGCGTGCAGCGCCGAAGAACAGCGGCAGCCGCCGTCGAGCTCCGCGCAAAGGCGCCAACTTTGAGCCGGACAGTGCTTTCCGCCCGGCGAAAGCCGCTGACGGCGCGGCGCCTGCTGCAGCGAAAGAGAAAAAACCCCGCAAACCGTCGGACAAGACCCGTAAAATCGGGGCTGCCACCCGCGCGAAGCGGGCGAAAAAAACCGACGCCGCACAATAACGGCAACAGTACATTGTCGATAAGGGTCGGCCTGAAAAAGGGTCGACCCCTGCGGTTCAGGGCAACCTGTTTCTCGTAGAGGCTGGCCTTCGGTCAGCCTGTAATATTCGTCATCATTAGCTTAGGGGCTGACCTTCTTTTCCGGTCAGCCCGCTTACTGAATATGAAAGTTGAGTAACTGAATCATGAGTGAAATTGTTTTTGGTATCCACGCCGTGCAGGCGCTGCTTGACAGCGATCCCCAGCGTTTCCAGGAAGTGTTTATCCTGAAAGGGCGTGACGATCGTCGTCTGCAAACGCTGGTTAAAGCGCTGGAAGCGCAGGGCATTGTCATTCAGGTGGCGAGCAAGCAGGTGCTGGATAGCAAATCAGAAGGTGCTGTGCATCAGGGCATTATCGCCCGGGTGAAACCGGGCCGTCAGTATCAGGAAGGCGACCTGCCGGACCTGCTGGCCAGCCTGGACAGTCCGTTCCTGCTGATTCTGGACGGCGTGACCGACCCGCACAATCTTGGTGCCTGCATGCGCAGCGCCGATGCCGCCGGGGTCCACGCGATTATCTTGCCTAAAGACCGTTCAGCCCAGCTGAATGCGACGGCTAAAAAAGTGGCCAGCGGTGCGGCCGAGCATATTCCGCTGATCCGCGTCACCAACCTGGCACGCACCATGCGCGTGCTCCAGGAGGCTAACGTATGGATTGTCGGCACGGCCGGTGAGGCTGACCATACTCTGTACCAGAGCAAAATGACCGGCCCGATGGCGCTGGTGATGGGTGCGGAAGGAGAGGGGATGCGTCGCCTGACCCGTGAGCACTGTGATGAGCTGATCAGCATTCCGATGGCAGGAAGCGTTTCTTCGCTTAACGTCTCGGTGGCGACCGGTGTCTGTCTGTTTGAAGCGGTGCGCCAGCGCAGCGCGAAATAAATTCTCCGGGGCGTGACCTGCGCCCCGGAATTCTCCTCCCTGCGTCCTATCCTTGCATCTGGCCCCTTAACAAAAGATGCCGCAATGGACTGGACAACCCACACCGTTTTTAATCAGCCTGCCCCTCTGGATCACAGTAATCTGTTTCTCTCTGATACCCCCCTGCGTGAAGCCGTGCTGCGTGAAGGCGCGGGATGGGATACCGCTCGTCTGGCCTCCGTCGGTCAGCAACTGGGCAGCGCCGGTTCACTGGAACTGGGGCGGCTGGCTAACCGTCATCCGCCGGAACTGCTGCGTTACAATGCCCGTGGGCAGCGTCTCGACGATCTGCGCTTTCATCCTGCCTGGCATCTGCTGATGCAGGGGCTGTGCGCCAACCGCGTACATAACCTGCCGTGGCAGGCCGGCGCACAGGAAGGCGCGTTTGTGGCGCGAGCGGCCCGCTTTCTGCTGCACGCGCAGGTGGAAGCCGGTACCTTGTGTCCTGTGACCATGACATTCGGAGCGATCCCGTTATTACAGCAACACCTGCCAGCCCCTTTTCAGCGCTGGCTGCCTGGCCTGCTGTCAGACCGTTACGATCCGCATCAGCAGCCAGGTGAACAAAAAAGCGGCCTGCTGATAGGGATGGGCATGACCGAGAAGCAGGGCGGGACAGATGTATACAGCAATACCACACGCGCCGAACCGGTCGCATCCCGGGGAAGCGGAGAAGAGTATCGCCTCATCGGCCATAAGTGGTTTTTCTCTGTACCGCAGAGCGATGCTCATCTGGTGCTGGCGCAGGCTTCAGCAGGGCTGTCGTGCTTTTTCCTGCCGCGTCTGCTGCCGGACGGCACCCGGAATGCCGTGCAGATTGAGCGCCTGAAGGACAAACTCGGCAACTGCGCGAACGCCAGCGCAGAGGTGGAGTTCCTCAATGCCAGCGCCTGGCTTGTCGGGGAGGAAGGTGAGGGCGTGCGGCAAATCCTGAAAATGGCAGGGTATACCCGTTTTGACTGCGCGCTGGGAAGCCATGGTCTGATGCGCCGGGCCTATTCGATCGCCCTGTACCACGCGCACCAGCGTCAGGTTCAGGGAAAAAACCTGGTCGATCAGCCACTGATGCGCCAGTGGTTAGCTTCTGAAGCTCTGCGGCTGGAGGGGCAAACCGCTTTCCTGATGCACCTCGCCAGCGCCTGGTCACAGCCCGCCGATGAAGAACAACGCAGCTATTGCCGCCTGCTGACACCCGCCGCCAAATATGTCATCTGCAAACGCGGGCCGGGCATGGTGGCACAGGCGATGGAGGTGCTGGGGGGTGTGGGTTATTGCGAAGAGAGTGAACTTCCGCGCCTCTATCGGGAGATGCCCGTGAACAGCATCTGGGAGGGGGCAGGCAACGTAATGTGCCTTGATGTTCTGCGTGTGCTGATGAAGCAGCCTGCTGCCGTTGAGGGGGTGGGACGGCTGATGGACGGCGTAAAAGGGCAGAACCGCTACGTCGATCAACGCTGGCGTCAGCTCAGAGCAGCATTGCGCAGGCCACAGGAAGCTCAGGCGCACTATCTGGTGACACAGCTCGTTAACCTGGTCATCGCAGAACAGGTGCTGCGCCATCTTGAACCCCCGTTAGCCGATGCCTGGTGCCGCCAGCAGCTGGGCCCCGACTCTGGCTTTACGCTGTCGCAAAAAGTGTGTCAGCGTCTGCTATTGCGGGCCACCGGTGCCAGTTGATGCGCCGTAGAAAATAGCGCTTGCGTACCACATGCCGGGCGCCACGGTTTCATTGACCAACAGAATTTGATAGTAACGCGCACCGGCTGCATTAGCCTTTGCTGCCAGCGCGCGTTCTGCATCATCCGGGGAGCCGCGCACAGTGACGCTGGCACTGCCCAGCCGTGGCAGATTGCTACTCTGCGCGCGGCTGATCTCTGCTGCCTGCGCGGCAGGGGGCGGGGGGGGCTGCGGCGTGCTGTTCAGCACGCTACAGCCACTCAGTAACAGAACAAACAGCAAAGCAGGTATCGGACGCATAGTCATCCTCTCAAAACAAATCCCACTTTGAGTGTAAGCCAGTTTTATGACTTAACACTAAACACCTGCACTAACTCGTTAAGGTGATGTCCTTTACGACTCAGCTCCTGTGCCGTCTGCTCGGAATGCATCACCAGTTCGCTGCTCTGATGGGTAGCCTGGCCAATTTGCGCCATGGCGATATTCACGTGACCGATACCGGTCGACTGCTCATGTGAAGCCACGTTAATCTCTCTCATCAGTACTTTGACCTGCTCCATGCGCCCGGTGATATTGTCCATCGCCTGTCGGGTCTGCTCAGAGAGGTCATGGCCCTGAACGACCTTACGCAGAGAGTCGGCAATCAAATGGTCGATCTCTTTGGCGGAATGCGCACTACGCTGCGCCAGCGCCCGCACTTCGGCGGCGACCACGGCGAAGCCTTTACCGTTTTCGCCGGCACGCGCCGCTTCTACTGCCGCATTCAGTGCCAGGATATTGGTCTGGAAGGCAATAGATTCAATCACCTGAGTGATGTCGGCAATCCCCTGAGAGGCCGTTTTGATATCGGACATGGTCAGCACTGACTGGCCGACAGTAGCCGAGCCGTGGCTGACGGCTTCTGCCGCTTCACCAACCAGTTGCAGCGCCTGGGTCACATTGCCGGCATTTTGTTCTACCGTGGCACCCAGTTGCTCCATACTGGCGGAGGTCTCCTCCACGCTGCTGGCCTGTCGGCTGATCTGCTCACTGATATTACTGCTACTGGAGACAATGGCTTCGGTGCCGCTGGCAATTTCATCTGCGGCATGGCGTACCTGAGCCACCACACGTTCCAGCCCGTCACCAATGCCGTTAATCGCCACTATCAACTGGCCCACTTCATCCTGGCGCCGTGTCTCCAGCGTTGCCAGCAGATTGCCCGCCGCATACTGCTGTGCCAGCGTAATCACCTGCTGCAGGGGCTGACTCAGCCAGATACGCGTGATCCAGATAAACATGATGGCGAACACCGCGACCAGCGCCGCACCAATCAGCAGGAACAGATTACGCGTCTGCTGAACCGGGGCCAGCAGACTGGCTTTATCGACGTCGCCGACGACCACCCAGTTCCATTCCGGCAGGTACTGCCAGACGAGAATTTTCTCCATGCCTTTGTCGTCAGTCACCTCCAGCTTGCCCTGGGGCTGCGTCAGGAGCTGCTGTTGTACCGCCTGTGGCAGCTCGGGGAGTTTCCCCTCCAGAGTGCGGTGAAACAGATAGTGGCCGTGCTGCTTGCCTGCTGTGCGGTTCAGCACGTAGAAATTGCCACTGTCGCCGAGATGCTTCGCCAGCACTTTTTCACGGATCACGGCATACTGTTTACTGATGTCCACTCCAACAAACAGAATGGCAATCACCCGGCCTGTCTCATCACGCACCGGCTGATACTGGGTGATGTAGCGTTTGCCAAACAGCAGGGCGACACCGCGATAAATGTCACCTTTCTGAATGGGCTGCCAGGCGGGGCTGTTAGGGTCAAGCTGGGTGCCGATGGCCCGTTCGCCATCCTCTTTTCGGAGTGAGGTGGAAACACGGATAAATTTATCGCCCTGAGTGCGAACAAAAATAGTGGCAATGGCGCCGGTGCGATCTTTAAAATCATCAACCAGTACCTGGTCGAGGTTCAGCGTACGCAGTCCGGCGCGCAGCGTTGGGGTCTGCTGGTCACCCACGGTGATCTGCTGGGACTCATCCAGAGAGAAGCGTTTCGGTAAAAAACTCTGGAATAAGGCCGTGTAGTTGCTGACTTCTTCGCTGAGAGTGGTGTTAAACATACTGGCCATATCGCCAATGCCGTTCACCTGGTTTTCCATATCCGCCTCCGTCAGCGTATGGACCTGTTTTGCTGCATTGTGGCTCAGTGTCAGGGTTAAAATGATAAACAGTACCGCGACGCTCACCGAGGTCAGTACCGAAAGTTTTACGCCCAGACTCCATGTCTTGAGAGAGAGACGTTTCATGGTTATGCCTTTATTCGTTAGGTTCTGGTATGGGTTAACGGCAGGATAATGGGAAAATTTACCCCATAAACTAAGGGGGTAAACTGACAGGATCGTGAACGCCTGCATCCGATGCGGCATTCACTGGCGAAACCGTCGCTCGTCATGACGCGTGCGCCCACTGACAATGGCAGGAAGAGGGAATGATTGAAGTAAACACAGAATGTTTAGCCGGTATTGAATGCTTACATGCGTTCCCGGCGGGACAGCGGGACACCCCGTTACCCACCGTGCTGTTCTGGCATGGCTATACCTCTTCAAAAGAGGTTTACGCGTATTTTGCTGTCGCGCTGGCACAGGCTGGATTTCGGGCCATACTGCCCGACGCCGCTATGCACGGTGCACGGTATGACGGTGATGCCGAACGGCGGTCAACCCATTTCTGGGAGATCCTGCGCAGTAATATCGATGAACTTCCGGCGCTTGAACAGGCGCTGCGTCAACAGCAGTGGGTGGACGGTTCGCGGCTGGCGGTGGCCGGGGCATCCATGGGGGGGATGACGGCGCTGGGTGCGCTGGCGCGTTATCCTCAGTTGCACAGTGCAGCCTGCATGATGGGGTCCGGCTATTTCAGTCAGCTGGCGCAGACACTGTTTCCACCGTTGGTCGCAAAGACACCCGATGAGCATCACGCGCTGGCTGCCCGGCTGGCACCGCTGGATGAGTACGAAGTCAGCCATCAGTTAGAAAAGCTCGCCAGCCGGCCGCTGCTGGTGTGGCACGGCGAGGCCGATGAGGTGGTGCCGGCGGCAGAAAGCGTGCGGCTGGAAAAAGCACTGCGTGACAGCGGGCAAAACCGCAATCTGACGTTTCTGACCGAGAAAGGCATCGGGCACCGTATCACCCCCCCGGCATTAACGGCGATGACGACGTTTTTTAAACAGCATTTGTCATCGGTGGGAAGATGATCGGCCCGGAAGGTCGGCCATTTTTCGTGCTGCCTGAAATAGTGGGCTAAATACCGATCTTTACCTTGTGTTCGTTACCCCTCGCAAGTATGATTACGCGTCAATTTTTCAGCCGCATTCTCAGGTTGTGACCCGATAGTTGTCAGGTCACGGCTTATAACGTTCCTTGCTTCCATGGGCCGCGGTTGACCCCGACAGGAGGCTGAATAATCCGTAAGGAGCAAATTCGATGCGTCATTACGAAATCGTATTTATGGTTCACCCTGACCAGAGCGAACAGGTTCCTGGCATGATCGAGCGCTACTCTGCGACCATCACTGGTGCAGAAGGTACGATCCACCGCCTGGAAGACTGGGGCCGCCGTCAGCTGGCTTACCCGATCAATAAACTGCACAAAGCCCACTACGTTCTGCTGAACGTTGAAGCTCCGCAGGAAGCGATCGATGAGCTGGAAACTAACTTCCGCTTCAACGACGCCGTTATCCGCAGCATGGTTATGCGCGTTAAGCACGCGGTAACTGAAGCATCTCCGATGGTTAAAGCGAAAGACGAGCGCCGTGAGCGTCGTGAAGATTTTGCTAACGAAACCTCTGATGATGCAGATGCTGGGGATTCTGAAGAGTAATTTCCGTGACGGCTAACCGACTGACGCTGTCTGGCACTGTGTGCAAGGCACCAACGCGAAAAGTCAGCCCGTCAGGAATTCCACACTGCCAGTTCGTGCTTGAGCATCGTTCAGAGCAGGTGGAAGCCGGTTTTAACCGGCAAGCCTGGTGTCGAATGCCGGTGATTATCAGCGGCAAAGCTCATCAGGCCATTACTCAAAGTATAACGGTCGGCACGCAGCTTACTGTTCAGGGTTTTATTTGCAGCCATCAAGGGCGCAACGGTCTGAACAAACTCGTACTGCATGCCGAGCAGATTGAATTGATAGATTCTGGAGACTAGCCAAATGGCACGTTATTTCCGTCGTCGCAAGTTCTGCCGTTTCACAGCGGAAGGCGTTCAAGAGATCGATTATAAAGATATCGCAACGCTGAAAAATTATGTCACTGAAAGCGGTAAGATCGTACCGAGCCGTATCACCGGTACTCGCGCAAAATACCAGCGTCAGCTGGCTCGTGCTATCAAGCGCGCGCGTTACCTGTCCCTGCTGCCGTACACTGATCGTCATCAGTAACGGCAACTGTCCATTAACGACTTTAAGAGGATAAGGTAATGCAAGTTATTCTGCTTGATAAAGTAGCAAACCTGGGCAGCCTGGGTGATCAGGTCAACGTTAAAGCGGGCTACGCTCGTAACTTCCTGGTACCACAGGGCAAAGCTGTTCCTGCTACCAAGAAAAACGTTGAATTCTTCGAAGCGCGCCGTGCAGAACTGGAAGCCAAACTGGCTGACGTTCTGTCTGCAGCTAATGCACGTGCTGAGAAAATCAATGCACTGGGCACCGTTACCATCGCGTCTAAATCAGGCGACGAAGGTAAACTGTTCGGTTCCATCGGTACCCGCGACATCGCTGATGCAGTTACTGCAGCTGGCGTTGAAGTGTCTAAGAGCGAAGTTCGTCTGCCGAACGGCGTTCTGCGTACTACCGGTGAGCACGAAGTGGACTTCCAGGTTCACAGCGAAGTCTTCGCTAAACTGACTGTAAACATCGTTCCTGAAGCTTAATCGCCTCGGTATCGCATGAAAGAACGCCGCCCCTCGGGGCGGCGTTTTTGTTTGTTGCCTGCAATGTGGCTGCTTTAATAGCCAGCCGATTTTGGGGATTGTTTCCTACTGCGCTTTTAAGAACGTCCCGTCGGGCTGTCGGGTAAACAGAATCTCTCCGTTCGTCCCCTCCAGTGTTAATCCGGTCACGACGCCCTGGGCATTCTGACGTATCTTCACCCCCTGTCCCGCATGTAGGGAACTGAGCGGCTTGTCGTCACCTTCCACCTGCGCCATAGCAAACACATCATTCACCGGCAGATTATTATCGCGGAACAGCTGTGCCAGTGTCTGTCCGGAGGCAATGGTGAAATCACGCCACTCGCCCTGAGCGTCCGGCTGCGGTGTTGTCACGGCAGGAGCGGGAGTGGGAGCAGGGGTGTCCGTTATTTCTGCCTGTAGCGGCACGTCAGTACCCGATCCGCTTTGAATCGGGGTTACCGGGGCCACGCTGCGCTGGGGAGCGGGCCACAGGAAGGCCAGCAAAATCACCAGCACAGCTGCAATAATCCCGCGTCGGTGGCGCGCGGGAAGCGGGTCCATCCAGCGAACCTCATCTGGCAGATGCCAGAGGCGGCTGAACCACGGCGATAAGCGTGATGCATTTGGCATGGTTTCTTCCTCCTGGCGCGACACTCGCGCGAACGGTGAGCTTTTCATTATCCACTGTTTCATTCTGGCAATAAAAAGCGGCTTCTTCCTGCGCCTGCGGGCAGTCTGGCCCATTTAAACCTCTGAATACATATTGCTGAACCAATACGAACTATCAGCGGGGGATCTCGTGAAACCCGAGTGATAGCCAGTACAGGCTTAAGCACCCTGCAGGGTGCGGAATAGTGAGTAGCGTTATTGTTTCTGTTTCCTGCCGAAAAGTCACCAGTGGAAGATGGGATTTTACGCCCGTTGTCTGCGCTGTTATGCTTCGTCTTCGGTTTTATCAATGATGAAAGGAAAATCCATGACAACCCCTTCTTTTGACAGCGTTGAAGCGCAAGCAAGTTACGGTATCGGTTTACAGGTCGGTCAACAGTTACAGGAGTCTGGCTTGCAGGGTCTGCTGCCGGAAGCACTGCTGGCAGGTCTGCGCGATGCGCTGGAAGGGAATGCCCCATCCGTTCCTGTTGATGTCGTTCATCGCGCCCTGCGTGAAGTGCACGAGCGTGCTGAAGCGGTCCGTCAGGAACGTCAGAAGGCCATGGCAGTGGAAGGTCAGAAGTTCCTGGAAGATAACGCACAGCGTGAAGGCGTCAGCAGCACTGAGAGCGGTCTGCAGTTCAGCGTGCTGGCACAGGGCGAGGGCGCTATCCCATCCCGTCAGGATCGCGTACGTGTCCACTATACCGGTAAATTGATCGACGGCAGCGTGTTCGACAGCTCCGTACAGCGCGGTGAGCCGGCTGAGTTCCCGGTCAGCGGTGTTATCCCTGGCTGGATTGAAGCCCTGACGCTGATGCCGGTGGGTTCCAAATGGGAACTGGTGATCCCTCACAATCTGGCTTACGGCGAGCGTGGTGCCGGCGCATCCATCCCGCCTTTCAGCACCCTGGTGTTTGAAGTGGAACTGCTGGAAATCCTGTAATACCCTGCACACGCCCGGCGCTTAATGCGACCGGGCGTCTGTCACCGTTACGGTTTTAACTGATAGACAGCAAACCCAATCTCATCCGTTCCCACCTGCTTCATCGGATATTGTCCATGGCTGCGAATAAACGCAGCGGCTTTCTCTCCCGGTGCGGTTTCAAAACGAATATCCAGCGGCGTGCTGCTGTGAATCGGTGCCAGCCGCCAGTTATTATCTGCCTGCGGTTTCACCTCGCCTTGTGCCTTTGTCTGCGCGCCAATATAAGCGGCCAGCACCGAACGGTTTTCATCCGGTGAAGCAAAGGCTATCTGCTTATCCCCGGTGCCGGCGAATTTTCCACCATAGGCACGATAATTATTGGTCGCGACCAGGAAGGTTGCTTTCGGATCAATCGCTTTACCGTTAAAGGTCAGGTGGCGGATGCGCGAGGCCTTTTCATTGATCAGACCGCACTCTGCATCGTAGCGCGCAGGCTGTGTCACATCGATCTGATAGTTCACGCCATCAATGACATCGAAGTTATAGGTACGGAAATTCCAGTTAATCAGCGACTGCGGTTTACTGCTGTGGACATCAATCTGATTAAACTGCCCGGCGGAACACTCCAGCCACTGTTTAACCTGTTCACCGCTGGCTTTGACCACCACCAGCGTATTGGGATAGAGATAAAGATCGGCCGCATTGCGGAAGGTCAGCTGTCCTTTATCCACTTCAACATAGCTTGCCGGATCGTTTTTACGGCCACCGGCTTTAAACGGGGCAGCGGCTGCCAGCACCGGCAGGTGAGCAAGGTCCGGGTCGCCCTGAATAAAGTGTTCGGTATAAGCTCGCTGGGCATTATTGACGATTTGTACGGTCGGATCGTCCTGCACCAGCGACAGATAGCTGGCCATCACATCTGCCGATTTCCCGATCGGCTGGCTGACAAACTCACGTGTAGCAGCATGATCGTCCGCCAGCACCTTCACCAGGGCGGGATCTTCAGCTGCCAGCGACTTTTTGCCCGTCTTGTCATACACCGGGCGGGCTTCAGCCCGGGCGCTGCTCACCTGCCAGCCTCCGCGGTCATTGTTCAGCACCAGATCAATCACCCCGAGATGATCGCCCCACATGCCCGGCATGACCGCCGGAATACCATTCAGCGTACCCTGCTGAATATCAGCCCCCTTGATGTCAGCAAAATCGGCACTGGGGAAGACCGCATGAGCATGGCCGAACATAATCGCATCAATGCCCGGCACCTGGCTTAAGTAATACACGGAGTTCTCGGCCATCGCGTGGTAAGGCTCACTGGAGAGCCCGGAGTGTGGAATGGCCACAATCAGGTCGGCTCCCTCTTTTCGCATCTGAGGAACCCACTTTTTCGCGGTGGCGGTAATATCGTCAACGGTCACTTTGCCGGTCAGATTGGTTTTATCCCAGGTCATAATCTGCGGTGGGACAAAGCCGATGTAGCCGACTTTCAGCGTATGGGATTTCCCTTCGCGATCGCGTACTTCAACGGGTTTGATCAAATAGGGCGTAAACAGCGGTTTACCGGTTTTAACGTCGATAACATTGGCATTGATATAGGGAAAACGCGCGCCGTGAATCGCCTTTTTCAGATAGTCGAGGCCGTAGTTGAACTCGTGATTACCCAGGTTGCCCACGCTGTAGTTCAGGGTATTCATCGCTTTATAAACCGGATGAATGTCGCCTTCCTGCAGACCTTTTGCCGCCATATAGTCACCGAGCGGGCTGCCCTGAATCACATCCCCGTTGTCGACCAGTACGCTGTTCGTCACCTGCTGACGGGCGCTGGCGATTAGCGAAGCAGTACGCACCAGGCCGTACTTCTCGGTGGGCTGATCTTTGTAGTAATCGAAATCCATCATATTACTGTGCAGATCGGTGGTTTCCAGCAGGCGGAAATCCACCGTGGCGGCGGCCAGTGAATGGCTGACCAGTAGCGCGGTCAGCGTAAGGCAAGATTTGAACATGCATACTCCCTTTATGTTCCGGTTTAAACATTCGTCACCATCTCAGAATAGTGTGAAATTGTGTCGTGCCATTACAGGAAATTGTGATGCAAGTCGCGGATTTAACCCACTCCGTCGCCAGTTTGACTCACCGCGTTAAGAGGGGATGGAAAAAAAGCAGAAAATAACAGGAAACCGTGTTCCCGGGTAGAAGGTACGTTATCCTGTTGAAAACAAATGGCTAACCCCAGGGGTGACCTGCGGTTAAACGCCCTGCGGAGCAAACTGCTATCCTTTTAACAGGATTGGCTCAGGCGGCCGTGGTAACGGCAGGCGATCAGGAGGTGGAGAGTGTTAGAACAAATTTGCCAGATGGCACGTGAAGCAGGCGACGCGATTATGCGGGTGTATGACGGGCAGGCTCCACTGGATGTGGTGCGCAAAGCGGATGATTCACCGGTGACGGCGGCGGATATTGCTGCGCATAAAGTGATTGTTGCCGGATTATCGGCGCTCACTCCCGAAATCCCGATTTTGTCAGAAGAAGATCCTGCTGGCTGGGACGTGCGTCAGCACTGGCAGCAATACTGGCTTGTCGATCCGCTGGATGGCACCAAAGAGTTTATTAAACGTAATGGTGAATTCACTGTGAACATTGCGCTGATCCAGCAGGGCAAACCGGTGCTGGGCGTGGTCTATGCGCCGGTACTGGAAGTGATGTACTCTGCGGCCGATGGCAAAGCCTGGAAAGAAGAAGGCGGCCATAAAGAGCAGATTAAAATACAGGATGCGCGTCCACCGCTGGTGGTGATCAGCCGTTCTCATGCCAGTTCTGATGAGGAACTGAAAGAGTACCTGGCGCAGATGGGGGAGCATCAGACCACTGCGATTGGTTCATCGCTAAAGTTCTGCCTGGTGGCAGAAGGCAAAGCACAGCTCTATCCACGCTTCGGACCGACCAATATCTGGGACACCGGGGCTGGTCATGCGGTAGCGCTGGCAGCGGGTGCTCATGTCACAGACTGGCAGGGGAAAACGCTGGATTACACGCCCCGCGAATCCTTCCTTAATCCGGGGTTCCGCGTGTCAATTTTTTGACCCGTGCACCACACCTGAGTACCGAAAAATCAATCGGTACTCAGGTGCTATCTGTGATGGCGATATCAAGCCAGCAAGGCTTTCAACAGTGCCCTCACTTTTTTCACTTCATCCTGTGTCAGTGCACCTTCTTTGACAAAGCGCACCCGCCCCTCTTTATCCAGCACAATAATCGCCGAACCGCCGCTTGCCAGTTTCCAGGCGTGATGTACTGCCCCGTTGCTGTCGACGATGAACTGCGACCACGGGAACTGCTGCTTATTCGTTTCGATACTGCTGCGCACAAACATGCCGGTACCGGGGATGGCGTCGTCAGTATTAACGATAGTGGTCGTCTGGTAACGGTCATGGGGGAATTTCTCGGCCTTGATCACTTCGATTAGTGCGGCGTTTTGCTCTTTAGCCGAAGAGCGGCCAGCAATATGCTGGATAACCCGCACTTTTCCCACCAACTGGGCGCTGTTCCAGTTCCTGTAGCTAAACTGATCCTGCTGATAGAACAGCTCCCCCTTATCGGCAACGCCGACTGGCGGAACGCGCTGATCGGCCTTGATGTTATGGGCGGCGACAGCAAAAGGTAGCAACAGAGAGAGAGTGAGCGCGAAATTACGAACGGTAGTCATGATTGCTCCAGCACATTGAGTGGTCAGATCAGTTAGTCATACTACTGAAATAATATGTGCGGATGATGCTGCTGTCTCATCGAGATAACATCTTTGCAACACATCGCACAATTCACCACTAATTGAAGGTTTATACTGTGTGTGTACGGTCAGGTAACAGAGAGTTCTGTCATGATCTGTAAACACAGTAAAAAAATTCAATTTTAGGAACATTGGAAGCAAACGATGTTCTATAGTTATGGCACTTTGCGTTTCACCGGTTCGTGTCCGGCTTGGCCACGACGAGGCGTAGTTAATGTTTCAGGAGTCGATTCAGAATGAAAATCTTCCAAAAATATAACCCGTTACAGGTTGCGAAATACGTTAAGACGTTGTTTCGTGGGAGGTTGTATATCAAGGATGTCGGCGCGTTTGAATTTGATAAGGGCAAGATCCTCATCCCGCGCGTCAAAGATAAGCAGCACTACAGTGTGATGTCGGAAGTAAACCGGCAGGTTCTGCGGTTACAGACCGAATTTAACTGAAAAAAAAGGCGCTTTTAGCGCCTTTTTTGTGGGTGAGATCAGCCAGCCGGAACGCCAGTGACCTTACGCTTGCTCTTCAGGATCTTTCGGCAATGCCGGCACGGTGGGCCGCGCATCAATGCGTGTGACCAGCAACTGGTCAATGCGGTAACTGTCGATATCCACCACCTCAAACTTGAAACCGTGGAATTTCACGAAGTCGGTACGCTTGGGGATTTTACGCAGCATAAACATCATAAAGCCGCCTATCGTTTCGTAGTTACCGGACTGCGGGAATTCATCAATATGCAGGACGCGCATCACATCATCAATCGGTGTACCGCCCTCCACCAGCCATGAGTTTTCATCACGAGCAACAATCTGCTCTTCCATCCCCTGACCGACCAGGTCGCCCATCAGTGTCGTCATGACGTCATTGAGGGTGATGATACCGACCACCAGCGCATACTCGTTCATGATCACCGCGAAGTCTTCCCCGGCCGCTTTAAAGCTTTCCAGCGCTTCTGACAGTGTCAGCGTATCGGGAACAATCAGCGCTGAACGGATTTGCAAACCGCTATTCAACGTCATGCTCTGGTTACCCAGCACGCGCAGCAGCAACTCTTTGGAGTCGACGTAACCCACGATATGGTCAATATCTTCATTACAGACCAGGAACTTCGAATGAGGATGGCGGGCAATTTTTTCTTTCAGGCTGCTCTCATCTTCGTGCAGATCAAACCACACCACGTTTTCACGCGAGGTCATGGAAGAAGGCACGGTACGCGACTCCAGCTCGAAGACGTTCTCAATCAGCTCATGTTCCTGCTTACGTAACACGCCGGCCAGCGCTCCGGCCTCTACCACGGCGTAAATGTCGTCAGAGGTGATATCGTCTTTACGCACCAGCGGAATTTTAAACAGGCGGAAAATGATATTGGCGCCGCCGTTAAAGAACCACACCAGCGGACGGAACATAAACAGGCAAAAACGCATCGGGTTGATGATTTTCAGCGCCACGGTTTCCGGCGCGATCATTCCCAGACGTTTAGGGAACAGGTCGGCGAACAGGATAAACAGGCTGGTGACGACGGTGAAGGAACAGATAAAGCTGATCCGCTCGGCCATTTCTGCATCGACCACACGTTCAAACAGCGAACGGAACGCCGGCGAGAATGCGGCATCACCGACGATGCCACCGAGGATAGCCACGGCGTTAAGACCGATCTGTACCACGGTAAAGAACATGCCAGGCGTTTCCTGCATCTTCATGACGTGCTGCGCGTTAATGTTGCCTTCGTCGGCCAGAAGCTTAAGTTTGATTTTGCGGGCGGCCGCCAGCGAGATTTCTGAAAGCGAAAAAAATGAGCTGATGGCAATCAGCAGTACGATGACAAGGAAGCTGTCTAACATAAAACATCCATTATTTGGCTCGGCTCAGCGGGCAATCAGCAAAGCAATCGCGCGAAAAGAGGGGGCCGGGTTAATCACTTGTCATTTTTGGCCTGGGCAGCGCGCAGCGTGTTGATGCTGCGTACATCACATCAGGAAGTTCAGCGATTCAGGGCTATCCGTGCCAAAAATGTCTGCGGTTCGGCCATGTGCCGGAGCAGAAGGGTAATCAGGTCGCGGTGCGTCCTGTGGAGTGATTATAGCTGTGGTGTCGGGCGCTTACAATTGCGGCAGTGAACAGACACGGATTCCGTGTATAGGCACAAAAAATGTCGGGTTTTTCGTGTCGTACCTGGCCGGCCTCTTTTATCGTGCCGTCCCTCCCGCTGCCGTGCCTGTCTGACGAAAAGCAGACGTTTACACCGGTGTGAGGGTTTGAAACTTGTCTCATACTGATAGCACGTTACACTCCATTTAATCCTAATTGCGATGTCGGGTTGTAACGTAGCGTGACTTTGCAGACAATAAGCACAAAATTTGCCTTAGGCTCCGATTGGCCGAAGCTGAAGAGTGGGTAATACCATCTTGCCGCACGAGTTTTACACACTTAGCGAATTATTTTTACCAGATTAAGCCCGGTGGATTGCGGGCTGGCAATAAAACGGGAGTAAGCGTGCCACGAATTCATGTGTACTGCATGTCTTGCCTGCTGATCGTCGCGCCTGTCGCCCAGGCTGCGAATGTTCGTTTGCAGGTAACAGGGTTAACCGGGGAATTACAGAAGAACGTCAGGGCACGTTTATCCACCATCACCAGTGATGAAGTTACCTCCGACGGACGCTTTCGTTCGCGCGTCAGCGATGCCGTAAAAGAAGGCCTTAAAGCGCTCGGTTACTATGAGCCCCAGATCGATTTCGAGCTGCTACCGCCACCCGAAGGCGGAAAACGCCAGGTGCTGCTGGCACGGGTCACACCAGGTGAACCCGTGAAAATTGCCGGAGAAACGGTGATCCTGCGCGGCGGAGCACGTACCGATGAAGACTACCAGGCGCTGGTGCGTAACGGAAAACCCAAACTGGGTACGGTACTTAACCACGGTGATTACGAGAAGTTTAAAAGTTCCCTCAGCAATATGGCGCTGCGTAAAGGCTACTTTGACGGTGACTACCGCAAAAGCCAACTGGGTGTGTCGGTGGAACGCCGTGAAGCGTTCTGGGATCTTGATTATGACAGCGGCCAGCGCTATCGCTTTGGCGATGTCAGCTTCGAAGGCTCACAGATCCGTGATGACTATCTGCAAAATCTGGTGCCCTTTAAAAAAGGGGATTACTACACATCCCGCGACCTGGCCGAGCTAAACCGCCGTTTATCTGCGACTGGCTGGTTTAATTCGGTGGTGATAGCCCCCGAATTTGATAAAGGACGTGACAGCAAGGTGCTGCCGCTGCATGGCGTCGTTTCGCCACGCACCGAGAACACCATTGAAACCGGCGTCGGTTACTCGACGGACGTCGGCCCGCGCGTGAAGGCCACCTGGAAGAAACCCTGGGTCAATGACCGCGGGCACAGCTTCAGCACCAGTGCCAATATTTCGGCACCGGAACAGCAGTTAGATTTCAGCTATAAGATGCCGCTGCGCAAAAGCCCGCTGGAGCAGTACTACCTGCTGCAGGGGGGACTCAAACGAACCGATCTCAACGACACCAAGGCCGACTCCACCACGCTGGCCGCGTCACGCTACTGGGACAGTTCCAGCGGCTGGCAGCGCGCCGTCAATCTGCGCTGGAGCCTTGACCACTTTACTCAGGGCAGTGTCACTAACACCACGATGCTGATCTACCCGGGCGTCAGCGTGAACCGTACGCGCTCGCGCGGCGGTCTGATGCCGACGTGGGGCGACTCGCAGCGCTACTCAGTCGATGTTTCTGACACCACCTGGGGCTCAGATATCGACTTTGCGGTGATGCAGGCACAAAACGTCTGGATCCGCACGCTGGAGGACAAACACCGGTTTGTGGTGCGGGGCAACCTCGGCTGGATTGAAACCAATAATTTTGAAAAAGTGCCACCCGATCTGCGTTTCTTTGCCGGGGGTGACCGCAGCATACGCGGTTATAAGTACAAAGGTATTTCCCCACGGGATGACGAAGGAAAGCTGACCGGTGCCTCCAAGCTGGCTACCGGATCGCTGGAGTATCAATACAACGTCAGCGGAAAATGGTGGGGGGCGGTGTTTGTTGACTCCGGTGAGGCGGTCAATGACATCAAGCAGAGTAATTTTAAAACCGGTGCCGGTTTTGGCGTGCGCTGGCAGTCACCCGTCGGGCCGATCAAGCTGGATATTGCCCGGCCGATTGGCGATCAGGACGATCGCGATATTCAGTTTTACATTGGACTGGGGCCTGAACTATGAAGTGGTGGAAAAAGGGCCTGATTGGCATTCTGATTTTTATCGTGCTGTTGTTTGGCGGCATCGCATTTCTCATTGGCACGACCAGCGGCCTGCATATGGTATTGAACGGAGCGGCCCGCTGGGTTCCGGGGCTGGATATCCAGCAGGTCAAAGGCGGCTGGCGTGATCTGACGATTGCCGGCATTAAATATGAAATGCCGGGCGTTACCGTCAATGCGGGTGAGCTCCATCTTTCTCTTAAGCCCGGCTGCCTGAAGCAGAGCGCGTTCTGCGTCAATGACCTCGCGCTGAAAGACGTCCATGTGGTCGTAGACAGCAAGAAGATGCCACCCCCCGCCAATCCGCCTGTAGAGGAAGAGAGCAGCGGCGGTGATATCAGCACGCCCTATCCGCTGACCCTCAGCCGGCTGGCGCTGCATAACATCAATATAAAAATTGATGATACGGCCATTTCGCTGGCCGATTTCACCAGTGGAATGCACTGGCAGGGGCGTTCAATGACGCTGATGCCGACGCATATTCAGGGCTTACTGATCGCACTGCCGAAAGCGGCGAAAGTTGCCGACGAGCAGGTTGTTCAGCCGAAGGTGCAGCGGCCAGCTGCCGGTGAACCGTCGCTGGGTGAAACACTGAAGGCGATGTTTGCTAAACCGTTACTGCCGGATCTGCCGGAGTTTATTCTGCCGGTGGATGTCGATGTGCAGGAGATCCTGGGCGAGCAACTGCGTATCACCGGGGATACCGATATCGCCGTACAGCGCCTGCTGGTGAAAGCCAAAACCGAGAACAACCACCTGCTGCTGCAGACGCTCGATGTTGACTCGCCGCAGGGGCAGGTCAATGCTCAGGGTCAGGCGACACTCAGCGGCGACTGGCCGGTGAATTTCACGCTCTACAGTCAGCTCAATGTCGATCCAATCAAAGGTGAGAAGATCAAAATGACGCTGGGCGGTGGCCTGCGCGATACGTTGACGCTGGGTCTGAATCTCTCCGGTCCGGTGCGCGCACAGTTTGATGCGGAGACGAAGCTGGCTGAAGCAGGCCTGCCGCTCAGTATGACCTTACAGAGCCCGCAGCTGCGCTGGCCGCTGGACGGGAAGGCGCAGTATCAGGCCGACAACATTAACTTCACTTTCAAAGGGCAGGCTACCGACTATGTCATGTCCCTGCGTGCCGCGTTAAAGGGGCAAGATATCCCACCGGCTACGCTGACGCTTGATGGCAAAGGCAATGTCGAACAGTTCTCGCTGGATAAACTGCGTCTGGCAGCACTGCAGGGCAACACCGACCTGACGGCGCTGGTGGACTGGAGCCAGGCGATCAGCTGGCGCAGCGAACTGACGTTGTCCGGTATTAACACGGCAAAAGCGTATCCTGAATGGCCAGCGAAACTGGACGGGAAAATCACCACGCGCGGTAGTCTGTACGGCGGTAGCTGGCAGATGCGCGTACCGGAGCTGAAGCTCAAAGGTAACGTCCGTAATAACGCGGTCAGCGCTGACGGTACACTTTATGGCAACAGCTACAACCAGTGGGATATTCCCGGGATTAAACTGGTGCTGGGGCGTAACAACGTCAATCTGAAAGGATCGCTGGGCGATAAGCTGAATCTGGATGCGGATATTGATGCTCAACACCTGGATAACGCTCTGCCGGGTCTCGGTGGCGTTGCGAAAGGCACCCTCCGCGCCCGTGGCGACCTGACGACCCCCCAGTTGCTGGCCGATCTGACGGCGACCGGACTGCGCTGGCAGGCGATGCGCATTGGACGTATTAAGCTCGAGGGTGACGTCAGTTCGGGCGAGCAGATCCAGGGCAAGCTTAAACTGCGCGTTGAACAGCTGAAGCAGGATGCACTGGCGGTCAATCTGCTGACGCTGGATGCCAGCGGCACTGAGAAGCAGCACCAACTGAAACTGGCCGTCCAGGGCGAACCGGTCTCAGGCCAGTTAGCGCTGAACGGCAGCTTTGACCGCGCGACGCAGCGCTGGCAGGGCAACCTGAATAACACCCGCTTTGATACGCCGGTGGGCGAGTGGCGCTTAACCCGCGCTATCGCGCTCGACTATCTGAATGCAAAACAGACGGTCAGCATTGGACCTCACTGCTGGCAGAACCCTAACGCGGAGCTTTGCGTGCCGCAGACCATTGAGGCCGGGCCATCGGGCCGGGCGCGCGTCGTCCTCAGCCGCTTCAATCTGGCGATGATCAAGCCGTTTATGCCGGAAGCCACCCAGCTTACCGGCGTGTTCAGCGGCGATGCGGATGTCAGCTGGACTGCCGATGGTGCGCTGCCCACCGGACGGATTTCCCTGAAAGGTAACGGCGTAAAAGTGGAGCAGGATGTGCAGGGTAACACGCTGCCGATCGCGTTCAGCACCCTTAACCTGAATGCCGCGCTGAAAAATGGCCGGGCTCAGCTCGACTGGCTGATTCGCATTGCTAACAACGGTCAGCTTGATGGCAACGTGCAGATCGCCGATCCCGAAGGGCGAAGGACATTGTCTGGTAACGTCAACATCACCAGCCTGTCGCTGGCGATGCTAAACCCTGCCCTGATGAAAGGAGAGAAAATCACCGGGATGCTTAACAGCAATCTGCGGCTGGGAGGAGATTTACAGCGACCGCAGGTGTACGGGCAGCTTGGGCTACGCAACGTTGATGTAGACGGTAGCTTTATGCCGGTGGATCTGACGGCAGCTAACCTCTCTATGGTGTTTAATGGTATGAGCTCCACCCTCGAGGGGGCGATCCAGACCTCGCAGGGGCAGATTGCTTTAAACGGTGATGCAGACTGGAACCAGCTGGATGCCTGGCGCGCCCGTATTGCGGCGAAAGGAAGCCGGGTCCGTGTCACCGTGCCGCCGATGGTGAGGATGGATGTGTCACCGGACCTGGTGTTTGAAGCGACGCCTGAACTGTTTAATCTGGACGGGCGCGTGGATATTCCCTGGGCCCGCATCACGGTGCAGGAAGTCCCGGAAAGTGCGGTGGGTGTCTCTTCAGATGAAGTGATGCTTGATAAGGATCTGAAGCCGGTGGCACCAAAAACCAGCGGCATTCCGATTAACAGCAACCTGATTATCCACGTCGGCAATGATGTCCGTCTGAGCGCATTCGGTCTGAAAGCGAAGCTTAATGGCGACCTGAAGCTGGCGCAGGATAAACGGGGACTGGGGCTGAATGGTCAGATTAACATCCCGTCGGGTCGTTTCCACGCCTATGGTCAGGATTTGATCGTGCGTAAAGGCGAGCTGCAATTCTCAGGTCCACCGGATCAGCCCTACGTCAATATCGAAGCAATTCGTAACCCGGAAGCCACCGAGGATGATGTGACCGCAGGTGTGCGTGTGACCGGACTGGCGGATGAACCTAAGGTGGAGATCTTCTCTGACCCGGCCAAATCGCAGCAGGAAGCGCTGTCCTATCTGCTTCGTGGGCAGGGATTAGGGGCTTCCGGTAGCGATAGTGATGCTTTAACTTCTGCTCTGGTAGGATTGGGGGTTGCACAAAGTGGTCAGGTTGTGGGTAAAATCGGAGAGACTTTCGGTGTCAGTAACCTGGCGCTTGATACTGCAGGTGTTGGCGACAGTCAGCAGGTGCAGGTCAGTGGCTATGTACTGCCGGGTCTACAGGTAAAATACGGTGTTGGCATATTTGATTCACTGGCGACGTTAACGCTACGTTACCGCCTGATGCCTAAACTTTATTTGGAAGCCGTGTCTGGTATTGATCAGGCACTGGATGTGCTCTATCAGTTTGAGTTTTAGCAATGCGAATAATTGTCTATGGTAGCCTGCGGCGAAAGCAAGGTAACAGTCACTGGATGACGAACGGGCAGTGGCTGGGCGATCATCAGATCGCCGGCTACGCGCTCTACAATCTTGGTCATTACCCGGGCGTCGTGGCGGGTGAGGGCCAGGTCTATTGCGAAGTTTACCGGATTGATGCGTCAACGCTGGGTGAGTTAGATGCGCTCAGAACCAAAGGTGGTGAGTACAAGCGTGAGCTGTTATCCACCCCTTACGGAAGTGCCTGGCTGTACGTCTATCAGCGCTCAGTCAAGGGTAAAGAACGTATTGAAAGTGGCGACTGGTTGCAGCGAGATGGCAACCAGTAACCTGTAAAAAAACACCGCTCATAGAGCGGTGTTTTTTTTCGAACTTGCATTGCCGGCCGGATGCCGTAGTCGGTCGACCCGCAACGGCATCCGTCTGTTCAGACGGCTTACTTCTTCGCTGCGCGCTCGAAAGAAGAAACGATCTCAGCCTTAGCGGCTTCTACGCCTTCCCAGCCGTCAACCTTAACCCATTTGCCTTTTTCCAGCGCTTTATACTGCTCGAAGAAGTGGGTGATCTGGCCACGCAGCAGTTCAGGCAGGTCGTTCACATCCTGAATGTGCTCGTACTCTTTGCTCAGTTTGCTGTGCGGAACCGCAACAACTTTGGCATCTTCGCCAGATTCGTCGGTCATTTTCAGCACGCCAACCGGACGGCAGCGGATCACTGAACCCGGCTGTAATGGGTACGGGGTTGGCACCAGTACGTCAACCGGGTCACCATCCAGAGAAAGGGTGTGGTTGATGTAGCCGTAGTTGCACGGATAGAACATCGCTGTCGCCATAAAACGGTCAACGAACAGTGCGCCAGTGTCTTTATCCACTTCGTATTTGATCGGAGAGGCATTTGCCGGGATCTCGATAACGACATAGATATCGTCTGGCAGGTCTTTACCCGCTGGTACCAGGTTCAAGCTCATTATAAATTCCTTCAATCATCTTAGGTTGAGTACCGGCTATTATAGCCAGGTCATCTTCAAAGTACCTTCCTTTTTCCGCCTTTCAGATTGCTCCGTGCTGCAAGGCGCTCTGCGGGATCATCAGTGCTGCAATGATCGCTCTTACGGCCTGCGGGTGCGCAGCAAGAACGATGAGAAATACCCGCCGCTGTTTTATTTGATTTAAGGTTAATTATCAAAAAACAGACTGCTTTTATCTCTGTGTCCGGTGTTCTTTCTGGTTATTCCCTGGCGGGAAATTTTCCTTTTGCTTTATATCCCCACAGTTTGCGGTGTAATCACTTAATAAGAACTTATCGAATGACTGTGCGGGATCAATTTACCCGCCGTTAAGGTTAAAGTTACGTAAAGTTATTGCCGATAACCTTGTCGTTTCAGGCACAGGAATGACCGGACTTCACATTATCGGGAAATAATCATGTTGAAAAGAATCTCAATACGTACGGGTTTGCTGGCGTTACTCGCCCTGATGACCATGCTGCTGTTGGTTGTCAGCGTGATGGGGATTATCGCCATTCAGAAAGGAAATCGCTCACTGGATGTTATCAATCGCATTCAGGGCATTGAATTAAATGCGTTATATATGAGTAACGGCAATCTGCTGCGCGCCCGAGCCACTGCGGCGCTGGCGATACGTAAACTCGAAGTGGGTCTGCCCGATGAAGCCGGTAGCATTGCCACACGCTCTGCCAGCTATGTGGCATTGTCCGAAAGCGAGCTGAAACGATTCGTCGATGCCGGGACGGTGACAGAGCACGGCAGGGTGCTGGCCGAAGCGGTGGTAACGACTCACCGGGACTACGTTGCAAAGGGGATTAGCCCCCTGATGGACGCCCTCAAAAGAGAAAATGTTGACGACTATTACACTGTGCTGGAAGGGGATCTTTCTCATCTCGCGGGGAAATTCTCCTCAGCAGTCGATGCGTTTGGTCAGTATGCTGATGAGGTCAGTGAGCAGCAGATGGCTCAGGCAGCCCATAATCAACTGCTGATGACGGTGCTCATTCTTGTGAGCGGGGCACTGACGCTGCTGCTGGTGGCGCTGGCCTGGATGATCCTGCGCGTCATGCTGCTGAAGCCTCTTGATAGTGCGATTAAACATCTGGAATACGTGGCGGGCGGTGACCTGACTCAGCCTGTCCCGGAAAGCGGTGACAATGAGCTGGGCCGCCTGAATGCGGCATTAGAGGCTATGCAGCAGTCACTCCAGCACTCCGTTGGTCTGGTGCGCGATGCCAGTCTGCAGATTGATATTGGCAGCCGTGAACTGGCCTCCGGCAATCTCAATCTCTCACAGCGTACCGAAGAGTCTGCCGCGTCTCTTGAACAGACAGCGGCCAGCATGGAACAGCTCACCGCCACGGTTAAGCAGAACGCCGATAACGCCCAGCAGGCGCATTTGCTGGCCCGGGCCGTATCCGATACGGCCGATCGCGGTGCGGAGGTGGTCTGCTATGTCATGGAGAAGATGACAGAGATTTCCAACAGTTCGCAGCGTATTGGTGACATCCTCGGCGTCATTGATGGTATCGCCTTCCAGACCAACATCCTGGCGCTGAATGCCTCCGTTGAAGCGGCGCGTGCCGGAGAGCAGGGACGAGGCTTCGCCGTCGTCGCGACCGAAGTCCGTAACCTTGCCCAGCGAAGCGCAACGGCGGCGAAAGAAATCCGTGCCCTGATCAGCGAATCACAAATCCGGGTGAGTGAAGGTTCTGATATGGCCACCAAAGCCGGTGAAACCATGGACGAAATCTCCACGGAAGTGATGCGGGTGACCACGCTGATGAAGGAAATTTCCAGCGCTTCGCAGGAACAGAGTCACGGTATTGAGCAGGTGAATCTGGCGGTGACACAGATGGACGAAGTCGCCCAGCAGAATGCGGCGCTGGTGGAAGAGGCTGCTGCCGCGACTCAGTCGCTGGAAGAGCAGTCTCAGCAGCTGGTTCACACCATGGCGGTGTTTAAGGTGGCGCCTGCCACATAAATCCCAAAGGCTGACGCTTTTTCTGCCCGTCGCGGGCAGGCCAATGAGATGGAGACAATCGCGTCTCTAGGCGATCAGGCGGTCGAGCGCCTTGCGCTGAAACTGCAAAAAATCCTCCCCTGGCTGCTGCTGTCGAATAAACGACAGCAGCGGGTCTTTTACGCCAGTGCGGATATCGCTTAATGTTTCCATCACGGCCAGTCCGCAGAAGGGCACATAAGCTTCCGCATAGCCCCCTTCATGTACCATCACCAGCCTGCCGTTGCACAGCTGCGCGGCGGCAGCCATCATGCGCTCCGTCATGGCGCGGAAACTGTCGCTGTGAAGTTGCATGCGCGCCAGCGGATCCAGCGCATTAGCATCATATCCACAGGCGATAATGATCAGCTCAGGCTGGAACCGCATAAGCTGGGGGATAACAATCCGATCCAGGGCATAGAGATAAGCATCATGACCACTGCCCGCCAGCAGCGGAATATTGATGTTGTAACCCAGACCCGCCCCTGCGCCGCGATCGCTCTCACCGGAATACCCCGGCGGAAAACAACGATCCTGATGCAGTGACAGGGTCAGAACATCGTCACGCTGCCAGTAAATATGCTGGGTACCATTACCATGGTGCACATCCCAGTCAACCACCGCCACACGCTGTAAGTTGAAGCGCGCTCTCGCGTGTTCAATCGCAATCGGGATATTGGCCAGAAAGCAGAAGCCCATCGACTGATCCGGCAGGCAGTGATGTCCCGGCGGTCGTGAAAGAGCATAGGCATTCTGCATTTCGCCTGTCAGTACGGCATCTACTGCGGCACAGACCAGGCCTGCAGAGAGGGCGGCATAGTCGTAGCTGCCCGGCCCCAATGGGGCATTATCGCCTAACAGGCCACCGCCGCTGTCGCTGATCTGCTTAAAACGCTGCAGATAGGGGGCAGGATGAATGCGCAATAAGTCCTGCTCACTGGCTGCAGGCGCAGATCGTAACTGCAACTGAGCCGACAGACCCGAAACGTCCAGCAGGTTTTTAAATCGACGTTTACTTTCCGGCGATTCAGCATGGCCACTGCCTGAGGGGGGTTGAACCCATCCCCCCACCGGCAAGGTGGTGGCATGGAGCCCGGTGCTGTGCCAGAAGCAACGTTCGTCATAAAAAAAGCCGGTGTTGTTCATCGTCAGTTCTCCCTGGTGGTCACTGTGCGGATAGCCAGCCTACTCTACCCACTCTGCAGCGACGATCACCTCGTCCGGAAGAACGATGGTCAGCGACACGGGTAGCGGTTAACACTCAGTCAATCTGATAACGCACAGGAACCTCACCATGAGCCATGACGTGACATATATTCCGGTCGGCGCACTGGCCGAATGCTTCGCCCCTCAAGGCAACATTTTGCCTATGCGCCCCCCCTTACAGACCGTGCTGACACTGTACTTTTCTTCGGATGAAGCGATCATTTGTCAGTTTAATCCGGATGGCACACTGAGATGGGGTAACCAGAGCGCGGTCGCTTACCGGCTGACGTCACTTCGCGAGGGGATTGAGTTTATCGACTTTATCGACAACAGCCGTTCGGCAGCCACGCTGACATTGGTCTGCGATCATCACTGCGGCAGGTTTACCCTGGTTTGCGGTCAGTTACCCACGCCACAGCAGGCACACCTCTCAGCCCTTCACCGCATCAAACTGGGATTGCCGTTGACGGGCGTACAGGCCGCAGTGCGGTTTGGCTGGTTCAACGGGGGCAGTAGTACACACGCGGGTCATATCTTTAGTGATGAACTGACCGGGATGCGCAACCAGTACCGCTACAGCCCAACCGAATGCTATGAACATATCTATCTGAACGCTGACTGTTACGCATGGCACTGTCTGCAGGGGGGCGAACAAGGACTGGCTGATGTCGATCGCTGTCAGACCGTCAAAATAGACGATCGTCTGTATCTGTTGATCTGGCAGGAAAAAGTGGTACCTACGCTGGGCGTGGTGCTGATTGATCTGCAAGCCGCACGGACTGACGGCAAGATCTTCGGCTACCAGCAGGACGATTTTAAGCGGCTGAGCAATTTCGCCATGGGTGCTGCACTGAAGGTGATAAATATCACTCCCCATGCTGCGCAATGACGTCCTGTTTCAGCGCGTTCTGCTCAAAGGCCCATCTGAAATGCAGATGGGCCTCAGGCGACGTGAGTATCAGTTATCCGGGAACTCACGCAGGAAGCGTTCGGTATCTTCCACCATGTGGTCGTTACCAACAAAGAACGGCGAGCGCTCATGCAGGCTTTGCGGCACCAGATCCAGAATACGGTTTTTACCGTCAGAGGCTTTACCGCCTGCCTGCTCCGCCAGGAACGCCATCGGGTTGCACTCATACAGCAGGCGCAGCTTACCCTTAGGGTGACTGGCCGTGCTTGGATAGAGGTAGATCCCGCCTTTCAGCAGGTTGCGGTGGAAGTCTGCCACCAGCGATCCGATATAGCGTGAAGTATAAGGACGGCGCGTAGCGGCATCCTCTTCCTGACAGAACTTCAGGTACTTTTTCACCCCCTGCGGGAAGCGAATGTAGTTACCTTCGTTGATGGAGTAGGTGTAACCCTTTTCCGGGAAGGTCATACGTTCCGCACTCAGGCAGAAAACACCCAGCGACGGATCATAGGTGAAGGCATGTACGCCACAGCCGGTGGTATAAACCAGCATGGTCGATGAACCATACACCACATAACCCGCAGCAACCTGCTGGCTGCCTGGCTGCAGGAAGTCTTCTTCGGTGACCGGCGTACCCGGTGGGGTAATACGGCGGTAGATAGAGAAAATAGTTCCGACAGAAACGTTTACATCAATGTTTGAGGAGCCGTCGAGAGGATCCATCAGCACCACGTACTTGCCGTTTTCCACGCCTTCGAAGATGACGATTTCATCTTCTTCTTCAGACGCGATACCCGCGACAATGCCACGTGCCTTCAGTGCGGCTTTCAGCTTTTCATTGGCGAAGAGATCGAGCTTCATCTGCTCTTCGCCCTGAATGTTCTCAGCGCCGCTGGCACCCAGAATATCGACCAGGCCAGCCTTATTGATATCGCGGTGGATGATCTTGGCACCCAGCTTGATCGCGGAGATCAATGCGGTCAGTTCACCCGTGGCGTGCGGAAAGTCGTGCTGTTTCTCGACGATAAATTCGCCTAACGTTTTCATAACACAATCCCTGAATCTGCGGTTGAGCAGCAGCTTGATTCACAAACTGCCAACGTATGCGTACGCAGTTTAGCCGATTGAACGCGAAAGAACATAGGGCAAATCCGTTTCTTCCGCACGTTGGGGACGGTACACTATGACGGAACTTTTACGAAACGGACCTTTTATGCGTATTCATATCCTCGGTATCTGCGGCACCTTTATGGGTGGACTGGCGATGCTGGCCCGTGAGCTCGGCCATGAAGTGACCGGCTCAGATGCTAATGTTTATCCGCCAATGAGTACGCTGCTGGAAAAGCAGGGTATTGATTTAATTCAGGGTTATGACGCTTCACAGCTCGACCCCGCCCCGGATCTGGTGATCATTGGCAATGCGATGACCCGGGGTAACCCGTGCGTGGAAGCGGTGCTGGAGCGCAATATTCCTTACCTGTCTGGCCCACAGTGGCTGCACGATTTTGTGCTGCGCGACCGCTGGGTGCTGGCGGTGGCAGGAACCCACGGGAAAACCACGACGGCGGGCATGGCAGCGTGGATTTTACAGGCCTGCGGCTATGAGCCGGGCTATGTGATCGGTGGCGTACCAGGAAATTTCGAGGTATCGGCAACTTTAGGAAAAAGCCCATTCTTTGTGATTGAGGCCGATGAGTATGACTGCGCGTTCTTTGACAAGCGTTCCAAGTTTGTACATTACTGCCCGCGCACGCTGATCCTCAACAATCTCGAATTTGACCACGCGGATATCTTTGACGATCTGCGTGCAGTGCAGAAGCAGTTCCATCATCTGGTGCGTATCGTACCGGGACAGGGAAAAATTATCCTGCCCGAGCACGACGCGAATATTAAACAGGTGATGGCGATGGGCTGCTGGAGCGAGCAGGAAACCGTCGGCGAAAACGGCCACTGGCTGGCGAAGAAGCTGTCACCGGATGCGTCCCACTGGGAAGTTTTACTGGACGGTGAACGTGTAGCGGAAGTGAACTGGTCGCTGGTCGGCGAGCACAACATGCATAACGGCATGATGGCGATTGCAGCGGCACGTCACCTGGGCGTCAAGCCTGAGGATGCAGGCCGTGCGCTGAACGACTTTATTAATGCCCGGCGGCGGCTTGAGCTGCGTGGGGAGAGCAACGGCATCAAGGTTTACGATGACTTTGCCCATCACCCGACGGCTATTCTTGCCACGCTGGCGGCGCTTCGCGGCAAAGTCGGCGGTACGGCACGTATCCTTGCGGTGCTGGAGCCTCGCTCGAATACCATGAAGATGGGGGTCAGTAAGGACGATCTGGCACCGGCCCTGGGACGTGCTGATGAAGTGTTCCTCTATCAGCCGCATCATATTCCCTGGCAGGTTGCCGAAGTGGCTGATGCCTGTATCCAGCCAGCACAGTGGAGTGCGGATATTGATACGCTGGTTGAAATGATCGCCAAAAAAGCCCAGCCGGGAGATTCTATCCTGGTGATGAGCAACGGCGGTTTTGGCGGGATACATCAGAAGTTGTTAGATCGCCTGGCGTAACAGATGTAGCGGGAGGATCCAACGGGCCGGCCGGTAAAACGAACCGGCCCCTGGACATCGGGGCGGACACGCTTTGTCGGCCCGCCCGCAATTCTGGGCAGTTACAAAGCGGTAGCCAGCTCACGCAGATACTGGAAAATCTGACGGTAAGCCTTCGGTGGCTTGTTGGCCGCTTTCTCTTTCTGCGCGTTACGGATCATGGCGCGCAACTGCTGACGATCGGCATCCGGGTAGAGGTTCAGCACCTCAGGGATTGCGTCATCGCCCTGTTCCACCAGGCGGTCACGCAGCACTTCCAGCTTATGGAACAGCGCAACCTGCTGGTTGTGACGGTTCTTCAGCTTATCCAGTGCCGTACGGATCGGCTCTTCATCACGCGAACGCAGCATTTTACCAATCAGCTGCATCTGGCGACGGCGGCCTTCTTTCTTAATCTTCTGTGCCAGCTCAATCGCGGCACGCAGATCTTCATCCAGTGGGATCTTATCCAGAGAATTTTTCCCCAGCTCCACCAGTTCACCACCCAGGCGCTTCAGCTCCTCGGCATCACGTTTTATTTCACTTTTACTGACCCAGATAATCTCATCATCTTCTTCTTCTTCGTTATCGGGTACATCATCGAGCCAGTCGTCGGGCTGCTTGGTCATTGGTACGGCTCCTGAAAAAGAGGCTAATGCTATCAGGTTACGAGGCTACTGCGAAATTGTTCTCTGAGTCTGTTAGACTCAAAATAATCTTTACCACCTTGAGAACGGTTTTCTCAGCAGGTATTTCTCAACTCATTATACGGCAGGTCGATGAAATTACTCTCCCAAGTTGCAGAACAGCGTAAAACCCTGGAACAGGCGATAGCGACGGCACTCGAACTGGCAAAAGCCAGCAGCGACGGGGCAGAAGTCGCGGTAAGCAAAACTACCGGCATCAGCGTCAGCACGCGCTACGGTGAAGTTGAAAATGTCGAATTCAACAGCGATGGTGCGCTGGGCATCACTGTTTACTACCAGAACCGTAAAGGCAGCGCCTCCTCAACGGACCTCAGCCCGGATGCGATTAAGCGTACCGTGCAGGCGGCGGTAGACATTGCCCGCTATACCTCACCGGACCCTTATGCGGGGGTGGCGGATCGTGAACTGCTGGCCTTTGATGCGCCAGATCTCGATCTGTTTCATCCGGCTGAGATCGACGCCGATCGTGCGATTGAGCTGGCCGCGCGCGCCGAACAGGCCTCACTGAAGGCTGATAAGCGCATTACCAATACCGAAGGCGGCAGCTTTAACAGCCACGTAGGGATTAAGGTGTTCGGTAACAGCCACGGTATGCTCCAGGGCTACTGTTCCAGCCGGCACTCTCTCTCCAGCTGCGTGATCGCGGAAGAGAATGGCGATATGGAACGCGATTACGCCTATACCATTGGCCGGGCGATTGATGACCTTCAGTCACCGGAATACGTCGGTGAAGAGTGTGCGCGCCGGACATTATCGCGCCTCTCTCCGCGTAAGCTGTCAACAATGAAAGCACCGGTAATGTTTGCCGCGGAAGTGGCGACCGGCCTGTTTGGCCACTTAGTCGGTGCGATAAGCGGCGGCAGCGTATACCGTAAATCCACGTTCCTGCTCGACTCGCTTGGACAGCAGATCCTGCCGGAGTGGCTGACCATTGAAGAGCACCCGCATCTGCTGAAAGGACTGGCTTCCACGCCGTTCGACAGCGAAGGCATCCGCACCCAGCGTCGCGACATCATTAAAGATGGCGTGTTGCAGACCTGGCTGCTGACCAGCTACTCCGCACGCAAGCTGGGCCTGCAGAGTACCGGCCATGCGGGCGGTATCCATAACTGGCGCATCGCCGGTCAGGGCCACAGCTTTGAAGAGATGCTGAAGCAGCTGGGAACCGGGCTACTGGTCACGGAGCTGATGGGGCAGGGCGTGAGCGGGATCACCGGTGATTATTCCCGTGGCGCGTCCGGTTTCTGGGTAGAAAATGGCGTGATCCAGTATCCGGTCAGTGAGATCACCATTGCCGGCAACCTGAAAGACATGTGGCGCAATATGGTCAGCATCGGTAGCGATATTGAAACGCGCAGCAATATCCAGTGTGGATCCGTTTTGTTACCAGAAATGAAGATCGCCGGGCAGTAATTTCCGGATTTACGCGTATGCTGAACAGGCGGCGGTGAAAACTGCCGCCTTTTTCATGCCCGAACGATACCCATTTATAAAAATAGGATCTGAGATGCGTAAATTATGGATTGCAATGTTGAGCTCTACCCTACTGTTCAGTTCCACGCTGCTGGCACAGGGCCTGGAAGGGGATATGGATATTCTGAAAGGCGCATACCGTACGGTACAGAAAACCGACGATAAAGCCGAAATGGTTAAAGCCTTAACCGATATGCGCTCGGCAGCTGAAAATGCAAAAACCCAGACCCCGGATAAGCTGGAGGGTCAGGCCGCAGGGAGTGCGGAAATGAAGGATTACCGCGCACAGCTGGATAAGCTTATCGGCCAGATTGATACCAGCCTGAAGCTGGCAAACAGCGGGGATCTTTCAGGGGCGAAAGAAGAAGCGAAAAAATTTGCCGCTACGCGAGACGAAGGCCATAAGAAGTTTCGCTGATCGGCGCTGAATGACCCAATGTTAGTGTCAATCTGAGAGGTGATGGCTGTGGCTATCACCTCTTTTTTTATGCTGTCTGCTGAGGACCGGGGGATCGAAAAATTATTATGTATCGCCACTTTTCATTCTGTGACATTTTTTTCTGACTGGTTGGGAAAGACGACTAAAAGCGAGAGATTTCACCATAAAAGGTCAACTATAATATTTTCAATTATTGGTTGTGATAATTCCCTTGAAACGCTTTTAAATATACTCTGACGAAATCCCGTGTAGCAGCTGTTTTTCGTATATTAATAATACTTATTCAGACCTTCTATTTTTTAGTTATTAAAAAACGATCGTATGGTGATCGCGTCGCCTGTCGTCATTCACGGGCGGCGCTGTTTTCAGTACCCGGGTGTGCAAGGATTTTTCTGTTATAAGATTTACTTCTATTTCCGTTGTCAATGATGAGATGACAGAATGCATATTCTTTTCTGCTGCAATAATCGTGTAAATAACCCCTCTCATATGTGATTTACCTCTCGTTTTAAAGCCCGTCATGCATGTTTCGACGTTTTTGCGACATCAAACCAGTGCTGTTCGTTTATTTCCACTTTGAGGTGGAAAAAGTCGTTCTACACAGAAATGGCCCGGAGGGGTAGGTTAATCCCATGCTAATTAAAAGGGGACGAATGTGAGTAACGGGACAGTGCCTGTGGGCGCGAAATTACAACAGGATAATGAAATCGAGGCGCTGGCTACGCAGGTCATGGAGAAAATCGCCGATCTTTTTGCCGTCAGAGATATTCATCCTAACCCAGTGCAGCAGCAGATGCTGGCATCACATGTACGGGCGATGGCGCGTCGTTCTTTAACCGGTGAAGCTTTACCAGACGTTGAAGCTGAACTGTTTGAAGATATTTCGCCGCAGTCAATGGCGCTGGCGCAACAGGTCGTTGATCTGTTCGCTAATCTGCCAGAAGAAGAGGCCTGGCTGCTCTCCGTTCATTTCGAAGTCGCAAAAGAAAACGAACTCAATTAAGGAAAATATATGTCTCAAATCATCGTCGTTATTGGTGACCGTTTAGGTAAAGGCCAGAAAGTCGCAGCAGGTATTGAGAAAGCCGGTGGTAAAGCCATTGTCGTGCCGGGTGTGGCAGCAGATATGAAACTGGGTGATGTGATGAAAGCGGAAAATGCCAGTTTTGGCATCTCTTTCTGCGGTAGCGGCGGTGCCGGTGCCATTACTGCGCAGAATAAATACGGTTATAAAGCCAAACACGGTATGCGCTCCATTGATGAGGGGGTTACTGCCATCAATGAAGGGGCTAATGTGCTCGGTTTCGGCTTTATGGATAAAGAAGAACTGGGTGAGCGTCTGGTGCAGGCGTGGCAGAAGAAGCACGGCTGATGAAAGAACAATTCACCACCACGGTGAGCGTCAGCGGAAAAGGTGACAGCAAAGGCAAAGCCTTTGCCGATGCGCTTAGCCGGGTACAGAACACCGTACTGAAATCTACCAGCAAAATCCTGCTGCGTATTGAGCCGGTAGACGTCAAGGTGCGGCGGGCAGAAGTGCAGATCAAAACAGAAAAGTTTCTGTTCTTCTTTCTGGCACGAGAGAAGCATCTCTACAGCGTCGACCTGGAGATCACTGTCAACGTCGTGGTGGTGGATACAGATAACGTAGATTTCACTGTTTCCAGATAAAAACATTAGGGCGGATACCTCCGTGCGATCGGGCTGCGGCGATGTTTCTGCCGCCTGACAGACTCCGGGGTGATAACAAAAGGAAAGACTGATGTTCCTAATCATATTATTTAAATCGTTGATTATTGGCGGTCTCGTGGGCGTGGGCGTGGGTGCCGGCGCGGCTCGTATGTTCCATGCTCCCACCACACAGGGCATGGGCGCATTTCGTACGCTGGGTGAACTGAATTCCTGTGAGGGCGATCCGGCTTCTCACTTCTCCTTCGGTCTGGGCTTCTTCTTCAACGCCTGGGCCTCCTCAGTCGCAGCAGGATCTTTCACCCAGGACGTTGACCACCGCATTATTCCTAACTGGGGTGCAGCGGCGTTGATGGTCAAAAACCGTAACGTGGCAGATACCCTGCATAACCCTAAGAAGATGGCGATTGCCTGCGGCATCATCGGCATGATCGTGGTGGCATTCCTCAACTCAACGGCATCGGCCGTACCGGCGGCCCTGCAGGTGACGGCGGTCAAAGTGCTGGTTCCGGCGGCAAACCTGTTAGTGAACACCGTAATGCCGGTGATTTTCTGGCTGGCGGCGATCGACGCGGGTAAAAAATCGGGTTTCTGGGCGACCATTTTTGGTGGGCTGGCACAGCTGATCATGGGAAATGCGGTACCCGGGCTGGTGCTGGGCATCCTGATTGGTAAAGGCGTCGAGGAAGCCGGCTGGAATCGGGTGACGAAAGTGATGATGGTGGCCATTGTCCTGCTGTTCGTTCTCAGCGGCTTCTTCCGTGGCTTTGATATGAAGCTGTTGCAATCCTTCCAACTGGGTGTGCCCGGCTGGCTGGAGATGATCCATAACTCCCTGAGCGGCAAATAAGAGGACGATGGTAATGGAAAATACACAACGTGGTTTCTGGTATGACGACTGGTCATTCCCGATTTTTGTGGGACTGCTCTCTTCCGGTGTTTTCGCCGGGACACATATGTATTACGTCTATGGCCTGGGGGCATTCAACGAAGTGGCTTTCGTCTCTATGCTGCGTGCGGGGATGGAAACCGGCGTGTACGGCGCGGTGGCGGCCTTTGGTGCCAGCTTTCTGTTCGCACGCATTATTGAAGGCTCGCTGGTCGGGATCCTTGATATTGGCGGGGCGATCCAGACCGGGATTGGCCTGGGCGTGCCCGCGCTGCTGCTGGGGGCGGGGTTTATCTTCCCGGTAGCGAATTTCGCGGCCTCACTGGTCACCGGACTGGTGCTGGGTCTGGCCGTCGGATACCTGATTATCCTCGCGCGCAAATTCACCATCAGCAACAGTGACTCCACCTACGGTGCCGACGTGATGATGGGGGCGGGTAACACTTCCGGCCGTTTCCTTGGCCCGTTGATCATTCTGTCTGCCATGGCGGCCTCCATTCCGATTGGCCTGGGGTCGCTGGTCGGTTCCCTGCTGTTTTACCTGTGGAACAAGCCGATTACCGGTGGGGCCATTCTGGGTGCGATGGCGCTGGGGGCGATGTTCCCCGTCGCGCTGTAACTGACCTTCGTGGCGGCAGGACGTCGCCACGCAAAGGAGTCTGCAATGTTTGATTTGATTATCCGCCAGGCCCGTCTTAGCGACGGCACGCTTAACGATATCGCCATCAGCGATGGCAAAATTGCGGCGACAGGCCAGGTAACAGGCCCGGCAAAGCATGAATGGGATCTGGCAGGGCGTTACTGGCTCAGTGCAGGCTGGATTGACTCACACGTCCACTGCTACCCGAAATCGCCCATTTACCATGATGAAGCCGACCGCATAGGGGTCGAGACAGGTGTCACCACGGTCGTGGATGCCGGCAGCACCGGGGCTGATGATATTGATGATTTTTACCAGCTGACCCGCAGCGCCAGCACCCGGGTTTACGCTCTGCTCAATATCGCCCGCAGCGGCATTCTGACGCAGAACGAGCTGGCGGATATGGCGCGCATTGATGCCGCGGCGGTGAGCGCGTCGGTGCAGCGTCTGCCGGATTTTATCCTGGGCCTGAAAGCGCGTATCAGCAGCAGCGTTGTGGAACAAAACGGCATTAAACCGCTGGTGCGGGCTAAGGCGATACAACGGGAAAATGGTGGGCTGCCACTGATGGTGCATATCGGTAATAATCCGCCGAATCTGGATGAGATCGCCGATTTACTGACCTCTGGCGACATCATTACCCACTGCTTTAACGGCAAACCTAACCGTATTCTTACGCCACAGGGGCAGCTCAGAGCCTCTGTGACCCGTGCGCTTCAGCGTGGGGTTCGCCTGGATGTCGGACATGGTTCGGCGAGCTTCAGCTTTGAGGTGGCCCGGGCGGCCATTGCCCGGGGCATTCTGCCTCACACCATCAGTTCAGACATCTACTGCCGTAACCGGCTCAATGGCCCGGTGTATTCCCTGGCGCATGTCATGTCCAAATTTTTAAATATCGGTATGACGCTGCCACAGGTGATTGACTGCGTGACCCGCCATGCTGCTGAGGGGCTGCGGCTGAAAGACAAAGGGCGGCTCGTTCCGGGGCAGGATGCCGATCTCACCCTGTTTGAGGTGAAGCAGGACGCTTGTCTGTTCAGTGATTCGGACGGTCAGACACTGTCCGGAGAAAAACAGTTGATACCGCTGGCCGCCGTGGTGCATGGCCGCATATTCGTGACTAACGAAGGGAAAAAACGTGATGACTTCAGTGTATGAAAAATATGATTTAAAACAGGTGATTAATGCCTCCGGCCGCATGACCATTCTCGGTGTGTCCACCCCGGGCGCGGATGTGGTTGAGACGGTCAGCTATGGTCTGAATCATTACTTTGAGATGAAAGACCTGGTTAACAAGACCGGTGCCTATATCGCCGGGCTGCTGGGCTGTGAAGCGGCAGTGGTGGTTTCGTGCGCCTCTGCCGGTATCGCACAGTCGGTGGCAGCAGTGATTGTGAAAGATAACGACTGGCTGCTGGAAAATCTGCACGTGGCCCCGCTGACGGTTCCTCATGATATCGTCCTGCCGAAGGGGCACAACGTCAATTACGGGGCACCCGTGGGGACGATGGTGGCGATGGGGGGCGGCAGGCTGGTGGAAGCGGGCTACGCCAACGAGTGTTCGCCGGACCAGCTTGCTGCGGCGATCACACCGCAAACGGCGGCGATTATGTATATCAAATCGCACCATAGCGTACAGAAGAGCCATCTCAGCGTCGAGCAGGCTGCCCTGGTGGCGCGTAAACACGGCGTGCCGCTGATTGTGGATGCCGCCGCTGAGGAAGATTTGCAGGTGTATTACGGCTACGGTGCTGACCTGGTCATTTACAGCGGTGCGAAAGCCATTGAAGGCCCGACCAGCGGACTGGTGATGGGAAAAACGCAGTATGTTGAGTGGGTGAAACGCCAGTCGAACGGGATTGGCCGGGCGATGAAAGTCGGTAAAGAGGGGATCCTCGGTCTGACTCATGCGATTGAAAACTATCTGCGTGTGGAGAAGGTCACCGGCGCGCAGATGGTCGAAAAAATGACGCCGTTTATTGATAGCTTAAACCAGCTGCCGGGTATCCAGGCGCGCACGGTGTGGGATGCCGCCGGACGTGATATTGCCCGGGCGGAAATCCACTTTGATGAAGCCGTCATCGGGCATACCACCAGCGACATTGTTCAGGCGCTGAAAACCGGTGAGATAGCGATTTATTTCCGCGGTTACAAAGCGAATGAAGGCATTGTCGAAGTGGACGTGCGTAGCGTGTCAGCCGATCAGCTGCACACTATTTTTGTCTGCATTCAGACACTGTTAAACAAGGAGAAATAAGCATGACGCTGACACCAAAATTTTACCGTGACCGGGTATGCCTCAACGTGCTTGCCGGCTCAAAACAGAACGCCCGCGATATCTGGGAAGCAGCCGAGGGCTACGTCCTGGTCGGCGTATTGTCAAAAAACTATCCCGATGTCGCCAGCGCCGTCACGGATATGCGTGAATACGCGTCCCTGATTGATAATGCGCTGTCCGTCGGCTTGGGAGCAGGCGATCCCAACCAGTCTGCCATGGTCAGTGCAATTGCCGGCCAGGTTCAGCCGCAGCATGTCAACCAGGTCTTTACCGGCGTCGGCACCAGCCGGGCACGACTGGGACAGTCGATGACAGTGGTCAATGCGCTGGTGTCGCCTACTGGCCAGTGCGGTAAGGTGAAAATTTCTACCGGGCCACAGAGCTCCCGCGTCGAAGACGGTATTGTGCCGGTGGCTACCGCTATTGCCATGTTGAAAGATATGGGCGGCAGTTCAATTAAGTATTTCCCGATGAACGGTTTGACCTGTATTGATGAATTCAAGGCGGTGGCGGAGGCTTGTGCACAACACGACTTCTGGCTGGAGCCAACGGGCGGTATCGATCTGGACAACTTTGAAACGATCCTGCAGATCGCACTGGATGCGGGCGTCAGCAAAATTATCCCGCATATTTACAGTTCGATTATCGATGCGCCTTCCGGTCTGACCCGGCCAGAGGATGTGGCAACGCTGCTGGCCATGACGAAAAAGTTAGTGGGTTAATCTTGTTCCTGCACCCTGGTGATGCCGGGGTGTACTATTTTTCCATCGAAAAATAAGTTACGTTTTCTCCTGGTTGATTGCATAAAAGTGGTGCTTCGTGAGATTCCCGAACCAACGTCTGGCACAGTTATTTGATTTATTGCAAAACGAAACCGTGCCGCAGGATGAACTGGCACGCCGTTTTGACGTCTCCACGCGCACGGTACGTACTGATATCAGCGTGCTCAACGAGTTACTGGCCGATCACGGCGCCAGCCTGGTGCTTAACCGTGGGGCGGGCTATCAGTTAAAAATTAGCGACAGCCTGCGCTATACCCTGCTGTTGCAGCAGTCACCTTCCCATTTACGTGTGCCGCGCACGTCGCCTGAGCGTGTGTACCATCTGCTGACTCGTTTTCTTACCTCGGCTTTTTCCCTGAAACTGGAAGATTTGGCAGATGAGTGGTTTGTCAGTCGCACCACGTTGCAAAGCGATATGGCCGAGGTCAGAGAGTGGCTGGCGCGTTACCAGCTGGCGATTGAAACCAAGCCTCGCTATGGCATGAAGCTGTTTGGCACGGAGGTCGCGATGCGTACCTGCCTGACCGATCTGTTGTATCAGATTGCTCAGGAGAACGGCGACAGCCCCCTGTTGCGGCTGGAAGCGCTAAACAGCGGAATGCTTGAAACGCTGCAACCGCTGCTGCAACAGTGTCTTTCGCGTTTCAATATTCGCCTGACCGATGAGGGCGAATTCTATCTGCGTCTGTATTGTGCCGTGGCGGTACGCCGCATCGGGGAAGGTTACCCACTGACGGATTTTACCGCAGAAGATGTGGCGGATGAGGTGCGAAGCGCCGCGCGTCATATTGTTAATCTGATGAGACCGATCACCGGGAAGGCGATCTCTCCGGCGGAAGAGGCTTACCTGCGTGTGAATATTGCCGCACGCCGGGTAGAGGATAGCGCGGCCAGCGTGATCAGCCCTGATGACGGTGACTCGCTGGTGAACTACATCCTCAGCTACATTAATACCCACTATAATTTCAACCTGCAGGACGATCCTCAGCTCCATGCCGATCTGCTGACGCACATTAAAACGATGATCACCCGCGTGCGATATCAGATCCAGATCCCGAATCCGCTGCTGTCCAATATCAAACAGCACTATCCCATGGCCTGGGATGTGACGCTGGCTGCCGTTTCCAGCTGGGGTAAATACACGCCTTATACCATCAGTGAAAATGAAATCGGTTTCCTGGTGCTGCATATTGGGGTGGGGCTGGAGCGTCATTACAATGTCGGCTACCAGCGTCATCCGCAGATCCTGCTGGTGTGCGACACCGGCAACTCCACCGTGCGGATGATCGAGGCTATGCTATTGCGGAAATACCCGCAGATTGTCGTCAGTAACACCCTGTCACTGCGTGAATACGAGCTGAAGGAGAGCGTGGAAGAGGATTTTGTCATCTCGACTGTTCGCCTCAGCGACAAAGATAAACCGGTGGTCGTGATGTCGCCATTTCCCACCGAGTACCAGCTGGAGCAGATCGGTAAGCTGGTGCTGCTGGATCGTACGCGGCCCTATATGCTGGAGAAATTTTTCGATGCCAGTCACTTCCTGATCCTTGACCAGCCGATGGATCGCAGCGATCTGTTCCGTCAGCTCTGCGCTGAACTGGAGGTGGAGGGGATGGTCGATAAGACGTTTTACCCCTCTGTGGAGGAGCGTGAAGCCATTGTCAGTACCATGCTGGGTGAAGGGATCGCTCTGCCGCACTCGCTGGGCTTGCTGGCGAAAAAAACCTGTGTTTACACGGTGCTGGCCCCGAAAGGGGTGGCCTGGGGAGACGAGACAGCCTACGTCATTTTTCTGCTGGCAATCAGTAAAACGGAATATGAAGAAGCGATGGCGATTTACGATCTGTTTGTTACGTTTATGCGGGAAAGGGCAATGACCCGACTGCGAGACAGCAAAGATTTTGCCAGTTTTAAAGCGGTAGCGATGGATTGTTTAAGCCGGTTGTAAGCCAGACTGGCATTGCTCGGATGGACAGGAAAAGAAGATCGGCTTCGGCAGGATAAGCGCGAATTCCGTTGGGGCGACCGTTTTCGGTCGCCCCGCACAGGGTTATTTCAGAATCGTAAACGCCGTGGTGACGTGCGTGACGCCGCTTACCCGGCTGGCGATATCGGCTGCGGCCTTCGCTTCCGCATCGGTCACCAGGCCCAGCAGGAACACTTCGCCGTTTTCAGTGGTCACTTTAACATTCGAGGATTTCACCTGATCGCTACTCAGCAGCTGTGAACGTACTTTCGTGGTGATCCAGGTATCCGAGGAGGCTGTACCAAAGCTGACCCGGCTGCCAGTACGGATTTCGTTATACACCTCGGTCGCCCCGTCAACGCCGACAGCAATCTGTTTTGCCCGTAAAGCGAGGTCGTTGCTCGGTACCTGTCCGGTCAGCAGCACTTTGCCCTGATAGGCTGTGGCCACAATATGGGTATTCTGTTTGATCTGTTCGTCTTTGGACAACGCGTTGGTTACCCGCAGTTCTAATGTCCCGTCATCAACCTGAGTGCCTACGGAGCGGGGGTCAGTCGCGCTTTTCGTGGCAACGGCTGCACTGCCGACAACGGCAGCCACACAGCCCTGTAACAGTAACGCGGTGAGGATAACTGCACATGCAGATAATGCCTTCATTTAAGCTCCTTTAAACATCCTGGTGGGGAAACAAAGTGTTATCTATTAAATCGCACAGACAATTCACGGTTAACATATGCATTTCCTGAATTCTCGCGCTGCGATGCGAGGGAATACGGATCTCCACATCCTGGGGGCCCAGCAGACCGGCAAGTTCACCGCCGTCGTAGCCGGTCAGCGCGACAATGGTCATATCACGCGTTACCGCCGCTTCTACGGCTTTGACAATATCACGGCTGTTACCCCGGGTTGATATGGCGAGTAAAATATCACCGGCGTGGCCCAGCGCACGCACCTGTTTGGCATAAATCTCTTCATGCAGTCGATCGTTACCAATGGCCGTCAGCAGGACGTTATCTGCGCTAAGGGCGATAGCGGGGAGGCTCGGACGCTCGGTTTCAAAGCGGTTGATCATGCTGGCAGCAAAATGCTGGGCATTGGCACTGGAGGTTCCGTTACCACAGCTCAGGATTTTGTTGCCATTCAGCAGCGACTGCACCATGGTCATCGCCGCGCGTGATATCGCATCTGGCAGCGCTTCTGCTGCCGCGATCTGTGTTTGAATACTTTCAGTAAAACAGACTTTAATTCTTTCCAGCACGTCATTCACCTGGTTAGTTTAGCCTTCAAAAACAGGCGCTTATTCTGCTGTAAATGCATTGGGTAACCATTCCACCTGTTCGCCGGTGATCGCTACCACATCAAATCGACAGTCGGCCGTGTCAAAACTCAGTCCCCGGCCGTTAAGCCACAGTGCTGCGGCACGTAACAGTTTTTGCTGTTTACTGCGGGTAATGCTGGCTGCGGCGCCGCCAAAACGGCCATCGCGTCGGTAGCGCACTTCAACAAATACCCACACCTGCCCCTCACGCATAATCAGGTCAATCTCGCCGGTACGGTAACGCACATTGGCGGCGATAAAACGCAAACCCGACGTTTGCAGCAGGTGACGAGCCTGACGCTCGCGGGCCGCCCCCTGCTGCTGGCGGCTTAGTTGGCCGGCACGATCTGGCCCTGGCGATACTGGCTCCACACTAACTTCCTGTTAATGACGCAGTCCTGAGTTGCGCTCAGATTGCCCGTATCCCCTTTAATCTGGAAACCGGGTAGCGAGCGCATCTCGTTAAAATGGTTTGCCAGCGTCCAGGCATCAATGCCCATAGCATAGAGACGAACCAGTGAATAATCGTTGTTAAACGACTTTGCTGCCTGCTGCATCAGTGCCGGGTTGGCGCCGGACAGCAGTGGAATATCACTGAACTGTAAGCCGTCCAGTTCCAGACGATAGTCCGGGCCGGCTCCTGCCTGATAGCTGCGTGAGCTGGCATACAGACCCACATTATCACGGCTGCTGACGCGCATGGAGATCATCGGTTTAATTAGCGCCATCTCGTCCTGAGTCGCGACAATATACACGGAATCAACGCTGCCGTTGCTGCTGCTGATCTGCGCATCGCTCACCGGGGCCGGAATCGTCAGGCCGCCAATGGTCACACCCGCCGCCGCCGCAGGCTGGGTATTCACCGGCGTGCCGCTCAGGCGGATGCCCGCGCCGCTATTGATGCCCTGTTTCAGCTCGGCTTTCGAACCAAACTGCTGCTGCAACACCTGGCTGCCGCCCAGCTTCTGCCATTCAGCCGTAAACGCTTTGCTCACGCGGTCGCCCAGCGAAGTACGGGGTACCAGCAGCAGCGGAGTACGTTTGCCCTGATCCCACATATGATGAGCGGCATCACGCGCTTCGTCTTCAGGAGAAAGCGCAAAATAGCAAAGATTCGGACGGTTCTGGACAGTTTCCGGTTCATTGAGGGCCAGAACGTTCAGCGGCGTCTGGCTGTTTGCGAGCGCTTCCACGTGATTTTTCAGCAGGGGGCCGACCACCAGCGTGGCACCATCACTCTTCGCCTGGGCCAGAACCTGTTCGATAGGCTGAGTACTGGTATCGTAAACCTGAACCTGGGTAGTGGCAGACGGCGCTGCCGTTTCTACGCTGTTGGCCGGGGCGGACTGAGGCTGAACGTCGGTGGCTGCTGCTGCGTCGGTGGCTTGTGGGGCAGCCGATGGGCTGACAACAGCATCCGGGGCTGCCTGGACTGCCGCAGGAGCCTGTACCGGTGCCGCAGCAGCCGGCTCGCTGCCCTGAGCCAGCACACCATTCTTCGCGTCGTTAAACCCCTTCTGGATGGCATTTGCAAACACCTGCGCCTGACCGCTTAACGGCAGCAGAAGGGCGATTTTCCCCGTAGAAGCGGGCTGGAAGTTCTGCACCTGCGTCAACGCGGTAGGCAGCATTTTAGCCGCCGGATTATTAGGGTAGCGTGTCTGCCAGTCGCTGATACCCGCTTTTAGCATATCCGGGTCACTGACGTTAGCGCGGTAGACGCCCAGCAGATCGAGCCAGCCCTGCAGGACGTTTTCACTGGCGTTAATGGCCAGACTGTTCATCTGGTCAGGTGTCATCTGCGTCAGCGTTTGCCAGGTCGCATCGATATTCTTTTGTTTATCCGCCGGGTTGGTCAGCAGCGGCTCCTGGGCAATCCAGGCGCGCAGCACATCGAGCGAAGGGCGACCCTCGCTGGTGGCAATCAGCAACTGGTAGTAACGGACCTGCTGCTCCTGGGACAGGGCGCTGGTATCAAGCTGTTTCAGCTTTGCCGCGGCATCCGGCAGATTTTTCTGCGCGATACTGAGCTGTGCCTGGAGCAGTAACAGCTCCTGACGTTGAGTGGCATTGAGATCCTGTGGCACCTGCGTCAGCTGATCGTTGGCCTGAGGAACCTTCCCTTCGTTCAACAACGCTCTGATTGCGAGTAATTGCCAGTCAACCTTGTTATCATCTGCGCTTTGCTGCATTTGCTGAAGATAATAGTCAGAGGTGCCAGTGGCAGCCCCCTGTACATTCGCCTGAGGCGTTTGCGGAGCCTGACCGGTACAACCGGCAAAAATCAGGGCTGCCAGCAGCAGCGGCATAGTGCGTACTGCTTTGCAGTGAACTACTTTCGAAGGAAGCATACTGTATCCAGTGATGTTTTTTTCAAGATGCTCAATATTAAATCGGCAATTCGGATCAAACAATGAAACAACACGATCGGGCAGATATTTCTGCCAGCACGCTCTATATCGTTCCAACACCGATAGGTAACCTGGGCGATATCACCCAGCGGGCACTAAAGGTGCTTGCGAGCGTCGATCTGATCGCTGCGGAAGATACACGTCATACCGGGCTGTTGCTACAACATTTCGCCATCAATGCGCGCCTCTTCGCATTGCACGATCATAATGAACAGCAGAAAGCGGAAGTCTTGCTGGCGAAGCTGCGCGAAGGTCAAAGCATAGCTTTAGTTTCCGATGCGGGCACGCCATTAATCAATGATCCGGGTTATCACCTGGTGCGTCTGTGCCGTGAAGCGGGGATCCGGGTGGTACCGTTACCGGGTGCCTGCGCCGCGATTGCGGCCCTGAGTGCCGCCGGACTACCGTCTGACCGTTTCTGTTACGAAGGTTTCCTGCCAGCCAAAAGCAAAGGACGTTGCGATACCCTGCGCGAGCTGGAGAAGGAGCCGCGCACCCTGATTTTTTACGAATCGACACACCGCCTGCTGGACAGCTTACAGGATATGGTGGCAGTACTTGGCCCCGCGCGCTATGTGGTGCTGGCACGGGAAATCACCAAAACCTGGGAGTCGATTCACGGTGCACCGGTAGGGGAACTGCTGGCCTGGGTACAGGAAGAAGACAATCGCCGTAAGGGCGAGATGGTGCTGATTGTGGAAGGGTATCACGCTGAGGAAGAGGCACTGCCACCGGAAGCGCTGCGTACGCTGGCGCTGCTCCAGGCCGAGCTGCCGCTGAAGAAAGCCGCTGCGCTGACCGCTGAGATCCACAGCGTGAAAAAAAATGCGCTCTATAAGTACGCGCTCGAACAGCAGGGTGAGTGACATCCAGGTGAAAACCCTATACACTGCGCGCCGAAGCTGACCAGACAGTCGCCGCTTTGTTGCCGTCCTCCTTCGGGGGAGACAGACAGAGGGGAGGAAAGTCCGGGCTCCATAGGGCAGGGTGCCAGGTAACGCCTGGGGGGCGCAAGCCCACGACAAGTGCAACAGAGAGCAAACCGCCGATGGCCCACGCAAGTGGGATCAGGTAAGGGTGAAAGGGTGCGGTAAGAGCGCACCGCGCGGCTGGCAACAGTTCGTGGCACGGTAAACTCCACCCGGAGCAAGGCCAAATAGGGGTTCACCAGGTACGGCCCGTACTGAACCCGGGTAGGCTGCTTGAGCCAGTGAGCGATTGCTGGCCTAGATGAATGACTGTCCACGACAGAACCCGGCTTACCGGTCAGCTTCGAACCATTCAGTAAAAACCCCGCTTCGGCGGGGTTTTTGCGTTAACAGCGTACAGTTTTGCCGCTCTGTATGGCCTCTGCCTGTCCACGACACTCTCTGTGACAGGAAAGCGGCTTACCGGTCAGCGTCGAACCATTCAGTAAAAACCCCGCTTCGGCGGGGTTTTTGCGTTAACAGCGTACAGTTTTGCTGCTCTGTATAGCCGTTTACCGGTCAGGACATCGCTGAATCGTCAGAAGGTTATGATCCTGATGCCGTTATACCGGGAGATCGATAACCAGCGCCCGCAAGGGGTTTTCCGCCGTAAGGGTCAGGCTCTGCTCCTCACGCAGAAAGGCACCATCACCGCAGGCCAGATCTTCCTGTTGAGAATCTGTGGTCGCTTTCAGGGAGCCATGAATCGATTGCAGATAGGCTCGCGTGCCATGCAGAGGCAGGACGTAACTTTCGCCCGGTGCCAGCACCACCTGATGGATCCACACCTGCTGACGTAACTGCAGGCTGCCCGCACTGCCATCTGGCGAAGCGATTAGGGTATAGCGCAGATGTTCAGAAACGGGCATCTGCTGCACCGCGTTATTTTCACGTTCAGGACAGGCATCCAGCCACAGCTGCATACGCGTCAGAGGGACCTCTTTACTGATATTGTGCTCGGAGTAGCTGACGCCGGGCTGCGTCGCCAGCAGCAGTGCCTCGCCAGCCTGTGCTCGCACATGATTGCCTTCACTGTCACGGTATTCTGCCACGCCCTGTAATATCAGGTTCAGTACATCGACCTTAGGATAGGTTCTGGGTTGGAAGGAAGCCCCTGGTGCCAGCACTTCCTGATTCAGCACGCGCAATGACGCGTAGCCAAGCAGTTGAGGATCAAAATAGTGACCAAAGGAGAAGGTATAGCGTGCCTGCAGCCAGCCATAATCGGCTTTGCCACACTGCTCTGCGGTTCGACTGGTTATCATACTTTTCTCCTTATCGGCCGGAAACATCCCGCCGTTTATTATCCTGTTATGGTAAGTTTCTGGACGCCGGATTGTTAGCCAGTTAATCTGCTGGCAATATTCAAATTTCCTGACAGAGAATTACTATGGCCAAAGATCGTGCTCTGACGCTGGAAGCGCTGCGGGTGATGGACGCTATCGACCGTCGCGGAAGCTTTGCCGCCGCCGCGGATGAGCTGGGTCGCGTCCCCTCCGCCCTGAGTTATACAATGCAGAAGCTGGAGGAAGAGTTAGATGTGGTGCTGTTTGACCGTTCAGGTCACCGTACAAAATTCACCAATGTCGGACGCATGCTGTTGGAACGGGGACGCGTTCTGCTGGAAGCGGCGGATAAACTGACCACCGATGCTGAAGCGCTGGCGCGCGGCTGGGAAACCCATCTGACCATCGCTACCGAAGCGCTGGTGTCCACTGAGCTGCTGTTTCCCCTGGTCGGGAAGCTGGCCGATAAAGCCAATACTCAGGTCTCCCTGATGACCGAAGTGCTGGCGGGGGCCTGGGAGCGCCTGGAGCAGGGGCGGGCTGATATCGTGATTGCGCCGGATATGCATTTTCGCGCGTCATCAGAAATTAATACCCGCAAGCTTTACACGCTGATGAGTGTCTATGTGGCCAGCCCGGAGCATCCTATTCATCTGGAGCCGGAACCCCTGTCGGAAACCACGCGTGTGAAGTATCGCGGGATTGCCGTCGCTGATACCGCCCGCGAACGTCCGGTTCTGACCGTGACGCTGCTCGACAAGCAGCAGCGACTGACGGTCAGCACCATCGAAGATAAACACCGTGCACTGCTGGCCGGTCTGGGTGTGGGCACCATGCCCTACACCATGGTGGAGAAGGATATTGCGGAAGGTCGTCTGCGCGTGGTCAGCCCGGAGTACACCCGGGAAGTGGACATTATTATGGCATGGCGGCGTGACAGTATGGGGGAAGCAAAGTCCTGGTGCCTGCGGGAGATCCCGAAACTGCTGGCGAAACGCCAGGGATAACAGCCCGCAGTCGCCGCGTCAGACTACTGAACAGCGTTGTTTTCCTGAGAATGCTCAATGCTGCTGAAGGTTGAAAAAGTCTGATAGTAATAGTGGCCGACAAAAGCCACATAGCAGAGCATAACAACGGCAAGGCAGATTGCGACAGATTTGATCATGGCTCCATCCCCGTAGTGATTTCGTTTTAGGTGTTCACGTCAGTAAAGATACGTAAGCGCGAAAGAGGGGAATTTGTGCCAGATCAATAAAGGGTGCGGAACATCCAGGGCGGGGAGGAAAATCGCCCTGGTTGCTAAGGGTTAACCGAAATGCCGGTCACGGCCGTGAGGAACATCCCAGTCGTACGCCGGGCCCAGTGAGATCACGCCGCTTGGGTTAATGGTCTTATGGCTGCAGTAGTAATGATGACGGATATGATCAAGATTAACGGTCTCCGCCAGGCCGGGCGTCTGCCACAGGTCACGCAGAAAACCGTTCAGGTTCAGGTAATCACTCACCCGGTGACGGTCGCATTTGAAGTGAGTGACGTACACCGGGTCGAAACGCACCAGCGTGGTCCACAGGCGGATATCGGCCTCCGTCAGGTGTTCCCCGGCAAGATAGCGGTGTTGACCCAGCAGGGTTTCCAGCCGGTCCAGCGATGCGAATAGCGCGGTTACCGCCTCATCATAGGCTGGCTGGCTGGTGGCAAACCCCGACTTATACACGCCGTTGTTGACCGTATCGTAGATCCAGCCATTCAGTTCATCAATTTCAGCATGCAGATCCTGCGGATAATAGTCTCCGGCGCGCGCACCAACACCGTCAAAGGCGCTGTTAAACATGCGGATAATATCGGCTGATTCATTGCTGACGATAGTGTGCTGCTGTTTGTCCCACAGCACCGGGACCGTCACGCGGCCGGTATACTGCGGGTCGGCGTGGAGGTAGAGCTGGTAAAGATATTCGTTCTGATACAGGCTATCGCCGGTAGCAGCAGGGAAATCTTCATCAAAGGTCCAGCCGTTTTCCAGCATCAGTGGATGCACCACCGAGACTGAAATCAGATCGGACAGCCCTTTTAATTCGCGCATAATCAGCGTGCGGTGTGCCCACGGGCAGGCGAGAGACACATACAGATGGTAGCGATCGGCTTCAGCGCGAAAACCCGCTTTGCCGGTTGGGCCGGCTTCACCATCGGCGGTAACCCAGTTGCGAAAGGCAGATTCAGAACGTTTAAAACGGCCGCCTGTGGCTTTGGTGTCATACCACTGGTCTTGCCAGACGCCTTCAATCAGTTGTCCCATAGTGTTGCTCCTTTCCGTAACATAAAAGGGGTGAGGATATGATCCTCACCCCCGATAATCTTAGTATAACGGGTACTGTGGATTTACCACTTCTTACCCAGCAGACGGTCAATACTCAGTGCGCCCGGGCCGTTAATCGCCAGCAGCAGGAAACCGCCCGCAATGCTGATGTTTTTCAGGAACATGGTCGGACCATCGACCGCAAAGTTACTGTGCGCCAGGATAGCGGTCAGCACGGTAAAGATAGCGGTAATCAGCGCGGTGGTACGGGTCAGGAAGCCGAACATAATCGCCAGACCACCACCAAACTCCAGCAGCACGGTCAGGGGGACGAAGAGAGCAGGGATGCCCATTGAGGCCATAAACTGCTGGGTGCCTGCATAATCGGTCAGCTTGCCCCAGCCGGCAACCACAAACAGAATGGCCATCAGGATGCGCGCCAGAACAATACCGGTATCTTCGAATTTTTTCATGATTATCCCCAAACAAGATTAGTTGGTCGTGCAAGCGGCCCGACCGGATTGGCTCAGGTCTGATGCGTGTTAACCGCTCACTACCTTTCGTTGCTGGAGATAATAGTCGGGGAAGCAAACCATTGTAAGCGAGATAATCTGTCGAAGTTATTCAAGAAAACTGGAGAAGAGGCGGCCGCCGCGTAGCTGCGGCCGCTAATGCAGAGGATTATCGGCGCGGCAGATAGTTACGAACCATCCGCCAGGTGCTCCAGGCACCCAGGCCGCGTCTGGCCCAGCGGCCCATGAAACGCGGATTACGCACGGACCAGATTGCCATCACACCGCTGCCAATGGTCAGCCAGCGTTTGGCACTGAGCAGCGTCAAAAAGCCGTGATCGTAACGTGCAGTCTTGTCGAGCCAGGCTTTACGTCCGGCGCTCAGGTCCAGTCGCTGTTGCTGAATTTGCCGGAGCAGTTCAGCTTTACGTGCATCGCGTTCGCGGCTCATCAGTCATCCTCCAGCAGCTTGCGGTCTTCCGACAGCTCCTTGCGGGTGGCGCTAAGCAGCGTTGAGCGGCGTGATTTTGCCAGCGTCCACAGACCAAAGATCAGCGCCAGGGCGAACAGCACGCCGGTCGTAATGGCAATGGCCATCAGACGATACTGTGCATCGACTGCCCAGATTACCAACACCATCAGGCTCATCAGACCAAAGGCAGTAAACAGCATCGTCAGGCCAACCATCAACAGCATCTGTATCAGGTTCGCTTTTTCAGCTTCCAGCTCCACTACCGCCAGACGGATGCGTGTTTCCACCATCCCTACCAGAGTAGTAACAATTCGCTGACCGATGTTTAAGACCCCTTTGCCGGGGCCGTGGCTTGGCTGATGTTCTGCCATATTAACGACGGGTCAGCAGCACGCCCAGTACAACGCCAACTGCGGCGCCAATACCTACGCTGGTCCACGGGTTATCACGCACATAAACATCGGTACGCTCTGCGGCTTCGCGGGTGGTCTGCGCAATGCGATCACCGGAATCACCCAGGCGGGCGCGGGTATCTTTCAGCGCGCTCTGCGCTTTGCTGCGCAGCTTGTCCAGTTCAGTTTTAGACTTCTCACCGGAGGTCGTTAACACTTCTTCCAGCGTATCAGCCAGGTTTTTCAGCTCGGCGCGCAGATGTTCTGATGTAGTATCTTTAGACATTGAAAACTCCTTTACCTTAGTTTTAATGACGTTGGCAGAGTGTGCCCGTTACCAGGGCGCAGCCTGCACTTCCTTCAGCTCATGTCGGGCATCAGCCAGTTTCTGTTCGCGTTTGGCAATCTTATCGCGGTCGTTTCCTTCCGCTTTTTCCTGCTTCAGTTCCTGTTCCCGCTCGGCCACTTTTTTCTCGTGCTGCCTGATCTTATCCTGATGGGCTGCTTTCAGACTGGCATCACTACAGTTCGCGTGGGTCTCCGTTAACGCACGTTCAAGACCGTTAACCCGACGCTGATTGTCGTGTTTTTTCGCCATGTCGATTTCATGCTGGATAGACTGCTCTTTCTGCTGACAGAGCGTATCTGCCTGCGAGAAAGTGGCAAACATAAGCAGGATCGCGCCAAGAATAAAATGGTTTTTCATCGTGATTGTGACCTTCCTTTGCGAGATATCAAGTGACAGATATCGTTGTCCTGAAACAGGTGTATCGCATTTTACTGCTTATGAAGCATAGACAGAAAATAGCAAAATCTCAAAAACAGAGAGCATTCTTAAGGATAAACCCGATGAAAAGGGAGGGGATCAGCCGACAGATTGCGGCCGCAGGCTGATGCGGTTTATCCAGTTAGCCGCATCATTGTTATCATGCCGTGCAATATCGAACCCGTAGGGCAACAGTTTACGCAGCACTTTCTCAGCCGCTGCGCTCTGCTCCATGGAGTCAAATTTGATAATCAGCGCGTTCTGTTCCGGCGTAATACTTTTGATCTGAATACCCTGGGCATTGAGCGTCTGATAGACATAAAAGCCATCCGGCAGGCTGATTCCCTGACGGGAAGCCCGGATTTGCAGGGCATTTTCACTGCGAAACAGGCTGGGCATTAGCACCAGTGCTAACAGGGCGATGGCCATCAGCGGCAACAGCCGCAGGAGACGCGTCGGTAATTTCATCAAACCGGACATCATGAGTTTCCTTTCTCATTTGTGGATTGCTTCTTACGCCACAGGACATACAGTGAGCCGCACAGGCCAAACACCAGTAAAAACAGGGGCAGTAACATCAGGCAGAACATCAGCTGATCTTCATATTTCAGGAAAATCGGTGTTTTACCCAGCGCGTATCCCATCACGGTCAAAATCAGCACCCACAGCAGGGCGCTCATCCAGTTGAAAAACTGAAAACGGGCATTGCTCAGACCAGAAAGGCCGGCAATGGTGGGCAGCAGCGTGCGGACAAAGGCGATAAAGCGGCCGACCAGCAGCGCAGAGAGACCGTGGCGGTGGAACATCTGATGGGCACGCTGATGATATTGCGCAGGCAGATGGGACAGCCATTTTTGCACCGTAACCGTATTTCCCAGCCACCGGCCCTGTATATAACTTACCCAGCAGCCGAGACTGGCCGCCGTGGTCAGGACACACACTGTCAGGGCAAAATTCATGGTTCCTTTAGCTATCAGTACGCCGACCAGAATCAGCAGGCTGTCACCCGGAAGAAAGGCGGCGGGCAGCAATCCATTTTCGAGGAACAAAATCATAAACAGAACAAAGTAAATCGCCCATACCAGCGTCGGGTCAGCCAGGGTGGCATAATCCTGTTGCCAGAGAGCGTGCACCAGAGATTTGAAAATATCCATTAATAGTCCTGAACGTCATAGTTGGCCTGTTTCATCTTTTTTGCACACTTAATTCATCGTTATATCGGTGCTGATTAGCATAAAACGGGCGGCGGAACAGCATGGCTGGTGAATATGACCTCGCCTTTTATCCCGTGCAGGAACGGGTAAAAAAGACGGATAACTGTAACAAAATTACGCAAGCCTGGACAGGAAGAAACACAGGCCTAACGATGTTTTACCGTTGTACTGCGTTGTCTGGAAGGAGTTTTACACAGGCTGACACTATTGAAGGTTTTTTGACTCAAAGAGTCAGCTCAGCCTGGAGGAAGAGTGCTATTTTTCGCTGTTTGCCACTGATTCCGGTATGACGACCGGGTTTTCGGCAAACATGTAACGGTCGACGTTAAATTCGAAGTCATCTGTGGTGGCATGAAACAACATCTGTTTGGTGTTCTCAAGGTGCTGCCACATGGCCAGCTTACTGGCCGCCGGGTCCTTGCGCATCAGGGCTTTCAGGATATTATCGTGATCCTCGCACCAGCTCTCAATCGACTTTTCATCAATATGTTCATGCAATTTCAGCCAGTACGGGTTATGCAGACGATGTAGCCACATTTTTTCTACAATAGCCGCCAGCGCACTGTTTTGCGTCGCCAGCGCAATCTGTACGTGGAATTTCATATCCCACTCGGAATCGCGGAAACGATCTTCTTTTCGCGCCTGAGTCTGGATCGCCATTAACTGCAGGATATCCTGGCGTGTCACCTGGGTGGCGGCAAACTCGGCGACGTTGCTTTCAATCAACTGACGGGCCTGCAGTAGCTCAAAAGGTCCGAAGTTGGCAAACTCCAGCTGACTGCTGGTGGCGATGCGATTTTGCTGGCTCAGGGAAACGACATGGATGCCGGAACCTTTCCGCACTTCGACGTAGCCTTCCACTTCCAGCATGATGATCGCTTCCCGTACCACGGTTCGGCTGACGCCCATCTCTTCTGCGATAAAACGCTCCGCAGGTAATTTTTCGCCAACCTGATACAGGCCCTGCTCCAGGCGTCTTTTCAGTTCGGCGGCCAGCTGTTGATAGAGACGGCGCGACTCAGTTAATTCCATGCTCCACGTTCCCCTTCAGGTCACACTGATAATGGAATTTGTTATACCACTTTTCACGGTGACGGGTCGACCCTCCTGCAAAAACGGTACTCGTTGTGAGATCAAATCCGACGCGACATCGCGGTGTCCTGCAGGGCTGACCTGTTATTGCGGTCACCCTCGCTCATGCTTTGCTCCACGGGGCCGCTCTGCGCGACTGGCCGACCAAAACAGAAGGTCGGCCATCTCAGTGAGAATACTGCAGGGGGCGCCCGCAGTATTATGCGGAATGCTGGGTCACCACCCCGGCCATTTTCTCTTTTTTCTCCTGCTCCAGCTCTGAAATGGGTTTATTTTTCAGCAGCGTCCAGATGGCGACCGCCCCTAACAGGTCAAACACCGCCAGCGCGGCAAACAGCGGGCTGAACCCCATGGTATCGGCCAGCGCGCCGACAACGAGGGCGAACATGGTACTGGCGGTCCAGGCTGCCATGCCGGTCAGCCCGTTTGCGGTGGCCACTTCATTGCGGCCGAAAACGTCAGAAGAGAGCGTGATCAGCGAACCGGAAAGCGCCTGATGGGCAAAACCGCCGACGCACAGCAGAGCAATAGCGGCATAAGGACTGGTAAACAGCCCGATGGTGCCCGGGCCAATCATCAGGACTGCTCCCATGGTGACCACCAGCTTGCGCGAGACGATCAGGTTAACGCCAAACACGCGCTGGAAGAACGGCGGCAGATAGCCTCCGACAATACAGCCGAGGTCAGCAAACAGCATCGGCATCCAGGCGAACATGGCAATTTCTTTAAGATTGAAACCGTACGCCTTAAACATAAACAGCGGGATCCAGGCGTTGAATGTGCCCCAGGCGGGCTCCGCCAGAAAGCGCGGCAGGGCAATGCCCCAGAACTGACGGTTACGTACAATCTGCCAGGCGGACATTTTTTTGCCGTTATGGGTCTGATGCTGGGCTTCCTGGCCGGAAAGGATGTATTCGCGCTCTTCGGGATCCAGTTTCTTCTGATCTTTCGGATGCTTATAGAACACCAGCCAGCACAGTGCCCAGATCATGCTCAACACGCCGGTAATGATAAACGCCATCTGCCAGCTGTGTGCCACGATAGCCCACACGACCAGCGGGGGCGCCAGCATGGCACCAATGGACGACCCGACATTGAAATAGCCGACGGCAATTGAACGCTCCTTAGCGGGGAACCATTCGCTGCTGGCCTTTAGCCCGGCGGGGATCATGGCTGCCTCAGCGGCCCCCACTGCCCCCCTGGCTATCGCCAGCCCGCCCCAGCTGCCTGCCAGCGCGGTGGCGGCGCAGAACACCGCCCAGAGAATGGCGAACAGGGCATAGCCGATTTTGGTACCCAGCACATCGAGGATATAGCCAGCCACAGGCTGCATGATGGTGTAACAGGCTGAATAGGCGGCAACAATATAGGAATATTGTTGTGTGGTGATATGCAGCTCTGTCTCCAGCGTGGGGGCCGCCACGGCGATGGCGTTACGCGTCAGGTAACCCAGGATGGTACCGATGGTCACCAGACCGATCATGTACCAGCGTAACCCTTTAATTTTACGCATTTAAAACCTCTTCCCGTAATTATTGTTGATGTCACGTCAGGGGGACGTGCACCTGTAAGGGGCGGGACGGCCTGCTGCGTACAGCACCCGCACGGTAATTTCACGACAACCTTGCCTGCTCAATATGAAACGCCGACACGATAACTTGTCATACAGATTTAAAAGTTGAGAGCCATCACAAAAACCATTTTTGCAATGAGGGATAATAAAACCACTGAAAACACAGGAGGATAGCTTCTGAAGGCGTGAAAGGCAGTCTGATTCACGGATAAATAGTGGTGTTTTTGTGATCGCATTCGCACTATTATTTCAGCGGCAATCATAATTGGTATGATAACTTTACTGGCATCAGACCCAGCAGGAGAGACCCCATGTCACGCTTTATGATTGAAGACTTTCTACTCGACAGTGAATTTGCCCGCCGGCTTTACCATGATTACGCCGCTGATCAGCCGATCTTTGACTATCACTGCCACCTGCCGCCTCAGCAAATTGCTGAAAACTACCGTTTTAACAATCTCTACGACATCTGGCTGAAGGGCGACCACTACAAATGGCGGGCGATGCGTGCTAACGGCGTCCCAGAAGCCCTGTGTACCGGAGAGGCCAGCGACCGGGCGAAGTTTGATGCCTGGGCGCGCACGGTGCCGGACACCATTGGGAATCCCCTGTACCACTGGACACATCTGGAGCTGCGTCGGCCGTTTGGTATCACCAATACGCTGTTGTCGCCCGCGACGGCTGATGCCATCTGGCACCAGTGCAATGAAATGCTGGCGCAGGAGGCGTTCAGCGCGCGTGGCATCATGCAGCAGATGAAGGTGAAAATGGTCGGCACCACTGATGACCCGGTGGATGACCTGCGCCATCACCGTGCACTGGCCGAAGACAGCAGCTTTGCCACAAAAGTGCTGCCGAGCTGGCGTCCGGATAAGGCGTTCAATATCGAGGCGGAAGGTTTCACCGACTATCTGCACACCCTGTCTGCGGTAGCCGATGTCGCCATCACCCGCTTTGATGACCTGCGGCGCGCACTGAGCGTGCGGCTTGACCACTTTGCCGCCCACGGCTGTAAGGTGTCTGACCATGCGCTGGATGTGGTGCTGTATGGCGAGGCGGATGACGCGACGCTGGATGCCATCCTGGCGCGCCGCCTTGGTGGGCAGATCCCGCCGGAAAGTGAGGTCGCCCAGTTCAAGACCGCCGTGCTGGTGTGGCTGGGGGCCGAATATGCCCGCCGGGGTTGGGTGCAGCAGTACCACATTGGCGCACTGCGCAATAACAATCGCCGCCAGCTACAGCTTCTGGGGCCGGATGTCGGCTTTGACTCGATTAACGATCGCCCGCTGGCGGAACCGCTGTCGAAACTGCTGGATGCGCAGAACCGCGATAATGCGCTGCCCAAAACCATTCTCTACTGCCTGAACCCGCGCGATAACGAAGTGCTGGCGACAATGGTCGGGAATTTCCAGGGGGAAGGGCAGCCGGGCAAAATGCAGTTTGGTTCAGCCTGGTGGTTTAACGATCAGAAAGATGGCATGGAACGGCAGATGACCCAACTGGCGCAGATGGGTCTGTTAAGCCGCTTCGTCGGTATGCTGACCGACAGCCGCAGCTTCCTCTCTTACACCCGCCACGAATATTTCCGCCGCCTGCTGTGCCAGATGATTGGCCGCTGGGTAGAGAAAGGCGAAGCACCGGGGGATATCGCGCTGCTGGGCGAAATGGTACAGAACATCTGCTTTAACAACGCCCGCGATTACTTCGCCATTGAGCTGTAGCCGGGTAATGAAGGAAGAGAAAATGCGTAAGCTGAACCGACACGATTTTCCGGGGCCGCGCTATCCTGAGCGCATTATCCAGTTCGGAGAGGGCAACTTCCTGCGTGCCTTCATCGACTGGCAGGTCGACCAGCTCAATGAGCATACCGACCTGGCGGCCGGTGTGGTGGTGGTCAGGCCGCGCGGCGGCAGCAGTCCCCGCAGTCTGAACAGTCAGGACGGGCTTTACACCACCCTGATCCGGGGGCTCACTGCGGGGGGCGAGGTGATCAGTGAGGCACGCCTGATCCGCTCGGTGAACCGCGAAATCCAGCCCACAGAGGATTTTGCCGCTTTTATGGCGCTGGCACACGATCCCCGGCTGCGCATTGTGGTGTCCAATACCACCGAGGCAGGGATCTACGTTGACCCGGCAGATACGCTGGCGTCTGCGCCGCCTGTCAGCTTCCCGGCTAAGTTAACGCGCCTGCTGCTGGCGCGCTGGCAGCACTTTAACGGCGCGGCAGACAAAGGCTGGATTATGCTGCCGTGCGAGCTGATTGACGATAACGGAGAGGCGTTGCGGTCGTGCGTGTTACAGACGGCGCAGCGCTGGCAGCTGCCGGCAGACTTTATGCAGTGGGTCAGCCAGCACAACACGTTCTGTTCAACGCTGGTGGATCGCATTGTCACCGGCTATCCGCAGGATGCCCGCGAACTGGCAGCCGGGCTGGGCTATCAGGATGACTATCTGGTGGCAGGCGAAGTGTATTACCAGTTGGTGATCCAGGGACCCTCTTCTGTCGCGGAGGCGCTGCGGCTGAACAAGCTGGATCTGAATATCCGTCTGGTGGACGACATCAAACCCTATAAAGCGCGCAAAGTGGCCATCCTCAATGGGGCACATACAGCGATGGTACCGGTGGCTTTTCTCGCCGGTCTGAACGCCGTGGGCGACGCGATGGACGATCCGGCGGTCGCCGGCTTTGTCGATGAGATGCTGCGTCACGAAATCATTCCGACACTGGCACAGCCGGTGGCGGAGCTGAACGCTTTTGCGGATGCGGTGTTGACCCGTTTTCGTAATCCGTTTATCCGCCATCAGCTCAGTAGCATCGCCCTGAACGGCATGACGAAATTCCGTACCCGGCTACTGCCGGCTCTGCTGTGGCAGCAGGCGCAGCACGGCACGCCGCCACCTTATCTGAGCTTTGCGCTGGCCGCGCTGCTGGCGTACTACCGGGGCGAACGTGACGGTGAGTGCTACCCGTTGCAGGATGACGCTCACTGGCTGGCACGCTTTGCCGTGCTGTGGCCACAGGTGGATGACCGCGTGATCACCCTGCGGCAGCTGGTGGACGAGGTGCTGAGTGACACCGGGCACTGGGGGCAGGATCTCACCGGGTTGTCCGGCCTGGCTGAGTGCGTGACGGCGCAACTGCAGCAGATCACCTCAAGCGGGATGCGCGCCGCACTGGCACAGATCACACAAGGCGGGAAACATGCAAAGCATCATTAAAATACACAGTCTGGATAATGTCGCCGTCGCGCTGCGTGACCTGGAAGAAGGCGAGCACATCCACGAGGGCGGGCTGTCGCTGGTGCTGAAACAGCCTGTCGGCCGTGGACACAAATTTGCCCTGCAGCCTCTGTCAGAAGGCGCGCAGGTCGTGAAGTATGGCCTGCCCATTGGCCATGCAACCCAGGCGATCGCTGCAGGGGAGATGATCCACTCGAACAACGCGCGTACCAACCTCAGCGACCTGAATGAATACCAGTATCAGCCCGATTACGTTACGCTGCCTGAACAGGCCGCCGACCGTGAGATACAGATCTATCGTCGCAGCAGCGGTGAAGTGGGCATTCGCAATGAGCTGTGGATCCTGCCCACCGTGGGCTGTGTCAACGGTATTGCCCGCCAGATCCTGCAGCGTTTCCTGAAAGAGACCGCCGGGGCGCCCGGTATTGATGGCGTCCATCTGTTCAGCCATCCTTTCGGCTGTTCGCAGCTCGGCCAGGATCATGAGAATACCCGCACCATGTTGCAAAATATGGTGCGACACCCTAACGCCGGTGCCGTGCTGGTGATAGGCCTCGGCTGCGAAAACAATCAGGTGGACGTGTTCCGCGAGACGCTGGGTCACGTTGACCCTCAGCGGGTGAAGTTTATGGTCTGCCAGCAGCAGGACGATGAAGTGGAAGCCGGCCTGGCGTTACTGCACCCGCTGTATGAGGCGATGCGCCACGATCGCCGCCAGCCGGGCCGACTCAGCGAACTGAAGTTCGGTCTGGAGTGCGGAGGATCGGACGGCCTGTCGGGGATCACCGCCAATCCGCTGCTCGGACGTTTCTCTGACCAGATGATTGCTAACGGCGGCACCACGGTGCTGACCGAGGTGCCGGAGATGTTCGGCGCGGAACGTATTCTGATGAGCCGCTGTCGCGATGCGGCGACCTTTGAAAAAACCGTTACCCTGATCAACGACTTCAAGCAGTATTTTATCGCCCACAACCAGCCGATTTATGAAAATCCGTCCCCGGGCAATAAAGCCGGAGGCATCACTACGCTGGAAGAGAAGTCGCTGGGCTGCACCCAGAAAGCCGGACAGAGCCAGGTGGTGGACGTGCTGAAGTACGGGCAGCGCCTGACGCAGCCGGGGCTGAATTTACTCAGCGCACCGGGTAACGATGCCGTTGCCACCAGCGCCCTGGCCGGGGCAGGCTGCCATATGGTGCTGTTCAGTACCGGACGCGGTACGCCTTACGGGGGCTTTGTGCCAACGGTGAAACTCGCTACCAACAGCGAGCTGGCAGCGAAAAAGCCCCACTGGATTGATTTCGATGCCGGACAGCTGATCCACGGCGTGGAGATGCCTGCGCTGCTGGCGCAGTTTGTCGATAGCATCGTGGCCATTGCTAACGGGCGGCAGACACGTAACGAAGAGAATGATTTTCGCGAGCTGGCGATATTTAAAAGCGGGGTCACGCTGTAATGCCGCCTGTCACCGGCAGCGGGTGAGCGGGGGGCAGGGGCTGACCAGGTCATTTGGTCAGCCCGCTGCGATTTACGCGTTCTTTGCGGCGCGGCGATCGTCGGCCATGCAGGCCGCAGCGGTAAACAGGATGTCCGCCGACGAGTTCAGTGCGGTTTCCGCTGAATCCTGTAATACGCCGATGATAAAGCCCACGGCCACCACCTGCATCGCGACCTCATTCGGAATACCGAACATGTTGCAGGCTACCGGAATCAGCAGCAGGGAACCGCCAGCCACACCCGAGGCCCCGCAGGCACAAATCGAGGCGACCAGACTCAGCAGAATGGCGGTCGGCACGTCAACGTGGATGCCCAGCGTATTAACGGCCGCCAGCGTCAGCACGGTGATGGTAATCGACGCTCCCGCCATGCTGATATTGGCACCAATCGGGATCGAGACCGAATAAGTATCCTCATTCAGACCGAGTTTTTTCGCCAGTGCCATATTGACCGGAATATTGGCGGCAGAGCTACGGGTAAAGAAGGCGGTCACGCCACTTTCGCGCAGGCAGGTAAAGACCAGCGGATACGGGTTACGGCGGATCTGCCACCACACCAGCAGCGGGTTAAACACCAGCGCCATCAGCAGCATACAGCCAATCAGCAGCACCAGCAGGCTGGCATAGTCCCACAGCGCATCAAAGCCGGTAGAAGCCAGAATCGACCCGACCAGGCCAAAAATCCCGATCGGCGCGAAGCGGATCACAATCCGCACCAGGCTGGTGACGGCATCGGAGGCATCATTCAGGAAGGTACGGGTGCTGTCGCTGCTGTGGCGGAAGGCAAAGCCCAGGCCAATCGCCCAGACCAGAATACCGATGTAGTTGGCTTTCATCACGGCTTCAACCGGGTTGGTCACCATGCTCATCAGCAGGCCACGCAGCACCTCCAGGATCCCCGACGGCGGCACAATCTCAGTGCTGGCCGCCTTTAATGTCAGATTCTGCGGCAGCAGATGGCTGCCCACCACGGCGACAATCGCCGCGCAGAAGGTACTGAGCAGATAAAGCATAATAATGGGGCGAATATTGGTTTTCTGTCCCTGCTGATGGTTAGCAATCGAGGCGATCACCAGCACCAGCACCAGCAGCGGCGCTACCGCTTTCAGCGCGCTGACAAACAGCTCACCGAGCAGGCCCACCGCCAGCGCATTACTTTTCGAAAACCAGGCCAGGGCAATACCTGCCACCAGACCGATCATGATTTGTGTTACCAGGCTACCCTGCATCAGGCGACGAATCAGCCCGTGGCCACTTTTTTCAGTACGCATAGTTTAAAATCGCTATCGTTATCGATGTATTGGAGTGTGTTTGCGTGGGGCAGTATAAGGAAATCATCTGGCAGGGAAAGGGAAAAATGAGGGGCCGCACAGGGATATCAGGGTTATCTGTAGGGGAAGACCCGTTATTGTGGTCGTCATGTGCCAGGGGCAATCGAAAAAATGATCGCCCCCTGGCGATCCTACCCGGTGGGGGCGACCTTTTTCCAGTCGCCCCCGTCTCGTCAGGATACCTTACGGTCGTTACGGTAATTGACCACCGCGTTGATAATCAGTGTCAGGGCCAGAATACCGCCCACCACGCCCAGCGAGATGGCAATCGGAATATGGAAGAAGTCGACGATTAACATCTTCACGCCGATAAACACCAGGATCACCGACAGGCCATACTTCAGCATCGAGAAGCGCTCCGCCACGTTCGCCAGCAGGAAGTACATCGCACGCAGGCCGAGGATGGCGAACAGATTGGAGGTCAGCACGATAAACGGATCGGTGGTCACGGCAAAGATGGCCGGAATACTGTCAACGGCGAAAATCACGTCGCTCAGTTCCACCATAATCAGCACCAGCAGCAGCGGCGTCGCAAACAGCACGCCGTTTTTACGCACAAAGAACTTCTCGCCTTCGATTTTGTCGGTCATACGCATACGGCTGCGCAGCCAGCGTACCAGCGGCTTGTCGCCAATAGCGCTGTCATCTTCCTTCGCCAGGGCCATTTTAATCCCGGTGAACAGCAGGAAGGCGCCGAAGATGTACAGCAGCCAGCTAAACTGAGTCACCAGCCAGCTTCCGGCAAAGATCATGATGGTACGCAGGACGATCGCACCCAGCACGCCGTAAATCAGCACCCGGCGCTGCAGCGCGGCCGGTACGGCAAAATAGCTGAACAGCATCAGCCAGACAAACACGTTGTCGACGGCCAGCGCTTTTTCAATCAGATAACCGGTGAGGAACGCCAGCGCCTGAGTGTCCGCCACTTCGCGCCCGACGGTGTCGTTGAGGTACCACCAGAAGGCAGCATTAAATAACAGAGAGAGCGTCACCCAGACCAGCGACCAGGCAGCGGCCTGTTTCATGGTCATGGTGTGCGAGCCGCGACGGCCCTGCAACAGCAGGTCAATCGCCAGCATTATCACGACGACGACAGCGAAGCTGCCCCAGAGTAACGGTGTGCCGACAGTGTTCATATATCATCCCGTGCAAAATAAAAAATGGCCAATTACCCGTCATCTTTCATGCTGCAGATACGTTGGCTGACTTCACGAACCCCGGTCACTTACTGATGTAAGCGGGTGGAGAACCGTTAAGTTGCCGCCTGTCTGCGACCTGACGTCTGTAGGGTATATCGGAAGGCATCAGCCACAATATTATTGATGCTGTAAGCAAACCTCGCCTCCCGGCAAGGTCTCACTTACAACCAGGATAAGGTTGCTCAGTAACCGGACATCATGTGGATGTCGTATTGACGATTAACTGACGAAGAAGTTACTCCCCTTTGCTGAGGCAAAAGATAGGCGGCCCGCTGCGGCAGGTCAATCTTCTTCAGTAATATTTAGAAATATTTACACAGCAGCTGCGTCAGCCGGGAACACCACGCCGGTCTGACGGCGGATTTCGGTCAGCACTTTTGCGGTGATCCGTGAGGTCGACAGCCCGGGGTGATCGACCTGATTATTTTCCACCAACCGGGCGAACACCTCTGCCTCGTACAGCATGGTGTTGATATGCTGCGGCTGCGTCAGATCCTGCGCCTTAGCACCGCGCGGGACAAAGCTGAGACGCTGACATTCGGAAACCTGCTCCACCACCAGCGAGCCGTCTTCACCCTGGATTTCACTCGGCAGGGTCGACTGGCTGATTTTGGAGTGCTGCAGCGTGACATCAAAATCGCCATAGTTAAGGATTGCCGTACCATGGCCATCAACGCCGCTGTCCAGCAGGCTGGCGCTGGCGACGATGCTGTGCGGTTCACCCCACAGGCTCACCGCTGTCCCCAGGCAGTAGTAGCCAATATCCATAATGGAGCCGTTGGACCAGGCGGGATTGAACGTGTTGGGGTTTTCCCCGTCAAGGTAACGCTGATAGCGGGAAGAGTACTGGCAGTAGTTAATAAAGGCTTTACGCAGCCGGCCCACTTTCGGCAGCGCCTGTTGCAGTGCGAGGAAATTGGGCAGGCTGGCGGTTTTAAACGCTTCAAACAGCACCACCTGATGTTCGGCGGCACAGGCGATCATCGCATCGACTTCACGCAGATTGGAGGCCAGCGGCTTCTCACAGATTACATGTTTACGGTGGCGCAGGAACAGCAGGGCCTGCGGGCAGTGCAGCGCGTTGGGGCTGGCGATATACACCGCATCGAGGGCATCCGATGCCGCCATCTCCTCCAGCGAGTCAAACAGCCGCTCGACCGGATAGTCGCTGGCGAAGGTCTCTGCCTGCGCCAGTGAGCGTGAATAAACGGCGGTCAGCTTCATTTTTCCGGTTTCATGGGCAGCATCGATAAACTGACGAGTGATCCAGTTGGTTCCAACGACGGCAAAGCGAATCATAGTGTTCCTGTGCGGCTGAGTGAACGAAAAAGCAGATTACCATCTGTGTGCAGCCAGGCAATGACTAAAAGGCGTGATTTGATTTTTCAGCTCACCTCTCGCACCATACAGAAAATCATCCCGAGGGAACCCGATGAGCGTTCGCAGCCCGCAGAGTAAACATGCACTTAACTGGACCAGTATTCTGGTGGCGATCCCGGTCGGGCTGGTGGCTTCCCTGGTGACGCTGGGCTTTCGTGAAGCGATTAACCTGATCGATAGCCTGCTGTTTCGTGGCCAGACCGATATTACCCGGGCAATGCAGGTTTACCCCTGGTATATCTGGCCGCTGATTGTCGGCGGCGGCGGGTTGATAGCGGGTTTTCTGCTGCGCTATGCCACGGCCATTGAACAAAAACAGACGGTGCGTACCGACTATCTGGAGGTGATCAACGCACAGCTGGACGCGGTGCCTGCCCGTACCTCGCTGTTCCGCAGCCTGTCATCGCTGGCGAGTATCAGCAGCGGGGCGTCTATCGGCCGTGAGGGGCCGATGGTGCAACTGTCGGCGCTGGCCGGCAGCCTGATGGGGCGCTGGTGGTTCCGGTCGCTACCGCTGAAAAACAGCGACGTGGTGGCCATGGCGGCGGCGGCGGGGCTCTCGTCGGTGTATCATGCGCCGCTGGCCTCCGCGATTTTTGTTGCGGAAATTGCCTTTGGCATCTCAGCGATGCAGCGGCTGATCCCGCTGATCATCTCCTCCGGGGTGGCGGTGCTGACCATGTGGTCGCTCGGCCACCGCTCCGCCATGTACCCCTTTTCCCACAGCCAGTTTGACCTGACGCCCGGCAGCATTGCGCTGACCGTCGGCATCGGCCTGCTGGCAGGGCTGCTGGGCTGGGCAATGCTCTGGCTGATCGGGCAGAGTAAGCGCTGCTTTACCCGCATCAACAACCTGCCGTTACGCCTCGGGCTGGGGGGGCTGCTGGTGGGCACGCTGGCCATTGGCAGTACCCAGATCTTGGGTAACGGCTACGAAGTGATTGTGCGCATTATGGCGGGCGATTTTCTTCTGCCCGTGCTGCTGGCGCTGCTGCTGCTGAAAATGCTGGCAACGGCCATTTCCGTGGGCTCCAGCGCGGTGGGGGGGCTGTTTACCCCGGCGTTGCTGATAGGCGCGCTGATGGGAGAAATGGTGGCCCTGCTGGCCGCAGCCGCCGGAATGCCGGTGGGAAATGCCGAAGTGTTTGCTGCCGTCGGCATGGGCGCGGTCCTCGCCTCGGTCAGCCAGGCTCCCTTAATGGCGATGCTGATGGTGCTGGAGATGACGCTCAACAGCAGCCTGCTGTTTCCGGCGATGATCGCCAGCGTGCTGGCCTCAATGACCGTGTATCGTCTGCATGTCCGCAGCGCCTATTCCATGATGAGCAGCCATTTCAGCCGCTCTGATGCCAAATTTGATTTTGATAACGGCATCATCTCCCAGTTTATTGTCTCCGGGGCTGCACTCACCCCGCAGGACTCCGTCGGCAAAGCGCTGGCGGTCAGCACGCTGAAACGCGAACGTTTTGTTTATGTCATTGGTGAGCAGGGCGAATTTCTTGGCGCGGTGTCAATCCACGATATCTCGCACAAGGTGCTGGATAAAGAGATCACGCTGACCTCGCCCGTCAGCTGTGTCATGGATGCAAACTTCCCGACCATCTATGAAAATCAGACAATAAAAGAGGGCTGGGACGCCTTTGCCCGGGTCACGCTGGAACGTCTGCCGGTGCTGAATAATCCGCTGGAGCGGAAATATCTCGGGGCGCTGACAAAAACCAGTTTGATTCAGCAGGCAAAAGATTTTATATAAACGAAACAGCGATATCAGGAGAGATGTGTATGATGCCCTCCTGCCACTATTTTCATTTTAAGGACGAAATAATGTCATTCTCTGCGCGTTTTCGCTGGCTGCTGCTGCTGCCGGTAATGTTCTGGCTTTCCGGCTGCGACTATAACCAGATCCAACAGCGCGACGAAGCCGTCTCTGCTGAATGGTCCGAGGTGCTGAACCAGTACCAGCGCCGGGCCGATCTGATCCCCAACCTGGTCTCGACCGCAAAGGCGAGCGCCAGCCATGAAGCCGAAGTTTTTAAAAGCATTGCGGATGCCCGCGCTAAAATCGGCAGCCTGACGCAGGTGCAGAATGCCCCTGACAATGCGCAGGCGATGCAGGCGTTCCAGCAGTCACAGTCGGAACTGAGCAGTGCCATGTCCCGCCTGCTGGTGATCAGTGAACGCTACCCTGATTTGAAAGCCGACAAAATGTTCAGCACGCTGATGGTGCAGCTGGAAGGTACGGAAAACCGGATTACCGTGGCGCGTCAGCGCTATGTGCGCGCGGTACAGGACTACAACCTGCTGATCCGCCAGTTTCCCGGTTCGCTGACCGCCAGAGTGATGGGCTATCAGCGTAAAGAGAACTTCCAGCCGGAGAATGTAAAGCAGATCTCAACGGCACCTCAGGTCGATTTCTCAAAGCCTGCCAGCGCAAATTAAGGGACAGCCATGCGATATCTCACCCTGATCCTGCTGTTCTGTCTGCCCTTCACCAGTATGGCCGCAACGGTCGCTGTACCGACGTTACAGCAGCGCGTGACGGATGATGCGCGGGTACTGAGTCCCCGAGAGGTGGAGCAGATAAATCGCCAGATTGTCACCCTGGAAAAAAAAACCGGCCATCAGCTGGCGGTACTGGCGGTGGATACCACCGGGGATGACAGCATTGAGCAGTACGCTACCCGGGTGTTTGACGCCTGGAAACTGGGTGATAAGGCCCGCGATGACGGCCTGCTGCTGGTCATGGCAAAGACCGATCGCACCGTGCGAATTGAGGTCGGTTACGGGCTGGAGGGTGATTTTACCGACGTGCAGGCCAGCCAGGTGATTAATGGCAGCATTATTCCGCGCTTCAGGGAGGGGGACTATGGTCAGGGGCTGTTGGCCGGCGTTCAGGCTATCTCCCGCCAGCTTGGCGTGCCGGTAGAGGGGGATGCGCCGGCCGTCGCGCCGCGCCCGGTCGCTGCGCCGCTGCCGTCATCATCCGGTGACGCCATTTCGCTCTCTGCGGGCAGCATTGGCCTCTGGCTGCTGGGCATGATTGTTCTGCCTTTCTTCTTCCTGCGTCGTAATTCCCTGCTCAGGGGGCTGCTGGTCAGCGCCATAGTCACCGGCGTTTCCCTGGTCAATACGCTGCTAAACGACGGCATCGCGGGCGTCAGCGGTGATAATGTCGGCCTGCTGTTTGGCGGTAGCCTGATGATGCAGATGCTGATTTCCTCGCTGATCGGGACGCTAACCGGGGGGGGCGGTTGGAGTCGCGATCGTTTTGACGACCGCGACGACGATGGTCCTTCGCGTGACGATGATTCAGACAGCAGCAGCGGCGGATTTAGCGGCGGCGGCGGCCGCAGCGGTGGCGGTGGCGCATCGGGCAAATGGTAAAGACGGGACAGGGAGCCTGACAATGATAAAACGGTCTTTGATGTCTGTGCTGACACCCACTTTTATCAGCGCGTTTATGGCTCTGGGGACGCTGTGGTTTTATCTGGGCCGTATGGGGCGGCTTGATGTGTTTCTCGAGTCCATCAGCTTCAAGGATTTATTTATTGTTGTCGCCCTGTTCCTGGCCGGCAGTGTCGCGATGATCTGTCTGGTTTTTTATATTCCTTCATTGTTGGTTTCGCTTATTATAAAAAAAGAGAATACAATTTTTTATAATTACCAGACAATTAAAGATAACTTAATCAGGCTGTCACTGATAATTTACCTGCTGGCGATAACGGTTTTTTTCGTTGCGGTATGGTTTGTTGACGCTAAAAAATACCCTGGCTGGCTGGTCTTTACGATGGCTGGCAGTGGCGCGTTGCTAATAACACTTATTATTGCCTATTTCTTTAACCGCAAAGCCGTTTCTGAGGTATTGCAGTTCAAAAATAAAAGGATCAAAAAAGAGTATTACAGGAAGTTCTACTTTTTTATTCCCGTTTCCTTGTTTTTAATTTCATTTATGTATGCATATCCTTTAAGCCTGATTTTCGGGAAATTGCACCCTCCTGAACATGCGGACGACCTCAAAGTGATGATGTATGCCACGCTGACCTCCCTTGTCGTCATTCTCTTTTCTCTTCTTCCGGTGACGGTTTATCTCAGAGGGAAATCAACAGAAGGTTTATCTGTCAGAATAGTGAAGGTGATTTCCGCTGCGCTGGCAGGGCTGTTTTTTATGTCATGGATCATTACCTCAATACCGGTACTGATTATTAATGGCACCATGAAACTGTCAGGCATAGCGGACTTTCATCCCCATGTTTATCTGGTGCAGGATAAGGACTACCCTGCAGAACTGCTTGATAAGGTGCTCTGGAAGCTGACCCCGCTACAGAACCAGGAGCGATATGTTATTCATGGGGTAACGATGTATTCGTTTGGTGATATCAGGTTGATATGCCCGGTTAAGGTGCTTAACGCTTACGTGAACAGTATGACATTCAGGCCGGGTGACAGAGCGTACGATCAGCAACTGAACAAGGCGCTGGCTGCGGCGGCGCAGGACTGTATCCCTTTCAGCAAAAACGAAGTGAAAGCGCTGCAAAGCCGCTAACGCGACAGCCGGTACAGCCGATTATCCCTCACGTCCTTCCAGCGCCTGTGCCGTCAGCCACAGGCGCGTATCAAACTCCAGCTGGTGGTACTGCGGTTCCATATGGCAGCAGAGCTGATAAAAGGCCTTGTTGTGATCTTTTTCTTTAATATGCGCCAGCTCATGTACCACGATCATCCGCAGAAAGGCTTCCGGGGCATTTTTAAAAATGGTCGCCACGCGGATCTCCGCTTTTGCCTTCAGCTTGCCGCCCTGCACGCGTGAAATGGCCGTATGTAATCCCAGCGCATGCTTCATCACCTTAATCTTGCTATCGTAGAGAACTTTGTTCAGCGGCGGTGCGTTGCGCAGCGACTGATTTTTTAAATCCAGCGCGTAGTCATACAGCGCTTTGTCGCTGGTAATGCTGTGGGAGGACGGATAACGCTTATTGATCACCTCCGTCAGACGCTGCTGTTCAATCAGCGTGCGCACCTGTGACAGCAGCGATTCGGGGTAACCTTGCAGATAAATAAGCGACGACATACTGACTCCGGTGAAGAAAAACGTTTACTGTGCGCCCGTTTTAGGGGATAAAACGCGGGAATTTTACCACTAAGGTGATCCCATGAGCCAACTCGAACTAAGCAACCGCATGCTGACGCTGCATCGTTTTCCCCAAATGCGCGAAGAAAGCCCGTTGCAGGCCTGGGATGCGGCCGACGAATATCTGTTGCAGCATCTGGGCGATGCCCCGGTCAGCGGCGCGACGCTGATCTTTAACGACACCTTCGGTGCGCTGGCCTGTGCGCTGGCCGGTGAGGGCGTATACAGCATCAGTGACTCCTGGCTGAACCAGCAGGCGACGCGCCAGAACCTGGCGCTGAACCATCTGGATGAAGGGGACGTGCAGCTACTCGACAGCCTGAGCCCGTTACCCGCCGCCCCGGCCCGCGTTCTGATTAAGGTGCCAAAAACCCTCGCGCTGCTGGAATATCAGCTGCGGGCACTGCGCGACGTCGTGACCCCGGCCACCCAGATTGTGGCCGCCGGAAAAGCGAAAGATATCCATACCTCCACGCTGCAGCTGTTTGAAAAAATTCTGGGGGCCACCACCACCTCGCTGGCGCGTAAAAAAGCCCGCCTGATTTACTGCACCTTCAGCGCGCCCGAGCTGAAAGCGGACGACGTGATTGCCCGCTGGCAGCTGGACGGCACCCCGTACCAGATCCACAACCATGCTAACGTCTTTTCACGTGGCGGGCTGGATGTGGGGGCACGCTTCTTCTTACAGCATCTGCCCTCCGATCTGGAAGGTGAGATTGTCGACCTGGGCTGTGGCAATGGCGTGATTGGCCTGATGGCGCTGCAGCAGAACCCGCTGTCGCAGGTCCATTTTGTCGATGAGTCATATATGGCAGTGGCATCCAGCCGGATGAATATAGAAGTGAACTGCCCACAGGACAGGGAACGCAGTACGTTCCACGTCAATAATTCGCTGGCAGGTTACCCGTCAGACCGTCTGCACGCAGTGCTGTGCAATCCGCCCTTCCACCAGCAGAGCGCGGTGACCGACCATATTGCCTGGCAGATGCTGCGCGATGCGCGCCGCTGCCTGCAGGATGGCGGCGAACTGCGTATTGTCGGTAACCGTCACCTCGACAACTACCACAAGATGAAGAAGCTGTTTGGCAACTGCACCACCGTGGCGAGCAATCAGAAGTTTGTGGTGTTACGTTCGGTAAAAATGCCGTAACCCGCGCCGGGCCGGTCGGCGCAGCGATCGGCCCGGGTACGATTCCCGGGGGCAAGACACGCCTCGTTCCTGGCGTTATCGCTTCGCAATCCACGAAAAGCGCTGCTGATAGCCCTGCTGGACGTGGCTGTTACGGCGGTAACTCGCCTGATCCTCAGCCATACAGTAGGTACACACCTGCGACAGCTCAATCTGGTTTTCCGGCACCCCGGCGCGTAGCGCAATACGTTTTGCCAGCAGTGGCAGGTCAAACCAGACGCCATCGGTGGTTCCCCGCGCCTGTGGGCGCACGGCCGCCGGGTTAGGGAAGGGAGTGGCAGACCATGACATCAGCTCTGCCAGGTGATGCGGGTCATCCTGCTGCGCCCGGGCAATCACATCCTGACCGAGCTCATAGCAGCAGGGGCCGATAGCCGGGCCGATGGCAATAAACAGGCTGTCCGGCGTGGCTCCGCGTTCACACAGCTGCGTGATGGCGTTACCCATCACCCCGCTCAGTATGCCTTTTAATCCCCCATGTACCGCTGCCACCTGTCGCTGACGCGTATCGGCAATCAGCACCGGCAGGCAGTCAGCGGTGTAGATCGCCACGGGCGTGCTGCCGGTACCTATCAAACCGTCGGCTTCCTGACTCTTCACCGGCCGGGCCTCCACATCGGAAATGACGCGGGCACTGTGGCGCTGCTGGTTATACAGCGTTGCTTCAGGGGGGCGTTCGCCTGCGGACATAAACGCGTGGTCAAGCCAGCTCAGGCTGGAGAGCAGGGCAGAATGACAGGAGTGCGGCATCGTAGGTTCCTTTTTATCTCGGAGGCGTTGCAGTGATACTACAGGTGCGATGCGACATTTTTAATGTTTTATTCAGTGCGCATTTTTCGCCATTCCTGCTGTGAACCGGGGACGGGAAACAGGGTATCCTTTGGGGACGATTGGATTAAATCACTGTCAATGGAAGGACATCCTATGAACACCCTGGCCGTTAGCCATCCTGCACCACCACGTCACGTTGCTGCAGCACTTTTCGCCGGTTTTATGGGGGGGAATGTCGCCAGCTTTGTAAAATGGGGAACCGAAAATCCCTTCCCGCCGCGAACCCCTGACCGGGCCATTCCTCCGGCTGAGATGCTCAGTGACTTTGGCTTTACTGTGAATAATATGGTTTATCACTATTCCGGCCACCTCGTAAACTGGGGTGTGGCGGGTGTGCATCACCTGTTTTCCCTCTTTTTTGCCATGATCTACTGCTGGCTGGCAGAGATTTTCCCAAAAATAACGCTGTGGCAGGGCGTGGGCTTTGCGCTGGCTATCACCGTCGTTTTCCACGGTGTGGTGCTGCCCGTGGGGGGATGGGCGCCCCCGATCTGGCACTTGCCGGTGGAAGAGATTTTTTCCGAAACCTTCGGGCATATCCTGTGGATGTGGACGATAGAGATTTTCCGTCGTGAACTGCGCCGCCGCTGCGTGCAAACCAGCGGGGCAGTCACAGGATAATGCCTTAAATCGCCAGCGCCAGCAGCGTCCCCTGTTTAATGGCGCGACGGGCATCCAGCTCTTTCGCCACGTCGGCACCGCCGATAATGTGGGCCACGATCCCCCGGGCGGCCAGCGCGTCGGCCAGGGATCGCTCCGGCTCCTGACCGGCGCAGATCACCACGTTATCCACGCGCAGTGTCTGCGGTTCGCCGTCGCGCAGGATATGCAGCCCCTCATCGTCAATCCGCAGATATTCTACGCTGCCCCACATCTGCACGCCGTGCATCTGCAGGCTGGCGCGGTGGATCCATCCGGTGGTTTTCGCCAGCCCGGCACCGGGTTTACCCGGCTTGCGCTGGAGCAACCACACCTGCCGTGCGGCATGCGGTCTTTCCGGCGGTAACAGCCCGCCAGGCTGGGAGAGCGTGCGGTCAATGCCCCATTCCCGGCAGAATGCACTGATATCCTGCCCGCCCGCCACCAGATATTCAGCCGTATCAAAACCGATGCCGCCCGCGCCAATAATCGCCACACGCTGCCCGACGGGTTTCCGGTCGCGAATGACATCGAGATAACTCAGCACGGAAGGGTGGTCGATACCCGGTATGGGCGGCACACGCGGCACGATGCCGGTAGCCAGTATCACCTCATCAAATGCGGCGACATCATCCGGTGTTGCGCGATGATTCAGCCGCAGCGTCACCCGGTGCAGCGCAAGCTGACGGCGGAAGTAGCGCAGCGTTTCACTGAACTCTTCTTTACCGGGGATCTGCCGGGCGATATTGAACTGGCCGCCGGTTTCCGGCAGTGCATCAAACAGCGTCACCCGGTGGCCGCGCTGTGCGGCGTTGACCGCAAACGCCAGCCCGGCAGGGCCGGCCCCGACCACCGCCAGCGATTTGCTCTGCACGGCAGGCGTCATGACCATCACCGTTTCATGGCAGGCGCGGGGATTCACCAGACAGGAGGTGAGCTTACCCACGAAGATCTGATCGAGGCAGGCCTGATTGCAGGCGATGCAGGTGTTGATCTCATCGCTGCGCCCCTCACGGGCTTTGAGCACAAATTCAGCGTCGGCCAGAAAGGGGCGGGCCATGGACACCATATCGGCGCAGCCTTCATCCAGTACGCGCTGGGCGACGTCAGGATGGTTAATTCGGTTAGTGGCGATCAGCGGGATCGTGACGTGCTGCCGGAGCGCCTGCGTGACCCAGGCGAAGGCCGCACGCGGTACGGCGGTGGCGATGGTAGGAATACGCGCCTCATGCCAGCCGATACCGGTGTTAATCAGCGTTGCCCCCGCCTGCTCAACCGCCTGCGCCAGCCGGACGGTCTGCTCAAGCGTGCTGCCCTGTTCCACCAGATCGAGCATCGACAGACGGAAGATAATAATAAACTCCGCGCCAACGGCGGCCCGCACCGCCCTGAGAATATCCAGTGCAAACCGCTGGCGGCGGGGCTCATCGCCTCCCCACTCATCGTCACGCTGGTTGGTGTGCGCCACCAGAAACTGATTAATCAGGTAGCCTTCCGACGCCATAATCTCCACGCCATCATAGCCTGCCTGCTGCGCCAGGCGCGCACAGCGCGCGTAACTGGCAATCAGTTGCAGAATCTCATCATGGCTTAACGCCCGTGGGGTAAAGGGGTTAATCGGGGCCTGGAGAGCGGAAGGGGCGACCAGCGCGGGCTGATAGCTGTAGCGCCCGGCGTGCAGGATTTGCAGGGCAATTTTACCCCCCGCCTCGTGTACCGCATCCGTCACCTGCCGATGATGAGGGAGCTGTGCCTCATCATTCAGCACCGATGCTCCGGCGCTGACCACGCCCTCTGGCGAAGGCGCAATACCGCCAGTCACAATCAGCGCCACCCCGGCGCGGGCGCGCTCTGCATAGAATGCGGCAAGCCGCGCCGGGCCATCCGGATGTTCTTCCAGCCCGGTATGCATCGATCCCATCAGAAAACGGTTTTTAAGCTGGGTGAATCCCAGGTCCAGCGGGGAGAACAGTGACACGCTCATCGTCAGTGATTCCTGAAGTGGTCGGATGAGTTTCACTGTAGCGGTCAAATGACCGCGATGAAAGTGCAGTTAATCGCTTTGTGATGAATGCCACTGAATATCTCGCAGAGAAAGGGCAACGTGCTTCACGTTATGCGTAACATTGATTTAGTAACATGAATTTTGGTGATCTGATTCACAGAATTACAAGTTAAACATCGATTTGATAGGCGCCATGACCCGATACGTACTGGAGACGACCATGAGCACCCTCACACAATCCTGCATGATCAACGGTAAAGAGCAGGTTGAAGTTATCAGCCAGCAGGTGAATTACCTGGGCGAAGGCACGCTGGTTCGCATCACCCGTGGCGGCATCTGCGGCTCCGACCTGCACTATTATCAGCACGGTAAAGTCGGCAGTTTTGCCGTAAAAATGCCGATGATCCTCGGTCACGAAGTGATTGGGCAGGTGGTAAAAAGCGACAATCCGGCGCTGCACGAGGGCCAGAAAGTGGCGGTCAATCCGTCAAAACCCTGCGGCAGCTGTAAATACTGCCTGGCCGGTGAAGATAACCAGTGCACCACCATGCGCTTCTTCGGCAGTGCAATGTACTACCCGCACGTGGACGGTGGCTTCACCCAGTTCAAAGTCGTCGACAGCAGCCAGTGCATCCCTTACGACAATGCCGCAGACGATAAAGTGATGGTGTTTGCCGAGCCGCTGGCGGTCTGCATCCACGCCGCCAATCAGGGTGGCGAATTGCACGGCAAAAAGGTCTTTATCTCTGGCGTGGGCCCGATCGGTTGCCTGATTGCCGCCGCCGCAAGGGCCAAAGGGGCGGCAGAAGTGGTTTGTGCCGACGTCAGCGAGCGCTCGCTGGAAATGGCTGTTGCGATGGGGGCAACCGCCACTGTTCATGCCGCCAGCGGGGACTTCACCCCGTACCTGGCAGACAAAGGCTACTTTGACGTGGCGTTTGAAGCCTCGGGCCATCCCTCCTCACTGACGCGCTGCCTGGAAGTCACGCGGGCGAAAGGCACCCTGGTGCAGGTGGGCATGGGCGGTGACGTACCCGCCTTCCCGATCATGATGCTGATCGCTAAAGAGATCAGTCTGGTGGGCTCGTTCCGCTTTACCAGCGAATTCAACACGGCGGTGGAGTGGCTGGGTAACGGCACCGTTAACCCGCTGCCGCTGTTCAGCGGCGAATATGACTACCAGAATATTGATGCGGCACTGCAGTTTGCCGGTGACAAGAGCCGGGCTGCCAAAGTGCAGCTGACTTTTTAAAGGATGACCATGACAACGCTTTTTTCGCTCGATAATAAACGTGTGCTGATCACCGGTTCCGGCCGCGGTATTGGTTTCCTGATGGCCAGAGGACTGGCTGAAGCCGGGGCGGAGGTGATTATTAACGCCACCACCCAGCAGGGGGCCGATAAGGCTGCCGACGACCTGCGTCAGCAGGGATTCAGGGCCCACGCAGTAGCGTTTAATGTGACGCAGTCCGCCGAAGTGAATGCGGCAGTCGAGAAAATTGAGGCTGAGATTGGCCCGATTGATGTTCTGGTCAACAACGCCGGTATTCAGCGCCGTCGCCCGTTTCTCGAGTTCCCGGAGCAGGACTGGAACGACGTGATCGCGGTCAATCAGACGGCCGTATTCCTGGTCTCCCAGGCCGTTGCCCGAAAGATGGTAACGCGCCAGAAAGGCAAAATTATCAATATCGGCTCCATGCAGAGCGAACTGGGGCGTGACACGATTACCCCCTATGCCGCATCGAAAGGGGCCGTCACCATGCTGACGCGCGGTATGTGCGTTGAGCTGGCGCGCCACAACATTCAGGTTAACGGTATTGCCCCGGGTTACTTCAAAACCGAGATGACCCAGGCGCTGGCCGACGATGAAGCCTTCACCGCCTGGTTATGCAAACGTACGCCTGCTGCACGCTGGGGTAACCCGGAGGAGTTGATCGGCGCGGCGGTGTTCCTCGCCTCGAAAGCGTCTGATTTTGTGAACGGGCACCTACTTTTTGTCGATGGTGGGATGCGCGTCGCGGTGTAGTTTATCCTTTATCTTTCAGGCGGCAGCGGTGTCGGCTTCTGCGCGCGACCTGGTTACGCTCCAGGGCGCTGCTGAGTCGCCGCCCTGTTGCAACCTGAAACCTTCCGGATAAGCACGCTTATCAGAACTGTACCTCTACTTTTAAAGGAAGTGCTTTATGCCCATTACAATAATAGCTATTGGCGTAATCCTGCTGCTGGTGCTGATGATCGTCTTCAAGGTCAACGGCTTTATTGCGCTGATATTTGTCTCTGCCGTGGTTGGTGTGGCAGAGGGGATGACACCGCTGGCGGTGATCGCCTCCATTCAGAAAGGGGTCGGCGGTACGCTCGGCAGCCTGGCGCTGATCCTCGGCTTCGGGGCGATGCTGGGTAAGCTGGTGTCAGATACCGGGGCCGCGCAGCGCGTCGCCACCACGCTGATTGCCTCCTTCGGCAAACAGCGCGTGCAGTGGGCGCTGATGGTCACCGGCCTGATCGTCGGGCTGGCGATGTTCTACGAAATCGGCTTTGTGCTGCTGCTGCCGCTGGTGTTTACCGTGGTCGCCGCCTCGGGCATGCCGATGCTGTACGTGGGGCTGCCGATGGTTGCCGCGCTGTCCGTGACGCACTGCTTCCTGCCGCCGCATCCGGGGCCTACGGCCATTGCCACCATCTTTGGCGCAAATCTGGGCACCACGCTGCTCTATGGCATGATCATCACCATTCCTACCGTGATTATCGCCGGGCCGATCTTCTCCAAATTCCTCAAAGGCTTCGAGAAGTCGCCGCCGGAAGGCCTGTATAACCCGAAAATCTTTGAAGATCACGAAATGCCAGGGTTCTGGACCAGCATCTTTGCTGCCGTGATCCCGGTGATCCTGATGGCCGTGGCGGCAGTATTTGAGCTGACCACGCCGAAAGAGAACGTGCTGCGCCAGTTCTTCGAATTTGTGGGGAATCCGGCGGTCGCGCTGTTTATCTCAGTGGTGATTGCGGTGTTTACGCTGGGTCTGCGCAACGGGCGTAAAATGGAAGAAGTGATGGAGATGTGCAGTTCATCCATTGCGGCTATCGCCATGATCGTCTTTATTATTGCGGGCGGCGGTGCCTTTAAGCAGGTGCTGGTGGACAGCGGCGTGGGTGACTACATTGCTAACATGATGAAGGGTTCATCGCTCTCTCCGTTGCTGATGTGCTGGACGGTAGCGGCAATGCTGCGTATTGCGCTGGGTTCTGCCACCGTGGCGGCTATTACCACCGCCGGTATCGTTACGCCCATTATTGCCATTACCCACGCCGACCCGGCGCTGATGGTGCTGGCCGTGGGTTCCGGTAGCGTCATTGCTTCACACGTTAATGACCCGGGCTTCTGGCTGTTTAAAGGCTATTTCAACCTGAGCGTGATTGAGACGCTGAAAACCTGGACGGTGATGGAAACGCTGATCTCCTTCCTCGGCCTGGCCGGTGTGCTGATTCTAAACGCCATCATCCATTAACCTGGCGGCGACACAGGGTCAGGCAGGTGCCTGGCCCTTTTTTCTTTTGAACGCTGGAAACGCATGAGATCGCACCGCATATCGCTACAGGACATCGCCACGCTGGCTGGCGTGACGAAAATGACGGTCAGCCGTTACCTGCGCACGCCTGACCGGGTATCACCGGAAACCGGGGCGAAGATCGCGCAGATTATCGAAGAAATTAACTACATTCCTAACCGTGCGCCGGAGATGCTCCTCAGCTCGAAGAGCTATACCCTCGGCGTGCTGATCCCCTCGTTTAAAAATCAGATCTTTGCTGACCTTCTCAGCGGTATCGAAGCGGCGACCCAGGAGGGGCGCTACCAGACGCTGATTGCCAACTACAACTACGACAAACAGACTGAAGAGGAGCAGATCATTAATCTGCTGTCGTACAACATTGACGGCATTATCCTCAGTGAAAAAGATCACACCCTGCGCGCGGTAAAGTACCTGCGGGCGGCGCAGATCCCGATTGTTGAAGTGATGGATACCCAGGGCTCCTGCCTGGACATGCAGGTGGGGTTTAACAACTTCAGCGCCGGTTACGATATGACGCGCACGCTGCTCGATCAGGGGCGCAGGCGGGTGATCTACTTCGGTTCCCAGGATGACCGCCGGGATGAGTTTCGCTATCGCGGTTACTGTCAGGCGATGGAGGAACGCGGCGGCGTGGGTAACCGGGTTAACCCGAAAGCGATCTCCTCACAGAAACTGGGGGCCGCGATGCTGGCCAGCGCGCTGGAGCAGTTTCCCGATCTGGATGCCGTGTTCTGCACCAACGACGATCTGTCGCTGGGCGCCCTGCTGCACTGCCAGCGCCACGGCATTGCCGTACCGGGCCGCATCGCGATTGCCGGTTTCCACGGACTGGATATCAGCCGCGAGATGTACCCGACCATGGCCAGCGTGATCACGCCTCGTTACGCTATCGGTTATACCGCCGCTGAACTGCTGCTGAAAAAGATCGGTGACAGCCGCTTCTCGGCAGACTCCATCGATCTGAGCTATCAGATCTTTATGGGGGAGACAATCTGACGCGGGCAAAGCAGGATCCCCGCCGCGACGGGTCTTCCCTGGCAGACTGTAAAATGTAAATGCGCTTAAATTATGGCGCATTTACTGACAATAATTGATAACCCGGGTAACTAAATAATAAATTCAGCCTGAGCAGTAAGATACGGATTCAACCCGACGTGGAAGAAAAAAGTATTTTGCTTTTATTAGTTAATTAAAGAGATGCGAGTATTTAAAAAACATCCTCATCTAAAATATCCGCTATTTCCCCTTGTTAGTGTTATTATTTAATTCATTGATTTATATGTTATATTAAATAAATTCAATATTAATTCTGACCGAGGTATAAGCTTTTCTTATATTTTCCCATGCCTGCATAATCGGTGTAAATAAAGTAACTTTAAGCAAGTTTACATTTCCGTTATTTATCGTCAGTTAAGATTAATCTTAATCACTTTCTATTCGCTAAGATGTTAGAACTTATTTCCCAGCTTCCCGGAAGAGAGATTCTATTTTGACGACCCTAAAACCCCTGTTAGCGAAAAACCGCAGTTGGGCCTTACAGCGACGCCAACGTAATCCGCACTATTTCCGGCAAAATGTGGACGGGCAGCAGCCCCATGCTTTATGGATCGGGTGTTCTGACAGCCGCGTCCCGGCGGAGGTGCTGACCGGTGCGCACCCCGGGGAGCTCTTTGTACATCGTAATATCGCCAATATGGTCGTGAGTCATGACGATAACTTTATGAGCGTATTGCAGTATGCCCTTGAATATTTGAAGGTTTCCAGCATTGTGCTTTGTGGGCATTACGGCTGTGGGGGCGTGCAGGCGGCGCTGACCCTGCCGGACATCCCCCTGGGGGATGAAAACTCTCCGCTGGCACGGCGTATCACCCAACTGAGAAATGCCCTGTCACCCGCCCTGGCAACGCAGGCGGGCGATGAGGAACCGGGCGCGCACCTCAATCGCCTGGTGGAAGCGAATGTGCTGGCGCAGTTCAGCCAGCTGGTGAAAACCGACCCGGTGCTGAAGGCCTGGCGTGAAGGTGTGGCGCTGGAGGTGTTTGGCTGCGTGTACGATCTGCACAGCGGGCATCTGAAAGAGCTTGTCCAGCAGACAGAAGAGGGGATCGTATGAATATGAAGAGCTTACGTCAGGATATTCCCGCCGGGCTGGTGGTGTTTCTGGTGGCGCTCCCTTTATGCCTGGGGATTGCCCAGGCCAGCGGGCTGCCGCCGTTTGTCGGCCTGCTGACCGGGGTGATAGGGGGGCTGGTAGTCACCACCTTCAGCCCGTCAAAATTTGCGGTCAGCGGCCCGGCTGCCGGGCTGGTCACGATTGTTACCGGGGCTGTCGAGACGCTGGGATCCTTTTCAGCCCTGCTGCTGGCGCTGATGATAGCCGGTGTGTTGCAGTTCCTGATGGGGGCGCTGCGTGCCGGACGTTTTATTACCCTGGTACCGGGCAGTGTGATCAAGGGGATGCTGGCCGCGATCGGCATCCTGCTGATCATCCAGCAAATCCCGGTTGCCCTTGGGGCGGCAGGTGAAAGCGATTTGACCTCACTGCTGAACGGCGGGTCGCTGAATATCTCTCTGCCCGCGATCGCCGTGGCGTCTGCCGGGCTGCTGGTACTCTGGCTGTGGACCACTAAAACCGTCAAAAATAACCGCTGGCTGGGCTGGATGCCGGGCCCGCTGATGGCGGTGTTGCTGGGCTGCCTGGCCACGGTGCTGGGGGGGCGCTTTTTCCCCGACCTCGCGTCCGGTCTGCCGCGAATCTCTCTGCCCACCTTTGACAGCGTTGCGGCTCTGACCAGCGAGCTGGAGCGGCCGGACTGGCAGGCATGGCAGAACCCAGCGGTTTATCTGATTGCCGCCACGCTGGCGATTGTGGCCAGCCTGGAAACCCTGCTCAGTCAGGAAGCGCTGAAAAAGCTGCGCCCGCAGCATCCGGCCCCGTCACCGGATAAAGAGATGCGCGCCCAGGGGATCGGTAATGCCTTGTCCGGTTTTCTCGGTGGCCTGCCCATTACTGCGGTGATCGTGCGCAGTTCGGTCAACGTCAGCGCGGGCGCGCAGAGCAAGCTGTCGATCCTGCTTCATGGCGCGCTGCTGCTGGTGTGTGGCCTGTGGTTTAGCGGGGTGCTGAATGCTATCCCGCTGGCGAGCCTTGCCGCCGTTCTGTTGTATACCGGCTACAAGCTGGCCACGCCGGGACTGTTTGTCTCGCAGATCCGGCAGGGCGCGCCGCAGTCGGTGCCGTTCCTTGCCACGATTGGCGGTATTCTGATGTTCGGTATGCTGGCGGGAATTGGTATCGGCCTGGCGACGCAGATCCTGTTCAGCATCTATAAAAGCCACCGTAATGCCATGCTGCTGACGCGCTACGATGACCATTATGTTCTGCGCTTCCAGCAGAACTTGACCTTTATGCACAATCCGCGCCTGAAGGGGCTGCTGGCGGAGATCCCGGAGAACAGCGTGGTGATTGTGGATCACGATAGCGCAGAATATATCGACCCGGACGTCAAAGCGTTGCTGCATGATTTTGGTGAAGGCGCGAAAAAACGGGGAATTCAGCTCAATCAGTGGCCATGGCAGGGGACACTGACACAGGGATAACGCCGTTCTTCAGGCCACAGGACGTGGCCTTGTACTTTATCGTTATTACACCGGGCGGCAGGCAATCACCATGCGGGCCAGGGGGATGATCTCATTCAGTCCACATTCGAACTGCTGCTGGCCGTTGGCCACCCGCACCCGTCCCGGAGGAATACGGGTGAGACTGCGGACGCTGACCTGGCCCTCCAGCGACACCAGCCAGTCACCGTCCTGGATCTCGCTGAACAGCTGCTCGGCGATGAACTGTTGCTGGCCATCAATCAGCAGTAGCGGCCGTTCGGGGATGATGGACCAGCCTTCAAAGAAGGCCGCTTCCAGCGTCATGTCGGTCAGATCGGTCAGTTTCCCGCCGTCCAGACGCTGGCGGGGGAGCGACAGGAGATGCGCTGACGGCGATGCCTGTGGAGCATCCGTTACTGAGGTGGCCGACGGAGACTCTCCCTCACCGGTTGCCAGCCACTGTAATGAGGCCTGCGTATCGGCCATGCAGCGGATCACGATGTCAGAGGGAAAATGACCGCGCGAATAGCGATTAGCCAGGCTGCTACTGGCAATGCCGAGGTGTTCAGCCAGCGCCAGTTTCGTCGAAAATCCGTAGGCCTGGAGTACGCGATCCAGCACCTCTTTTGCGCCATTCTGAAAGTCGATTTTTAGGCTCACTCTCATACTCCTGGTGATTTCATTTTTTGGGGAGTGCGCAATTTATTATTGTAGCTTTAAGGGCACATCAGGATAGAGAGAACAGGAATTCTATGAGATTTTGCCCGATGGAGGCCATTTTTACAACCCGTAACACCATCGGTTTTCCTTCCCCAGCCCGGCAATTCATCTTAAGTGAATGCGCCTCTCCATCCACGGCCAGCGCGGCCTGAATATGAGTGTCGCTAATTAATTAAGCGCCCGTTAATTCCCGTTTTTCACCGTCACTTCTCTTCTCTGTCCTCTCAAAAAAGAGTGGCAACGCCTCAATCCCTACAGGCAGGACAAGGTGGGGGAAATTTATTATTTTTATAATTATCAGTGTGATAAACATTGTTGCAGGTACACGTAAAAAACTTTTCTTATTGGTAAGTGCTATGATACTGTATGTATGTACAGTGAAAAGGAGGGGGAGTTGTGGACAAAGAATTAGCCGAAAGCGTGATTCTGGAGCGCGTAGAACTGATAGCAAGATTAACCTCTGAAGGGGTTTGCAGGGAGCGGGATCGTGAGATTGCGCTGCATTTGATCGCGGATCTTGCCAGCGGTATAGAGCTGAAAAATGGCCAGTTCTCCGTTGTCTTTTCCCCCCCTAATACCGAACGTTAACGCTTTTTAAGCACGCGATCCGCGTGTTATTTGCCGTCCGGGCGTTCTGTTCACTGCGTGCCCGTCCCTGAAATATCCTCCTGCATTCTGTTCTGCTCAAGCTCCCTTTATGGGGGCTTTTTTTATGTCTGTTGCCCCCATCTTACCGCCGCCGGTGGCTGAATACCGCCCGTATTCGTCCCGGACAGGGGGTTCACGTTGTCACACCTGTCCTACAACACCCCCCAATTGAGCGCCATAAGTTGAGAACGCACACTGGTTGAGATTACCCGGCACTGGGAAGCGGAAGTCATCACACCAACCTCTTTCCCGGCCGTTTCTGTCAGCGTAATACCCGCTACGGGGGAGTGAAAAATGAAAATTTATGCCCTGCAGGATGACTGCGTCGATGAGATCTGTTTTCGCCACTATGGCCGCACGCGGCAGGTGGTGGAAGCCGTTTATGCCGCGAATCGCGGACTGGCTGAACAGGGAGCCCGGTTGCCTCACGGTTATCCGATTGAGCTTCCGTCGCTCTCCCTTTCTGCCACCCACGAAACGCTCAATCTGTGGAGCTGACCGATGGAGAAAAGCAGCTCACTGATCGGCTATTTCACCAGTGTGATGATGATGTGGGCCAGCCGGCACACCGTACAGGACATCGCCTTTATGGTGGGTGCGCTGGTGGCTGTGGTGACGCTGTGCATCAACATCGCGAACTTCTTTATCAACTGGCATTACCGCCGTAAGACCTGGCGGTTGTGGCAACAGCGACAGAGAAACGGGAGCGAAGATGAATTCACCCGCTAAAAAATGTGCGGTGCTGATTGTACTGGCGCTGGCCGTCACGCTGCCGTCGTTCTCCACGCTGCAGATCTCCGGCGAGGGCCTGCAGCTGCTGGCCAGTGCCGAGGGCTGCCGGACTTCACCGTATCAGTGCAGTGCGGGTGTCTGGACGAACGGTATCGGCCATACCCGGGGGATGACGCCCGTGACGGCGGTCAGTGAGCGTCAGGTAGCGGTCAATCTGATTGATGACGTGCAGCGGGTAGAGCGCGGTATCGCCCGCTGCCTGCAGGTGACGATGCCGCAGGGGGTCTGGGACGCCACGGTCTCCTTTGCCTTTAACGTCGGCGTGAGCGCGGTCTGTCGCTCCACCTATGCCCGGCTGATCAATCAGCAGCAGTGGCGGGCAGCCTGCGATCAGCTGATGCGCTGGGTGTATGTCGCGGGCGTACGTAATAAGGGAATTGAGGCGCGAAGAAGCGCTGAACGCGCCCTGTGCCTGAAGGGGGTGGGATGACCCGATTATGGATAACCCTGGTGCTGACGCTGCTGATCGCGCTGGGTGGCGGCGGGCGCTGGCTGGCCATTCTTTACCGTGAGCGCATCGAACTGCAGCAGCGTAATGCCGTGCTCCACGCGGGGGTGGATCAGCGAAACGCCGTCATCAGGCAATTGAAAGCGGATATCTCCCGCCAGGCCGAGGCCGAGCGCACGCTGCGCCAGTCCCTGCTCAGGGCCGGCGATATCACCCTGAAACAATATGTCAACGATCAGAGGGTCCTGCACAGCAATGAGGCACTACAAAACTGGAGCCATGCTGCTCTGCCTGACGGGATTATCCGGCTGCAGCAGCACCCCGCTTTCGCCACCGCCAGTGATTATCTGGCGTGGTTGTCCCGTCATCAGCAGTTGTCCGGTACCGGCGGTTCAGCCAGAGACGCAGGGGGATCTGCTGACAGCGATCCGCCAGCTGGAGCAGGCGCTACTGACGTGCGGCCTGCAAGTCGAAACCCTTAAACAGTGTCAGGAGCAACATGATGTTAAAACCCAAACGACTGCGCGAGGCCTTACTGGCCCGCGTACCCGACCTGCAGAATCACCCTGAACGGCTGACCCTTTCGCTGGAGCAGGGCAGGGTAGTCTGTACGCCCGCTGCCTCACTGAGTTTTGAATACCAGTACCCGCTGCGCATTACCGTCAGCGACGCCGGCGACGACCGGGATGCCCTGGTGGTCTCCCTGCTGCTGTGGCTGCGGGAAAATCAACCCGACCTGATGACCACGGCGGCCAGACGTGAAAACGGCATGGTGTTCAGCAGCAGCGTTAACGGCGACTTCAGCCTGGTGATCCCGCTGACCGAGCGCGTGCTGGTCAGCGAAAGCGACGGGGCCCTGAGTGTGACCCATTTGCCGGAGCCAGCGGTGCCGGAAGCCGTGTCCCGCCCGTGGCAGCTCTATATCAACCATCAGCTGGTCAGTGAATGGCCTGCAGTCTGAAAGCCAGAAGGAGTACGCAATGAATGAATTTGTCGTGGAAACCCGCCGCCAGCTCAACAACCTGTTGCGCATCGGTACGGTCAGCGAGGTCGATCTTCCCCGGGCGCGATGCCGGGTAAAGAGCGACGGCAACCTCACCGGCTGGCTGCCGTGGCTGAGCAGCAGCGCGGGCCAGGTTCGCAGCTGGCATGCGCCCTCACCGGGTGAGCAGGTGCTGCTGCTGGCGCTGAGCGGTGAACTGACCACCGCCTTTGTGCTGCCGGGGATCTTCTCTGATGCTTTCCCGCCGCCTTCGGCATCGCAGGATGCGGTGTGCTGGCAGTTCCCGGACGGGGCGCAGATCGCCTACGAACCGCAGAGCGGTGCGCTGACAGCCAGCGGTATCCAGTCGGCCAGCATCCGGGCGGCGGTAAAAATCACCCTCGACAGCCCGCTGGTGGAGTGCACTCAGCAGCTGAAGGCGAAAACATTTGTGCTCAGCGAGGGGGGCACGCTACAGGGCACGATCAGCCACAGCGGCGGCAGCTTCTCTTCGAACGGTATCGTCGTCCACAGCCACGTTCACGCGGGTGTCGAGAGCGGCGGCAGCAAAACAGCGGGGCCACAGTGATGAATACAGCAACCTGGTCAGGCATGCAGCGCGACAGCGGCCTGCAGCTGGCGGATATCGATCATGTTCGCCAGTCGGTGCGCGATATTCTGCTGACCCCGCAGGGATCACGGGTGATGCGCCGCGACTACGGATCGCTGCTGTCGGCGCTGATCGACCAGCCGCAGAACGAGACGCTGCGTCTGCAGATTATGTCAGCCTGCTACATGGCGTTGCTGCGCTGGGAGCCGCGTATCACCCTCGACAGCATCAGCTACCAGCCGGGTCTTGACGGCCGCATGGAGGTCGCGTTGAGCGGTACCAGCAATCAGTCCACTTTTTCCTTATCCATTCCAGTGAGTTAACTACTATGGCCACCATTGATTTAAGTCAGTTACCTGCGCCGAACATCGTCGAAGCGCTGGATTTTGAAACGCTGCTTCAGGCGCGTAAAACCCGTCTGATTGCGCTCTATCCGGCCGATCAGCAGGCGGTCATCACCCGCACTCTTGAACTGGAGTCTGAGCCCATTGTTAAGCTGCTGGAGGAGAATGCCTATCGCGAACTGATCCTGCGGCAGCGGATTAATGAGGCCGCGAAAGGCACGATGGTGGCCTTCGCGACGGGAAGCGATCTCGACCAGCTCGGTATCAACAATGGCGTGACCCGTCTGGTCCTGAGGCCCGCTGATAACAGCACCCGGCCACCCGTACCCGCGTTACTTGAGAGCGACGACGATTTCCGTCTGCGTATCGCTCAGGCTTTTGAGGGACTGAGCGTGGCCGGTCCGGGTGGGGCGTATGAGTACCACGCCCGCAGCGCTGACGGGCGGGTGGCTGATGTCAGTGCGACCAGTCCGGCCCCGGCAGAAGTGCTGATCACTGTGCTGTCACGCGAAGGTCGTGGCGAGGCCAGTGCGGAGGTGCTGGCGGCGGTCAATATCGCGCTGAATGATGAAAATGTCCGCCCGGTCGCTGACCGCGTCAGCGTGCGGTCGGCGGCTATCGTGGAGTACAGCGTGGATGCCACGCTGTACCTCTATCCCGGCCCGGAAGCGGAACCCATCCGCGCGGCGGCAGAAGCGCGGCTGGCTGCCTTTGTCACCGCCCAGAGCCGTCTGGGGCGCGATATCCGCCAGTCGGCGCTGTTTGCTGCGCTGCACGTTGAAGGGGTGCAACGAGTGGAGCTGACTCAGCCCGCACGCGACGTGGTGCTGGATAAAACCCAGGCAGGCTGGTGTACCGGCCACCGGATCCGTGTGGGAGGCTCCGATGAGTGATCGTCTGCTGCCCGCCGGATCGTCGCCACTGGAGGTGGCTGCCGCCGAAGCCTGCGCCCATCTTCAGCAGTTACCGGTGCCGCTGCGCACCCTATGGAACCCGCAGACCTGTCCGGTCGCGCTGTTGCCCTATCTGGCCTGGGCCTGGTCCGTTGACCGCTGGGATCAGACCTGGCCGGAGGAGACAAAGCGTGCCGTGGTGGCGTCCGCACAGTTCGTTCACCGCCGAAAGGGCACCATCGCCGCGATCCGGCGCGTGGTCGAGCCGCTGGGGTATGTCATCAACATCACCGAATGGTGGCAGAACCAGGAGCCGCCGGGCACGTTTCGTCTGGAAATTGGCGTGCTGGAGTCGGGTATTGATGAAGCGATGTTTAACGAGATGGAGCGGCTGATTGCGGATGCAAAAGCCGTCAGCCGTCATTTAACCGCCCTGACGATCACCCAGGATATTCAGGGCATTGTCTGGACAGGTGCCGTTCAGTATGACGCTGAAACGGTAACGATTTTCCCCGCGTGAGAGGTTTTACATGGCGTTAAAATTTAAATCTGTCGTGACCACGGCAGGACAGGCGCGCATCGCCGCAGCGATGCAGGGTGGTACTCAGGTCGATATCAAAACCATGGTAGTCGGTGACGGCAGCGGCCAGCCGACCACGCCGTTGCCGGGGCAGACCGGACTGGTGCATGAGGTGTACCGTCAGGCTGTCAATTCGGTCAAGGTGGAGAGCAGCCATAAAAACTGGCTGGTGATTGAAACGATTATCCCGGCCAGCGCTGGTGGGTTCTGGATGCGTGAGCTGGGCCTTCTGGCGGGAGACGGCACGCTGCTGGCGGTAAGTAATATGGCCGAGACTTATAAGCCAGCGCTGGAGGAGGGTTCGGGACGAACGCAGACCCTGCGTATGGTGCTGGCGGTCAGCAGCAGTGAAGCGATTGCCCTGACGCTGGATGACAGCCTGATCTTTGCTACCGAAGAGTATGTCAATCTGCGCATTGCCAGCCATGAACAGAGCCGTAATCATCCTGATGCCACGCTGGCGGCGAAGGGAATGGTGATGCTGAGCAGCGCTATCAATAGCAGCAGTGAAACGCAGGCCGCGACGCCAAAAGCGGTGAAAGCGGCTTACGACCTGGCTAACCGCACTCAGCCTGATGCGACGCTCGCGGCAAAGGGGGTGGTGATGCTGAGCAGCGCCACCAACAGCAGCAGTGAAACGCAGGCTGCGACACCAAAAGCGGTGAAAGCGGCTTACGATCTGGCTAACCGCACTCAGCCTGATGCGACGCTCAGCGCAAAAGGGGTGGTGATGCTGAGTAGCGCCACCAACAGTAGCAGTGAAACGCAGGCCGCAACGCCAAAAGCGGTAAAAGCGGCCTACGATCTGGCTAACCGCAACGTTCTGAACGAGATCTATCCAGTTGGGATCGTCACCTGGTTTGCCCAGAATAAAAACCCGAACACGCTGTTCCCCGGCACGACGTGGAAATATATTGGTGAAAACAGAACCATTCGCCTGGCAAAAGCGAACGGAAGCGATATTTTCACCACTGGTGGCGCGGATGCGGTCAGCCTGTCGGTGGCGAATTTGCCTGCGCATGGTCATACGTTTTCGGGGACGACCAGTAGCAACGGTCAACATACGCATACCGGTAGTACCAACTCTGCGGGAGCGCATACACATGGTGGAGTACCGTCCAGGACAGGACCATGGGAGATTGGGGGTAGCAACTGGACACGGTTTAACTACCAAAACCTGGGGGCTACGGATTCTGCTGGCGCGCACACGCATACGGTTTCGATTAGTGCTTCTGCCGCGCATACCCACACTCTTTCCGGCACCACAGCAAATACCGGATCTGGTACGGCCATGGATATTACTAACTCATTTATTAAACTGATGGGCTGGTACCGCAGCGCATAATCTCTTACCTAAAACTTGTTATTTAATTACGGCTCCCCTGCTGGCAACACAGGGGAGCCTTTTTATTGGTTTTTGGCGTGTAAAAGCCGATCTTTATTTATTTTTCTATTGATGTAACTTTATGTTTTTAAGTTATTTTTAAATTCCACGTTGTCCCCTCCGCCCCACAACGGCCATCGCATGCCCGCCCGTTAATTTCTTGTCATCATGACCTCACCCCAACAAAGGAGTGCAACAAAGATGGCAAATTACCACCACGGCGTACGCGTCGTAGAAGTGAATGACGGAACCCGCAGCATCTCAGCGGTTTCCACTTCCATCGTCGGCATGATATGTACTGCAGAAGATGCCGATGCCACCACCTTCCCGCTGAATACGGCGGTATTGATCACTGATGTCCTGGCCGCGCTGGGTAAAGCCGGTTCCCAGGGTACCCTGGCACAGTCACTGCGTGCGATTGCCGACCAGAGTAAGCCGGTGACCGTTGTGGTGCGCGTAGCGGAAGGTAAAGACGCCGCTGAGACAACCAGCAACATTATCGGCGGCACTGACGAGAACGGGCGTTATACCGGGATGAAGGCGCTACTGAGTGCGCAGACCGATCTCGGCGTAAAACCGCGCATTCTTGGCGTGCCAGGGCTGGACTCGCTGGAGGTCGCCACCGCCCTGGCCTCGGTGTGTCAGCAGCTGCGTGCGTTCGGTTATATCTCGGCGTATGGCTGTAAAACCCTGACGGAAGCCATCAAGTATCGCGATAACTTCAGCCAGCGCGAGCTGATGGTGATCTGGCCAGATTTTGTGGCCTGGAACACCCGTACCAGCGAGGCCGACACCGCCTGGGCGACGGCGCGGGCGCTCGGACTGCGCGCCAAAATTGACAACGACACCGGCTGGCATAAGACCCTGTCCAACGTTGGCGTTAACGGCGTCACTGGCGTTTCCGCCTCGGTGTTCTGGGATCTGCAGCAGACCGGTACCGATGCCGACCTGCTGAACGAAGCCGGCGTGACCACCCTGGTCCGCAAAGACGGCTTCCGCTTCTGGGGCAACCGCACCTGTAGCGATGACCCGCTGTTCGCCTTCGAGAACTACACCCGCTCGGCGCAGGTGATTGCCGACACCATGGCCGATGCGCATATGTGGGCCAACGACAAACCGCTGACGCCCACGCTGGTGCGCGAAATCATCGCCGGCATCAACGCGAAATTCCGCGAGCTGATCAACGCCGGTTACCTGCTGGGCGCCAACTGCTGGTACGACGAAAGCGCCAATAATCAGGAGAGCCTGAAAGCCGGCAAGCTGTATATCGACTACGACTACACCCCGGTGCCGCCGCTGGAAGATCTGACGCTGCGTCAGCGTATTACCGACAGCTACCTGGCGAACTTCGCCGCTTCTGTGAACCGCTAAGGAGAAAACCCAATGGCAATGCCCAAGAAACTGAAATACCTGAATTTATTCAACGATGCTAACAGCTACCAGGGCGTGGTGACCTCGCTGACGCTGCCGAAACTGGCGCGCAAGCTGGATCCCTATCGCGGCGGCGGCATGAACGGCGTGGCGCACATTGATAACGGTCTGGAAGACGATGCGCTGGATCTTGAATGGACCCTTGCCGGACTCGACGATCGCATCCTTACCCAGTGGGGCGGGGCCACGGTGCCGCTGCGCTTTATGGGATCTTACCAGCGTGACGACACCGACGAGACCATCGCAGTGGAGGTGGAACTGCGCGGCAAGCATCAGCAGTTCGATTTTGGTGAAAGTAAGCAGGGTGAGGAGAGTGAAACCAAAATCACCACCAAATGCACCTATTACAAGCTGACCTGGAACGGTAAACCGCTGATCGAGATCGACACTGTGAACATGGTCGAGATAGTGAATGGTGTCGACCGCCTGGCCGGGCACCGTAAAAACATCGGCCTGGTGTAACCCGTCCCGTAATGACGTAACCGCAGGGGGCGGGCAGACCCGCCCCTAATTGCATACCCCGCAGGAGTCGGGCATATCCGACCCGCTTTACCCGTAAAGGAACGCTTATGTCACAAGCAGAAAATACCCTCCAGCTGGTCACGCCGATCGTGCGTGGCGATACCGTGATTAACAGCGTGGAACTGATTAAACCCAACGCCGGCACGCTGCGCGGTACGCGTCTGGTCGATCTGGCCGGATCGGACGTCGACGCGTTGATCACTGTTCTGCCGCGTATCACGCTGCCGAACCTGACCAAATCGGAATGCCTCAATCTCGACCCGGTCGATCTGATTGAGCTGGGCGGACGGGTGATCGGTTTTTTGTCCGCGAAACCGGACACGTCCGCTGGCCCAACGGCCTGACGGTAGAGGATCTGATGGCGGATATCGCCGCCATCTTTCACTGGCCGCCGTCGGAAATGAACGCCATGTCGCTGGCAGAACTGCTCGACTGGCGGCATAAGGCCATTGTGCGTAGCGGTACACAGAGTGGAGAGTCGTGATGAGTATTAACCTCGGTCTGGATGGGCTGCGCAAAGCGGTGATCCGGGCGAACCTGTTTTTAAACGATCTGCCGGGGGAAACCCAATCCCTCGGCCTTGCGATGTTTCAGCAGCGCGTGGCGCTGAGGGCTAGCGCCGAACGTACCCGGGCAGCAACGCGCAACAGCAAATCCGCACTCGACGCCAGTAAGGAACGCCTGCAGGTGATCCGCGTGACCGAGGCGCAAAAGCGCCCACAGCGTGTCAGAAATAACCTTAATAAAGCACAGCAGCGCTTTCAGCTCGGGCAAGGCAAGGTGCAGCAGCGCTTTCAGACCGGGCAGGGCGTGGTGGATAAAATCGGTGCGGTCAGCAGCCAGGCGATGGGCGTGGCGCGCCAGGGGGCGAAGCTGCTGCAGCCGGGCTATCAGGTGATGGCGGCACGGTCGGGCGCGCCGCCAAAGGAGGCGGCAACATCGTCTGATGTCCGCCCGCCGTCCGCCATCGCCATGCCCGCCGCCGATAACCTCGCGGGGGATATCGGCCAGCTTAATGCGGCGATCGACAGCATCAGGCTGACAGTGTTTACCCAACTGGACGGTACGCTGCGTTCCCTGACGCAGACCGCCACCGGGCTATTAACCGGCGTTGATCAATGGATCCAGGACAACCCCGCGCTGGCGGGCGGGATCACCCAACTGGTGGCGGCCGGGGTGATCCTCGTCGGTGCGCTGGGGGCGATCGGCTCGGTGGTGGTACCGGTGCTCAGTGGCCTGAATCTGTTGATGGCGGGCGCTGGGATCCTGAGTAGCGTGTTTACTTTTGCTGGTGGGGCGATCGCTGCGGCGCTGGGGGCGATCACGTTGCCTGTCGGTATAGCCATTGCCGCTATCGTCGGCGCTGCTGCGTTGATTTACCAGTACTGGGAGCCGCTCAGCGCATTCTTTGGCGGGGTGGTTGAAGGGATCAGCGCTGTGCTGACGCCACTATTCGACGCATTTAAACCGTTAACGGTCATTTTTGATGAGGCAGGTAAGCAGATTGATAGTGCTTTTGACAGTATAAAGGCGTTTTTCTCACCGATTGAAATGACGGCGCAGAAGCTGGAGCAGCTGGGGAATCTTGGGCGTTTTGTCGGTGAGGCTTTGGTAAATGGATTGAGTTTGCCCCTGACGATTTTACGTACGCTCGGTGGAAAAGTCACCTGGCTGCTGGAAAAGCTTGGGTTAGCCGATAAAAAAGCGGCCGATGCAGAAACCTCGCTGAGTGACGATCCGTCGGCACAGCATCCCTCGGCCGCCCTGGAGGGCGCAGACTTCGCTGCGCCGGATACTCCCGCACCTGTCGCCTTTGGCGGTGCCCGCTATCAACCCGTTACAGCGTCCAGCACCAGCAACAGCCAGCAGAACACCTTTAACAGCAGCTATGTGATCAACGTTCCTACAGGTATGGGGGAAGCGGAGGTTCGCACGATGATCGACAACCATCAGCAGCAAACGCAGGCGCGTGCTGCTATCAACCAACGCAGCAGCTTCTGGGGGCAATAAACCATGATGATGATACTCGGTATGTTTATTTTTAAACGTCGCACTTTGCCATTTCAGACGATGACCCAGGAAAGTGCGTATCGTTGGGCAGCGGGCAGCCGTATTGGTACTCGCCCGGCACAACAGTTTCTGGGTGTCGGCGAAGAAAACATCACGTTGCAGGGCGAGTTGCGCCCGGAAATCACCGGGGGAGCTCCTGCGTTGGCGGCGCTGATGGATATAGCAGAAGCGGGGCAGGCATGGCCTTTACTCAATGGTGAAGGATTTCTTTATGGCATGTTTGTCATTGAAAATATCAACGGTGTGCATGCTGACTTACTGGAAAACGGCACGGCTCGGAAGATCAATTTTACGCTAAAACTGAAACGAGTCGATGAATCGAGAAGTGCCATGTTCGGTGATCTCAAGCAGCAGGCGGAGCGAATTTACGGCAATGTGAGTTCCCAGGTCTCAACCCTGGCAGGGAGCATCGTATGAATAACAGTTTACCGGTGGATATCGGTGCGCCGTTGGCACCTGACTATCTGATTCAACTCAATAATCTGGATATCACTGAGAATCTGCGGCCACGCCTGCTGAGTATGACCATTGATGATGCTCGCGGTTTAGAAGCTGACGCGCTGACGCTGTTACTGGATGACAGTGATGGCAGGCTCATGATGCCGCAGCGTGGCGCTATCCTGCGGGTGTATATCGGCTGGCAGGGCAGGCCACTGTTCTGCAAAGGGGATTTTGTTATTGATGAGTTGCATCACAGCGGTGCTCCCGATCAGTTGAAGCTGGTCGGGCGCAGCGCCAATCTGAGTGATTCGTTAATGGAAAAGGGAAACCATTCATACGATAAGACCACGCTGGGGGCCATGGTATTGCAGATTGCGAAACGCAATGAACTTGGGGCAGAAGTTGCTGGTGAACTGGCCTCAATTGAGATTGTTCATGAAGATCAGAGTGGTCTTACCGACGCGCAGTTTCTGACCACCATGGCAACAAAATATGGTGCAACGGTCACGATCAAGAAGGACAAAGTGTTGATGCTGGTACGGGGGGCGAACAAAACCGTCAGTGGGCAGGCGATCCCACAACTCCTGCTCACACGTAAAGACGGTGATAAGCATGATTATCAGGTGGTATCACAGATGCATTTTAGTGGCGTTAAGGCCAAATGGATGCAGCTCGATAAAGCCAGCAGTGGCACGGTGAGAGTGTTCCGAGTCATCCCTGAAAACCAACCCGAGCGTTTTCCCGGCACGGCCAGACAGGACATCCCGCAGCCGCTTTATGAACGTTATGCTCAGATACCTGGGGTATTTAAAACCCAGGAAGAGGCGATGGACGCCGCGAAGGCTGACTGGAAGAAACGCCAGGCGATGACCGCGAGCATGAGTTTTGTGATTGCTCAGGGAATGCCAGTGTTGATACCGGAAACACCGATACGGTTGAGCGGGTTCAAAACGATGATTGATGCCCAACAGTGGACAATAATCAAAGTGAATCATGTGATTGATAATAATGGATTTCGTACAACGGTGAACCTGGAAAAATCGGTGGGTGGTGAAACCTGGGACATTGACGTTAAACCGAATAATGTCACGGGAAGTGAAAAAACCACTTGATGATTCACTTTAAGTGAATATAATTAGTTTTATTCACAATGTGTGAGTTTAACTGATGACCAGTGGAGGTCAGCCATGATGCCTTGCCCGATTTGCCAGCATAACAGCCATGCCCGTTCCAGCCGGATCCTCAGCAGTGAGACCAAGGAACGCTATCACCAGTGCCAGAATCTGAACTGCAGTTGTACCTTTAAATCGATGGAGAGTATTACCGGAATTGTGGCCCGGCCGGTGGAGGCCACCACGCCGCCACCGGCAGCGGTGAAAACCCGTACCAGCCGTCTTGGCAGCTAACCCCAGCGGCGGGTTTGTGCCCGCCCTGGTTTTTGCCTGTCCCCCATCCCGCCAAACTGCGCTATCCTGTTCTGCTTCTCAGGCGAACGCTGGCGCAACCATGACAAACTCTTCTCCGAACGCTCCCCTCTTTGACGGTCATAACGATGTGTTACTGCATCTCTGGCTGCACCATGCGCAGGATCCGGCGCAGGCCTTCCTGCATCAGCGCCTCAGTGGCCATCTTGACCTGACGCGGATGCGCGAAGGCGGCTTTGCCGGCGGTCTGTTTGCGATTTTTGTGCCGCCAGCGGATTACGTGGCGAAGTTCCCCACGCGTCAGGCAGAGCCGTTCGATGCGCTGACCATCACCGGAGAGCAGATCGCCATCCTGCACCAGCTGGAGGCGCAGTCGGCAGGCCAGGCGAAAATCTGCCGCGGCGTCAGCGACATCGAGCAGTGTATGGCAAACGGCGTGCTGGCGATGGTGATGCATATGGAAGGTGCAGACGCGCTGGATGAGGATCTCAGCCAGCTGGAAAGCTGGCAGCAGGCCGGGTTGCGCAGCATCGGGCCCTTCTGGAACCTGCCGAACCGCTTTGGTACGGGGATCAGCGGCAGCTTCCCGGGTTCACCGGATACCGGAGACGGGCTGACCGCCGCAGGTGAGCGTCTGATCCGCGCCTGCAATCAGCGCCGCCTGATGGTAGACCTGTCGCACATGAATGAAAAAGCCTTTTGGGACACGGCGCGCCTGAGCGAAGCGCCGCTGGTGGCCAGCCACTCAAATGTCCACGCCATATGCCCGCAACCGCGCAATCTGACCGACAGGCAGCTGGCCGCTATTGCAGAAAGCGACGGGCTGGTGGGGCTGAACTTCGGTACGGCGTTTCTGCGTCCTGACGGCAAACGTGACGGCGATATGCCGCTCAGTGTGATGGTGCAGCACCTCGATTATCTGCTGGAAAAGCTGGGGGAAGACCGCGTTGCTTTTGGCTCGGACTTTGATGGCATCAACCTGCCCAACGAGATCGGGGATGTGACCGGGCTGCCGCGCCTGCTGGACGCGCTGCGTGAAGCGGGTTACGGGGAACCGCTGCTGGCTAAACTTTGTCGAACCAACTGGCTGCGGGTGCTGAAAAAAACCTGGGGTGAATAAGATCTGAGTTTTGAACCAAATAGTTCAAAAACAGCATAAACCGCGCAGATTTTAGGGTTGATATCGATTTATCATAGGCGCAACATCTGTGCCGCCAAATTCCTGTAATTTGACAACATGCCGATCATTTGCCGACACTGAATGCAGTGCGGCCGTTTTTTAAACACCTGAGGAAATGACTATGTGGACTAAACCGACCTTTATCGATATGCGTCTGGGCCTGGAAGTGACTCTGTACATCTCCAACCGCTAATTCGCCGTCATACTTCAAGCTGCAACTGCGTTGGCTGCGTGTGCTCACCCCGGTCACTTACCTGAGTAAGCTCCCGGGGATTCTCACACTTGCCGCCTTGCTGCAACTCGAATTATTTAGGCTAATGCCTGATCTCCCTACTTCGCACTGTCACTGCGACAGCACGAATTATTCAGGTAAGTCATGTGGATGCCTGCGCTGTAGCAGGCATTTTTATTTCTTCTGCTGGTTGACCCATGAAAATCAAAGTTCTCGGCTCTGCGGCTGGCGGTGGTTTCCCACAATGGAACTGTCACTGTCACAACTGCCAGGGCGTACGTGACGGCACTATCCCCGCCACCGCGCGGACGCAGTCCTCGATTGCCGTCAGTGATAACGGTACCGACTGGGTGCTGTGTAATGCCTCACCGGATATTTGCCACCAGATTGCCGCCAACCCGGAGCTGCACAGGCAGGGCGTGCTGCGCGGCACGGCGATAGGATCGATCATTCTGACCGACAGCCAGATCGACCACTGCACCGGTTTACTTAACCTGCGTGAAGGTTGCCCGCATCCGGTGTGGTGTACCCCGGAAGTGCACGCGGATCTGACCAGCGGCTTCCCGATCTTTACCATGCTAAAGCACTGGAACGGCGGACTGATCCACCACGCCATTGCGCCCGCGCAGCCTTTCTCTGTGGCGGTCTGCCCGGCGTTAACCTTTACCGCGATCCCGATCCTCAGCAATGCGCCCCCCTATTCACCGTATCGCGGGCGACCGCTCCCGGGCCACAACATAGCGCTGATGATCGAAAATACCACCAGCGGCAGTAAGCTGCTGTATGCGCCAGGCTTAGGTGAGCCCGATGCGCCGCTGCTGGCGTTAATGGCGCAGGCCGACTGTCTGCTGATTGATGGCACGCTGTGGCAGGACAACGAGCTGGCGAATACCGGCGTCGGGCGCAATACGGGCCGCGACATGGGCCACCTGGCGCTGGGTGAAGAGCAGGGCCTGATGACGGTGCTGAGCCGTCTGCCGGCAAAACGTAAAATCCTGATCCATATTAATAACACTAACCCGATCCTTGATGAATCCTCTGCCGAGCGCCAGGCGCTGACCGCGCGGGGCATTGAGGTCAGTTATGATGGCATGAGTATTGAACTATGACCCAACCGACGCTGATGACCCCGGAACAGTTTGAACAGGCGCTGCGCGATCGCGGTGCTTTTTACCATATCCACCATCCGTTCCATATTGCTATGCATAACGGTGAGGCCACACGCGAACAGATCCAGGGCTGGGTGGCGAACCGTTTTTATTACCAGACCCGCATCCCGCTGAAAGATGCGGCGATCATGGCGAACTGCCCGGATCCGCTGACGCGGCGTAAGTGGGTGCAACGCATTCTCGACCATGACGGGCAGGGCGACAGTGATGGCGGCATCGAAGCCTGGCTGCGGCTGGGGGAAGCCGTAGGGCTGGATCGTGAGGTGCTGCTTTCTGAGCGGATGGTCTTACCCGGCGTGCGTTTCGCCGTGGATGCTTACGTTAACTTTGCCCGCCGCGCGGTGTGGCAGGAAGCGGCCTGTAGCTCGCTGACCGAGCTGTTTGCACCGCAGATCCACCAGTCGCGGCTCGACAGCTGGCCACAGCACTACACCTGGATTGAAGAAGAGGGATACGGTTATTTCCGTGGCCGTCTGAGCCAGGCGCGCCGCGACGTAGAGCATGGTTTACAGCTGGCGCTGGAATACTGTAACACCGTGGAAAAACAGCAGCGGATGCTGGAAATTTTACAGTTCAAACTCGATATCCTGTGGACCATGCTGGACGCCATGACCCTGGCTTACGTCCTTAACCGCCCGCCGTACCATACCGTGACGGACCAGGCGGTCTGGCACAGAGGAAAACTGCTGTGATCAATGAGCAAACCACCCCGATGTTCCGCCGTGGCTATCGCCTGCAGTGGGAAGAAGTGCAGAACTGCCATGTGATCCTCTACCCGGAAGGCATGGCAAAACTGAACGACAGTGCCACCCTGATCCTCGAACTGGTCGATGGGCAGCGCACGCTGGCCGATATTATCGCGGTGCTTAACACCCGTTTCCCGGAAGCGGGCGGCGTGGATGATGACGTGAAAGAGTTCTTCGCGGCAGCCCGCGAACAGAAGTGGATTATCTTCCGTGAACCCGCTTAACCCAGCCGTTAAACCGCCGCTCTGGCTGCTGGCCGAGCTGACCTACCGCTGTCCGCTGCAGTGCCCGTACTGCTCTAACCCGCTGGACTTTGCGCAGCAGGAAAAAGAGCTGACCACCGCGCAGTGGATCGAGGTCTTTAAACAGGCGCGGGCGATGGGCGCAGTGCAGATCGGTTTCTCCGGGGGGGAACCGCTGGTGCGTAAGGATCTGCCTGAGTTGATCAAGGCCGCCCGCGATCTGGGTTTTTACACCAATCTGATCACCTCCGGCATCGGTCTGACGCAGAAGAAGATCGACGCCTTTGCGGAAGCCGGGCTGGATCATATCCAGATCAGCTTCCAGGCCAGCGATGAAGTGCTGAATGCGGCCCTGGCCGGGTCAAAGAAAGCGTTTCAGCAGAAGCTGGAGATGGCGCGGGCGGTAAAGGCACACGGTTACCCGATGGTGCTGAATTTCGTGCTGCACCGCCATAATATCGACCAGATCGACCGTATCATCGAACTCTGTATTGAGCTGGAAGCGGACGATGTCGAACTGGCCACCTGCCAGTTTTACGGCTGGGCCCAGCTCAACCGCGAAGGGCTGCTGCCCACGCGTGAGCAGATCGAGCGGGCGGAAGCGGTGGTGCATCGCTATCGCGAGAAAATGGCCGCCAGCGATAACCTGGCTAACCTGCTGTTTGTCACGCCCGATTATTACGAAGAGCGGCCTAAGGGCTGCATGGGCGGCTGGGGGGCGATCTTTCTCAGCGTCACGCCGGAAGGCATGGCGCTGCCGTGCCACAGCGCGCGCCAGCTGCCCGTGCAGTTTCCGTCGGTGCTGGAACAGAGCCTGGAAGATATCTGGTTTCACTCTTTCGGCTTTAACCGCTATCGCGGCTTTGACTGGATGCCGGAACCCTGTCGTTCCTGTTCAGAAAAAGAGAAGGACTTTGGCGGCTGCCGCTGTCAGGCCTTTATGCTGACCGGCAATGCGGATAATGCTGACCCGGTGTGCAGTAAATCAGAGCATCACGGTATGATCCTTGAGGCGCGTGAGCAGGCCAACTGTACCAATATTCAGGTGAGCCAGCTCCAGTTCCGCAACCGCGCGAACTCACAGCGGGTCAACGCTCAGCTGATCTTTAAAGGGTAACGGATGCAGCATCTGCCGCGACGCTTAAGCAACGGTTTACGGGTTGAGCTGATCCACGATCCGCAGGCCACACGCGCCGCCGCGCTGCTGCAGGTGGAGGTGGGCAGCCATCATGAACCGGACGCGTGGCCGGGGCTGGCCCATCTGCTGGAGCACCTGCTGTTTGCCGGCAGCCAGGCTTTTCAGGATGACCAGCGGCTGATGGCCTGGCTGCCCGCACGCGGCGGACGGCTGAACGCCACCACGCTCGGCAGCAGCACGGCGTACTTTTTCGAGTGCGCCCCCGAACAACTGGCCGATGCGCTGCCCCGACTGACGGATATGCTGGTGGCACCGCTGTTGTCTGCCAGCGCGATCCGCCAGGAGGTCGCGACTATTGATGCCGAATGCCGCCTGCTGGCCGACCATCAGGACACGCTGTGTGATGCGGCGCTGAGCACAGCCTTCGTTTCCCATCTGTGGCACCGCTTTCAGACGGGTAATGCAGCGGGCTTTGGCGACGATCACACTGCGCTGCGTGCGGCGCTGCAGCAGTTCCATCAGCGTTATTACCATGCGGATACGGTGACGCTGTGGGTGCAGGGACCGCAGCCGATCGCGGCGCTGTGGTCACTGGCCCAACAGGCCGCCGAAGTCTTCCCGGCGGGCGTGGCGCTTCCCCCCGCGTTGCCTGCATTAACGCTCGCTGCTGAGCGTGATATCGCCCTGCAACTGACCGGTGCGCCGCGCCTGCGTCTCTCCTTTTTGCTGAACCAACGTATCGACGGCGGGCTGACAGTGCTGCGCCAGCTGCTGCTGGACGAAGCGGCGGGCAGCCTGATGGCCACGCTGCGCGAGCAGGCACTGTGCGATGCTGCCCGCTTGTTGTTACCGTATCGCAGCGCACAGCAGGCGGTGATCACCCTTGAACTGGTTCTGGTGGACGCCGGGGATGCCGATCGGGCTGAAGCGTGCGTCCATCGCTGGCTGGCACAGCTGGGCCGACTGACGCCCGCGCAGCGCGCTCATTACGCGCAGCTGGCCAGCCGTCGCTTCGCGCAGTTGCCGGTGATGGATCAGTTGCGCGAACGTGCCTTTGGTTTTGCTCCGGCCGGGGACGACGAGGGCGCGATACTGTTCCCACTGCTCTCTGCCGCGCCCTTATCACGGCTGTGGATTGCTGACAGCACCCCGTTGGATCAGCTCGAGGTGCAGGGCTGGACGCTGGCCTGCCAGCCGGGCGTTCGGGCACCGGTACAGCCTGATAGCTCAGGCGAGGCGTTCGTGTTCTTCCCACACACCCTGCCGCCTGCCATCCCCACGTTGCCTGTGCGTCAGGCAACGCTGGCCCATCATCGCCGCGATGAATCGCCCGCTGTGCTGCTGCTCAGTCCTGAATGCAACCTGCCAGCCCCCTGGGGGCAGATCGTGCAGGCCCGTCTGCGGGCGCTGGCGGCGGGTTGTGCCCATCGCGGGGGCGAACTGGCGATCGGTTGCCCGCAGGGACGCTGGCTTGTCCAGTTACAGGGGGAGGCGGGGCTGATGGTCAGCACCCTGGCATCGCTAAATGCGCTGCTGGCGGCTATTCCGCCTGGGGTGATAGCACGCGGTGAGCGTGAGTCTCTGCGCCAGCGTCAGGCGCTGCACGATGATATTGCCGTGCGGGCATTACTCGGTGCGCTGCCGGAAAAGTTGCAGCCGCTGCACCCTCCCGCAGACGCCCAGACGCCGCTCAACCTCCCCTGGCATGCGGTACTGGAAGGCGGCGATCACGCGCTGCACCGGCAGCTCGCCTGCCTGCTGAGTGCCTTTCCGGCTGCCATTAACCCGGCGAAACGTGCGCTGCCTGAGGCTTTAACGCCACAGCCTGAATACCGGGTGACAACACGCAGCCCGGAGGCCGCCCTGCTGCGCTTCTGCCCGCTGGTGGAGGAGAGTACGGCGTGCCTGGCCGCCTGGCAGCTGCTGGCGATGATTTATCAGCCGCTGTTTTTCCAGCGCCTGCGCGTGGAACAGAATATTGGCTATGTGGTGAGCTGTCGTTTTTATCAGGTGGCGGGGCGATCGGGTATCCTGTTTGCGCTGCAATCCCCGCATCTCACGACGGCGGAGCTGGCGGCATACATTGACCACTTTTTAGTGCAGATGAATACCGAGCTGGCGACGCTCAGCCCGCAGGCGCTGTGGGAAACATGCCAGATTTTGCTGAAGGAACAGCAGCAGGTGCCGGGCGGGGCGCTGAAAGCCAGTCGCGATCGCTGGCTGCAGGCACAACAGATGATTTCTCAGCCTGGTATCACCGACTTGCAGGCGCTGACGCCTGACAGCGTGCTGGCGTTCCATCAGCGCCTGCTGGCCGACGGTCAGCGCGCCTTCAATCTGGTTAACCACTCCCTTTTTTGATCGCTAGATCTTCTTCTCTGCCAGCAATGCGTCTTTTGCGGCGGTCAGGAATTCATCGGACAGGCCGTCCCCGGACGTGGCCCGGGCCAGCGTCAGTGCCCCGGTCAGCAGCGCAAGCTGCATCAGAGCCTGCTGACGGCGCTGCGCCTCATCCCCGCAGTCAGAGACCGACTCCAGCATCGCCAGCATCCCTTCTACGCCCTCAAGCCAGACGTTGCGCACCGGTTTATCCGGGCTTTCCCTGGCGATATCGCTGGCTAACGCCGCGATCGCACAGCCGCCCTGAACGCCGTCACGGTGGTCAGCGGAGAGATAGTGTTCCACCAGCGCGTGCAGATCCCGATGGCCCGGCATCGCCTCCCAGCGCGCCCGCGAGTCGTCAAAGGCCTTGCGGCTGGCGATGGCCGCCAGATCGTCTTTGGAGTTAAAGTGACCATAAAAACCGCCGTGCGTTAACCCGGCGGCGGCCATCAGATCGTTGACGCTGACGCCGTTCAGACCCCGCTCACGAAAGAGCGCCGAGGAGACGCTGATAATCTCCTCGCGGTGACGTTCCATCTGCTGTTTTGATACCCGCGCCATTGTCTTCTCCTGCTTTATCCGGGCCTCATCTTAGGGGATGCGTCTCACTGACTCAACCGGTGATGCTACTTCACTCACGGACTCAGGCGCGCGGCGGCCAGCCTGACGCCAGGTCCATGCCGCCCCGGGTCGAGGGTAATGTTCCGGCAATCTGCTCATGCGGGGTGCCGGCCGGGATTGCGCTGACGGCATCCAGCCGTTCGACCTGGGCCGCCTCCAGTCTGACCGTCAGGGCCTGCAGGGTATCGTTTAACTGCCCCTGGTGCCGTGAACCCAGGATCGGGATCAGGCTGGTGCTGGCGCGGGCGGCTTTATGCTGCAGCCAGGCGATGGCGACCTGCAGCGGCAGGATCTGCAGCTCCCCGGCAATGGCAATCACCGTATCCAGCAGGGTGGTGTCCTGCTCGGTATGCACCAGCCGCCCGCCGAAGCCGGTCAGACGGCCTTCGTTGCTCTGACGATATTTGCCGGTAAGCAGGCCACCACCCAGCGGTGACCACAGCGTTGCAGCCATGCCCAGGGCTTCGGCCATCGGCAGCATATCGCGCTCGGCGGTGCGCTGCACCAGGCTGTATTCTACCTGGATCCCGGCAATGCGCGACCAGCCGCGCAGCTCTGCGAGGGTATCTGCGCGGGACACACGCCAGGCGGGGAAGTTTGATAATCCGGCATACTGGATCTTACCGGCCCGCACCAGATCGTCGAAAGCACGCACGATCTCCTCCAGCGGCGTTAGCTGGTCATCGAAGTGCGCCCACAGCAGATCGATACGGTCGGTTTTCAGCCGCTTAAGGCTGCTCTCCACCGACTGGATCATATTCTTCCGGCTGTTACCGGTGCGTGAGATCCCGCCTGCGGGGGAGGCACCCAGGGTGTATTTTGTCGCGACCACAAAGTGATCGCGCTCTGCGGCGATAAACTCCCCGACCAGCTGTTCGGACTGGCCAAACTGATAGGCATCGGCGGTATCAATAAAGTTACCGCCAGCTTCGGCGTAGCTGTCAAAGACCTGCTTTGCTTCTTCCCTTTCCGAACCATAGCCCCAGCCGGTACCAAAGTTACCGGTGCCGAGCGCCAGCTCAGAGACGCGTAAACCGGTGTTACGGCCAAACGTGGTGTATTTCATGTGGATGCCTCGTTGTTTTTAAATGTTGATTGACATTTATTATATATGTCATACATCATCTAAAAACGCAATGATGATAACCATCATCTATAAACCCGATTAAAGAGAGCGCCGCCATGAGACTGACCTGCTTACAGCCCGACACCGGCCTGTTCACCCTCCTGACCGGAGATCGTGCCCATGACATCCACTAAACCCGTTGCACTGGTCACCGGCGCGTCGTCCGGCATAGGCAAAGCGACGGCGGAGGCGCTGTTGCAGGCCGGTTACACCGTCTACGGCACCAGCAGACGCGCTGCCGACACTGCGCCCGGATCGCTGCCGATGCTGGCGCTGGACGTCACCCGGGAGGCATCAGTGGCAGAGGCGGTCAGCGAGCTGATGCAGCGTGAAGGTCGTATCGACCTGCTGGTGAACAATGCCGGGGTCGGCCTCAGCCCGGCGGGTGCGGAAGAGAGCTCTGTGCTGCAGGCGCAGGCGCTGTTTGATATCAATTTCTTTGGCATGGTGCGGATGATCCGTGCGGTGGTTCCCTATATGCGGCAGCAGGGCAGCGGGCGGATCATCAATATTGGCTCCATCCTCGGGCTGGTACCCGTGCCGTATGTGGCGCTGTATGTCGCCAGTAAACATGCGGTGGCGGGGTATTCGGAAGCGCTGGATCATGAGCTGCGCAATCGGGGGATCCGGGTGTCGGTCATCGAACCGGCCTATATCCGCACCCCGTTTGAGGCGAATAACCTGATGGCGGATGCGCTGCTGACAGAGTATGCCGGCGAGCGGGAGACGGTCAGCCTTGCGGTCGGTCAGGCGATGGCGAGCGCTGACGCCCCCTCTGTGGTCGCCGCTGTGGTGCTGAAAGCCGCGCGTGCCGCCAGGCCTCAACGCCGTTATACCGCCGGTAAGGCCGCTGCCCGGCTGCGGTTGTTACGTCATTTTGCGCCGGACAGCGTGCTGGACGCGGGCATTCGTAAAAACCTGAAGCTGGCCTAGCGCGAGGCGTTATTGCACGGTTGCCCCTGAAGGCTCAGGGGCGAACAGACACAGCACTGAATCAATGGCGGGAGACAGATTATGCAGGCGTATATCATTGACGGTTATGGCCGTCAAAACGGCGGACGAATAGCTGAGATGCCGGAGCCCGTGCTGCGGGGCGACGACGTGCTGGTGCAGGTAAAGGCGGCCAGCATCAACGTGCTGGACGCCAAAATTCGCCAGGGGGAATTCAAAATGATCCTGCCGTATCCTCTGCCCCTGATCCTCGGTAACGACCTCGCGGGCGTGGTGGTGCGGGTCGGCGCGGAGGTGCAGCGCTTCCGCCCTGGGGACGAGGTGTATGCACGACCTGACGCACGACGTATGGGCTCCTTTGCTGAATTTATTGCGCTCAGTGAGCGCGATCTGGCGTTAAAACCTGCCAGTCTCAGTATGGAAGAGGCCGCTTCCCTGCCGCTGGTCAGCCTGACCGCCTGGCAGGTGCTGGTAGAGACGGCAAAGCTTGAGCGGGGACAGAAGGTACTGATCCACGCCGGGTCCGGTGGCGTCGGCACCGTGGCCATTCAACTGGCGAAACACCTGGGGGCGTATGTGGCGACCACCACCAGTGCCGCCAGTGCGGCGTGGGTCAAAGCGCTGGGGGCGGATGTGGTGATCGACTATAAAACGGAGGATTTCTCTACCCTGCTGCACGATTACGACGTGGTGCTGAACAGCCTGGGCGCTGATGTGCTGGCAAAATCGCTGCAGGTGCTGAAACCCGGCGGCCAGCTGATCTCCATCTCCGGACCGCCAACCCCGGCATTTGCCACGGAACAGGGGCTCTCCTGGGGGCTGAAGCAGGTGATGCGCCTGCTGAGTTACCGCATCCGGAGGCAGGCTAAACGGCGCGGCATACGCTATTCGTTTGTCTTTATGCGCGCCAGCGGCGAGCAGCTCGCTGAGATCGGCACCCTGGTGGAATCGGGGGCGATCCGGCCCGTGATCGACCGGGTGTTTCCCTTCGCCGAAACCCGGGAGGCGCTGGCGTATGTCGAAACCGGGCGAGCGAAGGGGAAGGTGGTGGTGCGGGTGGAGTAGCTACCTGAAGTAGGTTGATCGGGAAAATGAACCGCTAAGGAACGTTGAGTCCACTATTTTGAATAGATGAGCTTGCCTCGATTCTAACAAGATCATCACCAGACCCCCTAAAAGGGCGAGACAGTGTTGGTTGGGTAATTTTCATTTTTTCAATGAGTTACCGTGGTTTTTTTGACCTCTGACTGAGCGGCAGGCGTATCGTGTCGAAGCGATCAGGCATAATGTTGAATCACTGAATGAATAGATAAGTGAATAGATATTTCATCAATTGGCCTGTCACTTGTCGTCTTTTCAGAGGGGGAGTGCGAGCTGTTGCAGGGGAATGGGTAAGGAAGATTGATAAACGATCTTATGATGAGCACCATCGCCAGGTGGTAAGGCGTGGCGTTAAAATTCCATCGCCATTTTGCTGCCAATGATGGGGTAGAAACAAAAAAGCCACTCCTTACGAAGTGGCTTAATGCCCTGATTTAACAGGTAAAATCTGGTGGCCCCAGCTGGACTTGAACCAGCGACCAAGCGATTATGAGTCGCGTGCTCTAACCAACTGAGCTATGGGGCCTGAGGCGCAGGATTATAATGTAACTCAGCGGCGCGATCCAGCGCTTAACTTGCGTCTGCTGCATTTCCAGGCAAAATAGCATTTTTCCGAACTGATTGAAAAATAACCGTAATCTCTCCGGCACTGCGCCCATGCGGCCTGCACGACCCGGGTCAGTCACATCAGAGAGGGGTTAAATCACCGGCGGATGATAGATTGCGCTGCTCCAGTAGCGGCTACTGGCGTGTTTTTCTCCCAGCCAGCCAAGGTGCCGCAGCCTGCGCGCGATCAGCTTGTTCATAATACCGTGCCCCACCAGCAGCACATTTCCCTCGGCAGAAAGCGCGATCAGCCGATCGGCGGCCAGTATTGCCCGCTGCCTGGCCTGAGTACAGGATTCGACCTTCCCGGCATAACCAAACAGCCACAAACACCGCAGCACCGGCAGCCAGAACAAGGGCGGCAGGGCGGGGAAAGTCAGCGGCATGACGGGCATTGCCACCTCACAGTACAGCTCATCGATATGGCTGGCGGGTTTACCGAGTTTTGCCAGCGATGAGCGTGCACGCGGCAGCGTACTGGTGACGATCACCGCCGCTTCCGCAGCCAGCCGCAGACTGCGTTCGGGCGGCAGGTCGCAGATCTCGGCCAGATCGTAAGCCTCACACCACTCGGCCATCGCCAGCGCAGAACGGCGACCGGGCAGGTGGTGGTCAGGCTTGCCGTGGCGCATCAATGTAATGGTCATTATTGTTCACCTGTGAAGTTCGCGTTTCAGCTTACTCACCCCCCCGGCGAAACACAAACTTCCGGGGCGCTCGCCCTGTCATCTCCCCGTCACAGTGTTGCGCTAAAACGATACGCTCAGCGGCGCAACGCGCATTTGTATTAAGAGCGCGTGATGTTTGAACGGTGAAAAAAAATCGGCTATTTTTCAGGCTAATTATTTCATTGATTTTATTTGGTTTTCTGACAACTCCCAACAGGTGAATGTCAAGAAAATCTAATTAATGTCATCAGGCTTCCTTGATTTATCTACGCGTGTAGATACAATAGCTGTGTAGTGAAAATTCACGGTGCTTGATGGTTATCAGCGTCCTGAAGGTCAATGTTTGTTTCGCGTAACTTATACGACCGGTCAATTTTTGGCCGTCGGCGCAAAGCGAATAGATGCGTTCCAACACCAGGGAACCTTACTGCCCGCCAGATGCGGGGTGACCAGAAAAAGATCTCTCCCCTCTCCAGGGTTGACCCTATTTTCCAGCACCCCCTCATTCAGGGCAGATCGACCTTTCGTCATGCTTTGTAACACGGCATCTTCACTGGCGAATTTTCCTCCGCAGGAGGAGTGCGTGCCAGGGAAGGTAACGATCAGAACTCTTCATTCAGGGAATTTTTCATGTCTACACCTCAACGCGTTGCACAGGATATGGCAATGCAAGCCGACTCGGCGGCTGATGAACGTCTGGCCACCCCGGAAGGGCGCAAGGATTTCTGGCGTGCGACGCTCTCCTGCTGGCTGGGCACGGCAATGGAATACGCCGATTTTGCGTTGTATGGTCTGGCAGCTGGTATTATTTTTGGCGATGTTTTCTTCCCTGAAGCCACCCCGTCAATGGCACTCCTCTCTACGTTTGCGACCTGGTCGGTTGGCTTTATTGCCCGTCCCATTGGCGCGCTCTTCTTTGGCTGGCTGGGCGACCGTAAAGGTCGGAAAGTCGTCATGGTCTCGACCATCATCCTGATGGGGGCCTCCACCACGCTGATTGGTCTGATCCCCAGCTATGCCTCGATTGGCGTATGGGCACCGGCATGTCTGGTGCTGCTACGCTTTAGTCAGGGCTTTGGGGCGGGTGCAGAGCTGTCCGGCGGTACGGTGATGCTGGGTGAATACGCTCCGGCGCAGCGTCGCGGGCTGGTCTCTTCAATTATCGCCCTGGGTTCAAACAGCGGCACGCTGCTGGCATCCCTGGTATGGCTGGCCGTGGTTCAGATGGACCAGCAGTCACTCCAGGAATGGGGCTGGCGTATTCCGTTCCTGTGCAGCTCGCTGATTGCGCTGGTGGCACTGTGGATCCGCCGTCACCTGCGGGAAACGCCGGTATTTGAACGCAAAAAAGCCGAGCTGGAAGCGCAGCGTGAGCAGGTACTGGCCGCCGAGCCACCCGTGCAGGACACCCGTGGATTCTGGCGTCGCAGCCGTGCCTTCCTGACCATGGTCGGACTGCGCATCGGTGAGAACGGACCGTCGTATCTGGCGCAGGGCTTTATTATCGGTTATGTGGTGAAAGTACTGGCAGTGGATAAATCCGTGGCGACCACGGCAGTGTTTATTGCGTCGCTGCTCGGCTTCCTGATCATCCCGCTGGCCGGCTGGCTGTCAGACCGCTTTGGGCGGCGTATTACCTATCGCTGCTTCTGCCTGCTGCTGATTATCTACGCGTTCCCGGCCTTTATGTTGCTTGACTCGCGTGAGCCGGCCATTGTGATGGCGACTATTGTGACAGGTATGGGGCTGGCATCGCTGGGTATCTTCGGCGTGCAGGCGGCCTGGGGCGTGGAGATGTTTGGCGTCCATCATCGCTATACCAAAATGGCCACCGCGAAAGAGCTGGGATCGATCCTCTCCGGCGGTACGGCACCGCTGGTGGCCTCTGCGCTGCTGGCCTGGACCGGTCACTGGTGGCCAATTGCGACCTATTTTGCCGTGATGGCGGGTATCGGCTTCCTGACCACGTTTGTGGCCCCGGAAACCCGTGGCCGCGATCTGAATGCACCGGAAGATGCGATTTAACCACGGAAGACAGCATTAAATCGTGTGGGCTGCGGCCCACATATTGACGTGCAGGGGCAATCTTAAGGAACTCGCAGGCCGGATTTTTATCCGGCCTGAAGCTATTTATTGGTGAGGAGAGTGCCTGTGGCAAAAACCATTCATCACCGTGCTACCCGTGCCGACGTGGCGAAAGAAGCCGGAACGTCGGTTGCCGTGGTGAGCTATGTGGTCAACAACGGTCCGCGTCCGGTTGCGCCCGCCACCCGCGAACGCGTACTGGCGGCGATCAAAAGCACCGGCTACCGTCCCAATAGCGTGGCGCGTGCGCTGGCTTCCGGGACGACCAAAACCTACGGCCTGGTGGTACCCAACATCGGCAATGCGTTTATTGCTTCGCTGGCCCATGAGCTGCAACAGCAGGCGCTGGCCAACGACATGGTGATGCTGCTGGGCGATGCCGGTGACAGCCGCAAGCGTGAACTGCAGCTGATCAATAATCTGTTAAGCCAGCAGGTGAACGGCCTGTTCTATATCAGCGTCGATCGTCATCCCTACATTGATGTCCTGAAGTCCAGCGGTACGCCGTTTGTCATGCTGGACAGGGTTGACCCCGGGCTGCCGGTGAGCGTGATCCGTGTTGACGAGCGGGCGGCGTCGCATCAGGTCACCGCCCATCTGTTAAGTCACGGCTATCAGGAGGTGGGGATCATCTGCGGCCCGGCAGAGATGCTGAACACGCAGGATCGTCTGCGCGGCTGGCGCGATGCGCTGGCGGAGTACGGCGTGGAAGAACGCCCGGAGTGGATATTCCATACCCCTTATACCCGCGATGGGGGCTATCAGGCGGCACAGCGAATGATGCAGGGGGCAACGCGCCCGCGCGCGCTGTTTGCCTCGAATGAAGCCCAGGCCGTCGGCTGTATACGGGCGCTGGCGGAACAGGCGATCCGCGTGCCGGATCAACTGGCGCTGGTCTGCTTTAACGGTACCGATCAGTCGGCCTATCACGTGCCCTCGCTGACCACCGTGCGTCAGCCGGTGCGCAAAATGGCAGAGACCGCCATTCAAATGCTGGCGGCATGGAGAGGGGAGGAGACGTTAACTGAATTCTCTCATCACCTCGAACTGGGTGAGTCCTGCGGCTGTAAGCCGGAAAAATAATAAGATAAAACCATGAAAAGATTGATTATTGATTGTGATCCGGGGAACGGAATTACGGGAGCTAACGTCGACGACGGACTGGCCCTTGCTCTGGCGCTGGCCGCGCCGGAAATTTCACTGGAGCTGATCACCACCGTGGCGGGAAACACCCCCAGCCAGGTGGGATACAGCGTGGTGAAGGATCTGATGGCGCGCCTCGGACTGCCGGTAACGGTAGCGAAAGGGGCAGAGGCAGCGCTGTCAGAGCCAGCGGCTCCGTGGCGTGACGCGTTGGATAAGCGCGTCCACAGCAACCAACTGGCACACCTGTGGCGCGGGGTGCGTCAGCCTCAGTCATTTCCTGCGCCTGCGGTCGAGGCGGCAGACGCAATGGGGCAGCTGATTTGTGCCAATCCGGGAAAAATTACCCTGGTGGCGATCGGCCCGCTGACTAACGTCGCGCTGGCGCTGGAACGTTACCCGGAGATGGCCGACGCGGTTCAGGAAATCGCCATTATGGGCGGCGTTTTTGCGCTGGATGATTTTATTAAAGACACCAACTTCGGTATTGACCCGGAGGCCGCGCACCGGGTGCTGACCAGCGGGGCCAATATCACCCTGGTGCCGATGGATGTCACCAGCCAGACGCTGATGACGCATCAGGATCTGAACCGTATAGCGCAAATTGATACCCCGCTGGCGCGTTTCGTCACCGAGACGCTGCGTCCGTGGATTGATTATTCCATTCAGACCCGTCATCTGCCGGGCTGCTGGATCCACGATGCGCTGGTGGTGGCCTGGCTGCTGAATCAGCGGGTGGCGACAGCGGCAGACTATTTTGTCGATGTGGAGCTGCGCCCGGGAATGACCCGCGGCAAGTCATGGCGTTTTCGCCAGCCGCTGCGGGTGGATGTGGCTATCGGTGAGCCGTCAGGCGGGCAGGTGCATGTCCTGCAGACGGTGGATAATCAGTTGCTGCTGGCCATGCTGGAGCATTATCTGGCGAAGCCATTAGCGTAACGTCCAACCCGTGGATTGCGCGATCCGAACGGGCTGACCGGAACAAACGGTCAGCCCCTACAGATATCCCGGTGCCGTATGGATGATCAGGCGTGCACGGCGCGCCGCCAGCGCCAGATATCAATTGCCAGCAGCACCAGCAGACTGACCCCCATCACCGGCAGGCAGACCGCCGCCACCGCCGTTACCACCAGCAGCAGAAAGCGCGCGCTGATCGACAACGGCTGCCAGCAGCCCAGCAGGGTATCCAGCGGGGAAATCTGGCCACTCTGCGGCCGGCGCAGCCACCACATGCGATAACCCATCACAATCATCACGCACAGCCCACCACCAGACAGCACCAGTACCAGCTGGTTTGCTACGCCGAACAGCACGCCCATGTGCGCATCCACTCCCCAGCGCGTCAGTTTGGCCAGCAGGCCAAAGTCGGCGAACGCCACTTTATCGATCACGCTGTTGTTCTGCGCATCCACTGCCACGCTGTCAACCTGCGTCGGCCAGCGGCGGTCGATTTCATTCACGGTCCAGGCTTTATCCGCCAGGTAGGAGGGGCGGATTTCCAGCTTCGCCGCGTCGATCCCTGCGGCACGCGCCGCGTTGAGCACGCCATCAAACTGCGCCGGACTGACGGTAACCGGGTGGGCTGGCGGTGCAGCATGAGGGTGAACGTTCATATGGCCGTAATGCTCCGCATGTTCATCCGCCGGCATCGCCATTTTCAGGGCGGGGTCAGGCTGCAGAGCGGTGTTCACCGCGGGCGTCATCCAGCCAAAGTGGCTGCGCATCAGGGCGATATTGTCCCCGGCCCAGCGTGACCAGGTCAGTCCCGTCGCGGAGAAGAATACCAGTCCCAGCAGCAGGGTAATACCCAGCGTGGTGTGCCAGTGGCGATGACCGGCCAGACGCTGTGCCCGCGTCGGCGCTCCCCGCAGAGGTTTACGGCGCGGTGCGCGCTGAGTGGCCCACAGCAGCGCGCCACCAAGCGCGGCAATCCACAGCCAGCTGGCTGCCAGCTCACTGTAGTTGCGGCCAATATCCCCCAGCAGCAGATTGCGGTGCAGATAGTCCAGCCACGTGCGCAACGGCAGCACGCCGCTGGTGCCGTATACCGTTATCACCCCCGTGACGTCCAGCGTTTTCGGGTCAATAAACACCGCCCGGGTTTCCGACGGACCGAGATCGGCGCTGGCAAACATCACGCGGGTCGTCTCTCCCTCATGCGGTGCCGGGCGCACGGCAGCGATCCTGGCGTCCGTGCCCATCACGCTGACCGCTTTGGCAACCTGTGAGGACAGCGGCTGGTCCGGCCCGGTTGCGGTGGTAAACAGCTGCGAATGATACAGCCGGTTTTCCAGCTGTGGCGTCATCACATACAGCGTGCCGGTCAGTGCCGCGATAAAGATAAACGGTGCGATAAACAGCCCGATATAGAAATGCAGTCGACGCAGCAGCGCAATCAGCGCGCTGCGGGTGTGGGTGACGTGCGCAGCCGCACGTCGGATATTCTCTGACATAGTCTCTTCCATCCACCTGTTTTGCAGGTATTCACGGGGTCTGCGGCGGGCCCGCAGGTTAAATTAACGTGAGGCGAGCGCCAGCGGCGGGGCGCGGGGATGGAAGCAGTGAGGAACAAAGCGGGCGACGACCGGCTGGAACAGCGGCACGTCCGGCAGCGTGGCAGCCTGTAATGAAGACCACAGCAGTGGCAGCGTCATCAGATCGAGGGGCAGATGAACCAGCAGCACGCAGTAGCCGCAGGCATTGTCATCCATCATGGACATCGGATGGTGTCGGGGCAGGGCCTCCGCATCGCCGGTGTCCGCCATCTCATGATGTACAGCGGGCATCTCAGACATGTCCATCATCATGCCATGATGCATCATCATCCTGCTTTCACCGCCACGCACCTGCGCCAGTGATTTAGAGATCACCGGTGCAACGAACAGCAGCAAAATAGCCAGCAGGGCCAGCCAGGCGGCAGGACGGCTGCGGGTGGCAGAAAATGAGATCAGTGACACGTCTTTTCTTTAAGCAGGAATACCCGGCGGGAGTGTACTTGAATTTGCAGCCGTAGGTAAAAGTAATCTCTTTTCTGGCGGCCTGGCGTAATAAAGCGGGGTATTTTTCCGTACCAGTGGCGACTATATACTTGGGGTATTATCTTAACTATTTCTACTTGTTTCCGGTTAATTCCAGTGGGGTAATTTGACTTATGGTGATTTATGTATTTTTTCTTAAATATAGAATAATGCATTGATTGTTAACGAATTAATTATGAGTTTTACCGAAGTGCATTCCCTTTTGCCTGGTGCTTTTGTATTCAAAAATGTCAGTCAAATGTAAGTTTAATGTAAGTTTAGGAACAATCCTGGAAGAGAAATCGTTAAAGTACCTGGCATCAACATCGTATAAATAATAAACCTTGCTCAGGGCAACACTATGCTACGGATTGCGTCTGGAAAAGACGGGGTAACCCCTGCACGTCTCAGTAGTCTGGCCGTTATTATTAGTTTATTTCACGCAGGAAGCGTGGCCGCTGCCACGGCTGGCGATCAGCAGCTGATTAATCAGCAGGAACGTCAGCGTGCTGCGGAACGTCAGCTGACGCCGCCCGCCCCGGACGTGCGTTTACAGGCACCAGGCAGCTTCTTCAGCCGCCTTCAGTTCCCCAGCGAACAGCCCTGTTTCCCGCTGCAACACATTGAGTTGCAGGGCCGGGATGCCTTCCCGCACTGGATGCCACTGCAAAAGCTGGCCGATCAGGCGCAGGGGCAGTGCCTCGGCGGGAAGGGGATCAACCTGCTGATGAGCGCCCTGCAGAATCGCCTGGTGGATCATGGTTATGTCACCGCCCGCGTGCTGGCACCGCCGCAGGATATTAACAGCGGCACGCTGAAGCTGATGCTGGTACCCGGAAAGGTGCGCAACATCCGCCTGACGCCGGACAGCGATCGCTACATCCAGCTTTATACCGCTCTGCCTTCCCGTTCCGGAGAGTTGCTGGATCTGCGCGATATTGAACAGGGACTGGAAAATCTGCAGCGCCTGCCGACCGTACAGGCGGATATGCAGATTGTTCCCGGTGAGCAGCCGGGGGAAAGCGATATCAACGTCAGTTGGAAACAGGCCCGCCACTGGCGGCTGGGCGCGTCGCTGGATGATTCCGGCAGCAGAAGCACCGGACGCTATCAGGGCGGCCTGACGCTCTCCGTGGATAACCCGCTGTCACTCAGCGACCTGTTCTATGTTTCAGCCGGTCAGGCTTTGCAGCCGAAAAGCGACCGCGACAGTAAAAATACCCTGATCCACTACTCCGTCCCCTTCGGTTACTGGACGACCGGCGTCACCTTCAGTGACTACGACTATCGTCAGTCGGGGCTGGGAACCGGCTTCGACTACCGCTACAGCGGCAAGAGCAAGAACCTTAATTTCCAGCTGGGACGCGTTCTGCACCGCAGCGGCAGCCAGAAAACCTCTTTTACTTATGAGGTGATGACACGCGAATCCAGTAACTACATTAACGACACAGAGATTGAGCAGCAGCGGCGTCAGACCTCTGCCTGGCGCCTGGGCTTACAGCATCGCCACTATATCGGTCAGGCCACGCTGGATGCGGGTGTCAGCTATCAGCGCGGTACCCGCTGGTTTGGTGCCCAGCCTGCTCCGGAAGAGAATTTTGATGAAGGCACCGGGCTGGCGAAGATTATTCAACTCTCCCTGCAGCTGGATGCACCGTTCGAACTGTGGGGGCAGTCCTTCCGCTATAACGGCCAGTTCCAGCGTCAGATGACCCACTCCCGGCTGACGCCGCAGGATCAGATGTCCATTGGTAACCGCTGGACGGTGCGTGGTTTTGACGGGGAATTTACCCTGAACGGCGACGAAGGCTGGTACGTGCGTAATGACATCGCGTGGCGAACCCCGTTACCGAATCAGGAAATTTACCTGGGTGCGGACTATGGCGAAGTGAAGGGCGGTATTGATTATCAGGTTGGGCGTCATCTGGCGGGCGGCGTGATTGGCCTGCGCGGTAATGCCTTTAATACCGGCTATGACCTGTTCGCCGGGGTGCCGTTCTCTAAACCGGACGGTTTCAGTACCAGCCCGGTCACCCTTGGTTTCAATCTGAGCTGGCAATACTGATATGGCGATCCCGGTGAAGGGTTTTCAGGTTATTTCCCCGCTGCTGAGTGACACCTTCAGCGAGTCCGAAGTGCTGGGAACCAGCGTCTGGCTGTGGATGCACTCGGCGCAGCATCGCGACATTCCGCTCAGCGCGCTGCCGACGCTGCTGCTGCCCGCCATCAAGCACCAGCAGTTTGCGCTGGCGATACGTGACGGCAGGCCGGTGTTTTTCCTCAGCTGGGCGTGGATGGATGAAGAGGCGGAGCAGCGTTATCTCACGCAGTCCGGCATCCACGTACAGGAACGGGACTGGAACAGCGGTGACCGCCTGTGGATCCGCGACTGGATTGCGCCGTTCGGAGATCAGCAGGCGCTGCGCCGGCTGGTCGGCGGCACGCTGTTTCCGCACCACTGCGTACGTTCGCTGTATCACAAAGGCGAACAGCGCGGTTTGCGCGTTATGAATTTCCGTGGCGATGCGGTCACGCATCAGGAATTTGCACGCTGGCAGCGCGAAACGCCGCTGGCAAGCCGTTAACTGGAAGGGATGAACCCCGGTGAATAAGAATCTTTATCGCGTAATTTTCAACAAGGCACGCGGCCTGTTGATGGTGGTGGCTGAAAACGGTCGTGGTCACGGCAAGGGTCCGGCGGCCAGCGGCGAAGGGCATACGCTCAGTCAGCTGATTGGGCAGTTGTCACCGCTGGCGTTCTTCACTCTGGGCGTGCTGGGCATGGTAGCGCTGCTGCCCCAGGCGCAGGCGGCAGGGATCGCCGCAGACGGTAAGGCGCCTGCCGGCCAGCAGCCGATGGTCGGCAAGACGGCCAACGGGACGCCGCAGGTCAATATTCAGGCCCCGAGCGCGGGCGGCGTGTCGCGTAACACCTACAGCCAGTTCGATGTGGATAAAAAAGGCGTGGTGCTGAACAACTCCCACCGAAACGTGCAGTCGCAGCAGGGAGGCTGGGTATCGGGTAACCCTTACCTGGCGCGCGGCGAGGCAAAAGTCATTCTGAATGAGGTGAACTCACGTGACCCCAGCAAGCTGAATGGCTATATCGAAGTGGCCGGTAAAAAAGCCCAGGTGGTGATTGCTAACCCTGCCGGGATCACCTGTGAAGGCTGCGGTTTTATCAATGCCAACCGCGCGACGATGACCACCGGTAAAGCGATTATGCAGAACGGTCAGATTGCCGGTTATCAGGTCAATGGCGGCGAGATTGTGGTCAAGGGGGCCGGTCTGGACAGCAGTCGCCAGGATTACACCGACCTGATAGCGCAAACGGTCAAAGTGAACAGCGGTGTCTGGGCGAAAGACCTGAAGGTGACGACCGGCAAAAACCGTGTCAGCGCCGACGGGGAGAGCGTCAGCAAAAATGCCGGGACAACCGATGATAACGCGGTGAAGCCGGTGGTGGCACTGGATGTGTCCGAACTGGGTGGCATGTACGCCGGAAAGATCCGACTGATCGGTACGGAGCGCGGTGTCGGCGTGCGTAACGCCGGGACCCTCGGTGCCCAGGCCGGCAGCGTCACTATCAGCGCTGACGGACATATTGAAAACAGCGGCACCGTGAATGCCAGCGATGATATTCAGGTCAGCGGCAGCGGGTTGAGTAACAGCGGTACGCTGTATGCCCAGCGCGACATGAAGGCCACCGTCAGCGGTCAGTTGAACAATGCGGGTATGATTGTGGCGGCGCGGCACACCAGCGTCGGCGCAGGCGAGATCGACAGCAGCAAAAAAGGCGTGTTTGGTGCCGGGGTGAAGAACGCGGGCAGCCTGGGGGAAAGCGGCGATCTGACCCTCGCCAGCAGCGGAAAACTGGCCAGCCATGGACAGAACCTGGCGGCAGGCAAACTGGCGGTGACGGGGACAGATATTGATCTCAGCGACAGCCAGAGCAGCGGGGCGGAGGTGGCGGTGACAGCCGGGGGCGTGCTGAACAACGATCGCGGCGCAATCTCTGCCACCCGGGGCGATCTGACGCTGACCAGCGGCCAGTTAACCAACAGCGGGGGCTCGGTTTATGCCGGACGTGATGTGAGCGCCAGCGTCAGCGGGCAGCTGAGTAATGACGGGCTGATTGCTGCCGGTCGCGATACGCACGCCCGCGCCGGAGAGATAAGCAGCGGAATAAATTCGGTCTTTGGCGGCGGTATTAACGCTGACGGTAGCGTGAGACAAAGCGGCGATCTGACGCTGACCAGCAGCGGTAAACTGGCCAGCCACGGGCAGAATCTGGCGGCGGGCAAGCTCGACGTACAGGCCGCAGACATTGATCTGAGCGGCAGCCGCAGCGCGGGTTCGGCGGTGACGGTGACGACACCGGGAGCGATCAATAACGATCGCGGCATGATCTCCGCGCTGAGTGGCGATCTCTCGCTGAATGGTGCCCAGCTCGACAATAACGGTGGACGGCTGGAGTCCGCAGGGAATGTACAGGTACGTAGCGCAGGCCTCAATAACGTCGGCGGAACGGTGGTCGGCCAGCAGTTGACGCTGGAAACGGGCGGCCTGGCGCTGAACAACCAGAATGGCGGTATTGCCGCCGTGGAGAACGCAACGCTGACGGCGGGCGCGCTGAATAACGAGGGCGGCAAAATCATTGCCGGGAAAAACCTCGATGCCAGCCTCCAGTCGGTGAACGGCAGCGGGCAACTGCTGTCTCTGGGCGATATGCAGCTGGGCGTTAACGGCGACTTCACCCATACCGGCAGTACGCTGGCCAATGGCAACCTCGACCTCAGTGTGCAGGGCTCGCTGGATAATGCCGGTCAGCTGGGCGCGGGCCAGCAGTTAGCAGTGACGGCGGCCAACCTGAATAATCAGCAGAGCGGTGACATCAGCGGACAGAGCACCGATCTGAATATGGCCGGCAGCCTGACCAACCGGGGCATTATTGATGGTGTCGAAACCGTGCTGAAGGCGGGGACGGTGAATAATATCGGCACCGGCCGCATTTACGGCGATCACCTGGCGATTCAGGCCGGGGAACTGAATAACCTGACCGAAGGCGAAAGTGCGGCGACAATCGCCGCCCGTCAGCGTCTGGATCTGGGCGTCGGCACACTGAACAACACGGCCCACAGCCTGATCTACAGCGGTGGTGAGATGTCGATTGGCGGTCAGCTGGATGAGAATGATGCCGCCGCAGGGCGTGCTACCACCCTCAACAACCACAGCGCCACCATTGAATCCGCCGGTAATATGCTGATCAATACCGGCACGCTGAACAACATCAATGACCATTTTGCCACCCAGATGGTACACATCTCGGAGGAGCAGAAAGAAGAATATATGGTGCCGTCGCTGAACAACGGCGTCCATTACGGCACCAACGACTACGACATTACCTTCTCGCACAATGAAGTGCAGCACATCTGCATTAACGGTGTCGTGTGCAAACAGGATCACTACTATCAGTATGCCTATACGCAGAATACCTGGCAGGAACAGGTCACCGAATCCGATCCTGCCCAGATCATTGCGGGCGGCAGCCTGGGGATCAATGCCGACAGTACCCTGAACGATAAGAGCCGTATTATCGCCGGGGGCGATCTGCTGATCAGCAATGCCAACCTGAAAAACGTGGAAGTGGCTGGCACATTACTGGTGCAGAAAGTGGGACAGGTGATCGAATGGGATCGCATCCACAAGAAAGGGCATGATAAACAGAAACGCGATGCTTCACCTTATACGCCGCCGGATGAAATCCAGTCTATTTCTCTGTCACCGGGCGTTGTCAAAGGCAATACCCAGGTACAGAGCAGTGCCCCGACGTTAGATGGCTACAGCCTGGGCCTGCTGAACGGCGGCGATCTGGCTTCCCTGCCGGGTGGCCAGCGTATTGAAATTGCGGGCCAAACGGATGCGACGGTCATCCGTTCGCAGGTACCGGACACCACGCTGCCGGAAAACAGCCTGTTCAGTCAGCTACCCTCCGCCTCCAGCAGCTACCTGATCGAGACCGATCCGCGCTATACCAACCAGAAAACCTGGCTCAGTTCCGACTTTATGCTGTCGCAGTTACAGTCCGATCCGGATATCACCCAGAAACGCCTGGGCGACGGCTTCTATGAACAGCGCCTGGTGCGCGAGCAGCTGGTGGAACTGACCGGCGATCGCTATCTGGCGGGCTATCAGAGTGATGAAGAGCAGTACAAGGCGCTGATGGAGTCTGGCGTGGCCTTCGGTAAAGCCTTTGGTCTGGTACCGGGCGTGGCGCTGACCGCCAGTCAGATGGCCAACGTGACCAGCGATATGGTGTGGCTGGTGGCGCGCGACGTCACGCTGGCCGATGGCAGCCGTCAGAGCGTGCTGGTGCCGCAGGTCTATGCGCAGGTTAAACAGGGCGACATGGACGGCAGCGGCGCACTGCTTGCCGGACGCAACATTGCCATCGGCGTCAGCGGTAACATGCTCAATACCGGACGGGTCAATGCCAGCCAGCTGTTGAGTATCAGCGGGGATACGATCACCAACGTCGGCGGTATTATCAGTGGCGGCAGCGTGCAGCTGCTGGCCAACACGGATCTGACCAATAACGGCGGGCTGATCCAGGCGCAGAATTCGCTGGTAGCCAGCGCGGGACGCGATCTTAACCTCGTATCGCAGACCACCCATACGGAAAGCACCAACGGCAGCAACCGCTTTAGTCGCGACACGGTGTCGCGCGTGGCTGGCATGTACGTGCAGCAGGATGACGGCAAACTGGCGCTGCAGGCGGCACGCGACGTCAATCTGCAGGGAGCGAAAGTGGTCAACGCCGGGGAAAACAGCCAGACCACCGTGGTCGCCGGGCGCGATATTAATCTGACGGCGGTGAATTCTGGCAGCAGTGACAACATCGTCTGGAATAAAGACAATCACCTGAGCCAGAGTACCACCACCGCACAGGGCAGTGAGATCACCGGCGCGGGCAATGTGCTGATGCAGGCGGCCAATAATATTACCACAGCGGCCGCCAGGCTGAATGCGGGCAACGCGCTTAACCTGAGCGCCGGTAACGACATCAGCATCGGTACGGCAGATGAGCAGTCGTCGCTGGATATGGCGTCGAAGGTTAAGGGATCAGGCTTCCTGTCGAGCAATACCACCACTACTCGCGCCGGGTTTAACCAGCAGAACGCCGCTGCCAGCAGTCTGGGTGGGGACAACATTACGCTGTCGGCCGGGCATGACCTGGGCGTCAGCGGCAGTAATGTTGCCGCAGATGATTCACTGACGATGAAAGCAGGTAACAATCTGACGGTGGGCACGGCTCAGGAGAGCCGCGACGGCTGGGCAATGACGAAGAAAACCAAGTCAGGCCTGTTGAGCACCGGTGGCATTGGCTTCACTGCCGGCTCCATGATGAATAAATCCACCGATGAAACCACCGGACTGACGTCGCAGGGCAGTCAGCTGGGATCGGTCAGTGGTGATACCACGCTGATGGCCGGTAACGATCTGCAGGTTAAAGGTTCAGAAGTGATCGCCGGGAATGATATCAACCTGGTTGGCAAAAACGTGGAAATCAGTTCGGCAGAGAATCGCGCCAGCAAGCATTCCACGACAGAATCGAGTTCCAGCGGACTGACGCTGGCCCTGTCCGGCGCGGTGGGTACCGCACTGAATACGGCGAAAACGATTTCCGAGATGGAAACCGATAAGCAGGATGACCGCGTGGCACGTTTGCAGCTGGTCAAAGCGGGCCTGGACGGTTATCAGGCGGCCCAGGCTGTACGCGGCGCGGTTCAGGATCCGACTAACACCAGTTTTGTCGGCATCAGCCTGTCTCTGGGCATGCAAAAAGCGCAGAGTGAAAGCCAGAGCGACCAGGTGACATCGGCAGGCAGCGCGATTCAGGCGGCAAAAAATCTGAATATCTTCGCGACCGGCAGCGACAGTCCGGCTCAGGATGGCGATATTCTGGTGCAGGGCAGCCAGCTGCAGGCGGGGAATGAGATGCTGTTATCCGCTGCGCGCGATATCAACCTGCTGTCGGCAGAAAACAGCCAGGTCTCCAGCGGCGACAAGAGCAGCGGTGGGGGGGCGATTGGTGCCAGCCTTGGCGTGGGGTCCGGTGGTGCCGGGCTCAGTATTTTTGCTAATGGAAACAAAGGAAAAGGTAGCGAAAACGGCGACGGTCTGACCCATAACGAAACCACGCTGGATGCGGGTAACAAAATCACGCTGCTCAGCGGCCGCGATACTACCCTGACCGGGGCGCAGGTCAGCGCCGATCGCATCGTGGCGGATGTCGGGCGCGATCTGACCATCACCAGCGAGCAGGACAGCAATAACTACAAGTCGAAAGATCAGAATATCAGCGGCGGCCTGAGCTTCACCTTTGGCACGATGACGGCCAGCGGCAGTCTGTCGATCACCAACAATAAGTTAACCAGTAATTACGAAAGCGTGCAGGAACAGAGCGGCATCTTCGCGGGGGACGGCGGCTATGACGTGACGGTCGGCAATCACACCCAGCTTAACGGGGCGGTGATTGGCAGCACCGCCGATGCGGCGAAGAATCGCCTGGATACCGGCACGCTTGGTTTCAGCGATATTCAAAACCAGGCCGATTATTCGGCTTCGGGCGTCAGCCTGGGGATGTCGAGCTCCTTCTCCACCAAAGATAAAACAGATGAATCGCTCCCGGCTGACCAGCAACCGGTGAAACGTACTGTCACGGAGCAGCTTGGCGATAACCTGGCGCCGAATTCGATGTCGGCATCCCGTTCCAGCGGCAGCGGCGAGAGCACAACTTACTCGGCGGTATCTGACGGCACGCTGATTGTGCGGAATCCGGAGGCGCAGCAGCAGGATGTCGCCACCCTGAGCCGCGATGTTGAGCATGCCAATCAGACGCTTAGCCCGATCTTTGATAAGGCAAAAGAGCAGAAGCGCCTGCAGAAAGTGCAGTTGATTGGTCAGGTTGCCAGCCAGACCGTCAGTGCGGCGATCGCCGAGCGCGAATACTGGGCGCTGGAAGCCGGAATTAAAGAAGCGGGTGAAGCGCCGGGTGCGGATGCCACTATCAAAGATCGCGAGGCTTACTGGGATCGGGTGCGGGGTAGCGACACCTACAAAGATATGATGGCCGACTACAAGGACGACGGCAAAATCAAGATGGCCGCAGATGCCGCCGTGACCGCCATTACTGCGCTGGCGGGTGGGGATGCCAGTAAAGCGCTGGCCCAGGCGTCTGCTCCTTATATGGCCGGTGTCATTAAAGATCTGACCCTTTCGGATCCGAAAAATCCAACGGCAGAAGAGATCGCCACCAATGCCTTTGCCCATGCAATCCTCGGTGGTGTGGTGGCAGAAATGAGCGGACAAAATGTGGCGGCCGGTGCGCTGGGCGCTGGAGGCGGTGAACTGGCGATCCGCACGATTCATAACGCGCTCTATCCGGAAGTGGCCACCAGCGATCTTAACGATCAGCAGAAGGGCACGATTAAAAACCTGGCGTTGATCGCGTCCAGCATTGCCGGTGCCATCGGTAGTGGCGATAGCGTAGGTGCCGCAGAAGGGTACGCGAACGGTAATAATGCGATTGAGCATAATTACCTCAGTGCCGGCGAAGCGGAACGCAAAGCGGTACTGGAGCGTAAAGAGCGGTTGGGGACGTTAACCGCTGCGGAGTCCAGTGAGCTGAATGCGACCCGCACGGTTGATAAAGCCCGCGATCAGGCAATCAAAGACGTTTGTACTAACGGAAATAAAGGTGGTGCGGCGTGTACTGCGCTGGTAAGCAAGGCACAACAGGCGCTGGATACCTACGGGGAAAGCGTCAGCGTACGTATGCTGTACAGCGAGCTGTATCCTCAGGATGCGGCTAATGCCAGTGCCATTATGTCAGGCGTCGATGCCGGAAGCGTCACGCGTGACAGAGCGATTACGGCTATCGCCAGGGATTCGGGTAAAAGCTGGGATGAAATTGCGGAACGCTACGATACGGTGATGCAGCTGCACGCTATTACGGTATCACTCGCCAGCGTGTATATGCCGGGGAGTGTAAAAACGCCTGCCGTATCGCCAAAAACATCCACTAACGCCAATATAATGGAAGAAGCGGCGGCCCTGAAGCGCATTGCCGATAACAATACAACGGCAACCGATCTGAGTAGCAAAACGACGGGAATGGTGTTCCAGCAGCAGGCGCAAAAGAAGATCAATGATCTGGCAGCAATGTATAATGACGCCTCTCTGCCACCGAAAGACTTCTCACTGTCGATAAACGGGAAAACGTTAATGGCTGATCCAACGACCAGTATCGGTGCGCCGGTATTTAAAGGGGCCTCTGAGGCTGATGTGAAGACCTACTTCCAGCAGATTTCAGGCGCGGAAGTGCTGCCGGCGGCAAAAGCCATCCCCGGTAAAGGAACGCTTTACTCCGTTAAAGTGACCAGTGGTGCCAATGCCGGGAGTACCATGACGCTGAGAGATTTCTCGAATTCCACCGAGCAGACCGGGGCTAAATGGACCATTGACGTAATTACGCCGTCCATTAATAAAGGGAAAAAAGTGGAGATGAAATTCCAGTGAACAGAGAGAGCATTTATCAGGCGGTGATCGCCAGCGCCCGGGGTCTGTCGCTCGGCGCTGTCTGGCAGCATCTTGAGGTCGAATGTCGTGGCATGGCTGATAACAGCGCCCTGAGAAAAGCACTTTTCTTTGAACTGTTGCAACAGCTGATGACGGCTGGTCAGGTTCGCCTGGCCTGTAATGGCGTCTACCTGACGGGTACGGTTGAGGAACAGCTTCAGTGCCTGAAAGATGCCTGGCCACAGGCGGACTCTTACGATGAGTTAGACGATTTGGATGAAACCGGCTTCTGGTTCCTGGCGAAAGCGCCGGCGGGGCTGGTGTGGATCACCCCTGAGGGGCAGGAAGTCTGGACATGATACTGCGGAGTGAGACGATGCCTTATCAACGTATCTTGCCGCTGGCTGCGTTTCTGCTCAGCGGCTGTAGCCTGCTGCCACAGCAGGAGTTCTTTACTCCGCCTCCAGCGGGTGCGGAAGTCGCCATGCTGCGCATTATGGGCAGCACGGAGAGTAATGCGCTGTATCAAATGGACAACGGTAAACTGCGCGGGGGGCTCATCCGTGAAAGCAGTCTGGTGTTGCGTAATACGCAGGATCAGGGCATGCCCAGGGTGAGCGGTAAGGAAGCGACCTACACCAGTGATTATTTTGAAACGCCGGTTTATGCGGGCCGAAAAACCACGGTGTATCACAGTTACAATCGCGGTAAGAACCGCTGCATGAATATCGTTAGCTTTGTCCCGGAGAAAGGACATTATTATCAGTTGAGTCAGGCGGTCGATCTGAAAATGTATCGCTGCCGTGCCTGGCCGAATGAACTGGTCAAAGACGCGGGCGGACAATGGGTATTGAAACCCATTGCCAACGTCACTTACGGCAATAAATATCTGCCGCAGGATGGCGGCTGGCAGAAAATGGTGCGGCTTGTCACCGAAGAGTAAGCCTGACGCGCGTCAGTGGCTGGCCGTGTCGGGTATGCGGGCCAGTGAAGACCTCTTCAGTTGGGCCCGTTTTGTCGCGTATACCGAGTTGTTGTGGCAGGACCGCGCCCTGGTAGCGGATACCGACGCCTGGCAGAGCCTGTGGTTTGAACTGGAGATCGTCAATGGCCTGGCGCTGGCGGAGTGGGATGAGCAGGGGCGTCCCGTCCATGGATTGGCAAGCTGGCGTGAAAATTATCAACAGGAAGCCAGGTCGCTGGCAACTGAGCTACTGGCTCTGATCCTGCCTGATACCAACAGGGAGGCACATTGAGGTATCGTCAAACAGCGCTGTCCCTGTCCCTGCTGCTGGCCTCCATCAGCGGTTGTAGCCAGTTTCCGCATAATACCTTTTTCACCCCGCCTGCCGCGGGTGAGAATACCGCCTCGGTGCGTATTGTCGGCGGCACTGAGCAGGCCTCCATTGAGCAGGAAGTCAACGGCCAGAGGACGGGAGGGCTGGTGCGCAGCAGTGAGTTTGTCCTGACCCATATTCAGGATCGCGGGATGCCGGTGGCCAGCGATCAGGTCAAATCGTCCTGGAGCGACTATTACGAAACCCCGGTGGTGGCAGGTCAGAAAACCATCATCGGTCTGGCCTATGACGGCGGCAACAACCAGTGCAGCAGTACCATGAGCTTTGTACCGAAGAAGGGGCACGACTATCAGTTCGGGTTGCAGGTTGACGTACGTCTGCGCCAGTGCCGCGGTTTGCCGTACGAGCTGAAGCAGAATGCTGCGGGACAGTGGCAGCTGGAACGCATCAGTGATGTCACCTGGGGCGGGCAATATGGCCATGAAGATGCTAACTGGAAAAAGATGCCGGACAGGCTGGTGCCTCCGTCTCCCCCTGTTGACCTGCGATGAGCCCTGAGACCCTCACGCCATCAGAGCTGCAAAGCAGCGGTGGGGTCTGAAACCCATTGCCTGTGTGTCTTACGGCAATAAATACCTGCCGCAGGATGGCGGCTGGCAGACGATGGTGCCACGGGTCACGTACTGAACACGAATAGCACAATCTGTGCCCTGATACCCGCCGCCCGCACTGACGATCACCTGCCTTGCCGCAAACGCGCCATGATAACGGCTCTGACGATAAATCAAGGAGCGGGCGATGAGTAGTGCAGTGGATGTGGGGTTCACCCACGTAGCGTTTGAAGTGCAGGACTTACAAAAAAGTATCGATTTCTATCAGCGCTATGCCGGGATGCAGGTGGTGCACCAGCGCGAGCCGGGGGTGCCGGAGGCCGAAAAAGTGGCCTGGCTTTCTGACCTGACCCGACCGTTTGCGCTGGTGCTGGTGCAGACTGCGGTCAGAAGGGATACGCCCCTCGGGCCGTTCGGCCACCTTGGCGTTGCCTGCGCCACCCGCGAAGAGATTGACCGTAAAGTCGCGCTGGCAGAAAAAGAGGGCGTGCTGCGCAAAGCGCCGGTTCAGTTCCCTGAGCCCGTGGGCTACTGGGCTTTCTTTGCCGATCCCGATGGCAACACGCTGGAACTCTCTTACGGCCAGCAGGTGGGGTTGCAGGCGATGATTGCCCGTGATCTGTAACGTCTGATAATGCTGATTACCAGGCTAATTATTAGTCTGGTAACACAATGACATCCCCTTTTACAGTCTGGTGATAAGCCTGACAAAACCGCCAGAATCCACTTCTGTCTTACATGATATAAACAAGTTATTAACATTCTTGTGAGCCTCTAAGACAGGACCCTCTCTATGCTTAACTGGACTTCGACTCAGCGCAATGTCGCTTTCGCCTGTTTCGGCAGCTGGACGCTGGATGCGTTTGACTTTTTTATCCTGGTCTTCGTGCTCAGTGATATCGCGGATAATTTTCACGTCAGCATCACCGATGTATCACTGGCGATTATGCTGACGCTGGCGGTGCGACCACTGGGCGCGCTGCTGTTTGGCCGGCTGGCAGAAAAATTCGGTCGCCGGCCTGTGCTGATGGCCAACATTATCGCCTTTACGATTTTTGAGCTGCTCTCCGCCTGGTCTCCCTCGCTACTGTGGTTCCTGGCCTTCCGCGTGATTTACGGGGTGGCGATGGGCGGCGTCTGGGGAGTCGCCTCTTCCCTGGCGATGGAAACCATCCCTGACCGCTCGCGGGGGCTGATGTCAGGCGTATTTCAGGCGGGTTATCCTTTTGGCTATCTGCTGGCCTCCGTGGTGTTTGGTCTGTTTTACAGCCTGGTAGGCTGGCGCGGGATGTTCCTGATTGGTGCGCTGCCGGTGTTACTGCTGCCGTTTATCTATTTTAAAGTCCCCGAGTCGCCGGTGTGGCTGGCAGCGCGCGAGCGCAAAGAGACGGTGGCGCTGCTGCCGGTGCTGAAAAGCCACTGGAAGCTCTGCGTCTATCTGGTGCTGCTGATGGCCTGCTTTAACTTCTTCAGCCACGGTACGCAGGATCTCTACCCGACCTATCTGAAAGTGCAGCAGGGGTTTGCACCTCATACCATCAGCATTATTGCCATTTTCTACAACATTGCGGCGATCCTTGGCGGCATTCTGTTTGGGGCGCTGTCGGAAAAAACAGGCCGTAAGAAGGCGATAATCATCGCAGCTTTCCTGGCGCTGCCGGTGCTGCCGCTGTGGGCTTTTTCCAGCGGATCCTGGGCGGTGGGTGCAGGCGCGTTTCTGATGCAGTTTATGGTGCAGGGCGCATGGGGGGTGGTGCCGGGCTGGCTGACGGAGCTGGTGCCTGCCGGGGCGCGCGCGGTTCTGCCGGGGTTTGTCTATCAGTTAGGAAATCTGGTGGCGTCGGTCAACGCCACGCTGCAGTCAAAAATCGCCATTGCCAACGGCAACAATTACGCGCTGGCGATGGCGATAGTGGCCGGTACTGTGGCGGTGTTGATTTGTGTGATTGTCGCCTTTGGCCGGGAAACGCGGGGGGCGATTATTTCGGGTCAGTCGTAACGCACCCCGGCGTCGTGTCAGCCTGCCTGCTGGAGGGGGGGCTGGCAGACATCGATCCACTGCGCCCCGGTCAGCTGCGCCATATATTCAGGGGCAATGCGGACCGCGCTGTGAATGGCCCCGGCAGCCGGCAGCACTTCCTGATAGTCCCTGAGCGACACGTCGCAGTAGACGGTCAGCGGGTTTTCCAGACCAAAGGGGCAGACGCCGCCCACCGGATGACCGGTCCAGCTCACCACTTCATCGGTATTCAGCATTCTGGCTTTTGCCCCGAGCGCCTCTTTCAGTTTGCGGTTATCCAGCCGTGCGTCACCTCGCGTGACAATCAGAACCACACGATCCTTCACTTTTAACGACAGGGTCTTGGCAATCTGCCCCGGCTCAACCTGATGAGCGGCGGCAGCAAGGGCGACGGTGGCGGTGCTTTCTGACAGTTCAATGATGTCAATTTCGGGTGCGCGATCTGCAAAAAACTGCCGTACTGACTCCAGACTCATGCTTATCTCCTGCGTGATGAAGAGATAAAATTGCCATATTGTCCACGATCTGTAAACGTCAAAAAAATGGCTCTTGCCCGGTAAGAAACAAACACCATCGTTAATCATTTAAAAACTTAATTCGCAGCAATATCTTATTTTTAGCGGGCTGGACGGGGATTTGTATTAAAGAAAAGGTTAAGCTTTTAAAATGAATGGGCCTTAAATAAGGCCGCCTTCATTTTTTATAACGCATCGGCAGCCTGGCTTAAGTGTTTTTTTACCAGGTCATGATGGGAGAGAATAGTATTACGCCCCTGGTTTTTAGCCAGATATAACGCCCGATCGGCATTTGCCAGTGCATTGTCAAAATCTTCGCCCATCAGCGGGGCAATACCGGCACTAATGGTCACATGGGTGGCAACCCGATCGTTGAAGCGGTGAGGGATTTCCAGGTCCAGTACATATTGACGGATGCGCTCGGCCAGTTTCAGGGCAATAGATTCATTTACGTTGGTCAGTAATACCAGAAATTCTTCCCCACCGTAGCGCGTCACAATATCACGTGAGCGTACCGCATCGCGGATGGCGACCGAGACGCGTGCCAGTGCCTGATCCCCCATCGCATGACCATAGTTATCGTTATAAGCTTTGAAGTTATCAATATCCAGCAGCAGGACAAAATGGCTGCCCGCATGGTTATCCAGAATATTCTCCAGCCGGTTTTTCAGCCCGCGCCGGTTATACAACCCGGTTAGCGGATCCAGCATACTCAGGTCGCTGTAGGTCTCTTTCTCTTCGTAGAGCTGGCTCACCAGACGCCGGGTAAAGTTATCACGCCGCCGCAGCATCAGGTGATGCAGGGTAAAACCGAACAGCGGCAGGATAATGGTAAACAGCAGCACAAAGGTATTCTGGCCATGGTCCAGTATCAGCACTGTTGCGGAGGCAGGGGCCGTGTGCAGACAGAACGCGAGCAGGTGATCGCCCAGCGCGATGGCACTGATAAAAAACACACTCACCAGTGAGATCAGCAGGAAGCTGTTTTCAAAATAAAAATTTTGCTGATACTTCAGCCCAATTTGCCAGGCCCAAAGTACGCCGGTGATCAGGGCCGCACTATTTAATAGTGGAAATGTCCCCAGCGGTTTTAAAACCATCCAGATGAGTAACATGATGCTCAATATTATAATGGTCGCCGTAGGTAGGGTCACCATCGGGGCGGAAAGACGATTAACATTGAGCATGGAAAATACGGCAGTCGCTGTGTTTAAAAAAAGAAATAGCATCAACGATAGCCGATGCTTGCTGTTAAGCAATTCATCGTAGCTTTGTAATTTCATTATGATTACTCGTGACTGCCCTGAAATACCTAAACACGACCTTATTAAATCGCTGATATTTCGTAATTGGAATAGTTTAGAGCCGTTATTATTAGATTTTTCTGAATATTGATCGCTGCCAATCTACCACTTAAACGCGAAGCTGTCATCTGGCGGGATAAAGTTTCAACAACAATATGCTGCAAAGTGATAAAAACTATCATATGATATTGGTAATCATTACCATTTGCGATTGTGTGGACACTGCAAGGCTGACGGGCGTCGTGTCCGCGTGCGGCTTATAGGGGGGAAGCGGGATGACAGGCAAAAAACTGGATAGCGGCTGGGGCGTGCTGGTGCCTTGTGCGATGATGCCGCTGGTGGCGCTAATGGAGTTGTCATTCAGTGAGTGGCGGGTGCTGATGGTGGTGGCTTTCCTGGCAACCGTGGTGATGCTGTATCATAAGCGTCTGCGCCACTATATGCTGCTGCCCTCCTGTATTGCACTGGCCGCTGGACTGGTCGCACTGTCGGTGAATTATTCCGGGATGTAGTTCAGCGAGATCGGGCAGTAAAACAGGGAGGTTTATTATCGAAAGAGAGTGTGCTGGGATAATGCTGAGGTCAGAAAGAGGGGAATACCAGGGGATGCAACGTATTCAACAT
>NZ_BCTN01000009.1 GCF_001571305.1 Erwinia persicina NBRC 102418 | reverse complement strand
GCACTCATAATGCTGGGGTCACAGGTTCGATTCCCGTAGTAGCCACCATCTTTTTTGCGCGGGAGTGGCGAAATTGGTAGACGCACCAGATTTAGGTTCTGGCGCCGCAAGGTGTGCGAGTTCAAGTCTCGCCTCCCGCACCATTTCCAACGCGGTTTGCACGGATGGGGTATCGCCAAGCGGTAAGGCACCGGTTTTTGATACCGGCATTCCCTGGTTCGAATCCAGGTACCCCAGCCATTTTTAAGCAGTAAGAAATGTGTTAGGATAGTAAAGCAGTAAAATTAGGCTACTTAGCTCAGCTGGTTAGAGCACAGCACTCATAATGCTGGGGTCACAGGTTCGATTCCCGTAGTAGCCACCAATTTTATTGGGGTGTCGCCAAGTGGTAAGGCTCTGGTTTCTGATACCAGCATTCCGGGGTTCGAATCCCTGCACCCCAGCCATATAAAGACGGCTGGTAGTACGAGTCGCAAAGAAAAAGACGCCTGGTTCGCCAGTCGCAAAAAAATTGGGGTGTCGCCAAGTGGTAAGGCTCTGGTTTCTGATACCAGCATTCCGGGGTTCGAATCCCTGCACCCCAGCCACAAAGTAAAGAAGCCCGCTTTTGCGGGCTTTTTTACGTCTGAAATAACCTCTGAAATACGCTTGGGCAGGGGTCGACCTCTGTTTTGGCCACCCCGTTATCTCACCCTGACTACAATCCTAATGCATACCTTAACGCCTGACGTTTTAACACGCCGGAATGCTGCGCCACGATCAGCCCCAGATTACGGACGATCTTCAACGGTGCCGACTGATTACTGAACGCAAAATAAAACAGATCCATCCCGCTCTGCATCAGCAGATTATCTTTCAGCCGTTTACGCTGATAGCGCTGCAACACTGGCGTGGATGCCCAGTCCTCCGCGCGCAGACGCGACTCACTTAACACGCTGATTAACGCATCAACATCACGATAGCCCAGATTGACGCCCTGCCCGGCCAGCGGGTTAATGGTATGAGCCGCATCGCCCACCAGTGCCAGCCCCGGCAGTACATAGCGCGTGGCGTGACGACGAACCAGCGGGAATGAACCGGCAGTCACCGGGGTAACCCTGCCAAGACGCGCCGGAAAGTTCGCCTGAATCTCTTTTTGCAACTGAGGCATGGACATCGCCTGCAGCTGGCGAATTCGCGCCGGGCTGTCATACCACACCAGCGAAGCCCAACGGTCAAACAAAGGCAGGAAGGCACGGGGACCTTTCGGCGTAAACTGTTGCCATGTTGCATCCCCGGCGTCCCGGTCACAGCGTACGCTGATCAACATACATGACTGAGCATAGTTCCAGCCGTGGATGCCAATACCTGCCAGCTGCCGGACCTGGGAATTCGCGCCGTCAGCCCCCACCACCAGCCGTGCGGTCAGCGTATCCTCATTATCCAGCCGCAGCTGCCATCCCCCGTTTACCGGCTGGAGATCGCGCAGGCGCGCCGGACACAGCAGGCGGATGTCCTGCTGTTGCAGACGCTGCCACAGCGCGCGCTGCAGTACGCTGTTTTCAACCATATAGCCAAGCTCGGGTAAGCCCAGCGATTCGGCGTCAAAAGCCACCTGGGCACTCTGCCACTCCCAGGTTTCGAGCCGGCGGTAAGGAACGGCCCGCATCCCCAGTACGGTGGGCCAGACGTCCAGCTGCTTCAGTAACGCCACCGAGGCCGCCCCGATGGCTGAAATGCGCACGTCAGGATGACTGGCTGCATCGAATTCCGGCGGAGCTTCCTTTTCCAGCACTGCCACCCTGAAGCCATGTTGCGCCAGCCCGCTGGCCAGCGCGGCACCGACCATGCCACCACCGACAATGGCCACATCTACTTTTTGCTTTAATTCCGTCATTTTTTTTCCTTCACCGGCCGTATCATACGTGCTCTGCAACTACACCTCACCGGCAGAATTCTGTTATCCTGATCGTTGTTAAGTGTACCGGATTTTTCTGCGACAAACAGATCGCCGCGACACCGCTGCCACGGGCAGCGAACCACTACAATACGCGCCCCGCACTCCTTTCTGCATGACAAATGGCAAGTCGATGACAAAAAAACTGCATATTAAAACCTGGGGCTGTCAGATGAATGAGTATGATTCATCCAAAATGGCAGACCTGTTAAACAGCACCCACGGGTATACCCTGACCGACGCGGCAGAAGATGCCGATGTCCTGCTGCTCAACACCTGTTCGATTCGAGAAAAGGCCCAGGAGAAGGTTTTCGCTTTGCTCGGTCGCTGGAGAAAACTAAAAGAGTCTAACCCCAATGTCATCATTGGGGTCGGTGGCTGTGTCGCGTCTCAGGAGGGCGATCAGCTGCGCCAGCGTGCGAACTGCGTGGATATTGTCTTTGGTCCGCAAACACTGCACCGTCTGCCGGAGATGATCAACACCGTACGTGGCACCAAAAGCCCGGTGGTGGACGTCAGTTTCCCGGAAATCGAAAAGTTTGACCGGATGCCTGAACCCCGTGCCGAGGGCCCTACTGCGTTTGTCTCCATCATGGAAGGCTGTAATAAATACTGTACCTTCTGCGTCGTCCCTTACACGCGCGGAGAGGAAGTCAGTCGCCCCTCAGATGATATTCTGTTTGAAATAGCCCAACTGGCTGCCCAGGGGGTACGCGAAGTGAACCTGCTGGGTCAGAACGTTAACGCCTATCGCGGCGCTACCTTCGATGGGGGTATCTGCTCTTTTGCAGAACTGCTACGTCTGGTTGCTGCGATAGACGGCATCGATCGCATCCGCTTTACCACCAGCCATCCGATCGAATTTACTGACGATATCATTGAGGTCTATCGCGATACGCCAGAGCTGGTGAGTTTCCTTCACCTGCCGGTGCAAAGCGGCGCGGACCGTATTCTGACACTGATGAAACGTGCCCACACGGCGCTGGAATATAAAGCGATCATCCGTAAACTGGTGGCTGCGCGCCCTGATATTCATATCAGCTCTGACTTTATCATCGGTTTTCCCGGCGAAACCCAGGCGGATTTCGAGCAGACCATGAAACTGGTCGGCGAGATCAATTTTGATACCAGCTACAGTTTTATCTACTCTGCCCGCCCCGGGACGCCCGCAGCCGACCTGCCGGATGATGTCTCTGAAGACGAGAAAAAACAGCGCCTGTACATCCTGCAGGATCGTATCAACCAGCAGGCGATGGCCTGGAGCCGCCGGATGCTCGGCAGCGTACAGCGCATCCTGGTGGAAGGGACATCGCGTAAGAACGTGATGGAACTCTCCGGGCGCACCGGCTGTAACCGCGTCGTCAACTTTGAAGGCACGCCGGAGCACATTGGTAAGTTTGTTGACGTCGAAATCGTCGACGTGTATGCCAACTCGCTGCGCGGTATTTTCATCCGTGGCGAAGATCAGATGGGCCTGCGCACTATCGAAACCCCGGAATCCGTTATTGCACGCACGCGCAAAGAGAACGAGCTGGGCGTCGGTACTTTCCAGCCCTGACCGCTTATCCTCCGGCGAGCCTTCCCGGTTCGCCGTATCATTTCATTGCGTTACACTTGGTTTCTGAAAGCCGCGCCCAAATATCCACCCCAACGCTTGCAGCTTTGCGTGCTGCCATAAATACTTCCTTTATGGCGCTGGCACTTATGCCAGGTCTGCCATCCATTTCTCAACCTGGCCCTGTGTGACCCAAAGGATTAGTTTGAACATTGAAACACGTGAAGTAACCCTGGAACCGATTGATAATGCCCGACTGCTGAGCCTGTGTGGCCCGTTTGATGACAACATCAAACAGTTAGAGCGCCGACTGGGCATTGAAATTAATCGCCGCGAGAATGCGTTTAAACTGGTGGGCCGTGCATTAAGCGTTCATGCCGCTGTTGATATACTGCGTCATCTGTATGTTGATACCGCCCCGGTGCGGGGACACATTCCGGATATTGACCCTGAGCAGATACACCTGGCGATTAAAGAGAGCGGTGTGCTGGAACAGACGGCCGACAGCGTGCCGGAGTTTGGCAAAGCCATTCACATCAAAACCAAGCGTGGAGTCATCAAACCGCGCACACCAAACCAGGCGCAGTATGTCGCTAATATCCTCGACCACGATGTAACCTTTGGTATTGGGCCGGCGGGTACGGGTAAAACCTATCTCGCCGTTGCCGCAGCGGTCGATGCCCTGGAGCGCCAGGAGATCCGTCGCATTATGCTGACCCGGCCGGCCGTTGAAGCCGGTGAAAAACTGGGTTTCCTGCCGGGCGATCTCAGTCAGAAAGTCGACCCGTACCTGCGCCCTCTGTATGATGCACTGTTCGAAATGCTGGGCTTTGAACGTGTCGAGAAGCTGATCGAACGTAACGTTATTGAAGTGGCACCGCTGGCCTACATGCGTGGCCGCACGCTCAACGATGCGTTTATCATTCTTGATGAAAGCCAGAACACGACCATCGAGCAGATGAAAATGTTCCTGACGCGCATTGGCTTTAACTCAAAAGCCGTGATTACCGGTGACGTGACGCAGATTGACCTGCCCCGCAACCTGAAATCCGGCCTGCGCCATGCGATTGAAGTATTATCTGAGGTGGACGAACTGAGTTTCAATTTCTTCCACAGTGAAGACGTGGTACGCCACCCTGTCGTGGCGCGCATCGTTGTGGCCTATGAAGCCTGGGAAGCCGCCGATCAAAAGCGGCGCGATACCCAGACCGAAGAACGTAAACGTGAAGCCCTTGCCGCCCAGCAGGCTTCACAGGAGAAGCAATGAGTAATGTGATTCTGGATCTGCAGCTCGCCTGTGAAAGCGAACAGGGCCTGCCCACCGAAGCAGACTTTCAGCGCTGGCTGGAAGCCGTCCTGCCGCAGTTCCAGCCCGAAAGTGAAGTCACCATTCGTGTGGTCGATGAGGCAGAAAGCCATGAGCTGAATCATACCTATCGCGGTAAAGACAAACCGACTAACGTGCTGTCCTTTCCCTTTGAGGCTCCCCCGGGCATTGAACTGCCCCTGCTCGGGGATTTAATCATCTGCCGCCAGGTGGTTGAACAGGAAGCCAGAGAGCAGGAAAAGGCGCTTGAGGCGCACTGGGCGCACATGGTGATCCACGGTAGCCTGCACCTTTTAGGGTATGATCACATTGAAGATGACGAAGCCGAAGAGATGGAATCGCTGGAGACCGAGATAATGCTTGCTCTTGGCTACCCCGATCCGTACATTTCGGAGAAAGAATAACGACCCGGCTGGTTCGCCAGCCACTCCGCCTGCCCTTGACCCTACCGGGGCAGCCGATCCTGTTAATAGAGAGACAAACTCAAAAACGCCATGAGCGATGACCATTCACAAAACAATGACAGTCCCAGTAGCAAAAAGGGATTTTTCACGCTGATGCTCAACCAGTTGTTCCACGGTGAGCCTAAGAACCGCGATGACCTGCTGGAGTTGATTCGGGACTCTGAACAAAATGACCTGATCGACCCGGATACCAGAGATATGCTGGAGGGGGTGATGGATATCGCCGAACAGCGTGTCAGAGACATTATGATCCCCCGCTCCCAGATGGTCACGCTCAAGCGTAACCAGACTCTGGAAGAGTGCCTGGCGGTTATTATTGAATCTGCTCACTCACGCTTCCCGGTTATCAGCGAGGACAAGGACCATGTTGAAGGCATCCTGATGGCCAAAGATCTGCTGCCATTTATGAGCAGTGGATCTGAGCCGTTCAGTATGGAAAAGGTACTGCGCCCTGCGGTAGTGGTACCGGAGAGTAAGCGCGTAGACCGCATGCTGAAGGAGTTCCGCTCACAGCGCTATCATATGGCGCTTGTGATTGACGAATTCGGCGGTGTCTCAGGCCTGGTGACGATTGAGGATATTCTTGAACTGATCGTCGGAGAAATCGAAGACGAATACGACGATGAAGAAGATCGTGACATCCGTCAACTGAGCCGCCACACCTACACCATTCGGGCACTGACACCGATCGAAGACTTTAACGAGGTCTTCAATACCCATTTCAGCGACGAAGAGGTGGATACCATCGGCGGTCTGGTGATGCAGGGCTTCGGCCATCTGCCAGCGCGTGGTGAAAGTATTGAGATCGATGGCTACCAGTTTAAAGTGGCGATGGCAGACAGCCGCCGCATTATTCAGGTCCATGTCAAAATCCCGGAAAATTCGCCGCAACCGACTCTGGAAGAGTAATCCATCTATGGCAATTGCGTCATTGTTCCAGCGCCAGCGGGTTCGCCTGCTATTAGCGCTAATAACGGGTGCCATTGGCACCCTTTCTTTCTCGCCTTATGATGTCTGGCCCGCAGCCCTGGTGTCCCTGTTTGGTTTGCAGGCGCTTACCCTGAATCGCACCACCCGCCAGGCAAGTGCCATTGGCTTTGCCTGGGGCTTTGGCCTGTTTGGCAGCGGCGTCAACTGGGTATATGTCAGTATCGCCACCTTTGGCGGTATGCCTGGCCCGGTCAATGTGTTCCTGGTGATACTGCTGGCAGCCTATCTGTCATTGTATACCCTGCTGTTCGCTGCGCTGCTGAACCGCCTGACGCCAAAAACTTCTCTGCTGCGTCTGGCGCTGGCGGCTCCGGTCCTGTGGCAGCTCACTGAGTTCCTGCGTGGCTGGGTGCTGACCGGCTTCCCGTGGTTGCAGTTTGGTTACAGCCAGATCAACGGCCCGCTGAAAGGCCTGGGCCCGATAGTGGGCGTGGAAGCCATTACCTTCCTGCTGATGATTATTGCCGGACTGGCCGTTTATGCCGTGCTGCAGCGCCGCCTGGTCGCCGGCCTGGCGGCGCTTGCGCTGCTACTGCTGCCCTGGCCCCTGCGTTATATCAGCTGGTTCCAGCCTTTACCCGACAGGACGGTTGAGGTAGCGCTGGTCCAGGGGAATATCGAGCAGGCGATGAAGTGGGATCCGGACCAGCTGGTTAATACCCTGAAAACCTATACGGCCCTGAGCCGCCCGTTTGTCGGCAAAGCCCCCATTATCATCTGGCCAGAGTCTGCCATTCCTGACCTTGAAACCCGCCAGCAACCGTTTCTTAAGGCGGTGGATGAGCAACTGCGTGCGGCGGGCAGCAGCCTGGTAACCGGCATCGTTGACTCCCGTCTGGAAGACAATCGCTACCACGATTACAACTCGATTATCGTGCTCGGCGGTCCGCAACCTTACAGCTACTTAAGCAACAATCGTTACCAGAAGCATCATCTGGTACCCTTTGGCGAATTCGTTCCGCTGGAAACGCTACTGCGTCCACTGGCCCCGTTGTTTGACCTGCCGATGTCCTCTTTCAGCCGGGGCGGCTATGTGCAGCCGCAGCTTCAGGTAGCAGGCTATAACCTGACTGCCGCCATCTGTTACGAGATTATCCTCGGGCAACAGGTACGGGATAACTTCAGACCGGACACCAACTTCCTGCTGACTATCTCGAACGATGCGTGGTTTGGTCACTCCATTGGCCCATGGCAGCACCTGCAAATGGCGCAGATGCGTGCGCTGGAACTGGGCCGTCCCCTGTTGCGCAGTACCAACAACGGCGTGACTGCCGTGGTGGACGCCCATGGTGATATCGCTCACATCATTCCGCAGTTCAAAGCGGAAGTGTTATCAGCAAAAGTGACACCGACCAGTGGATTAACCCCGTATGCCCGCATGGGTAACTGGGGGATCTGGAGTATCGCTTTCGTGTTCGCTATTGTCGGCATGTTCTGCCGCTGGCGTTTACGCCGCAGGTAACCTGAAGAGGTCGGCGCGCTTTTCTGCCCGACCGCTGCTGCCCCGCTGAACGAAAATGGTCAGCGGGGCATTCGTACCGGCAATCATTCTCCCCCGCTCCCGTTCTCTTTCCGCCACAGCTTATGCTGCACTTCTTCTTAAAAACCGCCGTTGGCACGATGATTGCAAAATATTTCCGTGTAAACGTGTGGCACTCCCGTATCAAGTCGTTACGAAAAGATTCACGCCCCGCCATGGCGCATTTATTGCCCCTTTGCGGAGCATTGCTAAAAAACCGCACCTGATTGGTGCGGGGTACATCGCAAAAAAGAAACTTTTTCGTTTCACGCCATTAACATTCAGCTATGTTATTGGGGAATGGCACCCGCTTTAATTTTGAATAAAACAGATAAATAGCAGGATATACACACATCACATCACGTCGGCGTCGCTTTATTTCGCGCCACTACTGCAAAGGAGTTGGAACATGAAATTACGGAAACTGGGGCTTTGCCTTGCACTGGCAGGATTCGCCTCTGGTATCGCCCAGGCCGAGGACGCGGCACCACAGCAGCAGGCGTCTACCCTGGAAAAAATTGCCAAAAACGGCGTGATTGTCGTTGGCCACCGTGAATCCTCCGTCCCGTTCTCCTATTACGACAATCAGCAGAAAGTTGTGGGCTACTCCCAGGATTACTCCAACGCGATTGTTGACGCGATCAAGAAAAAACTGAATAAACCGGATCTGCAGGTAAAAATGCTGCCAATCACCTCTCAGAATCGTATCCCGCTGTTGCAGAACGGCACCTACGACTTTGAGTGTGGCTCTACCACCAACAATCTGGAGCGCCAGAAACAGGCCAGCTTCTCCAACAGCATCTTCGTGGTCGGTACGCGCCTGCTGGTGAAGAAAGGCGGTGCCATTAAAGACTTCGGCGACCTGAAAGGTAAAAGCGTGGTAGTGACCTCAGGCACAACCTCTGAAATTCTGCTGAACAAGCTGAACGATGAGAAAAAAATGGGCATGCGCATCATCAGTGCGAAAGACCATGGAGATTCATTCCGTACGCTGGAAAGCGGCCGCGCTGTGGCCTTTATGATGGATGATGCTCTGCTGGCCGGTGAACGTGCTAAAGCCAAGAAACCTGCAAACTGGGAAATTCTCGGCACGCCACAATCCCATGAAGCCTACGGCTGTATGTTGCGTAAAGGCGATGGTGAATTCAAAAAACTGATGGATGACACCATTGCGCAAGCGCAGACGACCGGCGAAGCGGCTAAATGGTTCGACAAATGGTTTAAACAGCCCATTCCACCAAAAAATATGACCATGGACTTCGATCTCTCTGACGATATGAAAGCCCTGTTCAAATCGCCGAACGACAAGGCAATGAATTAATAACGAGAAACAGGGGCGGCCTGTGCTGCCCCATGATTGCTGAACACAGGCTCGGACAGACACAGTCAGGTGGACAGCGCTTAAGCGCTGACGCCTGACGAAGGTGTAAACCGGTCGTTCCCCGGGGAGCACAACAGAGCCTTTCATCAATCTTCAGGGTAGCAATCGCTACCCTTTTTTTACCGGAGTGTTTTATGTCTATTGATTGGAACTGGGGAATATTCCTGCAGGAGGCCCCGTTCGGTAATACAACCTATCTCGGTTGGCTGTGGTCCGGCTTTCAGGTCACCATTGCCGTCTCCGTTTGTGCCTGGATTATCGCCCTCTTTGTCGGTTCCCTGTTTGGTATTTTGCGTACCGTTCCCAACCGTCTGCTTGCCGGTCTGGGGACCTGTTACGTTGAACTGTTCCGTAACGTACCGCTGATCGTGCAATTCTTTATCTGGTATCTGGTGGTGCCGGAGCTGTTGCCGGAAGGACTTGGCATGTGGTTCAAATCGGAAATCGACCCCAATATCCAGTTCTTCACCTGCTCGGTTCTGTGCCTGGGTCTGTTTACCGCTGCCCGCGTATGCGAACAGGTTCGTGCCGCCATTCAGTCCCTGCCAAGTGGTCAGAAAAATGCCGGCCTGGCGATGGGGCTGACACTGCCACAAACCTATCGTTATGTGTTACTGCCGAATGCCTACCGGGTCATTGTGCCACCGATGACTTCGGAAATGCTTAACCTGGTGAAAAACTCCGCCATCGCTTCCACAATAGGTCTGGTGGATATGGCAGCTCAGGCAGGCAAACTGCTCGACTATTCTGCACACGCTTATGAATCGTTTACGGCCATTACTCTGGCCTATATCGCCATCAATGCGGTGATTATGCTGCTGATGGGGCTGGTAGAACGTAAAGTCCGACTGCCGGGGGGCAAATAATGTACGAATTTGACTGGAGTACTATCGTCCCCAACCTCCCCTACCTGTGGGCGGGTATGGTCGTTACGCTAAAAATTACCGTTACCGCAGTAATCTTCGGCATTATCTGGGGCACGTTGCTGGCGGTCATGCGCCTCTCCTCCTTCAAACCCATCAGCTGGTTTGCCAAAATTTATGTCAACCTGTTCCGCTCGGTACCTCTGGTTATGGTGCTGCTGTGGTTCTATCTGGTGGTGCCGAGTTTCCTGCAGCAGGTGCTGGGTCTGTCGCCCAAAACGGACATTCGCCTGATTTCTGCGATGGTCGCTTTTTCCCTGTTTGAGGCCGCCTATTATTCAGAAATCATCCGCGCGGGAATATTAAGTATCGCCCGTGGCCAGGGCAGCGCCGCACTGGCACTGGGGATGACCCAGTGGCAGTCGATGCGCCTGATCATCCTGCCGCAGGCATTTCGTGCCATGGTCCCGCTGCTGCTGACCCAGGGCATCGTCCTGTTCCAGGATACTTCTCTGGTGTATGTCCTGAGCCTGGCGGACTTTTTCCGTACGGCAGATACCATTGGCGTCAATAACGGTACTGAGATTGAAATGGTGCTGTTCGCCGGTGCAATTTACTTCGTTATCAGCCTTAGCGCTTCGCTGTTGGTCAGCTATTTAAAGAAAAAAAGGACTGCTTAAATGATTACCCTGAAAAATGTTTCTAAGTGGTATGGTCACTTTCAGGTGCTGACCGACTGCTCAACCGAAGTCAAAAAAGGGGAAGTAGTGGTGGTGTGCGGCCCTTCAGGTTCCGGGAAGTCGACGCTGATAAAAACGGTAAATGGCCTTGAGCCTATCCAGAAAGGGCAGATTGAGGTGAACGGCACGCCGGTTAATGACAAGAAGACCAACCTCGCCCAGCTTCGTTCTAAAGTCGGCATGGTGTTCCAGCATTTCGAGTTGTTCCCACATCTGTCCATTGTTGAAAACCTCACGCTGGCACAGGTTAAAGTGCTGAAGCGTGACAAAGAGGAAGCGCGGCAAAAAGGCCTGAAGCTGCTGGAACGCGTTGGACTGAGTGCTCATGCCAATAAGTTCCCGGGCCAGCTCTCCGGAGGCCAGCAGCAGCGTGTGGCCATTGCCCGTGCGCTGTGTATGGATCCTATCGCCATGCTGTTCGATGAGCCAACATCCGCGCTGGATCCGGAGATGATCAACGAGGTACTGGACGTGATGGTTGAGCTGGCGAATGAAGGGATGACCATGATGGTGGTAACACACGAAATGGGCTTTGCGCGTAAGGTCGCCAACCGGGTGATCTTTATGGATGAAGGGAAGATTGTTGAGGACTCACCGAAAGACGAGTTCTTTAATAATCCACAGTCCGAACGTGCCAAAGACTTCCTCGCCAAAATCCTGCATTAACACTGACTGCGCGGGCGGGCCAATACAGTAGGCCCGCCCCAGCAGAAACAGAATGTGTTGTTATCACCGGGGCGGAAACAGAAAATCTGCTTTTATATCGACGCACACATCAAGGCTCAAATGGCTGGCGAACAAACTGATCGTGGTTGCATTCCGGACAGCGAGTCAGGACTTCCGGCGTGTAGATCGCCCGGGTAAACTGACAGCTCTCACACACCAGATTCCCCAGCCCCACCACTTCGCCACTTTGATAAACACCGTGATGATTCAAATCCTGGAAAACTTCACGCCACTCCAGCTGACTTTTGTCGGTGATATCGGCCAGCTCTTTCCAGATACTCTGGCGGATCACCCGCATAAACACGCTATCGCTGAGTTCTTCCTGATTTTCCGCATAGCTGCGCGCAAATTCCTCTAGGTCACGCCGTACGGCACGGCTGACATCATCAATTTCGCTTCGGGTTAATTCACCGCGATTATTCATCCTCTGACGGGCACTCTCCACCAGGGCATCAATATCCCGCTCCCCGCGTTCAATGCGTTGGGTCAGGGAAGACACCAGCTCACGATAATACTGAGCAACCTTGTTCATAGACTCTCCTTATTGATAACGAACGCGTTTCTTCTCATTCTAGTTGTAACTGAAAAACTTCCGTGTTTTCACACTAAAAATTGCCGCCTCGATTACAGCTTACAGAGAAATGCCCTCCGGCAGGACGCTTACTGTTGTTGCGCCGGGTGCGGATCAGCTATGCTATGCGGATCTGAACGAACACGAAAAAAATTTATAGAAAGGACCACTGGCTACTATGCAAGAGCAATATCGCCCGGAAGAGATAGAATCCCACGTCCAGCAGCAATGGGATGATAAGCAAACGTTCAAAGTGACCGAAGAAGAAGGTAAAGAGAAGTATTACTGCCTCTCCATGCTGCCCTACCCTTCCGGACGCCTGCACATGGGCCACGTGCGCAACTATACTATTGGCGATGTCATCTCCCGCTACCAGCGTATGCTGGGTAAAAACGTATTACAGCCAATCGGCTGGGATGCCTTCGGCCTGCCGGCGGAAGGGGCGGCGGTGAAAAACAACACGGCTCCGGCTCCCTGGACTTATTCCAACATCGACTACATGAAGAACCAGCTCAAACTGCTGGGCTTTGGTTATGACTGGAACCGTGAACTGGCGACCTGCCAGCCAGAATACTATCGCTGGGAGCAGTGGTTCTTCACCAAACTCTATGAAAAAGGTCTGGTCTACAAAAAGACTTCTGCGGTGAACTGGTGTCCGCACGATTTGACGGTGCTGGCGAACGAGCAGGTGATCGATGGCTGCTGCTGGCGCTGTGACACGAAAGTTGAACGCAAAGAAATCCCACAGTGGTTCGTCAAAATTACCGACTATGCCGATGAACTGCTGAATGACCTCGACACGCTGGAAAGCTGGCCTGAGCAGGTGAAAACCATGCAGCGCAACTGGATTGGCCGCTCTGAAGGGGTGGAGATCGAGTTTGACGTGAACAACAGTCAGGAAAAGCTGCGTGTTTATACCACGCGTCCTGACACCTTTATGGGCGTGACCTACCTGGCGGTAGCGGCGGGACACCCGCTGGCAGCCCAGGCCGCCGCCACTCATCCAGCCCTGGCCGACTTTATCGCCGAATGCCGTAATACCAAAGTGGCTGAAGCCGAAATGGCCACGATGGAGAAAAAAGGCATGGCCACCGGCCTGTTTGCGAAACACCCGCTGACCGGTGAAGACGTCCCGGTTTGGGTCGCCAACTTTGTGCTGATGGAATACGGCACCGGTGCCGTTATGGCTGTTCCTGGACATGACCAGCGTGACTGGGAATTTGCGACCAAATACGGTCTGCAGATCAAACCCGTGATCCTTGCCGCTGACGGCAGCGCACCGGATCTGAGCGAAGCGGCAATGACCGAAAAAGGCACGCTGTTTAATTCCGGCGAGTTTGACGGTCTGTCCTATGAAGACGGTTTCAATGCGATTGCCACTAAGCTGGCTGATATCGGCGTGGGTGAGCGCAAAGTTAACTATCGTCTGCGCGACTGGGGTGTTTCACGCCAGCGCTACTGGGGCGCACCGATTCCGATGGTGACGCTGGAAGATGGTACTGTGATGCCGACGCCAGAAGATCAGTTGCCGGTGATCCTGCCGGAGGACGTGGTCATGGATGGCATTACCAGCCCAATTAAAGCCGATCCTGAATGGGCCAAAACCATCGTTAACGGTCAGCCTGCCCTGCGTGAAACCGACACCTTTGATACCTTTATGGAGTCCTCATGGTATTACGCACGTTATACCTGCCCGGACTATGATAAAGGGATGCTCGACCCGGCAGCGGCGAACTACTGGCTGCCTGTGGATCAGTATGTTGGTGGCATCGAACACGCCATTATGCACCTGCTCTACTTCCGCTTCTTCCACAAATTACTGCGCGACGCAGGCCTGGTGAATTCAGATGAGCCTGCGAAGCGTCTGCTGTGCCAGGGGATGGTGCTGGCTGACGCCTTCTATTATCTGGGTGCCAGCGGCGAGCGTAACTGGGTCTCTCCGGTTGATGTTACCGTGGAGCGTGATGAAAAAGGCCGTATTGTTAAAGCCAGTGACGCTGCCGGACACGACCTGGTGTATGCCGGGATGAGCAAAATGTCGAAGTCGAAAAACAACGGCATCGACCCGCAGATTATGGTTGAACGTTACGGTGCCGATACCGTGCGTCTGTTTATGATGTTTGCATCGCCGGCTGAAATGACGCTTGAGTGGCAAGAGTCCGGCGTTGAAGGGGCAAACCGCTTCCTGAAACGCGTCTGGAAACTGGCCTTCGAACACACGCAGAAAGGCCCGACTGTCGCCCTCGACCTTGATACGCTGACAGAAGATCAGAAAAACCTGCGTCGCGATCTGCACAAAACGATTAGCAAAGTGTCCGATGATATCGGCCGCCGTCAGACCTTCAACACCGCGATCGCGGCGATTATGGAACTGATGAACAAGCTGGCTCGTGCTCCGCAGGAGAGCGAACAGGATCGTGCGTTGATGCAGGAAGCGCTGCTGGCTGTGGTGCGTATGCTGAACCCGTTCACCCCTCATGCCTGCTTCGTGCTGTGGCAGTCTCTGGGTGGAACAGGCGATGTCGATAACGCCTCCTGGCCACAAGCGGATGACGCCGCGATGGTGGAAGATTCATTGCTGGTCGTGGTACAGGTTAACGGTAAAGTGCGCGGTAAAATCACCGTGGCGGCTGACGCTAACCAGGAACAGGTGCAGGCTCGTGCTGCGCAGGAGCATCTGGTGGCCAAATATCTTGATGGGGTCACCATTCGTAAAGTGATTTACGTACCGGGCAAGCTGCTTAACCTGGTCGTCGGTTGATGTCAGGAGGAATTGTGCGACATCCGATAGTCTCTGTATTTCTTACCCTCGCGGTGTTAATCACCGCAGGTTGTGGTTATCACCTGCGCGGCACCACCTCGGTGCCGCCGGAAATGAAAACGCTGATCCTGGACACCTCTGATCCGTATGGCCCGCTCACGCGTACCGTTCGTGAACAGCTGCGTCTGAACAACGTGACCATTGTCGATCAGCCAGGAGATCGTAAGGATATCCCCTCCCTGCGTCTGATGGGCGTGACTCAGGGCCGTGACACTGCGTCGATATTCCAGGACGGTAAAACGGCAGAATATTCAATGATGATGACCGTGAACGCGCAGGTACTGGTGCCTAATAAAGGGATCTACCCAATCAGCGCGACAGTGTACCGTTCATTCTTTGATAATCCGCTGGCAGCCCTGGCGAAAGATTCTGAGCAGCAGATCATCATTAATGAGATGCGTACTCAGGCCGTGCAACAGCTGGTGCGTAAATTACTCACCGTACACGCCGCAGAGGATGATCCATCCATTAATACGCTCGACAGCACGCCGTCCGCGGTTGACCGTATGCCCGCTGACACGAGCAGCATGTCGGACAGCTCTTACACGCGATGATCAGGATTTACCCTGAGCAACTCAGCGCGCAACTCCGTGAGGGGCTGCGCGCCTGTTATTTGTTGAGCGGTAATGAACCGCTGTTGCTGCAGGAAGCACAGGATGCCATCCGTGCCGCCGCACAGCAGCAGGGTTTTACCGAGCACTTTAGCGTGACACTGGAAGCGGGCACTGACTGGCAGGATATTTTTGCCATCTGTCAGGCCCTGAGCCTGTTTGCCAGCCGACAGACGCTACAGCTGACCCTGCCGGACAACGGGCCCAGTGCCGTAATGAGCGAACAGCTACTGACGCTCTCGACGCTGCTCCACAGCGATATTTTGCTGATCCTGCGTGTCGCGAAACTGACCAAAGCGCAGGAAAACAGTGCCTGGTACAAAGCGTTAAGCGCCCAGGGGGCGACAGTGCCCTGTCAGACCCCGGAGCAGGCGCAGTTGCCCCGCTGGGTTTCTGCACGGGCGAAAAAGTACCAGTTAACGCTGGATGATGCCGCGAACCAGCTGCTTTGCTACTGCTATGAAGGTAACCTGCTGGCTCTGTCCCAGGCGCTGGAAAGGCTGTCGCTACTGTGGCCTGATGGGAAACTGACACTGCCACGTGTTGAACAGGCAGTGAACGATGCAGCACACTTTACGCCTTACCACTGGGTTGATGCCCTGCTGGCCGGGAAGAGTAAACGAGCGCTGCATATTCTGCGCCAGATGCATTCGGAAGATAGCGAACCGGTGATCCTGATGCGTACACTGCAGCGTGACCTGCTGCTGCTGGTGACGCTGCAGCGTCAAATGGCGCAAACGCCCCTGCGTACGCTGTTTGATCAGCACCGTGTATGGCAAAACCGCCGCACGCTGTTCAGTGACGCCTTACAGCGTCTGAGCGCAGCACAGATCACGCAGGCGGTGCGGCTACTGATGCAGATTGAGCTGACGCTGAAGCAGGATTACGGACAGTCCGTCTGGTCTGAACTGGAAACCCTTGCGCTGGTTTTGTGTCATCCGTCATTTCCGGCGAGCTTTTGTGATGTCTGACCTTCCTGCGCTCCATGCGCTGTTTGGCGGCACCTTTGATCCGATTCATTATGGCCATCTTCGGCCGGTTGAAGCCCTGGCGCAGGTGGCCGGTCTGGCGAAGGTCACACTGTTGCCTAATAATGTGCCTCCCCACCGTCCACAGCCAGAAGCTACCCCGGCGCAGCGTGTTGCGATGGTGAAACTGGCCATCGCCGGTAACCCGTTGTTTGACCTTGACCTGCGGGAAATGCAGCGTGACACCCCGTCGTACACGATTGAGACGCTGGCTGCCCTGCGTGCTGAACGCGGAAGCACCCAGCCGCTGGCGTTTATCATCGGTCAGGATTCCCTGCTAACGTTACATAAGTGGCACCGCTGGCAGGATCTGCTGTCACTGTGCCACCTGCTGGTCTGTCAGCGCCCCGGTTATCGCAGTGAGATGGAAACACCGGCGCTGCAGAAATGGCTGGACAGCCACCGTACTCCGCACGCGCAAGCACTGCAGCAGTCTCCGGCCGGGAACATCTTCCTGGCAGAAACACCGCTGATGAATATTTCTGCGACCGAAATCCGCGCTCGTCGTCATCAGGGCCTCTCTGACGCGGACTTACTGCCTCCGGCCGTTAGCGATTTTATCGATCGCGAGGGTTTATATCGAAAGCGACAACAGCGTGATATACTGCGCCGCTAATTTTTACGGGTTTCAGGCCCGAAAATACACACTGTTACGGTTGTCGACACCGCTTTACGGGTAAACATGCGATAACTTCAGACTTAAATCCCAAGGGGGAACCTTTTGCAAGGTCAAGCACTCCAAGACTTCGTCATTGATAAATGTGACGATTTAAAAGCTCAGGACATCATCGCTATCGACGTCCAGGGCAAATCCAGCATCACCAGTTGCATGGTTATCTGCACCGGTACCTCAACGCGTCATCTGGTTTCCATCGCAGAACACGTGGTGCAGGAAGCCAAGCTGATCGGCCTGGATGCATTCCGCGTTAACAGCCGTGCCCCAAGCGATTGGGTGGTCGTTGACCTCGGTGAAGTGATCGTCCATGTCATGGAAGCAGAGAGTCGTAAGCTGTACGAACTGGAAAAGCTCTGGAGTTAAGCCGTGAAGCTTCAACTGGTCGCCGTCGGCACGAAAATGCCTGACTGGGTACAAACAGGATTTATGGAGTATCTGCGTCGGTTTCCGAAAGATATGCCATTTGAACTGGTTGAAGTCCCCGCCGGAAAACGCGGTAAGAATGCGGATATCAAACGCATTCTGGAAAAAGAAGGCGAAATGATGCTGGCAGCCGCAGGTAAAGGTAATCGCATCGTTACGCTGGATATACCGGGCCAGCCGTGGGAAACCCCGCAGCTAGCCAGTCAACTGGAACGCTGGAAGCAGGATGGCCGGGATGTCAGCCTGTTTATTGGCGGTCCGGAAGGCCTGTCACCCGCCTGCAAGGCCGCGGCGGAACAAAGCTGGTCACTCTCAGCGCTGACCCTGCCCCATCCGCTGGTACGCGTTTTGGTTGCAGAGAGTTTGTATCGTGCATGGAGCATTACTGCGAATCATCCTTATCATCGCGAATAACAGATAAGGTTAACCGGACAGACAAAGCAGCGGATGAAATTACAACGTAACTCCTTTCGTGACTACACCGCCGAGCAGACGCTATTTGTTCGCCGGGCTCTGATTGCATTTTTTGGCATTATTGTGCTCTCCGGCGTACTGGTAGCAAATCTTTACCACCTGCAAATTATTCGCTTTGACGACTACAGAACCCGTTCCAACGAAAACCGTATCAAACTGGTTCCCGTCGCGCCCAGCCGCGGCATTATCTACGATCGTAACGGCATTCCGCTGGCGCTTAACCGCACCATTTATCAGCTTGAACTGATGCCAGAGAAAGTCGATAACCTGCAGCAAACCCTGCAGGAGCTGAAGCCGATTGTCGATCTGACCGACGAAGATATTGACGCATTTCAAAAAGAGCGTAAACGCTCGCGCCGCTTTACCTCGATTGCCGTGAAAACCAGCCTGAACGACGTTCAGGTGGCGCGTTTCGCCGTCAATCAATACCGTTTTCCCGGCGTTGAAGTCAAAGGCTATCAGCGCCGTTACTACCCTTATGGATCTGCGCTCACCCATGTGCTGGGCTATGTTTCCAAGATTAACGACCGCGATGTCGAACGCCTGGACAAAGAAGGCAAATGGCCAAATTACGCCGCAACCCATGACATCGGCAAGCTGGGCATCGAGCGCTATTACGAAGATGTACTGCACGGCAAAACCGGCTATGAAGAGGTGGAAGTCAACAACCGCGGCCGCGTGATCCGCCAACTGCATGAGCAGTCGCCCCAGGCCGGTCGGGATATTTATCTGACTATCGACCTGAAGCTGCAACAATACATTGAAACCCTGCTGGCTGGCAGCCGTGCAGCGGTCGTGGTAACCGACCCGCGAAATGGCGAAATCCTGTCGATGGTTTCGATGCCCAGCTATGACCCCAATCTGTTTGTCGATGGTATCTCAAGCAAGGATTACAACGGCCTGCTACACGATGAAAACCGTCCGCTGATTAACCGCGCCACCCAGGGGGCCTACCCTCCGGCCTCAACGGTTAAGCCTTACATTGCGGTATCGGCGCTGACCGCAGGGGTCATCACCCGCAACACCTCGCTGTTCGACCCAGGCTGGTGGCAGCTTCCCGGTTCAGAAAAACGGTTCCGCGACTGGAAACGCTGGGGACATGGCCGGCTGAATGTCACCAAGTCTCTTGAAGAGTCTGCGGATACCTTTTTCTATCAGGTCGCCTATGATATGGGCATCGACCGCCTGAGCGAATGGATGACCAAATTTGGTTACGGTCATCTGACGGGAATCGATCTGATCGAAGAGACGCCGGGTAATATGCCGACCCGCGAGTGGAAAATGAAGCGTTTTAAAAAGCCCTGGTATCAGGGTGACACCATTCCAGTTGGGATCGGCCAGGGTTACTGGACAGCGACTCCGGTTCAGATGAACAAAGCCCTGATGATCCTGATTAACGACGGCGTGATAAAGACCCCGCACTTGATGATGGATACCATGCAGGGGGGGGTGAAAGTGCCGTGGCGTCAGCCACAAAGTGCCCCTATCGCTGATATTCATACCGGTTACTGGGAAATTGCCAAAGACGGGATGTATGGCGTGGCTAACCGTCCGAACGGTACAGCACGTAAAAGTTTTCAAGATGCACCTTATAAAATTGCCGCCAAGTCCGGTACGGCACAGGTGTTTGGTTTGAAAGCGAACGAAACTTATAACGCCCATAAACTGACTGAACGTCTGCGTGACCATAAGCTGATGACAGCCTTTGCCCCTTATGATCATCCGCGCGTGGCCGTCAGTATCATTCTTGAAAATGGCGGCGCAGGGCCGGCAGTCGGCACCATCATGCGCCAGATCCTCGACCATATTATTCTTGGCGATAACAATACTAACCTGCCTGACGCTGCCCCCACGCCGCCAGGCTACGAAGGTGAATAACCGGTTATGAATGACAGCCATCAGAAAAAGACAATCTGGACCCGTATCCATATTGATCCCCTGTTTTGTCTGATCATCACCGCGCTGTTAGTTTACAGCGCGCTGGTGATGTGGAGCGCCAGTGGCCAGGATCCGGGCATGATGGAGCGCAAGCTGGGACAGATTGCCATGGGGGTGATCGTCATGCTGGTGATGGCGCAGATCCCACCGCGCGTCTATGAAGGCTGGGCACCCTATCTGTACATTATTTGTGTGATCCTACTGATTGCCGTCGATGCCTTTGGCCACATCAGTAAAGGGGCACAGCGCTGGCTGGATCTGGGCGTCGTCCGTTTTCAGCCGTCCGAGATTGCAAAAATTGCCGTACCGCTGATGGTCGCGCGGTTTATCAACCGCGATGTCTGTCCGCCAACATTGAAAAATACCGGTATCGCTCTGGTACTGATTTTTATGCCGACCCTGCTGGTGGCCGCGCAGCCCGATCTCGGAACCTCTATTCTGATTGCCGCCTCAGGGCTGTTTGTCCTGTTCCTGTCCGGCATGAGCTGGAAGCTGATCGCCGTCGCCGTGTTGCTGGTGGCTGCTTTTATTCCGATCCTGTGGTTCTTCCTGATGCATGACTATCAGCGTGACCGCGTGATGATGCTGCTCGATCCGGAAAGCGACCCACTTGGCGCTGGCTATCACATTATCCAGTCGAAGATTGCCATCGGTTCCGGAGGGTTGCGCGGTAAGGGCTGGCTGCATGGAACGCAGTCACAACTCGAGTTCCTGCCCGAGCGTCACACTGACTTTATTTTTGCCGTCCTGGCGGAAGAATTAGGATTAGTCGGCGTGCTGGTTCTGCTGATACTCTACGTGCTTCTGATTATGCGCGGCCTGACGATGGCCGCCCGCGCGCAGACAACCTTTGGTCGCGTGATGGCCGGTGGCATGATGCTGATCTTCTTTGTTTATGTCTTCGTAAACATCGGTATGGTCAGCGGCATTTTGCCGGTGGTTGGGGTACCGTTACCGCTGGTCAGTTACGGGGGTTCCGCGCTGATCGTTCTGATGGCCGGGTTCGGGATCATTATGTCGATTCACACCCATCGAAAACTGTTGTCGAAGAGCGTTTAAGAGGCACACACATGCGTAAGGATTGGCTTTGGATTGCCCTGGCGTCAGCAATGCTGGCTGCCTGTACTACTGACAGCGACCAGCAGGCGCCTGTCACCCAGCAGCAGGCGGTGTATAACGGCCCGGTTGTCGAAATCGGCGGTGCCGAGCCGCGCTATGAACCCATTAATCCGGGCACAAGCCAGGATTATTCGGTTAACGGCAAAAATTACAAAATCGTTAAAGATCCGTCAAACTTCAGCCAGGTTGGCCTCGCAGCCTGGTACGGTGAAGAAGCGAACGGCAACCGCACTGCCACCGGTGAAACCTTCGATCCGAACGCCATGACTGCTGCGCATCCGACGCTGCCGCTGCCAAGCTATGTCCGCGTCACCAACATCGCCAATGGCCGAATGATCGTCGTGCGTGTTAACGATCGCGGCCCCTATACCCCGGGACGGATTATCGATCTGTCACGCGCTGCAGGCGATCGTCTGAATATCTCTAACAACAGTAAAGTCCGCGTGGATTACATTAATGTGGCGCCGGACGGCACACTGTCGGGCCCGGGGACCATTGGCACGACAGTCGCGAAGCAGAGCTACGCCCTGCCTGCACGCCCGGAAATCGGCGGCGGCATGACGGTGATGGGCGGCGGCGCGGCGGCGGCGCCATCGTCAGCACCGTCCATGTCATCACAACCGGTACAGTATTCCAGCCCCCAGCCACAGGAAACCGACCAGCAAGCGTCGCGTCCGGTGGATAACAGCACGCTAACCGGTGGGGACAGTGCAACCGGTGCCCCGGTGCGCAGCAGTGGTTTCCTGGGCGCAGCACAGCCCTTACCGGGAGGAGTACTGGAGAGCAGTGAGCCGGTTTCAGCCGCGCCCGCCGCCGCCAGTGCCGCAGCAGTTTCCGCCCCTGCCGCTGCATCACAGCCTGCAGCCAGCAGTACCGGCGGCAACTATGTCGTGCAGGTTGGAGCCCTGAAAGATGGCCCACGTGCGCAAGCGCTGGCCACCAGCCTGGGTAAACAGTTTGGCGTACCTGGCTCTGTCGAAAGCAGCGGTAACGTCTACCGCGTTCAGCTTGGCCGCTTCACCTCCCGCCAGCAGGCTGCCGCATTACAGCAGCGCCTGGCTAGCGAGGCGCAGCAACAATCGTTTATTACCGTCGCACCTGGCTCAATGTAATCCTCTGCAGGCCCGCCTGATTTAGGCGGGTCGTCGCAGGATGATTTTGCTATAGTGAGTCACTTTTTATAACCTAGCCCATGGATGTTGTCGTCCTTACATGAACACTCTGAAGCCATCCCGACTGCTCAAACGCCTGACCACAGGCACACTTATCGCCCTCAGCCTCAACGTTGTTGCCTATGCTGACGACCTGAACATCAAAACCATGATCCCCGGCGTACCGGAGATTGATGCTGAAGCCTACGTTCTTATCGACTACAACTCAGGGAAGGTACTGGCCGAGAAAAATGCCGATGCGCGCCGTGACCCGGCGAGTCTGACAAAAATGATGACCAGCTATGTCATTGGCCAGGCGGTAAAAGCCGGTAAAATCCATCAGGATGATATCGTCACCGTTGGAAAAGACGCCTGGGCAACCGGCAATCCGGTATTTAAGGGTTCATCGCTGATGTTCCTGAAACCCGGCGATCGTGTGCCGGTTTCGCAGCTGACACGCGGCATCGTCCTGCAGTCAGGCAACGACGCCTGCGTGGCTATGGCTGATTATGTCGCCGGCAGCCAGGATGCGTTCGTGGGTCTGATGAATAACTACGTGAAAGCGCTTGGCCTGCAAAACACCCATTTCCAGACGGTGCATGGTCTTGATGCTGAAGGCCAGTACAGCTCCCCGCGTGATATGGCGTTGATTGGACGTGCGCTGATCCGTGACGTTCCGGACGAATATGCCGTTTACCACGAAAAAGAATTTACCTTTAACAATATCCGCCAGATGAACCGTAATGGTCTGCTGTGGGATACCAGTCTGAATGTGGATGGTATCAAAACCGGCCACACGGAGGCCGCCGGTTATAACCTGGTAGCCTCAGCTACCGAAGGTCAGATGCGTTTGATCTCTGCCGTCATGGGCGGTCGAACCTACAAAGGTCGTGAAACCGAGAGTAAGAAACTGCTGACCTGGGGCTTCCGCTTCTTTGAAACCGTTGCGCCACTGAAAGCGGGCAAAGAATTTGCCTCGGAGCCGGTCTGGTTTGGTAACAGCGACCGCGTACAGTTGGGCGTCGAGAAAGATGTCTTCCTGACCATTCCTCGTGGCCGGATGAAAGACCTGAAAGCCAGCTACACCCTGACCAACACCGAACTGCATGCTCCGCTGCAGAAAAACCAGGTTGTGGGCAGCATTAACTTCCAGCTTGATGGAAAAACCATTGAACAGCACCCGCTGGTCGTCCTGAACGAAATGCCGGAAGGCGGTTTCTTTGGTCGCATCGTCGATTATATCAAACTGATGTTCCACCACTGGTTCGGTTAATCTCCGCGTTTTAGCGCAGTTTGCCGTCTGTATGACGTGCCAGACGCTGCCTGCATGGGGGTCGGTCGCTGATCGCCCCCCACTTGAAATATCGCTGAAATATCCCCATATTGTTAGTATCTGTGAACTCCTGCTGCGGCAGGAGTACTTGTTTGTGTCACCGGAGTCCCTATGAAAACCAATCTTAAAGAACTGCTCGAATTCCCTACCTCTTTCACCTATAAAGTGATGGGTCTGGCACAACCGGAGCTGGTTGATCAAGTGGTTGAAGTCGTACAGCGTCATGCACCTGGCGATTACTCTCCGGACGTCAAACCCAGCAGTAAAGGTAACTATCACTCAGTATCGATTACCATTACGGCAACCCATATCGAGCAGGTAGAAACCCTGTACGATGAACTGGGTAAGATTGAAATTGTTCGCATGGTGCTGTAACCCTGACGTCGGTCGGGCAAGCTGGCTCTTGTCCTGCGCCGACGTTATACTGCCCCCCTCTTCAGTCAACCGGACCCTCCGTTTTGTCTCAAAATACCCTGATTGTACGCCAGCTCGGCATCCAGCCGTGGGCCCCCATCTCTCTCGCCATGCACCAGTTTACCGACCAGCGTAACGATGAGACACCGGACGAAATCTGGCTGGTCGAACACCTGCCGGTATTTACTCAGGGTCAGGCGGGAAAAAGTGAACATCTTCTTATGCCCGGCGATATTCCGGTGATGCAAAGCGACCGCGGCGGTCAGGTGACCTATCACGGCCCCGGGCAGCAAGTGATGTATGTGATGGTGAATCTGAAGCGTCGTAAAGTCGGTGTGCGTCAGCTGGTCACCGCCCTGGAGCAGACCGTGGTAGAGACGCTGGCACATTTTTCCGTCAGCGCCAGCGCTCGCCCCGATGCGCCGGGCGTTTACGTGGCAGGTAAAAAAATCTGCTCACTCGGGTTACGTATCCGGCACGGCTGTTCGTTTCACGGACTGGCCCTGAATGTCGATATGGATTTAACCCCCTTTCTGCGTATTAACCCCTGCGGCTATGCCGGGATGGAGATGACGCAGCTGTCGGCGCTGACCGCCGGTGTCAACCCCGATGATTTGCGCTCGCGGCTGATTGAGAATTTTGCCAGACAGCTGGCAATTCCTGACGTTTCCTGGAGCGAAAGTCCCCAACTCCCGTTAAGATAGGGAGATGCGAAAATTGATTTACAATTCTGTAACGCTTTCTCGCTCAGGCAGGCTGAATCTGTCCCGTGGAGATGATATAATTTTTTGCGCTTTTTCAAAAAAAGTTGAAAATCACCAACTCATTGAGTGTTCGCGGCTGTTTTAGCACCTACAGATTGCCGCAATCCAACCTGGAACCTGCAAGAATATGAGTAAACCGATCGTGATGGAACGCGGTGTTAAATACCGCGACGCAGACAAAATGGCACTGATCCCGGTGAAAACTGTGGTCACCGAGCGTACGGAGATCTTACGCAAGCCGGAGTGGATGCGTATTAAGCTTCCCGCTGATTCCAGCCGCATCCAGGGCATCAAAGCCGCGATGCGTAAAAATGGTCTGCACTCCGTCTGCGAAGAGGCCTCCTGCCCTAATCTTGCGGAATGCTTTAACCACGGTACGGCAACCTTTATGATCCTGGGCGCCATCTGCACGCGTCGCTGTCCATTCTGTGATGTGGCCCATGGACGTCCGATGACCCCGGATGCAAACGAACCCGGTAAACTGGCACAAACTATCGCCGATATGGCGCTGCGCTACGTGGTGATCACCTCCGTTGACCGTGACGATCTGCGCGACGGTGGAGCACAGCATTTTGCCGACTGCATCCGCGCCATACGCGAAAAAAGCCCGGCGATTAAAATCGAAACGCTGGTTCCTGACTTCCGTGGTCGTATGGATCGCGCTCTTGAAATCCTGGTTGATACACCACCGGATGTGTTTAACCACAACCTGGAAAACGTGCCGCGCGTTTATCGTCAGGTTCGTCCGGGTGCGAACTATGACTGGTCACTGAAGCTGCTGGAGCGTTTTAAAGAAGCGCATCCGGACATCCCGACCAAATCGGGCCTGATGGTCGGCCTGGGCGAAACCAACGCGGAAATCGTTGAAGTGATGCGCGATCTGCGTCGTCATGGTGTCACCATGCTGACCCTGGGGCAGTATCTCTCCCCAAGCCGTCACCATCTTCCGGTACAGCGTTATGTCAGCCCCGCAGAGTTCGATGAAATGAAAGAGGCCGCGTTGGATATGGGCTTCACTCATGCCGCCTGTGGCCCGTTTGTGCGTTCGTCTTATCATGCAGATATGCAGGCGAAGGGTTTAGAGGTCAAATAAACGACGGTGGGCTTCCGGCAGGCCCCCACCTCGGGCAAAAAAAACGGATGACTGTGTCATCCGTTTTTTTTGCCCGTCAGTCTCATTCTTTATGAGTAACCTGTCCGGCGGGTTTATCTTCTGTCGCCATTTTTTGCGCGGCGGAAGTGTCATCATTCATCGCCTTTTTGAACCCTTTGATGGCTGAACCTAAGTCTCCACCCAAAGTTCGCAACTTTTTGGTTCCAAATAACAGGACGATTAATGCGCCAACGATCAGCAATTTGGCGAGACTGATACCTTCCATACTTACCTTCTTTAATTAACCTGACCACCGATACTCGTGATAACGCGAGTAAACCGGAGGCTATTAACGCGCGCTTCGCGCGGCAATTCAACCGCAAGCTGTAACAAAAGGTGTTCAGGAGAGCTCAGGGCGCCCAAAGCGGCGATTAGCCAGCACCGGGAGTGCCCGGCGAACGTCAGCAATGCGTTCAGGGTCAATATCTGCCAGCACCAGCGCAGGCCCCTCTGCCGCTCTGACAATGGCCACACCAAGCGGGTCAACCACCAGACTGTTACCGATATTGCGTGGCCCGCACTCCCCGGCGGCCAGGACATAGCAGGTATTTTCCAGCGCCCGCGCGGTGACCAGCACTTCCCAGTGCTTCTCTTTCAGCGGTCCGCGCACCCATGCAGCGGGTAACACCAGCAGATCGGCACCATCCAGCACCAGACGGCGAGCCAGCTCAGGAAAACGGATGTCATAGCAGGTCATCAGCCCGACCTTCAGGCCATCCACCTCAACCAGTGGCGGTATCCTGTCGCCAGGGCTCACATGACGTGACTCCTGTACGGCAAAAGCATCATACAGGTGGAGTTTGTCATAACGCGCAAGGATGATGCCCCCACGGATGGCGACCAGTACGTTGAGTACACGCCCGTCCTCGCCCGGCACATGCAACGTCAGCACCGTGGTCAGGGTATTATCGCTGCTGGCAGCAAGCAGCTGGCTCATAAAGGGGCCATTCAGCGCCTGAGCAGATTTAACGGCCAGGTCAGGATCGTTAATATCCCTTGCCAGCACGGCCTCAGGTAACACCAGTAAGCGGACGCCCTGCTGTTCTGATTGTTGCATTAACGCGATGCAGGTATGCGCATTTTCCTGCCATTCACGACTGACGGCAAACTGCCCTAAAGCCACTTTCATCATTCAGTTCAGCTCTTTGATATGATAGCGCGGTGATTCACCGTAGCCTTCACGCGCATAGAACGCATTCGCTTTTTCACGGCGTTGATGGCAGTGCACTTCCATGCGGTCGCAGGCGCGCTCACGCGCGAGCCGTTCAGCATGCTGCAGCAGTTGCTGCCCGGCCCCTTTACTGCGCTCCCCCTCCGCTATACAGAAATAGCTGATCCTGGCAAAATCACCGGCCAGAGCCAGTTGAGGAATAAAATGCAGCGACAGGAAACCCAGTACCGTGTTGCCGTGTTCAGCGATAAGCAGACGTTCTGTCTCATCAACCATCAATTGTGCCAGACGACGCTCAATAAAGGGTTCCGTATCAGCGTACCCCAGTTCGGCTAACAGTGCGCTGAGGGCAAAGGCATCTTTCGATTCAGCCAGACGAATATTCATGGATCATTCTCCGCAGTGTGCCAGCAGCAGGGGTTAACAGGTAAAATTTCCTGTCTGAAGTTATAGCGTTAGCAAGGCACTCCCTGCAAGGAGCCAGATCACAGGGTAATGTTACAAAAGCTGATGAGTGTAAAAAATGCGCTTTTTATTATTCACGGCGGTCAATGTTAATGTTTCCTTAATACAGGCCGGGCAAACTGATTATCATCGAAATCGCTGAGATGATCGCCATGCACCTTCTTCCCCGTTGCCGAAATGAATATCTCGCCGTCCTGCTGACGGGCTCAGCCATCTTCGTCTGGCTGATACAGTATTTTATGCTTTAGTGGCCGTGCTTCACCTGAGCGCGGACAACAGGCAAAAAAAAACCCGCCTTCAGGCGGGTTTTTAAAATTCTGTCTGATAACTTAAATAGCGGCAACGTTAGCAGCAGATGGGCCTTTGGCACCGTTGGTGATTTCGAACTCTACGCGCTGACCTTCAGCCAGAGTTTTGAAACCATTGCTCTGGATGGCAGAGAAGTGAACGAACACATCTTTGCTACCATCTTCAGGAGTAATGAAACCGAATCCCTTGGACTCATTAAACCACTTAACGCTACCTTTGATCTTAGACATCTATATTACCTTTACATGAAAAATGGACACTAAACTGTGTCGGGGGTTAGTACAGCAATTGCCACGGCTTTTGTCCAGTAGCCGACGACGAAAAAGTGATAAATATCGCTTTTTTTTACCATACGACATTGTTATGTGCCCCCTTCTGGCGGTTAAAACTGCCAGCGTAACCAGGCAAAATAAACGTTACCGTTATTGTAAGTTCCTGGAATGTAAGTCATCTGGAAAGTAGCAGGGCCATAGCCGACAGACGCCAGGGGCAGGACCAACGGAATGGGAATATAGTTCCAGTTATCACGCATGGTCACCCCTGCAGTAAAACCTAAACCGAGATGAAAATCCGGATCGTTGATCGGCCGCCAGGTCTTTTCCCAGCCGTATCCACCGATCGGTTCCCATTTGTTATAGGAATCCTTAAACGCCATCAGGTAGATACCGTTCCAGTTGCCCTTCACGTCATAGCGAGAGATCCCACCGCCCGCGCCCCATGGGCGTTCATTGTATCGGTCGGTCTTTTCTTTGTCATACGTCCAGCGGTTATGCCAGGTAATGGCGGGAACATAGAGATCCACCGTTTGGGGCTCATTCCACGTCTGGCTGACGTTATCACTGAAGGTGCGCCACGTGCTGGCCACGCCGTTCATCAGCGTTGCCGCATGGGCATACCCCAGAGTCGTTCCGCCGAGCAATGTCGACAGAATTATGGCTGTTTTTTTATTCACGATGTTTTTACTGCTCCCTGGATGGTGGCGACTTGCAACATCCGCATTGTTTTGTCAGAAATTCTGACCAAATGTATTACTACTTCGATTAATCATTATATATAAGACAGTTAAACGTCCCATTAATCAGTGATGCCTGTCTGACAGGTGAACAGCGCTTTCTATTTTTTTATATTATATAACATATGGATATAAAAAAATATAATTGCACAACGGAAATATAACCTCAGGTGAACTCGCTAATATCAGGAATCCTGTTTCCAGAAAATAAGACTAATCTGCCCTCCTTAACTTTCCTGTTATCAATACCGAATACGGTAACTTGATGAAAATCATCATAATACTTAAAAAATGATGTTTCCAATACGGAAAAACCTTAACATAAAGCATCACAAATAAATAAAAACAATAAAAATCAATAGATTAACAGACATCGCACATTGCCATAATTAATAAATATTATTTATAGATCTCTGCGGAATTTTTGATAAGATATTTCTTATCCAATGCAGCTCAGGAAGAGTAGAGGTTATGAAAATGCTAAGGTGTGGCAGATGCGGAAGTACCAAATTCAAATTTACGACATCTGTGGATAATAATGACGAGCGGCACGGTGCCGTCTGCGCCGTTTGCCACAAGCGCCTGAATGCGCATGATACCTGTGACCAATCGGCCGAGAAAGCATCCTTAAGGTCGGCGGGTGAGGATCGACTGCCAAAAAGAACGGGGCCAGCCTGTCGCTGACCCCGTGTTTTGAAACAATGCAGTCACACCCTGTCTGCCTTCGATCAGAAAATGAGCTTAAACACGCCCGTAATCGTCAGCAGGCCGACGATGAAAATGATCGCAATAATCCAGAGAATAATTTTCATTCCTTGCCCTCTTCTCAATAAAAAAGTCACTACCACGTAGTGACTTAAGTATAGAAGAAGATTTCATTTTCGCGTCTGGTGTCGTGACTAGATCATCTGGGACAGCAGCCAGACCAGCACAAACCCCGTCAGCCCCATCGCCGTCGTCAGTACTGTCCAGGTTTTCAGGCCATCCGCCACCGACAGGCCAAGGTAGCGCGTCACGACCCAGAAACCGGCGTCATTGACGTGGGACAGCCCCAGCCCACCGAAGCAGGCCGAAAGCGTCACCAGTACCAGTTGCATATCACTCAGTCCGGTGACCGCCTGGGTCAGCAGTCCGCTGGTCGTCAAAATCGCCACCGTAGCCGACCCCTGAGAAGCGCGCAGCGCCAGGGAAAGAATAAACGCTGCGGGGATCAGCGGCAGGTGGATGGTCTCCAGCGACAGCGCCAGCGCATTGCCTACACCGGATTCGACCAGCACCTTACCAAAGGCTCCCCCTGCCCCGGCTACCAGAATCACCCCGGCTGAACCGGGAATCGCCCGATCGAGAAGCTCACTCAGTTTGTCTTTACTCCAGCCACGGCGCAGGCCTAACAGCCAGGCAGAGAGCGCAAGGGCAATGAGTAATGCAATGGCGGGTGTACCCACCAGGGTGAGAAGCTGCCGCAACATACTCCCTTCTGCTAACATGCTGTGTGCCAGCGTGCCCACGACGATCAGCACGATCGGCACGACAATCAGCGAGGAGATCAGCCATGCACCCGGTGGCGATACCGGGTTCTGGCGCGGGCTGCTCTCCGGTTTTGCCAGTTGGAGCTGCTCCAGCACATCAAGTGAGAGATGATACTGACGCCGGTTCATGCCCTTCGCAACAAAGTATCCCACCACGCCTACCGGCATCGACACGGCGATCCCCAGTAGCATCAACCAGCCCATATCAGAGCCTAACAGTCCGGCCGCCGCCGCCGCCCCTGGATGCGTCGGCAGTGCCACATGTACCGTTAACATTACCCCGGCCATGGGCAGACCGTATTTAAGCGGAGACACACGCGCGACTTTGGTAAAGCCATAAATCAGGGGAATAACGATGATAAACCCCACTTCAAAAAAGACAGGAATACCCAGAATAAACGCGGCCATCGTCAGTGCTGCAACCGTCCGTTTAACGCCCAGGGTGTGGGTGAAACGCTGCGCCAGCGACTCGGCACCGCCCGACGATTCAATAATTGCCCCCAGCATCGCTCCCAGCACAATGATAATGGTAATGGAGCCCAGCAGACCTCCCATTCCCGAGACAATGACTTTCATGATGTTATCGGCCGGAATACCGGTCGATATAGCCACCAGCAGGCTGACGACAATCAGCGCGACAAACGGATGAACCCTGGCTTTGATGACCAGTAAAAGCAGTATCAGCACGCTGGCGACAGCAATAGTGAGTAACAGGGCAGTAGACATCTTTTCAGCCTCACAGGATTTTAGTTATATACCGTGCTCTGCAGCACCGCTCTTTTCTTTCTTTCCCCGGCCTGCCGCCGGATTCAGGCAGCAAAAAGCCAGCGCTGCGTGCAGAACACGCAGCGTCAATGAAAACAACGCCATTATTTGTAAGCGTTAAACCAGCCCAGTCCTTCCAGAGTGGTGGTACGGGGGGAATATTCGCAACCGATCCAGCCGGTGTAACCACTGCGATCCAGCAGGTCGAACAACCAGGGATAGTTGATCTCGCCTTCATCCGGCTCATGGCGATCCGGCGCAGAAGCGATCTGAATATGATGGTACTGCCCGATATAGTCAGTGATCAGATGGCTTAAGTTGCCATCCACCCGCTGGGCATGGAAAAGATCGAGCTGGCTGAATACCCCCGGCCGATCGATTCGTTTAATTATCTCCAGCACCTGATACTGACTGGCGTAGAGGTAGTGGGGTTTGGTCACCGGGTTCAGGGCTTCGAGCAAAATACGCACTCCGTGTGGAGCAAACTTCCCGGCAGCATAGCGTATGTTATCAATGAAGGTGCGGCAGTAAGCCTCACGGTCGGCGCCCTCCGGGACGACGGCGGCCATGATATGTACCTGGCGGCAGTTAAGTGCTAACGCATACTCCAGAGCACGGTCAATATCCTGGCGGGCATCGGCTTCACGGCCAGGGATCGCTGCAACGCCCCACTCTCCTGCCGCCGTATTGCCCGGGGCCGTGTTAAATAACACCAGCTCAAGATGATGACGCGCTAAGGCCTGCCTGAGCACCCCGGCCTCATGATCGTAGGGAAACAGAAATTCCACCCCCTGAAAACCCGCTTCTGCCGCCGCGTCAAAACGCGATAAAAAGGGCAGCTCAGTAAACATCATGGAAAGATTGGCAGCAAACTTAGGCATATTCAGCTCCGTAATTCAGCCACTTCGTCATCGTTAAGATAACGAATCGGGCGGTCACCCAGGGTAAAGATCAGTCGGGCAGTCTCTTCCAGCTCTTCGGTGTTGTCGGCGGCTTCACGCAGGGTTTTCCCCACCACCACCGGGCCATGATTCGCCAACAGAAAGGCCTTATAATGGGGTGCCAGCCGTGCCAGGTCCTCCGCCAGCCGCGGGTCGCCCGGCCGGTAATATGGCACCACCGGCACATCCCCCACGCGCATGACCACATACGGTGTAAAAGGGCGAATACAGTTTTGGGTGTTCAGATTCTCCAGGCAGGAGAGCGCCGTCAGATAGAGGCTGTGCAGATGCACAATAGCGCCGCACATTGGATTATTAAGATAAATAGCACGATGGAAGCTGATCTCTTTCGAGGGTTTATCCCCGCCGATCCACTCGCCTTCCGGGGTCACTTTCGACAGCCTGTCAGCCTTAAGTTCACCAAGACAGGAGCCGGTCGGCGTTGCCAGAAGAGTTCCATCCTCCAGACGCACGGACAGATTTCCCGCCGATCCGGTGGCATAGCCGCGCTGAAAGAAAGAAGCACCGAGACGCACCATTTCTTCACGTGCCAGTTGTTCTGTCATACTGCAAACTCCCTTTGTGCGCGGGCAAAAAAGTTTTCATCACCGAAATTACCGGACTTCAGCGCCAGCGATACCGGCTGGCTGACGGCCCGGACCCAGGGGACGCCGGGAGAGATAGTCGGGCCGATGTGAAAAGCATCAATGCCCAGCGTTTGTGCGATCACACCGGAAGTTTCTCCCCCCGCCACAATAAAGCGCTGCCAGCCGCGCTGCTGCAGATCGCGCACCAGCGCGGAGAACAACTGCTCTATTGCGTCGCTGCTGCGTGCTGCACCGTACTGCCGCTGGATACGCTGTAAGACCTCCGGTTCGGCGGTGGCATACACCAGCGGAGCCAGCGGGTCATGCTCATGCTGCGCCACCCAGTCACTGAGCTCACTGGCGTAGCCGTCGCGGTCATGCAGCGCCCTTTCAACATCAACAGCGCAGGCCGCCGCCTGCTGACGATAGCGTGCAACCTGACGGTTAGTCATGCTGGAACAGGAGCCCGACAGCACCACGGCACGCGCGCCCTGCGGATAACCTGCAGCCTGGACCCGCGTTGCATCGTAGCTGTCCGTGGCCCACTGGCGTGCCAGTCCAATAGCCAGCCCAGAACCGCCGGTCACCAGGCGCATATCCCGCAGCGCTTCGCCCTGGATCAGCAGGTGCTGTTCACTTAGTGCATCCAGTACCCCATACCGCACGCCTTTGTTGGCCAGGGCCTCCAGTGCCTGCCTTACCGCCTCTGCGCCCCGATCGAGCGTCTGGCTGTCAATTAATCCAGCCTTGCCGCTGCCCTGGGCTTCGATCAGACGCAGCAGATTACTGTCGGTCATCGGCGTGACCGGATGGTGACGCATCCCGGAATCCGACAGCAGCTGATCGGTAACAAACAGATGCCCCTTGTAGACCGTGCGCCCATTAACTGGCAGTGATGGAGAAATAATGGTCTGCGTTTCACCCAGCGCCGCCAGCAGGGCATCGGTGACAGGACCTATATTGCCGCGCGGTGTACTGTCGAAGGTGGAACAGTATTTAAAGTAAAACCGCTCACAGCCCTGCTCCTGCAGCCAGTGCAGCGCCTGCAGCGAGTCCGCCACGGCCTTTTCAGGCGCACAGGAACGCGATTTCAAACTGACCACAAGGGCATCAGCCGTGTGGGCCAGCGGCTGCTCAGGAACACCGTTGACCTGCACTGTGGACATTCCGTTCTGTACCAGGAAGCTGGCAATATCCGTGGCCCCGGTAAAATCATCGGCAATCACACCCAGACGCATTATTTCTGCTCCTGTTTTTCCGGCAGCGTAATGCCGCTGAAAATTTTAATCACCGCGCTGTCATCTTCGCGACCAAAACCCGCGTTGCTGGCAGAGGTAAACATATTGAAGGCGGTGGAGGCGAGCGGCAGCGGAAAATGCAGCGCTTTAGCCGTATCCGCGACCAGCCCCAGATCTTTCACAAAGATATCCACGGCAGACTGAGGGGAGTAATCCCCGTCGACCACGTGACGCATGCGGTTTTCAAACATCCACGAGTTGCCCGCCGCATGGGTCACCACGTCATACATGGTATCCAGCGGTATACCGGCACGGGCTGCCAGCGCCATGGCTTCTGCCCCCGCCGCAATATGCACGCCCGCCAGCAGCTGATGGATAATTTTCACGGTAGAGCCAAGGCCGATGTCACTGCCAATGCGATACACTTTCCCGGCTACCGCATCCAGCACCGGCTGTAATCGCGTAAACGCCCGATCGCTGCCGGAAGCCATCACTGTCATCTCGCCGGTGGCGGCCTTTGCTGCCCCGCCGGACACCGGGGCATCCAGCATGATCAGCTGATGTGCGGCCAGCTGCTGCTCAATGTCCTGCGCATCCTGAGAAGAGATGGTGGAAGAAACCATGACGACCGTACCCGGTTTCAGCAGTTCGGCCAGACCCTTTTCGCCAAACAGGATCTGCTTCACCTGCACAGCGTTGACCACCAGCAGCAGCACGGCATCGAGCTGGTCAGCAAAATCACGGGCGGAGGTGTCTGCTGCCTGAGCGCCGCTGTCGCGCAGCGTCTGAAGCGCCAGCGGATTAAGATCCACCCCCCAGGTTTTCAGACCCGCTTTAATACAGGACTGCGCGGCCCCCATGCCCATCGAACCGAGGCCAACAACACAAACCGACATTGATGCTGTGTCAGACATACGCTCTCCGTGTTAATTTTGGTGATTATTTGTTTTGATGTGTGAAGTATAGGCGTGTTTTCCGGCAATTTTGGTGATGAGCATCACAATAATTAACAGGGATAATTTCATTTTAACAATAATTAACATACTTAAGTTATTCAGCTATAATGATAAAATCTTCTTATTTTCATTGCGTTAGATTATTTAACTGGGAAGTTAAGGACAGGTTATTTCACTGTAACGTGATAAATTGATAAAAATTGTGGTGCAGAACGGCAAAGCCCTCCTTTACACTCAGCGCAGCATCCCTGCAGATCCATCAGGAGTAAATATGATCCCGGTAGAAAGACATCAACAAATTTTAGCGCTGGTACAGGAGCGTGGCGTGGTCAGTATTGCTGAACTGACAGAGCGCCTGGCGGTCTCCCATATGACCATTCGCCGCGATCTGCAAAAACTGGAGGAACAGGGAGCCGTACTGATGGTCTCGGGCGGTGTCCGTTCGACAGAGCGTCTGTCCAGCGAGCCCACACATCTGGATAAAACCAGTATGTATAGCCTGGAAAAACAAGCGATTGGTGCCATGGCGGCCCGCCATATTGCCCTTAACAGCTGTATCTATCTGGACGCGGGAACGACTACCCTGGCGCTGGCGCGGGAACTGGGGACGCGTGACGACCTGCTGATTATCACCAACGATTTCGTCATTGCTCATTTTCTGATAGAAAACAGCCAGTGCAGAATGATTCATACTGGCGGCACCCTGTGCCGGGATAACCGATCGTGCGTAGGAGAGGCGGCAGCACAGGCGCTACGTAATCTGTCAGTCGATATTGCGTTTATCTCCGCCTCCTGCTGGGGAACGCGCGGGATCTTTACGCCGGATGAGGAGAAAATAGCGGTAAAACGGGCTGTAAGTGAAGTCAGCCGGAAGCGTGTGCTGCTGGCGGATAGCTCAAAATACAACAAAATCGCCACCTTCCTTGCCCTGCCGTTGACTCAGTTTGATGCCATTATCACCGACCCGCATCTCTCGGCGGCATCACGTCAGGATCTCAACGGGCTGGAACTTGAGGTGATGCTGGCGGAATAAACCCGGATATTTTAAGCCGCAAGCCGAGCCTGATATTTTGCGAGTCAGTTCACGCTCTTCAACTTCTTTACCTTTCAGACTTAGAGGAAAGTGACCGGCGTTACTAAACTTAGCGGGTTACTTTAGAGACTCACTTGCCCCACTTTCCCACTGAAAAGGTTACAAGGAGATCTTATGAGCACAATCAATACCAGTCTTGGCCGATACAGTCTGTCTGCCAGGAACGCAGGCGATCATATTAAAGGGTCAATAGCGATTAATGATGAAGGCGGAACCCAACTGACCTCGCAGGAATTTAATGAACATGATGTAGATGATGTCATTAATAACGTAATTTTTCCCATTACCGGCGGCAACCGGGCTATCGCCAACGTCCTGCGTGAAGAGATGGTTAAAGCGGGATTTTCCCGGCAACATTAAATTTGTTATTGGTAACTTTCTGTAAAATATATCAATTTAATCTGAATTGTATCGTCAGCTTCACAGTTTACATTATCAATCGATTTAGCCGATCGATCCCCACAGATCGATCTATATAAACGCTTATTATTTCTACGGAAAAAGTGCGAACATTAATTGCTATATAATAAATTGCAAAGTCAGATGAATAGTTTTAGCCCACCCTCGCGTGGGCGTTTTTTATTACGCAGCGGGAGGAAGCTGAACGTTTTCAGACGGTTCGGCTAAAATTTCATCCTGCGGTCGTTGTCTGTCGCTGCGTGCATTTTTCCGCACCAGAAACACAGGAGCAGCAACAAATAGCAGCAGACTGCCAGACATGCCACAGATGACCAGACCGGTTAACCCCAGCCACCCCTGCCCTGCCGTAAGACCCGCCACCACCAGAGAGAGCAGGAAAAAAAACATCAGCGTCATACTGACCGGCCAGATATTGACAATATCCATATCGCTCAGAGACATTTTGACCGGTTTCGCCGCCAGCTGTGCCTCACGTCTTTCCTCCTCTAACGTCTCACTAAGCGCCTGTAAATCTACGCAGGGCGCCACAAAATCTTCAGCCTGCTGAGGATGATGCAGTTCATCAAATACACGCGCAACCGGTGGGAATGTCTGCGGCCAGCTGGCGCTGTGCACACCATAGGTGGTCAGCGCGGGAAGCGAAATGCGTGGCCAGTGTAACGCCTGAAGATAACGGTCATTAAGCACTACCCAGCTCTGCCGGGTTGAACCATGGGTGACATGGTAGAGCTTAAAACGATCCGCAGGCGGGTAGGACAGATACGTCACCCGGGCGGTAATGGTGGGGATATGCCGCTGGCGACAATAGTTGACCCTGCTTTGTCCCTGTACCGCCAGCAGAACAGCCAGTGCAGAAATAAAATAATAAGAGGTACTTGCAGCAGCCTGAGGGCCGTTCAGATGTTCGCGCAGCTTCTCTTCACTGGTGCCGCTGAGATGATCGGGCCACCAGCGCCAGCTTCGACCGATCACGCGTTCTGTGGGAACCTGATAGATCCCCATCGGCTCGGTTTCGGAGGGGAGAATAGCAAACGGAAACACTTTGCTGAAAAACGTCAGCGCATCGTCCGGCCCATTCCATTCGCCGCTGGCTTCCAGACCGTGAAGGTTCGCCGTCAGCTCCCCCCATCCCACTTTTCCCAGCATATCAATCTGATATTTGGTATCAGCCAGCCGTTTCCCCAGCAGCAGAGTCTCCCGCGGAATGGCAGACAGATCCAGTAAGGGAATAATGCTGGGATCGTTGTGTTCACTTTCCATACGGCTGTTTTACCCCAAAGGCATTTTGTTTCAACGAAAAAATTTGGCTTTAGTCAAAAAGTCAATATATATCAATGCAATAGTATAGATATCAATCACCAAAATTAGCAATATCTCATACGGTATTGTCTCTGTTTTCCCGTTAACCTCACGCCACGCTGCATGAAAATTAAACGGACAAATGACGATTATTCGTTTAAAAATAAACAGTAACCTTCATTATTTTAAGGAAAAAAAATGAGCCAAACCCAGGATGAGATAAGAATAAAACATGACAGTTTACAGACGCTGGTACAGCGCCTGTGGCAATACGCAGGTAGCAGTGAACAGGAAGCACAGCGCGTAGCGGAACATCTGGTGGCTGCGAATCTTGCCGGTCATGACTCGCACGGCGTCGGAATGATCCCAGGCTATATGATCTCCCGAGCGCAGGGACACCTGAAACTGAATCAGCAGTTACATATCGCGAAAGATGCTGGCGCGGTGATCACCGTTGATGGCGGTCAGGGGTTTGGCCAGGTGATGGCAGCAGAAGCAATGGCACTGGCTATCGACCGCACCCGCGAACTGGGGATGTGCGCCGTTGCGCTGCGTAACTCGCACCATATCGGCCGTATCGGCCACTGGGCTGAACAGTGCGCACGTGCCGGTTTTATCTCGTTCCACTTTGTTAATGTGGTGGGAGACCCGATGGTGGCCCCGTTTAACGGCAGCGATCGCCGTTTTGGTACCAATCCGTTTTGCTCTGCCTTCCCGCGCCCGGGAAAATCCCCTCTGCTGCTCGACTTTGCCACCAGCGGCATCGCCTTTGGCAAAACGCGGGTCGCCTGGAATAAAGGGATCGATGTAGCACCGGGTTATCTGATCGACCATCAGGGTAAACCGGCCGTCGATCCCGCCGTTATGCATGAAACGCCTTATGGTTCGCTACTGGCCTTTGGTCTGCATAAAGGTTATGCGCTGGCGGTGATGTGTGAAGTCCTCGGCGGAGCGCTCTCCGGGGGGCAAACCACTCACCCGGGATCCTTGCAAAAATCGGCGGAGGCCATTTTTAACTGTATGACTACCGTGGTGCTCGACCCGGCCGCTTTTGATGCTCCGGCAATACAGCGGGAGGCAGAAGCCTTTATTGAGTGGGTAAAGGCCTCACCGCAGTCAGGCGACAGCCCGATTATGATCCCCGGTGAATGGGAGGAGTCGCAGCGCGCCCTGCGCCGCCAGCATGGCATCCCTGTCGATACGAACACCTGGCGGCAGATCTGCCAGGCCGCGCGTGAAGCGGGCATGCCGGAAGCAGAGCTGAACTCCTGTTCTCTCACCTGATGTGCGGGCGGCCTGCCGTGCCGCCCCTTAACACTAACGGGACAACAGCAGCTTCAGTCCAGCCATCGTAAAGAATACGGCAAAAACGCCTTCTATTGCCCGGCGGCAGCGGCGATAGCCGCGACTCATGGCGGCAGTGGAGAACAGCAGCGCGTAACCACTGAATACCACGATCCCCAGCAGCGCGCAGCCGCCAACAATCAGCGGTAGCACACCGGGGGCTGCATCAGGACGGATGCCGAGCGACATGATCGCGGTCCAGACCAGAATAGCCTTCGGATTACCCAGATGCAGCAGCAACCCCCGACGATAGAGAGAAAACGCTGAACCCGGTGATGCGCGTTCTGCCGCAGCCATCTCACCCCGTCGTACCGCGCTGCGCGCTGCTTTCCACGCCATCCACAGCAGATAAATTCCCCCGACAATTTTGATCGCGACAATGGCCTGTGCCCAGGCCTGTAACAGCGCAGAAAGCCCGGTAGCCACCAGCAGTGCCCAACACAGCGAACCGGTGATCACCCCAAAAGCCAGCATCAGTGCCGGGCGACGCCCCTGGCTCATTGCCACCCCCATAATGGCCATATTACTGGGACCGGGGCTTGCCGTCCCCAGCAGGTAGGCCACATACACCGGTAACAACATCATAAAAGTTTCCATCTGACTTCCGCTCCTGAGCCTTTTTTACGGTTATATCATGTGCGCTGACATCCCACCACAACGCATCATTCAAGATGAATTTTCTTGATTTCCAGCAAGAACTGGGCAGATAACCGCCATGAATTTGTAACTAAATAATTCAAATTACATGTTTATGTGTATTACATACTTAACAAATGACGGCGCAGAATGCTGTGTTGATTCAGCGGGAAAGGGATTTAACATCACCGGACGTCGCCAAAAAAGACCACGGATAAAGCAGCACTCAAAAGATAACAGTAAATACACATATTATTCACAAAAGGGGATAAACTGTAGGGTTATTATAATAATGGGGTGTTAAGGCTCTTTTTTATAGCCTTAAAAGCTATATTAACCGCCATGACACTGCAGTGTTTTATACATTTTTCCGCAAAACTTTTACGCACTGACAGGCTGCACATACTTTAAAAAAAAGCTTTTACTACATAAAGATACAGCATTTTCACATTCAGGCAGCATTCCGCCATCCTACGTTAACAATATTTTTCGCTGTTTTAACCTGCTGACGAAACAATTACTCGTAATAATCGTTACTGTTATAGGCCGGTTCACTATTACTGTTGCTACTTCTCCACCTGCTTTGGTTTTAAGATCACATTTCCGATGAGAAGTCCCCAGCTGACAAATTTTCTTTTTTGCCTGATTTCACCTATTTGTTAACTGTGGGTAGAAAAAATAAAAGGCCGTTGTTCATGTTAGATCGAGGTAAGCAATGTTCGGATTAGATGCGTTCCATCTGGCGAGGATACAGTTTGGTTTCACCGTAGCCTTCCACATTCTCTTCCCCGCCATCACCATTGGCCTGGCCAGTTTTCTGGCCGTGCTTGAAGGTCTGTGGCTGAAAAGCAAAAATGAGGTTTATCGCGACCTCTACCATTTCTGGTCAAAAATCTTTGCCGTTAACTTCGGCATGGGGGTCGTGTCTGGCCTGGTCATGGCCTATCAGTTCGGCACCAACTGGGCAGGCTTTTCCCAGTTTGCGGGAAGCATCACTGGCCCACTCCTGACCTATGAAGTGCTTACCGCGTTCTTCCTTGAGGCGGGGTTCCTTGGCGTCATGCTGTTCGGCTGGAACCGCGTCAGCCGTGGCCTGCACTTTTTCTCCACCTGTATGGTGGCACTTGGCACAATCATCTCCACTTTCTGGATCCTCGCCTCCAACAGCTGGATGCAGACACCGCAGGGTTATGCGCTGCAAAACGGCATTGTGGTACCGGTGGACTGGTTCAAGATCATCTTCAACCCCTCCTTCCCTTACCGTCTGCTGCATATGTCCGTGGCGGCCTTCCTGGTGACGGCTTTCTTCGTGGGGGCTTCTGCGGCTTATCACCTGTTACGCAAAAACGATACGCCTGCGGTGCGCAAAATGCTGTCGATGTCCCTGTGGATGGCGCTGATCGTGTCGCCCATTCAGGCCATGATTGGTGACGCTCACGGTCTGAACACGCTGGAACATCAGCCGGCCAAAATCGCTGCTATCGAGGGTCACTGGGAAAACCGTCCGGGAGAAGCCACCCCGCTGATCCTGTTTGGTATGCCGGATATGCAAGAGGAACGCACCAAGTATGCGGTGGAAATCCCCTACCTTGGCAGCCTGATCCTGACCCACAGTCTGGACAAGCAGGTTCCGGCCCTGAAATCCTTCCCGAAAGAGGATCGTCCTGATTCCAGGGTGGTATTCTGGTCCTTCCGCGTGATGGTCGGGCTGGGTATGCTGATGATCCTGCTGGGTGCCGTCAGCCTGTGGATGCGTCGCGGCCAGCGCCTCTACACCTCGCGTCCTTTCCTGTGGTTTGTCCTGCTCATGGGTCCTTCCGGTCTGATTGCACTGGTGGCAGGCTGGATCACCACGGAGATGGGCCGTCAGCCCTGGGTGATTTACGGCCTGCTGCGCACCCGTGATGCCGTATCACTGCACAGTACGCTGCAGATGAGCATCAGTCTGATCGTTTTCCTGCTGGTCTACTGCGCCGTCTTTGGCGTGGGTTACAGCTACCTGGCTAACCTGATTAAGAAAGGACCACAGACCGGCGAAGGTCACCCTCCGGCAGACGGTGGCCCGGGCACATCACATACGCCGGCTCGTCCGCTGTCTGCGGTGAAAGAGAAATTACAGTCGTCACAGGAGGAGAAGTAAGGTGGGTATCGATCTCTCAATTATCTGGTTTACCATCATCATCTTCGCCACCCTGATGTATATCATCATGGATGGTTTCGATCTCGGTATCGGTATCCTGTTCCCGTTTAATAAAGATCCTGTTGAACGCGACATGATGGTCAACACCGTCGCCCCGGTATGGGATGGTAACGAAACCTGGCTGGTGCTCGGCGGGGCGGGGCTGTTTGGCGCATTCCCTCTCGCCTACGCCGTGATCACTTCTGCGCTCGCCGTCCCGCTGACCATCATGCTGATCGGCCTGATTTTCCGCGGCGTGGCCTTTGAGTTCCGCTTTAAAGCGACTGAAGAGCACCGTCCTTTCTGGGATAAGGCCTTTATCGGTGGCTCTTATGTTGCCACCTTCAGCCAGGGCGTGGTGCTGGGTGCCGTGATTAATGGCTTCGAAGTGACGAACCGCACTTACAGCGGCCCGGCACTGGCCTGGCTGACGCCGTTCACGCTGTTCTGCGGTGTGGGTCTGATTCTGGCCTATGCCCTGCTGGGCAGCACCTGGCTTATCATGAAGACCGAAAACGAACTGCACCGTAAAATGACGGCGCTGACCAGACCGTTGCTGATTGCCCTGCTGGTGGTGATGGCCATCGTCAGTATCTGGACGCCGCTGGCTCACACCAACATTATGCATCGCTGGTTCACGCTGCCTAACCTGTTCTGGTTCCTGCCGGTACCCTTACTGGTGCTGGCCGCCGCCTGGGGCCTGTGGCGCTCATTGCTGCGTCACGCGCACTACACGCCGTTCCTGCTGACGCTGGCGCTGGTGTTCCTGGGCTTCACCGGACTGGGTATCAGTATCTGGCCCTATATCATCCCGCCGTCCATTACTATCTGGGATGCCGCCTCACCGCCGCAGAGTCAGGGTTTTATGCTGGTCGGTGCCCTGCTAATTATTCCGGTCATTCTGGTGTACACCTTCTGGAGCTATTACGTGTTCCGCGGCAAAATCAAGCCGGATGAAGGCTATCACTGAGGATCTGAACGCGAGCATCAGATCAGGAGGGGGAGAGTTATCCCCCTCTTTTTTGTCCGTTACTGACGTTTTCATTCATACTTTTACACATAAGAGCCACGGTAAAGCCCACCGGATAGTCTACGCTTAAAGTCGTTACAGGAAATCATGCCAACAAAAGGAGGCACAATGAGTCTGTTTGATAAAGCGAACGATAAAGCACAAGAAGCTGTCGGCAAAGGTCAGGAAGAGTTTGGTAAAGCCGTAGACTCGCCAGAGCATGAATTCAGAGGCAAAGTGCGTCAGCAGGCCGCCAAAGCCTCCTACGCCGTTGATGACGCCCTGGACTGTGTGAAAACGAAAACCCAGGAATCACCGCTGGTTTCTCTGGTGATTGCTGCCGGCGTTGGCTTCCTCGCGGCCAAAATATTCGGCCGCCGTTAAGCTTTCAAAAGCCGTATCGGAACGCCCCCAGTGGGCGTTTTTTTATATCTGTCATACAGGATTTTCACCGTCGCATTAAACATTGAAACGGAAGACATGAGTTGTGATGTACTGATTAGGCAACGTCATTATCCTGATGGTTAATCGCAGAACGAGGTGAAATCATGGAAAGAATATCACATCTGAAAAAGTGCCTGTATGCGGCGGGTATTACTGCCCTGCTTATCTCCAGCCATGCCCAGGCAAGAAAAGGGCCTCTGCTTCCTCACTACCATGCTGCGCCCGCAGATAGCCCTGCCACGGATGCGAACGCTTATAACATTCCCGAAGAATACAGTAATAATAAGCCACAGCCGCTGATGCGGGGCGATGGTTTTAATTATAACCTCTATTACAACTACCGCCTGACACCCCATCTCATTCTACGGCCCAACCTGCAACAAACCACCAAACCCGGTTCGGTGAGTGACGACGCCCATCTTTTCGTCGGTGGACTGAGCGCCGGTATTAACTTCTGATATTGTTAATACCCGTTTGCACGCCGGCAAAACGGGTATTTTTCCGCCCCATTCTCTCGCAGACATATTTGCTAATCTTCACTGTCACTTTTATACAAATAAATAATCACGCTAAATATTTTCAGCACAAAAATACACTCCCCGCTATTCGCACACATGGTGTCATAGCTTCCCGGCCATGAATTACGTGCGCCCGGGGACGAAAAAGCATTGTACCTCAAACAATCTGTACGGCTTTCTTATCATGAGAGAGCCACCAGGACTCGTACAGATAAATAATAAAAAGGCGAAAAACAGTGACAAATAAACACGTATTTAAACGTAAAATTTCCCCTCTTCTCTACAGCAGTGCCCTGTTACTGGTCTCTACGGTGGCTAATGCCGATATGGCACCTCTTAGTATGGATTCGGATTATTTATTTGGTGACTGGGGTGGCTACCGTAGCGAACTGAAAAAGGAAGGCGTCGACTTTCAGGTAAACTACACCATGGAATCCGCCAGTAACCTTGCCGGGGGCTATAACACCTCTACCACTGCCCGCTATACCGATCAGTGGGCCTTTGGCACCAGCCTCGACCTGGAAAAGCTGCTCAACTGGGATGATACGCAGTTCCAGTTCACCATCACCAGCCGAAACGGGCGCGACCTGACCCAGCATATTAACGACCCGCGTACCGGAGGCCTGTCCTCGGTACAGGAAGTGTGGGGCCGGGGCCAGACCTGGCGTCTGACACAATTCTGGGTTAATAAGGGCTTCTTTGACCATCTGGTCGAGATCAAAGCCGGTCGCGTCACCACAGGTGAAGACTTCGACTCATTCGACAGCAAGTTCGAAAACCTGGCCTTTGGTAGCGGTCAGCCAGGCAACTGGCGCGGCGACCGCTGGTATAACTGGCCGGTATCGCAGTGGGGAGGACGGATAAAACTGAACCTGCCGGATGATATGTTCTTCCAGGCCGGTTTCTATAATCAGAACCGGAATAACTATGATCGCGGCAACGGCTTCTACCTTGACGGCAGTCCGTCGCTGGGGAATATGGTGCCATTTGAATTTGGCTGGAAACCCCTGCTCGGCGCGAACAAACTGCCGGGCAACTACCGTATCGGTGGCTACTACTCTTCGGTGAATGGGGATAAATACGCCAGCTATCGCAATGGTGGTTACGGCAGACAGGCGAAGGCGTACGGGGGTTATGTGCTGTTACAACAGCAGATGACCGCCACTGATGGCGATGTCAACCGGGGGCTGGGCCTGACAGTACAGGCTGTGATGAACGATCATAAAACGTCGAAAACGGATAATTACCAGGCCGTAGAGCTGACCTGGAAAGGCCCTTTTGCCAGCCGTGCGCAGGATGAGATGGGTTTTGGCGTAGCGCGTATTCACGTCAACAGCGACTACAGTAAAATGCAGCGGGGCACCAATGAGTACAACGGTGAGTACGACGACCGCAGCCCGACCTACCTGCCCATTCAGCACGGTTCAGAATGGAACTACGAAGTTTACTACAACGTTCACGCCACTCACTGGCTTGACCTCCGTCCCAGCCTGCAGTACGTCGCGTCACCCGGCGCCGTCTCAGGCGTTAAAGATGCCTTCATTGGTGGTCTGAGCGCCAATGTGAATTTCTGATGTTGTCGGGGCGGGCCCGGTGTGTGGCCCGCCCTTAATGCTTAAGCTTATACGGCTATTTCAACTGAACGCGCGCCGTATAGAATCGCCGGGCGGCCAGATAGCCCGCAATCATCGTCGACAGACTGGCCGTTCCCAGTAGCATAAAAGTGACCATAATTTGATACTTAATCGCTTTTACCGGATCGATACCGGCAAAGATCAGGCCGGACATCATACCAGGTAAACTCACCAGACCGACTGTTTTTGCGGCATCCACGGTAGGGATCATTGCAGCGCGGATACTGTCGCGCAGGATTGCCGCCGAAGCCAGCTTCGCACTGGCCCCGAGACTGAGCATCTCCTCGACCTTCTGACGATTATCACTGAAGCGCTGATTAAGATTGCTGAAACACAACCCCACCGCCACCATCGCATTACCGGCGATCATTCCCGATATCGGGATAACCTGCATGGGGACAAAGGCGATCGCGCCACTGAGTAGCAGAATGGTCAGCGTCAGCGTCGTTCCACCGCTCACCGCCACAAACGAAATCAGGAAGCCTCTGTCGATCGACCCGCTGCGTTTTTTCGCATTCAGCGCCGCATTAATACAGATAAACAGCACCATCAGTCCGGTCAGCCACTGATTATTGACGTCAAAAATATACTTGAGCACAAAGCCGACGATAACCAGCTGGATGACAGCCCGCGTCACGCTCCAGAGAATATCTTTTTCCAGCCCGAGTCGCTCTTTACGGCTGACCAGCAGCGCAACCACCACCAGCATCAGGGCCATCGCCAGTGACGCATTGGTAATATTATGCTGATCCATGCCGGCCCTCCTGCCCGTCGGGACGCAGCGTGATACGACGCCTGCCATCTTCGGCTTCATGGCTGTCGTGGCTGATCCAGATTGCCGCCACGCCGTTGCTCACCTGCCGGTTAATTATCGTCTGCACCGTCAGCTTATTCGCCTCGTCCAGCGCACTGCTGATCTCATCAAGCAGGAGGATCTCCGGAGGAAACTGCAGATGACGCAGCAGCGCCACTCGCTGTTTCTCCCCGCCGGAGAGCTGCTCAACCGGCTTATCCAGCATCTCTTCTGAGAGATTGACGCGCCGCAATTCACGGCCCAGATGCTGCAGGTCAACCGCCTGCTGGCGGATCTGATACGGCAGGGAAAGATTGTCGCAGACTGTGCGGCCAAACAGCTGGGGCGTCTGAAACACACAGGAAACCCGCTGCCGATAGGGTTCAGGTTTCAGCGCAACGATCGGCTGGCCGTGAAATAACACCTCGCCCCCAGTCGGCTCAAGCAGTGAGGCAATAATTTTTAACAGCGTGGTTTTACCGGCTCCGGATGGCCCGGTCAGCCAGAGGAATTCGCCGCAGTGAAGTTCAAAGGACACCGGCGCTAACAGGGTTTTTCCCTGGCGTACAAAACTGACCTCCCTGACCTGCAGGAGAGGGGGTAACGCATTCATGTGATCAACCAGACTCTGAGTCAATAATCGGATGATAATAACATTATCTGCGGCTGTTTTTCCCCGCAGAGAAAATCAGTAACAGCCCGCCGAGGATCAGCAAGGCCCCCGCCAGCTTGCCCCACAGAAAGGGTTCATTCAGCCCGGGCAGCCAGAGCGCGCCCAGCCAGACCAGCAGATAACTCAGACTTAACAATGGATAGGCCTGGCTCAGGGGAAGCCGCTGCAGGGCGAGCACCCAGCACAGCATTGACAGTCCGTAGGCCACCAGTCCACCTGACAGCGCCAGCACCGGCCATGAGAGCGTAAAAAGTGTGTCAACAAACAGTCCGGTCTGCCCCAGCGGGGGCAGTTGCACCATGGCCCACTTCAGCAACAGCTGTGCAGCGCTGACCAGCAGTACGCTGCAAAAGGCAAAGAGCCATCCCATCAGGTATAGCTCCCCATTACCGCCACGCCGCCCACAATCAGTGCAATGCCCAGCGCATGCCGCCACGGGATCGTCTCCTTCCACAGCCAGCGGGCGGCAAGAGAAACAAAAATAAAGTTAAGGCTCAGCATCGGGTACGCCACGCCCACCGGAACCGTTTGCAGCACACGCAACCAGACCAACAGCGCCATACCAAGCAGTATGATGCTTACCGCCAGCCAGCCATACAGCCCGCGACGACAGTTCTGCAGAGTGGCCTGCTTCTGACACAGCTGGCCACCACAACTCAGCAGACTGGCCAGCACAATCAGTAGCAGGTTCATGGCTGCTGACGGTAGAAGTAGAGCAGCATTCTGCCACGCTGGACGATACGATCGGGCGCAGGGATCCCGGCATCAATCTGCCGATCCTCACCGGACAGTTTCATCACCAGCGAGACGTTACCTTGACGACGGTGCTGACGTAGCCACGATGCAAAATCAGAGGTGGTCACCAGCCGATCGGCTCCGTTGGCGTAACCTAAACCGTATTCAAGTTCCCCTGGCTGATCTAACATCCGGATATCACTTCTTTTCAGCGACCAGCCCAGCGCCGACGCCATGCCGGTGTTATTGGCCAGCACGAAGCGGCTCTGCTGCAGCTCATGGCTGATATCGGTAATAAAAGGCTGTGGCTGCTTAGAATTCATCACTTTGTCCGGGATGGCCGCCCCGACCACCAGTGCCAGACCAAGAGGGCACAGTGCCGCCAGACGCCAGTGTTTAGCATCCCCGACCAGGCTGGCCGCCCCCACCAGCGCCCAGAACAGAAATGCCGTGCTGCCCAGCAGGACTTTAATCAACTCATGGTGGGCATACACCGGGTGCTTCGCCAGCCCCCAGGGGGCCATTACCAGTAGCATCGCCAGTAACAGTACCGTTCCCACCAGCAGGTTGATTGCACCATTAAGTTTAAACACGCGCCGGCCGGACGATGCCAGCGCCATCGCATAATGGGCCAGCAACATCGCCAGTGGCGCAAAACAGGGCAGAATATAGGTCGGAAGTTTGCCTTTGGCCATGCTGAAGAACACCAGCGGCATCACCACCCAGCCCAGCAGATACATCGCCCCCTGGGCCCCCTGCCGCTCACGCCAGGCCTTCCACAGCGCCCCTGGCAGCAGCCCCAGCCACGGTAGCGTTCCTGCAATCAGTACCGGTACGTAGTACCAGAATGGCGCTTTATGCTGGGCATTACTCTCTGCAAAGCGCTGGATATGCTCTACCCAGAAGAAATAGCGCCAGAAATCAGGCTCCTGCCGGGCAATGCTGACTGACCAGGGAAGCGAGATAGCAACGGCGCTCACCAGCGCCAGCGGCCCGAACAGCATCAGCTCTTTAAAGCGCCGCTGCCAGATCATCCACGGGACGATGGCCACGACCGGCACCGCCAGCGCCAGAAAGCCTTTCGTAAGAAAACCCATACCGCAGGCCAGGCCCAGCAGCAGCCAGCCCGCTACTTTCTTACGGCTACTGCCCCCCTCCCCGACCAGCCAGAAGCTGCACATGGCAGCCGTCAGCCACAGGGTGATCATCGGGTCGAGCACGGCATAAGTACCGATGCTGTATACCAGCATACAGGTGAGGAAGATAACAGCCGACAGCACGGCTGTGGCCCGGTCTCGCCACAGGCGCATCGCCAGCCAGCCGATCAGCAGCGCGCTGAGTGAGACGGAAAACACGGAACCAAAACGCACGGCAAAATTGTTGTGGCCGAATAGCCACTGACTGATGTTATTGATCCAGTACCCGGCAATCGGCTTTTCGAAGTAACGCAGGTCCAGAAAGTGAGGCACCACCCAGTTTCCACTGAGCAGCATTTCACGGCTGATCTCGGCATAACGCACCTCATCCGGCTGCCACAACGAGCGAAACTCAAGAGGGATCAGATAATAGAGCACATACAGTACGGGCAGTAATAACGCATAACGGGTGGTTTTCATCCGCAATCACTCGACTGGTTGCTGGCATCCCAGCCAGCCTTCACGGCCGGGGAGACTACCCCGGACAATCTTACCCGTCGGCAGCTGCGACAGGTCCTGCGGCAGCAGTTCGCTCAACGGGCAAAAGCGAATACCCCGGCGACGCGCATCGGTCAGCAGCGCATCAAACATTTCCGCCAGCACGATCCCTTCCGCTTCCGCGTGAATGGTGTAGACCGGCACGCCGTGCTGGCGGGTGATTTCATCGAGGATAAAGGCGTTGTAGTCCTGACGGGCAACCCGCGTGCCCACCACTTCATCCCAGGTGGGTAACGTCACCGGGATCTGCACGGTGCCTGTCCGTCCGTCCGGTAGCAACGGCAGAAAAGGCGCAGAACCGCGACAGTCGCTGTTATAACAGAAGTTAAAAGGTTGTCTGGCGGCGACCACCCGACCATCGGCCCGCCAGCCCGCCGCCGCCGAACAGGTCACCGGCTGCCCTGTCAGGGCAGTCAATGCGTCCACGCCCCGACGGATTTCTTCACTCAGCTTCTCCGCTGACCACACACCTGCCCAGGTTTGCCAGGCAAAATGATCCCAGGCATGGAGGCCAATTTCATGGTGTTCAGCGGCCTGTCGGATGACGTCTGCCTGACCTACCCCAATACACCGGCCAGGCCAGGCCGTCCCCGCCAGCAGGATATCCCAGCCGTAAAGCGAGGCGGCATTTGAACGCAGCATCTTCCACAGAAAGCGCGGTTTCAGCAAACGCCAGAGATGCCGCCCCATATTGTCCGGGCCGACGCTGAAAAAAAAGCTGCCCCGGGTTTGCTGGCGCTCAAGAATGGAGAGCAGGCGCGGCACACCGTCACGGGTACCACGCCAGGTGTCTACATCAATGCGCAGACCGACGTTGATCATTCGGTCATCTCACCCGGTTCCACGGTTTGCAGGAAGAAGTCCAGCGTGGCGTCAATAGTGAAGTTCATCGCCACCTCAGGCGTCCAGTTCAGCAGGCGCTTCGCATTACGAATAGACGGTTTACGGTGCTCCACATCCTGATACCCCTTACCATAGTAGCTGCTGCTTTCCACCTCGCGAAAACCGGCAAAGGGTGGGAAACGGTCACGCAGAGGGTGACGCTCAAAGCTTTCCAGCAGCTGTTCAGCCAGCTCTTTAATACTGGCTTCATTGTCCGGATTACCGATATTGATGATCTGGCCGTCACAGTTCTGCTGCTTATTTTCAATAATCAGGAACAGCGCTTCAATACCGTCACGAATATCGGTAAAGCAGCGTTTCTGACGTCCGCCATCGATCAGCTTTATCGGTGAACCCTCGACCAGATTCAGGATCAACTGGGTGATAGCGCGTGAACTGCCAATACGGGCGGCGTTAAGATTATCCAGTCGGGGCCCCATCCAGTTGAACGGTCGGAAAAGGGTAAAGCGCAGCCCCTCTTTTTCGCCGTAAGCCCAGATAACCCGGTCCAGCAGCTGTTTAGACACAGAGTAAATCCAGCGCTGCTTATTGATAGGCCCGACCACCAGATTAGAGTGGTCTTCATCAAAGGTCGCGTCCGTGCTCATGCCATACACTTCGGAGGTCGACGGGAAGATAATCCGTTTTTTGTACTTCACACAGTCGCGAATAATTTTCAGATTCTCTTCGAAATCCAGCTCAAACACGCGCAACGGGTTACGGGTATATTCAATCGGGGTGGCAATCGCCACCAGCGGCAGAACGACATCACATTTCTTAATATGATATTCAATCCACTCTGAGTGAATGCTGATATCCCCTTCAACGAAGTGGAAACGATCGTGACCGATAAAGCGACTGATGGCGTCGGAACCAATATCCAGACCGTAAATTTCAAAGTTATCATCAGCCAGCAGACGTTCCGTCAGATGGTTACCGATAAAGCCATTGACGCCGAGGATCAGCACGCGGGTACGACGTTTTACGGCTGCCGTCGGCTGGTTATGCAGCAGTGCCCCCGCCACCAGACCCAGCGTTTGCGCAAGCTGGCTGCCCTGCATATAGACGCCGCTGTCGCTTTGCCCGGTCACCACTTCTAACGCCCCATCGGCGCAGGCCACGACAAACGGTGAGACGGAAAGCACCGTACCGGGTTTTGCGGCTGGCCAGTCCTGCCGTATCTGCGACTGCCAGAGAATAAACTTCGCACCTCCCACATAACTGAACGCACCAGGCCAGGGGTCGGTCACTGCCCGCACAAGGTTATGTACCCGTTGCGCCGGCTGATGCCAGTCAATGCGACCGTCTTCCGGTGTACGCCGTCCAACATACGTTGCCTGGCTCTCATCCTGCTGAACCTCAGTGAAATCACCGCTCCGCAGGGCGGGCAGACTGCGCGTCAGCAGCGTTTTGGCGCTCTCGCACAGCTTATAATGGAGCGTCAGCGCATTGTCTGCTGCGGTAATAGCCACCTTTTCACGAGCGATAATAGCCCCGGCATCGGCACGTTTTACCATGCGGTGCAGCGTCACACCGGTTTCCTGTTCCCCGTTCACCAGCACCCAGTTAAGGGGAGCGCGTCCACGGTATTTCGGCAGCAGCGAGGCATGAAGGTTAAACGCTCCCACGCGGGCGGCAGTCAGGATCTCGTCGTTCAGCATCTGACGATAGTGGAAGGAAAAAATCACATCCGGTTTCATCTCGCGAATGCGGTCAACCCACAGCGGATGATTCACCTCTTCAGGAGCATAAACCGGTACGCCGAGCTGCGCTGCACTGCGCGCGACGGAACCGAAAAAGTGATTTTCGTGAGGATTATCCGCATGAGTGAAAATCGCGCAGATGTCAAAACCGGCTTCAGCCAGCGCCTGGATGCCAGCGCATCCCATATCATGGTAGGCAAAAACGACGGCTTTCATGATGATTTATCCTGTGTGGAGTTGGCGTCGTGGCTCACAACGCGCTGAATAAAATAGCGGGGACGGGCTCGCACATCGTTATAGATTCGCCCGATATACTCGCCAAGCAGCCCCATACCAACAAACTGTGCGCCGACAAAAATAAACAGGACGGCAAACAGCATAAAGACCCCTTCTGCTGCCCACTCCGGGCCAAAAAACAGGCGCAGTACGATGAGCAGGAGGGAAATAGCAAAACCCGCCAGAGCAATCACGCTGCCAAAGACGCTTAACAGGCGCAGCGGCGTGGTAGTCAGGCAGGTGATCAGGTCGTACATCAGGTTAATCAGCCGCATCAGGCTGTATTTCGAATCACCAAACTCGCGTTCAGCATGGTGCACCGGGATCTCCGTCGCACGGCGGGCAAAGGTATTGGCAAGGATCGGAATAAAAGTACTGCGCTCGTGGCAATGCAGCATGGCATCGACGATGTGGCGGCGGTAGGCGCGCAGCATACAGCCGTAGTCCCCCATCGCTTTGCCGGTGGTGCGCTGGATAAGATGGTTGATCATGCGTGAGGCACACTTACGGAACCAGCTGTCCTGACGGTTCTGCCGGACGGTACCCACGACGTCAAAGCCCTGAAGGGCCGTCTCCACCAGCCGGGGGATCTCCTCCGGGGGATTTTGCAAATCGGCATCCAGCGTAATGACCAGATCGCCGGTGACGTGGCTGAAACCCGCCATAATCGCTGAATGCTGGCCGTAGTTACGGTTGAGCAGCACCGCCACAATATGGCTGCCAGGGGCTTCGGCCGCCGTGACCAGCATATCGGCAGACGCATCGCTACTGCCGTCATCCACCAGCAGGATTTCATAGTCCATCGCCAGCTGCGCACAGGCCTCATCCGTTCGACGGATCAGCTCGGGCAGGCTCTCCTGCTCGTTATAGACCGGGATCACCACGGAGACTTTGTTGATTGGTTGTTCGGTCATGTTATTTCCTCACCAGCGCATGCAGGGCCGCAATGACGCGGCTGACATCTTCATCGGTCATGCCCGGAAACAGCGGAATCGAGCAGATACGCTCTGAGTTCCACTCCGTATGCGGCAGGCTCAGGAGAGGAAAACGTTCGCGGTAATATTTTTGCGTGTGTGCGGCGCGGAAGTGCAGACCGCTACCGATCCCCTGGTCCTTCAGCGCCTGCATCAGAGCGTCGCGGTTCAGGCCACACCGTTCAGAATCAACGCGCAGAATAAACAGATGCCAGGCATGCTGATGCGGCCAACTGGGCGGCGTAAGCGGCAGGAAGGGCGTCGTGGAAAGTTCATCAAGGTAACGCAGTGCAATCTGTTCGCGGCGGGCATTGTTCGCGGCCAGCTTATCCAGTTGCACCAGCGCAATCGCCGCATTAATGTCAGCAAGATTGTATTTGAATCCCGGGGAGATCACTTCGGCCTGCGGCGCACGGCCCTGAGTCTGACGGTCAAAGGCATCCACGCCAAGACCGTGAAACTTCAGGCTGCGCACACGATCCGCCAGCGCCGCATCGTCTGTCACCACCAGGCCGCCTTCCGCACAGCTCATATTTTTAATCGCATGGAAGGAGAATATCGCCGTTCCCCGGTCTCCGACGTGCCGCCCGCGATACGTGGTTCCTGCCGCGTGGGCCGCATCCTCGATAACGGCAATACCGTGACGCTGACCCAGCGCACGGATGGCATCAGTGTCAGCCGGAGCACCGGCATAGTGCACCGGAATAATGGCTTTGGTACGCGGTGTGATAGCTGCTTCAATCCGTTCCGGAGTCACCATCAGCGTATCGCGATCCACATCAATCATGACCGGCGTCGCCCCCAGCAACACGATCATATTTAACGTCGAAACCCAGGTCAGTGAAGGCGTGATCACTTCATCACCAGGCTGGATGCCCAGCGCCATCAGCGTGACGTGCATCCCGGCAGTGGCTGAACTTACGGCAATGGCGTGCCGGTTACCGGTCAGCTGGCAAAAAGCCGCTTCAAGCTGCTGATTTTTGGGCCCGGTGGTGATCCAGCCTGAGTGCAGAACGTCTGCGACAGCGGCCAGTTCCTCTTCCCCCATTGCCGGACGCGAGAAAGGCAAAAAGTCTGACATTGATTACATCCATTAAACAATTAATATCACGAATGATTTTTCAGAGCAGGCCAGGCGGTACGCCCACACCTGATCCTCTACGGCATTTCACCCCCTGACCACCTGTCAGAGGACAGACCTTTCTTTACGCTTTAGTTGACCCAAAAAGCGCTATAAACGCCCATTAAGCGCTCTGAAGGCGCAAAAAGAGCTTACCAACATCCATATACATAGACCTTAAATGAAAATACTTAGGGGAAGATTAAGATAATGCTACCGCTGCGGGATTAAATCAGTCTGGTTTAAGAGGGGTTTAGCTATAAGCGGCGTGGAACAAAAAATAAACTAAGAAAAAACGTAAATATAAAAATCTTTTCATTATTTTGTAGCAAAACATTTTGAAGAGTGAATACAGAATCCCGACGGTGAAGTGCTACTGCCCTCACCATTCACCTCCCCCCCGGTCAAATGAGGCCACCGGCATCGCCAAATCACGTGAACATGCCGGTTAACACAATTACAGGGTAAACTGGCCGTTTTACAGACCAAAGGAAGCGGATATGACCACTGACACTTTGCCGGATACGCTGTCTGATACGCTGATGGCACTGCTTAACGGCTCCCTGCCCGCCAGTCATCGGTATCAGGCCATTCGCCTGTCCAGCGTGGGCGATAACGGTTGGCCCTATGCGGCTCAGCTCAGTCTGGGCGAAATCATCGCCCGCTCACCGGGCGAACTGCTGTTTGCCATCTGGCCTGATTCCACCACCACCCGCAATCTGCAACGCGACGGGAAAATGACGCTGGCGCTGGTACTGGAGGGGGCGGTTATTGAAGTTCAGGCGCGGGCCACCCTGCGGGAGGAGACGCTGACAGACCTGGCGCTGGCGGTGTTCCGTGCAGAAGTGAAGCAGGTGATCGCCCATCGCGCGCCGTACGCGACGGTCACCAGCGGCCTGACGTTCCACCTGAAGGATGAGGCCGCGGCGCTGACGCGCTGGCACGAACAGATAGCGGCACTGAAAGCACTGGCATAAAAAAAGGGCGACCCTGGGGTCGCCCTTTTTACTTCTGACGTTAAGGCTTATTTGCTGTCAGGCAGCGCATACGCTTTCACGTAATCGCCCAGCTTAGTCCCAAACGAACCGTGACCACCGGCCACAATCAGCACATACTGTTTGCCGTTCACTTCATAGGTCATTGGCGTCGCCTGGCCGCCTGCGGGCAGACGGGCTTCCCACAGCTGCTCGCCGTTAGACACGTTAAAAGCACGCAGGAAGTTATCGGCCGTTGCGGCGATAAAGAACACGTTACCGGCAGTGGTCACCGGCCCGCCCAGCATTGGCATGCCCATTTTAAACGGCAGCGGAACCGGTGAGCTGTCGCGCACGGTGCCGATACGTTTTTTCCATACAATATCGTTCGTTTTCAGGTCAACCGCAGAGATATAGCCCCATGAAGGCTGCTTGCACGGGAAGCCCAGTGGAGACAGGAACGGATTCAGCGTCACGCCGTACGGCAGGCCGTACTGAGGCTGAACACCAGACTCGGTACCCGTACCGCCTTTATCATTCTCATCTGGCTCGATCGGATTACCCGGACCACGCGGGATCAGACGCGAAACAAACGGCAGCGCCATCGGGTTAGTCACCGCCACCTGGCGATCCGTATCCACAGCAATCCCGCCCCACTCGAACATGCCCAGGTTACCCGGGAAGACCAGGGTGCCCTGCTCGGACGGTGGCGTGAATGGACCTTCGTAACGCAGCTGATGGAACATCACGCGACAAATCAGCTGATCGTAAATCGTCGCACCCCACATATCCTTTCCGGACAGGTGAGCTTTCGGACGGAAGCTCAGTTCAGAATAAGGCTGCGTTGGCGAGACATGGTCGCCCTTCGCAGCCCCACCCGGAACCTTCATTTCCGGTGCCGGCACGACTGGCTTACCGTTGGTACGGTTCAACACAAAGATATCGCCGGTTTTGGTCGGAATGTAGATGACCGGAACCTTGTTACCGTCTTTATCGTTAATATCAGCCAGCGTAGGCTGCGCCGGAACGTCCATATCCCAGAGATCGTGGTGAACCGTCTGATAGAACCAGGCCAGTTTACCAGTGGTGGCATTCAGGGCCAGCATCCCGGTGGCGAAACGCTCCATTTCCGGAGTACGGTGTCCTCCCCAGATATCCGGCGTGGACACACCGATCGGCAGATACACCAGATCCAGTTTGGCATCGTAAGACGCCGGTGCCCATGAGTTCGGTGAGTTAGGCGTATAGTTCTGCTCGCCTTCCGCAATCACGTTCGGATCTTTCGCGCCCGTGTCAAAAGCCCACAGCAGCTTGCCGGTCTTGACGTCAAAACCACGGATCACGCCCGACGGCTCTTTGGTCGAATAGTTATCGGTAACGGCACCGGCCATCACTATCGTTGTGGCGGTCACAATCGGTGGTGAGGTCGGTTCGTAAGAGCCCACTTTGTTGTAAGGCAGGTTGCTCTGCAGGTTCAGCTTGCCGTTGTCACCGAATTCCGGGCACAGCGCACCGGTTTCCGCGTCCAGCGCATACATGCTGCCATCATTAACCGGAAGCAGGATGCGGCGTGAACACAGCGCAGGCTTCTCGCCCGCAGGCGTTGCCGCCGCTTCCGGCGTCTGCACATAAGAAACACCGCGACAGGTCACATGCTGGAAGGTCGGGTCCGTCTTCATCTTCGGATCGAACATCCATTTCTGCTTACCGGTTGCCGCGTCCAGAGCAAACAGCTTCTGGTGCGCAGTACACAGGTACAGGGCATCGCCGATCTTAATCGGGGTCACTTCATTGGTGATCTCACCCGGATCGCTGGCCGTCTTCAGGTCACCCGTCTGGAAAGTCCAGGCTTCCTGCAGTTGACCGACGTTGGTCGCGTTAATCTGCTTCAGCGGAGAGTAACGCGTACCGCCCTGGGTACGACCATAGGCAGGCCAGTCACCCGCAGGAATACCGTCGTCAGCCGGGGCTGCAGCGGTCTGATCCTGACTCAGGGTGCCATTAATTTCCTGTGGGTCGTTAAACACCGAGTAAGCCAGAACGGCCACCACAAACACCAGCACGGCTGACAGCGCCACGCGCGGGAATGATCCGCCTGCACTCAGCGCACGCCAGATGAACGGCAGTACCAGCCACAGACCGAGGAAGAAAGTGATATCCAGACGTGGCGTCAGCGCCCAGAAGTCAGGCCCCACTTCCCACAGCGACCAGACGGTGGTTGCCAGCAGGAACAACGCATAGAGCAGCAGCGCTGCGCCACGGCGGCGGTACAGCAGGAAAGCGGTGATCAGCATAACCACACCAGCGATGATGTAGTAGAGCGAGCCACCCAGTTTAGCCAGCCAGATACCGCCAATTAACAGATACAGACCACTCAGGGTGGCAAATATCGCTGTTAACAGGATCAGTATTCTTGATGCTTTACTTTGCATAGTTTGAACCTTACCAAAATTTAAAGTCATCGATTGGGCGTGACAGCGTCAGCCCGATCTTTTCAAATACCCGTCTTGTGTTGCCTATCCATCGGGTGTTTTTCACCTGCTGTAACCAGCAGGTGGTTACTGGATTCTTTTCAGAACTGGTAAACCAGCGTTGCACCGCCGCCCCAGTTACGTCCCGGCGCCGGTTCGTAGTAACGGTTATTACCTTCGTTAACGATCACCGAGCCGACATACTGGCGGTCAAACAGGTTATCCACGCGGCCAAACAGATCGAGCGACCACTGGCTCCAGTTGAAACGGTAGCCGGTATTCAGGCTGGTCACCGCGTAGGACGGTGCCTGCGCATCGTTCGCGTCATTCGCCTGGATGTCGCTCATATAACGGATATCGGCCCCGGCGTGCCAGCCGCTTTCCGGCGCATAAGCCAGAGAGGCATAACCCATATTGCGCGCAATCCCCGGCAGGCGGTTGCCCGCCGGTGTACAGCGGGTTCCTGACGCATTGCAGGTGTCATTGCGGTAGGTGGCATCCAGCAGCGTCCACGCCAGCTTCAGATGCCAGTCCATCGCAAACTGCTGATCGAAGCCCAGCTCCAGGCCACGGCGACGGGTTTCTCCGGCATTTTTGTACACCGCACGTCCCCCTTGACTGTCATCCACCACCAGCTCGTTGTCGGTATTGGTCTGGAACACGGCGGCGGTCAGCAGACCGAAGCCGATGCGGGTTTTGCTACCCAACTCAACGGTATCGCTGGTGGCCGGCTTCAGACCCAGGTTCAGGCCCGTCTGTAAACCGGAGGTTGAACGGTATGACAGCTCGTTAATGGTCGGGGTTTCGAATCCGCGACCGGCCGAAGCATAAAGGTTCCACGCCCCGGTGACGGCATAATTAAGCGACCCCATCGGCAGCAGCTTATGGTAGCGCGCGCTGCCGCTGTCATCGCCATTCACGCTGGTTATATAATAGTCGGTGGAATCAAAGTTCACCGTGCTGTAACGCAGACCGGCATCCAGCGTCCATTTCGGCGTCAACTGCCAGCTGGTTTGCAGATAGGGGTCGAGGTTCCACATAGTGTTCTTCTCGTTGCGGCGCTGCTCACCCTTCTCACCAAACTGGTCAACGCCGTTCACGGTGTTGTAGTTCTGGAAGCCCTGACGGCGTTCGGTCATGGTTTCATAATCAAGACCGCCAATCAGCGTTACCGGCACAGAGCCGAGCTGTCCGTCGTGCTTCCAGCGGGTATCCACCCCTTGATATTTACGCTCCAGCACGATCACCCCACCGGGGTAAGTGGCTGGCTGCTGAAAAACTTTGGGGATGGACTGATATTGCGTGGTGTGACGTTCACCGTGCCAGGTGGTCAGCGTCAGCTGATCCCTGTCGCTCATTTCCCGCTGGTAGCGCAGACCGACCTGAGTCTGATCCAGGCTTTTCCGCGTATTAAAGTTATCGCCGCGCGGCGACTGCCGCGGACTGGCCTGATATTCGGCCTGCGTCAGTCCACCCGGATCGTTGGCATCGACGGAAACGCTGTTAAACATCAGCGTCAGCGTGCTGACGTCGTCAAGCCGCACGCCGAGCTTCCCGTTGCCCAGGCTTTTCTGCGTGCCGCTGTGATCGCGGAAGCCGTGGGTGGTAAAGCGGGAACCGGAGAGGGTGTAATTGACATCCCCCGCCTGCGTGCCATCACCGGTAGCACCGCTGGCTTTTACGCTGTTGCGCCAGGAACCAAAGCTGCCAAAGTAGGTGCCCGCTTCCAGCATGGCCGGCTGGCTGCCGGTGGTGGTATCAATATTCACCACGCCACCGGAGGCATTGCCATACAGTGCAGAGTAAGGCCCGCGCAGCACTTCTACCTTGCCCACCGAGTTGATATCGATGTTTGACGTCTGCCCCTGCCCGTCGGGCATCGTGGCCGGGATGCCATCCACATACAGCCGCACGCCGCGAACGCCGTACATGGATCGGCTGCCGAAGCCGCGCACGGAGAGTTGCAAATCCTGAGCATAGTTCTGACGGTTCTGAATTTGCAGGCCCGGCACGCTGCCAAGATTTTCAGACAGATTTACCCGGGCGTTGGTGCCACGCAGGTCATCACCGTCCACCACGCTGACGGCCGCCGGGGTGTCCAGTTCGGACAGCCCTTCGCGCTGCTTTATCACCATCAGCGACGGTGCCTCGCCCGACGCGGTCACGGCGGCAGGCTGTGCAGCGTTGACAGCAACGGGTGACAGCAGGAACAGCGGTGTTAAAACAACAGCAGAAGTTTTATTAATCACAAGAATTATTCGATGTGGATAAAAGATACAAAAAATCTCACCCGGCTCCGCCCGGTAAGCGTCCGACATTCCCTGACGTAAAACGGTCTTGCCCAGCCTGGCAACCCCAAAAAGTATATAACCCCTGAGGCATTTTGCTTACGGCATGAGCAAAAACTCTCTGTAACGCGCAGCCACTCTTTTTCTCTGCCCGCGGCGCGTTACTGAGGGTGCTAATGTGACGCAAGTCACAAAACGCGGGCGATTGTAGCACTCATTAATTTGCTTGCGAACTATTGTTAACGGTTTAACTAAATTGATTCACTTTAACGTTACAAAGTGAGGGGGTATTGAAAACGCAGTCGTGCAGAGATAGTGAACGCTAACTCTCAGTTAAGGCATGACAACACCATGACGGCGATGAGACGCCGGGCTATAATCATTCGCATAACACCCTATGTGGAACCTCAACCAACAGGATGTACTATGCCGTTTTCAGGACGCTGGCCGTTACCGCATTTCCCCTTACCGCAGACGATGATGCGCACTCTACTGGCGTCGGCGCTGCTGCTGTTGCTTAACGGCTGCTCATCCGGTTATCAGGGCCGTGAATGCAGTGGCGACATTCAGACCCTCAGCGGCCAGCCCCGTGGCAGCGTTCAGGCAATGATTATTGATCGTTTCAACTCCTTCTCGGTTGCCCTGCCGGATCGTCAACTCGACAGCGGCCCGCTGCTGTCCAGCGATCGCCAGCGCTATATTCCTTCCGCGACCACCGCGGATGGCTGGCTGGCACAGCGTATTTCCGATCACCGTTTCGCTGTCATTAACGCCCCGACCGACCAGGCAATCACCTTTACCTGCCCTTAACCTGCGAGTGCTTCTGCTGATGTCCATCCGTCAACTGATTACCAACCGACACACCTTTTTTGGCCGTGGGAGCGTGCAACAGCTGATCCCCCTGCTGAAGGATCCGGCGCTGCCAACCGTGCTGTTTTGCGGGCAGTCGTTTCTTAACGGCAGTGCCTGGCAGCAGATGAAGGCCGAGCTGGAGCCGCTGCTGTGTGGCATTGAGCGGGTCAGCCATGAAGCCTCCCCGGACGAGATTGACGCCTGGGTAGCCCGCTGGCGGGGCAAGGCCGCGCGGGTGCTGGCCATTGGTGGCGGAAGCGTACTGGACGCAGCAAAAGCTGTGGCCGCCCTGAGTCAGCATCCGCTGCCAACCCTGCGCTATCTGGAAAAAGTGGGCGATACCGCCGTCAGCGGGGCCACGCTGCCGCTGATTGCCGTCCCGACCACCGCCGGAACCGGTAGCGAGGTCACGCAAAATGCGGTGATCACCGATAAAACCACACTGAATGTGAAGGCTTCGCTGCGTCATGCGAACTTCGTACCGCCGGTGGCCGTGCTCGACCCGGATCTGCTGCGCGGGGCCTCTGACCGCGTGCTGGCCTGCTGCGGGATCGACGCCTTTACCCATCTGTTCGAAGCCTATCTCTCCAACAGCGGTAATGCCTTTACCCGTCAGACGGCCATCAGCGGAATGCAGGCCTTTATGCGCGGCTGGGCGGCCTTTAACCGGGATGACGCAGCGGGAGATGAGGCGCGGGAACAGATGATGATGGCGTCGTGGCTGGGTGGCCAGAGCCTGAGTATGGCCGGGCTGGGGGTGATCCACGGCATTGCCGGCGAGCTGGGTGCTATCCGGGATTACCATCATGGGGAAGTGTGTGGCCGCCTGCTGCTGCCGTTCCTGCAGATGCTGAGTGAAAGCGATCACCCTCAGCAGGTCGTACTGATGCAACAGCTGGATGCTGCGCTGTTTTCCCGGCCAGAGGGCTCGCCGGCGTTACGGCTCGCCAGCTGGCTGACCGCCAATGCGATCATGCCCTTCTGGCAGTCGCCCCCCGCCCTGAGCGCCGGAGATACCGACTGGATCCTGGCGCGATCTAACAGCAAGAACAGCCTGGTGAGCTGGAGCAGGGATCAACAGCGCTGGCTGCTGGAACAGGCCTTCTGCGTGGAAGCATAAACGTCGGGTGGTGCGGGTCTGAAACACCCCGCAGCCACGGCGTCAGTAGGCAGACAGAGTGACCGTCAGCAGGTAAGGCAAAAGGGCGGACCGCTACCGCGATCGGCCTCCTGTGTTTCCTGCTGCGCCGGTCAGCCCGTCCGGTTTAGAAGGAGCTCCAGTTATCGTCTACCGCAGCGGCGGCCGGTTTTGCCAGCCGTGCTGCCGGTGCAATGGCCGGAACTTTCTTCGCTGCCAGCTCCACCGGAACGCGGCGGTCGGCCTGAAGACGGAATGCCGATACCAGCTGATTCAGTGTGGATGCCTGCTCCTGCAACGACTGCGAGGCCGCTGAAGCTTCTTCCACCAGTGCGGCGTTCTGCTGGGTCACCGTATCCATCTGACCAATCGCCAGATGCACCTGTTCGATACCCTGGCTCTGTTCCGTGGTGGCAGCCGCCATTTCCCCGACAATATCGGCAACCTGACGAATTGACCCCTGCACTTTCGCCATATTCTCACCCACGTCTGCTGCCTGCACCGAACCGCTTTCCACCAGCTGCGCCGAGGTGGCAATCAGATCTTTGATTTCACGTGCCGCCGTGGACGAGCGCTGCGCCAGGTTGCGCACTTCGCTGGCGACCACTGCAAAACCGCGCCCCTGCTCCCCGGCACGGGCAGCTTCTACCGCCGCGTTCAGTGCCAGAATATTGGTCTGGAAGGCGATGCCTTCGATCAGCCCGGTGATATCAGAGATTTTGCTGGAGCTGGTTTTAATTTTTTCCATTGTACCGACCATCGCCGCGACAGCATTACCGCTGTGGACAGACAGGTCATTAGCGGTGCTGGCGAGCGAACTGGCCTGACGGGCATTTTCAGCGCTCTGTTTCACCGTATCGTTAAGGGTACTGATACTGGCTGAAGTCTGCTCCAGAGAGGCCGCCTGCTCTTCAGTACGCGCCGACAGATCTTCATTACCCGCAGCAATCTGGGTTGAGGCAGAACTGACCGACTGGGCGGAAGAAGTTACCGACCCCAGCACGCCGGAGACGCGGGCCATCAGGCTGTTAAACGCGGCGGCCGTTTTACCAATTTCGTCGTTGCGCGTGGCATCTGCCTGCTTGCTGAGATCAAGCGACTCGCTGACCAGCACCATCAGGTTCTGCATACCGTTCAGGCTGTTACGCACGCTGAAGATGGTTTTGATGGCCAGCAGCCCCAGCACGATAATCGCCGTGCCGGAGAAAATCATTACCCCCCAGAACACGTTGCCGTAGATCTCCGTATTCTCCCGACGCAGCTCATTACTGGCATCGATATTCAGTTGGATCTGAGCCTGCAGGCCTGCTGATAACTTACGGACGGCAGCCCCCACCCCGCTTTCACCCTGCAGCAGCGGCAGCGAACGGGCGTCGTCATGCGAACGAGACGCAGTGATAAATTCTGGCAGAGCAGCCTGAATCAGCGTAATGCTGTTCAGCGCATCCTGCGTCATAGCGCGATCCGTATCGCTGGAAATATCATTGGCCAGATAGTAATCGGTCAGGGTTTTTAACTGGCCGATAATCTGCTCAATTTTAGTCTCAACTGCAGGCTGTTTGCTGCTGTCGTTTTCACTCTGATGCTCATACAGCGCCAGACGCAGCTCACTGGCGGCACCGATAGTTTTATCCAGATCTTTGATGCTGGGAATGGCGTTAACCTGCACAAACTCAAAGCGCGACTGGAAGCCGCTTAATGCCGAGAGGGAATATGCTGACAGCGCGATTAACGACAGCGCCAGTAAGGTGAAAATGACGAACAGCCTTTTGGTAATGGTCATCCTGAATCCCCTGAAGATGTGCAGATGTTCTGGCCGATCTGAGTCGGCCATCAAAGCAGGGTTATCGGTCATTCAGCGGCGTAACTTTATCCATTCCCGGTTTCTTTCGTATTTATTTTCTGCTGTCAGGTAACGGGCGTGCTGACCTCCGCTAACCAGCCTGGCCGCATTTCCGGTACGGAGCGCAGCAGCCGGGCGGTGTAATTATCCAGCGGGTCAGTGAACACCTGCTCCAGCCGTCCCTGTCGCACCACCCGACCGTGACGCAGCACCATGACCTCATCCGCCACTGCCCTCACCACGTGCAGATCGTGGGTGATAAACAGCAGCGACACCCCGGTTTCTGCCTGTAACTTTTTCAGCAGTGCCAGCACGTCGCGTCCGACCAGCGGATCGAGGGCCGAGGTCGGTTCATCGCAGACGATAAGCGACGGTTCTACCGCCAGCGCACGGGCGATGCAGACGCGCTGTTTTTGTCCCCCGGAAAGCGCGTGCGGATAGCGCCCGGCAAACAGCGGTGACAGTCCGACTTTTTCCAGCAGTTCCGTCACCCTGGCCTCACGCTGCGGCGCGGAGAGTCCCGTCAGGCAGACCATGGCCCGCTCGATCTGCAGCCCGATGGTCAGACGCGGATTCAGCGCCGTATCAGGGTGCTGATGGATCATCTGCACCTGCTGCATCTGCTGCCGCGAACGCTGGCGTAACTGCGGCGGCAATCGCTGGCCGTTAAAGGTGATCTCGCCCTCAGACGGGGACACCAGCCCGCAGACCGCCCGGCCAAGCGTGGACTTGCCCGCCCCGGACTCGCCGATCAGCGCCAGCGTGCGCCCGCGCCCGACCGCCAGCGATACCGCCTGGATCACCGGAGCATCGTGATAGTGGATACTGATATCGCGCGCGCTGAGCAGCGGCAGTGTCGCACTGCGTGGCTCATGCGGTTCACCGTGGCTGTGTAACAGATCGCGGGTGTAGGCTTCGGCAGGCTCTGCCAGCAGGGTCGCCGTCTCTCCGCTTTCCACCTCACGGCCGTGCCGCAGCACCATAATGCGCTGACTGAGCTGGGCGACCACCGCCAGATCGTGGCTGATATACAGCGCGGCCACACCGGTTAACCGGATAACCTGCTGGATGGCCTTCAGCACTTCCAGCTGGGTGGTGACATCCAGCGCGGTGGTGGGTTCATCAAAAACAATCAGCTCCGGCCCGGCGCAGATGGCCATCGCGATCATCGCCCGCTGAAGCTGACCGCCGGACACCTGGTGTGGGTAACGATGGAAAAAGGCCTCCGGCTGCGGTAGCTGCAGCTGGGCAAAGATCTCTACGGCGCGGCGGATAGCGGTCTGCCGGTTAAAGACCCGGTGGCGGAGGGCACTTTCAATCACCTGTTCGCCGATTTTTTTCGCCGGGTTAAACGCGGCGCTGGCCGACTGCGCCACATAAGCAATTTTAGCCCCGCGGATCCTGCGCCACTGACGCTCAGACAGTCCGGTGAGCGTCTGCCCGGCAAAGTGGATCTGCCCGCCGCTCAGGGTCATGCCATGACGAAAGTGGCCGAGCACCGCCTGACCGATCGTCGACTTGCCGGCCCCAGATTCCCCGATCAGTCCCAGTACCTCACCTTTGCGCAGGGTAAAGGAGATATCGTCTACCAGCACGGCATGACCGGCGGTGACACGCAGTTTTTCCACGCTTAACAGCGGTTGTTCGTTCATATCCTACTCCTGCCAGCTACGGCTATGCTGGCTTAACAGCCAGTCTGCAACGCTGTTTAACGCCAGCGCCAGCACGGCAATGGCCGCGCCGGGGATCAGGGCCGCCCATACGCCAAACAGGATGCCGTCTTTATTATCACGCGCCAGCCCGCCCCAGTCGGCGGTCGGTGGCTGAATGCCCAGCCCGAGGAATGACAGCGCCGACAGAAACAGCAGGATAAAGATAAAGCGCAGGGCAAATTCGGCCACCAGCGTGGTAAAGGCATTCGGCAAAATTTCGCGCCACAGTACCCAGCCAAGGCGCTCACCGCGCAGGCGGGCAACTTCAATAAACTCCTGAGCGGCAATATCCAGCGCCAGGGATCGCGCCACGCGCAGCACGCGGGTCGACTCCAGAATTCCCAGTACGGCGACAATCACCGGGATGGTCTTCGGCAACATTGCCAGCACGACCAGCGCCAGGATCAGCGTGGGAATGGCCATCAGAATATCGTTGAGTCGGGAGATGAGCTGGTCAACCCAGCCCCGGTAATAACCGGCCAGAAAACCCAGCGACGTGCCGATGGAAAACGCCAGCAGCGTGGCCACCGCGCTGACGCTGAGTGAGGTCCGTGTCCCCCAGATCAGGCGTGACAGCAGATCGCGCCCGAGATTATCCGTACCCAGCCAGTTTTCGGGGGTCACACCGCTCCAGGCACTGCCCACTACCTCGCCGGGCGCATAGGGAGCCAGCCACGGTGCCAGCAGCGCGACCAGAACAAACAACACCAGTGCGGTGGCACCGGGAAGCACAGCAAGTTTCAGCCTAAACATCCACATCAGTTCCTTGTAAAACCCCGCCGGCCTGTTTCAGCACCCGCAGGGGATAAAGCATCGCTATCGGTTAGCGGCTGTGGCGCAGGCGCGGGTTGGCCAGCAGAGTGACCAGGTCGGCCAGCAGATTCAGCAGAATATAAATACCGGCCAGCAGCAGTGCACAGTCCTGGATCACCGGAATATCGCGCTTGCTGATGCTGTCCACCATGTACTGGCCGAGGCCGGGATAAACAAAGACGTTTTCGACGATCACCACGCCCACCATCAGCCAGGCGAGATTCAGCACAATCACGTTGATAATCGGCCCCCAGGCGTTGGGCAGGACATGGCGGAACAGAATGGCAGAGGGCGACAGCCCTTTCATCAGTGCAGTGTCGACATAGGCCGCATTCTGCGCGCTGACCAGCGCGGCCCGCGTCATATTGCTCATATGGCCGAGAATGGCAAAGATCAGCGTCATGCACGGCAGGGCTATCGCCAGCAGCCTGTCGCCGGGCGACATACCGTCGGCAACGCTGCTGTTACTGGGCAGCCAGAACAGGGTAATGGAGAAAACCAGGATCAGCAGATACCCCGAAAAGAATTCCGGCAGCGACACCGCCGCGCGGGTAAACAGGTTCAGCAGACGGTCAATCCAGCTTCCCTGATAGCGCGCCGAGACAAAGCCAATCGTCAGTGCCAGCGGCACCGCGACGATGGCGGTGAAAAAGGCCAGCGACAGCGTATTGGCCAGACGGTCCAGCAGCACCGGCGCTATTGCTTCCCGGCTGGTAAAACTGTGGCCGAAATCGCCGCGCAGTACCCCGCCCAGCCAACTGAGATAGCGGCTTACCGCCGGCTGATCCAGCCCCAGTTGCTGATTCAGTGCCGCCACCGCCTGCGGCGTCGCGGACTGGCCAAGGATGGCCGTCGCCGCATTGCCCGGCAGCAGTTGAATACCGGCGAAAATCAGTATCGACACCAGCCACAGCATCACCACGCCCGCCAGCAGACGCTGGCCGGTCAGTTTTAACAGGGGAAAGTGGCCCTTCCCCCGACGTTCACGGAGTTCACTCATCAGCGCTTATGCAAACCACACTTTTTCTGCCGCGCGGTTACCGCTCATGGTAAAGCCCGGAATGGCCACAAAGCCCTGAATTTTACTGCTGGCTGCATCCAGTGCATCAGCATACAGCGGGATAATTTCGCTGCCCTTCTCCACCAGCATCACCTGGATATCGTGGTAGATCTGGCGGCGTTTCTGCTCGTCCTGTTCGCCGCGTGCGGCTGTGACCAACTGGTCAAACGCCGGCTCCTTCCACTGTGACTCATTCCATGGGGCATTACTGGTGAAGACCAGCGACAGGAGCGCATCTGCCGTCGGGCGCAGCGACCAGTTGGACGAGACAAACGGCTTTTTCATCCAGACATTATCCCAGAACGCATCGTCCGGCACGCGTTCGACCTTCAGTGGGATGCCCGCCCGCTCAGCGGAATTCTGATAGAGCTGTCCGGCATCCACAGCCCCCGGGAAGCCCGCTTCAGCGACAGATAACACCAGAGGGCCACTGAAGCCGGTTTTCTGCCAGTGATATTTGGCTTTTTCCGGATCGTAAGGACGCTGTGGAATATCGTTGGCAAAGTACGGGCTGGAGGGGAAGATCGGGTTATCGTTTGCCACCGTACCGTAACCGCCGAGCACAGTTTTGATCATCTGTTCGCGATCGATGGCATATTTCAGCGCCAGACGACCGTCCAGGGAGTTAAACGGTGCCGCGGTTGCCAGGCCCGGGAAGGTGAAAATCTGGCTGTCGCGCGAGCGCAGCAGCCGGATGGACGGCATATTTTTCAGGCGGTCAACAATACGCGGATTCACACGGTTAATCAGATGTGCAGAGCCGCTGGCAAGGGCCGCAACACGCGCCGTGGAGTCACTCATCGCCAGCGTTTCAACCGAATCCACGTGCCCACGGGCCGGGTTCCAGTGGTTCGGGTTGCGCTTCACCAGGGCACGCACGCCGGGCTTAAAGCTTTCCAGAATAAATGCCCCGGTGCCGATCCCTTTATCAAAACTCTCATTCTCCGCAGTGATGGCAAAGTGGACATCACTCAGCAGCGCAATAAATTCGACGTTCGGCTCTTTCAGCTTAATCGTCACCTGATGGGGTGCCGTGGCTTCCAGGGATACCACCGGTTCCAGATAGCCTTTCACTGAGGAGCTGGATTTTTCATCGCGATGATGATTGAGCGAATAGACCACATCTTTTGCCGTCAGGCTGCGACCATCATGAAACTGTACGCCCTGGCGAATCGTCAGCACCCAGGTTCTGCTGCCGTCGCTGGTCTCCCAACGCTCGGCCAGAGATGGGGTGATTTTTCCGTTTTCATCGACTTCAGCCAGGCAGTTGAACAACTGGGAGCCGACAAAGTACATATAGGATTCAAACCAGAACGCCGGGTCAAGACGGTCGGTACTGGATCCGTTATCCATGCCCACAATCAGGTGGCCGCCTTTTTTTGGCGTCGCGGGCACAGTTTCCGCCGCCCAGAGAGAGTGCAGCGGCAGGCTGGAACAGGCTGCGGCGACAGAGAGAGCCCCGGTAGTTTTGATAAAGTCGCGACGATTCATGATGTTGTGTTTCCTGATTTTTATTGTTGTTTTCCGCCAACGCGGTAGAAGATCGAGTGTTTACTTCAGTGCTGATGCCAGACGTTGAATATGCTCCGGGCCAATACCGCAGCAGCCGCCAACCAGCGTCGCCCCGGCAGCCACCCACTCCTGCGCCCAGTGCAGATAACCTTCCGGATGCGTATCTTTGCGCAAACCACTCAGGCCTTCGTTCGCGCCGCCGCCGTTACTGCCATGCTCAAACGCATTCGCATACACCCCAATCCCCGCAGACGATCCCAGACGCTGCAGGGTTGCTGTCGCCTGCTCTATTGCTGACAGCATCACTTCAGGGTGACTGCAGTTAAACAGAATGTTGGCAGCCCCTAACGCCACCGCGCTGGACACGGCAGCGTCAATGCTTTCCCCGGATCGCAGGGTGCTGGCAGGCCGGGGATGATCAGGGTCATCATGTAAGCTAAATGACAGCCACAGAGGCTGAGGCTGGCCCGCCACGGCCTGCTGTATGGCGTCGGCTTCTGCAATGGAGCTGATGGTTTCCCCCAGCCAGACATCCACATACGGGGTCTGAGCCTCCACCAGCACGCGGTGGATCTCCAGCGCGCGTCCGGCTTCAAACAGGTCGGGGCGGTAAGAGCCCAGAGCCGGTGGCAGGCTACCCGCGACCTGAACCGGGTGGGCAGCAGCATCGGCCGCCTGCCGCGCCAGCTGTCCCGCCAGCGCGGCCAGGCGCTGGCCATCCGCGGCAAAGCGTTCGTCACCAATATGGAAAGGCACGACGGCATAACTGTTGGTAGTGAGCGTGCCAGCGCCGGCAGCCACATAGCTGTCATGGACTTCCCGCACGCGTTCGGGTGCCTCATACAGGGCCAGCGCTGACCATTCAGGCTGACGGAAGGGCGCTCCCACACGGGCCAGTTCGCGCCCCATTCCGCCATCGAGGATCTTAATATGCTGCGTCATTGGCCTGTTCCTGTTCAGATTTGTCTAATTGCTCCATGCTACACAAATCGATGGCTACATGTCCAGACGTCTATAAGGCGAAATGCGGGATAGTTAATATTGGCAGAGGATAATCATTGCAGACGATAGGTTGGGGGAACTGCGCTCAGAAAGAAACAGGGTAAGGCAGCTTGCCGGTGGCGGGATGCCACCGGCGGGAGTGCATTAATGGAGACCTGATAAATTGCCCAACAGGATCGCGGTGATCACCCCCGTCGCGGCGGCAATCAGCACGTAGTTGCCATCAACATAGGCCCAGTGCGCGCCGTGGGGCGGTTCATACAGCCCGCGATCGCGCCAGTCATCCACGCGATAATCGTCTCCACGGAAGCGTTCCGGGGCCGGGTGTCCACGACGGAAGTCATGCCCGTTCCAGGCAAAATGATCGCGCTCCTGCGGGCCACCGTGACGGCGATCGTCACGATCGTCATGACGGTCAGCGTGACCGCGGTGATCCTGTCCGCGATCCTGCTGCCACTGGGGATCAGGCCCGCGACCCGGGCCATCAGCAAAGGAGAGGGTGGAAAAAAGAGTGCTTGCTGTGAAAAGGCTAATCAGTAAAGTCAGTGTTGTTTTTTTCATATTGATATCCTCGGGTTGCTCACGGCCTGCTCACTGCCGCACAACAAATATCGGGGATACTGCAACACTTCCCTATCTCACGAACTCCTAAAACCCGCCGGTTAGCGCTTTTTTTTCACTATCTTAACGCAATCCTTACCCTGCCCGCTGAGCCCGCCCGGTCAGGCTTAGTTTTCCAGCTGGTAGTCGAGGGTGATCTCAGCACTGAGCAGTTTTGACACCGGGCAACCGGCTTTCGCCTGCTGAATGATGGTATCAAACGCGGCTTTCTCAATGCCCGGAAGTTTCACCTTACTTTGCAGGGCCACTTTGGTGATGGCAAATCCGCCATCTACCTTATCCAGTGACACATCGGCAGTGGTATCAATGCTTTCCGCCGTATGGCCGGCATCGCCCAGCATCAGCGAGAGCGCCATGGAGAAACAGGCAGCATGCGCCGCCCCAATCAGTTCTTCCGGGTTGGTACCGGCTTTGCCTTCAAAGCGCGTGTTAAAACCATAAGGCTGCTGGCTGAGTGCCCCACTCTCGGTTGAGATGGTGCCTTTACCCTGCTTGATATTGCCTTCCCAGTGCGCCTGTCCTTTCTTATGAATGGTCATTGTTTATCCTCCGGTTATTTAACATCAGCTACCAGTATAGACACCGTGCCAGAGACTGCGGAGAAATCGCTAACTTGCAGAATATTCCAGGCTGACAGACACTGTCAGTCCCCCTGTCAGGAGAAGACCATGTTTAAACCAGATGATTTTGTACAGTCCAAAACCGGCGGCCCCAAAATGCAGGTGCTGCGCGTCGATGGCTCAACATTGTATTGCGCCAGGGTGAATGATGCGGAGAAAAAAGAGGTCGCGGTAGCCGCTGATTCGGTCAATCTTTATCATGAAGAGGGCGATTTCGGCGTCTGCTGAGATCGTTCATTAATCAAAAGGGGCGACCGTGACAAGGTCGCCCGCTGATGAATAGCCAGAACAATGACCCGCGGCGTATCGCGGGGTAAACCGCATCTGTTTTCAAAAGAGCGTGCAATAAAATAACCGGTACGGGCTATTTCTTCAGACTCTCCCTCACCTCTTTCACCTGTCCTGCGCTCACCGCATCCGCCTTGTTACTCCAGCCCTGACGAATAAAGGTCGCCAGCTGCGCCACCTCCTCATCGCTCAGACGGCTGGCGAAGCCCGGCATCACCAATGTGGACGGCGCTTTAGCCGTAGAGGGCTGCTGCGCCCCGGCGAGAATGGTGTGGATCAGGCCAGTCGGATCACCGGCATTAACGAGTGTGCCCTGGTCCAGCTCCGGGAAGATACGCGGCGCGCCCTTTCCGGTGACGAAGTGGCAGGCCCCACAGTTATCCAGATAGAGACGCTCGCCGGTGGTCAGGTTTTTTGCCGCCGTCAGCTTCGCTTCGGTGGCACTCACCGTCCGGTCTGAGGACGGCACCGCCGGCTGGCCGCCGGTAAACTTCAGGTAAGCCGCGATTGCTTTCAAATCCGCTTCCGTCATCCACGACGTGCTGTGCTCAATCACCGAGGTCATCTCCCCGCCTACCGCGGCTTTGTCATTACGCCCGGTAGCCAGATAATCCACGGTTTCCTGTTCGGTCCATTTTGGCAGGCCCCGCAGCGACGGAACTTCCCAGCCATTCAGATTGCCGCCGGAGAGGAACGTGCTGTCGCTGCTGTCGAGTGCTTTCTCATTCATACCGATACCGCGCGGCGTGTGGCAACTGCCACAGTGGCCCAGGCTTTCCACCAGGTAAGCCCCGCGATTCACCTCTGCCGTAGCACCACCAATCGGCTGGAACGGCTTATCACTGGCAAAAGCCCAGTTCCAGAAACGCATACCCCAGCGCTGGCTGAACGGGAAACTGAGATCCGTTTCCGGTGGCTGTTCGGCGCTGGGCTTTACGCCCTGCATAAAATAGGCGTACAGCGCGTGCATATCCGCATCGGAGATTTTAGCGTAATCCGGGTACGGCATGGCCGGGTACAGGCGGGTACCATCCGGCAGCACGCCTTTACGCACCGCATCGGAGAACTGCTGCTCGGTATAGTCACCAATACCGTGCTGTTTATCCGGGGTAATATTTGTGGAGTAAATCGTGCCCAGACTGGATTCGATCGCCAGCCCACCGGAGAATGCCGGTTTACCCGGCACCGTATGGCAGGCACCGCAGTCGCCCAGGCGCGAAATATATTCCCCCTGCTTCACCAGGCTGTCGTCAGCCTGTGCTGACGCAGCAAACGCCCCCGCCAGCAGCACGGCGTTGGCAACCAGCAACCGTTTAAAGTTCATCATCGTCATCTCCTTATGCCTGCACCATCGGGCCGGGGTTTTTCAGGTAGATCTCTTTGATCGCCTGCGCGGCCATCAGGGTAATGGCACCGATGGTATCGGTCGGGTTCGCCTGGAAGTTCTGCGGGAAGGCGTTGCCGCCCGGCACAAAGACGTTATGTACATCCCAGCTTTGCAGATATTTATTCAGCGCCGAGGTCTGCGGATTGTCACCCATCACCGCGCCACCGACGTTGTGGGTTGACACGTATTTGGTCAGGTCAAAGTGGGCATCCATGGGCAGGAAACTTTCACTGTAACTGTCCGGATTCAGCTCTTTGGTAATATCGCTGACGATGCCTTTCAGGTGTTGCTGTAATTTCAGTTCGTTCTGTTTCCAGTCGAAAGTCATGCGCAGCAGCGGGTAGCCATAGTCATCGGTGTAGTTCGGATCAAGATCGAGATAAATATCACGATACGACATGCAGGTGGTGGTAATGCTGATCTTCATTGAATGGCCGTACCACTCTTCCATCCCCTCTTTCCAGCCCGTTCCCCAGGCAGGGGTGCCTTTCGGCAGCGCGGTGCTGATCGGCGTCCCGGTGGCCTGTGAACTGTGGATCTTGGCACCACCAATAAAGCCCAGCCCCGGGCCGTCAAAGTTGCCCGGCGAGATATCGTTAAACATCTGTCCGGTCGCCCCGGCGGTAGCAAACGGGTTAAAGTTTTTATCTTTAAAGAACAGCGTGGCGCCACCGTTGCTGAGGAAAGCGTAGTTGCGGCCAATCACCCCGTCTTCCGTGATCGGGTTATAGGGCTTACCAATGCCAGACAGCAGCATCAGGCGCACGTTGCAGAACTGGAAGCTGCTCAGAATGACGATTTTCGCCGGCTGGAAGCACTCGTTGCCATCTTTGTCGATGTAGATAACCCCTTTCGCGGTTTTCTTATCCTCGTGCAGCACCACTTTCATCACGTTGGCGTGGACTTCATAGGAGAAGTTATCCATCCGCTTCAGGGCATCCATAACCGCCGTCTGTGGTGAGGCTTTGGAATAATTCAGGCAGGGATACTTACTGCAGTAGCCGCAGTAGTTGCAGGGGGCAATCTGGTTGCCGTACGGGTTAGTCCAGGCACGGGATACACAGGCTGACGGGTTCGGGAACGGGTGATAACCCAGCTTTTTCGCCGCCTTTACAAACATCGTATTATTCAGCGTATCGTCCAGCGGAGGCAGCGGGAACGGATTCGCGCGCGGCCCCTCAAACGGATCGCCACCTTCGAGGATCTGGCCGCGCAGGTTGCCGGTCAGGCCGGACTGCCCGCAGATCATCTCAAACTTCTCGTAATAGGGTTCGATCTCTTCCCAACTGAACGGGAAGTCCATAATGCGCATGTCGTCCTGCAGCACACCCGCGCCGTAGGCCTGGTCAGCGTAAGTTTTCAACTTGAGATCGGTTGGCGTTGGACGGATCAGCACCGCCGTCCAGTGCAGTCCGGAACCGCCCACACCGTTACCCGGGCAGAATGCGCCCCATTTACGGGTCGGCAGTGCGGTCTGGCTCATGTTGTAACGCACGGTCACCGCCGCTTCGGCCGGGGTGGCCATCACTTTGTTACGCACCGCATAGGCATATTCATCCGCCGGTTTCGGGTAGGCGAACTCTTCGTAACCCCGATCGGCACCGCGCTCCAGCGCGCGGACTTTCAGCCCGGCCATCGCCAGCTCAATACTCATCAGCGAGCCAGCCCATCCCAGGCCGACAACAACAACGTCGACTTCTTCTTTATTAATTTGAGACATATTTAACCCTATCAACCCTTATCGTTCGCGTGCAGGCGTCTTAGCGGCAGCGCGAAGTCGTGGGGTGTCATTGACAAAAAAACGGACAGACACTCAGCAAACTCAGGCGCGTTCGCCCTTAATGCTGACCGGGCCTAAGGGATACGGGATGTTGTGCTGTTTCACCCATTCCAGATAGCTGGCCCGTGCGCCGGGGAAGCCAATGGCGATCCAGGCTTTCATCCCTTTATTGCCGCCGTACATCGGGTCAGAGAGATAGCCATGTTTGGCATCGGAAAGCAGACCGCTGAAGAACTGGGAGGCTTTCAGGTCAGGCTCACCGAGGTCGGCGAAGTGGATATCGTTTTTTTGCAGCTGGGTCAGGACGCTGTCTTTATCCTGCTGGTTAAGCTGATGGAAAGGCTTCTGATGGTGCTGCAGGCACCACTGATGAGTCAGTTTGATGCCGGTCTTGTAGATTTGCTGCGGACGGAAGGGGATCTGGTAACCCATGGTGGCCGGTGCCTGGGGATTAAACGGCCCTTTCATATAGATCTCATCACCCAGATCGGTATGCATCTGCTGGTCGATAAAAATCGGCACATTCGTTTCCAGTGCCCCCGGAGCTTTGCCTTTCCCTCCGGCGGGGATCAGGCTGTCACAAGCGGCCAGAATAAACTGCCATTCATCACTGCTGAAGAAGATCGGCTGGTAGTCTGCCAGTTCCGGGGCGGCCATTTCGGCAGCCTGGGCGGCAGTCAGTCCCTTAAAGACCATCTCACCCAACGGCAATGCCAACAGCGACCCGAGTAAGAACTTACGGCGGGTGGTTTCTTTTTGAAGGAGCATTTTTACGACTCTCACACACTCAGAAAATGGCATCCGCGCAGCGGATGTCATTAAGGTTAAAGAACTGTTTTTATCTGTTTACATTGCCGCAATCTTAACCATACAAAGATGTCAAAATGTAAAAATTGAAGTATTAATATTTAAAGTTAAGATCAGGTGTTTGCCCTAACATTTCATAACAATGCCATCATGAACTGCAGGGATTAAAGTGGCGCATTTAGCGGAAATTTTATCCAGACGGAATGCAGGTCGCGTGCAATACAGGCATAATTAAATTGCAAAAAATATAATCACGCATGGTAATAAAGTTAAAGAATTCTTGTTTAAGGATGAGCGAATGACAGGATTTCAGCCTTGACCTTTCATGCTCATGTCAGGGAAAAGCTGCTTTTACTGGCAGCGATCTGTCCCGATCCCATTTCACGCAAAATATCCCCTGCAGGCATTCAGTAGCATCGAGAGCTTCAACAGGTCATTTTGTGAGATGCCGATGCCAGGTATATTTGATGAATTCCCCCGCTATATTATTCAGCCGTTTTCTATTCTCGTGTCCTCTCAGGAAAAGCAGGAGATTACAGGTTATTTTTCTTTCCCGTATGAATTTAGTGGCTTCGAGGGGCATTTTCCCGGTAATCCGTTATTACCCGGGGTTGTGCAAATCTCGCTGGCTCGCTTCACCGCCATTCAGGGGGGCAGCGACGTCATTCAGCACATTAAGCGCTGTAAATTTATTTGTTCCATAAAACCGCACGAAAAAATAACGGTAAAGGTACACCAGTCAGGCAGTCATCATTTCCAGGCTGAGGTTAGCGCAAATAATCAGATCTGTTCCCTTTTAACATTTTCATTGCAGCCGCAAAGGAACAAGCATGAAGCGTTATCCCTGGTTTAAAAACAAGCCGTGCCTTGATGGTTCGCCCTGTCCTTATCCGCTGGAATTTGCGGTAGAGCGCGTTAGCCGTTTTGATGAAGTAGACTCGATTCATGTGGTCTGGCATGGGCATTATGCCAGCTATTTTGAGGATGCTCGTGTCGCGCTGGGCGAACACTTTGGCATAGGATACTCCACGCTGTGTCGTGAACGCACCCCCGCGCCGGTCAAACAGATGTTCGTGGACTATCATTCACCGCTGGCTTTCGCTGAACGCTGCCGGATCATTGCCCGACTGCACTGGTGTGAAGCAGCACGCATGAATATGTCTTATCAGATATTCAGCGTACCGCACCATAAAATGGTGGCTCGTGGCTACACCGTACAGATGTTTACGCTGCCAGGCGGGATGTATTTCGTCGAACAACCCGCCTTTTATGCCGCATTTTGCCAGCGCTGGAAGAGTGGATTATTGCAGACCTTATCAGCCGGTAAATAACCCCCCGTTAACGCCAATCACCTGCCCGGTGATGTAACTGGCATCATCAGACGCCAGGAAACTGACGACAGAAGCCACCTCTTCGGGCTGCCCGGTGCGACGCAGCGGGATGCTGGCAACAAGATTATCCATCGGTAGCCCGGCGATCATTTCTGTTGCGATAAATCCCGGGGTCACCGCATTGACCAGAATATTGCGCCGCCCCAGTTCGACGGCAAGTGAACGGGTGGCACCGATAAGCCCGGCCTTCGCTGCCGAGTAGTTCACCTGGCCGGCAACACCCGTCTCTCCAGAGGTGGAAGCAATAGTGATGATGCGCCCGCGTTTTTTCCGCAGCATCGCCGCCACAATCGGTGAGGTGACGTTAAAGAAACCGCCCAGATGAACAGCCAGTACTCGCTGCCAGTCTTCTTCCGGCATCATAGCCAGCAGGCTGTCTCTGGCAAAACCTGCATTATTTACCAGCACAGAAGGCACCTGACCCTGTTCGATTAACGGTACCAGCACCTCCTGACACTGGGCGTGATCGGCGACATCGAACGGTAACAGCAGACACTGCCCCCCTGCCGCCTGAATATCGGCCTGAACATGTTCGGCGGCAGCACGATCGCAGAGATAATTCACCCACAGTATAAAACCTTCGCTCGCCAGCCGGCGCGCTATTGCTGCACCAATCCCTTTACTGGCGCCGGTGACCAGTGCTATTTCCCCGTCCCGGACCGGTAATATTGCACACCTCTCCATTCTCTTATCTCCTTTTATTAAACCACGACGATAAACTACCTTAAATTATTCATTTTAATGATCGCATTGATAAACAATTACACTATTTCATAAGAAACAACACACCTGTTTCAACAGGTAAATCCACCTGATAAAAACAGAAATAAAATAAGCACCCACAATCAAAAATAAAAACGAATAACAGTAAATGCAAAAAGATCCTAAGAAAAATAAAATAAACCCAACCCTTTATTTATCACAAATAAAAATCACTGACGGATTATCATCCCAGCAAACAGACAAGGCTCCCCAAAAAAATAATCAACAGATGCCACATATAAGACGTTGACGGCATCAAAACGTGAAATAAATAAATTAAGGGTCATTATGTTACATCGGGTTGCAATTACAGGTTTAGGTATTATCTCCAGTATCGGTACATCAACGGAGGAAGTGACCGACGCCTTATTTAAAGGGCGTTCCGGCATTATTAACGATCCGCTGCGCACAGAAATGGGCTTTCTCTCTTCCCTGACCTCAGCCATCAGGGAGTTTACCTGGCAGCATCCGCTCAGTAGAAAACAACGGAAGTCTTTGCCTCTCTTTGCCGAATGGGCGGCCGAGGCGGCAATGTGTGCCCTGGCCGATTCAGGCCTGGCGCTTCAGGATATTCACAACGATCGCACTGGCTTAATTTTTGGCTGTGATTCCAGCACGTTAGCCGCTATTGAGCAGACCGACCGTCTCAGGGAGACGCTCAGCACCACCAGACTTGGCAGCGGGCTGGTATTCCGTTCGATGACCTCCACCATCACCATGAACCTTAACGCAATTTTAGGCACCCAGGGCGCCAGCTGGACCATTAGCGGAGCATGCGCCAGTAGCGGGCATGCAATAGGTCAGGCCGCGGATATGATCATGCTGGGACGTCAGGATCGCGTCATATGTGGCGGAGCACAGGAAATTAACTGGCAATCCATGTGTAGCTTTGACGGGCTTGGTGCCTTTTCCACGCGTATGGCCACCCCTCAGGCGGCCAGCCGTCCCTTTGCCAAAAGCCGTGACGGGCTGGTGCCGGGCGGAGGGGCCGCTGCGCTGGTACTGGAGCGTTATGATCTCGCCCGTAAGCGCAATGCGCCGATCTGGGGGGAAGTCCTCGGTTACGGTTTCTCCTCAGACGGTGAAAATATTGTCGCCCCCAGCCCCACCGGCCTGGGTCGTGCCATGAGTATGGCGCTGAACAACGCCCGCCTGCAGCCACGTGACATCTCCTATATTTGCGCACACGCCACCTCGACGCCGGTGGGAGACAGCATGGAAGCCGCTAATATTCTTCATATTTTCGGACCGAAAGGGGTTCCGGTGTCCTCGACTAAATCCATGACCGGGCATGAGCTGTGGATGAGTGGTGCCGCACAGGTCGTATACAGTTGCCTGATGGCCAGCCAGGGGTTTATGGCAGCAAATATCAACTTTGACGGGCCGGATGAAGCCTCAGAGCAGCTGGATGTGATTACCGAAACGCGCCAGCAGCCTGTTCACCATGCACTGTGCAACGCTGCCGGGTTTGGCGGCACCAATGCCAGTCTGGTGATAGGTTTCTGACCATGAAAAAGACTCAACCTACCGCTGTGGTGATTGGTGCGGGTGCTTCCGGCATGGCTTCTGCACTCCTGCTGGCCATGCATGGTTATCAGGTTTCGTTAGTGGAACGCGCCCGGCAGGTGGGTGTAACGATGCGCGGTTTTCTGAAGAGCCGCGTCTATTTTGACAGCGGCGTTCACTTCGTCGGAGAGCTGTCAGCAGACGGTATTCTGAGCGCTTACCTGCGTTATCTTGGGTTACAGCACCTGCAATGTGTCGACTTTGATCAGAATCACTTTGAAACCGTGCGCTTTTCTGATGGCCGCCAGTATTTTCTGCCAGTGGGATTTGATGCCATGGTCGCCGGCATGTGCGCTGATTTTCCGGCAGAAAAGGCCGGTATCTGTGGCTATATGGCGGAAGTCCGGCGCGCCTACAATACCTCGTCATTTCACTCACTGCAGGGTTCGCTCACTCACCAGCCCAACAATAATCCACAGTGGCATGTCTCGCTGAAAGATTTCATTGCCGGTTTTACGCAAAATCATTACCTGCAAACCATTCTGGCAGTGCCCTGTTTGTATCATGGCGTGAGTCCGGATAGTGTCTCTTTTCTGCAACATGCCCGCGTCGCCGGCAGCCATTTTAACGGGGTACGTACCTTCTCCCGGGGCGGATCCTCGCTGGTACAAGCCTTTGAACAACGGATGAAAGAGGAGAACGTGACGCTGCACTGCGGCCACAGCGTCAGGAAAATACACTGCCGTCCTGATGGCGCACTGTGTCACGTTGAGTTAAGTAACGGTGAGTCAATCGCCAGCTCAGCAGTAATCTATACCGGACATCCGCATTATCTGCCTGATATGTTACCGGAAAATGCGCTACGCCCGGCAGCCTGCCATCGCCTGAATAACTTATACGACGGGATATCTGCGCACCTGTTGTATCTGAGTGGCGATCGTCAACAGTCACCGCCCCTGCTGGACAAAAAAAATCTGCTTTACTGCCGTCACGACCGTCCATTTGAACAGGCATTTATGCCGCAGCATCGCGGGGATGAGGGGCCGTTCTATGTGATGCCGGGTCCGTCGGTGCTCAACCGCAGCAGAGCGCATCAGACCGCGGATTATGTGGCGGTCATTCCCTGCGGTGACAGTGAATATCGTTCCTTCTACGGTACCGGCGAAGGCAAACGCCCGGCAGCCTATCGGGCGCTTAAAAAACGTCGTCTGTCTGAGCTGACCCGGTCACTGCGTCAGGCCCTGCCTGAACTCGATTCGCTGCGCGTGATCGACGGTGCCACACCTGTAACCCTGCAGAAATATCTGCATACCCCCCATACCGGTATGTATGGGGCTGCTCATGATATGACGCAGTTTAATCCGTCACCTACCACACGTCTGCCGGGGTTGTATCTTGCCGGACAAGCGGTAACCGGACCGGGGGTGCTCGGTGCTGTCATTTCCTCTTTCCTGGCCTGTGGATACCTGCTTGGGCATCAGAACCTGCTCCGTGGCGTGAGTTTATGCCGTTAGCGAGCCCGGCAAGCCACCGGTTATCGCCACGCCGGCGAAGCACGTCAATACGCATTACGTATGAGATAACACCCAATCCAGCATCACTATGAGGAATACTTAAATGGATAAAGCGCTACTGAAAGAAAAAATCAATCAGGTCCTGATTGAGGATTTTGAACTGGAAAAAAGTGATCTGATCCCGGAGGCCAGGCTGTATGAAGACCTCGGAATGGACAGCCTGGATGCGGTAGATATGGTGGTCAGTTTTGAGAAGATGTTCGCCATTAAAATCGGTAAAAATACCGAACTGGTGACGATTCAAACCCTGGGTGAATTGCAGAATTTCATTCTCAGAACCATTGAAGCACAGGCGGCCTGAGTGGCCCCGACAAGCGAGACAAGCAGTATGAAATTTCCCCTGCCTGCCAGAGAGGTAGTCCCGCATCGTGGAGGGATGTGCTGTATTGATACCCTGCTGGATGCAACCTCACAGAAGGTCATCGCCTGCGTCACGCTGCATCCGCAGCACCGGTTGCTGAATAACAACACCACTCTCGACCGCAGCGGATTTATTGAACTGGCCGCTCAGGCGGCCTGTGGTCTGAAAGGCATAGCCGGTGAGGAACAAACCAATGTCACTGCGCTACTTGGCGGCGTCAGTCACTTTCAGGTGTTTGAAGACGCTACGGTGAATCAGACACTGATGATTTACGTCTTCATCAGCGGGGAGATCGCAGGCATCAGCCTGCTGAATTTCCATATCGACTGCAATGAATGCCTGTTGGCCAGCGGCGAACTGAAAGTCTTCTATCAGGCAGAAAAACCAGGGGGGCAGGTCACGCCATGAACAACGCGATTTTTCATCAGGGAAGCAGCATTGCCGTTCTGCTGATCCACGGTCTGACCGGGACACCAAAAGAGATGGACTCAGTCGCACTGCGTTTACGTCGTTATGGCTTTACGGTTTCAATTCCTCTACTGCCGGGTCACTGTCGCGATATCCATGCACTCCTCAGCAGCGATCGACACCAGTGGATGGCCGCCATCGCTGCTGAGTATCAGCGACTGAGAGCAGAAGGATATCAGGTATTTGCTGGCGGGCTTTCGGTTGGTGCGGCAATGGCTATTTTACTGGCTCACCAGTTTCACGACCTGCGCGGGCTGGCGCTCTACGCTATCACGCTGAAATGTAACGGCTGGGCGGTTTCATCGTTCTCTTTCATGCTGCCCGTGCTGCTGTCGATTCCGCTGTTTCGCAACCACTATCACTTCAGGGAGGCGTTTCCCTATGGGATTAAAAACGAGGAATTGCGCGAGCGAATTCTGCTCAAACTGGAGAGCGGCGACAGTTCAGCCGCCGGGCACACCAATACCCCCGGCGTCATATTACGCGAACTGCTGCGTATTGCCGGCGCAGCCAAAAAAGTGATGCCACAGGTAAAAGTACCCGCGCTGCTGGTCCACGGCCGTGAGGACGACCTGTCGGATATCAGCAACTCTCACTATGTACAGCGTCATTATGCCGGTGAAACCGTTTTGCTACAGCTGGAGCAGAGTTACCATCTGGTCACTGTCGATCAGGAGCGTCATCAGGTCGCCGATGCCACCGCTCGCTTCTTTCATCGGCAGTTGAATAAAGCGGAGCGCAACGCACTGGCAAAGTGTGCCCGAAAAAGCATTCCACCAGATAACCACTAGCCCGAGTTCCGCACAATAAGCTGAAAACCAAGGTCAACGACCGGCTCCTGCGGGCGCTGGCCTTCAATTTTATCCGCCAGCAGGGTGGCTGCGTCCTCCCCCATTTTTACCCGATCAATCGCTATCGTGGTGATCGACGGCCGGTTCGCTGCCGCGAAGGCAAGGTCACCAAAACCAATGACCGCCAGCTTCGCGGGGACGGGAAGCCCGCACGCCTCCGCTTCCATGATCACCCCCTGCGCCAGGGTATCTGAGCTGCAGAGAATGGCGTCAAACCGTTCACCCCGGGCCAGCAACTGGCGCATGCCCTGCCGGCCGGCATCAAGTGAGGTGGGTACCGGCGCATTGACGCCGCGTATGCGGCAACCCGGCTGGCCCTGCATCACATCAGAGAGCCCTTTACGCCGCTGCAGCGCACGCCGATCGCCCGCCCAAACCAGTCCAAGATTGAGATAGCCTTTTTGCAGGCAGTAGTGTCCCAGTTGCGTGCCGATCTTCTCATGAGAGAAGCCCACCAGCATATCCAGTGGCGTCGGCGTCAGATCCCAGATCTCTACGACCGGCAGGCCAGTGTTCAGAATAGTTTTTCTCAACTCGGGGCTGTGGTGAATACCGGTCAGCACCATGCCATCGGGACGTCGCGAAAGAATAGTGGCCACGATGGAGGCCTCGTTATCAGAGGAGTAGCCGGTGACGCACAGCAACATGTGATAGCCGCGCTGCGCCAGGCGATCGCTGATAGCCTGTACCGTATCGACAAACATGCTGTTATTAATCTGCGGCACCACCACCGCGATCAGACGGCTGCGCTTTGAAGCCAGTCCCCCCGCCAGCATATTGGGAATGTAGCCCGTCGCCTGAATGGCCTCCATCACCCGGGCCACTGTCGCCGGCCGCACCACCTGCGGCTTGTTAATCGCCCGGCTGACGGTCATCGGAGAGAACCCGGCTACGCGCGCAACATCCTCCAGCGTGGGATTTTTACTGACAGCCGCCTCACGTCCCTCATCACAATTTTGCATCTGCTCCCCCGACGGCTAAAATGTTTGCGCTATCATTTTGGCATAAAACCCTGCGGTGAAACAGGGATCGGTGGCCGTGTCGGGCAGCACGAGGAATATGGTACACTCAGCGGCGCACGGAAAGCTGGCTTCCCGCTTTCCCTTACCCCACTGAGTGTGAAATGCGATGAATAAAAGAGCGATTGCCCCTACCCTGATTTTTATTGCCGCGATGGCCTTTCTGGTGTGGTTTATTGCCTCTGGCGCGGCGATGCCGGGTAGCTGAGATCAGGACGCGGAGGGATCAAAAGCGACCTGTGAGCCGTCCGGCCGGTCGCGCATCTGCACGGCAAACAGCGCACGGGTGCGCATGCCATCCACACTGCGCACCGCGTGAAGGTTATCCGGCACAAATTCCCCGCCCAGAATAAACGGGATTTTCGGCAGCAGACGGTAACCCGCAGGCAGTGCACCGTGCTGATCCTGCCAGTCCTGCGCCAGCGGATAACCGGTTAATACGGAATAGTCTTCCAGAATCAGGGCACTCCAGTGCTCAAGGCTTTCGGCCATCCAGCTAAACTCGCCGGTTTCCGGTTCGAAGCTGAACACGCCGCCCTGCCGCAGGCAGAACTGCACGCCAAAGATATCTTCTGCAAAGAAAAGCGCGTCACGCGCCAGATCCTGGAAAGCCTCTATCCACAGCTCAGGCTGGTTCCACTGCTGCAGGCCGGGTTCATTTTCCACCGCCTGCCACGGGAAAATATGCAGGGCAGAGACAAAACCATAGCAGCCGTTTTTCACGGCCAGCAGTTGGCGAAGTTCTTCGACCAGCGCGGGATCTGCCGTCGTAATGATGGGCATATCCTGCGGGGCGGCGGCAGCCAGGCTGTCACTACAGAGGGAAAGAAGTTTTTCAGTTGAGGTGGTCATCATACGGCCCTGGGATATTGACGGTTAACGGGGATAAGTCGCTAAGGTTAACATCAACAACAGGCCTGGGGAAAACGCTCGACGGGTTTAGTTTTGTGCTGTGGTCGCGGGACGACAAACCATCTGGGCTTTACAGAAAATGCAGTTGGCACCATGGGGATTTTTAGCGGTGATACTGAATGGCGAAAAGCGGAACTGGCAGCCGTGACAAGACGGGCACTGATATTTAATGTTTTGAATAATAGACCTACATATTTTTATTTTAAGAGAAAATTTGGTAATGAGCCTTCAAGTTAACACAGTTTTTACATTCCGTCTGTTTTATCTTCGCGATGCAGAAAATCCTGATACAGCGTACTTAAGGCCCCCCCTGCCAAAAACTGTTGTCTGATCCACTGCGTCACCTGACCGCTGGCCGGTTCGCGGGTGACCAGCAGCAGCCTGGAGGCCGGTCGGGGATTTCTGACCTGGCGCGTCACCAGCGCCTCGCCCGCTTCCCTGACAAGGTAGTCCGGCAGAAAACCGATCCCCTCTCCCAGAATCTGGCACTGACATTTCGTCTGGAAGTCCGGCACCAGAATGACCTCCTGCCCTTGGAGCAGCCAGCCAATGCGCTGATTCAGGGTCAGGGCCGTGTCCGCCACCATAATATTGGTAAAGCGTCTCAGCGCGTTTTCGCCTATCGGCTGCGGCAGGGCCGCCAGCGGATGGTCAGGCGCAATAGCGAACTGCCAGTGTATGCCCCCTATGTCGGTGCACGTAATCCCCCCGCCCTCCGGCGGGCTGTCCGGTGCGCCGATGGCGATGGTCGCCTGGTGATGGATAAAAGCATCCCAGACGCCGTTGTAAACCTCATGAGTGACGGTGACCTGACAGGTGGGAAAGGCCTTTTTTAACAGCTGTAACAGGCGCGCAGTGTGACGGGGCGTAAACAGCAGATGATTGATGCAGATGCGCACCCGCGACTCTACACCCAGGGCAATGGCATCCACCCCCTGTTTTATTGCGCGGAAATCGTCCAGCAGCGCCAGTGCCTTTTGATGAAAATAGTGACCAGACTCCGTCAGCTCAACGCGGCGGGCATGGCGCAAAAATAACGCAACCGCCAGTCCGGTCTCCATACGCTTAATCGCGTAGCTGATGGCAGAAGTGGTCACGCCCAGCTCAAGCGCGGCCTGACTGAAGCTATGGCAGCGCGCCACCGTCGTAAATACCTGCAAATTCTCTTCGTTAAATATCGAGTTCACGCGGCGTTTCCTCCTTCACTCTGTGTTGATTATTATTCAACAACAACCCGACTTAGCGTGAATTATTTTTAAACGGATATCTCCGGCTTTTACAGGCTGTTATTGTCTTTCGATGGATTATCACTCGTCTGTCAGGGAAAATTTATGCCATCTGCTCACACTGAATCCTCTTCTGCTGCCCGCGCGCTGCAGGAACGCTTTCTTGATGCCGCCCGTCAGGGTGACCTGGATGCCCTGCAGGCATGCCATGCGCAGGGCGTCGACCTCAACACCACGACCGTGCAGCGCACCAGCGCGATAACGCTGGCAGCACAGCTTCAGCACTATGACTGTGTGGCCTGGCTAATGCGCGCCGGGGCAGATATCAATCAACAGGATAATACCTGTCTAAACCCGTTTCTTATCGCCTGCCTGAATAACGACCTGAGGCTGTTACGGCTGCTGCTGCCGGCGTCACCCGATTTGAACCGCCTGACCCGTTTTGGCGGCGTCGGCCTGACGCCTGCCAGTGAGAAAGGCCACGTGCCCATCGTCCGTGAACTGCTGGCCCACACCGCGATCAACGTGAATCACACCAATTTTCTCGGCTGGACACCGCTGCTCGAGGCCATCGTGCTTAACGACGGAGGCCGTGACCAGCAGGCGATTGTTCAGCTGTTGCTGGATAACGGTGCCAGCCCGCATCTGACCGATAAATACGGAAAAACCCCGTTACAGCTGGCGCGTTCGCTCGGCTATGACGCGATTGCCACACAGCTTATTCAGTCAGGAGCCCACGATGACTAATTCCGACCCGCAACGTCGTACCTTTCTCAGCCACGGCAGCAAACTGCTCGGTGCCTGCGTCCTGCTGGGCGCTGGCAGCCCGCTTGCCCTTGCTGCAGGCAATCCCTCTCCTGTCAGACAGGAAAAGACCCTGTCGACCCTCAGCGCCCGCCATTACTACCTGAATAATGTGCTGCTGGAGACCGGCTTTGACTATCAGGATGGGGGCGCCGTTGCGACGCGGACGGCACTGTACTGCCTGGAGATTAACGACGGCAAAATCGTCGCCCTGCGTGCCAGCAACCAGCGGCCGGATGCCAGCCTGCCGCACGCTGACGCGGGGGGAAAACTGCTGCTGCCCGCGATGCGGGATATGCATATTCATCTGGATAAGACTTTCTATGGTGGCCCATGGCGCGTGCAGTCCCGCCCGGCAGGCACCACCATTAAGCAGATGATCGCGCTGGAACATCAGCTCCTGCCTGAGCTGGCACCGCATACCCGGGAACGGGCCAATAAGCTGATCGACCTTGTGCAGTCGAAAGGCTCCAGCGTGGCACGCAGCCACTGCAATATTGAACCCGTTTCCGGCCTGAAGAATCTGGAAAACCTGATGGCCGTGCTGGAACAGCGCCGCAGCGGCTTCAGCTGTGAGATCGTCGCCTTTCCGCAGCACGGGCTGCTGCTGTCAAAATCTGAACCGCTGATGCGCGAAGCCATGCAGGCGGGTGCCCACTACGTCGGCGGGCTCGATCCCACCAGCGTGGACGGCAATATGGAAAAATCCCTCGATACGATGTTCCAGATTGCCGTTGACTATAACAAGGGCGTGGATATCCATCTGCATGAAACCACTCCGGCGGGCGTCGCCGCCATCCGCTATATGATTGACCGGGTGGAGCAGACTCCGCAGCTGAAGGGAAAACTGACCATCAGCCACGCGTTTGCGCTGGCCACGCTCACTCCGCAGCAGGTGGAAGAAACTGCGCAGCGCATGGCGGCACAGCAAATCAGCATTGCCTCGACGGTGCCGATTGGCACGCTGCATATGCCCCTGAAACAGCTTCAGGATAACGGCGTTATGGTGATGACCGGCACCGACAGCGTCATTGACCACTGGTCGCCGTATGGGCTCGGCGATATGCTGGAAAAAGCCAATCTGTACGCCCAGCTGTATGTGCGTCCGGGAGAACTTCCGCTGTCGCGGGCACTGGCCATTGCCACCGGCAACCGTCTGCCGCTCAACGACCGGGGGGAGCGCGTGTGGCCCATGGAGCAGGATGAAGCCAGCTTCGTGCTGGTTGACGCCTCCTGCTCGGCAGAGGCCGTGGCGCGTATCTCGCCGCGCACCGCCACCTTCCATCGCGGAAATCTGGTCTGGGGGACGCTGAACAGGGTGTAATCCGCTGACAGACAAAAGTTTACACGAGTAACCATTGTCAAACGCGACTGTCTGGTTAAGATAGTCGCACTTAACAAATGGGGCGGGTGATGACAACTCGGCAACGCAAAGCAACGGGCTTCCTGATCCTCGCCTGTCTGGTCATACTGATTTGTATGGCACAGCGCGTGGCGAGCCTGCACGCCCTGCCCCCGCAATCCGTGGCGGCCAGCCTCAGCGTTGCCCCTCCGGACAGCAACGAAAGTGCCCCGCTGACGCCCTGTGAGATAAGCGCCAAAACCCTGCTGGTGGTGCCCCCTCTGCTGTTCGACGGTGCCGTCCCTGCGCCCGATATCCTGCTGGCGGTATTAGCGCTACTGTGCGCCCTGCCATTCAGGTTTCCCCCGGTACGCGCCCGCCGCGCACCGCTGCTACGCATCCATCTGATCAACTGCAATTTCCGCGAATGACAGACCGCTTCCCCCGGTTCTGACTTTTTCATTTACGGAGAAATACTATGTTTACGCTTATCAGGAGCGTTGTCCTCCTGCTGCTTTTTTGGCTGCCCGGGCTTCAAGCGGCCGACAGCGGCTGGCTGCAAAACCCTCAAAATCGTCACGCGGAGGTGCGCCTGCGTGCCGACGCCTCACAACCCGACCGTACCCGACTTCTGCTGGATATTCGCCTGCAGGACGGCTGGAAAACCTACTGGCGTTCACCGGGTGAAGGAGGCATTGCTCCCGCCATTCGCTGGCAGGATGGCATCACGGGCGCACGCTGGTTCTGGCCCGTTCCACAGCGCTTTGACGTCGCGGGGATCAGCACTCAGGGCTATCATCAGCAGGTATCACTGCCGATTGAACTGCCTGCCCCGGCCCCCGCTCACCTTGCCGGGACGCTGACACTATCGACCTGCAGTAACGTCTGCATCCTCACGGATTACCCCTTCAGCCTGCAGATGTCGGCGTCCGCAGACCCGGCATTCAACCATGACTATGCCCGGGCAATGGGCACAGTGCCGATTGAACACGGCCTGACGGAACATATTACCGCCAGTTACCGGCAGGGTGAATTGCAGATTGTCGCCGACCGTCAGGATGGCTGGCAGCAACCGGCGCTGTTCCTCGACGGACTTGCCGGGAGCAGTTTCGGCGAGCCACGTTTTACTCTGAACGGATCTCAGCTGGTCGCCCACGTGCCGGTCAGCGATGAGTGGGGGGAGAGTGCACCGGACCTCAAGGGTAAAACCCTGTCGCTGGTGCTGGCAGACGGCGGTCTGGCGCAGCAAATCAGCCTGCCGGTGGCAGCAAATATCACGCCACCTGCCGCGACCCTGCCGCTGTGGCAGATGCTGCTGATGGCGCTGGCCGGGGGCTTTATTCTCAACCTGATGCCCTGCGTGCTGCCGGTACTGGGCATGAAGCTGGGCAGTATTATCACCGCCCCTCAGCGCGACCGCCGCAGCGTGCGGCTACAGTTCCTCGCCTCCAGCGCCGGCATTGTCGCCTCATTTATGGCGCTGGCCCTGCTGATGACGGCGCTGCGCCTGACGGATCGTGCCCTTGGCTGGGGCATCCAGTTCCAGAACCCGTGGTTTATCGGCTTTATGGTGCTGGTGACACTGCTGTTCAGCGCCAGTCTGTTCGGAGTGCTGCATCTTCGCCTGCCTTCAACACTTAATACCCGCCTGGCGACCCACGCCGGGCACGGTCTGAGCGGACATTTCTGGCAGGGCGCCTTTGCCACTCTGCTGGCCACGCCCTGCTCTGCCCCGTTTCTTGGCACCGCGGTGGCTTTCGCACTGGCCGCCTCCCTGCCACTGCTGTGGGTGATGTTTGTTGCGCTTGGCATTGGCATGAGCCTGCCCTGGCTGCTGATCGCGGCATGGCCTGCACTGGCACTGAAGTTACCGCGCCCCGGCCGCTGGATGAACGTGCTGCGCATCCTGCTGGGCTTACTGATGCTGGTGTCCTGTTTCTGGCTGGTTAGCCTGCTGGTCAACCATATTGGTGCTATCGCCACGCTGACTGTGGCTGCCGTTATCATGCTGATACTGCTGGTCACCCTGATAAAACAGTGTGGAATCAAACTGGCGGCGATGGTCACCACGCTCCTGCTGGCGTGTGCGGGTGGCATGCTGCTGACCGGTGTCATCAGTACCACACCGGGTAAAAAAGCATTGCAGGATCGCGTTAACTGGCAACCCTTGTCAGAACAGGCTATCCGCCAGGCACTGGACGCCAATAAGCGGGTATTTATTGACGTTACTGCCGACTGGTGTGTGACCTGTAAAGCCAACAAATACAACGTACTGCTGCGGGAAGATGTGCAGCAGGCACTGATGGCTGAAGACGTGGTAGCACTGCGCGGTGACTGGAGCCGGCCTTCCGAGTCCATCACTCGCTTTTTGCAACAGCGCGGCAGCGTTGCCGTGCCGTTTAATCAAATTTATGGACCGGGAATTCCTCAGGGCGTGGTGCTTTCACCGCTGCTTGACCGTCCCACCCTGCTGAAAACCCTGAATGATGCCAAAGGAAATGAACCATGAAAAAATCCCTGATCGCCCTGCTACTGGTTGCCACTCCGCTGTGGGCTGCTGCCCCCTTTACCCCGGAACAGGAGGCACGTATTCAGCAGTTGATCCGCGAAACGCTGGTGGAAAATCCGCAGATCCTGGCGGAAGCCGCCGATGCTTACGATAAACAGGCGCAGAAGCAGCAGGCAGACGTCACCGGCCAGGTCATCGCGCAGAACCACGCCGCACTGTATGAGGATGCCGGTTCGCCCCGCCTGGGAGCAAAAGACGCGAAGCTGACACTGGTCGCGTTTACTGATTACAACTGCCCGTACTGTAAGCAGTTCGATTTACTGCTGGAAAAGATCGTGCAACAGTACCCGGACGTCGCCGTGGTGATTAAACCCCTGCCTTACCGTTCAGAAAGCTCGCTCACCGCCGCCCGTGAGGTACTGACGCTGTGGCGGCAGCAGCCGGATCGCTGGCTGGCACTTCATCAGCGCCTGATGGCGAAAAAAGGCTACCACGATGACGCCAGTATCAAAGCGGCGGAACAGAAGCTGAACATCACTCTCGCACAGCCGGACAGACAGAGCCTGGAAACGGTCAACACCAATCTGAAACTGGCGCAGCACCTTGGCATTGAGGGTACACCGGCCACGCTGATTGGCAACCGCCTGCTGCCGGGCGCGGTCTCCTATGAGCAACTGGAAAGCCTGGTGAAACAGCAGCTGGCGCAGACGCCATGAGCCGTATGAAGCGCTGGACGCGCGATCTGCTGGTACTGTTCCTGTTGATGGCGGGGGTAATGTGGGTGATGGATCAGTGGCGTGGCCCCCGTGCCCCTGTGGCTTTTGCTGACCAGCCACTCCATACCCTCGACGGGCAGGAGGTCACGCTGAACACCCTGAGTCAGGATCGCCCTTTGCTGGTCTATTTCTGGGCCAGCTGGTGCGGTATCTGTCGCTTTACCACCCCGGTGGTCGCAGAGATGGCCCGTGAGGGTAGCAACGTGATCGGTATTGCGCTGCGCTCCGGAGATAATGAAAACGTGCAGCGCTATTTGCAGGTCAAGCAGTATCAGATGCCACTGGTTAACGATCCGGAAGGCCGGCTGTCGGCTCACTGGCAGGTCAGCGTCACCCCGACGCTGGTGATCATTGATAAAGGCCAGGTGGTGAGCACCACCACCGGCTTTACCAGCGGCTGGGGGATGAAGCTCAGGCTGTGGTGGGCTGGCCGCTAATCCTCATGGCGGAGGGAAAGTGCCCCCTCCGCCCCATCAGGCACCGGGCGATAATGCGCGGTACCCTCTTTTTGCTATGCTTTTCCGTAAGATAATCTTACAGACCCTCGCTCACATAAGGCAGACCCTATCATGACATCTCCACAGGCTTTGATTATTGGCGCTTCACGCGGCATCGGTTCCGGACTGGCGACGACCCTGGCCGATCGCGGCTGGCAGGTGACGGCAACCACGCGTAAAGATTCCCCGGCCAGTGCCGCCGCTATTCGTTGGCTGACGCTGGACATTAACCTGCCGGAACAGCGCGAAGCGCTGAAGGACGAACTGGCAGACCAGCGGTTTGACGTGATTTTTATTAATGCGGGCGTTTATGGCCCGGACCATCAGATGCTGTCGCGCACCAGTGACGACGAACTGCTGGCGCTGTTTAAGACCAACGCTTTCTCACCAGTGCGCTGCGCGGAAATGCTGTTGCCACTGGTTAAACCACGCAGCGGCATCCTGGCGCTGATGACCTCGCAGCTGGCCAGCCTGAATGAAAACCCGGATGCCACCTACCCGCTGTATGCCGCCAGTAAAGGGGCATTGAATATGCTGGCACGCGGCCTGTCGGTGCAGCCCGAAGCCCAGGATAAAACGCTGCTCTGCGTGCACCCCGGCTGGGTCCAGACCGATATGGGCGGCAAAAGCGCCCCCCTGACGGTGGCGCAGAGCGCGGGCGGCATTGCCGACCAGCTGGAAGCCTGGCGCGGTAAGGGCGGCCATCACTATATTGATTACAGCGGTAAGTTACTGGCCTGGTAACGGCGCTTCAGCATCAACCAGCAGCAGCGTTCCGCGACTGCCGGGCAGCACCCGATGCGGGCTGCCCGGCGGTATCACAAAATAGTCCCCGTTTTTCAGCACCACGCCCTGTCCGTCTATTTCCAGCGTCATCTGCCCCTCGATCACCACCAGCAGCTCGGCAAAATGCTCATGCACTTCCTCAGGTATCCCTTCTTTGCCCATGCGGATCAGCTTCACATTCGCCTGTCCGATCTGACTGAGAATGACCGACCGCCAGGTGTGCGGTAGCGCCGCTGCCCCGGTTAATAATGATGTTGCCTTCAGCACAATCCCTTCCTTTTTAGCGCCTTTATAATAAGCGCTATTGATACCTGAAAGACGGCACCAGCGGATCTAAGATAATCCTCTAAGCTTTTGCAGCAGCTCGCTATCTGCCAGGCCCGGTTTATCGCAAACTCTTTTCTTTTTGCCCGGTTTCACAATGTTTTCCTCTGGTCTGCAGTGATAGACTCAGCAACGCGGAACAGAGGGATAATGCTCCCTGCGAACCACGCCGATAAAAAATAATAACGACGCGTTAATGCTCTCTGCTATGACAGCTTTTGCACGATTTATCCTCCACCTTACGCCCCGGGAAATCTGACCTATGAAGGAAAATTTGATTGAGCGCATCTCGACTGCGCTGGGCTCGGAAAAAACCCTCGAAGGATTTGTGCGTCAATTGCTGGAAATGCTGGAGCTGGTGACCGAGATGGAGTCCACCTATCTCACGCGGATCGACGAAGCGGGTAACGAACAGCATATCCTGTATGCGCGTAACAGCAGAAAAATGCAGATCCCTGAAGGACTGACGGTGCCGTGGCAGGATACGCTGTGTAAGCGCGCCCTGGACGAGGGGCGGCGTTACACCTGTGAGGTACCTGATATCTGGGGGGATTCTGACGCGGCCAGGGCGCTGGGGATCACCACGTACGTCAGTACCCCGGTTGTTATGGGCGACGGCACACTGTTCGGGACGCTGTGCGCGGCCAGCGCCCGCAGGCAGCCACTGTCTCAGCGCGGCGAACAGGTTCTTCAGCTGTTTGCCGAGCTTATTTCACAGTATCTTCGCAAAGAGCAGCTTTTAGAGGAGTTGCAGGAAGCGAACGCCACGCTGACCGCCGCCAGCTTCACCGACGAGCTCACCGGACTGCCCAATCGCCGCGCGGTGTTTGCCCGCCTGCCCGCGCTGTTTAACCATGCGCGCAATGATACCCATCACCTGCTGGTCGCGTTTATTGACCTGGACGGCTTTAAGGAAATTAATGACCGCTACGGGCACCAGACCGGGGATGAATTCCTGCGGGCTATCGGCCGGCGGCTGAAAGCAGTGACACAACAAGACGACGTGCTGGGGCGTCTGGGCGGCGACGAATTTATCCTTGCCACTACTGTTACCTCGCAGGATGACACCGCTGCCGCCACGCTGAAGCAGCGCATCTCGGCGATCCTGAGCGGTAGCTATCAGCTTTCTGTCGCGAAGATAGAGTATGCCGGTGCCAGCATTGGCCTGGTCAGCGTGGACCCGGCCCTGAGTACGCCGGACAGTGCGGTGCGGGATGCCGATGCCGCCATGTATCAGGATAAAGATCGACGCAAACAGAATCTGGCCTGCGGTCAGGGACTTTAGTGACATGGGTGGTGAACTGACTAAAGTTTCAGGCAAAAGGACCGATGTAAGTAGCACTCATCCTGAACTGCACGGAACGACCATGTACCTGATCAAACCCACAGAGCTGATTCTGCTGTCACTGACCCTGGCATACTGTCTGGCCACTTATCTCTGGTTCTAGCGCTCAAGGGATGAGGCCTCCGCTAACCTGATGGTATAATTCTTCTGCCCCGGCAAAAACGTAACCGGCCCCTGTGTCGGTTTTTATGTGGCTTTTTACAGACAAAAACCTCGCAGAATACGAAATAAATGCGGCTATCGTTCCAATTTTTATCGCCTTAAGCCAAATAAATAGATTGCTTTACTGAAATTTATGACAGCATACGGACCCGCTTAACCCATTCACACGAAGTGGCCAATTTTGCCCGAGGCATCGGTATGCGGCTGGCAGCGATCGGTTTAGCTCATGACTAAGGCAATCCGCCCTATGGTCATCAGGGCGAGGCCGCTATGCGGGCCTGGTTTATCCGCCACCTTGCCCCACTGGTCAACAAGCAAGACACCTTCTACAACGATTTCTTTCAGTTTGACGGCAACTCACAGACCTTTCGTCTGGTGACAAAGTTACAGATCCTCAACGATCAGTACGGACTGAATCTCACCTACGCAACGCTGGCCGCCCTGATAAAATACCCCCGTTCCTCCTGTTGCAAGAATCAAACCCCATGGACGAAACACGGTTTTTTTTATTCTGAAGCCGGCGTGGTTGAAGAGGTGTGGGAAAAAACCGGGCTCAAAGAAGGGGTGCGTCATCCACTGACCTACCTGATGGAGGCCTGCGACGATATCGCTTATTCCGTACTGGATGCTGAAGATACCGTGAAGAAAGGACTTGCCTCCTATCACGATCTCATCAGCTTTCTTCAGTGCTGGCATCAAGGTGATGAGGTGATTGACGCGCTGATAAGCCAGACGGAATTAAAAAATCGCCAATGGAACACGCATACCAATGGGCTCTCTCCCGCTGAACTTAACGATATGAGTATGCAAATGTTCCGGGTCTATGCCGTCAGTGCCCTGATCAATGCGGCCGTTGACGCTTTCAGGGATTATCACCACGTGCTTATGCAGCCTTGTTGTACCTTTGAGGACTTAATGAGGGTCAGCCGGGGCCATCAGCTATGTGAAGCGCTGAAAGAGTTCGACAGAACGCGGGGCTATCGGCATCGTTCCGTTCTGGAACTGGAGCTGAAGGGTTCGAACTATATTCAGGGACTGATGGATATGCTGTGGCTCGGCATTCACGGGCATAAAACACCGACAGAAAAAAAAAGAAGATAATAAGCGTGCCCAGTGCGAAGCCGGTTTTACCCCTCTGCCTACGTATCGCTCAGACACCCCTTTTGGCCGTTACGCCTATGGGCGCATCTCAGAAAATTACCGGCGTATCTTTGAAGATCCCCATAATCCGCTGCCCCGGCTGTACAAAGAAGCACAGCTGCTCACCGATGCGGTTGCAGGGATGACGGACAGTTATTTGATGGACCTTCATGATGAGTTAAAATCGCTCTATGAATACGAATGTCGTCAAGAGCCAGAAGCATCTTAAACGCCGTATCGAACGCTTTTTCCTTTGTCGCCGTGAAGGTCAGGCTGCCGGGGTGTTAATCGACGCGCTGGCAGCGCACAGCCGCGCATGGATTTTCGGCGGGATGATCCGCGATATCGGGCTTTTTGGTCGCAAAGGATTTACCTCTGATATTGATATCGTGGTCGACAGCAACCGCGAGAGTTTATTACAGCTTCTCTCTACCCTGGGTGTGTCACAGCCTGCAATGACCCGATTTGGTGGCATCCGTTTTCGCTATCACGCGATGGAGTATGATATCTGGTGCCTGTCCGACACCTGGGCTTTTAGAGAAAATCTGATCCCACTGGAAGATGCAAACAGCCTGTTTAAAACAACGCTGATGACGTGGGATGCGATCCTCTATGACGTTAACAAACGTCAGGTGATCAGCCCGGACAACTATCTGGACGATCTGAACGACCGCCGTCTGGAACTGGTTTTCGGCCAAACACCTAATGAAACCGGTTCACTGATTAAAATCCTTCGTACTATCTACAACAAACGCGTTGAAGTGCTGGGACCGGAGCTTTGTCAGTATCTCGCTCAACGACTTAAGCAGGTTGAGTTCGAGCTGCTGTGGCGCTATGAGAGGACACATTACCGCACAAACTCGTTCAGCGCCGACCAGATTACCGAACTGATGCGCTACCTGGATCGGGCCAGCCCGACGGGCGATCTGAAGATAAACATCAATGAAAGAGAATGTCAGCTGGCGTTTCATTTTAACGATAACCCAGGGAAAGGATGAGAGGTGCTGATTATCTTTGATATGACTCAACATTTCCTGTCAGAGTTGTGCTAATATCCTTTCCGCTCTGCGGCCATCGTATAATGGTATTACCTCAGCTTCCCAAGCTGATGACACGGGTTCGATTCCCGTTGGCCGCTCCAGCTCCCCTCTCTCAGTCCCGTTTCCTTCCTTAAGCAAAATTTCCCGTAAAACTTTTTGATCCGATGCCGATAACCGTTATCAGGAAAAATGAGGGTCGGGCAGGATCATGCTAAGTCTAAAAACCAATGTGTCAGCGCTTGTCGTGCAGCAGCATTCCCTGAAAACCAGCTCTGCCCTTGATGAGTCTATCCGTCGCCTCTCCTCCGGGATGCGCATCAACAGTGCCCGCGACGACTCGGCTGGACAGGCAATTGCTAACCGCCTGACCAGCCAGCAGAAAGGCCTCGCCCAGGCGCAGCGTAACGCTGCCGACGGCCTGTCGCTTGCTGAAACCGCTGAAGGCGCACTGAGTGAAATTAACGATCGCTTACAGCGCATCCGCGAACTGACCGTTCAGGGGGTGAGTGAAACCTATTCTCAGACCGACAGTGATGCGATTCAGGCCGAGATTAATCTCAACCTGAAAGAGATCGACCGACTGAACAGCACCGCCAGCTTTAACGGCATCAGCCTGTTGAACGGTAGCGCGGGAAAAGTGGGCTTACAGGTGGGGGCGTACGATAATAATAAAATCGACCTCGACTTAACGCGCGGGTTCAGCGTTGAACAACTCGGGTTAAAAGACCTGATTATTCGCGGTATCAGCGGCGCGGTCTCACCGGTCAATACCCTCACCGGCATTGCCAATAATATTGCGCTGAACAGCGGAGCGGTGTCGGTCAGCTATAACACCAACGGAACACTGACCTCTCCGCAACTGGTCAGAAGCAACGCCAGCAATCAGCTCTACATACAGGGAACGGCTGCTGACGGCACGGCGGCGTTTTATCCGGCATCCTACGCCGCCACCTGGACAACCGCGACGACCAGCGGCACAGTCGCTGTCGGCACCACCAGCATGACGCCCCTCTACAGCGCCGTCGATGAGATTGCCGCCCGCCCTCTACCGTCGGTTAACTTCCTGGACGACAGCGGCAACGCCCTGGCCGCCAGCCCGCCGCCCACTCTCACGGAGAGTAACGGCCAGTATTATATTGAGCAGAACAATGTCTATTACGCTGCCGGGATCCGCTTTAGCACCAGCGGGAATGTCACGGCGCAGATAACGCAGGCCACCGGTCAGCCGGACACCGATTTTTCCCCCCTGCCGGCCCAGGTAACGCAGACGCCCGCCATCGATATCAGCGCGGCGACGGTGACCTTTACCGATGCTGGCGGCAGCCCCGTCGCAGGCAATGATGCCCGTCTGGTCCAGTCCGGCGGGCAGTACCTGATGGAAGTGGCGGACGGCAGCGGTCACTATCAGTATTTCAATGCCAGCGTCAGCGCCAGCAGCGACGGGACGAACAACACATTAAGCGTGACGGCCAGCAGCACCGCCAGCCAGAACAGCTTTACGGCCGTGTCGACCGTCACGGGAACCTCCATCGTGACCCTCGACCCGGCCAATGTTGAAACCCGCTACAGTGATGCCGCTGGCAACACATTCAGCGATGTGCTGCGCCTGGACGCCAGCGGCAACTATTATATGGACGTGCGCGGCGCGACTGTCGATAAAACGGCCACACTGGTTCATCAGGATGACGGCAGCAATACGCTGCTGTTAAAAACGCTGCAGGGCGTGGGAGACGTACAGATTTACTTCGCCACCACGATGGCCGCCGTCACGGATGCTTCCACCAACAATACCCAGATGAGCATTGCGGAGGTCGGGTCTGAAATTCGCCTCCGTAACCCGGACGATCCGCTGGCCACCCTTGACCGTGCTATCAGTCGCGTGGACAGCCAGCGATCGCTGCTCGGTGCCGCCGCTAACCGCCTGATGTCGGTACAGAACGTGCAGGCCACCACGACCACTCATCTCGCCACCTCACGATCGCGTATTGAAGATGCCGATTATGCCGCCGAGGTTTCCGCGCTGACCCGCGCGCAAATCCTGCAGCAGTCGAGCGCATCGCTGATGTCGAAAGTGATGACAATGACGCCGCAGATGATTATGTCGTTACTGGAGGGGTAATTCATGCTACCAGCGCGGAGAAAGGAGTCCCCGCGCCCTCCTCAGGTTTTACTCACCGTCCAGGTTTTGACTTTATCGTTTTGCAGGCGAACCGTCAGGGTTCTGCCTTCGGTGGTACTGCCGGTTTTCGCCTGGCTCCACGTCCACATCAGTATCGACTGCCCCTGCGGAAAAGGCGTGTCTGAAGAAGGCTCACCAAACAGCGCGATCAGATCCTGCTTTGTCGTCACATCATGATGGATACTGGCCAACTGGGCATCATCGAAATTATTGCCCACTGATGCGGTGCATCCGGTCAGCAGCGCCAGCATCAGGCACCCGACTATTTTTTTATTCATGGCTGGCACCTCTGCCGTTATGATTATTCTGCTGCATAAACTACAGCATAAATTCCGAAAATGGTGACGCCTTTTCATTGACTCAGGATACGACGACCCGTTTGCTGAACATGGTGTTGAGCGCCAGCGCGAGCAGCCCTGCACCAACGACGATCAGAAACAGATATCCCAGCCAGTGGAACAGCCAGATCCCCGCCACGCCACCCAGTAAAAACGCCAGGATGGTATAAAAGTGCAGCCGAAGGCGTTCCAGATACTGCGGGGCATTCTGCGGTGACTCTTTCCGGCGCAGCACGTCAAACAGCATAGCCAGTTCAATACCAATATCGGTTGCCGTGCCGGAAACATGGGTGGTTCTGACCCGCGCATTAGAGATCCGGGTGACCACCGCATTTTGCAGCCCCATCAGAAAGCTCAGACTGAGGATCAGCAACGCCCCCGGTGATGCCAGCGGCAGCCAGCCAGCCACCGCGCCCAGCAGCACCAGTGCCAGTCCCTCTATAAAAATGTTCACGGCATAAATAGTACTGATGGCTCTTCTGCGGCCCGCATTAATAATCAGGGTCGACACAGCCGAACCGGCGATAAATAACAAAACAATGGCCAGAAAGAAGATGCCCGCCGTCAGATTAGCCTTCGCCAGATGATCCGACAACGAAGAGATATTGCCCGTCATATTGGCCGAAAAAAAACCGACACTTTCAAAGGCTGCCGTATTCAGCGCCCCGGCCACGGCGGCCAGCGTACAGGCCAGACGGCTATCCGTATTGAAAGTTCTTGCCGCATCGGTACTGATCAACATGTCGCTAACTCAACAAAAACGCACAATACGCTATGATCCCCCTGTTCAGGCTGACTGGCAACAGGTGCATTGCGGTATTGTCCATATTCCGTGAACGGCGCTTTTGTTCCATACAAACGCTATTAGTTAGGAGACACTATTATTATTGCATTACCAGAGTAGGCTCCCGGTTTCGCGCCCGTTATCGTCAAATCAGATCTAACCATCAGTCTTGGCCCCGGAACTAACCCTACTGACACCCAAGTGCTGACACCAGGCCCCAGAACTAGCCTGTTTCCCCCCTCGATGGTGACATTTGGAGATGGACCGCATGATACGTCTGTATAAATGGTTATTTGATCGCTAGCGTTAGGACCAAGAGTCCCGTGTTGCAGATCTTGCAGCGGTCCGACGCTGCAGGATTCTTCCGGCGCAGGGGGTTGCACACAATTACGAGCGCCTGTATTAGCAACGGTCCCGGCGTTAAATGTTCCCCATGGCGTGGCGAGTCCCGCCCCTGTCAGCACACCGGCCATCGCACATTCCGCCCCCGGACCAGCCCCATTATGGAAGCCCCAACTCGATCCGAACGAACACTGGGTGACATCATCGATGTCCCAGTGAAAGGTATCTGCAAACTTGCACCCGGCGGACATACTTGGTCGGTGCGCCGAATTGTCCTCCCATGCGCACATTGTGAACGGCTTGCCGTTCCCGCCGAACGAACAGTGGATACCGACAAACTTCAGAATTGAGTCTGTGGGTCTGTAAGGGACGGAAGGTTCTCCCTGTTCCACCATCCCAACCCTTCCTGCATACATAACACCAGATGAACACGGCCCCTCCGACGCCCCCTGGCATTGCGTGATGCGCGCTTCAGTAACTGTTGGCCATAGTATGGCCCTGGCCGGAGTCGGTGCTGCAAAATAGAGTAATAAGCTCAGTCCGGTCAACAGGGCCAGATGACAGGCTTTATAAGCCCGGTCATTTTTGTGGCTTGTTTTTTTAAAACACAGGTTCATTTTTTCACCATTTGGAATATCAGATACACCGGGCAGAACGAACATCTACTTTGTATCGTTGGTGCCGGATGGGATTAATTGATTCCGCTGTCACAGACAATCAAAATAATTCCCCAGTATCCTGCGTGCTTCTAATATCCCCCCGCCTCGTACGTCTGCATCCGTAACTCAGTCTCTGACGGTGACAGTTTTGTATCCGGGCATGCTGGTATTAAAAGCCCATGTGATATCGGTACTGATCAAAATGTTGAAAATTCTACAAAAAAACACTAATTTAAGGCATTAATGGGCGGTGAAAACGCCAGGCAATGGGTTGGACCATCTTAAGAAAAGCACTGTTGCGCCTTGCGATTCTGCTGCATATCGCAAGGCACCCCAAAATGCTTTCAATGCATTAAGACACTCAGGTAGTGCCCATACGCGGTTAACGGCGCTTTTGTTCCATGCAAAACGCTATCAGTCGGGAGACACCATTATTACAGCATTAGCTGAGTAGGCTCCCGGTTTCGCGCCCGTTATCGTCAAATCAGATTGAACCGTCAGTCTTTGATTCTCAACCCATGCTGTCAACGTCGTACTGACGCCAGGTCCCAGATTTAGCGTCGCGCCACCCACAATGGTCACCTTTGGAGACAGACCGCATGAAACATTAGTATAAGTCGTTCTTATATCGTTATCGGTTGGACCAAGAGCCCCATGCTCCAGGGTTTGCAGCGTGCCGACGCTGCAGCCTACTTCCGGCGCCAGGGGTTGCGAGCAATTACGGGAGCCAGAATTGGCTACGTCCAGGGCATGCAGCGCTCCCCACGGGGTGTAAAGCAGCACAGATGACTGGCTCTGTGCGCCGACCATCACACACTCCCCCCCCGGGCCGGCCCCACCATGCGGTCCCCAAGTCGTTCCGAACGAGCACTGGCTGATATCCTTGATGTCCCAGTGGTCTTTATCTACAAACTTGCATCCATAGGCCAAATCTGGACGATGCGATAAATTGTCAGCCCATGAGCACTGACTGAACGGCACGCCGTTCCCGCCGGCCTCGCAGTGGATACCAACAATTCGCACACCTGACGACAGCGGGGGCCTGGGGGCGGTAGGTTTCCCCTGTTCCAGAAAAATGATCTTTCCCGAATAATAAACATCTTCCGAACACGGCTGCTGCCACGTATCCCTGCATTCCGTGATGTGCACGTCAGTTGTAACCGGCCATAGTATGGCCCGGGCTGGAATCGGAGCTGCAAAATAGAGTAATAAGCTCAGTACAATTAACAGAACCAGATGACTGGTTTTATAAGATTGGTCATTTTCATGATCTATTTTTTTAAAGTATGGACTCACTTCTGTCACCATTGTGGAATATTAAAAGATCGAACAATTCGAGCACCCACCTCGTATCGTTGGTGCCGGATGGGATTAATTAATTCCGCTGCCACAGACAATCTAAATAATTTCCCAGCATCCTGTCCTGCGCGCTCCTAATGTCGATATTGCTTCGTACGTCCGCATCCCAACTCAGTCTCTGTCGGTGACAGTTTCTGTATCCGGGCATGCTCGTAAAACCGCGTGCGTCGTGCATGATGGTGGGAGCCTGTTGAACTGCCGCACGCAAAGAAAGCATAAACGTCAGATATTGACTTTGAAGGTCGCATGACGACGGTTGTATAGCCTGGGCGAAGCGTCTTGCCTGGCTACTGCGCACTTATTCATATTCAAGTCTAAAGGTAGCCACCGCGCTGAACGGCCCACCCGCAATGGTTCGCTTGGCGATCGCCTCCGGTTCACCCTGCACATAAGCCTGGAACATCAGAACATTGCTGCCGCTGTCCAGCGGATAAATTTGTCCTTCTTTATTTAGCGCCAATGGCTGCCCCGCCTGGTTTTCCAGGCCGATAGCAATACCGGATGCCATACTGCCGCTGTTAACAGCCAGCAGCCCCTTCAGATTAGGATTTTCCGCACCGCTAAAGACTATCATCACTATTTTAGACAGGCTCAGATCGCACTGCGACAGTCGAATATTAAACTTCTGACTGGGCGTTCGTTTATTAATGTACAGGTAATTAGCAAAGACAGGGTCAAAGTTCATCTGTACGCTCTCGTCACCCTGTGCGATTACGCAAGGTTCCGCTACCAGCGCACCGTGCAGGCGAACATTGTAAGCCTGCGCCATGCTGCTAAATACCAGCAACGATGTAATCGGTAACGCAAAAGTCAGTCCTTTTACCCAGTTCATTGATAAACCACCCTCAATGTAGCCGTAGCTTCAAACGGCCCCTCTGTTAATGTCGCACCTTGCCGTTTCACCGGCACGGCCTCAAGCCGCGGTTTACTGAGGATGCTGATAGGGAGCGGTTTGTTCAGGGTAAAGGGAATGCCATTTTGCTTAATCTGGATAGCCAGATCGGTAATACCGGTAACGACCGCCGCCCGATCATAATCTGCTGGTGTGCCGACTATCTCCAGCGTCATTCCCTTATCGTCTGCGCCGGATTCACAGGTAATCTGGTAGTTCATCGGCTGCAGGTAGTTCTCCCCGTTGACTTTGTTAATCCCTACCCGATTGCCAAAGTCAACATCAATAGCGTCATCCTTGCTGTTTTTTATGGTGCAGGCAGGAGGATCAATTAAAGTGCCAGTGAACATCATATTCTTCGCAGCCTGCCCCGCAGGACTCAGCACGCCACAAATCAGCAGCAAGACAGCACCTGAGTAGCTTTTCATTGATAATCCACCTTCATCGTGGCACCAGCGGAAAACGGTCCGCTAGTCAGGATGGCACCGGGGCGTTTTACCGGCACCGCCTCAAGATTTGGCACATTCTGATAGTTGAAATTCAGCCAGCGATTGATGGGCATAGGCTCACCATTACTTAACACTTCAATACCAAAGTCAGTTTTTGCGGTTCCCAGTACAGAGGCATCAAACGCAGCACCGGCCCCCTCAATCATCATCTTTAACGCATTCGACGAAGCGCCATCGCACTGTAATGAATAGGTGATCTTCCTTTTATTATAGTTGCCGTCGACTTTGTTCGTTATCACGTCGTCACCAAACGGCACTTCAATTAAACCACCTTTATTGATGGTGCACGCCGGCGCTACAACCTGCACCTCGACTCTCACTTTGGTACTGGCAGCCCTCGCCTGAAAGGCGGCTCCCACGACAGCCAGTGCCAGGCAGATCACATACAACGCCGGTTTCCGTCTGCATAACCTCACAGTGCCCATGGCCCCCGCCTTAGTCATAGTTAAGCCTGAAATCAACATGAGCTGAATAAGCTCCAGCCTGCAGCGGTGCGCGCGTACGTTCCGGTGTGACAATATAGTCCAGTGAGTCTTGTCCTGCGGCCAGCAGCAGCGGTGCCCCACGGCTGCCCAGCCGAATATCACGTCCGAGAGAGTCAGCCATACGCAACGCGACGCCAGATGCCCCGCGTACCGCGATTAGCTGTGGGTTATCTGCGTCTGCTGGTGCGACAAAAGTGAACGACACGGCCGGCTGGTAAGCAGCCCATAGCAGATTTCCATTATGCTCGTCGCGATTGTTCGCGGGACTGCGTACGCAGTCCCGCAGGTGTAGCGTTATGGCAACCGGCGTCCCCTGTGCACCTATTGTCGCCATACGCGCTGTCCCTGTTTCCCCCAGCCATACATCCTGATAAGCCGATGACATCTCTAACCGGCAAGCACTCTCAGTCAGCGCGCCGCGTATATTCAACACACCATTAGCACCATCGACATCCCAGTTATCCGCTGCATGGGTTTCCGGGAGCATCGCCATCACGTAGCCAAACACCAACGGGATTACCAGCACCGCCATTCCTTTAACCAACAGGTCATGCCGCTGAGGACAAGACAGGAAATCCTTCCTTTGATTTCGTTGTTGCATGCTCCGTTCCCTCTGTTAAGGTAGTAATCAACCCTTTTTTCCCGGTTTCACTTTGCATTCGGTTCCGCCACAATCGAACTGCAACTGTGGACGTCCGCCGTAATCATTGACATAGATCAGCACTGGCGCATTACCCAGAATGGACGCGCTAACGTTCAATACCTCTTTCGCCTTTGGCGCTATCATCAGCGGTTCAAACCCCTTAACGCTGGCCCCACCTGGCTTTGTGGTGGCATCGATAAGCGTCACGTAATACGGCGTCGGATTGTTAACCAGGTATTTGCCACCCTGCTTGATCAGCGTCAGCTTTTCCTGCCAGGGCGCAGCACCTTCGGTATCACTTAACGCATCAGGCCGATAAAACAATTTGATGCGCGTCTGCAATGCCAGCTGCAACGTGTTAGGTTTTTCACTCTTTGGCGGGATCTCACGCAGGTTGAAATAGAACAGCGTCTCGCGGTCCTGAGCCAGAAGATTGACGTTAGATAAGGCCTGAATCTTAATCTGGCTTTTAGCGCCGGGTTCCAGACGCTGCAAGGGCGGCAACACCATCAGTGGCGTAGTGATTTTATTCCCTTGGGCATCTTCAACCCATCCCTGCGCCAGATAAGGCAGTTGCTTATTTTCGTTACTGATGTTCAGGCTGACAGATTTATCAGCACCGCTAAACACCACCCGGGTTCGATCCAGGGCAATCGCTGCCTGAGCCTGCTGTACGCACAATACGCCTGTCAGCAGGGCACCTGTCAGGGGTAAAAAGTTCTTGTTCATTACGTTCATCGTTGATTACTCGCTATCTGAGTTCTTTCAATTCAGTAAGGTGGCCAGGGCAAGTGGAAGTCAGCTCGCCCCGGCACAGTGGCTAAAATTTTGTTTCTGGCGCGAACATCAATCTGCCTCTTTACCTGTCGGCAGCAGACGGCATGGCAGCAAGAGAGCTGACGTATCGCTGCGCGGTATCTGTGCGGGTAGCGTAACCACACACTGCACCTGTCCACTCCAGCGTACGGTCATCTCTTCTTCAGGGTTAATACCGCTCAGATATACGCTACCGTCGTCGCCAATGATGCCAACGTTCTGCTTTTTAGGGTTTTGTACCGTGGCGCCGAACGGAGGCGTGGTGCCATCAGCCAGGCGGATAACCGCCATGGCTTTCTCACCGGCGATCACCTCAAATTTACGATAGCCAATGGCCCCCTCGGTCAGGGTCGCCTGCACCACGGAGCGCGTCGCCTCAGCATTTTCAGGAAGTTCGTTGACGTCGATGCTGATTTTATTGCGATAGTAGCTGTTGACGTCGGTTACCACTGCTTTGCCGAAGCGGTTACTGCGTGTCACTGGGCCATAACCGCTAATCGGAATATCCGCCACACCGTCGGTATCAAGCAGTAAGCGGGTTCCGCCAATCATGCCTGAACGGTGCAGCGCAGCCCCTTCGAGGGTGGCCGTTGCTCCCCCCTGTAGCGATAACCCCACAGACGAATAACGCCCTTCCTGGTAACTGGCGTTAGCATCGATCTGCGCCATGTCCCCCTGGTGAGAGTAATAGCCACTCGCCATACCGCCGTCGCGGCTAATGCCGCTACTCAGTTGGTAACTGTCGCCATTTTTCAGTCGATCGTAGTAACTCACCTGGTGACTATTGTTGGTACGGCTATAGCTGCCGCTGTAGCTGATCGATCCGCTGCCTCCCCACGGCAACGATAACGAGAGGTACATGCCGTCGTCGTTGGCACCGTAATATTTATTGCGGTATCCCGTCAGCGACAGGCTGATATTCCTGAACTGACCGATGTCGAAATTACGCGACAGCGTCAGGGTATAACGGTCATTGGTGGCACTGTTCCAGTAAGTCTGGTGGTTGTAGTTCAGGTAAGCACTCACCCCCAGATCGCGGAGTTGCTGACTGTAACTGATGGTGTACATTTCTTTGCTGCTCTGGGTGCGGATACCGTTCTCCAGCACATCCAGATATTCACTCATCGACATGTAGTTCCGCTCCGAGAAGCGGTAACCGGCGAAGGTCACCTGGCTGTCAAATTCGTCGAAGCTTTTCGAATAACTCAGTCGGTAGGAGCCACCGGTCAGCGTGCCGTTTTCCCATTGATTGTTCAGGCGCGCACGCGACTGGGTAACGTCAAATGACAGCGCACCGAACATCATCAGATCCCGTCCAAGGCCGACTGCGACTGCATTGTAATCACCGCCCGCCACACCGCCGCCGTAAAGCGACCAGCCGTTGCTAATCCCCCAGGAAAACTCCCCCGTGGCAAACAGCGGCCCATTGGTGTTGTGCTTCCAGTCGGAGGGCCGCCCGCTTGCCACTTTGTAACGTACGGTCCCCGGTCGGGTCAGATATGGAATACTGGCAGTATCAATTTTGAACTCCTGCACGCTACCGTCCTGCTCTTCGACACGGACATCCAGTTGCCCGGTGACGGCATCATTGATGTCCTGAATACGAAACGGCCCAGATGCAACCTGGGTTTCGTAGAGGACGCGTCCCTGCTGGCTGATAATGACCTTAGCGTTGGTGCGAGCCACCCCGGTCACCTCGGGTGCATAACCGCGCAGGTTCGGTGGCAGCATGCTGTCATCACTGGTCAGGCTGGCCCCCGTAAAGCGGAAACTGTCAAAAATGTCGGAATACAGGTAATTTTCCCCAACCGACAGCTGTGCCCCCATGCGAGGGAGCGCCCGGTAAGCATAATAGCGGCTCCAGTCCCAGCTCTGGCGCGTACCCTCACCGCTACCAGTGGTATGATCCAGCCGTGTTTGCCAGTCAGCGCGCAGCCGCCAGGCCCCCAGATTCCCACCAATCGTACCGTTGCCGCTGACGTTATATTTCTGTTCACCACGTTGCTGCTGACGCTGAGTTTGCGCATTGAGGTAATAATCCAGCAGCAAGCCGGGAACACCATTATCCCAGCGCGATGGTGGATCCCAGTTATCCGCAGAATACTCGAGATAGGCCTGCGGCAGGCTCACGGTAAGGCTGGCACTGCCTAAATCGCCACGCGTTGACATACCCGGCAAACTTTTCAACGACAGGCACTCACCCTGATGCCACCAGGTGAGTTTTTCTTTCATGTCCGGCTTTAAACCAAACTGTTCGACCATTGATGGGCTGATGCAGGCGGTACTGTCTTTAGCATCATCCTCTGCGGGATAAAAAATTACGGACTGCTCAGGTAATTCCTGCTTATTAATTCGCACAAGCATGATGTAGTTGCCTGGCATGATATAACCACCGCGAGAGAACTGCCCCAGATCGATATTTTGACGATCTTTCACATCAAGAACATCAGTATTGAACTGTACTTCTTCCGCACTGGCATAATACCCAACAAAACCTAGCGCACAGGCAATGTAAACGCCCAGCGTACGGACGGGAAAGGGTAATAAATTCCAGTTAGCCATCATCATGCTTATTAGTCCCTTTTCTTATTTCCACACCAGCGCCACCAATGAAAATCATTGTTTTTCCATGCGCCATAAAGCAAATGACAGATACACCTGTTGAATAGATTCTTTGCTCTTTAATTTATCATTTCTGAGAATGGATCAGTAATAGTCCATTTTAAACCTGATAGTTGAGGTGTATTCTCCACTACGCAATGTCTGTTTATTACTCACTAACCGCAGAGAGTATTTCAGTTCTTTATTTCCCTCGCTGATATCCAGATAAGGCGAAGGCATGCCGGGTTTGATAATATTCCCGTAACTATCCACTATCTGTAGTGCAACACCCCGCGCAGGTCCGTCGACACCAAATAGTTCATTATCTACTCTGCCATCAAAAGTTACCTGAAAACGCCGCCACTTGGGCAAGCGGTCATCCACGCGATCCAAAACACAGTTTACTAACCGAATACTGAATGGATACTTGCCCCCTTCACCATCACGTATAATTTGGCTCAATGGTATCACCGACATATCAATAGTTTGATCGCGACTGTCGGTATCAATAGCGCAGGCAGTTTCAATCACAGCACCTTGCATGTTGACCTGCCCCCAGCCAGCCGCTTGGCTGCTCTGTCCAGGCAACAGCATCAACAGGCAAAGCGCCGGGTAATGAATGGTTAGCGGTTTCATCTCTCACACATCTCCCACAGATAATTCCAACAAGAATGCATGCAAGGTATTCCCCGCATGCATTCTTGATCCTGTTATCGGAACAGATTATTTGTAGTTAAGAATGAAGTTTGCCACGCTCTGGAATTTACCTGGGACGATAGTTTTATCATCACCACCGTCGCCTTTCAGATAAGCACTGAAGGCCAGCGTTGCTTCTGAACCACCAGCACTGAGGACCTGGCCCTGGGTTGCTTTACCCAGTTCAATCAAATTATTGCTACCGTCGGTAATAGCAATGCTGGCACCTTTAGCATCACCGGTCATACCCAGTAAGCCATTCTTACCGGCCGCACCATTGAACGTCGTGGTCACCGTTTTAGCGGTTTCCAGGCTGCATTTCTCCAGATGGATTTCAAATGGTTTCGGGCTGGAGTTACCACCGTTAAGCAGAGAAACGTTTGAAACACCGCCTAAATCTACAGTCTGGTCAAGAGACTTAGAATCAATCGAGCAGGGTGCATCAATAATAGAACCCGTAAAGGTCACTTTACCATGTCCCTGGTCGGTAGCTGGTGTACCAGTACCTGGCTCAGCGTGTGCACCCGCAATTGCACCTAAAGTCACTACTGCTGCCAGCATGGTTTTTTTAAAATTCATTTTTTGCTTTATCCTTAATAAAGAAAGTTATATTCCGTATTCCATTTTCTTTGCAAAGCCGCCACCACTTCTTTGGTGCCATTCAGCAAACACGTAATAGATAGTGTAGGTAACGCACTACTCTGTATCCCGTTGCGTCATAGCCACCAGCGACTGAGGAAAATGATAACCCCCGAAAAAGATTTTAGCAAAATAATCTAATTAAGATAAAGAAATCAGCATAAAAAACTAAATCACTCACAAAAGTACGCATTGATTAAGATTAAAAACCAACAACGAGTAACAAGTTAAAAAATAATACTCTATTAATTTCAATGGGATTTAAGGGAAGGAATCACTTGCTTAAAAATAATTTGACTATGCATGTAGAACTGCAATAAATTTAACAATCACAAAAAATAAGACTATTCTCATCATTGCTGCATTTTTGATTGCACACCCGGAGTAAATGAGTATCCACATGAAATATATAATAAATCTAACTATAGTCTTCGACCCAGAAAACCAATCGTTACTTGTCAGGAATAACCACCAGCTAAAAGTTGAGTTGTCTAACCCAGCAACACGCTTGCTAACAGAGTTCATAAAAAATAATAAAGTCGAGTTAACTCGCGAAACACTCATCAAACGCGTCTGGGAGGACTTTGGATTTTCACCGTCGAGCGCTTCGCTGAGTAACCATATTAGCGAATTAAGAAAAGCCTTCGCAGCGCTTGAGTTAAGTACAAAAATTCTGATTACCGTACCGCGGGTAGGCTTCAAAATGGAGGCTGAAATCCATCCTGAGACAAGGATGCAGGTAGACTCAGTCACTGCTGAAAATATAGAGCATGCCCCTTCCTCTTATGAATCGTCGGCAGAAAAAAATACTAAACCCACCTTGATTAACAAAAAGATAGTGGGGAAATTTAAAAAAAAACCTTTCTCAATAAAAATGGCAGCGCTTGTTTTAATCCTTGTCCTGATCATCCTTGCAATAATGGCAATTTACGTTGCTATGCCCCGGGATCACAGGCCGAGGTTAGTCGGCATTGAAGGGAAATGTAGGATTTATACTCTGAATGATAACCAGCAAGGCAATAAACAGTTTGATACCGCTAAAAGGATGCTGGCCAATAAGAGGATAGATTGTACGCAAACACAGCAGAACATCTATTATATGGAGGCTCGCCCGGAAGAGGGGCTGTTCAAAATTCACTTCATGGCTGCATGCACCCTAAATGACAACGTGGATCATACCGACTGCAGTAACTATAAGTTGGTTGAGTAACTTGCAATGAAAAGGATTATTATCGGGATATCCGTTTTTACGATCATCCTCATAAGCGGGGTTGCCCTTTACCTTAACAACACGAGCTGGACACCTTATCGCTGTAAATCTGTCGTAAATGCAAACCTTGTTTACATGAATGGCGAGAACCTTGACCTGAACTTAAGTGTTAATATGATCACCACCCATGAAGGAAAGAGTGAATGGCTTGTGGTCGGTTCCGTTAAAGGACGAAATATACAATATATTATCTCGCGAAGAGTGTTTCTCTCCACCAGAGAAAGTGGTTTTAAAGGGTTAACCAGATCCATGATAACCCGGGAAGAGCATCAGCCGATCGATAATATTCCCAACGACATCTGGCAGCGGCACGTTCTGCCTGAAGTTCCTGGTGTGGCGTTTTATATGGAAATGAAGCGTTTGGATAACAATCTGTTATTTGTTAAAGGGCTGACCAATCCCTTTTTTATCTGCGCGATTAACGAGAATTAACCATTTAAGGGCATCATTCCTTACCCTGTAAGTCATAATGCCCTTAGCTTCAGGCTACGAAAGCAGCCCTCTCAACATTCCATTGCCACTAAGTTAACATTAGTAAAAAAACCACTGAAAACCGACGTTAATAATATAAGAAACCAGCAGGGAGAAAGAGGCGCGCTGATTTCAACACTGGCGGAGGCGTGGTTAAAATGCGCTGACCTTGGGAACTGTCGCTTTCGTGATTTAATGAATATGTAGAAGGGTTGGCTGGTGTTCCGCTTTCGGCACTGCAGGAAATGGAAGGCTGGGAAAGCATAGAAATGGTACAGAGGTATGCGCACCTGCCACCTAACCCTCTGATTGCACATGCCCGGCATATTGATGCGATTTTTAAGGTGGATGTCCCAAATCTGTCCCACTCTGGAAAATTGAAAACGGGGAGTTGACTGTAAGTCATTGAAAGATATTGGTACGCCCTACAGGATTCGAACCTGTGACCTACGGCTTAGAAGGCCGGTGCTCTATCCAACTGAGCTAAGGGCGCATGGTGATTGCGTCGGATTATACGACGCGATCCTGCTGAGTCAACGTTTTTACAGTGAGTTGCATTCCACTGCTGAAGTAATGAACAGTCTCTCAGCCTCAGATCCGTATCGTGCCATAAAAAACCCACCTTGCGGTGGGTTCCTCATAAATACCAGCAACAGAGCCCCTTAATTGGTCGCTTTGTTTTTCAGTTCTTCTGCACCCTGCTTGGTTTTATCCCAGCCTTTCTCGGTGCCTTCTTTGGTTTTGTTCCAGGTTTTCTGGGAACCTTCAGAGATCTTGCTGCTGGTCGAGTGACTCTCGCCTTCCGCGGCATGTTTAGCTTTCAGCTGCATCTCTTCCCCTTCGTGCTGGGATTTATGCAGCTTCTCTTTGGCGGTATCAGCACCTTTATGCGCTTCTGCCACAGTGTTATCCGTCGTAGTCGCAGCAAAAACAGGTGAAGCCATCAGCAAAGCAGACAGTGCAATAATAGTTGTTTTCATCATTCCCTCTTTATCTTTTCGATAAGTTGCCGTGTCACAGTTCAATCCTGGCACAGCCCCGGCGGTAATGATTTAGGAATAAACCGGGAATGGCAGGTTAATGCCGTGTGGAACGCTTTAAAAGCAGTCTGTGGTGTCACCCTTGCCTGTCCATCGTTGAAACTCTGCCTGACAGCGAGCCGCGCTTCTGACAAAATAGGCGTAATCCCCGAATTAACTCAAAACAGATGGATCCCCTTTCTGATGGTAGCAAAAATTATTGACGGTAAAACGATTGCGCAGCAGGTGCGACAAGAGGTTGCAGCACTTGTTCAGCAGCGTCTGGCGGCAGGTAAGCGTGCTCCTGGTCTGGCCGTAGTGTTGGTGGGTGAAAACCCGGCTTCGCAGATTTATGTTGGCAGCAAGCGCCGTGCCTGCGAAGAGGTCGGTTTCCTTTCGCGTTCTTACGATCTGCCCGCGTCCACCAGCGAAGCGGATCTGCTCGATCTGATTACAAAGCTGAACAACGACGCGGAAATTGACGGTATCCTGGTGCAGCTACCGCTGCCTGCGGGCATCGACAACGTCAAAGTGCTGGAACATATTGCACCGGAAAAAGACGTGGATGGCTTCCACCCTTACAACGTCGGCCGCCTGTGCCAGCGCTCTCCGAAGCTGCGCCCGTGTACGCCCCGTGGCATCGTCACGCTGCTGGAACGTTACAATATTGATACATACGGCCTGAATGCCGTAGTGGTCGGCGCATCCAATATCGTTGGCCGCCCGATGAGCATGGAGCTGCTGCTGGCCGGTTGCACCACCACCGTCACCCATCGCTTTACCAAAAATCTGCGTCACCATATCGAACATGCCGATCTGCTGGTGGTGGCGGTAGGTAAGCCCGGGTTTATTCCCGGCGAGTGGATCAAACCCGGCGCGATTGTCATTGACGTGGGGATTAACCGCCTGGAAAGCGGCAAAGTGGTTGGCGATGTGGAGTTTGACGTGGCGGCTGAACGCGCCGCCTATATTACCCCGGTGCCGGGCGGTGTGGGGCCAATGACGGTCGCCACCCTGATCCAGAACACCCTACAGGCCTGTGAAAATAACGACGATGGAGCAACAGCATAATGGCAACTTTTTCTCTGGGCGATCATCCCCACGTGGATCTGTGCGATCTGATGAAACTGGAAGGCTGGGTTGAAAGCGGCGCAATGGCAAAAATCATGATCTCTGGCGGTCATGTCACGGTCAATGGCGTAAAAGAAACCCGTAAGCGCTGCAAAATTGTGGCAGGACAGAAGGTTGAGTTTGATGGCGAAAGCGTCACCGTAACGGCCTGATATTCAGGCAGATGCGCGAAAGGCTGCCTGCGGGCGGCCTTTTTTGATCGCGGCAGCGCCCGGGCGCAGTACGATTAACATTTCCTGTTGCGGTGGTCACTCCTCACCTGCAATCTGTGTTGCTCCGTCGACCTGCTGCAGCCGGTAGTGGCGTATCGCCGTGTGTCCGGCGATCAGCTGTGCCAGCAGCGGGGAGTGGCTGGTGACCCAGATCTGGCTGTAGCGACTCGCTTCAGCGATCAGCTGCGCCAGCGCCGGTAACAGGTCGGGATGCAAACTGTTCTCTGGCTCGTTAAGCGCCATAAAGGCGGGCGGGCGTGGACTGAGCAACGCCACCACCAGACAAAGGAAGCGCAGCGTGCCGTCAGACAGTTCAGCGGCGTCGAGCGGCCGCAGGATCCCCTGACGGTGCATCAGCATCTGAAAGCGGCCGCTCTGGGCTTCCACCTCAAAATGACTGTCGGGAAACGCCTGCTGCAAAATAGAGAACAGCAACTCGGTGTGGCCGCGTTCGCGGAGGGTCTCAAAGGCGGCGGCAAGGTTGCGACCATCGTGCGCCAGGATCGGCGAGCGGATGCCGACCTGCGGTACGCGCAGCGCACTGCCCGGCCAGACGGCAAACTCGTGGTAAAAGCGCCAGCCGCGCAGGTTCTCACGCACCTGCGAGACTTCCGGATAGAGATGCGGGTCAGCCAACTGACCAAAAACCGACTCTTCCTGGTGCAGTGAAGCCGGATAGGCCACGCGCTCCCCGTCGATATTGTGCAGAAAAGCGGTTTGATTGCTGCGCTCCAGCAGCTGCGCCGAACGCCGCCGCTTTTGCCCACTCAGCCAGAGCTGCTCTTTTTTCACCACCGGGTCGAGGTTAAACAGGCTGATCAGCGGTTCGGGAAAGCCGATCTCCAGCTGATAGTCGAAGTCGTCCATCGTCGCCGACAGGATCATCCGTTTGACTTCGCTATGACGTTCACCGCGCCGCGCGCCTCCGGCCCACATGGCTTTCTGAATGCCGCCATCCTCTGCCAGTGCCGGGGACAGGCGTTCGCAGGCCGCTTCATGCAGCAGGCGTACCGCTTTATACAGATTGGATTTGCCACAGCCGTTGGGGCCGGTGATAACGTTAAGCTGACCGAGTTCAAGTTCGAGGTAGCGAATGGAGCGGTAGTTGGTGAGGGTGAGTTGTCTGATCATGGTAACGGAGTCCTGACCTTCAGCAGAAAGGACAAGGGCGCGGAATACCGCGCCCCGGAGATTACTTACGACGCCAGCGGGTGCCGCCAGCACCATCTTCCAGCACAATGCCCATCGCATTAAGCCTGTCGCGCGCCACATCGGCCTGCGCCCAGTCTTTCGCCAGTCGCGCATCAATACGCATCTGGATCAGTGCTTCAATCTGCGCCACTTCTTCATCATTGATATTCACGCCGTTCTGCAGGAACTGCTCCGGATCCTGCTCAAGCAGGCCCAGCACGCCCGCCAGTACGCGCAGTCGCGCTGCCAGCCCCTCAGCAGCGGTTTTGTCGGTGTCCTTCAGGCGGTTGACTTCACGCGCCAGGTCAAACAGAACCGAATAGGCTTCAGGGGTATTGAAGTCATCATCCATGGCAGCACGGAAACGAGTTTCAAACTCTTCCCCGCCGGCCACAGCAGCACTGGCGTCGGTGTTACGGATGGCGATGTAGAGGCGCTCCAGCGCCGAGCGCGCCTGATTCAGATTATCTTCGCCGTAGTTCAGCTGGCTGCGATAGTGGCCGGACATCAGGAAATAGCGTACGGTTTCCGCGTCGTAGTGCGCCAGCACGTCGCGCACGGTAAAGAAGTTGTTCAGTGATTTTGACATCTTCTCGCGGTCAATCATCACCATGCCGGAGTGCATCCAGACATTCACATACGGACCATCATGGGCACAGGTGGACTGGGCAATCTCGTTTTCATGGTGGGGGAACATCAGGTCAGAGCCGCCGCCGTGGATATCAAAATGCTCACCCAGTTGCTTGCAGTTCATGGCTGAACATTCGATGTGCCAGCCCGGGCGACCCATCCCCCACGGGGACTCCCAACCGGGTTCGTCAGCTTTTGACATCTTCCACAGCACGAAGTCCATCGGGTTACGCTTCACGTCTGCCGCGACTTCCACGCGGGCACCAGCCTGAAGCTGATCGAGATCCTGGCGCGACAGTGAGCCATAGTTTGGGTCGCTGTCGACGGAGAACATCACATCACCATTGCTGGCGACATAGGCGTGCCCACGGTTAATCAGCTTGCTGACCAGCTCAATAATCTCTGGAATATGGCGCGTGGCGCGCGGTTCCTGGTCCGGCGGCAGAATATTCAGCGCGGCGAAATCCTTGTGCATCTCGGCAATCATACGATTGGTCAGTTGCTCAATGCTTTCGCCCTTTTCATTGGCACGCTTGATGATTTTGTCATCAATATCGGTGATGTTACGCACATAGTTCAGCTCATAGCCGCTGTAACGCAGATAGCGTGCCACCACGTCAAAGGCGGCGAAGGTTCTGCCGTGTCCGATATGACAGAGGTCGTAAACGGTAATGCCACACACGTACATCCCGATTTTACCGGCATGAATAGGTTTAAATTCCTCTTTTTGACGACTCAGGGTGTTGTAAATCTTTAGCATTGAGACATTCCGTTTTAAACGTGTGCGGGATTAGCGAAAAAATGGCGAAGTAAATATTCTGACGTATTCTTACCTTCAGCGCGGCGCAAAGCAAGGTTATCTGCGTTTCCTTTATAAAGGGGAGGCTGACGAGCTATCACATTTTGTGATATAAGAGCCGTCTGTCGCACGGGACAGACTCCCGTCTCAGTTCCCGGCGCTCAATGTTAAATACTCCAACCCTGACAGGATGAGAATATGGTCACTTTCCAGACTAATCATGGCGATATCGTCATCAAGACTTTCGATGATAAAGCGCCGGCTACCGTTAAAAACTTCCTTGAGTACTGCCGCGAAGGTTTTTACGACAACACCATCTTCCACCGTGTGATCAACGGCTTTATGATCCAGGGCGGTGGTTTTGAACCGGGCATGAAGCAGAAAGACACCAAAGAAGAGATCCGCAACGAAGCGGGTAACGGCCTGAAGAACACCAAAGGCACCCTGGCGATGGCCCGTACTCAGGCGCCACACTCTGCGACTGCCCAGTTCTTCATCAACGTGGCTGACAACGACTTCCTGAACTTCCGTGACGAAAGCCTGCAGGGCTTCGGTTACTGCGTGTTTGCTGAAGTGGTTGAAGGCATGGACGTGGTTGAGAAAATCAAAGCCGTGGCCACCGGTCGCAGCGGTATGCACCAGGATGTGCCAAAAGACGACGTGATCATTCAGAAAGTCACCGTCAGCGAATAATGTCGCATACGCTGTTTATCGCAGATCTCCATCTGTGTACTGAAGAACCGGCTATTACGGCCGGTTTTCTGCATTTTTTACGCCGTGAAGCACAGCAGGCAGACGCGCTGTATATTCTCGGTGACCTGTTTGAAGCCTGGATCGGTGACGATGACCCGAATCCGCTTCATGCCGAGGTGGCGCACGCCCTGCGCCAGCTGGCTATCCCCTGCTATTTTATTCACGGTAATCGCGACTTTCTGCTGGGCAAACGTTTTGCCAAAGCCAGTGGCATGACCCTGCTGCCGGAAGAGCAGGTGCTGGATCTGTACGGCAGGCGCGTGCTGATTATGCATGGCGATACCCTGTGTACCGATGATCAAGGCTATCTGCGTTTTCGCGCAAAGGTCCAGCAGCGCTGGCTGCAGACGCTGTTCCTCGCCCTGCCCCTCTTTGTCCGCCAGCGAATCGCCCTGAAAATGCGCGCCGGCAGCCGTCAGGCCAACAGCAGCAAATCCCGGGAAATCATGGACGTCAATCAGCAGGCGGTGGTGGCGGCGATGTCACGCCATCAGGTACAGTGGCTGATCCACGGTCATACTCATCGCCCCGCCGTTCATCCCCTGCTGATCCAGGGGCAGGCGGCTGAACGCCTGGTGCTTGGCGCCTGGCATGAAGAAGGGTCAATGATCAAAGTCAGTGCTGACGAAATAAGCCTGATTTCCTTTCCGTTCTGAGGTCAAAGTCTGAGTGAAAACGCGGCTATTTGACGCTACGCAACCGTTTTCCTCACCGCGCAGTCGTGATATTCTCTTTGCCCTTCCCATCGGGTCGCCCTGTTGAGCGGCCCTGGTGACGTTTTACAATCACAGGAGTCAGACCCGCATGACATCGAACGCCGCACCGGCCCGCATTGCTATTGTTATGGGTTCCAAAAGTGACTGGGCAACCATGCAATTTACGGCGGAAATCCTTACCAGCCTGGACGTTCCCTTTCACTGCGAAGTGGTGTCTGCACACCGCACGCCGGACAAACTCTTCAGCTTTGCCGAACAGGCCGCCGGTAACGGCTATCAGGTGATTATCGCCGGCGCAGGCGGGGCAGCCCATCTGCCGGGCATGCTGGCGGCGAAAACGCTGGTGCCGGTACTGGGAGTTCCGGTGCAGAGCGCGGCCCTGAGCGGCGTCGACAGCCTCTACTCCATTGTACAGATGCCGCGCGGCATTCCGGTGGGCACGCTGGCAATCGGTAAAGCTGGCGCTGCCAATGCAGCCCTGCTGGCGGCGCAGATCCTTGCGCTGCACGATGCCGGGCTGGCCGATCGTCTGAATCACTGGCGTCAGAGCCAGACCGACGAAGTGCTGAACAACCCGGACCCGCGGGAGGAAGCATGAAGCCGGTCTGTGTATTAGGTAACGGCCAGCTGGGACGGATGCTGCGCCAGGCGGGTGAGCCGTTGGGCATTGCCGTCTATCCGGTGGGCCTGGATGCGGAACCCGAATCCCTGCCCATTGCACAGAGCGTGATCACTGCTGAAATCGAGCGCTGGCCTGAAACGGCATTAACCCGTGAACTGGCCAGCCATAACGCCTTTGTGAACCGCGATATCTTTCCACTGCTGGCCGATCGTCTGACCCAGAAGCAACTGCTGGACCGGCTGGGCCTGGCAACCGCGCCGTGGCAGTTGCTCTCCAGTGCAGATGAGTGGGCGCAGGTTTTCACCACGCTGGGCCCGCTGGCCATCGTAAAACGCCGCACAGGCGGCTATGACGGTCGCGGCCAGTGGCGACTGCACGCCGGTGAAACCGAATCACTGCCCGCCGACTGCTACGGCGAGTGCATTGTTGAACAGGGGATCAATTTCTCCGGCGAAATGTCGCTGATCGGCGCACGTGGCCACGACGGTAAAACCGTGTTTTACCCGCTGACGCACAACCTGCATCAGGACGGCATTCTGCGTACCAGCGTCGTGCTGCCGGACGTGAACGAGCAGCATCAGCAGCAGGCCGAGCACATGCTGTCTGCCATCATGAATGAACTGAACTACGTCGGCGTGATGGCGATGGAATGCTTTGTGGTGCCGGAAGGTCTGCTGATCAACGAGCTGGCACCGCGCGTGCACAACAGCGGTCACTGGACGCAGAACGGCGCATCCATCAGCCAGTTTGAGCTGCATCTGCGGGCTATTCTCGACCTTCCACTGCCGACGCCGGTGGTCAGCACGCCGTCAGTGATGGTTAACCTGATTGGCACCGATGTCAATCTGGCCTGGCTGGCGCAGCCGCTGGTGCATCTGCACTGGTATGAGAAAGAAGTGCGTGCCGGGCGCAAAGTCGGCCACCTGAACCTGTCCGACGTCAGCCCGCAGGCGTTAAGCCAGGCACTGAATGCGCTGGTCCCGATGCTGCCGGCAGAGTACGCCAGCGGTATTGCCTGGGCCGAAGAAAAGCTGGGTTAATGTTACGGGCTGACCACCACAGAAGGTCAGCCCCGACATGGTCTGGCGCAGGGTCGACCTTTTTTCCGGCCGCCCCCCTTCCTTATCCCGTGTAATACCCTCTGAACAGCGCTTTCCCTTTCAGTAACCGCACGCCCAGCCAGCCGCCGCACAGCGACAGCAGAACGGCGCCGGTTAATGGCAGCACCAGCCACAGCGTAAAATCAGGCTGCCACGGGAAGTCGAACACCTTACGTTGCAGCCCCCACAGCGCCGCCTCTGCCCCGATAGCCGCCGCCACGCCAGACACGACACCCAGCAGCGCAAACTCACACCACAGCGTGCCGCGCAGCAGACGGGTACTGGCCCCGAGCGTGCGAAAGACCACCAGCTCCTGGCGGCGCTGACGCATGCCGACCTGAATCTGCGCCAGCAGCAGCAGGACACCGCAGGCGGTCACCAGAATCACCATAATCTCCAGCGCCTGACTGACCTGGGCCAGCACCTGGCTTATCTGCCGCAAAATACTGCCAATATCCAGCAGGCTGAGCGTCGGGAACTGCCGGTTTAGCTGTGCCAGCGTGCCGTTGTCATTATCCATTCTGAAACTGGTCAGCCAGGTCTGCGGCTGTCCGTCCAGCGTACCCGGCGGGAAGATAAAGAAGAAGTTTGGCTTCAGACTCTCCCAGTCCACCTTGCGCATGCTGCTGATTCTGGCACTGAACTCCTGGGTATCCCCGGTAAAGGTGACGGTATCCCCCAGCTTCACACCGAGCCGTCCGGCCAGCTCCTGTTCAATCGACACTTCTCCCTTTTTCGGCGGCCAGGTGCCTGAAGTCATCGGATTGTGATCCGGCAGATCTTTCTGCCAGGTGAGATTCAGCTCCCGGTTCAGGGACTCATCCAGCGCCGGGTCGGCCGGCTTTTCATTAATGCTGGTCAGCCGCACGCGCGCCACCGGATAGAAAGTTTCTGCCTTGACCTGATGCTGCTGCAGGAAGGCCTGCACCTGCGGCACCTGCTGTTCGGTCATGTTCAGCAGAAAATAGTTCGGACTGCCTGGCGGCAGCTGCTGCTGCCAGCGTTCCAACAGATCGCCCCGCATCACCAGCAGCAGCGCCAGCAGCATAAACGACAGCGAGAAGGCCGCCAGCTGGCTGAGCGTCGTCCACGGCTGCCGCAGCAGCCGGTTGACTGCCAGACGAAATGCCAGATTGCGCAGCGTCAGGCGGCGCAGCAGCAGCAGCCCGCCCCAGCCAATCGCCCCCAGCAGTAAGGAGAGCAGCACAATCCCGGCCACCAGCGCCCACAGCAGCTTGCTGCCCCCCACCAGCAGTGCCAGCAGACCGATCACCACCAGCGCCATGACGGGCAGATAGAACTTCAGCGGCCAGAGGTTGGCCACCGTGTCACGACGCAGGACGCGCAGCGGCTGGGTTGCCAGCAGCAGACGGTAAGGACGCAGCCCCACCAGCAGAGAGATGACAAACAGCGATCCCACCGCCCACAGCCACGGCCAGGCGCTGGCGGCCGGCAGCTCACCGGGCAGCACCGGACGCAGCATGCTTAACAGCAGGGCTTCAAAGCCGAGGCCGATGACGCTGCCCACCACGGCCGCCAGCAGCAGCACCGACAGCCACTGTCCGATAATCAGCCTGCGCAGTGCCGCCCGGTTGGCACCGAGCGTTTTCAGCACTGCCACCAGATCGTAGCGGCTGCGGCAGTAATGATTCATCGCCACCGCTACGGCAGCAATGGCCAGCATCAGGGTCAACAGGGCTGACAATAGCAGGAACTGCTGGGCGCGCTGCATGGATTTACCCAGTGCGTCCTCACTGTTCTCCACGCTGATCCAGCGCTGATCCGCCGTGATGCGTGAGGCGATATAACGGTCATAGCGCGCCAGCTGCGCGGGCGTACCGGAAAATTTATAGCGCCAGGTGATGCGGCTGCCGGGCTGGATCGCACCGGTCTTTTCCACATCCGCCAGATTCATCAGCAGACGCGGTGCAGTCTGGAACGGGTTAAAGCCCGCATCCGGCTCCTGGACCACCTCCCCCCCGATAAGCAGGGTGGCATCCCCCACGTCCAGTTGGTCCCCGGCTTTACGCTCCAGCAATGCCAGCAGACGCGGTGCGGCCAGCACCGTGCCCGCTGCCGGTTTCAGTCCGGCAGGCACCGTGGTCAGTTGCCCGAACATCGGGTAAAGATCGTCGACGGCTTTGACCGAAGCCAGCTGCGGGGTATCGCCCGCAAAGGTCATGGTCATAAAAGTCAGTTGACGTCCGACCTGCAGGCCGTCCGCACGCGCCTGTTCAAGCCATTCGGCAGGCACCTCTTTGCCGCTGCGCAGTGTGCGGTCACCTGCCATAAAGTCACGACTTTGCTGGCTTAAGCCTTTTTCCATGCGGTCGCTGAGTGAACCGAGAGCCAGCACGCAGGCGACTGCCAGTGTCAGCGCCAGCCAGACAATCAGCAGCGAGGGGGATTTCCACTCGCGCCAGAACCAGCGCCAGATCATGCCTCCTCCCACAGCTTGCCGTCGCGCAGCCGCAGGCGGCGGTCACAGCGCGCAGCCAGTTGTTCATCATGCGTAACGAGGATCAGCGTGGTGGCATAGTCCCGGTTCATTGAAAACAGCAGGTCGGCAATACGCTCACCGGTTTTCCGGTCAAGATTGCCGGTGGGTTCATCGGCAAAGAGCAACGCCGGCCGACCGTTAAAGGCACGGGCCAGCGCCACCCGCTGCTGTTCCCCTCCGGAGAGCTGTGCAGGAAGATGGCTCAGACGTTCACCGAGGCCCAGTTGGGCGAGCAGCGTGGCTGCCTGCTCCCGGCTTTTGCGATCACTGTCGCCGCGCAGCAGCGCCGGAAGCTGCACGTTTTCCTGAGCGTTGAGGGTGGGGACCAGCATGAAAGACTGAAAAACAAAGCCGACATTTTTCGCACGCAGTTCGGCCCGCTGCTCTTCATTCATCTGATGCAGCGGCTGCCCGAGCATCATCACTTCGCCTTCCGTACCGTCATCCAGGCCGGCAAGAATACCCAGCAGCGTTGACTTGCCCGATCCGGACTCTCCGATCAGGGCGAGCGTCTCAGCCGGTTTGACAACCAGCTCAACTCCGGTAAGGATGGAAAGCTGATGCTCACCCTGACCGACGGACTTACTAAGACGATGAACTTCAAGAATGTTTTCCGCTGGCATTTGCCTTTCCTGTTCTTATTGGCGTTTATGACGCTGCGCGCGACGGCGGCAGAGACACTGCTGGTGCTGGGCGACAGTCTGAGCGCCGGTTACCGTATGTCTGCCAGTGCCGCATGGCCTGCGTTACTCAATGATAAATGGCAAAAATCCCCTACCATTATTAACGGTAGCATAAGCGGCGATACCGCGACGCAGGGGCTGGCACGTTTGCCCGCCCTGCTAAAACAACATCAGCCTCGCTGGGTACTGATTGAACTGGGTGGCAACGACGGACTACGGGGTTTTCCTCCGCAGCAGATCGAGCAGGATCTGGACCAGGCCATTAAGCTGGTCGTGGCGGCTGATGCACAGCCGCTGCTGATGCAGGTGCGTCTGCCTGCGAACTATGGCAAACGCTATACAGAATCGTTTGCCGCACTTTACCCCAGACTGGCGGAGAAGCATGCCATTCCCCTGCTGCCATTCTTTATGGAACAGGTCTATCTGAAACCGGAATGGATGCAGGACGACGGTATACACCCCAATCCTGCCGCTCAGCCGTTTATTGCCGATCTGATGGCCAAAAATCTTACTCCCTTAGTTAAACATGAGTGACCCGGCTGTAAGCGCCGTAACAGGTAAAGTTATGCAAAAAAGTATCGTTATTACCGGCAGTTCCAGCGGAATTGGCCTGGTGGCGGCCAACGATCTGCTGCGCCGGGGCTATCATGTGATTGCAGCCTGCCGGAAACCGCAGGACGTCGCCCGAATGGACGCGCTGGGTTTTCGCGGTGTACTGCTGGATCTGGATGACGCTGCCAGCGTCGAACGGGCAGCGGGGGAGATCCTCACCCTGTGTGGCGGGGAATTACACGGTCTGTTTAATAACGGCGGCTTTGGTGTCTATGGCCCGCTGCAGTCGGTATCGCGCCAGCAGCTGGAGCAGCAGTTCTCCACCAATCTGTTTGGTACCCACCAGCTGACCGTGCTGCTGCTGCCGGCGCTGATCGCAGGCGTCGGGCGTATTATCAATACCAGCTCAGTGATGGGCCTGATTTCCACGCCAGGTCGCGGAGCCTATGCCGCCAGTAAGTACGCGCTGGAAGCCTGGTCAGATGCGCTGCGCATGGAGCTGCACAGCAGCGGTGTGCGCGTCAGTCTGATTGAGCCGGGTCCGATTCATACGCCGTTTACCGACAATGTCCGTCAGGCGCAGCAGGATAAGCCGGTACACAATCCCGGCATCGCCTCCCGCTTTACGCTACCGCCTGAGGCGATCCTGCCGAAACTTCGCCATGCGCTGGAAAGCCGCCGCCCGCGTCTGCGCTATCCGGTAACGCTAATCACGCATGCCATCGTGGTGCTACGCCGTTTACTGCCAGGCTGGCTGATGGACCGGTTTTTACGTCAGAATTAATCGCCGCCCCTTGAAGCCGCGGCTCGCGCCCCAATACAGTAATAAACTTACGTGAAAAGAGACGAATTCATGTCACCACAAGCAACGATTGTAGAAATTAATGAAACCAACCTGCACCAGACGCTGGAACAGTCGATGCAGATCCCGGTGCTGTTCTACTTCTGGTCTGAGCGCAGCCAGCACTGTCAGCAGCTGACGCCGTTGCTGGATCGTCTGGCGCAGGAGTATGCCGGCCAGTTTATTCTGGCCAGGCTCGACTGTGATGCCGAGCCCGCTGTGGCGCAGCAGTTTGGACTGCGCTCCCTTCCGACGGTCTATCTTTTCCAGAACGGTCAGCCGGTTGACGGTTTCCAGGGGCCTCAGCCGGAAGAAGCCGTCCGCGCCCTGCTGGAAAAAGTGTTACCAAAAGAAGAAGAACTGAAGGCGCAGCAGGCCATGCAGCTGATGGAAGAAGGCAAGCTGATCGACGCCCTGCCCCTGCTTAAAGAGGCCTGGGCGCTGAGCAATCAGGGCAGCGATATCGGCTTTCTGCTGGCCGAAGTACTGATTGGACTTAACCGCAGCGAAGAAGCCGAAGCGGTGCTGAAAGTGGTGCCGCTGCAGGATCAGGATACCCGCTATCAGGGGCTGATCGCGCAGATTGATCTGCTGAAACAGGCAGCTGATACCCCGGAAATCCAGCAGCTGCAACAGCAGCTGGAAGCGGATCCCGACAATGCCGGGCTGGCCACGCAGCTGGCGCTGCAGTTTCATCAGGTCGGGCGCAATGAAGAAGCGCTTGAACTGCTGTTCTCTCATCTGAAGCAGGATCTGGGCGCGGCCGACGGTCAGGCACGTAAAATTTTGCAGGAGATCCTCGCAGCACTTGGCACGGGTGATGCTCTGGCAGCAAAATACCGCCGTCAGCTCTACTCCCTGCTCTACTGATATTACCGGGCCGGTGTTCACAGTGCCGGCCCTGCTCCCCTTTATTTCCTCCCTCTACCTGCCCGCAGCCTTTCTCATCCGTTTCACTCCCTCCTCATAAAACAGCCTCATCCGCATTTTCACCGCCTTCACACCAAAAGCCCTCTTCATACCAAAGCCTGAAAAACTCGCCAGCCATTGTTGATTCCCCCCTCGCACAAGGGTGACTTAAAGACTTTTAGATTGCTGGCATTAAATTGATTGAAGTCAAAATAAAAAGACAAGACAAAGACTAGCATTAGTCATCAAACATAGTCACAAAAAATGACAACGGAATGACTAAAACTAAGTCACTAAATTTTCAGGAAGAGCGCGTACTGGTGGCCGGTAAAACCATTCTGTTAATAACACTGACCTCACTCATTATCTTTACTGGAAAAAACTCATGAAACGCACGACTATCGCGCTGGCTGCTCTTGTTGTCATCACTTCACTGAATGCGACTGCTGAACAGCGGTCCCCTGTTTTTAATGATGCCATCAACAACTGGCATAACTTGCAGGAGCAGGATCGGCAAAACCTGGCACACTACAATGATACAGTCAGCAGAGACGGAACTGGCCGCTTTAATCCTGATGGCTCATTCAATAATCAATTAGCGACTGACAGTGATAAGACGCATGCTGCACTTCGGGCGGCTAAGCAAAAGGTCAACGGGACGACCTATCGAGACCAGATCGGCCAGCAACAAGCCGATGCCAGAGCGGCAGCGCTCCAGGGCACTGCGCTCACTCCGGCAGGCACCGTCGGAGTAAAGACCCCCGTTCAGTCAGTTCCCGTTGGTGTAAAGACGCCCGTTCAGTCAGTCCCCTCCGTTATCCGAAATAAGCCGGTCGTCCCCTCTACCGTCCACTTTGTCACTGCGCAAGGGAACGGCGGCAATAATAATCAGAGCCGTTCGTCCTACGGCGGGTCTGAAAATCGTGGCGCGGATAATGCACACAGCTCTGCTTTCGGCGGCCACGGCTACGGTCATGATAATTCCCGTTCTGAAGGTTTTGGGGGGCATGCTCATTTCCACTGAACTCCGGCAGATGCCTTCACCAGGCTGGCCCTGATCTGTTTGAGACCATTAACAGGAGGGGCCAGATGGCACCGGAACACCTGGCGCTGGTCGCTGCATCACGTTCAGCGCTGCTGAGGGCACTGTGCGACAGCGAGCAGTTTCACAGCGAACACCGCGCGGCATGCCTGCAGCTATCCCAGGCGGCACATCATGCACTGTCACTGGCAATAACGCTTGAACGGAGCCCTCTGGCACAGCAGGATGACTATGCACAGCTGCTTGAAAATCAGATGGTTTCTGTCCGCACCTGTCAGGCGGCGTTGAATAAATTAACCCGGAGAAAAACGCAATGAACCGATATTCACAGGCGATCGACAACAGGGTCAATACGGAAGAGCATCACCTTATGATGAAAGAAATTTCGTCTGAGTTTGGCGAAGAGATGTTAAGCACCCTACTGCTGCTGAATGCACGTCTGATGGCACTGAGTATGAGTGACCTGAAATCAGTGGTTATCAGTGTGGTTGCGCGGGATGAGACAACACTGATGCTGAAGCGCGATAGCCACACGGTTCACTTTGAGGTGGGTCATTAAAGCTCTTTACCTGCGATGAGTGCCTGTAAAAGTCTCTAAACCACAGTCTGCTTCAAGCGTGAAGGAGAGGTCAGTATGAAAAGCCTTCTGACTTCATGATGGTAAGATGTGATATTATGACTTATCCAGGTAAAGCGGAAAGTTTATAATATGTCACATATTTTCTTTGAGTTTGATCTTGAGCCTGGCGTTAAGTCAGTGGCAGATCTTAACTACGTTCTGCGCGATCACGACAAAAAAACGGCCTTTGTGATGAGCGCTGAGGTGGCAAAGTTCGTTAAAGATGCCCTTATCATTAATGACACCATTATCAGCTTTAAAAACTGCTGCTTCGCTTTTGAAAAAGGAGCTGAGTTCGTTGAGTTTGATCACAATGGTCAGTCCGTTCGTTTTTCAGAGCCTGTTCCTTCATGGTTTATCAGGCCGGCTGTTTTCGCCCGCTCTGACTGGCTGGATAACCACGCTCTGGCCGATCTGGCCGCTCCTGAGTTTATCATAGCCTTTAACGAAAAATTTCCGGATCTGCATGAACGCAGGAAACACGCCAATTATCTGTTTGACCTTCAGCTACAGAAAGGCAAATTGCCATCAACCGAAACCAGCAGAACACCGGGCAACATTCAGGGAAAATCCACCAAACCCAAAGTCACCGATCTGGGGTCGTTCGAACTCTTTAAGCAATTTTTTGACCGGCTGAAGGCGGCCGTAATGGCTGATGAATTTCCGACGCTCAACGTGCTGACGGCGGCAGATAACGTGAGCAACGTGCCGGGCAGTTATCGTCAGGCGATCCGTACGGCAATGAAAGCAGTCACTCATGAGCTACCGGTCAATAATAAGCGCCTGGCAGCAGGCAATCCGGCGCTGTTCTGCGCACCGGTGCGCGATAAAATCGCAGAGATTGAAGCCATCGGACTTGAGCCCTACTACCTGGCGCTGTCACACGCGATCGCGGAGGCAGAGGGTAGCTATATTGCCGATTTTTCCTTCCAGTACGGCGAGCATCAGCCATAACCGTCGTCTTCAGGGTGGCGCTCCCGCAGGTGTTGCCATATCATCGGGACAGTAATATCGCTGCCTCGCCATAAAGTGGCGCAGCAGACAGGGCGTGCGGGGAAAAGGTCGCCCAATAGATTTATTAATAATAACAATCCGGAGGTTATTTTTTATGTTGGCTGTGATTCCCGTCATTATCATTCTGGCTCTGATCCTCGTCTGGTCAGGGATCAAAATTGTCCCACAGGGTTACCAGTGGACCGTTGAACGTTTCGGTCGCTATACCAACACCCTGCAGCCCGGTCTGAATCTGGTGATCCCTTTTATGGATCGCGTTGGCCGCAAAATTAATATGATGGAGCAGGTACTGGATATCCCGTCGCAGGAGATTATCTCTAAAGATAACGCCAGCGTGACGATTGATGCCGTCTGCTTTATTCAGGTTGTCGATCCGGCGCGTGCCGCCTATGAGGTCAGCAATCTGGAGCTGGCTATCATCAACCTGACCATGACCAATATGCGTACCGTATTGGGTTCAATGGAACTGGACGAAATGCTGTCACAGCGTGACAACATCAACACCCGCCTGCTGCATATTGTCGATGAAGCCACGAACCCGTGGGGTATTAAAATTACCCGCATAGAAATCCGCGATGTGCGCCCACCGGCAGAACTGATCGCCTCAATGAATGCACAGATGAAAGCTGAACGTACCAAGCGTGCCGACATTCTGGAAGCTGAAGGGGTGCGCCAGGCGGCGATCCTGCGTGCCGAAGGCGAGAAGCAGTCGCAGATCCTGAAAGCCGAAGGTGAACGTCAGTCGGCGTTCCTCGCCGCAGAAGCGCGTGAGCGTGGTGCAGAAGCCGAAGCGCAGGCCACCAAGATGGTGTCCGAGGCGATTGCCGCCGGTGACATCCAGGCGATCAACTACTTTGTGGCACAGAAATATACCGATGCCCTGCAAAATATCGGCTCATCGGGCAACAGCAAAGTGGTGATGATGCCGCTGGATGCCAGCAGCCTGCTGGGTTCTATCGCCGGGATCAGTGAGCTTCTGGGAGAGAGCAGAGCGGAGCGTAAACGCTGATGATTGATGAGCTGCTTGCCAACCCATGGTGGATATGGCTGACCCTTGGCGGCCTGCTGCTGGCCGCAGAAATGCTCGGCACCAGCGGCTACCTGCTCTGGAGCGGCGTGGCAGCCGTACTCGTCAGCCTGCTGGTCTGGCTGGTGCCGATGCCCTGGGAGTGGCAGGGACTGAGCTTCGCCGCACTGACGATTATCGCTGCGCTGTGGTGGTATCGCTGGCTTAAACACCGCGACCGGCAGCATCCTCCCTCCACGCTTAACCAGCGCGGCCAGCAGATGGTAGGCCGCCAGCTTACACTGGATGCCGACCTGGTGAATGGATTTGGCCATGTGCGTATTGGTGATGGTAACTGGCGCGTCCAGGCCGATGAAGATCTGCCTGCCGGGACGCCGATCACTGTGGTCGCCGTGGAGGGGATCACTCTGCGGATTGTACCGCGTAAGGTTTAATTCGATTTACTCCCCGGGTGACAGCCGGCCAGATGGTTGATGATCGGACACTCGGCGCCAGCGTCCCCCGGGCAGCTGGCCGCCAGGTCGATGAGCTTCTGACGCATCAGTTGGAGTTCATTAATGTGCGCTTCTATCTCCCTCACTTTACCGAGCGTACGCGCCTTCACATCGGCGCTGTGGCGCTCAGGGTCGTTAAACAAGCTGACCATCTCCCGGCACTCATCAAGATTAAATCCCACCTGACGAGCCTGACGCAGCAGCGTCAGCTCCTCCACGTGTTTTGCACTGTAGCTGCGATAGCCATTATCCATCCGTAGCGGCGGCGTCACCAGCCCCTTCTCTTCGTAGAAACGAATCGCTTTGCTGGTTAATCCGGTTTTTTTTGCCACGTCGCTAATATTCATTATTGCTCCTTGACCTTCCCCTTGATGGAAGGTTTAACCTCCATAATGAAGGTAATAACAGCCCCGGGTCAAACCGGATCAACAGGAGTCATGATATGACGCAAGTAACCACGCTGGCACTGGACGGTTTGTCCTGCGGCCACTGCATTAAACGAGTCAAAGAGACGCTGGAGCAGCGTGATGATGTGGAACAGGCAGAGATCAGCCTCACCGAAGCCCGCGTTACCGGTAAGGCCAGCGCCGATGCGCTGATCGCCGCTATTGAACAGGCCGGCTATCACGCCAGCCTGTAAGCGGGTATTTCTCATGCAAAGCCTGATACGCTGACAGAGTCAGAACCACAGCCGGAAGCGCTGACAGCGTCTTCGCCTGAGCTTCCGGCGCATAACGTTTCCATCCCCCCTGACAGCTATCAGTTGCTGATAGACGGTATGACCTGTGTCAGCCGCGTACAGAATGCTCTGCAACTGATTGCTGGCGTCAGTCAGGTGGCGATCGAAACAGCGGGCATCACACTGATGCGCCAGGATCTGAACACTGTCGCAGACGCCTTAGCCATTTCTCAGGCCGCGTTGCGTAACATGAAACACAATTTACCCGGGGCATTTATCTACAACGCCTGCGGTATTCCGATTGCGGCCGGCGGACTCTATCCGTTGACGGGCACCCTGTTGAGTCCGGTTGTGGCGGGGGCGGCAATGGCCCTGTCGTCAATCACGGTGGTCAGTAATGCCAATCGCCTGTCCGCTCCCCTCCACCGAAGGCGTAATTCTGTTAACCCCTGTGGCTTATTGCCCTGTCCGTCAGCGAGTTATCACGCTAGCATGGTGTGATTAACCGGATGAGGCAGAAAACCATGGGCAATGTTGCACACAGGCTTCAGACATTATGGCGTCGGCTTTGGCCGGTCAGTTACCGCTATCCAGCCATGGATTTCCACGCGGGGGGTAGCCATCTGCACCTGGTGGGCAGTATACATATGGGCATGCGTAATATGATGCCGCTGCCCGCTGTGCTGAATGAAAAACTTCAGCACGCCGATGCACTGATCGTTGAGGCCGATATCACTGCCGGAGCGTCCCCTTTCAGAGAAAGTGAAATATGCCCCTCTCTGGCCGACCGGCTCTCCGGAGAACAGCTACAACGGCTACAGCGCTACTGTGAAGAATTAAGTATCGATCGGGAACGTATTGATACCCTGCCTGCCTGGCAGGTTGCTCTGATGCTTCAGGCCCAGCAGGCGCAGCGGCTGGGACTGCGTGCCGACTGCGGTATTGACTATCAGCTGTTACAGGCCGCGCGCGAACAGCAAAAAAAGGTGATTGAGTTAGAAGGCCCCGACACACAGCTGGCCCTGCTGAAATCCCTGCCGGATAACGGACTGCCGCTGCTGGAAGATACGCTTATTCACTGGCAGACTAATGCCCGCCTGCTGCAAACGATGGTGAGCTGGTGGCTGGAAGCCCCGCCGGACAGCGCAGGAAAACTTGCGCTGCCGAGTACCTTCAGCAACAGTCTTAACGATCTGCTTATGCATCAGCGCAATCGCCAGTGGTGCCAGTTTTTACGCCAGCTGCCGCCGGGGCGCTATGTGGTTGCTGTCGGTGCGCTGCACCTGTACGGCGAAGGAAATTTACCGGAACTGTTGGCGCAGAAATAAAAAAAAGGCCGATATCGCTATCGGCCCGTCAATAAGGACATATTTATGAATTTTAGTTATCGTCTCAGCGGTTACGCTGACGCGGGCAAGATTGTCGCTCAAAGAGTGAACTTTCGCCAGTACTTTTCTTCATCAATGATGGCTGTTGCCTGTTATCTCAGACACAAGGTGAGTCGATATGACACCCGCCGTAAAACTGCTTGAAAAACAAAAAGTCGCCTTTACATTACACCCGTATGAACATGACAGCAGCGAAACCCATTTCGGCGACGAGGCGGTGCGCAAATTAAATTTGAACGCGGATCAGGTTTATAAAACCCTGCTGGTGGCGCTCAACGGCGATAATAAAATGCTGGCCGTCGCGGTCACGCCGGTAGCCGGACAGCTCGACCTGAAGAAAGTCGCAAAAGCACTGGGCGCAAAAAAAGTCGAGATGGCCGATCCGCAGTTTGCACAGCGCAGTACTGGCTACCTGCTGGGTGGCATCAGCCCGCTGGGTCAAAAGAAACGGCTACCGACGGTGATTGATCATCTGGCATCGCAGTTTGCTACCGTCTATGTTTCCGGCGGCAAACGCGGGCTGGATATTGAACTGGCCCCGCAGGATCTGGCCCGGCTGCTGAACGCCAGTTTTGCTGATATCGCTAAACGCGATTAACCGGGTGGCTGGGCAAGCAGTTGATCGATCATCCAGCGGCCAGCCGGTCCCGGCGGCGTTCGCCGTGACCACACCACATCGACCTGAATGTTTTGTGGCCAGCCGGGCACCGGCAGCTCGCGCAGTTTTTGATGACCAAACTGCTGCGTCAGCCAGCGTGGCAGGATGCTCCAGCCAAACCCCTGCTCCGCCATTTCCAGCAGCAGCAGGTAGGACTGCGCCAGCCAGACCTTGCCCGCCGGTACGGGGGTACGTTCAATCCAGGTGTTCAGACGCAGCTGCCGGAGCTGCTTCAGATCGGCTTCCGTCACCCGCGGTTGCTGCGCCAGCGGATGATCCTGATGTAGATAAATCGCCATCTGCGCCTCAATCTGCAGGCGCTGTACAGTGATATCGGAAGGATAATACTCCTGCACACGCACCACACCAATGTGCGCGCGGTTGCTCTGCAAAAGGTCAATAACGTCGGCATCTTCGGCGATCATGCATTCGAATTCAATGTCAGGGTAGCGTGTGGAGAAGCGCTGCAACAGTGATTCATGGTAACCCGCCTGCCAGAAATCGGAGATTGCCAGCCGCAGGCACGGTTCCACCTCCCCCGCAAGGCGGATCGCCAGTTCATCCAGTTGAGCTGAAGCGGCCAGGATCTCTTTGACCTGCGCCAGCGCCCGCTGCCCATTTTCTGTCAGTACCGGATTACGCGACTCGCGGCTGAACAACGTAAAGCCGAGATCCTGTTCCAGGTTTGCCACAGCGGTGCTGATCGTCGACTGGCTTTTACGCAGCGCCCGGGCTGCCGCCGAGAACGATCCGCTTTCGACTGTCTGCACAAAGGCTTCCAGTGACTCCGGTGAGTAACGCACAGGTGTATCGCTTTTTTCGATGGATAGTCATTTTATCTTAGCAAATAAAACGTGGAAAATAGCGACCATAGCAAATTAAGGAGGACGTATGTCTGCTCGCAAGCTGAAAGAGCGTGTTTTTCATGCAATAGGATTTGAGGTGCTGGCCATTGCCATCGTGTCGCCGGTGGCCGCCTGGGTGATGAATAAACCGTTGCTTCAGATGGGCGCACTGGCCATTATGCTGTCGACGGTGGCTATGATATGGAACATCATTTATAACGCCGGGTTTGATCGTCTGTATCCGCGTGAGCAAGTGAAGCGCGGCCTCGGCCTGCGCATTATGCACGCGCTGGGCTTTGAAGGGGGGTTTATCCTGATAGGTCTGCCGCTGGCGGCCTGGATGCTCGGCGTGTCGCTGTGGCAGGCATTTATGATTGAAGTGGCTTTCTTCCTGTTCTTCCTGCCGTATACCGTGGTGTATAACTGGCTGTACGACAAGTTACGCGAACGTTTTACTGCCGGCCGTCGCCACCCGGCATAATGCGGGTCAGGGTCGACCGGAACAGGTCGACCCATGGGTAACCCGGTTAATTAATGCATCGCAGTATCTATCTTCGCCTGGCGCCACTTCTTCGGCGCCGGGGACGTCTCCTCCACGGAGGCCTTCTCAGCCTCAGCAGGTTTTTCCTTCGCCTTCTGGTACACGATCTCTCCGGCCGGCTGATACTTCGCCACGTCCAGCGGGGAATGGCTCTGGATATATTGCTTAAGTACTTCGGCATCGACAAACCCGGTATTGACGTAACCCGGCAGCTTATCCACCAGCGGATAGCCATCGCCGCCCGTCGCGTTAAAGCTCAGGGTCGCCATGCGATAGGTTTTGTCAGCCTCCAGCGGCTTTCCATTGATGCGGATATTGCTGACGCCACTGCCGTCGGCCGTCAGACTGACGCGGGCAAACTGCGCATAGGCCCCGGAATCCACCTGTTTATTGGCCACCACGGCGAGATACTGTTCCACTTCGCTGCCTTTCATATCCACATAGACCAGCTGATTGCCGAACGGCTGCACTTTGAGGACGTCTTTGTAGGTGATCGGCCCCGCCTCAATGGAGTCGCGCACGCCACCGCCGCTCATGACCGCGAAGTCAGCCTTAGTGCGATCGATCTGGCCTTCCAGAATCAGACGCGCCATTGAGGTCTGCACAAAGCGCACTTTGCTGCGATCCCCTTCCAGCCGCCCGTTAACGCTGCCGATATTAATGCCAAGCTGCGCTTCGCCCTTTTTCTGGAACGGGGTCAGTAATTTTTGCATCGCCGGATTTTTCGCAATCTCGGGCGTGTAATTTACCCAGGTGGTGCTGCCGTCAGCATTTTTCACCTTGTGCTTCAGGTTAATCGGCACCAGTTCGTAATGTTCCAGCGTCAGCTTACCGTTCAGGAAAGTGAAGTCGGCCCGGCCGATATATTTACCCCACTCATGCGCCTGCACAATCCAGGTGCCGTTCTGACGATCCGGCGTACAGGGCGTGCCGGGCACGTAATCGGCCTGTTTCACATTCTCTTTCGCCATACAGACCGGATCCTGCGAGTGGCCCCCGACAATCATATCCAGGTAGCCAGCCGGCAGTTCACGCGCCATCTCAACGTCGCCCGGGGCATTGGAACCGTGCTGGCCATTATCATAGTGGCCCATATGCGTGGCGGCGATAATCACATCCGGCTTCTCTTTCGCCCGCAGCGCTTCAACCACCGCTTTCGCTTCCGTGGCTGGTTTGTGGAACACGATATCGGTGAAATTTTCCGGATTGCCGATTTTCGCCGTGTCATCCGTGGTCAGACCAATGACGGCAATTTTCAGCCCCATGCGGTTAAACAGCGCATAGGGCTCAAACAGCCGTTTCCCGGTGCTTTTCTGATAAATATTGGCTGAGAGCAGCGGGAATTTGGCCCATTTCTGCTGCTGACGCAGAACGGAAAGGGGATTATCAAATTCATGGTTGCCGATCGCCATGGCGTCATAGCCAATCAGGTTCATACCGCGAAAGTCAGGCTCCGCATCCTGCAGGTCTGACTCCGGCACACCGGTATTAATATCGCCGCCGGAGAGGATCAGCGTCGCCCCGCCGTGCGCCTGCACCTCATAACGTATCTGGTCCATCATGGTTTTTTGCGCCGCGAGGCCATATTCGCCCTGCTCGTTATTCCAGAAACGGCCGTGGTGATCGTTGGTATGCAACACGGTAAATTTATAGGTGCGATCTTTGACCCACGCCTGAGCCATCAGCGGCGCGCTTAATAACGCCACCGTCATGACGCTGGCAAGACTTTTTTTGAATACTGGCACTCTGACCCTCCTTGTTGAACAACCCGGACTTAACAAAATAATAATTTTTGTGACACTGACCTGATTATGCCGCAGGATTAGCTCTAAAAGATAATTACTCCAGCTTATGTTGTGGGCAAGCTAACGGCTTTTCTCCGCACAATAAAAACATAAGACAATGACAGGTTAAATTAATGGCAAGCGATCGAACTCTCTCTTCCCCACAACCCCCCGTCAGGCGCACCGCTTTTGAGGTGCTTGGTGCCATCAGCGTGGCGCATTTACTCAACGATATGATCCAGTCCCTGATTCTGGCGATTTATCCGCTGCTGCGTGAGGACTTTTCACTGAGTTTTGTTCAGATAGGCCTGATCACGCTGACGTATCAGATGACCGCCTCGCTGTTACAGCCGCTGATTGGTTACTATACCGATAAGCATCCTCAGCCCTGGTCACTGCCTGTCGGCATGGGGTTCACCCTGTGTGGTCTGGTTCTGCTGGCAATGGCCAGTAATTTCCCGATGATCCTGGTGGCGGCGGCGCTGGTGGGCACCGGATCCTCCGTGTTCCATCCTGAGTCATCGCGCGTGGCTCGCATGGCCTCCGGGGGGCGGCATGGCCTGGCACAGTCACTGTTCCAGGTCGGTGGTAATCTGGGCAGCTCGCTTGGCCCCCTGCTGGCAGCACTGATCATCGCGCCGTACGGTCGCGGTAATGTAGCCTGGTTCTCGCTGGCAGCACTGCTGGCCATTATTGTGCTGTTGCAGATCAGTCGCTGGTATCAGCATCAGAATCGCGTGACTAAAGGGCATACTGCTCCGGTGGTCAGCACGCTGCCGCGTCGCAAGGTGGCGTTTGCCATTACCATTCTGCTGGTACTGGTATTCTCGAAGTATTTCTATCTCACCAGCCTCAGCAGTTATTACACATTCTACCTGATGCATAAATTCGGGCTTTCCGTGCAGAATGCACAGCTGCACCTGTTTATGTTCCTGTTTGCCGTGGCGGCCGGTACCGTGGTGGGAGGCCCGATTGGCGACAAAATTGGCCGTAAGCGGGTCATTTGGGTGTCGATTCTGGGCGTTGCCCCCTTTACCCTGATGCTGCCCTGGGTCAACTTGTGGTGGACCGGTGCGCTGTCGGTGGTGATAGGCTTTATTCTGGCCTCAGCATTTTCCGCTATTCTGGTGTATGCCCAGGAGCTGATGCCCGGACGTATCGGTATGGTTTCCGGCCTGTTTTTCGGTTTCTCCTTCGGAATGGGTGGCCTGGGTGCCGCCGTGCTGGGGGGGGTGGCCGATCATCATGGCATCGAGCTGGTCTATCAAATTTGTGCTTACCTTCCCCTTCTGGGCATTCTTACGGCTTTCCTGCCCGATAACCGCCCTAAATAGTCCCTTCCCGGTGCTAATCACTGTTTTTAGCACCGGTTCATCCTCCTGCAATGTCTGCCTTACATTCTGATAAGTGTATAAAATCGCACTCTCTGACAACTTTATCTCAATGAATCACTTTTTTTGCCGTTATTACTAATAATGACAAGCGTCATCCCGGAATATGCCATACACTAAAAACTTACAACTGGACACAATTACACTCTGAATGATTTGAGTTGCTCGATAACGGCAAACCTGCGGGTCTCCTGGAGCTACAGTCAGCGAAATGACCCGGTTGTCGCCAACGCCTCCGCAACTTGATGTATCAAGAGTATGCACACAAAGGAGACAGGCATGCATCACACCACACCGCTTATCACCACTATCGTAGGAGGCTTAGTTCTCGCCTTCCTCTTCGGTATGCTGGCCAATCGTCTGCGCATTTCTCCTCTTGTTGGTTATCTTTTGGCTGGCGTCCTTGCCGGACCCTTTACACCGGGCTTTGTGGCGGACACGAATCTGGCCCCGGAGCTGGCTGAACTGGGGGTGATCCTGCTGATGTTTGGCGTGGGTCTGCACTTCTCACTGAAAGACCTGATGGCGGTAAAGTCGATCGCCATCCCTGGTGCTGTTGCACAAATCGCCGCCGCCACGCTGTTAGGCATGGGGCTGTCGTGGGCGCTGGGATGGCCAATGATGACAGGTCTGGTGTTCGGGCTGTGCCTTTCCACCGCCAGCACCGTCGTGCTGCTGCGGGCGCTTGAAGAGCGGCAGCTGATTGACAGCCAGCGTGGACAGATTGCTATTGGCTGGCTGATTGTGGAAGACCTGATGATGGTACTGGCGCTGGTGCTGCTGCCTGCTCTCGCCGGACTGTTCGAAGAAGGAAACGCCAGCGTTACCACCATCATGATTGACCTGCTGATCACCATCGGCAAGGTGGTCGCCTTTATGGTACTGATGATGGTCGTCGGACGCCGCGTGGTGCCGTGGATCCTCGCCCGCAGCGCGGCCACCGGTTCACGCGAGCTGTTTACTCTTTCAGTGCTGGCACTGGCGCTGGGCATTGCCTTTGGTGCCGTCGAATTCTTTGATGTTTCCTTTGCACTGGGTGCCTTCTTCGCCGGTATGGTGCTGAACGAATCTGAACTGAGCCATCGGGCGGCGCACGATACGCTGCCCCTGCGCGACGCCTTTGCCGTCCTGTTCTTCGTTTCCGTCGGCATGCTGTTTGATCCGATGATCCTGGTCCAGCAGCCGCTGGCCGTCCTGGGCGCGCTGGCGATTATCGTCTTCGGCAAATCCCTGGTCGCGCTGGCGCTGGTAATGCTGTTTGGCCACTCCAAACGCACCGCGCTGACCATCTCCGTCAGCCTGGCCCAAATCGGTGAGTTCGCCTTTATCCTTGCCGGACTGGGCATTTCGCTGAATATCTTACCGGAGAGCGGGCGTAACCTGGTGCTGGCAGGCGCTATCCTCTCGATCATGCTGAACCCGATCCTGTTCGCCATACTGGAGCGCTATCTGCAAAAAACAGAAACCATCGAAGAGCAGACGATGGAAGAAGCTATCGAAGAAGAGAAACAGATCCCGGTGGACCTGTGCAATCACGCCGTGATTGTTGGTTTTGGCCGCGTCGGCAGCCTGCTGGGCAGCCGCCTGATGGAAGCCGGTATTCCCATTGTGGTGGTGGAAAACAGCCGGCCGCGCGTTGAGGCGCTGCGTGAACAGGGGATCAAAGCCGTACTGGGCAATGCCGCACGCAGTGACACGATGGCACTCGCCCGTCTGGACTGTGCGCGCTGGCTGCTGCTGACGATCCCGAACGGTTATGAAGCCGGGGAAATTGTCACTGCCGCGCGGGAAACGCGCCCGAATATCGAGATTATCGCCCGCGCACATTATGATGATGAAGTGGATTACATCATGGAGCGCGGTGCAGACCGTGTGGTGATGGGCGAGCGGGAGATTGCTAACAGCATGCTGAATCTGCTGCTGCTGAGTCCGGTGGAAACCCCGGCCGAATGCCCGATTTGAACCCCGGTTGGGGCGACCTTTTCTCCGGTCGCCCCAACCCGGTGATGGGCACAATCCGTCATTCTGCCTCTTACCGCTCCCAGTAAGACTCTTCCAGGCTGTCTTCCCGCTCCGGTAACCCGCGCGTCAGACGCGGCGAATGCTGATTTAATACCTGATAGCTCACGCGATTAGCATATTTACATACCTGCGCCAGCGAGGAGTAGGTCAGATAATTGCGCGCATGCTTACTCGAGTTCGGCACATTGGAGCGGTGGAAGTTATTGGCCGTAATATCGTGCAGCAGCGCCGCCAGCGCGCCATCCCCTGCCCCATTTGTATTCATGATTTTCTCCGGGCCGCCCATATAGGGTGCGATATGGGAAAAAATACGCAGGGGCTGGGTGCAGTCCTGATGACGCATAGCACGGCTGAACTCATACTGGTTGAACTCAGGGATCGCCCCCGGCAATAAAGGATGCTGCGTGGTGCGCTTGCCGGATTCCTCGGTAAAGGCAGCCATATACAGGCCATTGGGGCCGGCCGTACAAAGTACCAGGTCCACCCAGTCGAGGGCAATATTTGCCGCCTGCAGCGGGTCCTGCTCACCGGTCAGCTCAAACGCTTCATCTTCGTTCATCGCCACCACAGAGACGTGCTCGCGCAGGAAGTCACGCCAGAACTGCGGATTGTCTGCAATGACGTATTTGGTACCCAGCGTCAGCACCACCGGGACGTTATGCTTCTTCGCCCACTGGATAGCCTGCATGGTGGCCGCCGGCATCGGCTCGCCCGGCTTACAGCGCACCAGATACGACGTCAGTACCAGCGCTGAGGCCCCGGCAATAACTTCTTCCGGAATACTCTGTGGATGCAACTGGTTCATCATCCCCGGACTGATAGCGAAGGTGCGCTCACCGTTATCGCCAATCAGGGTAAAACAGCGGCCTATGGCGCCGTCCACACCCTGCAGATAGTTCAGGTCGGTGCGGCTGGAGGTATTACACAGGTAACGGTATGCGTAGCCGCCAATCTGGACGTTATTGCACATCACGCCCAGCAGCACTGAACGGTCATCAGCCAGAACCGAATAATTGTGCAACGTATTGCCGATGGTACCTCCGGCAAACTGGTGGGTGATCAGATTATGGGCAACCAACTCAGCATAAAGCGCCTCGGCAACGTCATCTTCAATCACCAGCGAGTGGCCGAGACTCAGACCATAACGCGCCACAAAGTCATCATCCACCTTCGCCTCAATGTCGACCAGGATCTGGTCGATACCGACAATCCAGCTGTTTGCAGCATCATTTTCCGGCTGAACCGGCTGCAGCAGGGGGTCACGGGCGCTGACGGGGAAATAGTGTTTGGATTTACGTTTACCGGGGAATTTCATAATTGCAGACTACAAGAGGGGGATCAGGGCGCAATCATAGCAACAATTGCGCTCTGTGACGATCATGGGACAACAGATGCCCCATGATTTTAGCGGTACTGGTTCACCAGCTCCTGCATCATCGCGACATGAGCGTCATCATCATTCAGCGCCGGGATGTACTCAAAACGCGTGCCGCCTGCATGCAGGAAGATTTCACGGTTCTCTCCATTGATCTCCTCCAGGGTTTCCAGGCAGTCAGAGGAAAAGCCCGGGCTCATAATCTGCACGTGCTTCACGCCTTTAGCAGGCAGTGATTTCATGGTTTCATCGGTATAAGGCATCAGCCACGGCTCACGACCGAAGCGCGACTGGAAGGTCAGCATGGCTTCGCTGCTGCCCAGCCCCAGTGATGCGGTCAGCGCGTTAAAGGTGTCGTAGCAGCGCTGCGGATAGTCGTCGCCTTCATTGGCAAAACGCTGCGGGATACCGTGGAAAGAGGTGACCAGCAGGTCGGGCTTGCCATGCTGCGCAAAGGATCGCTCCACCGACGCTTTCAGCGCGGCAATGTAGGCCGGGTGCTCTGCATAGTCGCGGATAAAGTGCACGGAGGGCAGGCTGCGATAACCGGCAAAGACCTCGGTGATGCCGTCCCATACCGCGGCCACCGTCGAGCAGGAAAACTGCGGATAGAGCGGCAGCACAATCAACCGCGTTACACCCTGCTGCATCAGGCTGTCGATGGCGCTTTTCAGGCTTGGATTACCGTAGCTCATCCCCAGCTCTACCGGCATATCCAGTCTGGCAGCCAGCGCATTGCGCTGACGCTTGCTGAAGACCAGTAGCGGAGAGCCATCATCCATCCATACGGAGGCGTACAGCTTCGCCACGCGAGGAGAGCGGATCGGAAGGATCCCAAGATTCAGGATTGGCCACCATAGCCAGCGCGGGGAATCGACCACGCGTTTATCGCTAAGGAACTGTTTAAGGTAACGTTTTACGGCAGGTGTCGTTGGGGCATCAGGTGTGCCTAAGTTAACCAGTAATACGCCAGGCTTATCTTGCCTCATTGTTATTCCTTTTTACGGCATCGTCGGGGGATGAAAACGAGACTTATTCTAGCGGAAAAAAGCGGGGGATAAACCAATTGCTGCAATTGAGCCAGGGGGGAACCCTGGCTCAGCGGCATTAACCGAGGATTTTAGCCAGCTCGCCGCTGACTTCAGTCACTTTACGGGTGCCGTCAATTTTGTGGTACGCGGTGTTACCGGCGTCCGCTTCTTTGCTGTAGTAAGCAATCAGCGGTGCGGTCATCTCGTGGTATTCCACCAGACGTTTACGTACGGTCGCTTCCTGATCGTCTTTGCGGATGGTCAGTTCTTCACCGGTCACGTCATCTTTACCTTCCACTTTCGGTGGATTGTAGGTGACGTGGTACACACGACCGGATGGCGCATGAACCCGGCGGCCCACGATACGATCCACGATCAGTTCGTCAGGTACGGCGAATTCCAGCACGTAGTCCACTTTAATGCCCGCTTCCTTCATGGCATCAGCCTGAGGAATGGTGCGTGGGAAACCGTCCAGCAGGAAACCATTACGGCAGTCTTCCTGAGCAATACGCTCTTTAACCAGCGCAATGACCAGCTCGTCGGTCACCAGTTTACCGTCATCCATAATCTGTTTGGCTTTCTGACCCAGTTCCGAACCGGCTTTAACCGCGGCGCGTAACATGTCACCCGTGGAGATTTGCGGAATACCGTATTTCTCCATAATGAACTGAGCCTGAGTCCCTTTACCTGCACCCGGAGCTCCGAGCAGAATAATACGCATTGCGTAAATCCCCTTGCGAATCGCTTAATTGATCACTTTATCTGAGCGCAAGAACATACCATTTTGGCCCGCTATCCACAAGGAAGGGCGCGGTTAACCTGCATCCGCATAGCCTTGCAGCGCCCCCTGACGACGAACATAAAGGGACTGAGAAATTACCGCAATGATGATAACCGCACCGCCAATAACTGCATGAATTGTAGGCACTTCGTCCATAAAAAGGTACATCCACAAGGGGGCCAGGGCCGTTTCAAGCAGTAAAAACAGTCCGGCATTGGCCGGTGAGACAAAACGCGTGGATAAGGTGATTAAACCCATGGCCAGCGGCATAATCAGCGCCCCTTCCGCAATCACCCAGCCATATTGCGCGGCGGACAACACTTTCAGACTATCTGCCATATTGGCGTCGGGCCAGAGTACGATTAACACCGAGGCCAGTACCGCCCCCAGTGAGGGTAATCCCGCTGTGCCGCCGCTGACACGGGACGTAAAGATAAACGCCAGCGCCATCGATACGGCCGTGCCCAGCGCATAAACATTGGCAATACCACTATGGCCAAGGCCGCGCCCTGACATCACAATCACCACGCCAACGATCCCCGCCAGCGAGGCCAGCATCACGCCGCGGTCGATAGTCACTTTAAAGAACAGGCGGCTGATCATTGCGGAGATAAACGGCGTTGAAGAGATGATGACCAGAACGGTGGCAACGTTGCCCCGGTTCAGCGCGTTAACGAAGCAGGCGGAAGCGATGCAAAAAAACAGCACCGACAGGACGTTGTCTTTGGTCAGCCAGGGCATACCCAGCGTGGAGCGACTCTGTCGCCAGACAGCCCACATCAATAGACAGACGCCCCACATACAGAAGCCACGCAGCATCACGATCAGCCACGAGTTTTCGATCCCCATCATACGGATAAATACGGAGTCGGTGCTGAGGATCACCCCGCCCAGCAGGCCAATCATATTGCCATTCACAGCAAAGCGACTTTTCATTTTTCCTCCCACAGGGTGCAAAGCTTCTGTTCAACCTGCTGCGTCATGTCCACCGATTTACTGCCGTCGCCCCGCACCCAGCAAGAGATGCGCAGGGTGCTGGCATGCGGAAAATAGCAGGCTTCTGCCGCTTTCACCTGCTGCTGTAACCCCTCGCTAAGGGCCGGCACCGGAAAACAACTAAAGGGTAAATCTGCGGCACTGATGGAAGTAAAGTCCATGCCGGCGACATCCTTCAACGCTACCGCTCCGACCTTCGCCACGTTATAAGGCTGCCAGCCCGGACTACGCACGTTATCCAGCGCTTCGATCAGCGGTTTGGCCGATGACGTTGATTCTTCAAACAACCGCAGTTCACTACGCATCAGAGTACTGAAATCCTCCGGACGCAGGGCAATGACCGCCAGTCCGATGGTCAGCGAGGCATGTTTGTGCAGAGGAGCAACAAAGATGGAACTGTCAGCAATGAGTTCGCGATGGCGGTTAGTCGCAAAACTGTGGGAGGCATCGACAACCCCTTTGCCTTTGCTGTCTTTCAGGCTGTTGACTTCACCGGTATAGGGATTAACGTGGGTAATGATCGGCACGCTACCAGGCCCGGTATAATGGGAAGCCGGCGGACTGAAAAGCGCAGTGATCGGCTGATAATGCGCGTGTTTTGCCAGACAGAGCGTGGTCTCCTGCTTATGAAAGAGGTGGGACAGGATCACCAGTCCGACGCGTACTGACTGGACGAAAAACAGATCGTACTCTTCCAGCTGGTAGATGCGGGTCAGTTCTTCCCGGAGTTCGTCTTTCAGCATAGCAACTCGCTTATAAAACCGATCGCCGTGGACCTGTTGTAACTGGGGGGAAAGTGAAGATGCGTCCATTAGTTGATCAACTCTTGCTGGTAAAGCAGTGGCATAACGTTATCGCGGAAGATCGAGCCGACCGCGATTTCACAAGGAGGCTGGCGGTAGTTCACCCACGCAATCTCTTCTATCTCGCTGCCGGCACGCGGCTGGCCGGCGATTTCTACATGGTAGACGTGGTTTTCAATGGCCATCGCTTCGAATTCCGCCTTGCCATGAAACAGGCCAAACGGTCGGAAGCTGTTAATCTGCACGCCCAGTTCCTCCTGTAGCTCACGCTTCAGGCAGCTCAGATGGTCTTCCCCCACCCGCGGCTTACCGCCTGGAGAAATGAAAATTCCGGTGCCGCGTTTGCGGGTCAGCAAGAGCGAACGCTGATAAATAATAATGGCTGCACATTTAACGATTATTTTCATCTCAGGCTCCGGGTGGCGTAACCCCCTGGTTACGCCACCTCTGACAGTCAGATTCAGGCTGCCGCGCTGGCTTTCAGCACAGGCGTCATCAGGGTCTCACCCGACAGGAAACGCACAATATTGTGCGCCAGCGGGGCTTTGTCATGCAGATAGGCGAGGATCACCTCATCATTCGGCGTTGAGAAGCTGTCGGCAAAGATGCTGATGCCTTCCAGAGACTTGGTGGAGATCCCCAGTTGCAGAAGGCGGTACTTCACATCGTCTGCCGACTGGGCAAACTCATAAATGGGTGACTGATAATTGATATCGTATCGGGCCATCATCTCCATCAGAAACGTCTTGGCCACCTGGCGCTGTTCCGGAAACTCCATCTGATAATGGGTGATGCCATCGTTGATGGTATTGATGTCGTTGCGGTGGCAGAAATCCACCAGATGGGCGTGGATCGCCAGTTTCTCTCCCAGCAGTACCAGGTTTTTGCGATATTTCAGAATGTCACTTTCCAGGTGCTCGATGGCGATGGAGCGAAAAGCGCCGCTGATATCGGCAATGGTATGGGCGACCACAAGGTCACCAAACCGGCTTTTCAGCTCATCAACACGATGAGATAAAATACCCCGGTGCAGTGAACATCCGCTGTTACCAGACCAGAGGTGCACGGGAATACCTTGTAACATCAGATAACATGCTGCCAGCGTGCTATCACGACCTCCGGTGAACATAACAAGCTGTGTTTTTACAGAATGCTGATTGGTCATTTTCCTTTCCTTCGCATAGATGTTGAATGTAATCGTCGGCTGACAAGGGGAAAATACGGCTGTGCAACGAGAGAAACCAGAAGGGGGTGTTTGCTGGTGGCTGACAGGACACGACCCCGACCTGCCAGTCAGAGTAGGGAAATTACGCTGGACTTGAAAATGATAAAAACAGACACTCTCTGTTAGTTTTTCTAACAAGGTATGATTATGTCTGGCCTCCCTTCCCTGCGCGCGCTGCGTTATTTTCATCAGGCAGCGCTGCACCAAAGCTTCAGCCTGGCGGCACAGTCGCTGAGTGTTACGCACAGCGCCGTCAGTCATCAAATCAAGCAGTTAGAGGAGTGGCTGGGCAAGCCGCTGTTTTTACGCATCAACGGGCGCGTGCAGCTTACCCCCGACGGTGAACGCCTGAAGGTATGCTGTATGCAGACCTTCAGCGAGATTGAAGTGACCTGCGAAAAAATCCGTGCGAGCAACCTGCACAGTCTGAGCGTCTCCTGCGCCCCCAGCTTTCTGGCACAGTGGCTTATCCCGCGTATCAGTCGCTTTACCGAACGCCACAGTGAAATTGCCCTCACCTTTCAGACCCATGTCGATATAGAGCGAGTGCGCAGCGAGCATACGGATGTGCTGATCGTCAGCCATGAGCAGTCTGTACAGGAAGATATTGCCGCTACGCTGATTACCGTTGACTATATCGGCCCGGTCTGTGCCCCGAAGTTCAGCAACCGCTTTACCTATGAAACGGATTTTTCCACCCTGCCGCTGTTACATGCCGACACCAAGCTGCATGCGTGGGCGGAATGGGCAAAAAAAACCGGAGCAAAGGGGGACTTCTGGGCGGGTCGACATTTCGACAATCTGACGCTGGCCATACAGGCGGCCCGTAATGGGATGGGAATTATTATGACGCCGCAGATCCTGGTAAAAAAAGAGATCCGTGAGGGATCGCTGATCGCCCCGCTGGGGTTTGCTGAAGTGGATCGCGCGACATGGATGATGGTGAAAGCGGCACGTAAAGAGGAAACGGAGATTGAGCTTTTCAGACGCTGGCTGTTAGAAGAGGCATCGATTGCGGGATAATAACAGCACGGGGCCCCTTTTACGGTTGCCCCGTGCTGGCATGCTGCTCTCGTGGCGGGCGAACCGGAACAGACGGTTCGCCCTGCGGTGTTAACCCAGCAGCAGCTGGTTCATACGGCGAATAAACTGATTCGGGTCGTCCAGCGACCCTTTTTCTGCCAGCAGCGCCTGTTCGAGCAGCAGCTCGATCCATTCGGCGAAGCGGGCTTCGTCCTGGGTATCAGCGGCACGTTTCACCAGCGCATGGTCCGGGTTCAGTTCAAACAGGTATTTGACTTCAGGCACGTCCTGACCCGCCGCAGCAAACAGCTTCGCCATCTGGGTGGTCATTTCGTTCGCTTCGGTAGTGACAATTGCAGGCGTATCGGTCAGACGGTGCGTCAGACGCACTTCCTTGACGCGCTCACCCAATAGCGTTTTCACTCGCTCTACGAACGGCTCCAGCGCTTTTTCCGCTTCTTTCTGCTCTTCGGTTTCTTCATCCGCCAGTTTGCTCAACGCATCATCGGCTTTGCTGACAGACTGGAAGCTTTTCCCGTCAAATTCGGTCAGGTAGCTCATCATCCATTCGTCGATGCGGTCGGAGAGCAGCAGAACCTCGATACCTTTCTTACGGAACAGCTCCAGGTGCGGGCTGCTTTTCGCGGCGGCATAGCTGTCGGCCGTGATGTAGTAAATCTTCTCCTGACCTTCCACCATACGGCTGACATAGTCTTCCAGCGACACGGTTTGCGCCGGGCCTTCGCTGCTGGTGCTGGCGAAACGCAGCAGTTTTGCAATGGTTTCCGCGTTGCTGCTGTCTTCTGCCGGACCTTCTTTCAGGACCAGGCCAAACTGCTGCCAGAATGACTGATATTTTGCTTCGTCATCCTTAGCCACTTTTTCCAGCATCTGCAGGGAACGCTTAGTCAGCGCTCCACGCAGGCTTTGGGTAATACGGCTGTCCTGCAGGATCTCACGCGAAACGTTCAGCGGCAGATCGTTTGAATCGATCAGACCTTTTACGAAACGCAGGTAGTTCGGCATAAACTGTTCCGCGTCGTCCATGATGAACACCCGCTGTACGTACAGTTTCAGACCATGCTTGTGGTCACGATTCCACATATCCCACGGGGCCTGGGCCGGGATGTACAGCAGGCTGGTGTACTCCTGCTTACCTTCTACGCGGTTATGGCTCCACGTCAGCGGATCGGTAAAATCATGGGCAACGTGCTTGTAAAATTCTTTGTACTCGTCTTCGCTGATGTCAGACTTGTTGCGCGTCCACAGCGCCTGCGCTTTGTTGATCTTTTCCCACGTGGTGGTGTTGTCTTCTTCGTTGTGGGTTTCGATCTCTACCGGCAGCGCAATATGGTCAGAGTATTTACTGATGATGCTGCGCACGCGCCAGGCGTCGAGGAATTCGTCTTCGCCTTCGCGCAGATGCAGGGTAATTTCAGTGCCACGATCGGCTTTTTCAATATCGGCAATGGTGTATTCACCTTCACCGGCAGACTCCCAGAATACCCCCTCAGACGCCGCAGCGCCTGCAGCACGGGTGCGCACAGACACTTTATCCGCGACGATAAACGCCGAGTAGAAGCCCACACCGAACTGTCCAATCAGTTGGCTGTCTTTCGCCTGGTCGGAGCCCAGTGATTCCAGGAAAGATTTCGTCCCGGATTTGGCAATCGTCCCCAGGTTTTCTATCACTTCGTCACGACGCATCCCGATGCCGTTATCACTCAGGGTCAGGGTACGCTTTTCCTTGTCAACGGAAACCCGGACGCGAAGATCGCCGTCGCCTTCGTAAAGGTCCGGCGTGGATAACGCACGAAAGCGCAGCTTATCAGCAGCATCTGAGGCGTTAGAGATCAGCTCACGCAGGAAGATTTCTTTATTTGAATAGAGTGAGTGGATCATCAGGTGCAGAAGCTGTTTTACCTCTGACTGGAAGCCACGTGTCTCTTGTCCTTTCATGGTCATTGCTACCTCAACTAAAAACAGATGATGAACGTTGAGGTATTAAATGGGGGTAACAAAAAAGATTTCAAGACGGCACGAAGGGCTCGTGCCGCTGATTGTTCAGAATTTAAACTTTTGACGTCCAGCCAGCGAGTGCGACAGTGTGGTACCGTCCACCATTTCAAGTTCGCCCCCTACCGGCACACCGTGGGCAATGCGGCTGGCTTCAATGCCATACTGTTCACACAGGCTGGCAATATAGTTGGCGGTGGCCTCACCTTCTACGGTGGGATTAGTGGCGAGGATCACTTCGACAATCTTCTCTTTCTCGAGTCGCTGCTCCAGACGATCAAGGCCGATATCGTTTGGTCCAATGCCATCCAGCGGTGACAGATGCCCCATCAGCACGAAGTAACGGCCAGAAAATTGCCCGGTCTGTTCAACCGCATGGATATCTGCCGGACTTTCTACAACACAGATCAGCCCGTTCTCTTGACGTCGCGGATTGGCGCAGATAGTGCAAATGTCCTGCTCGGTAAAGGTACGGCAATCAGAGCAGTGCCCAATTTCCGACATCGCGCGCGTCAGTGCCTGCGCCAGGCGCATCCCGCCGCTGCGGTCACGCTGCAACAGCTGGAAGGCCATACGCTGCGCTGATTTTGGTCCAACGCCTGGCAGGCAGCGCAGAGATTCCATAAGGGCGGTAAGTAAAGGGCTGGTTTGCATTGCTCAGACTTCTGAAATAAGAGGGGGCTATAGCCTAACATCTGCCCTGCGGACGAGCATAGAAAAAGATATTCCCCGGACTTATCCGGGGAAGCATTAATCAGCGACGTTCAGAATCGAGCGTTTCATGGTGGCTGACCACGTCCTGGGCTTTTTGATAGCTTTCCGCCAGCAGCCCATATTCCGTAAAGACCGCAGGCCACAGTGCCGCCCAGTCCATCGCATCAGCGCGGTTCCAGCTACCCTGAATTTCGCCCGCGACGGCGGCCGTATCCAGTGGAACCACACCCGCCTGCACGACCCGTGCAAGGGTAATTTCCTGCGCCATCTTCGAGTAGGTCCCTGATGCGTCGATCACCGCGAAGACTTTAAAACCTTCGGCTACCGCGCTAATGGCCGGGAAAGCCATACAGACGCTGGTAACCGTACCAGCAATGATCAGGGTTTTTCGTCCCGTAGCTTTAACCGCAGCGACAAACTCAGCGTTATCCCATGCGTTGATCTCGCCCTTACGGGCAACGTACTGCGCATGAGGTGCATACTGATGGATCTCCGGGATCAGCGGACCATTTGGTCCCTGTGGCACGGAAGCCGTAGTAATTACCGGGATGTTAGCCATCGTTGCCATTTTGGCAAGCATCGTCACATGTCCACGCAATGTCGGCATCGGCATATCATGCACCAACTGAAACAAACCGCTTTGGTGGTCGATTAATAACATCACGGCGTCATCAACGTCGATCATCGGTTTTTGCCCATTAAAGTTTGCTGGCATCATCTTCGTGCTCCTGTTAATTAAAGCGTTCCGGCTATCCGCATGATAGCCGTTCTGTCTTACTGAATAGCGTCGCCAAAACGACCCTGATTAAAATCATCAATTGCCTGGCGAATGCCTTCATCCGTGTTCATCACAAACGGGCCATAACCGACCACAGGTTCATCAATGGGCTCGCCACTCAGCAACAGTACAACCGCATCGTTGTTTGCTTCTATTTGCACACTGTCACCTTTGGCATCCATCACCACAAGCTGGGCCTCACGGACCACCTCTTCACCGTTAACCTGTACCGTCCCTTTCAGCACCATCAGGGCGGTATTCCAACCTTCCGGTACGTCCAGGTGCGTTTGAGCATGCGCATTGAGGCGCACGTCCCAGATATGCATCGGTGTGAAGGTCTGAGCGGGGCCATTTTTTCCCGCCATTGACCCTGCTATCACGCGTACCTTTCCGGCATGGTCAGGTAAGGCCACCACAGGGATATCACTGTCTGTAATGGGCTGATAACGCGGCGCGGTCATCTTATCTTTTGCCGGTAAATTGACCCATAACTGCACCATTTCCAGCGTGCCACCCGCTGCGCTAAAGGCAGGCGAGTGGAACTCTTCATGCAAAATGCCACTGCCCGCAGTCATCCACTGCACATCGCCGGGGCCGATAACGCCACCCTTGCCCGTATTATCGCGGTGAGCTACTTCTCCCGCGTACACGATGGTGACGGTTTCAAAACCGCGATGTGGGTGTTGACCGACGCCACGCGGTGTTTTATGCCCGGCGCTGAACACTGCAGGTCCGGCATAATCCATCAGTAAAAATGGGCTCAGCTGACGAGCCATTGTTGAGTAGGAAAACATCGACCGCACCGGAAAACCGTCACCGACCCAATGAGAGGCAGGAGCAGAATGAACAGCGATAATAGATTTCATGATTTTTCTCCAGACGACCTGTTTCGATGTGAGTGATCTTATGCGCAAGACAAACAATCCGGTAGAGTGTCAATCTGGACTCAGCGTTCTATCAACAGGACAATACGTATGCAGGATTTAAATGACCTGTGGTATTTCGTACAGGTGGTGGATCATGGCGGTTTTTCCCCGGCAAGCCGTGCGATTGGCATACCGAAGTCGCGACTAAGCCGTCGCATTGCGCTGCTGGAAGAGGGGCTGGAGACACGCCTGTTACAGCGCTCAACGCGAAGTTTCACCGTGACGGAGGCCGGTCAGATTTATTACCGACACTGTAAGGCGATGATCATTGAAGCAGAAGCCGCCCAGGAAGCGATTGATGCACTCCGGGTCGAGCCGCGAGGGCTTATCCGGCTGACCTGCCCTGTCGCACTGCTGCACGCCCATATCGGGCCGATGCTGGCGCGTTTTATGATGATGTACCCGCTGACCAGCGTTCAGCTTGAAGAGACGAACCGTCGTGTGGATGTGCTGAACGAAAACGTCGATTTGGCGATCCGTGTACGCCCTCTGCCGCTGGAAGATAGTGAGCTGGTGATGCGTAAACTGGGCACGCGCCCTATGTGCCTGGTCGCGAGCCCGGCATTGGTCAGACTGCACGGCATGCCCACTCTGCCCATGGACTTGCAGCAGTGGCCGAGCCTCGCCGTTGGCCGGCCCCAGCAAACGTACCGCTGGTTTTTATACGGGCCTAATCAGCAAGAGGTGACGCTGTTCCACCAGCCGCGGTTTGTCACCACCGATATGGCCTCATTGCGCACAGCCGCGCTGGCGGGAGTAGGTGTGGTGCAGTTACCGAGGTTAGTGTTAGAAGAACAGTTGGAAAACGGCAGTCTGGTTCCCCTGCTACCTGAATGGCATACCAGGCCCGAGAGTATTCATGTGGTGTTCCCCTCCCGGCGCGGTCAGTTACCGGCGGTAAGAGCACTGATTGATTTTCTGGCGGAAAATTATGCGGCAATGGTGGAATAGAAAAATTACCAGAGGCGACACAACGCATCGCCTCTGGTCTGCTATCAGAATGGCATCTTGAAGCCAGGTGGGAGCTGCATACCACTTGATACCGCAGCCATTTTCTCTTTCTGCGTTTCAGCCACACGGCGCGCTGCATCGTTAAAAGCCGCAGCCACCAGATCTTCCAGCATGTCTTTGTCATCTTCCAGCAGGCTTGGGTCGACTTCCACGCGACGGCAGTTATGCGCACCGTTGATGGTGACTTTAACCAGCCCGGCACCGGATTCACCGGTTACTTCCATCGCAGCAATCTCTTCCTGCACCTGGGCCATTTTGTCCTGCATTTGCTGGGCCTGTTTCATCAGGTTGCCCAATCCGGCTTTACCAAACATAAGTTCTCTCTCTTCAGCTCAGGCCGCATCAACGTAACTGCGATACGGCGGGTTAAACAGGTCGGATACTTTCTTCGTCCACGTCGGCATCGAAAAACCGACGCAGCGTCTGAATATGCGTATCTGAGATAATCGACTGACGCGCTTGCGCCAGTTTCTCTTCATAAATTTTTTGCCGCCATTCCAGCGGTGTCAGCACAGCAGGATTATCATCCTCCACCACACTTAATTCAATGGGGTGCCCGGCAGCCGCATTCAAGGCCTCCCCCAACGCTTTTTGCGCCGAAGGGGAATTGAGATGACGCTGGCTGGTGCGCAGATGGAGACAGATACCGTTCGCGGTCTGCTCCTTCCAGGCGTTTAGCGCCAGCTGCTGCACCAGTTTTGGCATCGTCAGCGCCGCGATTTCCGCAGCCCAGGGATCGCGCGCCTGCGACTCTGCCACCAGTTTGGCCATCAGCTCAGGGTTTTTCTCATGCTCTAAGGCCGTGCGAAGCGCTTTTGGCGTAGCCACCGGCGCAATTTTCACTTCAGCTGGGTTTTGCGCTTTCCAGCGATACGCCTCTTCCTTTACCGGGACGGCTTCGGCTGCGGCCTGTTGCAGGCGTTGCTGTCCACGTTCGGTCACTGCAGCAAGCCGTTCCAGGGCCGAACTCGCCGGCCGCGCACCCTGCGCTGCCGGCTCACTCTTTTTTGGCTTACTCGCCCCCTGATGGCGCATCAGTTGCGTTCGCGCCTGCAGGAGCTGACTGGTGGCACCGGATAACCCCTGAGGAGGGGGAGATTCCTGTGCCGGTGGCGGTGAGGATGCACTATGCGCTACCGGTGCGCTGTTCTGTGCTGGCGCGGCAGCCTCTGCCGGCGCCTGCAACGTCATGGTCGGACGTGCGACCGGATCGGCGATAACGGCTTTGGGATGAAAGGCCAGCGCGCGCAGCAGCGTCATTTCCACGCCCATGCGGCGGTCCGGTGCCAGCGGCAGTTCTTTCCGCCCCACCAGTAGCGTCTGGTAATAGAGCTGGACATCGGCTGGCGGCAATACCCGCGCCAGCTCACGCAAGCGCTGTTCGATAGCGGCCATATCGTCGCCCAAAGCAGAAGGCAGCAGTTGGATCATCGCCACACGGTGCAGCAACGTCAACATTTCCACCAGCAGTGCTTCCCACTCCACGCCGCGTGAGGCGGCCTGACTGAGCAGCGCCATCACCTGGTTACCATCGGCATGAACCAGTGCCTCAATCAATGCCAGCGGCTGTTCATCATCAAGCGTACCCAGCATATCGTTGACGGTGGCCGTCGTGACCTGCCCCTGTCCCATCGCGATCGCCTGATCGGCCAGGCTCAGGGCATCACGCATACTGCCATCCGCGGCACGGGCCAGCAGTTGCAGCGCGCGGCTCTCCGCGCCAATCTGTTCAGCCTGTAAGACATGTTCCAGCTGGCCGCGAATCTGTTCCTGATCAAGGGCTTTCAGATGGAACTGCAGACAACGCGATAAAATGGTGACCGGTAATTTTTGGGGGTCGGTGGTGGCAAGCAGAAATTTAACGTGCTCCGGGGGCTCTTCAAGCGTTTTTAACAGCGCATTAAAGCTGTGACGCGAGAGCATATGGACTTCATCGATAAGGTAAACCTTGAAACGGCCGCGTGCCGGCGCGTACTGCACGTTATCCAGCAGGTCGCGCGTGTCTTCCACTTTGGTTCGGGAAGCCGCATCGATTTCTATCAGATCAACAAAGCGGCCCTGCTCAATTTCCCTGCAGTTGTCGCACTGCCCACAGGGGGTAGCGGTAATGCCAGTTTCACAGTTCAACCCCTTTGCCAGCAACCGGGCAATGGTGGTTTTCCCGACGCCACGTGTGCCGGAAAACAGATAGGCGTGATGGATGCGGCCAAGGGACAAACCGTTAGCCAGCGCGGTCAGAACATGTTGCTGACCGACGACATCAGTAAATGCTTGTGGACGCCACTTGCGGGCCAGTACCTGATAGCTCATTAAGACTTCATCATTGTTTTTTAATAGCTTATTAACCTAAACAGTGAGAAACCGCAGTTTAGCCTGTTGACGAGTATCGGCAAAATCAACCGTATCAACGGCAGTTAAGCAGATTTAGGAAGGGTACTATAACAGAAGGCCTTCTTACCGCCATGCTGAAGCATGCATTATTTTCCCGACCGGGTTCATCCCTTTTTCTTTTATAAGAGCAAAAAATCAGCACCCTACCCCGCCCTCCTTTTTGCCGACGTCTTTACCCGGTTTACGTGAAATTCAAACGATAAAACAGGGAGTAAACACATCATCTCTGGGGCCAGGGGCGGGCGGTCGTGATGGAGAAAAGGGTACAAAGGGCTCCGTCGGCAGAGGCAGCGCTCAGGGTGCAACGGGGAGTCGTGGTCCGAAAATCAAAACTGATACCCTACCCCGACAGTAAAGCCATTACTGGATGTTTTCTGCACGTGTCCGGCCTGATAACCGACATCCAGCACAACATTATCAATCAGGTTGAACTGCATCCCTGTGCCCCACGCAAAACGCGCATCGAACACTTTATAGTGGCCGGAACGATCGCCTGAAGGAGAATAATATTCGTTTTTGTTAGAACTGCTCTCCCAACCTGCCCCTGCCAGTAAATAGATACTGGCCCATGTGGCTACGCGATATGCCGGCCCCACCATAAGGGAATAGTAACGTACACGATGATGATCTTCCTCCGCTGTCTCATCAAAATGCTGAGACTGACTTCCCCGCGTGTTCATCCATGTCAGCGATGCCACAGCACTGAGAGGAAGTTCAGGAATTTCATAGTGATATTTAAAATTGAACCCTTTCATATCTTTAAAACGCTTCACGTGGCTTTGCGCATAACCCAGGGTAAAAGTGTGCTTTCCGCTGTCACTCCCGGCCTGATAGTGATAATCAGGGGGCAAGCTACTCTGGTCTGCGAGCGCCGCTTTGCTCCCTGCTATCAGGGAAAATGCAATCAATGTAGTGGCGACTGTCTTCATCCCGATTGTCCTTAATCGCTATTTCAGTGTGCTGCATGACGGTATTTAACGGGTCAGTTTAATGAGAGGGATAGAGACATCGCTGCTTTTTGTGCCGAAGCGTGAAGGAAGGCATTTTAGGCAGTAGAGGGAGGAAGGGTGAAATAATGGCAGGGGCAGATCGGTCTGCCCCCAAAACCTTAGTGACCGGGGAAGTTCACCAGGCTGTAACTTTCGATACCCAGCGCTTCCAGGCGAGATTCACCCGTCAGATCGTACAGGTTAATGATGAAAGCGGCATGTTGAACACTGCCACCCGCACGGCGGATCAGTTTCACGGTAGCTTCGATGGTCCCGCCCGTGGCCAGCAGGTCATCGATCACCAGCACCACGTCGCCGGGCTGAATCGCATCACAGTGCAGTTCCAGCGTATCGGTGCCGTACTCCAGCTCGTAGGTTTCCGCAAAGGTTTTACGCGGCAGCTTGCCCGGTTTACGTACCGGAACAAACCCCACACCCAGCCCAAGTGCCACGGGTGCACCAAACAGGAAACCACGCGCTTCGGTGCCCACCACTTTGGTGATGCCAGCGTCACGATAGCGTTCAACCAACAGTTCAATGCTCAGTGCAAACGCCTTCGGATCTTCCAGCAGGCTGGTGACATCACGAAAGAGAATGCCCGGTTTAGGATAATCCGGGATGCTTTTGATACTGTTTTTAATCAATTCAAGCTGCTGCGCAGTCGCGGTCATAATGTTATGCCTGGTAAATACAAATCTGACTCGCGCAGCTTCATTTCACGCGACGGCCATATTACCGGGTGAAATTCAGACGTTGAGGGGAAGCCGCGCACGAAAACGACCAAATCTATGCAAAGCGCCGGACAATTGCAACCGCGTTTAGCAAAATCACGGTTTTTCTTGCCCTTCATCAACCACCGGCAAACGGATCATAAAGATCAGCAGGCAGCCGAGGATGACCAGCAGCAGCAGGCGTACCCAAAGGATCTTGACCATCCACAGCGAAAACGCAAATGTCACAAGAATAAACAGGATCGCCCTGCCCTTCGCCCCTGGCGGCATTGCCCGGTGCTGCTGCCAGTGACGCAGATAGCGTCCGAAGATGGAACGATGCAGCAGCCAGTGGTGAAAGCGCGGCGACGAACGGGCAAAACACCAGGCAGCCAGCAAGAGAAAGGGCGTCGTGGGCAGTAGCGGCAGCACCACGCCCAGTGTGGCCAGCACCACGGCAATCCAGCCTAAAACAATAAGTATGTAACGTTGCATGGCTCGCCCGGTAAAATGCCTCAGAATCAGGGTATCATAGCGCGCATTTCTGCCCGGGAGAACAAGATGAAAAGCGCAGGTTTATTGCAACAACTCGATATCCAGCTGGAACAGCTTGCGCAGGCCGTGGAGCCCCATGCCAACAAGCGAACCGCACAGGCGCGCTTCGACAGGCAGCTGTTTCATTGCCATACCACCCGACTCGGTGATTACCTGCTGGAAGTGCGTCAGACATTTGAGCAGCTTAAGCAAAGCGTGAAGGATAATCGTACCGAGCGCGTGGCGTGGATGGCCGAGCGCGTGGTATTGCAAATGAGTGCGCTGCAGCGCGAGCTGGCGACGCAAAAGCTGCGCAACAATGAACCCCGCACCATGCCGGTGAAAGAAAATTTGTACGAAAAACTGGCCGAGCATCAGGATTTCGAACGGCGCTTACGCGCGATGATCGGCGACCGTGAGAGCCTGCTGTCAGCACAGGAGACCCTGGCTCAGCAGCAGCAATTGCAGAGAGAAATCGCCGCGCTTGAAGGCAGATTGCAGCGCTGTCTGCAGGCACTAAAACGGATTGAGCGCGGCATCGAAAATCGTGAGCGCCAGGGCTAGTCCCTGCTGCCCTTATGCCGGACGGAGGGGCTATACTCTTATCATCCCTTTTTTCAGTGGAGCAATGCGATGGGCCTGATCTCCTGGCTGGTTATCGGTTTAATGGTGGGCTTTGTCTTCCGCTATTTCTTCCCTGGCCGTCCGGGCGGTGGCGTGCCAACACTGGTGCTGGCCGCTGTGGGTGCGCTGATTGGCGGCTATATCAGTACCTATATCAATTACGGTACGCTGTCCACGCTTGATCCCCGCGCCCTGCTGATTGCACTGGCAGGTGCGCTGATAATGATCGCGGTAATCAAAATTTTACGAATCTGACCACGCATTGCGTGCTGGAAAAATACAGGAGCGTTTATGTCGCTGGAAACCGCGCCGGAAGAAGTGAAGCTTGCCGTCGACTTAATTATGCTGTTGGAAGAACATCAGATTGCACCAGAAACCGTGCTGGCGGCGCTGGCGATCGTACAGCGGGATTTCGAAAAGAAAGTGGAGACACCGTCCTGAGTGCGACGTTAAGACGGTTTACGCAGCGTCGGACAGAAAGCCAGCATCTCAATCAGGGTCGTCACCAGCTGTGGCGCATCAGCGGCCAGATCAAAGCTTTCTGGCATAAATAACCAGTTTTCCATGATGCCACTGATATAACCGCGCATCACAATAGCCGCGCGTCGCGTGTCCAGATTTTCGGGGAGTTGTTTTGCATCAATACACTGAGCCAGCACTTCTTCTATCTTTTCGTAACATTCGAGATAGAGATTTTGTTGCATCAGCTGTAAGGTGGTCATTTCACCAACAAACTCACATTTGTGGTAAATAATTTCCATAAGTGCACGTCTTCTTGGATCCCTGGCTGTCGCGTCAAGGACATACAGCACCATAGCACGCATCACAGAAAGTGGATCAGAAGGATATTTTGATTGATACTCAAGCTCCAGGTCCGCCATTCCGGATTCGGACTGCGCCCAAATTTCATTGAGTAAATCGGTTTTATTTTTGAAATGCCAGTAGATTGCACCCCGCGTCACGCCAGCACTTGAGGCAATATCAGCCAGTGACGTTTTAGAAACGCCATATTCAGAAAATCGCTCGATAGCTGCATCGATGATGTGATTGCGCGTTGCCTGCGCCTGTTGTTTGGTATTTCGTGCCATGAGGGTGTTATTTACAAAGGGTTAGACTTACATACATTTCCGAATGTATGTACCATAGCACGACCATAATTTAAACGCAGCAATGGGTTTATGGGTTTGTGATCCATTGAACAATCGATATCGGACACTCGAGGTTTATTTATGAACAAAAACAGAGGGTTAACGCCTCTGGCGGCCGTTCTGATGCTTTCAGGAAGCTTAGTGCTAGCGGGATGTGACAACAAAGATTCGCAGCAGGCCGGGCAGCAACAGGCACCTGAAGTGGGCATCAAAACGTTGAAAAGCGCCCCACTTAAAATTACTACCGACCTGCCAGGTCGTACCTCATCGTTCCGAATTGCAGAAGTTCGCCCACAGGTCTCAGGCATTATTCTGAAACGCAACTTTGTTGAAGGAAGTGATATTAAGGCGGGCGAATCCTTGTATCAGATCGACCCGGCGACCTATCAGGCATCCTATAACAGTGCGAAAGGTGATCTGGCGCAGGCACAGGCGAATGCGCAAATCGCTGCATTAACCGTTAAGCGCTACAAGCCCCTGCTGGGCACCAAGTACATCAGCCAGCAGGATTATGACACCGCCATGTCTACCCAGGGTCAGACCGCGGCAGCCGTCCAGGTTGCTCAGGCCGCAGTAGAAACGGCACGCATCAACCTCGCCTATACCCGCGTGACCTCGCCTATCAGCGGACGCATTGGTAAATCCTCGGTGACGGAAGGCGCGTTAGTGGCCAGTGGGCAAACCACTGCCCTGGCAACCGTACAGCAACTGGACCCGATCTACGTCGATGTGACTCAGTCCAGCGAAGACTTTATGCGCCTGCGTAATGAGCTGAATGCCGGCAAGCTTCAGCAAACTGACGGTAAAGCACAAGTTAAGCTCCTGATGCAGAATGGTAGCGAATACGCCCAGAGCGGAACATTAGAACTCTCTGATGTCACCGTGGATGAAACCACGGGTTCCATCACACTGCGTGCCGTGTTCCCTAACCCGGACCACAGCCTCCTGCCTGGCATGTTCGTGCGTGCCCGACTCGATGAAGGTACCAATCCGAATGCACTGCTGGTTCCTCAGCAGGGTGTCACCCGTACGCCAACCGGTCAGGCGACCGCTATGGTCGTGGGTGCGGATAACAAGGTTGAAGTCCGCACGCTGAAAGCCGATCAGGCATTCGGTGATAAGTGGCTGGTAACGGAAGGTCTTAAAGATGGCGACCGTGTGATTGTGACCGGTCTGCAACGCGTGAAACCTGGTGCAGCGGTAACGCCTCAGGAAGTCAGCGATGACAGCGCCAAAGCAGGTACCGAGTCTCAGGCGAAGTCTGAACAACCGAAGTCTTAACAGGAGCCACTGAGACATGGCTAAGTTTTTTATCGATCGCCCCATCTTTGCCTGGGTAATCGCCATCATCATTATGTTGGCGGGTGCGCTGTCGATTCTTAAACTGCCGATCGAGCAATATCCTAACGTTGCTCCAACGGCCATTGAGATCACAGCAACCTACCCAGGTGCTGATGCGAAAACGCTGCAGGACTCCGTCACGCAGGTTATCGAACAAAATATGAACGGCATCGACGGCCTGATGTACATGGGTTCAAGCAGCGACTCCTCCGGGACGCTGCAGCTGACTCTGACATTTGAGTCGGGTACGGATGCTGACATCGCCCAGGTGCAGGTGCAGAACAAACTGCAACTGGCGATGCCGCTGCTGCCTCAGGAAGTGCAACAACAGGGGATTAAAGTTCAAAAATCCTCCAGTAGCTTCCTGATGGTCGCCGGCTTCATTAATGACAACGGCACCATGACGCAGAACGATCTCTCCGACTATGTCGGGTCGAACATTAAAGACCCTATCAGTCGAGTATCCGGCGTCGGTGACACCCAGCTGTTCGGTGCGCAGTACGCCATGCGTATCTGGATGGATCCTCATAAGCTTAACAACTACTCGCTGACGCCTGTTGATGTTATCAGCGCCATTAATACTCAGAACGCCCAGGTTGCAGCGGGTCAGCTCGGTGGCTCACCACCGGTGCAGGGCCAACAGCTTAATGCCTCGATTATTGCGCAGACTCGTCTGACCTCGGCTGAGGAGTTCGGCAAGATCCTGCTGAAGGTTAACAGCGATGGGTCACGCGTTCGTTTGAGCGACGTGGCACATATTGAGCTGGGCGGTGAAAACTACGAGATCATCGCCCGTTATAACGGACAACCGGCCTCCGGTCTGGGGATCAAACTGGCTACCGGCGCTAACGCGCTGGACACGGCGGCCGCAGTAAAAGCTGAATTAACCAAGCTGCAACCATTCTTCCCTTCCGGGATGAAAGTGGTTTATCCGTATGACACCACACCATTCGTTAAAATTTCCATTAACGAAGTGGTGAAAACGCTGGTGGAAGCCATCGTACTGGTATTCCTGGTGATGTATCTGTTCCTGCAAAACTTCCGCGCAACGCTGATCCCGACGATTGCCGTTCCGGTGGTATTGCTGGGGACCTTTGCTATTATCAGCGCCTTCGGGTATTCGATAAACACGCTGACGATGTTCGGGATGGTGCTGGCCATCGGCCTGTTGGTGGATGACGCCATCGTGGTAGTGGAAAACGTCGAGCGTGTGATGGCCGAAGAGGGCCTGCCGCCGAAGGAAGCCACCCGTAAATCGATGGATCAGATTCAGGGCGCCCTGGTGGGGATTGCTCTGGTTCTGTCGGCAGTATTTATTCCGATGGCCTTCTTCGGGGGTTCAACCGGCGTTATCTATCGTCAGTTCTCGATTACCATTGTCTCGGCAATGGTGCTGTCAGTGGTGGTTGCGTTGATCCTGACCCCGGCACTGTGTGCCACGATGCTGAAACCGATTGCGAAAGGCGATCACGGTAAAACAACCGGTTTCTTTGGCTGGTTCAACCGCCTGTTTGACAAGAGCACCAATCACTACACCGACAGCGTAGGCCACATCGTGCGCAGTACGGGTCGTTACCTGGTGATTTACCTGCTGATTGTCGTGGGCATGGCCTTCCTGTTCCTGCGCCTGCCGACCTCCTTCCTGCCGGAAGAAGATCAGGGTGTGTTCCTGACCATGGCCCAGCTTCCTGCCGGTGCCACTCAGGAACGTACTCAAAAGGTGCTGGATCAGGTGACCGATTACTATCTGACAAAAGAAAAAGCCACTGTGAACTCCGTGTTTACAGTTAACGGCTTTGGTTTTGCCGGTCGTGGTCAGAACACCGGTCTTGCCTTCGTCAGCCTGAAGCCGTGGGATGAACGTCCGGGTGCGGATAATAAGGTTCCGGCAATTGCCGGGCGGGCAATGGGTGCACTGTCAGCGATTAAAGATGCGATGGTCATCCCGTTCAACCTGCCAGCGATTGTCGAACTGGGTCAGGCTACCGGCTTCGACTTCCAGCTGATCGATCAGGGTGGCCTTGGCCATGAACAACTGACTGCCGCGCGTAACCAGCTGCTGGGTATGATTGCTCAACATCCGGACGTGCTGGTCGGTGTTCGCCCTAACGGTCTGGAAGATACTCCTCAGTTTAAACTGAATATCGATCAGGAAAAAGCGCAGGCGCTGGGGGTATCGCTGTCTGATATCAACACCACGCTGGCAGCGGCCTGGGGCGGCTCCTACGTCAATGACTTCATTGACCGTGGCCGTGTGAAGAAAGTGTACGTGATGGGTGATGCACCTTACCGTATGCTGCCTGGCGATATCGGTAACTGGTATGTGCGCTCTTCCAGTGGCGAGATGGTCTCTTTTGATGCCTTCGCGTCTGCCAACTGGGTGTACGGTTCGCCACGTCTGGAACGTTATAACGGCCTGCCGTCAATGGAGCTGTTAGGACAACCGGCTCCGGGTAAAAGCTCCGGTGAAGCGATGGATCTGATGCAGGATCTGGCCTCGAAGCTACCTACCGGTATTGGTTATGACTGGACGGGGATGTCGTATCAGGAACGTTTGTCGGGTAATCAGGCTCCGGCACTGTATGCCATCTCGCTGATTGTCGTGTTCCTGTGTCTGGCTGCACTGTACGAAAGCTGGTCGATTCCGTTCTCGGTTATGCTGGTGGTTCCGTTGGGTGTGGTCGGTGCGCTGATCTTCACCACCCTGCGCGGACTGAGCAATGACGTTTACTTCGTCGTGGGACTGCTGACAACCATAGGGTTATCCGCGAAGAACGCCATCCTGATCGTCGAGTTTGCTAAAGACCTGATGGAAAAAGAAGGGAAAGGACTGGTTGAGGCTACCCTGGATGCGGTACGTATGCGTTTACGTCCGATTCTGATGACCTCTCTGGCCTTTATCCTCGGTGTTCTGCCGCTGGCAATCAGTAGCGGTGCCGGTTCCGGTGCTCAGAACGCCGTCGGTACTGGCGTCATGGGCGGTATGGTGACGGCAACCGTACTGGCTATCTTCTTTGTTCCTGTGTTCTTTGTGGTGGTACGCCGCCGCTTCAGTAAGAACAAAGAGGAGCTGGAACACAGCCATCCTGTTGATACCCATCATCACTGATCAACGCTGAGTTGATGTGATTAAGAGGCCACCTTCGGGTGGCCTCTTTTTTTTTGCTTATTTGCCTTCCTCCTCCCCCTTCTGAAGTTGCAATTTAACAATCAGCAGCGCATACTAATGTTATAATATAACATTACACTTGAGGCCAATAATGAAACAGGGCATTCATCCTGCATACCGCCAGGTAGTTTTCCATGACACCACGGCTGATGCTTACTTTGTGGTGGGTTCCACCATCAAAACTGACCGCACGATTGAACATGAAGGTAAACAGATGCCGTATGTCCTGCTGGACGTCTCTTCTGCATCACATGTTTATTACACCGGTAAACAGAAAGAATTTGCTAAAGAAGGCAGCGCCGCACGCTTCAGCCAGCGCTTCGGCGGTTTTCTTGGCGCGATGAAAAAGTAAGGAGTCATCATGCAGGTATTAAGCTCACTGGCTTCGGCCAAAAAACGCCACAAAGATTGTAAGATCGTTCGCCGCCATGGCCGCGTCTTTGTTATTTGTAAAAGTAACCCCCGCTTTAAAGCCGTACAGGGCACGGGGGGGAAAAAACGCTGATCGCCCCCGCAGGTGGTGACTGTAAAAGGGATAGCACAAGCTATCCCTTTTTTTGCCTTTTTTCTGCTACATCCCCCTCACCGTTATCAATCCTTAATACTTCCAGAGCGTTAGTGAAAACCATATTACGTCAACCCTTACTTCGCTGCGGCTACCGGCATTTTAAGCCAAGATAAAAACATCAAAATCAGTAGCTTAAAAAGCAAATAAAGAGTCAGGCATTAGTAATGTTACGGGTAATACTTTAATAGGGACATCAAATGAAACGTTCAACATTCGCTCTATTATGCACATGTGCGATCTATTCTGTTGCAGGCCATGCCACGCCCATCCAGCTTTCGGCGTACAGCAACCTGCCGAAAGACACCGAAGTGAATGGCTTTCACGGTACGCTGTTTTATAGCGATACGGGTACCGTCAGCGGTTTGGATCTGCCTGTTCTCGGTTATGATCAGCTCGATCAGCTCAACGGTTTGCAGCTTGGCGTGATAGCGGGCTCTCGTATCCGGCATGGCATGAATGGTGCCGCAATCAGCCTGTTTAACTGGCACGGCGGTGAAGACAATGGTTTCAACCTGGGTGTCGTTAACCGTGTCGGCGATCTGTACGGTGCGAGCCTGGGAATTTACAGCGAGGCGAAAAGTATTAACGGGGTAAACCTCGGGGTGTTTACTGCCACGGGCGACGTGAACGGTGTCAATCTTGGCGCCATTGCTAATGACACGACCGGACAGGTGAATGGCGTTAATGTAGCCCCCTTTAACTGGACTCAGCAGGATACGGCAGGGGTGAATGTCAGCATCCTGAACCACTCCGGGAATGTGAACGGCGTCAATGTTGGCGCGCTGGGCAACTGGAGTGAAGGTGATATCAACGGTCTCAATCTTGGCCTCGTCAACGTTTCCGGCAGTATTACTGGGGCAAATTTAGCCCCCTTTAACTATTCGGGAGACATTACGGGGGCCAACGTCGGACTGGTGAGCATGGCGCATAATGTGACAGGGATGAACCTGGGCGCGGTCAATATTTCCCGCGATGTGGAAGGCGCTAATCTGGGCGTGGTCAACGTCTCTCATCACGTTAACGGGCTTAATTTCGGTGCGGTTAATTTTTCCGCCGGAGAAAGCAGCACTGATATTGGCGCCTTTAACTATGCCGATACCACCTCCTTTCAGTTTGGTCTGATTAACGCGACTCAACACCTTGAGGGACTGCAAATTGGGGTCATCAATATCGCCGCCAACGCCGCCGTTCCGGTTCTGCCACTGGTGAACTATCACCGTACCTTCTGATTTTTAGCCCCCCCGGCTCAGGGGGCTGTCAGTAAAATCCTTACTTCATACTGCTGACCATCGCATTCACATTATGTTTAAAGGCGTTGATATAACTGTCAGCCGCTCCCCCACGGGCTGTTAAGGCTTCCGGATAAAGCTCCCCACCGGAGGTTGCCCCACCGGAGGCAGCAATTTGTTGAACCAGTCGCGGATCAGTCTGATTTTCAATAAAGTACGCATGGATTTTCTCATGCTTTAGCTGCCTGATCAGTGCAGCGACATCAGAGGCACTGGCCTCAGACTCCGTTGAAAAACCTACCGGTGACAGGAATTTCACACCGTACCGATGTCCAAAGTAGCCAAAAGCATCGTGACTGGTCAGCACTTTCCGTTTTTCCACCGGTATCACACTGAACGCCTTTTGCGCCCAGCCATCCAACTGCTTCAGCTGTGCAATATACGCATTTCCGTGCTGACGGAAGTAATCTGCATCCTGCGGATCGGCGGCAATCAGTGCATTCATCACGTTAGTGGCATAAGTCACACCGTTCTGCATACTGTTCCAGGCATGGGGATCGGTGATGGTCTTGCCATCTTCTTCCATGGTGCGGGTATTAATGCCGCTGGAAGCCACAACCGTCTGCCCTTTATAGCCGGATGCCGAAATCAGACGGTCCATCCACCCTTCCATACCCAGTCCACTGACAAAAACAAGATCAGCCTTTGCGAGCGCCTGACTGTCTTTCGGTGTGGGTTCGAAGCTATGCGGATCGCCGTTTGGCCCCACCAGACTTTTTACCACCACATGCTCACCGCCGACATTCTTTACGATATCAGCCAGCACGGTAAAGCTGGCTACCGCTTCCACGGTCTTTGCCATCGCTAACGGGGTGGCCATTACTGCTGACACTGCCAGCACTAAAGGTAATTTTTTCATTTTGACTCCTTTGCCATAGACAATGTTTTGCGTCCGGCAAAAATGCCGCCGCAAGGCCCGATTAAAATAGAAATAAAAAACAAAATTGCAGCACTGAGCACCACAGCGGGCCCGGCAGGTAATGAGAGATAAAAAGAGGCATAGAGACCACTGAAGCTGGCGATAGTCGCCAGAATCATTGCGGCGGCCAGCGTGCCGGAAAGATGGCGACTCCAGAAGCGCGCACTGGCGGCCGGTAGCATCATCAGGCCGACACTCATCAGCGTGCCGAGCACCTGAAACCCGGCGACCAGATTCACCACCACCAGCACAAGAAAAATGCCGTGCACCAGCGGCGAGGTCCAGCGGTTCTGGGCGCGTAAAAAAGTTGGGTCGAAAGCATCGATCACCAGCGGTCGGTAGATAAGAGCTAAAATCAGCAAAGACACGCTGCTGATGGTACTGACCAGCACAATAGAGGGAGTATCGACCGCCAGAAGCGACCCAAACAGAACGTGCAGCAGATCAACGCTGGAACCGCGTAAGGAGACCAGAGTGACGCCCAGCGCCAGCGAGCCGAGATAGAAACCTGCAAAACTGGCATCCTCACGCAGTGGCGTATAGCGGCTTACCGCGCCCGACAACAGGGCGACCGTCAGTCCGGCAATTGCCCCACCAATACCCATCGCCACCAGCGAGAGCCCGGAAAGCAGATAACCTATAGCGGCACCGGGCAGCACGGCATGTGATAATGCGTCGCCGACCAGACTCATGCGGCGCAGCAGAAGAAAAACTCCCAGCGGTGTAGCACTGAGCGACAACGCCACGCAGGCGATCAGTGCACGGCGCATAAAACCGAACTCGATGAAAGGTTGTATCAGCATCATATCCGGCTCCCTGCATTGCGAACGAAATCCAGTCCGGTTACGCCGCTGTCGCGGCACGACCATTCACAATGCTGATCCTTCAGGCGCAATACCTGTGGGAAATGTTCCGCCACCGTCGCCATATCATGCAGAACGACAATCAATGTACATCCCGCACGATGGCGCTCTGCCAGCAGCGCCAGCAGCAACGCTGTGGTATCGCTGTCGACTCCAGTGAAGGGTTCATCAAGCAGCAGCAATCCGGCATCCTGAATCAGCAGACGGGCAAATAAAACGCGCTGTAGCTGACCGCCCGACAGGGTGCCGGGTGCGGCATTGACAAAAGGCAACATGTTGACGCGTTCCAGCGCGACCAGAGCCTCCTCCCTCTGCGGCCTGGAAATGCCGCGAAACCAGCCACAGCGACGCCAGAATCCCATCGCGACCAGATCAAACACCGTGAGTGGAAAGCTCTTTTCAAGTTCGGAATGCTGTGGCAGCCAGGCCACGGTCGGACGCGGTAGGGAATAACGAAAGGAGCCACTGATGGCTGGAAGCATTCCACACAACGTTTTCAGCAGTGTTGACTTACCGCATCCATTGGCCCCCACTAATGCCGTCATGCTGCCGTGGCTAAATGTTCCTGACAGCGGGGGGGTTACAGCACGATGCTGGTAGCCTACCACCAGTTGATTCAACAGGATCATCAGCTCGCCGCCCACCACGTCAGCATAACCAGCATCATTACCAGAATGGCCGTGAGCACCACGCGCAGCCATGCCGGGCAGGTTATAAGCGTACCGAAACGTAAAAAAATGGGGGATGTGTTCATAAAAAACCAGATAAAATGTTATAACATAACAATTAAAATATCGTAAAAAGCGCCTCATCGGCACAGTAAAAATGTATCCAGGTATTTCACGGTACGTGAGGTTAGTCGCCCGTTTTTATATAAATAAAATTCAACAAGCCGTAAAGGCTGTGACAAAAGGCGCATTTCAGGTGAAAATAATCAACTGACAAATCATCACCATAGGCTACACTGGATTAAGCAGATGCTTTTATTAACAGTCAGAAACAATAGCCCTGATTAGTAAAAATTAACTCTGTGAGGAAAAAATGCGCAAAACGATAACGTTAAAATATCGTCAAACTCCTCCTGACCCACTAGAATTAATGGGTGTGAAACAACAGATAATTCCCAAAATAGAAGATAATTCTGTAGGTGCTCTGGAATGGTATTCACAGAATGCGCGATATGTTCCCGACGACGACAGAATTATTTCCCTGGAACATTTGCAGCAATCGCGTTATAAACTTAACTATCGTTTTCGCTGGAAGCCGTTCAATGCCTGTCTGGATATAGACGCCTTTGAAACGTCTAACCATTCAGTCAATTTTAGCTATCACCCAGGAGCTCCGGCGTTTGATTTTGCTGATAACCATCGCCATGAAATGTCAGATGAATTGTAATATTGAGTCAGGCATTTAACGCCTAATTAAATTAAGTTATATTTTGTATATACTATTCATAGTTGAGATGTATTTATCACTTCCTGGCACACCCTGTTTAAAAGTGCAGTCATATGGCACGTTTCGCAAGCTATGGAGGGGAAAAAGATGGACGAATACTCACCGAGAAGGCATGATATTGCACAGCTTAAATTCTTATGCGAGAACCTGTACGATGAAAGCCTGGCGACATTAGGTGACAGCCATCATGGCTGGGTTAACGATCCTACTTCTGTTGCTAATCTTCAGCTTAATGATCTTATCGAGCATATTGCAGCCTTTACTATGAATTACAAAATTAAGCACATTGAGGATGTTGACCTGATAAGCCAGGTTGATGAATACCTTGATGACACTTTCACATTGTTCAGTAATTATGGCATTAATGTTCAGGACTTACAGCGATGGCAGAAATGTGCAAAGCGGCTGTTCAACATTTTTGCAGAAGAGTGTTCAACGGCACGTACACAGGCCAGTCATTCCTTTTAGTAACCCATTACTCTTTCTACGGTTTAATAATGACAGACAAACTTTTAACGAAAACTGATTATCTTATGCGCCTGAGACGCTGTCGTTCAATCGACACGCTTGAGCGTGTAATCGAAAAAAACAAATACGAATTATCTGATGACGAACTGGCTGTATTCTATTCGGCTGCGGATCATCGCCTGGCTGAGCTGACAATGAATAAGCTCTATGACAAAGTGCCTGTGGCAGTATGGAAATTTGTTCGTTAAGCGTGTGACAACTGAAGCTGGAGGAAGTGGAGAGAGGCTGGGGGCAGAATTGGGTGGGGGCCCTGCCAGCTACATCCCGGCACACGCGTCATCTGTTACGGCTGCTTCCTTCCGGATCTGACCGAGTTCACAAATTAGCATTGCGGGAGAACCAACCGGGCCCCCATTGAGTGCCCTGGATAACCAGAGCGCAGGCATTATCAATGATGCCCTTGCCAATTGCAAGCCACCCCCTCATGACCGTTGGTTTCTTGCACGATTAGCCGCATATTTCTTTCGGCAGAGATAATCATGACCTTCGAAAACGATAGCTTTCAGCAACGCATCTATCAGATTGTCGCCGCGATCCCTCCTGGTTCCGTTGCCACCTACGGTGACATTGCCCATATGGCAGGTTCCCCACGCGCGGCCCGTCAGGTAGGTGGCGTGTTAAAACGCCTTCCAGCGGGCAGTAAGCTGCCATGGCATCGCGTCATTAACCGGAAAGGGGCGATCTCATTAGCGGGTGACGATCTCAGCAGACAGCGCAACGCACTGTTGAAGGAAGGGATCGCAGTGTCAGCGGAAGGCAATATCGATCTTAAGCGCTACCGCTGGCAGCCTTAAAAACGCCCCTTCCGGGGCGCTGTATCTTTTACAGAGACGTCGGCGCCGGAACGGCTGAAGACGGAGTCACCTGCGTCGGTGACGTGGAGGGTAACGTGGTCGCTGCACCGTTCTGCGTTGGCATAGCCATAGAAGGCACAGGCACCAGCGTCAGATCCTGTTCCGTCCCGCCCGTGGTCACAACCTGCTTAACGGTGTCGGTAATGAACAGCATTTTACCGTCAACAGTCACCGCTGCGCTTAACAGAATACGGGCTCCGGGTTGGACATCTGCCGGGTTGAAAGGCAGGGTAAATTTGAACGGAGCCTGCTTGCCTTCGGTACGCACGGCACGCTGCGACAGCACTTTAGACGGTGCATCTGCCAGAGAGGCATCAGACAGGGTCACGGTCAGCACGGCATCCGGTGGCAGGGCCACTTTCTGACGGATCCAGACTGTCCCGCTCACGTTAGGCTGCTTAATCACCGCCTGCTGCCCGTTCACCTGGGAACCCAGGGTTGGCGTCGGCACATCTTTGCTTTTATCAGCACAGCCTGAAATGGCTACAGCCAGCGCCGCACTACTTAATACATGCCAGTATTTCATTGATAGTTCTCCTTCCAATCAACGCTTACGGCCATCACTACGCCGCAAAAAAGACAGTTCTCTACTGCCTGGGTAGCTTTAATTCTGGCACACGTTCCTGATTTTTTCCTGCAACCCCCTGATAATCTGCTTTTGCCCCCCTCCCCCACAGATCGCATAAACAGACGTTGACGCTAACTGGTCGGATCTCGCAAACTGGAAAAGGAAAAATTATTGAGGAACCGCATATGGGCCAGGCGCTGCAAAATTTGTTAAATCTGCTGGATTTGGAAACGCTGGAAGAAGGCCTGTTTCGAGGGCAAAGTGAAGATCTGGGCCTGCGCCAGGTCTTTGGCGGACAGGTGGTTGGACAGGCACTGTATGCAGCGAAACAGACGGTACCGCAGGCACGTATTATTCACTCCTTCCACAGCTACTTCCTGCGTCCTGGCGACAGTCAGAAAGCCATTATTTATGATGTTGAAAACCTGCGTGATGGCCAGAGCTTTAGCGCCCGACGGGTCAAAGCCGTACAGAACGGCAAACCTATTTTCTATATGACCGCCTCCTTCCAGGGGCCTGAAAGCGGCTTCGAACATCAAAAACAGATGCCTGATGTCCCGGGGCCGGACAATCTGCCCAACGAGACGGAGATTGCCCGCCAGCTGGCACACTACATTCCGGAGAAGGCACGCGATAAATTTCTTTCTGAAAAACCCTTTGAGATCCGCCCGGTTGAGTTTCATAACCCGTTAAAAGGCCACGTCAGCGAACCGGCGCGCTATACCTGGCTACGGGCGAACGGCACCATGCCGGAAGATAAACGCATTCATCAGTATTTGCTGGGCTATGCTTCAGACTTTAACTTTTTGCCTGTCTCACTGCAGCCGCATGGGAAAGGCTTCCTGGAGCCGGGAATGCAGGTGGCGACGATTGACCACTCCATGTGGTTCCATCGCCCTTTCGACCTGAACGAATGGCTGCTGTACAGCGTAGAGAGCACCTCTGCCTCCAGTGCGCGTGGCTTTGTACGCGGTGAGTTCTGGAATCAGCAGGGCGTCCTCGTCGCCTCTACCGTGCAGGAAGGTGTGATCCGCCAGCGATCTTAACCGGCTCCATAAAAAAAGCGGGCCTGATGGCCCGCTGTTTCTTCGGCTTGCTGCGCACCGCCTTTTCAGGCTGACAGCCGCTTACTGGTTGTAAGCATTCTCGCCGTGGCTGTTGACGTCCAGCCCTTCACGTTCGTGCTCTTCCGGCACACGCAGACCAACAATCATATCCGCCACTTTAAAGCCGACGAACGCCACCACCGCCGTCCAGACAATCGTCAGGCCCACGCTGAACAGCTGTACCCAGACCTGATGTCCCATGGTCACGCCTTCTGCGTAGCCTACGCCGCCCAGAGAAGAAGAGGCGAAGATCCCGGTCAGGATGCAGCCAACAATACCGCAGACGCCGTGAACACCGAAGACATCGCAGGGATCGTCAACACGCAGCCATTTTTTCAGAATGGTGACGCCCCAGAGACCGGCGAGCCCCCCGGCCAGACCAATAATCAGTGCTCCGCCTACGCCCACATAGCCACAGGCTGGCGTGATGGCGACCAGACCGGCAATCACACCCGAGCTGACGCCCAGCAGAGAAGGCTTACCGCGCAAGGCCCACTCACCGAAGGTCCAGCTTAACATCGCTCCCGCTGTCGCAATCACGGTGTTGAGGAATGCCAGGCCGGCAATTTCGTTAGCTGCACTGGCTGAACCCGCGTTAAAGCCGAACCAGCCAAAGTAGAGAATAGCTGTACCGGTAAATACCATCGGCAGGTTGTGAGGTTTGAACGCCTCTTTACCAAAACCGGCTCGTTTACCGACCAGGTAAGCGCCGACCAGACCCGCCACCGCCGCATTGATGTGTACAACCGTACCGCCCGCAAAGTCCAGCGCGCCGTCCTGAGCGAGGAAACCACCTGCCCATACCATGTGCGCAATCGGCAGGTAGGCAAAGGTCAGCCAGATGACGACAAAAATCAGCAAGGCAGAGAAGCGAATACGTTCAGCGATAGCCCCCACAATCAGCCCCACGGTGATGCAGGCGAAGGAGGCCTGGAAGGCAACGTGAATGTACTGGTAGTAAGACCCCATCACGGCGGTCGGTGAGATATTTTTCAACATCGCCCAGTTAAAGTTACCGAAGAACGCATTCCCTTCGCTGAACGCCAGTGAGTAGCCGTAGACCATCCACAGCACACAGACCATGGCGAAGGTCATTGCCACCTGAGTCAGCATCGACAGCACGTTTTTAGCGCGGATCAAGCCGCCGTAAAACAGGGCAATGCCGGGGATTGTCATAAACAGCACCAGCGCGGTGCAGATCATCATAAAGGCATTATCGGCTTTATCAGCAACTGCAGGCGCAGCGGCCATTGCCAGCGACGGTAAAAAAGCAGCACCGGCGAGGCCAAACTTAGCGATTTTTTTCATTTTGTCCCATCCCATCATAATTCTGAGCCCCGAATTACAGTGCTGCTTCGTCAGTTTCGCCGGTGCGAATACGAATGACCCGTTGCAGTTCTGCAACAAAGATCTTCCCGTCACCAATCTTGCCTGTGTAGGCCGCTTTGCTAATCACATCGACCACTTCATCAAGCTGGTCGTCTGCAATCGCGATATCAATTTTTACTTTTGGCAGGAAGTTCACGCTGTATTCAGCACCGCGATACAGTTCTGCATGACCTTTCTGGCGGCCGAAGCCTTTGACTTCAGTGACCGTAAGACCCTGAATGCCGATTGACGACAGTGCTTCACGCACGTCTTCCAGTTTGAACGGTTTGATTACCACGGTAACCAGCTTCATACGATCCCCTCCAGTAAAAAAATAGGTTGTTTCACCGACACGAAATGATTAAAGCAAACGCTGTGCCAGAGTTGAAAAATCTGCATTTTTCAGACGATTAGTCAGTCCTGGTCTGAGCCGTAGCTGAGACACAGATCACACAGAAAAGGGAGGCACAATGAGGAGTATAGAAAAAACGCACCAGAAAGGTGCGCTGTGCGTTAAGTCAGTGCATTTGGGGGATGATCGCGGGTTTGATCGCCTGTATTTGGTGCAGCGCAGCGGTAAGCTTTCAGCCGTTTTCAGCGGCCGCCAGCTCCTCACCCGCTAACTGCAACTGATACATCTGCCAGTAGCGCCCCTGGGCGGCCAGTAGCGCCTGATGGCTGCCGCGCTCCACTGCCTGCCCACGATGCAGCACCAGAATGGTATCTGCCTCGGTGATGGTGGAGAGCCGGTGCGCAATCACCACCAGCGTCGTTCGCTCGCGTATCGCCCGCAGCGCTTTCTGAATGGCCTGCTCAGTACCGGAATCAATATTAGCGGTGGCTTCATCCAGGATAAGGATTTGCGGCGATGCCACCAGCACCCGCGCCATCGCCAGCAGTTGCTTCTGCCCGACAGAGAGGGTGTTCCCCTGCTCTCCCAGCCGGGTATGGATCCCCTCCGGCAGTTCACGCGCCAGAGAGGCCAGTTGCACCGTTTCCAGCGCCTGCCATACAGCGTCCTCACCAATATCGCGCCCCAGGGTCACGTTAGCAAAGAAGGTGTCAGCCAGCACGACGGGATCCTGCTGTACCATCGCCACGCTACCCCGCAGCGCCGCATGGCTGAGGGAAGCGAGCGGACGGCCGTCCAGCAGAATCTCCCCCTGACTGAGCGGATAATAGCCCATCAGCAGATTCGCCAGCGTACTTTTTCCGCTGCCGGTATGGCCGACCAGCGCCACAAAATGGCGCGAGGGCACCGACAGGTTGATATCGGTTAACACCGGACGACCGCTGCGGTAGGCAAAGGTCACATCACGGATCTCAATGCTGCCGCTGCGTAGCGGCTCACTGTCTTCACCATAGGGCTGACGCGGCGCGTCCATCAGTTCAAAAATACGCTCTCCCGCCACAACCGCCTGCTGTAACATCGACTGCTGGGTGGTCAGTTCGATCAGCGGCTCATTTAATCGCCCGAGGTAGTTAATAAAGGCATACAGGACGCCCACCTCAATCGTGCCGACGGAGGTAAAGCCAAACAGCATCATCAGGCCGCAGAGGATCATCGCTGAAAAAAGACTGAGCAGCGGCCGCAGCAGGAAGCCGTCCAGCCGCAGCGTCTGCATCCGCGCCAGATAGTGTGAACGGCTGGCCTCGCCCATCCTTTCGCCAAAGCGTGCCTGCTGGCGGAATTGCTGGATAACGCTCATCCCGTTGATCACTTCATTAAAGCCGTTGTTGATCTCGGCCAGATAGCTGCGGACGCGGCGCACAATTGGCGTGCTGTAACGCTGATAAATCAGCATCACCACCAGCACGGCCGGAAAAATAGTGATCGCCACCAGCGCCATACGCCAGTCAAGGCTGAACATCGCTACCAGCATTGCCCCGACCAGTGCCGCACTGCGCAGTACGGTGGCGACAACGGTGACATACAGGTCGCGCACGACCTCGGTATCATTCGTCACGCGAGAAATAATCTGCCCCACCGGCTGCGTATCAAACGCTCCCAGGGGCTGGCGCAGCGCCGCATCCATCACGTCAGTTCGCAGACGCTGAACCACGCCCACCGCCGCCTGATTAAACAGCAGTGCCTGAGCGTAGTGCAGCGCTGCCGCCAGCAATTGTAATAACAGGAAACTGACGACCAGGCCGGCAGCAAGCCCAACCGGCATGCGGTGTTTCGCCACCATGTTGTCGATAAAGTAGCTGACCAGCACCGGCCCCAGCACCTCGGCGGCGGCGGCCACCCACAGCATCAGTACCGCCAGGCTCAGGGATTTACGCCACGGCGCACCGTAGGACAGCAGCCGTTTGATCGTCGGCCACAGTTGGATGACATTAGCCATGCACAGCTCCCTGTTCTGTTTCATCATCGTCCAGTGCAGCTTCCAGCTGTTGATAACGGTACATATCGCGATACCAGCCCTGTTCTGCCGCCAGTTGCTCATGGTCGCCGCGCTGCGCCACCTGGCCGTGCTGCAGTACCAGGATCTCACTGGCTTCGGTGAGCGCAGAAAGGCGGTGGGCGCTGATGATCACCGTGCGCCCTTCCCCCCAGCTGCGCAGGTTATGCAGGATCTGATGCTCGGTGCGGCCATCCACAGCGGACAGTGCGTCGTCCAGCACCAGAATTTCCGCATCCAGCAGCAGGGCACGCGCAATGGAAATCCGCTGTTTCTGACCGCCGGACAGCATCACCCCCCGCTCTCCGACTTCCGTCTCATAGCCTTCAGGTAAACGCAAAATATCGTCATGGACAAAAGCGAGACGGGCGGCCTGTTCAATTTCACGTTGTGTCGCCCCCGGACGGCCCAGTGCAATATTACTGGCCACGCTGTCGGAGAAGAGGAAGGGGGTCTGACTGACCACGGCCAGACGGCTGCGCCAGCTGTCCAGACGTAGCTGTGGCAGCGGAATATCGTGATAACAAATGTCGCCCTGGTCGATATCAAAGTGGCGCTGGATAAGACTCAGCAAGGTACTTTTCCCCGCACCGGTCGGGCCACACAGTCCCAGCATCTGTCCCGGCTGAAGGCGAACGTGCAGATTGCGCAGCGCAGGCTGTTGCGCCCCCGGATAGCAGAACTCGCTGACCGAGATCGCCAGCACGCCCCGGCCTTCCGGCAGCACTTTATCGCCGTCAACGACGGCCGGCGCTTCCGCCAGCAGCGCCTTAATTCGGGTCCAGGCCGCGCTGCCGCGTTCAACAATGTTAAACATCCAGGCCAGCGCCAGCATCGGCCAGATCATCAGCCCAAGGTACATCACAAAACTGGTGAGCTGACCCAGGGTCATAGTACCGTGCCATACCATCCAGCTGCCGCCGCCGATAGCCAACAGATTCGACAGGCCGATAGCGATATAGATAGTAGGGTCAAAGCGCGCATCAACGCGGGCTACCCGCAGGTTTTTCTCTCCGGTATCTTTGGCAATGGCAGCAAACTGCCCGGACTGGTGGTCTTCCAGGCCAAACGCTTTGATCATACGAATACTGCTCAGGCTCTCCTGCGTCTGATCGTTCAGCGAGGAAAATGCCGCCTGGGCAAGCTTAAAGCGCTGATGGAGCTGGTCACCGTAGCGTTTGATCACCAGCGCCATTACCGGCATCGGCAACAGGGCCAGCAGCGTGAGCTGCCAGCTGATTTGCGTGCTCATCACAATCAGCACTGCCATGCCCATGACCAGCGAGTCGACCAGCGTCAGCACGCCTTCACCGGCGGCGAACACCACGCGGTCAACGTCATTGGTGGCCCGTGCAATCAGGTCGCCGGTCCGGTGGCGTAAATAGAATCCGGGATGCTGGCGACTGAGCTGACGGTAAAAATCTTCACGCAGCTCCACCGCCAGCTGATAGGAGGCACCAAACAGCAGCACGCGCCAGACATAGCGCAGCAGATAAACGACAATGGCCGTGGCCAGCATGACGCCAACCCACATCATCAGCTGAGCGTGAGTCATGCCGTCGCGGCTGACGCCGTCGACGATCCTGCCCACCACATGTGGTGGCAGGAGTTGCAGTATGGCAATCACGATTAACAGCAAAACCGCCCCAAGATAACGGCGCCATTCACGCAAAAAGTACCAGCTAAGTTGGCTAAAAAGTCGCACAAAAATATCCTGATTATCGACCGGTTAAAGCGTCACCGGCAAAGCGGTGGTGTATTTTATCTCTTCCATCGCAAAACTCGAAGTGACATCGATCAGGCCCGGCACGCCGTTGACCAGACGCTTATAAAAGCCATCGTAGCTTTTCATATCGGCCACCTGAACGCGCAGCAAATAATCATATTCCCCGGCCATGCGGTAGAACCCCATCACTTCCGGCATAGCCTGAACCACATCAACAAACTGGTTAAACCATTCGCTGCTGTGCTGCTGGGTTTTGATCAGGACAAAAGCAGTCAGACCAAGGCCGAGTTTTTCACCATCGAGTAACGCCACCCGGCCGCGAATATAGCCTTCATCCTCCAGCCTTTTCAAGCGCTTCCAACAGGGGGTAGTGGTCAGGCTGACGGCATCCGCCAGCGCCTGCAGAGAGAGCGTACAATCCTGCTGAAGCAGGTTTAACAGCAACCTGTCTTTTTTATCCAGCGGCATAGGTAGCAAAATTTTCTCCATAGCATCAGAAACACAGTAGTATTATAGCAACCTTTTCCCCGGGTATTTCGTTAATCTGGTTCTCCTGCAGTCTCTCACTCAAGGATGACGAAAATGCCGCGTTCTGCTTACCGTAACCTGTTGATCATTGGATTATTCACGGCTGTCGCCCTCACCTGGGGTACAACCTGGATGGCAATGAAAATTACTGTGGCTACCGTTCCACCCGTTTTTGCCACCGGGCTGCGTTTCCTCTGTGCTGCCCCGCTGCTGCTGTTGCTCGCAGGGTATAAAAAGGCACCTTTACTGTTTCCACAAGGACAGCGTGGTTTTCAGCTCTGTGTCATGCTGTTCTATTTCGCGATTCCGTTTACGCTGATGATCTACGGTGAGCGTTACACCTCATCCAGCCTGGCAGCCATTATTTTTGCCACTATGCCTGCGGCAGTGCTGGCCGCTTCCCTGCTGTTTCTGCGTGAAAAAACATCGCTGCAGCAGCTGCTGGGCCTGGCCATCAGTATTGGCGCGCTAAGCACAATTCTGTGGCACGAAACCCGCCACAGCGGAGAGAGTCAAATCCAGGGGATCCTGGCGCTGGTCGCTGCCGTGCTAATTCACGCGGTGATGTACGTCCAGTGTAAAAAGCGCTGTGCGGGTATTTCCGTGTTGAGCTATAACGCCCTGCCCTGTCTGGGAGCGGGCATACTCCTGACGGTAGCCGGGCTGGCGGAATCACCTGATGTCCATGCCTTCGCACCCGAGGCGCTGATGGCGATTGCCTATCTTGGCGTGGTGGCCGGCGTGGGCGGTATTCTGGCTTACTTTGCTCTGCAACAGACGGCAAAACCTTTCCAGGCTTCACTGGTCTTTCTGGTCTTTCCGCTTATTGCGGTGGCGCTGGAGAGTCAGTTGAATGGCAGCAGTATCAGCCGTGAATCTTTACTGCTGTTGTTGCCTTTCCTGCTGGGGATATTGCTGACGCTGTATCGCGGTGCACGCAGCCGACAGCCTGCGGTGACAACCAAAGCGGCGCTGCGCCGCTAAAGAAAATAGCCGGACGTCCAGGTCCGGCACACTGACCAATAAAACGGATTATTCGGGGGAATAAACCCGGTGTGGTGTGGAAAGCCAGTGGTTGAGATAATGAGACACGCCCTGTGTCGCACAGTCGCCAATAACCGGTAAATGCGGCAGTTTCGCTTTCAGTTCACGCATGGCGTTGCGCATCACAAAACCCTGCCCCACGCCTCCCAGCATCTCCAGATCGTTCATTGCATCGCCAAAGGCCATGCACTCTGCCATGTGAATACCCAGCCGATCCGTTAGCTGCGCCAGGGCCGCCCCCTTGTTACAGTCGAGAGGCAACACCTCCAGGCAGTCCTGCGCCGAAAAACAGAGGTGGGCGCTATCGCCCAGCGCTTCATGAAGCTGGATTTTCAGCGCACAAAGCGTCTCATAATCCGCAATAAAGCAGGCTTTCGTCACCTGATGTTCCGACAGCGTACGCAAATCGGTCAGTTGATAGCGGAAATTTGACAGCTGATGCGCCTGTAAAATCTCCGGAACGTCATACTGCGTAAACCAGCCATTATCATTGAAAACATGCAGACTGGCGCGGGTATGCCAGTGGCTGTGGATCACCTGCCTTGCCACGGCCGGAGGAAGATCGCTGGCATGCAGTAACTCACCTGCGGGATCGTGGATGCGTGTCCCGTTGCCGCTGATCAGAAAAGCAGGCAGATCGTAATTGCGTAGCAGTGGCTGCATCTCCAGATAATGGCGACCGGTGGCAAAGGTCAGCTGCACGGGATGTGCCTGAAGCGCACGAAGGCTGAGCAGGGTTTGTTGCCCTAACTGATGGTCTGGCATCAGCAGCGTGCCATCCATATCAAATGCAGCAAGACGCACCATTTTCTCTCCGCTTGAAGGGGTTTTCATCTGCACTGAGTATCCTCTGGCATTTACGGAACTAATAGTGAATACTTTTTTTAAACTGTTCCGGGTTTGGATGACATGAGAAAACTGAATCGGTTAAATCAGTATCAGCGCCTGTGGCAACACAGCGCAGGCCAGCCGCAGTCGACCAGCGTGGCCGAGATTGCCGCCTGCTGTTTTTGCAGTGAGCGCCACGCCCGAACGCTGCTGCGTCAGTGGCAGGAGAGCGGATGGCTGAACTGGCAGGCGACGTCAGGGCGCGGAAGGCGCGGCAGTCTGACCTTCTTGCAATCTCCCGCCACCCTGCGCAGCGAACTGATGCTACAGCAACTCGATAACGGCCAGCCGCAGCATGCGCTGCAGATGGTGCCGCTTGCTCCGGAGCAGCTCAGCCAGCTGCTTCAGCCGTTTATGGGCGGACAGTGGCAGAACAACCAGCCTACGCTGCGTATTCCTTATTATCGTCCCCTGGACCCCTTGCGTCCGCTGATGCAGCCAGGTCGCGCAGAGCAGCATCTGGCCCAGCAGGTTTTTGCCGGATTAAGCCGTCTGGCAGGAGATGAGGCCGTTCCCGACCTGGCGCACCACTGGCAGGTCAGTGAAGATGGACTGAGCTGGTTCTTCTTTCTGCGCCCTCAGTTACGCTGGCATCACGGCGAGGCTGTCACCGCTGAACAACTGCAACAGCGGCTGGAGATGATCCTTGCCAGCGCTGGCGGGAAGCGCCTGCTGGCCAGCGTTAAGACGGTCAGCCGGGCCCATGCCCTTTGCCTGCGTATCGACCTGCTGACGCCGGACTACTGGCTGGCACACCGGCTGGCCAGCGTCCCGTGTCTGCTGCCGCACCCGGAAAATGCGGATATCGGAGCCGGCCCCTGGCGCTTGATGGTGAACTCCCCGGCGCTACTGCGCCTGGAAAGCCATGGCTGGTATCACGGCACACACCCCCTGATGCAGGCCATTGAATACTGGATCGCACCGCAGCTGTTTGACCCGGGGCTGGGCACCAGCTGCCGTCATCCGGTGAAGATTGCCATCGGCGCACAGCACGATCTGAAGGCTCTGCAGCCCGTCAGCCAGCGTATCAGCCTTGGATTTTGTTATCTGGCGCGAGGGCGGCGTGCCGGACTATCCGCGCGTCAGGCCAGGCATATTATGTCGCTGGTGCATCAGTCTGGCATTATCGAAGCGCTGCCTCTTGAAGAAGGCCTGATCACTCCCAGCCGGGAAATGCTGCCGGGCTGGCATATTCCTGACTGGCAGCCTGATCCGGACGTTTCTCTGCCTGCCCGACTCAGCCTGCATTACCACCTGCCGGTAGAACTGCATGCCATGGCGACAACGTTACAGCACCTGCTGGCCACCCAGGGCTGTCAGCTGACGCTGCATTTCCACCCAGCCAAGAACTGGCAGGATTATCCCGCACTGGCAGAGGCAGATCTGGTGATGGGCGACAGGCTGATCGGTGAGGCGCCGGTGTTTACCCTTGAGAGCTGGCTGCGCCAGGATCCCCTGTGGCCGATACTGACCGGGGCGGACGGCTGGGCGCAACTGCTGCATCATCTGGAGGATTTACAGGCTCATCCTGAACTGGAACAGCGCCAGCAATGTCTCAGGGCGTTATATCTGCAGCTGATGGCGGATGCCGTGATCACCCCACTGTTTAACTATCGTTATCAGGTCAGCGCGCCCCCAGATGTTGAAGGGATCCGCCTGAACGCCTGGGGCTGGTTTGATTTTTCCCGGGCCTGGATTGCCCCGCCCGTCGCAATCATCTGAGAACAGGCTCCTGCAGCGGCCTGCTGCTATCAGGCGCCGGTTCAGCCGGCGCATTGGGATGGATATCGCACTGAAGGCCAAAGCATTTGATCTGCTGGCAGCCTGGCTTGCCGCTCAGGCAGTTGTGATAAACATGCAGGTTATGCAGTCTGACATTAAATACCCTGTCCATATGGATGCCGTAATCGGCGTTGTCATACACCGTCAGATCGCTCATATAAACGTTGATCATGTGCGATCCACGAATGCCGTGTCCACGGGGGCTGGCATAATAACCGCCGCTGTTTTTTCCGCTCTGGATCAGCCGAACATCAGCTACGCGCCGAAGGTAGATATTATGAAAATAGTCCTTTTCGGTGTTGCCGTTGTTATGCAGCTTCAGGTCTGTCGCCGTTATACGACTGACGCCTTTCAGGTGGATCCCGTCGCTGCTGTTCTCCACCTCAACATTTTGCAGGGTGATATCACTGCAACCGGTTTTTTCACCGGCCGTCGGATCCCCACTACAGTTAAAGAAGAGTCCTATCTGATGGTTTCACCGATCCTGACTGTCAGGCCGTTGGTCAATGGTGCCGACCAGCTTGATATTTTTTATCGTGACGTGGATGGCGGCAGTGGTATAGAGCAGCGGGGCATTAATGGTGCTGCTGACCGCAGGACGCCAGGTGATAACGGTACCCGGCCCCCTGCCTTCAAGCGCCACATTGCTGCTCAGTAACAGACTGCGGTCCTGAAAATAGGTGCCGTTGCCCAGCTGCACCGTGCCGCCACCGGCATCGGCCACCCGCTTAATGCATTCAGACAGGCTGTGCGTAACCGGACATGCCACACGGCCTGCAGCCTCCCCTGCGGGGGCGTAACAGGCCAATGTGAAGAAAGCAATCACACCGGCATAACGGAACAGGGCTTTCACAGTCATTTTCGCTCACAGTGACTTTACTAACAGGCAGGGAAGACAGTCCGGACTAACAGAAATTATCGCATAATGAGCCGTAGCCCCAGATATCCCATCACCAGTCCACTCACTTTATCCAGCCTGGATGTGTATTTCATGTAGACCTGACGGGGCCTTTCAGCCGACAGCAGCCATGCCACCAAACCATACCAGAGCGCATCGATGCAGAACGCCATGATGGGCAGCACCAGATACAGATAAGGCGAAATATGCTGACTGAGTAAGGCAGCAAAAATACTGCCGAACACGATCGCCGTATTCGGATTACTGAGCTGAGTCGCCATGCCGGTAAGAAACGCGCGGCCCGGGCCCCGGGCGTTATTGCCCACCAGACTTGAGGCCACCCTGTCGCCCGTCCTGAAAAGCATGTTGCCGCCCAGCCAGAGAAGGTAAACGCCGCCGGCGGTTTTAAGCACGGTATACAGCCAGGGCACCAGTGTCAGCAGCGAATGCAGCCCGGCCAGTGCAATGACTGAAAAAATCATGCACCCTACGCCCATGCCAGCGGCGGCAGCCAGCGCACTGAGACGTGAGGAAACCACGGCCGTCCGGGCTATCATGATGAAACTGGGCCCGGGACTCATGGCCCCCAGCAGAATAGCGCCGGCGATGGTCATCAGGGCGACGGGTGAGTCAGTCATTTTTTTACCTGCTCTGTCATCATTAAGTAGGGTTTCTCCCTGCGCAGGGAGTGGGTTACTGGCGGCTCTGGCAGTAATGCTCGGCCAGCTTATCCAGGAATGTGAACAGTGCCTGATTCATCTCCCGGTAATCATGGGCTCGCAGCTCCGCTGGGGTCTGCACAAAGCGAAATTCAGCTGCCCGGCTCAGATCCTTTTCAGAATGTGCAATCAGTCGTTCAACCACTTCCGCAGTCAGCTCCAGGTGGCACTGAAAACCGTAAACCAGATCGCTGTACGCGACGATCTGGCGCGGGCATCCTTCGCTGTAAGCGATAAGGGTGGCATCGGGTGTCAGGCCTGGCATATCGTTATGCCAGTGCCCGACCTCAAGCGAGTGACCGAAATGCGTAAACAGCGGGTGCTGTCGCCCGGCTTCCGTCAGAGAGACGGGAAATTTGCCGATCTCTTTTTCCGGGCTGTGTGCGAAAGGAGCCTTGAGCGCCTCACCGATCAGCTGGGAACCCAGGCAGATACCGATAACGGCTTTTCTGGCGTGAATCGCGGCCGCGATGAGAGCCTGCTCCGCTTTCGCATCAAAATGTGGGCACTCTTCCGGCGTGGTGGCCGGATCCTGTGGCCCGCCCATGACGATCAAAAAATCAATGTTCTCCACGCTGGACGGTAGCGCCTCGCCTTCATAAACCCGGGAACAGGTCACGTGATGGCCCTGGTTCCTGGCCCAGCTCTCACAGGCACCCGGTGCCTCAAAACTTTCATGGATGAGGAAATGTACGTGCATTTTAATATGCTCCTCTGATGCTTATGATAACCTTAATTTTCAAGCCTCACCCTTTCAGGATATTGACCGATCGGATGAGTCCGACTTAATGATGATAAGTGCAGGAACAGAATTTAAAATGCCAGGTAGCATAGATAAAGCGCCAAGACATGACGATGCGACAGGCTGGTCTGGCACCTCCATAAGCTATCAACGTGGAGAGACCGATCCTCCTCATCATCATATTGAAGGACAACTCTTATTTGCGACCAGAGGCGTTATGCTGGTTGAAACAGAAGGCAATCGTTGGGTGATCCCCCCTCAGCGTGCACTGTGGCTTCCGCCTCTCCAGATTCACAGCTACAACCTGCTCTCCCATACTGACTTACGGGCCATTTATTTCAGCCGCAGTCTTATCGCAGAATGCCCGAACTTCACGAAAAGTAACCATGTGCATGTCATTACAGCCACAGCACTGGTGAAAGAGTTGATAGCCGGGCTTTTCGATGCTGACTACAGTGGCCCGAGTCAGCGTAAAATGGCGCTGTTGATTTTGGAAATTCTCAGTGAGGCAACTCCCCTCGCTACCGAGTTGCCTGTGCCAAATGATGAGCGCTTATTTTGCGCCACGAGAGAGTTACTGGTCAGCCATCGCTGGGAAGCCTCTCTGAGCGATCTGGCCTTTATCGCTAACATGTCTGAACGTACCTTTTCGCGGCTGTTCATTAAGGACACGGGGTTCAGTTTCAGGACCTGGAAGCAAAGAGCAAGAATTTGTGCTTCGTTAGATCTTCTCGCCAATGGCCTCTCCGTTAAACAGGTCGCTTACCAGCTTGGTTTCTCATGCCCGGCGGCGTTCACTGCTGCATTTCGTTCCCTTCTGCATTCAACGCCGCGCGATTTTCTTCCTTAGTCCTGGCCCATGCCTGGTCTTTACCCCTGGCAGATACACCTTATTTGCCGCCGCTGCATATCTGGCACCTCCCTTCCCTGATTGACACATCACACAACTGCACACCCGCCCGGGCGGCACAAGGGATACCTTTCTGAACCGCAAGGTATTACCATAGCCAGCAGAAATTAACCGGGAAGGTAAAGTATGAAACGTGCAGTGGTGGTATTCAGCGGTGGTCAGGACTCAACAACCTGTCTGATTCAGGCGTTACAGCAGTATGACGAGGTACATTGCGTCACCTTCGATTATGGCCAGCGTCACCGTGCGGAAATCGATGTTGCCCGGGAACTTTCGCACGCGCTCGGCGCGCGGGCGCATAAAGTGCTGGATGTGACCATGCTTAACGAGCTGGCCGTCAGCAGTCTGACGCGTGATAACATCCCGGTGCCTGCCTACGAACCGGATGCCAGCGGCCTGCCCAGCACCTTCGTACCGGGTCGCAATATCCTCTTTTTAACCCTTGCAGCCATTTATGCCTGGCAGATTGAAGCCGAGGCGGTGATTACCGGTGTCTGCGAAACCGATTTTTCCGGTTATCCGGACTGTCGCGACGAGTTTGTGAAGGCGCTCAATCACGCCGTCAGTCTCGGTATGGCGCGAGACATCCGCTTCGAAACACCGCTGATGTGGCTGAATAAGGCAGAGACCTGGGCGCTGGCCGACTACTGGCAGCAGCTTCCGCTAATCCGTCATCAGACGCTGACCTGCTATAACGGCATTCAGGGCGACGGTTGCGGTACCTGTGCGGCATGTCATCTCCGTGCCAATGGCCTGCAGGCGTATCAGCAGCATCCGGCCACTGTGATGCAGGCAATGAAAACCAAAACCGGGTTGGTGTAACCCATCGCGAAACCGGTCAGGCCCCTGCCCCGGCGTTCAGGGTTTCAAGGTGGGCCTTCAGCTCACCTTCCAGCGGCAGGGCTTTTTTCGATTTCAGATCGATGCAGACAAAGGTCAACAGCGCATCGGAAATCGCACTGCCATCGGACTGCAGTGACACCCGCTGGTCAATCACCCCGCTTTTTCCGCCAAGCGTCATCAGCTGGCTGTCGATATTCAGCACATCCCCCATCACCGCCGGGCGGCGATAATTAATATTAATATTCACCACCACAAAGGCCAGACCGCGCTCATTCATCCAGTGAAATGCCCGACTCTGTTCCAGCCAGGCCCACCGGGCCTCCTCAAGAAACTCAAGATAGCGGGCATTATTCACATGCTGATAAACATCCAGATGATAGCCGCGAACTTTGATGGTGGTCTGCATAAAGGATCCTCATAAATAGAAAAGGCCATACCAACTGGTATGACCTCTAAGAGATTAGCAGTCTGTCCGCACAATGTGCTGCGCAGATAGCCGTGACTGGAGATAGATCACAATTTCAGCGATGACAGATTGCGCTCAACCAGCTTATTGCCCATCCCCGGCACCTCTTTTAACTGCTCAAGCTGAGTAAAAGGGCCGTATTTTTCACGGTAGCTGACGATAGACTCCGCTTTTTTAATTCCTACCCCATTCAGTGCCGCCGCCAGCTCCTCGGCGCTGGCACTGTTAATACTGACCTGTGACGTTGACGGGCTGATAGCGTCTGTTTCCGGTACCGCCTGTACAGTCGCGGGCTTCTCCGCTACCGGTTCAGCACCAGCGATTCCCGGCAAAAACAGACCGGCTGATAATACAAATGTCAGGGCCTGCAAAGTGCGATTAAACATGCTGTTTTCCTCCATGTGTTAGACAGCACGGCCACCCTAACGTGATGGCGGCAACCCGGCAAACGGCGGATTATAGAATTGGAAAAGGCCGCATAAGCGGCCTTTGAATGTTGCAATCAGTTGCAGTGACTTTGCGAGGCTTACTGTGCCTGTGCAGCCGCACCGTATTTGATTTTAGCGTCTTTGCGCAGATTGCTTAACATGGCAGCAAAAGCCAGCTGGGCATTGTTCTGAGTTATGCCCTGGACCAGCGCCTGCTTCTGTGCTTCCGGCATGGTCCCTTTTTGAACTTTATCCAGTGCCATGACCACGACGTTACCCTGTGCATCTTCGCTGATGCCAAAGGAAGGCTTACCTTCAGAAGGCAACGGCAGCGTAAAGGCCGCCTGAGACAGAGCGTCCTGTCCGGTACGGGACAGTGTCTGCTGAGGTCCGAAGCTCAGACCCGCCGCCTTCAGTGCCTCATCGCCTTTGCCCGCTTTCAGCGCAGCCAGTAGTTTGTCAGCCTGGGCTTTCGCTTCCTGCTGTGCTTTCTGCTGTTTCAGCGTATCTGTGATCTGCGCAGTCACTTCATTTAGCGGTTTAACTGCTTCTGGCTTATGTTCGCTGATACGCAGCACGAAAGCACGGTCGCCATCGACGGTGATCACGTCTGAGTTACTGCCCGGAGAACCGTTTTCCCCGACCAGACCACCGTTAAAGATCGCGTCCTGTACGGCTTTAAAGTTCAGCTCGGCAGGCAGGTTGTCATGATTAAACCAGCCCGTTTCTACTGCTTTCACCCCAGCAGCCTGCTCTGCACTGGCCAGCGACTCATTGTCATTGCTGGCAGCATCGCTAACTTTCTGCTGCAGTTTATAGTAAGCATCTACCGCTTTTTCCTGCTTCACTTTAGCAGCGATGTCATCATGTACTTCAGCCAGCGTTTTTACTTTTTCTGCCTGAGTATCATCAAGACGGGCGACAATAAAGCCAACAGAGGATTTAATCACGCCAGAAAGCTGGCCTTTGTCTTTCAGCCCCGCGTCTTTCAGTTCGTCTGGCGTCGTGTCAGGCTCCAGCCATCCCATATCACCGCCATTGCGGGCAGAGATCGGGTCGGCAGATTTTTCTTTCGCCAGGGCTGCAAAGTCGCCGCCCTGTTTCAGCGCGTCCAGAACTGATTGCGCTTCCGCTTCAGTTTTCGTCTGAATGATGCTGTAACGATTACGCTGCGGCTGGGTGTAATCCTGCTGATGCTGATCGTACCAGGCCTGAATGTCACTCTCGCTCACCGGTTGCTGCATCGCGGCAGCATCCAGCTTAATGTAGCTCACACGAAACTGTTCAGGTGACATAAAGCTGTTTTTATTCTGCTCATAGTAGCTGTTAACCTCTTCCGGCGTGACGGTCTGCTTTGCCACCAGGGCATTAACATTGATGGTCACATCACGCACCAGACGCTGCTGAGAAACCAGCGCGGCCAGAGAATCGGTTTCGTTACCCAGCACGAAATCCGTACCGGTCACAGACTGAATCAGCTGCTGAGTGGTCAACTGCTTGCGCAGAGCCTCGGCGTACTGATCGGCAGAGAAGCCCATGTTGCTGATAATGCTCATGTACTTGGCGTTATCAAATTTACCCTCCGTCTGGAAGGCCGGCTGGGTGAAAATCGCCTGTTTAATCTGATCGTCACTGATAGCCAGGCCAATATCTTTGGCATACTGGTCAAGTAACACTTCGTCAATCAGCTGTGACAGGGCCTGCTGACGGATCTGTTGCATGTAACCTTCGTTACCCGCCAGAGCCGAGAACTGCTCGCCCAGCATCTGCTGCTGACGCGCACGTTCGCTGCTGAAAGCACGCTCAAGCTGCGCACGGCTGATTTCCTGGCCGTTTACTTTCGCGGCGTAATCACCGTTGCCACCTGTCAGATACCCGCCTACACCGGTAAGGACAAAGGAAAGGATGATCAAGCCCAGTAAAATCTTGAGCACGACATGGTTCGACGCCGCGCGTAAATTGTCCATCATGGTGTGACAACACTCCGCTGTAGTGTGAATGTATAACCTTGCGCTGCCGTCCCGCGTTCCCGAGGACGCACTCAGCCATTTTAGACAACCGCAGCACGCGTTTGTCAATCAAACATAAAAAAGGCACATCAAGATGCTGATGTGCCCCGTATGTTACATGAGAACGCGTTGGCGATCCTCAATACGCCGAAGAAATCTGCTTCTGCGACGGCTTAATACATTTAATTTACAGAGTCTTTCAGCGCTTTACCGGCACGGAAGCCCGGCACTTTACCCGCAGCAATGGTAATTTCTTTGCCGGTCTGCGGATTACGCCCGGTACGCTCGGCGCGCTCACGCACAGAGAAGGTACCGAAGCCGACCAGCGCCACTTCATCGCCAGCCTGCAGTGATTCAGTGACTGAACCGATAAATGCATCTAATACACGTCCCGCTGCAGCTTTGGAAATATCGGCGTTTGCAGCAATTTTGTCGATCAACTGTGACTTATTCACTCAATCATCCCCTCTTTTATTTTATACATCGTGAACGGACTTTCTGCCGGACACGTGCGTGCATCATTTGTTATTGCCATTCAACCGGACCCGTTGAGCCTTACTGCCCGACAGCCTCTGCCATCACTGACTTAACAGCCCCCTAACTTAGCGGCACAAAAAAAGGCTGGCAAGCACCAATTCACTTGCCAGCCCTAGTTTTACAGTGAGTTTGCCTTAAATCACTATTTCGCCGTCACGACCTGCATCCCGGATGGGGCATTCTGCAGGGCGAGGGCTAATACTTCCTCGATGCGTTTCACCGGATGGATCTCCAGATCAGCAATCACGTTGTCCGGGATCTCTTCCAGATCGCGCTTGTTCTCATCGGGGATCAGTACCGTCTTAATACCACCACGGTGAGCGGCCAGCAGTTTTTCTTTCAGACCGCCAATCGGCAGAACCTGGCCACGCAGCGTAATTTCACCTGTCATGGCCACATCGGCACGCACCGGATTACCGGTCAGGCAGGAAACCAGCGCAGTACACATTGCAATACCGGCGCTTGGACCATCTTTCGGCGTCGCACCTTCAGGTACGTGAACGTGGATATCGCGCTTCTCGTAGAAGTCTGCATTGATACCCAGTTTTTCAGCACGTGCACGTACCACGGTCAGTGCGGCCTGGATAGATTCCTGCATGACTTCACCCAGAGAACCGGTGTAAGTCAGCTTACCTTTACCCGGAACGCAGGCTGTTTCAATCGTCAGCAGGTCACCCCCGACTTCCGTCCACGCCAGCCCGGTGACCTGACCCACGCGGTTCTCACTGTCAGCACGGCCGTAGTCGAAACGCTGCACGCCGAGATAGTCTTTGAGGTTATCGCCGTTGATCTCGATGTGTTTGATCGATTTATCCATCAGCAGCGTTTTCACCGCCTTACGACACAGTTTGGACAGTTCACGCTCAAGGCTACGCACGCCCGCTTCACGGGTGTAGTAACGGATGATCCCGACGATGGCGCTGTCGTCCACGGTCAGTTCACTTTTCTTCAGCGCATTACGCTCAATCTGCTTCGACAAGAGGTGCTGTTTGGCAATGTTAAGCTTTTCGTCTTCGGTGTAGCCGGACAGACGGATTACTTCCATACGATCCAGCAGCGGTGCCGGAATGTTCATCGAGTTGGAGGTCGCCACAAACATCACATCGGAGAGATCGTAATCCACTTCCAGGTAGTGATCGTTAAAGGCAATGTTCTGCTCGGGATCAAGCACTTCCAGCAGCGCCGAGGCCGGATCGCCGCGCATATCCGACGACATCTTATCAATTTCATCCAACAGGAAAAGCGGGTTTTTCACGCCGACTTTTGCCATTTTCTGGATCAATTTGCCCGGCATTGAACCGATGTAGGTACGTCGGTGACCACGAATTTCCGCTTCATCACGTACCCCACCCAGCGCCATACGTACGTATTTACGACCGGTGGCTTTGGCGATGGACTGGCCCAGAGAGGTTTTACCCACGCCAGGAGGCCCCACCAGACAGAGGATCGGGCCCTTAATTTTGCTGACGCGGCTCTGTACTGCCAAATACTCCAGGATACGGTCTTTGACGCGCTCAAGGCCAAAGTGATCGGTATCCAGCGTTTCCTGCGCTTTCAGCAGATCTTTTTTCACCTTGCTGCGGGCATTCCACGGTACCTGAACCATCCAGTCAATATAGCCACGAACCACCGTCGCCTCTGCGGACATCGGTGACATCATTTTCAGCTTTTGCAGTTCGGCTTCTGTTTTGTCACGCGCCTCTTTCGGCATTTTTGCCGCATCGATTTTGCGTTTCAGCGCTTCATTTTCGTCCGGCGCATCATCCATCTCACCGAGTTCTTTCTGAATCGCCTTCATCTGCTCATTCAGATAGTACTCGCGCTGGCTTTTTTCCATCTGCTTTTTGACGCGGTTACGGATGCGTTTCTCAACCTGCAGCAGGTCAATCTCCGACTCCATCATCGCCATCAGATATTCCAGACGTTCATTGATGTCCGACATTTCCAGCACAGATTGTTTATCAGCCAGTTTCAACGGCATATGTGCAGCGACGGTATCAGCCAGACGTGCCGCATCGTCAATGCTGTTCAGCGAAGTCAGTACCTCCGGCGGGATCTTCTTGTTCAGTTTGATGTAGCCTTCAAACTGATTGATCGCCGTGCGTACCAGTACTTCCTGCTCGCGCTCTTCAATTTCAGGCGACTCCAGGTATTCGGCCTGGGCAGTAAAATGGTCGCCGTTATCGGATAACGTCGTGATATGGGCACGCTGCAAACCTTCCACCAGCACTTTGACAGTGCCATCAGGGAGTTTCAGCATTTGCAAAATAGAGGCAACCGTCCCGACTGAGAAGAGATCGTTGATGCCAGGTTCATCCGTTGAAGCTTCTTTCTGAGCGACCAGCATGATTTTTTTGTCATGATCCATGGCGGCTTCAAGGCAGCGAATTGATTTTTCACGACCGACAAACAACGGAATGACCATGTGCGGATAAACCACTACGTCACGCAACGGCAACACAGGGATTTCAATGCGTTCAGAACGCTCAGGATTCATAGAGCTCTCTCTTAGTTTAATTTCCGCCAGGGTAAGGGGAACCGCATCATCCAGAAAAAGTGCAGTTTGACCCACAGGTATCTGAGTATATGGGGATGAACGGAATAGATTCAATGTCGGGGTTACGAGAAAAGTTAAAGGGGGAACATTTTCCCCCTTTTCGGATAACTGACTGGAATGGTTTGGTTATTTATTCGCCAGATGCCTGCTGTGCTTCAGGCTTGCCATAAATCAGTAATGGCTCACTGTCGCCGCTGATAACCGACTCGTCAATCACCACTTTTTCCACGTCATCGACCGACGGCAGATCGTACATGGTGTTCAGCAGCGCGCCTTCCACGATTGAGCGCAGGCCCCGGGCGCCGGTTTTACGCGACATCGCCTTTTTGGCGATCGCCTTCAGCGCTTCTT